>JALEZD010000008.1 GCA_022772735.1 Erysipelotrichaceae bacterium
TTCATCATGGGAAAGAGGAAGCAATGAAGTAAATAATAGATTTATAAGAAGATACATACCTAAATTTACTTGTTTTGATAGTTATCCTGAAGAGTATTTTAAAAAGATAGAAGATTTTATGAATAATTATCCTAGAAAAATGTTTAATGGAAGAACATCGCAACAATTATATTTAGAAGAAATGAAATTAATTGAATAAAGAATAAATATAGTTTTTAATTAAAATTCAAATAAAAAATAGAAAGATGTTTTTATAATGCTTAAAAACATAAAAATATCAAAAAAATATTAAAAAAATCATTTTAAATACTAATTTATTGTCATTTTAACGAAAAAATTTAAAAAATTGAAAAAAATATTAATTTAACTATTGCAATTTTCAAAATTTTCAGAAATATAAAAAACATCTTTACATTATTTTAAAATTGATATAGTATATTCCTGAGGAAAAAATTATGAATACTAACTTATTTTCTTATTTTTATTTTTACTTTTAGATACCAGGGCTCTTCTTATAGATGATGGCCCATTTTGAGTTGATGGAATTGTCTATAAGTAATTGTTTAATAAACTATTTACCATATGGACAACCATATGGCTTTTTATTTTATGTAATAAATGATTTGTTTATTATTGGAGGAAATTATGGAATTAAATATAAATTGTAATCAAGAAAAATATAAAATAATTCTAGAAAAAGGAATTATTAATAAAATTGGTGAATACATAAATTTAAATAGAAAAGTTGCTTTAATAAGTGATGAAGGTGTTCCTGAGCAATATATTACTGCAATAAAATCTCAATGTAATAATTGTTTGACAATTATTTTAAAACAAGGTGAAATTTCTAAAAGTTTTGAAACGTTTGAATTTTGTTTAAAAGAATTAATTTCAAACAATTTTACAAGAAATGATTTGATTATTGCGCTTGGTGGTGGTGTTGTTGGTGATTTAGCAGGATTTGTAGCTTCAAGCTACATGAGAGGTATTGATTTTATCAATGTTCCAACAACTACGCTTTCTCAAATTGATAGTAGTATTGGTGGAAAAGTAGGAATAAATGTAAATAAAATAAAAAATTGTGTCGGAGCTTTTTATCAACCTAAGTGTGTATTTATTGATTTTGATGTTTTAAAAACATTAAATAAAAGATTATTTAATGAAGGTCTTGTTGAGGCTATTAAAGCAGGATTGATAATGGATAAAGAATTATTTGAAATGTTTGAGAGTGAACAATTAGATATAGAAAAAATAATTTACAAATCATTAGTTGTAAAAAAATATTTTGTAGAAAAAGATGAAAAAGAAATGCATGAAAGAAAGATTTTAAATTTTGGACATACAATTGGACATGCATATGAAAGCTATTATGGTCTTAAAAAATTTCACCACGGTGAATGTGTTGCAATGGGTATGATGAAAATTATTGATAATGAAAAAATAAAAAATAGATTAGAAAATATATTAAAAAAATTAGATATACCGACAAGTAATACTGCAAATAAAGAAGAAATATTTGAGTATATAAAAAATGATAAAAAAGCATTTTCTGATAAAATATCTATAATAAAGCTAAAAGAAATTGGTTGTGCATTTATTGAAGAGATTGAACTAGAAAGATTGAGGGATATTTTATGAAAAATTCTATAGGAAATAATATTATACTGACAGTATTTGGGGAATCACATGGTGAATTTGTCGGAGCAACTATTGATGGTTTTCCTGCTGGTATACAAATTGATATAGATTATGTTAACAAAGAGATTGCTAAAAGAAAGGCTGTTGGAAAAATTTCAACACCAAGAAAAGAAGAAGATGAAATAAAAATAATTAGTGGGGTTTTTAATGGATTTTCAACTGGTACTCCAATAACGGTGATTATCAAAAATAATAATGTTAATTCTAAAGATTATGAAAAAACAAAAAATATTTTAAGACCAGGACATGCAGATTTTACCGCAAATGAAAAGTATTTTGGTTTTCAAGATTATAGGGGTGGAGGACATTTTAGTGGTAGAGTTACTGTGGGAATTGTTGCTCTTGGTGCAATATGTAAAAAAGCACTTTTAGATAAAAATATTAAAATTGCTACACATATCAAACAGTTAAATAATATAAGTGATGTAGACTTTGATGAGGATTTTGAAAAACAAATTGATAAATTAAATAATATTAATTTTGCAGTTATAGATGATAATGTGCAAGAAGAAATGATTAAGAAAATTGAGGATATTCGAGATAGTAAAAATTCTGTTGGAGGAATTTTAGAAACTATTGTAATAAATCTTCCATCTGGACTTGGTGATCCTATGTTTGATAGTGTTGAAGGATGTATAAGTAAAGCATTATTTGGAATTGGAGCAATAAAAGGTATTGAATTTGGCGATGGGTTTAAATTTGCAAATATGCTTGGCTCAGAATCTAATGATAGTTTTATAATAGTTGATAATAAAATAAAAACTAAAACAAACCATAATGGAGGAATAAATGGTGGTATAACAAACTCTATGCCACTCATTATTAAAACAGCAATAAAACCAACACCATCAATTTCTCTTAAACAAAAAAGTGTTGATATTAATTTAAATGAAGAAGTTGATCTTGAAATTAATGGTAGACATGATCCATCAATAATACATAGGGTTAGAGTGGTAGTAGATAGTATTATTTCTATAGTTATTATGGATTTGATTGTTACAAGATTTGGTCAAAAATGGAGCGAAATTTTATGCGAGGATTAATTGGACACCCATTAGGACATAGTTATTCAAAAATTATACATGAACAATTTATTAACAAAGAATATAAACTTTATGATATTGATGAAAACAAAATGATTGAAGTTTTATCAAATAAAGAAATTGATAAAGTTAATGTTACTATTCCATACAAAATTAAAGTTATTAACTATTTAGATGAACTAACCGATATTGCTAAAAAATTAAATTCAGTAAACTGTATTAAAAATAAAAACGGTATTTTAATTGGTCATAATAGTGATTACGATGGTTTTTTGTGGATGTTAAAAAATAATTGTATTAACCTAAATAACAAAGTTGTAGCAATACTTGGTAGCGGTGGTGCAAGTAAATCTGTATATCATGCAGCTAAATCTCATAATGCAAAAGAAATTTATATTGTTAGTAGAAATAGTGATGATAATAAAGTTTCATATGATGATTTGAAAAAGTTGAATATACAGTGTTTAATTAATACAACACCTGTAGGAATGTATCCCAATATTGATGAAAATATAGTTGATTTAAATACTTTAAAAAATTTAGAGATTGTTATTGATATAGTATATAATCCATTTAATACGCAACTTATTGTAAATGCAAAAGAAAAAGGTATTAAAGCAATAGGTGGTATTGAAATGCTTGTTGCACAAGCGAAAAGTGCAATAGAATTTTTTGACGAAGTAGAAATTGATGATTGTAAGGTTAATGAAGTTGTAAATTATATAAAATCACTAAAACAGAATTTAGTATTGATTGGTATGCCTTCTTCTGGTAAGACATCTATAGGCAAGCTTATTTCTGAAAAATATGATTATAAACTAATTGATATTGATGAACTTATTGAAGATAGAATAAATATGAAGATAAAAGATTATTTCTCGTTATTTGGAGAAGATAGTTTTAGAAAAATTGAATCTGATATTATAAAAGAAATACAAAAAGTAACTCATCATGTTATTTCATGTGGTGGAGGAGTTATTAAAAATAGTGAAAATATGAAGTTTTTAAGAAAAAATGGATTAATAATTATGATTGATAGAGATATTGATAAAATGGTAATTTCTAATGAAAGACCTTTATCAAAAAATATAAATGATTTAAAAAAATTATATATAGAAAGATATGATTTGTATAAAAAGTATAGTGATATTACATTTGAAAACAATGACAGCATAGAAAATTTATTAGAAAAAATTAAGAGGGAAATAATTTTATGATAATTACATTAAAAAAAGATGCATTACAAAATGAAATAGATTTACTAATAGATGAATTAGAAAAACTTGGAATAATAGTTAATTTAATTCAAGGGAATAATTTTAATGTTTTAGGGTTAGTTGGAGATACATCTAAAGTTGATGAACAAAGATTAAAAGCCTATGAATGGATTAAAGATGTTACAAGAATTGCAGCACCATATAAACTAGCTAATAGAATGTTTCATCCAGAAGATACAATTGTAGATGTATCCGGAATAAAAGTTGGAGGAAATAATCCAATAGTAATAATTGGTGGACCATGTGCAGTAGAGGGTTTAGAGCCAATTATAAGCGTTGCAAATAAGGTTAAAGATGCTGGAGGTGTGATGCTTAGAGGTGGTGCATATAAACCTAGAACATCACCTTATGCTTTTCAAGGTATGGGATATGAAGGGATTCTTGCGATGAAAGAAGCATCAAATAAAACAAAATTACCTATTGTTAGTGAACTTATGAGTGCTGACAAAATTGATGAATTTGTGGAAAATGTAGATTTAATTCAAATTGGTGCAAGAAATATGCAAAATTTTGATTTATTAAAAGCAGTAGGGAAAATAAACAAACCAATACTTTTAAAAAGAGGTTTATCAGCAACTATTGAAGAATGGATAATGTCTGCTGAATATATTATGGCAGCTGGAAATCCAAATGTAATATTGTGTGAAAGGGGAATAAGAACTTTCGAAAAATACACAAGAAATACTTTAGATTTAGCAGTTATTCCAATTATTAAAGAAAGAACTCACTTACCAATTATTATTGATCCTTCTCATGCAGCTGGAGATTATAAATTGATAGAATCAATTTCACTTGCTGCAATTGCAGCTGGTGCAGATGGGTTAATTATTGAAGTTCATGAAAATCCATCATGTGCTTGGAGTGATGGTGCACAATCTTTAAAGCCAGAGAAATTTAAAACACTTATTGAAAAAGCAAAGAAAGTTGCCAATGCTGTTGATAGGGAAATTTTATGAAAGTTAAAATAATTCCAAATATAAACAATAACAAATCTATTAGAATTCCTAGTAGTAAATCAGTTGCGCATAGAAATGTAATTTGTGCAAGTTTATCAAGTGGATTAAGTATTATTGAGAATATTGATTTATCAAATGATATAGAAGCAACAATTTCCTGTATGGAAGCTTTAGGCGCAAAAATAAATGTAATAAATAATAAATTATATATTGAAGGTATTAAAGACTTTAATATTAAAGATAACCTGATTATTAATTGTGAAGAATCTGGTAGTACTCTTAGATTTTTAATTCCTATATTTGCGCTTTTTGATAAAGAAGTTGTTTTTAAAGGTAAAGGTAGATTATTGGAAAGACCATTAGATATATATAAAGAAATATTTGATAAACAAGGTTTGCTTTTTTCGTTAGAAAATGATGGACTACATATTAAAGGTCCGATTAAACCAGATGAATTTGTTATAAATGGAAATGTTTCGTCTCAATTTATATCTGGTTTATTATTTGCATTACCACTTTTAAATGAAGACTCTTATATTAGAATTATCCCTCCATTTGAATCAAAAAGTTATGTTGATATTACACTAGATATTTTAGAAAAATTTGGTATTAAAATAGTTAAAATTAATAAATATGAATATAAAATATTAAAAAATCAGACTTATACGAGTGGTACTTATTTTACTGAAGGTGATTTTTCACAAATGAGTTTCTTTCTTGCACTTGGATTAATAAATAGTGAACTAAAGATAGAAGGGCTAAATGCTAATAGTTTACAAGGAGATAAAGAAATAATAGAAATTGTTCGCAAAATGAATGGTAAAGTCAGTGAAGATTTTAGATGCTTTAAAAGTGATTTAATTTCAACAGAGATAGATTTAAATAATTGTCCTGATTTAGGACCGATAATAATGGCTATTGCAACACAGGCTACTGGTAAAACACACATATTTAATGCAAAAAGATTGAGAATTAAAGAATCTGATAGAATTTTTGCAATGGAAAGTGAACTGAAAAAGCTTGGATGTAATATTTTAAGTAATTATGATGAAGTTTTTATTGAAGGAAAAACAGAAATTGAAGGTAATGTTGTAGTTGATTCTCACAATGATCATAGAATTGTAATGGCTCTTAGCATTTTATCAACTATTGCGAAAAACGCAGTTACAATAGAAAATGCTGAGGCAATTAATAAAAGTTATCCAAATTTCTTTAATGATTTAAGAAAATTAGGAATAGAGGTTATTGAATATGATATCTAGAAGTACAAAAATTGCAATAATTGGATTAGGTTTGATTGGTGGTAGTTATGCCAAAGGTTTGTCTAAATCAAATTATAATATTATTGGAATTGATATTGATGAAGAAACATTAAAGTTTGCAAAAGATTATAAATGGATAAACGAAGGTGGAAATAACCCTGAGTTAGTTAGTGATGCAGATATTGTGATTTTTGCCCTTTATCCTAGTGATTTTATTGAATGGATAAAAAATAATCAGAAATATTTTAAGAAAAATGCAATAATAACTGATGTAACTGGTGTAAAGGAAAGTATAATAAGTTCTATTAATGAAATATTAAGAGATGATGTAGAATTTATTGCTTCTCATCCAATGGCTGGTAAAGAAGTAAGTGGAATTAAATATAGTGATACAAGTATGTTTAATGTTGCTAATTTTATAATTGTTCCAACAGAAAAAAATACTGAAAAAGCAATTAGTACAGTAAAAGATATTGCTGAAATTTTGAAGTTTAAAAATATAGTAATACTTCCTCCTAAGGAACATGATTTAATTATTGGATATGTTTCACAATTAACTCATGTTATTGCAGTAAGTCTAATGAACTGTAGAGATAGCGATAATCTTGTAAATTATACAGGTGATAGTTTTAGAGATTTGACAAGAATTGCTAAAATTAATGACAAATTGTGGACAGAGTTGTTTATTTTAAATAAAAATAATCTTATTGATGAAATAGATAGTTTTATACAAACTCTTGAACATTTTAAAAATGCTTTAAATATAGAAAATAAAGAAGAAATGAAAAAGCTATTTAATCAATCTACAGAAAGAAGAAAGAGGTTTGATAAAAATGAAACTACTAGTAATTAATGGTCCAAATATAAATATGATTGGTATTAGAGAAAAGAGTATATATGGCGATGTTTCATATGAAGAAATTGTTTCTGAAATAAAAACTTATGCAAAAAGTAAAAATATTGAAATAAAAGTTAAACAAAGTAATCATGAAGGTGATTTAGTTACATGGATACAAGATGCATATTTTAAAAAATATGATGGAATAATCATAAATCCAGCAGCATATACTCATACAAGTATAGCAATCGCAGATGCAATAAAGGCAATTAGTCCTATTCCTGTAATAGAAATACACTTATCTGATATAAGTGATAGAGAAGACTTTAGAAAAATTTCCTATTGTGCTCCATACTGCATTAAACAAATAAAAGGGTTTGGATACAAAGGTTATTTAATGGCTATTGATGAGTTTTTAAGTTTGTAAATTTATGTTAGAATAAAATGTAGTTAATTATTTAACTATATTTTTATTAAGAGGTATTACAATGAAGAAAAAAGAAATTATCATTATTGCTGTATTTTTAATTGTTGTTGGTATAATGGCTTTTGCATATAAAATTTATAGTGATTCATTAAATAAAGAAACAGTTCAGGTTGTTTACAAAAATAAAGTTTTATTTGAATTTGATCCAAACATTGATAAGGTGTATAAATTTGATGGTTCATATGGTCATATGGAGTTAGAAGTGAAAGATGGTAGCTGGAGAATTACAAATGAAGAATGTCCAAATCATATTTGTAGTAGCGTAGGATGGGTTAACGAGCAAAGTTATTTTCCGATTATTTGTATACCAAATGAAGTTTATGTATCGGTGAAAGAATAATGAAAAATAATACAAAAAAATTTGTTTTAGTAACAATGTTAAGTGCTATGGCTATTACACTAAATATAATTGAAAGTATGTTTTTTGGAGGAATTTTACCTCTAGGTATTCGTGTTGGTTTAGCTAATATAATTGCCTTAATAACAATTGTATCTTTAGGTGTAAAAGAAATGATAGTTGTAAATATTATGAGAGTTTTTATTGGAAATCTAATGCGTGGATTAATATTTGGTTCAACATTTTGGATTGCACTTGGTGGGGTTGTTTTGAGTAGTATTTTATTAATAGTATGTAATAAAATTTTAAAAAGTTCTTTAATGTTTACATCAATTGTTAGTTCTATAGCTCATAGTATTGGGCAGGTTGTTGTCGTTGCAATTTTTTATAAACAACCTTACATGTTTGCGATTGTACCGTATTTATTACTTAGTTCTGTTCCAATGGGAATATTAACAGGAATTGTAGGTAAAAATGCTCTAAGATTGATTGATAAGAATGTTAAATTATAATTTGAATAAAATAAAAATGGGCTATTTGCCCATTTTATCATTTTCAATTAATTCTTTTAAAGCTTCAATTGCAACTTTTATAGCTATATTTGTATCATGTACTTGAGGATTTGGTAATCCTTTTTTTGCACGTTCTTGATTAGCTACAACAAGAAAACATGAACCGCATCTTACCCTTAAATAGCTTGCAACAACGAACAATGCTGCAGACTCCATTTCAGATGCCAGACAGCCTAATTTACACCATGCATCCCATTTGTTTAAAAGTTCATATGAATTAGGGAGAGTTTCAGGTCTATGTTGACCATAAAATGCATCTTTACATTGAACAACTCCAGCATGATGAGATTGATTAAGTTTTTTTGCTGCATTTACCAATGAATTTGTAATATCTAAATTTGCGACTGCTGGAAATTCAATTGGTGCATATTCTTTAGTTGTACCTTCAAATCTTATCGCAGATGTGGCTATAACAACATCACCACTTTTTACTTCTTCTTGCATACCACCACATGTACCAATTCTGATAAAAGTATCTGCGCCACATGCAACAAGTTCTTCCATTGCGATAGAGGCTGATGGACCTCCAATTCCTGTTGAAGTGACCGAAACCTTTTCACCATTTAAATAGCCAGTATATGTTACATATTCTCTTGAATCAGCAATTAATACAGGATTATCAAAATATTGGGCTATTTTTTCACATCTTTTTGGATCACCTGGAAGTAAAACATATTTACCAACATCTCCTTTTTTTACCCCAATGTGATATTGTTTTCCAGTTCCTTCTGCATAATCAATCATTTTTTTCCTCCTTTTAATTTATATTGTTAGCTGGGTTTAAGTCGTTATCTACCGCAAAACCAGCAATTTTCCAGTTTCCTGATGTATTAATTAAAGTCATTTGATAACCTATGTTATATGTTTTAGATGCACTTGATGATGCAACATAAAAATCAAGGTATACATTGGCTATTAATGAATTTTCACTTTGTTTAACAATTTTTAACACATTTGTATTTGATATTGTTGCTGTTCCGTGAGTTGCATACCATTGGTTATCAAGTGTAGATATTCTTTTATAGAAATCACTATCTTTTATTAAATATGAGTTTACTGATGCAAAAGATGAATCTTTTGTTGGATATTTTGCAAGTGTTTTTGCAATGTCAGATACAGTATCAATTAAATTTGCATCATTGCTTTCTTCACCTATATAGTAATATCCATTTAATGAATCTCTAATTATTGTATAATTCCCATTTTCTATTGAAATACTTGGCTCACTTATTAAGTTTTTTATTGAATATGTATTAACTTTTGGAGCATCGCTCGTATTAGCTAATCCACTAAAGTTATTAGCTACAACATTTTTTTCTGTTATATATGACTCATCAACATTAATACCATTTATTTGTAATGTTAATCCTGTAGGAACTTGAATTGTATAATTGTTATCTCCAGTGAAAATAGTATTTGCAATCCATTTATTTTCAATATTAACTAATTGAACTTCTGATACAAGTTTGTTATCTTCTATAATTTGATATAAATTTTCTACATTAGGATTTTGTACATATGTTACTTTATCTAAATTTATTTGCCCATATATTTCATTTAATTTATTTATATAATCTTCTTTTGAATTTAAATGTGGGCTAATTAATAATGAATTTTCATACATTTTATCAAAATTATTATTTTTCACTTCTTTAAGGTACGAACTAATTGCACTTTCAGGTAGTTTTGATTCCATTTTAGCAAGACTTGTTTTTTGGATTTTTAGTGTAAAGAAACTAACTCCAAAACACAATATAGCTACAAATAATAAAATTGAAATAGCAAATAGGGGAGATAAACCTCTTTTTCTTCTACTCATTTTATTCTCCTTTCTTTACAACAAATGCTGTGGGTAAATTTCTAGCACCATATATAGAAACTGTACTATTTAAAGTTTTACCATCATGAACCATAACTGTTGAATTTCCACCGTCTAAATTCGCAGCAGTCATTGCCCCAAAATCTTGCATTATTTTTATTATATCTTGATAAGTTGCACCAAATGAAACAGGTTGTCTACCATCAATTACAAGAAGTAAAAAAGTTCCATCTTCTCTTTGACCTATTACAGTTCTAGGGTTTAATCCTGGGTGTCTTCCATTTTCAAAAACAACCTTAAATTGATTAATGAAAATTGGACCAAATGTTACAGCATCTCTTACATTCCATTCTAATGCTTGTTTTGCAGACATATCTCCGACAACAAGTTCATTGTTATAATTTATTCCAATGACTGAAGTAAAATCATTTAAATTACCAGATACAAGCTTACCATCCGATATAACTATTCCCCAAGCTTGACCACCATTTCCATTACCACCAGCATCTTCAAATCCACCGGCATTTATACCTGCAATTCCATTGTTTAATTCAATATATTCATCAAGAGATAAACCAGCACCAGAAGAATCTAAATTTGGGTTTACAGCAACCATTAAGTCTTCGGGATTTTTAACAAGCATCATTACAGCTTGATAACTTGTACCTTTTAATCTATGTATTTCAATTCCATCTCCATTATCTTGAGTGATTTGTTGAGTGTCTTCAACTATGGATGTGCCGTTTTGAATACGATTAATTTCTTCATCAGTGTAAAACAGTTTTGCGATTGTTCTTTCCATTCCAGAAGAGGGAAGCGATTTAATTAGATTTGTGCTATATGCAACAGCACTGCCTTTATATTTTTCTTTGAAAAATAAATATCCAGTAAGAATAGTTGTTGATAAAATTATTAGCATTGATAATAACAATACAAATAATCCAGATATTCCTCTTTTTCTACGTTTATTTGTCATTTTATAATCCTTTCACTATATCATTCTATATAATTATATATTGTGTATTGTGTTTACACAATTAAGATTTTGTTAATGAAAATAATAAATTTACTTTAAATATAATCAAAAATTTATTATTTAATTAAATATATGCTTGTTTTTTAAATTAGTTTTATGATATTATACTTAAGCAGTTGGCTCGTTGGTGAAGTGGCTTAACACAGCGCCCTTTCACGGCGTCATTCACGGGTTCGAATCCCGTACGAGTCACCAATAGGGGTGTAGTACAATGGTAGTATGATGGTCTCCAAAACCACAGATGGGAGTTCGATCCTCTCCACCCCTGCCATTATTAAAAATAACGCCTCAAATAGGGCGTTTTTTTGTTTATATATCAGGTAATTAATCAAAAAATACCATTTTAAAACACTTTACACAAAACTTTCACATATTAAACATATAATTATCACAAATGGGATATATACTAAAGACAATCAATCAAAAGATTGATAAATAAATTTCTTTCCCCCGTATAAAATATAAAATAAAGAAAGCGAGTAGTAGCGCTTTTTTTATTTTGTATATAAAAGTATTCAAATTTTACATAGTTATATGATAGTATTAACTTAATATTTTTATGAGGGATAGTATGAAAATTAAGTTAAATTTTTTCGAAAGCATGATTGTGGGCTCTTTAATTTTTGGACTGTTATTTGGAGCTGGTAATTTAATATTTCCTGTTTATTTAGGCTATTTATCAGGTGATAAACTTTTTATGTCATCAATAGGATTTTTAATAAGTGCAGTTGGAATTCCTTTATTAGGTCTTATTGGTGCTGCAATATCAAAAAAAGATAGTTTATTTGAGCTTGCAAAACCAATTTCAAGAAAATATTCATTGTTTTTTACTGTTATTTTGTATTTAACAATTGGTCCATTTTTTGCAATACCAAGAACAAGTACAGTTGCATATGCGGTTGGAATTACACCATTTTTAAGTGAAGAAATGATTAAAATTGGTTTGTTGATTTTTACAATTGTTTTTTTCTTACTTGTTTTGATATTTTCTTTAAAGCCAAATAATTTGTTGGATTATGTTGGTAAATATCTTACGCCAATCTTCTTAATCCTTTTATCAATACTTTTAATTAATTCAATATTTAACCCAATAAATGCATTTCAATCAGCAAGTAGTGAATATTCAAAAAACGCTTTAATATTAGGACTATATGAGGGATATAATACCATGGATGGTATTGCTGTTTTAGCGTATTCGATTGTTATTATTTCTGCAATACGAGGACTAAAAGTTACAGACTCAAATAGAATTGCTAAAGAAATATTTAAATCTGGAGTTATTATGTCACTTTTTCTTGGGATAATATATATTGCATTAATTTACCTTGGGGCAACAAGTTCAACTCTTTTTGAAAACGCAGAAAATGGCAGTGTTATTTTATCTACAGTAAGTAAACATTATTTAGGAATTTTTGGTAGCGTTTTAATGGCACTAATAATAATTTTTGCATGTTTAAAAACAGCTATAGGACTTGTAGTTTCATCATCAGAAATGTTTTACGAAATGTTTAATAAAAAAATTTCTTATAAAACTTATGTATTTATTTTTACAGGAATTTCATTTTTAATTGCGAATATTGGATTGTCAAACATTATACAATTTTCAATTCCAGTTTTACTATTTATTTATCCTTTAGCTATAGTTTTAATAATTTTATGCTTGATGTTTCCGATTATAAAGAATAATAAGTATATTTATTTTTATTCTACGTTATTTACATTGTTTGTTTCTGTTTTAACTTTAATTAAATCTATAAATGAATTATTTATGAAATATTATAATGAAACAAATATTGAAATTTTTAATAAATTAAGTTCATTAACTTCATATTTTTCAATATTTCATAAATACATACCGTGGTTTAATATAGGATTTGGTTGGGTTTTACCTAGCTTAATTGGATTTTTAATAGGGGTTATATTGACATGGAAATATGGATACTCTGAAGTTGAATGAAAGGGGTAAAATATGAAAAAAGTATTAACAATTCAAGATATATCATGTATTGGAAAATGTTCACTCACTGTAGCATTGCCAATATTAAGTGTATTAGGTAATGAAACAGCTATAATACCTACTGCAGTTTTGTCAGCTCATACTGCATTTAAAGATTTTACTTTTAAAGATTTAAGTGATGAAATATTAAAAATTGTTGAGCATTGGACTAAGGAAAACTTTGTTTTTTCATCAATATATACAGGCTATCTAGGTTCTATAAGACAAATTAAAATTATTGAAAGTATTTTAGAAAAATTAAAATTTGATTATTTTATTGTAGATCCTGTAATGGCAGATAATGGAAAATTTTATAAAGGATTTAATGCAATATATGCAAATTCAATGATGGATTTGTGTTTAAAAGCAGATGTAATCATTCCAAATGTTACTGAAGCACATTTTTTGCTTAAAAAAACTTATACTGAATATTATGATGTTAATTATATAAAGGAAATGTTGTTAGAATTTAAAGGAATGGGTATAAAAAATCCAATAATAACGGGTGTAAAAGTTAATGATAAACTAGGTGTAGTCGCATATATCGGAAAAACTAATCAGTTTTTCGAATATTATAAAGACCATGTTGAAAAAAGTATACATGGTACAGGAGATATTTTTGCAAGTGTTTTTACAGGTTTATATTCTAATGGGATATCAATAGAAACATCTTTAAAAATTGCAGTGGATTTTGTTTATGAATGTATACTAAATAGTCAAAATAGCGATATATGGTATGGTAGTGAATTTGAAAAAACTTTACCTTATTTAATTAAACAAGTTAATAGTGTAAAAAAACTCTAGAATTATAGAGTTTTTTGATTTTTAAATAATATACTATTTAATTTTCTTTTTATTTTATTTGAAAATTTAGTTATTTTACTAAAAAGTAAATATTTTTTATTGTTGATAATATAATCAAATTCACCAATCATTTCTATAAAATCAGGATTAAATGACTTTTTATAATTATATAAACCATAATATTTATCATTTTTATCAGTTGAACCACTAAATCCACACATATCATATTGTGTTACACCCAAGTTTTTTAAATCATTCATTGCAAAAAAGTGTAAATTATCTACAGGTTTAATAAAATTACAATTTTTTCTATTGTATGTATATAAATCCCATGACTTATTTTTTAAAAATATAAACAAGCCAGCAGCAATAACTAATACATCTCCATGTTTGTTTAAAAGATTTTTTGCGATTTCTAATTCATTTTCTTTTGATTTTCTTGCTTCTAAATCTTTTGAATATTTTTTTGATGATAATTCATTATTTATTCCATCAATCATTTGTTGTAAGTTTATTTCCGTAATATAAATTCTACAATTATTTTTAAAGTTATCAATTATGTTTTTAAAAAAGTTGAATGAGTGAGGTTTAAAACCTTGAATATAGGCAAGTTCCTTTTCAAATTCCATAATATATTTAATATCATCAATATTACCTAACCTTGTTTTAACACCAATAACAGTATGTCTGTTTAATGATGTTAATCTTGGTTTACTATAATTTTGTTTTATAGTATTAATATCTTTGGATAAATCAACAATCAGAGTATATCTATTTGTAAAACTTCCATTGTATGCATAGCCATATCCTTTATGAATAAAACCCGCTTTTTTAAAAATCTCAGTAACATATTCATTGTTTATTAAGTCTGTTTGATTTCCATTTATATCTCTTGAAACTCTTATAACATTTGGATCAATTCTTAAAAAGTCAACTTTTTCTTTTATTGCAAATTCCTTAATTAATTTAATAGAACTTTTTAATATATCTAAATCTGTATAATCAATACACATACCAAGAGGAATATATATATATGAGTATATTCCAATTTTTTTTAGAGCTAATGCACTACCAATCATTATGTTGTTATCAAAAAAACCAAGATAAATAGGGGTATACTCTTTCTTAATGTTTGCCCAGTAACTTGTTTTCATATAATGGCTGTATATACTATCTTTTACAAAATTGTCATAATCTTCAATATTTTTTAAAATTTTAATTATCATATAAATACCTTTTTTTTTATTTTAACATAAAATTATGATATTGTATCTTATGAGGTTAGTTATGGAATTTTGGTTAAATCATTTTTTAAGTGCAGTAAGCTATATATTATTTT
This sequence comes from Erysipelotrichaceae bacterium, assembly GCA_022772735.1. GTDB lineage: Bacteria > Bacillota_I > Bacilli_A > Erysipelotrichales > Erysipelotrichaceae > UBA9076. Next base: position 15,465 of record JALEZD010000008.1, read on the forward strand.
TTATTCCAATCTATATATTGACAAGATTAGGATATATCTATTTTTTAAAAAAAACTTTAAATTTAAAGCGAGAATTAATAATGTTTTTATTTATCATGTACATAATTGCACTTTTTTCTCAGACGGTTTTTATTAGTTTACCCAATGATATTAGCAGTATTTTAAAATTTGATTTTAAAGGAAGAATCAATACATATACATTTCAAGTTTTTATAGACTCATTAAGAAATTATAAATTAGGGAATTATAGCTATTTTATAATAAATGTATTAGGAAATGTATTTGCATTTGTGCCTTTAGGGATATTTGTTCCTATACTATTTAAAAATAAAAAACTATTTAGCTTAATTTTAATTGGTTTTACACTTTCTCTTGTAATTGAAATAATCCAGCTTACAGTTATTAGAGCAACAGATGTTGATGATGTAATGTTGAATACAATAGGGACAATATTAGGATATTTAATTTATAGATTTATTCTCATTAAAATAGATATATGTGAAAAAAATTAAAATAAACAACATAATTTAATGAAATATAATAAATAGGGTGTATAATTATTTTTAGTATTAGGAGGAAATAAAATGTTTGAACAAATTGCAGAAAAAATTAAAGGCAATGGATTTAGACTTGTTTTTACTGAAGGGTTTGATCCAAGAATATTAGAAGCAGCAAGTAGATTGAAAAAGGAAAACTTGCTTGTACCAATATTATTAGGAAATCCAGAGCTTATATTGGAAAAAGCAAATGAAATTAAATGTGATATTGAAGGAATAGAAATAATTAATCCTTTAAATTATGATAAAATTCAGGAAATGGCTAATAAACTTTTTGAACTTAGAAAAGGTAAAATGGATGAAGCAACAGCATTAAAAACTTGTAAACAAGGTAATTATTTTGGAACAATGCTTGTTAAGATGGGTTATGCTGATGGTTTGTTAGGCGGGGCAACTTATTCAACGGCAGATACAGTAAGACCAGCATTACAAATAATTAAAACATCACCAAATAGCAGAATAGTTTCTTCTTGTTTTATTCTAGTAAAAGGCGATGAAAAATATGCTATGGGTGATTGTGCAATAAATATTAAACCAACATCTGATGAATTAGTTGATATAGCAATACAAACTGCAAATACTGCAAAGGTATTTGGTATAGAACCGAAAGTTGCGATGTTAAGTTATTCTACACTTGGTTCTGGTTCTGGTGAAGATGTTGATAAGGTTCGAACAGCTGCAACTAAATTGAAAATAATGAATATTGATTTTGATGTGGAAGGTGAATTGCAATTTGATGCTGCAATTTCAGAAACAGTTGCTAATATAAAAGCAAAAAATTCAAAAGTAGCTGGTAAATGTAATACATTTATATTCCCTGATATAAATGCAGGAAATATTGGGTATAAAATTGGACAAAGGCTTGGTGGATATGAAGCTATTGGACCTATTTTACAAGGGTTGGCAGCACCAATTAATGACTTATCACGTGGATGTACAGCAGAAGAAGTATATAAAATGGCTATTTTAACAGCCGCTTTAAAATAAAAAATATTTAGTGAATCTTTTGAGTTTAATACAATTTATAAGATTCACTTTTAATTTAGAAAAAATTTTTAATAATGATAAATAAAATGCAAAAACTTAGAAAAAAATTACCTATATTTAAATTAATAAAAAATAATATAAAAAAACAAATATAATATGTTATATAACCTAGGAGGAAATTATGGGACTAAGAAAAGACTTTTTATGGGGAGGAGCAACAGCCGCAAACCAACTTGAAGGTGCGTACAATGAAGGTAACAGAGGTTTAGCTAATGTGGATTTAATCCCAGTTGGTGAAGATAGAAAAGATGTTGTTTTAGGAAAAAGAAAAATGTTTGAATTTGATGATGAACATTTTTATCCTGCAAAGGGTGCTATAGATTTTTATCATAGATATAAAGAAGATATAGCTTTATTTGCTGAAATGGGTTTTACAACATATAGAATGAGTATTGCATGGAGTAGAATTTTTCCTGTTGGTGATGAAGAAACTCCAAATGAAGAAGGTTTAAAATTCTATGAAGATGTTTTTAAAGAATGTAGAAAATACAACATAGAACCTTTAGTTACGATTACACATTTTGATTGTCCAATGGGACTTGTAGAAAAATATGGCTCTTGGAGAAGTAGAAAATTAGTTTCATTTTATGAAAGATTGTGTAATGTGATTTTCAATAGATATAAGGGTTTAGTAAAATATTGGCTAACATTTAATGAAATAAATGTTATACTGCACGCTCCATTTATGGGTGGTGGATTATATATAGGTGATGATGAAAATCCTGAACAAAGTAAATATCAAGCAATTCATCATGAACTTGTCGCAAGTGCAATTGCTACAAAAATAGCACATGAAGTAGATCCTGAAAATAAAGTTGGATGTATGCTTGCTGCAGGTGTTTATTATCCACTTACATGTAAACCAGAAGATGTATTTGAAGCGCATGAGAAAAATAGAGAAAGTTATTTTTTCATAGACGTACAATCTAGAGGATACTATCCAAACTATGCACTAAAGAAATTTGAAAGAGAAGGAATCAATATTATAAAAGAAGATGGCGATGATGAGCTATTAAGAAAATATACAGTTGATTTTGTTTCATTTTCTTATTATCAAACAAGATGTGCTACAGTTGATAAATCAGAGTTAACAGATGGAAATATTTTTGCTAGCGCAAAAAATCCTTATTTAAAATCAAGTGAATGGGGTTGGCAAATAGATGGATTAGGACTTCGTACAACTCTTAATACATTGTATGAAAGATATCAAAAGCCACTGTTTATTGTTGAAAATGGATTGGGTGCTGTAGATATTCCTGATGAAAATGGATATGTTGAAGATGATTATCGTATTGATTATATGAGAGAACATATTAAACACATGATTGATGCGGTTGATTTAGATGGTGTAGACTTACTAGGATATACAATGTGGGGACCAATTGATTTAGTAAGCGCTGGTACAGGTGAAATGAAAAAGCGTTATGGATTTATATATGTAGATAGAGATAATTATGGAAATGGCACTTTAAAAAGAAGTAGAAAAAAATCATTCTATTGGTATAAAAAAGTTATCGCAAGTAATGGACAAGATTTAGATTAATGAAAAAATTATTTGTAAGTGATTTAGATGGTACACTATTTTATAATAGTAATGATATTAATAAACCTATCAGTGATGAAAATATTCATGCAATTAATAAATTTGTTGAAGATGGAAATATTTTTGCAATCGCAACCGCAAGAAACCATAAATTTCTAGATGAGATACAAAACTATTTGGGTTTTAGACCACCATACATATGTTACAATGGTGGAAAAATAATAGTTGAACAATATTTGGAAGAGTATACTTTATCATTAAGTGATTATAAATTATTTGAAGATTATTTTAATGAAAATAAAATAGATGGTTTTGTCAGTACATTAAGTGAAGGAATATATTATCAATCAAACAGAAAAAATTATCCTTATAATTTTGAAGGATATGATATAGAAAATAGAAAAAGCTTAATGTTTGAAGGAATTGATACTAGTCAAAGCAGATATGATATTAATAATAAGTGTCATAAAATATTGTTAATTATAAAACCTGAGCTTGTTTTAAAAGTTAAAGAAGATTTAAAAGATAAATTTTCAGATAAATATGAACTTGTAAGTTCTGACATAGACAATATTGATGTTGTTTTAAAAGGAAGAAGCAAGGGAAAAGGAATTGAAACACTTAGCAGTTATTATAATATTCCTATAGAAAATATTGGAGTTATTGGAGATTCTGAAAATGATATTTCAATGTTCAATTATTCAAAAAATAGATTTGCAATGAAAAATGGTATAGAAAGTTTGAAAAATAAAGCTGATTATATTGTTGAATCTGTTGCTGAAGCATTAAAAATTTTTACCAAATAAGCAAAAATAGTTGAGATAATACTCTTAATATTTTAGAATTAGAGTAGTTAATTAAAGGAGAAACATATGAAAAAAATAACTTTATTGTGTGCTGCTGGTATGTCTACAAGTTTACTTGTAACAAAAATGAAACAAGCAGCAGAAAAAAATGGATATGATTATGAGATTGCTGCATATTCTTTAGCAGAAGCACCTGCACAAGTTCCGTCTGCAGATATCGTGCTTTTAGGACCACAAGTTCGCTTTAATGAAAAGAAACTTCAAGCTCAATACCCAGATAAAATAATTCGTTGTATTGAAATGAGAGATTATGGAACAATGAATGGTGAAGCTGTTGTTAACTTTGCTAGAAAAGAAATGGGAGAACAATAATGGAAGGAATGGAACTAATTAGCTTTAAAATCATTTCTGCAGTAGGTACTGCAAGAAGTATGTATATTGAAGCTATCCAACTTGCAAAAGAAGGTAAATTTGATGAAGCAAAAGCAAATATTGAAGAAGGAGAAAAAGTATTTGTTGAAGGGCATCATGCTCATGCTGAATTAATCCAACAAGAAGCTAGTGGAAACAGAGTGGAAATCCAACTTCTACTTATGCATGCTGAAGATCAACTAATGAGTGCTGAAGCATTTAAGATTATTGCTACAGAATTAATTGAAATTTACGAAAGATTAGGTAAATAATTGATTAAAAAGAAAGGTTATTAGTACCTTTCTTCTTTAATGTTAAAGGAGTACATATGGAAATAGGAATTACAATACTAAACCAAATAATAAAAATGTTTTTGTTAATGAGTGTTGGATATTATATTTATAAAAAAGAGTGGGTAAGTGAAGATGGTACACAACAAATATCAAATATTTTATTAAAAGTATGTACACCTGCATTGATGATTACATCATTTAATATATTGTTTAGTTATGAAACACTTATTCAAATTTTTGTTTCATTTGTCTTATCTTCTGTTTCAATAATTATTGGATTAATTGTTGCAAGAATAATTTATAAAGATAAAAATAGAGTTGGACAATTTGCAATTGCATTTTCTAATTCTGGATTTATTGGAATACCACTTGTTCAAAGTTTAATGGGAGATAAATATATAATTTATTTAAGTGCATTTATTTTAGCGTTTAATTTATTCGGATGGACAATAGGAGTATATCTTGTTAGTGGTAGAAAAGATTTAATTACTCCTAAACTTATATTAAAATCTCCTGCTGTAATTGGGCTTGGACTTGGTATGCTAGTTTTTATATCACCAATAAAACTGCCAGAGCTTTTACATTCACCAATAGCTATGATTGGTAATTTGAATACACCACTTGCGATGATTGTACTTGGAACTTATATTGCAAAAAATAATATCTCTGAAGTTTTTAAAAGTATTGATGCATATAAAATTAGCTTTATTAGATTAATTATTGTACCAATTATTACTGCGTTGGTTTTGTATTTTGTTCCAGAAACATTTTATGATATAAAAAAAGTTGTATTAATTGCAACAAGTGCTCCTGTTGCAGTTATGGTTGCAATGTTATCGCAACAATATGGTGGTGATTTTGAATATGGAGCAAGGATTGTAAGTTTATCCACTATACTATGTTTATTTACAATTCCTGTCGTTCTTTTAATTGGAGAGTTTATATGGTAAAAAATAAAACATGTCAAAGATTGAATTTAGAAACTAATACTTATGAAACTGTTGAAGTTATTGGAAAAGTTAAGTTTGTAGGAGAAGCTATAAATGCTGACTTGACTCCAAATAAAATATATAATGTCATTGGTATAAGAAATAATTTATTAAAAATAGTTGATGACACTGAAGATTATTATTTATATCTTCCTCAAGATGGTAATTTAATATTGCAAAAAAAAGCAACAGGGGCAGGATTTATTCTAATTGATGATTACACTAAAAATAAAGATATTCAAAAAGTGTTCAAAATTGCAAAAGATAACATAATTAAACAAGAGAAATCTTTAAAAAATAGAATAATAAAATTTTTTATAAATTTAAAAAAATAATGGTTTAATTGACAATTTACCATTATTTTTATATTATGAACTAACTATATATAACCCTCATATAGTAGGAGAAAAAAACATGTTATTACTTGATAAATTAAAGGATAAATCGCAATTTTCAAGCTTAGATTTAGCAATTGTTGATTATGTATTAGATCATCCTAAAGAAGTTACAGATTTGACAGTTGAAGAGCTTGCAAAAGTTACATTTACATCACCTTCTTCTATTGTTAGACTATGTAAAAAGTTAGGAATGAAAGGATATGCAGATTTTCGAATTAAACTAGCAATTGAGATAAATACTTTTTTAATTAATGAAGAAAGAATTGAAGTTGATATGCCTGTTGCTCCTAATGCAAGTTTTGATGATATTGCAAAAACTTTTTTGAATCTACATTATCAAGCTTTATTAGACACATATAACATATTGGATAAAGATGCAATAATGCAAGCTGCTGATTTAATATATAAATCAGATTATATTGAAACAAGGGGTGTTGGACCATCTTTTATTATTGCTGAAGATTTTGCATATAAACTTGGTAAGATTGGTTTACCAGTAATTTCTAGACCATTTACAGGGTATGATACTTTTATTAAAATAAGAAAGGCTAAATTACCTGTTGCAATAATTGTATCAAATTATGGTGTGGGTGGATTTATAAAAGATTGGATAAAAATTTTAAAAACCAATGAATGTAAAATAATTATGATATGTTCAAACAAAAATAGTATCAGTTTTAAACAAGCAGATATTAAAATTTTGATTGAAGCAAATGAAAAGGATAAGGTAAATAAAATGGGTTCATTTGCCTCAAGAACTGCAATGCAGTATGTACTTGATTTAATTTACTCTATAATATTTTCTAAAGAGTACATAATGAATGTAAAGTTACAATATCAACATGGTGAAACAATTAAAAGTTTAGACAGAAATAAAGAAGAAAAAAAGTTTTAAATTCTTCTTTTTTTATTTCATTAAAAAATTTTTTCAGAAAAAATAATAAATATAAATTTTCTAAGAAAATAACTTTCATAAGTAGTAAATAATCTTTTTTTAAATTCTAATATATAGGATAATCACAACATAAAGGAGAAAGTTATGGACAAACGAAAAGTAAAAATTGTAACCATTGGTGGTGGTTCAAGTTATACTCCAGAATTAATTGAAGGATTTATCAAACGAAAAGATCAACTAAATATTAAAGAAATTTGGCTAGTTGATATTGAAGAAGGAAAAGAAAAACTAGAAATTGTTGGTGAAATGGCTAAACGTATGGTCAAAGCTGCAAATCTAGATTGGGAAGTTCATTTAACTTTAAATCGTAGAGAAGCTTTAAAAGATGCAACATACGTAACAACACAATTTAGAGTTGGATTACTTGATGCAAGAATTAGAGACGAAAGAATTCCACTTACATTTAATTTAATTGGTCAAGAAACAAATGGCGCAGGTGGAATATTTAAAGCGTTTAGAACTATTCCTGTAATTTTGGATATTATCAAAGATATGAAGGAATTGTGTCCTGATGCATGGTTAATTAACTTTACTAATCCTGCAGGAATGATAACTGAAGCTGCAATAAACTATGGTGGTTGGGATAAAACTGTAGGTTTGTGTAATGTGCCAATTGGTTTCATTAATATGGATAATGCCGTTATGGGATTGCCAGAATTTGATGACACACTATATTTTAAATTTGCTGGTTTAAATCATTTCCATTGGCATAGAGTATGGGATAAATCAGGTAAAGAAATTACTGATTATTTGATTGATCAAATTTACAATCCTGAATTAAAAGGTAAATATGCAGGGATGAAAAATGTGCGTGATTTACCTATGAATTATGAACAAATTAAGGATACGCACTTATTACCTTGTTCATACCAAAGATACTACTATATTACTGATGATATGCTTAATGATGAATTGGAAGAATACAAAAAACACAATACAAGAGCTGAATTAGTAAAACAAACAGAAAAAGAACTATTTGAGCTTTATAAAGATACTAATTTAAATTATAAACCTGAACAACTTACTAAACGTGGGGGAACACATTATAGTGATGCTGCTTGTGAGGTTATTTGCTCTATTGAAAACGATAAAAGAACAACAATGGTTGTTAGTACAAAAAATAACGGAGCAATCAATGATTTACCATACGGATGTATTGTTGAAGTTTCTTCTGTAATAACAAGTCATGGACCAGAACCAATTAACTGGGGTAGCTTTAACCCAAGTATAAGAGGTATATTACAAAATCAAAAAGCAATGGAAGAAGTTGCTATTGAGGCTGCAGTTACTGGAGATTATGGTAAAGCATTACAATCATTTACAATTAATCCAATTATATCAAGTGGAAAAATTGCTAAAAAATTATTAAATCAAATGTTATTAGCAAATAAAAAATACTTACCACAATTTAAAGATGCTATTGAAAAACTTGAAGCAGATGGAGAAACATACAATCCATCTGATTATGGGATAAAATAACAGAAAGGGATAGAATATAATATGAAAGATAAGATAATGAATGGCATATTATTTGTTGCAGAAAAACTTCAAACAAATAAGTACATGTCAGCAATTAAAGATTCATTTACTGCATTATTACCAATTATTATTACTGGGGCGTTTTGTACATTAATTTTAAATGTAGTGTTATCAACAACTACAACAGGGGTATCTCTTGCAAAAGTTCCAGGATTTGCTTGGTTATCTGAATTATCACCAATTTTTAGTGCAGCAAACTATGCAACATTAAACTTCTTTGCAGTTGGACTTGTTGTACTTATTTCAATAAATTTAGGTAAACATTATGGAAGAAGCGAACACATGTTACCAATTGTTGCACTTGCTGCTTACGTTGCTCTTTGTACAACAAGTGTTTCAGGTGTTGTAAAAGATGCTGCAGGAAATGATGTTGCATATACAGTTGCAAATGTTTTACCAAGAAATTTTACAAACGCACAAGGTTTATTCTTAGGTATGTTTTCATCAATTTTAGCTACTGAAATTTACTGCAAAATATGTAATTCTGGTAAATTAGAAGTTAGAATGCCAGAAACAGTTCCTACAAATGTTGCTAAGGCATTTAACGTATTATTCCCATCTATTGTTACTGTTTTAGTTGTTTCAACAATTGGATTTACTTTCCATAAATTATTTGGATTTACAATTTATGAAGCAATAGCTAAATGGATACAAGCACCTTTAGCAAACGTTTTAACAGGGTTACCTGGATATTTATTGATTTTCTTTATGAGTACTTTATTATGGACTTTAGGAATACATGGTACACAAGTATTAAAACCAGTTTATGAAACTACAATGTTAATTGCGTTAGATGAAAACTTAGCTGCAATTACTACTGGTCAAAAAGCTACAAATATTTTAAACTCTGCATTTGTTAGTGTATTTACTACAACTACAGGTGCTGGTATTACTGCAGGTTTAATTATTGCTATATTAATTTTTTCTAAACGTGATGACTATAAAGCTATTGCAAAATTGTCAATTGCTCCTGGTATTTTCAATATCAATGAAACAATGACTTTTGGTTTACCAATCGTATTAAATCCAATCTTAATGATTCCATTTATGTTAGCACCAGCTGTATCAGCTATTATTGGTTATACATTTACAAAATTAGGAATTGCTGCTGTTATGGCATATAATATTCCTTGGACAACACCTCCACTACTTGCTGCATTCCTAGCAACCGGTGGTGACTTAGGAGCAGTATTGGCACAATTTGTTGCAATATGTGCTTCAGTGTTAATTTATATTCCATTTGTATTAATTTCAAATAAACAAGCTGAAAAAGCATAAGATAATAAAAAAAGAAGTTACAAGAATTAACTTCTTTTTATTGTATATGATATAATTTACCAAGATTTGGAGTGATTTTATGAATAAAAATAATGATTTAACAAAAACACAAAAGGAAATATTAGAAAGAAGAAAGAGAATAAATAGAAGAAGTCTTGAAGAAGAAAAGGTTGAACCATTTACAAAATATAAAATTATAACATATTTATTTATATTTTTATTTACACCATATGGTTTATACAGATTACTTTGTAAAAACTCTCCATTTAAAAAAGGAGAGAAAATTGTTTATACAATTATTGGAATTGTTTATATTATTTCAATTTATGACACTATAATAAAAATGTTTTAGTCCTTCCTTTGGAAGGATTTTTCATTTTTAAAACGCTTACTTAAATTATGTATGAAATATAATTACAATAGCATTCAGATTTATATACATATTTAATAAATGAATAAATAATATTTATATAGGAGAGGTTATATAAATATGAAAAAAAGTTTTCCAGAAGGTTTTTTATGGGGTGGTGCTACAGCTGCAAACCAATATGAAGGTGGATTTGATAAAGGTGGAAAGGGGTTATCAGTTTCTGACTGTGCAAGAGCACATTTTGGTGTAGATGTAAAAAATTATTCAGCACATAATGAAGTTACAAGTAAAGATATTGAAGATGCGTTGAAAGACTTAAATGACTTGGTTAATTATCCTAAGCGACATGGAAGTGATTTCTATAATAGATACAAAGAAGATATTGCGCTTATGGCTGAAATGGGATTTAAGGTTTTTAGATTATCAATTGCATGGAGTAGAATATTTCCAAATGGAGATGATGAGTTTCCAAATGAAGAAGGTTTAAAATTTTATGATAATGTATTTGATGAATGTTTAAAGTATGGAATTGAACCATTAGTTACTATGTCTCATTATGAACCCCCATTAAATTTAGTATTAAAATATGATTGTTGGTATGATAGAAGAACTATAGGTTTCTTCACAAAATTTGTTGAAACAATTTGCACAAGATATAAAAATAAAGTTAAATATTGGTTAACATTTAATGAAGTAGATAGTATGATTAGACATCCGTATACTACTGGAGGTTTAATTAGAGATAGATTTTCAGGTAAAAACTTTGAAGAAGTTATTTTCCAGGCAATGCATCATCAATTTGTTGCAAGTGCATTAGCTACAAAAATATGTCATGAGATAATCCCAGATTCAAAGGTTGGATGTATGCTTACTAAACTTACATATTATCCATATACTTGTAAACCTGAAGATGTGCTAGAGGCTCAACAAATGATGAGAAGTACATATTGTTATAGTGATACACAAGTATTTGGAGAATATCCAGCTTATTTATTGTCAAGATTTAAAAATAAAGGAATAAATATAGTTAAAGAAGAGAACGATGATGAAATAATGAAAAAGTATCCTGTAGATTTTGTTTCATTTTCTTACTATATGTCATCTTGTGCTGCAAAAAACACTGATGATTTAGATGTTACAGCAGGTAATACTATTTTAGCCGTAAAAAATCCATATTTAAAATCAAGCGATTGGGGATGGCAGTTAGATCCTACTGGATTAAGAATTTCTCTTGTTGATTTATATGATAGATATAGAAAACCTTTATTCATTGTTGAAAATGGATTAGGTGCTAAAGATGTATTAGAAAATGGAACAGTTGATGATCAATATAGAATAGATTATTTTAAAGATCATTTCAAAGCAATGTATGATGCAATAGTAGAGGATGGTGTAGAACTTTTAGGATATACATCATGGGGTTGTATAGATATTGTCAGTGAATCTACAAAACAAATGAGTAAAAGATATGGATTTGTGTATGTAGATTGTGATGATTATGGAAAAGGTACATTTGATAGATATAAGAAAAAATCATTCTATTGGTATAAAAAAGTTATTGAAACAAATGGAGAATATTTATTTGAAAGTGAAGCTTTGTAATTACAAAGCTTTTTATATGGCATAATTTATTCATAAAAAAAGCTATTGAATTAATCGATTTCAATAGCTCCTGTATAAAGTTCATAGTATCTGCCTTTTTTATCTAAAAGTGATTTGTGGTTTCCTCTTTCAATAATTTGACCTTTATCCATAACCATAATAGCATTTGAATTTTTAATTGTCGAAAGACGATGAGCAATTACAAACGTTGTACGATTTGCCATTAATTTGTCCATTCCATCTTGAACAATTTTTTCAGTTCTTGAGTCTATAGACGATGTAGCCTCATCTAATATTAATACAGGTGAATTTGCAAGAGCAGCACGAGCGATTGATATTAATTGTTTTTGCCCTTGAGATAATGGGCTTCCATCGCTACTTAAATGTGTATCATATCCATTTTCTAAATGTTTTATAAACTGATGAGCGTTAGCTAATTTTGCAGCCTTAATTACTTCATCATCTGTCGCATTTTGATTTGCATATTTTATATTTTCTTTGATTGTACCACTAAATAGGTGAGTATCTTGCAAAACAATCCCTAATGATTTTCTTAAATCATCTTTCTTTATTAATTTTACATCTATGCCATCATAAGTTATTGAACCTTTTTGAACATCATAAAATCTATTTATTAAATTCATGATTGTTGTTTTTCCAGCACCAGTTGCGCCAACAAAGGCTATTTTTTGTCCTGGTTCAGCATATAAATCTACATCATGTAAAACAATCTTATTATCGTTATAACCAAATGATACATTATTAAATTTCACATCACCTTTAAGTGGTACTAAATTGAATTTATCATCATGTGGATGTTTCCAAGCCCATTTTCCTGTGAAAGATTCACTAATTGAATTTGTTTCTTCATCATAATTCACAAGAGTAACTTTTCCATCATCAATTTCAGAATCTTCATCCATCAAATTAAATATTCTTTGGGCACCAGCCATCGCCATTATTACAGAATTCATTTGTTGTGAAACTTGCATTATTGGCATGTTAAACGACCTATTTAAAGTTAAAAATGAAGCTAGTGTCCCAACAGACATCGCATTAAACTTTATTGCAATTAAACCACCAATAAATGCAGTTAAAACATATGAAATATTGCCAATGTTTCCTAGTATAGGAAATAACATATTTGCAAATTGGTTTGCATTGTAAGAGCTGTCAAATAGATTATCGTTAATTTCTTTAAAGCGTTCAATTGCTTTGTCTTCATAGGTGAATACTTTTATAACTTTTACACCCTCCATCATTTCTTCGATAAAACCATTTTCTTTTGCTAAATCATTTTGTTGTTTAATAAAATATGAACCAGATTTTACCATTAAATTTTTAACAACTATCTGCATTATAATTACCATAAAAACTACAATCAATGTTAATGGAAAACTAAGCACTAACATTGAAATAAAAACAGAAATAATTGATATTAATGAGCTTAAAAATTGTGGCAATGATTGAGAAATAACTTGTCTTAAAGTATCAATATCATTTGTATAAACGCTCATTATTTCTCCATGTGGGTGAGTATCAAAATACTTTATAGGTAATCTTTCCATTTTTTCAAATAAATCATCTCTGATTTTCTTTGTTGTTCCTTGTGTTATATAAACAAGTAATTTTTGGAATAGGAAATTAAACAGTGTTCCAATTAAATAAATTGTACCAATAAATATTAGTGCATCTTGTAAAGGTTTAAAGTTTGGGTTTGAGCTAAGTATAAGTGGGGCAATATAATCATCAATTAGTGACTTCATAAATATTGAACTTACTACAGATATTATTGCACTAATAAATATACTGATAATTACAATAACAGTTTGTATTTTATAATTTTTTACGGTGTATTTTAATAATCTTATTAAAACTTTTTTATCAAGTTTTGAGTTAGGAGGAAGCATTGCTCTATGTCTACTCATTTGTTTCACCTCCGTTATTTTGAGTTTCATATATCTCTTTATATATAGAATTTGTTTCTATTAATTCTTGATGTGTTCCTATTCCACTTATTCTTCCATCATCTAAAACAATAATTCTATCAGCATCTTCAATTGATGATATTCTTTGAGAAATTATTATTTTTGTTATATTTGGTATATCATTTTTAAATGATTTTCTAATAAATGAATCGGTTTTTGTATCAACAGCGCTTGTTGAATCATCTAATATTAATATTTTAGGATTTTTTAAAAGTGCTCTAGCAATTGTAAGTCTTTGTTTTTGTCCGCCAGATACATTTGTACCACCTTGTTCAATATGTGTATCATATCCATCAGGAAAACTTTTAATAAATTCATCTGCTTGGGCTAATTTTGCAGCATTTATAATATCCTCATCACTTGCGTTTTCATTTCCCCATTTTAAATTTTCTTTAATAGTTCCAGAAAATAAGACATTTTTTTGTAAAACCATTGCTACAGAGTTTCTAAGAGCTTTTAAATCATAGTTTTTAACATTTACGCCACCGACAATAACTTCACCACTACTAACGTCATATAATCTAGGTATAAGTTGTACTAGAGAGCTTTTTCCTGAACCTGTACCACCCAAAATTCCAATTGTTTCACCTGATTTAATAGTTATGTTTATATTATCTAAAATATAATCATCTACATCATCGTAGTATTTAAACTTAACATCTTTAAAAATAATACTTCCATCTTTAATATCTTGAATTGGATTTTCAGGATTTGTTAAATCAATTTTTTCTTCTAAAATTTCACTAATTCTTTTCATAGATGCAAAAGAAATAGAAATCATTACAAATACCATAGAAATCATCATTAATGCCATAAGTATATTCATTGTATAAGTAAACATACTCATAAGCTCACCAGTAGTAAGTGCATTTTGTGTTATCATATTTGCACCAATCCAGCTTAAGGCAATAATGCAAGAATACATTGTTAACATCATTAGTGGACTAGCGAATATTACAATATTTTCCGCTTTTACAAACATTTTATAAACATTGTAAGATGCTTTTTTAAATTTATCAGTTTCATCTTTTTCTTTAACATATGCTTTTACAACTCTAATGTTAGAAACATTTTCTTGAATAGATTTATTCAAATCATCATATTTTTCAAATACTTTTCTAAAATGTTTGAATGCAAAATACATCATAATTGACAAGCCAGATGCTAAAAATAAAATTGAATAAACAAATACTATTGATAATTTAGCATTAATTGTATAAGCCATAAACATAGCAACAATAAGAGTAAGTGGAGCTCTAACAGCCATTCTCAATATCATTTGATAACTATTTTGTGTGTTTGTTACATCTGTCATCATTCTTGTAACTAAACCAGATGTATTGTATTTGTCTGTATTTTTAAATGAAAAGCTTTGTATTTTTTTAAACATTTCCATTCTTAGATTTTTTGCTAGACCTGCAGAGGCATAAGAGGCAACTCTTGCACACATTGCACCAAAAAATAAAGATAAAAAAGCACACAAAATCATTAATGAGCCATATTTAAAAACCTCATTCATGTTTTGTTTATATACTCCTAAATCAATAATATATCCCATTAAAAATGGAAGCATCATTTCACATAACACTTCACCAACCATTAATATTGGGGCAGCAATGCTAGCATTTTTATATTCTTTTACATTTTTTAAAATTGTTTTAAGCATTGTTCTTCTCCTTTTAATTCTTTTATTAGGGCATGTAAAAAGTTTTTAAATAAAATACTTTCTTCAATTCCTAAAGATTTTTGCAGTTTTTTTTCTAAGGAATCAATTGCTTTTGAAGCTTTTGATTCTGTTTCTAATCCTTTATTTGTTAGTTTAATTAATCTATATCTAGAATCTTCATTTGATTTATGAATTTCAATAAATCCTTTTTCTTGCAATCTTTTTAAAATACCCAAAACTGTGGGGTGTGACAGATTAAATTTTTTCTCTAAATCTCTTGGATATATATTTTTATCTTTATGAGCAAAAACAAAAAATAAAATCATGGATTGTGATGAAGTTAATTCATATTGACTTACTACATTATTTATTTCTTTATCTAATTTGATTGAAAGAATTTTAATCAATCTAACTAATTTTAAATCTTCCAAAAACACCACCTCCAATATGTAGCAAGCTATATATTATATTTAATTAATTGTATTGTCAATAAATATAAATAAATATTATAATTTAAAAAAGAGGTGTAGTTATGGATAAAAAAATAGAATTAAATACTTTAGAAAATAAATTTGAACTATTTGATAAAGATAAGAAAATTGGAGAAATTTGTTTTAAGTTAGAAGGTAATATTATGATTGTTGATCATACAGAAGTCGACTTAGAATATAAAGGTCAAGGACTTGCAAAAAGATTACTTGATAGTTTAGTTAAATATGCAGATGAAAATAACTATAAAATTAGACCTGTTTGTTCATTTGTTGTTAAAGCATTTGAAAAATACAGAAATTTACATTATTTATTAGAAAATTAAAAACAATGTAGTTAAATTAAAGTGCACCCCATAATTTGGATATAGATTATAGAGGTGCACTTTAAATATTACATTGTTTTCTTTTCCATTAATTCAGCATAATGTTTTTTTATTACTTTAAATGTTTCATCACTAATCACATGTTCCATTCTGCATGCATCTTTATCAGCTACTTCTTGAGAAACACCTAGTTCAATTAATAAATTAGTAATTACAACATGTTTTTCATAAACATTACTTGCAATTTTTTCACCTTTTTCTGTTAAAGTGATGTATCCACTGTTATCAACATCTATAAAACCTTCATCTTTTAAAATGGAAACAGCTCTACTAACACTTGGTTTAGAAAATCCCATATATTCTGCAATATCAATTGATCTAACTTTATTTGATTTACCACTTAAAATTATAATTGTTTCTAAATACATCTCTCCAGATTCTTGTAATTTTATCATTATTATAATCCTCCAAATACTTTTTTATATAATAACATCTATTTATTGATAAATATAGTAATGTACACAAATTTGTATTGATTTGATGTTAGGTTGGTAATTATTACCTAAATTTTTGGTTGACTAATGAGTTAGTAAGTGCTAATTTAGTACTGTATTGTTTATATCTAAAGAAATTGGAGGGGAATTTATGTTACCGTTATCACTTATGCAAGAAGGTTTTGTTGGAAAAATTGTTAAGGTAAATGGATTAAAAGAAACAAAAGTTTTCCTAGAAAAGTTGGGTTTTACAAATGGAAGTAATGTTCAACTAATCCAAGTTTCTAATGGGAATATAATAGTTGGTGTGAAAGAAACAAGGGTGGCAATAAATAAAGATATGGCAAATAAGATTTTTGTAGAGGGAGTAGATAATGAGAACATTAAGTGATGTAAAGGTCGGAAGTATTGCTAAAGTTGTGAAACTCCATGGAGAAGGCGCACTAAAAAGAAGAATTATGGATATGGGAATCACAAAAGGTGTTGAAATTAAAGTTGTTAAAGTTGCACCATTAGGGGATCCCATTGAACTAAATGTCAGAGGATATGAGCTTTCAATTAGAAATTCAGATGCATTAAATATTGAAGTGGAATAGGAGTAGAAAATGAAAATTGCTTTAGTTGGAAACCCAAATAGTGGAAAAACCACACTATTTAATGAATTAACTGGTTCAAATCAATATGTAGGAAATTGGCCAGGGGTTACGGTTGAAAAAAAAGAAGGTAAATTAAAAAAGTATAAAGATATTACAATTGTTGATTTACCTGGTATATATTCTTTATCTCCATATACTATGGAAGAAGTTATTTCTAGAAATTATTTAGTAGATGAAAAGCCTGATTTAATTTTAAATATTATTGATGGAAGTAATATTGAAAGAAACTTATATTTAACAACACAAATATTAGATTTAAATATTCCTACAATTATAGCTTGTAATATGATGGATGTTGTTGAAAAAAATAAAAATACAATTGACTTTGAAGGTTTAACAAAAGAATTAGGTGTTAGAATTATACCTATTTCTGCAGCAAATGGAAGTGGTTTATCGGAATTAATAAACAGTTTATTTTTAATCAAAGATAAACCAAAAAATTTGAAAATATTCTCAGAAGATTTACAAGAAATTTTGAATGAAATTGAAAAAGGAATAGAAAATAAAGTAAGCAGTGAAGATTTAAAATATTACAGTATTAAAATATTTGAAAGAGATGAAAAGATTGCACCTAAATTTTTAGATAATAACTTTGAGAACATTATTGCGTCTTATGAAAATAAAATTAATGATGATTCAGAAAGTATAATTACAAGTGAAAGATATGATTATATTACTAAATTAATTAGTAAATATTTAAAAAAGTCTAATACTAATACATTAACTGTTTCTGATAAAATAGATAAAATTGTTACTAATAGGTTTTTAGCAATTCCTATATTTGTTTTAGTTATGTGGATTGTTTATTATGTTTCAGTTACAACTGTTGGAACTATTGTAACAGATTGGACTAATGATGTACTTTTTGGTGAAATAGTACCCCCTTTAGTAACATCATTTTTAGAAAGTATTAATACTTCAAGTTGGTTAATTGGGTTAATCGTTAAGGGTATTGTTGGTGGAGTAGGGGCAGTAATTGGTTTTGTTCCACAAATGTTAATATTATTCATGTTTCTAGCTATTCTTGAAGATTGTGGATATATGGCAAGAATTGCATTTATTATGGATAGAATTTTTAGAAAGTTTGGATTATCTGGTAAGTCATTTATTCCGATGATTATAGGTACAGGATGCAGTGTGCCTGCAATAATGGCAAGTAGAACTATAGAAAATGATAGAGATAGAAAAATGACAATTACAACCACATCCTTTATACCTTGTGGTGCCAAATTACCTGTAATTGCATTAATTGCAGGAGCACTATTTAATGATGCAGGATGGGTTGGAACAAGCGCATATTTCATAGGAGTAATCGCAATAATTATTTCAGGAATAATATTGAAAAAAACTAGTAAGTTTTCTGGTGATCCAGCACCGTTTGTTATGGAATTACCTGCATATCATTTACCTAGAATAAAAAATGTTCTAAAGAGTATGTGGGAAAGAGGTTCAAGTTTTATCAAAAAAGCTGGAACAGTAATTTTGCTTGCTTCAATCGTTATTTGGTTTTTACAAAATTTTGGATTTGTAGGTGGTCAATTATCAATGGTTGAAGATATGGAAAATAGTATACTTGCTAATATAGGGAATATTTTCGCACCAATATTTAATCCTCTTGGTTGGGGAAATTGGAAAGCAGCAGTTGCAACAATAACTGGTTTAGTTGCAAAAGAAGGTATAATAAGTACATTAGGTGTATTATATGGAATTGCAATTGAAAGTGAAGAAGGTATAGAAATTTGGGGTACTTTTGCTGAACAATTTAATGTAATCTCTGGTTATTCTTTCTTAATATTCAACTTACTTTGTGCACCATGTTTTGCAGCAATCGGAGCAATTAAAAGAGAGATGAATAATACCAAATGGACACTATTTGCAATTGCTTATCAAACAATATTTGCATATGTAATGGCATTTATCTTTTATCAAATTGGAATGTATTTTTACACAAATTCATTTAGCTTTTATACAATAATTGCAGTTGCTCTAGCAATTTTAATAATATTTTTACTTGCTAGACCATATAATAAAAACATGAAATAAAATCGGAGAAATCCGATTTTATTTTGTTATAATTATTGTGGAGGCAATATGAGAAGTATAAAATTAATTGTTTTTGATATGGATAAAACTTTACTAAATGATGATGGTAAAATTTCTGATAAAACACTTTCAACATTAAGAAATTTAAAAAAATGTGGTTATAAATTGGCAATCGCAAGTGGAAGAAATCATTTTTTAGTTAAAATAGATGAATTTAATGAAGATTTAATTGACTATTATATTTGTAGTAATGGTTCTATTATTTTTGATAATGAATTTAATTTGATTTTTAAAGCATCAATTTCAAACGAAACATTAGAAAAAATAGTAAATATATGTGTAAATAACAATATTTCATTATTATTTAATTTTTTAGATGGAAGTTATGTTTACAATAATTATAAGAGAATTGAAGATATGATATTACACTGGGTTGGCGGAATAGAAAATTTACATGATGAAACTATTTTTAAAAAACATCATAAAACTGAAAATGCATTTTCTGGAATGATTGAAAATGCGTATGATATGGAAATTTTTAATTCTGTTCCAAACATTGGATATGACTTAATTTTTGAAGATAAATATGATATTTTTGTAAAAGGAATAAATAAACTTACTGGAATAGAGAAGATATGTGAAATAATAAATGTACCTTTAAATGAAGTAATGGCATTTGGTGATAATCATAATGATTATGAAATGATAAAAAATGTAGGAGTTGGAATTTCTATGAGAAATGGAATTGATAAAATAAAAAGTGTTGCAAAATATATTACATCTTCAAATAACGAAGATGGTATCACAGAGGCAGTAAAACTATATAATTTAATATAAGTATGAAAAGATATGATACAGGCCTATACAACATAATTATTAATGAACATTTTTTAGCTTTAGATTTAATTACGCCATTAAATACTGTAGAAAAATTAAAATCAATATTGAAAAATATAATTGATTTTAAAGAAAACTTTAAAGATATGTTTGAAAAAAGTGATAAATTAAAAAAAGAATATGATGAGTACAAATTAGAAAAGAATAAATTAAATAGTGAGTTAAGAGAGGCTGAAAATTTAAAATTTAATTTATTTAAGAATAAAATTATTAATAAAGTAAAAGCAAAAATTGTTGAAATAGATTGTGAATTTAATAAAAAAAATTTAGATTATAGAGAATTTATGGAAAATTTTGATAAAGTTGTTAGTGATTTTTTTAAAAAAATAGTTAATACTTTTCAAAATATATTAAATAAAAGTTTATTTATAATCAATTTTAAAGGTGAAAATTATAATTATTTAGATAGATGTAGAAATATTGATGAAATTTATTATTTTATAAATAATGAGTGTATACCTTATTTTGAATTTTTAAACTTGGTTTTATATAGACATATAAATGATGTAATGAATAAAAGTTTAATAAAAAAATATACTTTTGATTTTATGAATAGTGGAGTAAATGAAATAATATTTGAATTTAATCAAATGATTACTAATAAAAGAAATATTTTAAAACATAATGAAGTATTAAAACTTAATGATTATAAAAAAGATGAAAATTTAGAGAAATATATTCAAGAAAAAATATGGGAAACAACATTAAAGATTATAAAATTAAAAAAGAGCGAATTTATCGCTTCTTAATTTTTACAACTTTTATATTCTTCATAAATTGATTTTTTATCTGAAGAACATTTACAATTACAACCAGAACATGAACTTTTATTTTTCGAAAGATATCTTACTGCAATGGTAATCATTGTAATAATAATTAAAATTAAAATAATATCTGCAATACTCATTTTCATCACCTATTAATATAATAGTGCTTATAAAAATTTTAGTCAATAATTTTGGTTAGTTTAAGCTAATTGAATTATACAAAAAAAGATGATTATTTAAGTATAAATACTTAAATATGTCATCTTTTTAATTTAAATTTATTTTAAAGTGTTTGTGTTTTTTGAAGCAGCTTCAATAACTTTTAAGAATGAACCAATATCGATTGTAACTGAAGTTTTTAAATCATCACTTTCAGGAACAGCTTTATGGTTTTCATCTTTTTCATAAACAGGTGTAGCTAATACTTCATCTAAAGTTTTACCAATTGTATATTCTTCAAATGCATCAGCTTGTTCAAACCATTCTTTACCAATTGAAGAAGCAGCTTTCATTCCATAATCAGCACCTTTTTCAGTTTTTGTTAAAGTTGCAGCTTCTTTATCAGATGTGATTACACCTTTTGCATCAAATTTACCAGCATTTTGTGCTGTATCCAATGAAGTAAATACAAACTTACCATCAGCATCAGTTGCTGTTAAAGTATAGTAAGTGTTGAATTGAATTTGTCCATCAGCATCTGCAGCAGCATCTTTAAATTTTACTGATGTTACACTTGCAGTTTGAACATTTGCAACAGATTCAACTACAACAGAATTTGCATCAGCTTTTTCAATTGCTTTTAAGAATGAACCAATATCGATTGTAACTGAAGTTTTTAAATCATCACTTTCAGGAACAGCTTTATGGTTTTCATCTTTTTCATAAACAGGTGTAGCTAATACTTCTGCAACTGTTTTGCCAATTGCATATTCTTCAAATGCATCAGCTTGTTCAAACCATTCTTTACCAATTGAAGAAGCAGCTTTCATTCCATAATCAGCACCTTTTTCAGTTTTTGTTAAAGTTGCAGCTTCTTTATCAGATGTGATTACACCTGCAGTGTCAAATTTACCAGAATTTTGAGCAACGTCAATATCTATGTAAGATATAACACCATCAACAGTAGCTAATGCTACAATTGTTGTACTTGCTTGTACACTTCCTTCTTTGTCTGCGCTAGCATCAGCAAATTTTAAGCTAGTAACAGAACCAATACCTAATTTTGTTTCTTTTGTTTCAGTAGCTTGTGGTTCAGCAGTTTTTTCAGCAGTAGTAGTTGCTGTATTACTATTTGCACAGCCAACAAGCATTAATGAAACAAGGGCAATACTAAATAACTTTTTCATTATCTTTCCTCCATTTACATAACTTATTATACTTTTCACTAATAAGGTTAGTCAATGATACCTAAACAAAATATAAAAAAAAGAAGAACAAGTCTTCTTTATAGTTGTAAAGATGGTGCTGTATATACTCTTTCAGATAACTCTTTATCTAAAAGGTATAATGAACGTTTGTCTTCGCCATACATGTCCCATTTAACAAGTAAATCATCTGCACTTTTTTCTTCTTCTAATTGTTCTTTTACAAACCAATCTAGAAATTGAGTTGTTCTATAATCTTTATTATTAATTGCTTCATCATATATTGTGTTTATTGAAGCAGTAACATATTTTTCATGGTTTAGCGCTTCCTGTAATACTTCCTTAATAGATGAGAAGTTTTGATTTGGTTTTTCTATTCCTTCTAACATAGGTAGTATTCCATTATTTTGTAAAAATTCTAAAAATAATAAAGCGTGATCTCTTTCTTCTTGAGCTTGAATTTTAAAATAATTTGCAAATCCATCTAGACCATTATTATCAAAATAATTTGCGAATGCTAGATATAAATAGGCTGAATAAAATTCTTTGTTGATTTGACTATTTAATAATTCTTTTGTTTTTTCATTTAACATATTGTTTCCTCCATCACACAACTTCATTATAGTATAAGTTTTTATTATTGCAATAATGATACATTAATATGGCTTTATAATATTTTTTTATTTCTACTCATATGATAAAATTATTAAATGTGTGAGGGTGATAATAATGAAAATTGGAATAGTTTCTCTAGGTTGTAGTAAAAATTTAGTTGATTCAGAAAATTTGCTTAGTTTACTTAAAAACAGTGATCAAGAAATTGTTAGTAAATATGAAGAAGCAGAAGCAATAATTATAAACACATGTGGATTTATTGAAAGTGCAAAAAAAGAAGCTATAGACACTATTTTACAAATGAGTGATTACAAATTATATGGCTCTTGTAAATATTTAATTGTTATGGGTTGTTTGGCACAAAGATATCAAAAGGACTTAACTGAAGAAATGCCTGAGGTAGATAGATTTATTGGAATATATGAATATAATAATTTAGGTAATATATTAAGTGATATTCTTAAAGTCAAAATTATTAATAATTATGGCAAAACTGTCAGAACATTATCAGGTAAACCATGGATGGCTTATTTAAAAATAGCTGAGGGTTGCGATAATAAATGTACATATTGTTCAATACCACTCATAAGGGGAAAACTTTGTTCTAGGAAATTAGAAGATTTATTGATTGAAGCGACTCAACTAGCAAAAATGGGAGTTAAAGAACTAAATGTTATTGCTCAAGATACTACAAGATATGGGCTTGATATATATGGTGAAAGAAGATTACTTGAACTTTTAGAAAAATTAAATGAAATTGAAGGAATTAAGTGGATAAGAATTTTATATATGTATCCGGATGAAGTTGATGAAAAACTCATAAAAGGAATGGCAAAACTTGATAAAGTACTACCTTACTTTGATATTCCAGTTCAATATGGTAATGATGAGCTATTAAAAATGATGAATAGACGAGGGAGTGTTGAAAGCATTAAAAAAACAATAAATTTAATAAGAGAAACATTTAAATCCCCGGTCTTAAGAACAACGATAATTGTTGGTTTTCCAAATGAAACTGAAAAACACTTTGAAGATACATTAAAATTTATAGAAGAAGTTAAATGGGATAGATTAGGAGGATTTACTTATTCAAAAGAAGAAGATACTCCTGCCTATAACATGAAAAATGAAGTTGAAGATTATATAAAAGTTGATAGATTAAATAGATTGATGAAGTTACAAGAAAAGATTGTAGAAGAAAAAAACAATTTTTATATAAATAAAGAATTGGAAGTTTTAATTGAAGGATATGATGCATTAAGTAATAGGTATAGAGGAAGAAGTATATTGAGTGCTCCAGATGGAGTAGATTCTGAGGTTTATGTAATTTCAAATAAAGAATTAAACCAAGGTGATTTTGTGAATGTTAAAATTACTAAAGTTAAAAAACATGATTTAATAGGAGAGATAAAGGAATAGTATGAAAACTTATTTAGGAATTGATTTAGGTGGTACAAATGTTAGAGTTGCTAAAGTTAGTGAAAATGGCGAAATTTTAGCTCAAGTTAAAAGTCCTTCTTATGCACTTGAAGGGCCAGAAATTGTTGTAAATAATTTGAAAAAACTAATTAGAGAAATACCCGATTATGAAAGTTGCAGTGGCATTGGAATTGGTGTTCCAGGACCTGTTGATACGCTTAATGGTATAATGGTTATTTCTACAAATTTAAAAGGATTTGCAGGGTATCCAATCGCAAAGGTATTACAAGATGAGTTTAATATTCCAACTTTTATTGACAATGATGCAAATGTTGCAGGACTTGCAGAAGCGCTTGTTGGTGCTGGAAAATGTATGCCTGTTGTATATTATGTAACACTTTCTACAGGTATTGGAGGAGTTCTTATTTCAAATGGGCAACCAATTAGTGGGCATAATGGATTTGCAGGGGAAATTGCAAATTTAATAGTGAAAAAGAATGGTAAGAAAATAAATGCTTTAAATGCTGGTGCAGTTGAAAATGAGGCAAGTGGAACGGCCATTGTTAGAAAAGGAAGAGAATTAATATCTGAAGAAATTACTCATGCAGGTGAAGTATTTAATCTAGCAGAAAGTGGAAATGAAATTGCTAAAAATATTGTCGATGAAGTTGTGGATGATTTAGCATTAATGTTTTCTATGATTGCACATGTATGTGATCCATGGGCATTCATTATTGGCGGTGGAATGATGAAATCAAAAGATATGTTTATTCCAAAAGTAGAAGAAAAATTTAAAGAATATGTGCATGAACAAATGAGAAATACTTTATTTTTAAGTGCACAATTAGATGAACCAGGTGTAATAGGTGCAGCAATGTTACCAGTATCAAGAGGAGTGTAAAAATGATTATTAATGAAAAAGTTTTAAGAAAATATGCAAATTTAGCAGTTGTTTGTGGTGCTAATGTTCAAAAAGACCAATTTGTTGTTATTAACTCTGGGGTTGAATATTTTGAATTTACAAGAATGGTAGTAGAAGAAGCTTATAAGGCAGGTGCTAAAAAAGTATTAGTAAATTATAATGATGATATTTTAACAAAATTAGCTTATGAAAATGTTGAAACAGATGTTTTAAAAGAAGTTCCAGCATGGCAAGTTGATAAATATAAATATTGTATAGATAATAAATGTTGCTTTATTCATATAAGAAGCACAGTTCCTGGATTACTTTCTCATATTGAAGGTGCAAAACTTCAAACAGTCAATTTAGAAAATGTAAAAGCTATGGAACCATTTAGATACTACACAATGGCTAATCATGGACAATGGACAATTGTTGCAGTTCCAAACGCAATTTGGGCTAAAAAAGTATTTCCAGATTTAAATGAAAAAGAAGGAATACAAGCATTATGGAAAGCAATTTTAAAAACAGTTCATGTTGATGAAGAAAAAGATACATTAAAAATTTGGGAAAAACACAACCAAGATTTAAAACACTATTACACTATTTTAAATAATTATAATTTAAAATCACTTCATTTTAGCAATAGTTTAGGAACAGATTTAACAGTAGATCTTGCGATAAATCATATTTGGAGAGGTGGTCAAGATTATACTTTATCAAATATAGCATTTAATCCTAATTTACCAACTGAAGAAGTATTTACAATGCCAAAAAGAGATGGAGTAAATGGTATTGTTTATGCAACAAAACCATTAAATTTCCAAGGTAAATTAATTGAAAATTTTTGGATTAGATTTGAAAACGGTAAAGCAGTTGAGTTTAAAGCAGAAAAAAATGAAGATGTACTCAGAAATCTTATTGAGTTAGACGAAGGATCAAGTTATTTAGGTGAAGTTGCATTAATCTCATTTGATACTCCAATTTGTGAAAGTAATATTCTGTTTTATGATACGCTCTTTGATGAAAATGCTTCATGCCATTTGGCTTTAGGTGCTGCATATCCTACAAATTTAAAAAATGGTGAAAATATGAGTAAAGAAGAATTGTTAGAAAATGGTGCGAATGTATCAATGACTCATAATGATTTTATGTTTGGAAGTAAGGATATGAGTATAAAAGGATTTACTTTTGATAATAAACAAATTTCAATATTTGAAAATGGAAATTTTGTTATTTAATATATAAGAGGTTGAAAAGATGTACCATATTAGCGATGTTAAAAACTTTAATAAATGTAAAAGGCTATTTCAAAAAAACATTTGCAATAATAGTGCATCTTTTAATATGTTTGTAAGAATTGAAAAAAACATAATTGATTTAGTAATAAAAAAATTAAGAATTTCAGATTATTTTAAAGGTGAAGCAAATGATGATAAATCTCTTGCTTTAAAACAAATGAATGAAAAAGATTGGTTAGTTAATTCTAGATTTGAATATAATAACTTAAGAATAAAAGTGCCATTTTTGCACAAAAAGGAAAATAAATGGGATGTTTACTTTCTATATATCGGAAACTTTCCTAAAGATGACGATTTGTTGTTTTATCAATGTGTTATATGGGTTTTATATAAAAATAATATAGATTTAAATAACCTATACGTTATCCATTTAAATAGTGAGTATATAAGAAATGAAGAATTAAATTTAGATGAGTTATTTATCATTTCTGAAAATTTTTATAATAAAAATAACAATATAGGTAAATCATTAAATAGCTTGTTTTTAAACAAAAAATTTGATTTTGAAAAAGCTTTAACTCATATGAATGAGTTGGAAAAAATGAATTTTGTTGATGCGATTAAGGTTAAAGCATGTACTAAAGTTAATAAATGTATTTATTATGATGAATGTTTTCAAAATGAAAATGTTGAAGATAATTCAATATTAACTCTGGTAAGTAGTCAGAATAAAACTGCAATGTATGATAGTGGCATTAGATATTTAAAAGATGCAAATATTAATCTTATTGAAGGAACAAGAAAGCAATTTGCTCAAATAAAGGCAGATATTAATGGAGGGTTGTTTTTTGATAAACTAGCACTTTACACTTGGAAAAAAAGACTTAAATTTCCTTTGATATTTTTGGATTTTGAATGGGAAACCTATGCAATTCCACCATATAAAGGAATGAAACCATATGATGTTTTATTGTTTCAATACTCAATTCATATTTATGATGGGGAAAAAATTGAGCACAAAGAATTTATTAAAACAGGAGATTCTAGAGAAGAAATAATACAGAGTTTATTAAATGATATACCTGAACATGGAAGTATATTGGCATACAATAGCGAAGCAGCTGAAAAAATCAGGATAAAAGAACTTGCAAAATTTAACGTAAAATATTCTGATAAACTTTTAAAAATTGTAACAAGAATGGTAGATTTACAATTTCCATTTGAATCAGGAATAATATATGATGTGAGAATGAAGGGGCAATATTCTTTAAAAACATTAATGAATATTTTAGATAAAGATGGATATCACAAATTAGATATTTCCCAAGGGATTGATGCAGTATATTCTTTTAGAAAAATCGATGAAATAGATGACGAAAACGAAAAACAAAATATAATAAATAGTTTGAAAGAATATTGTAGTATGGATACTTATGCAATGTATGTTGTTTATAAGTGGATAGATAGTTTGCAATAAATTTCATCTAAAATTCATAAACATAAGTCTGCAATTGAAGTATAATATAGTTACCAAGGAGGAATAATTATGAGATTTGAAATTATTGGTAAAAATATTACAGTAACAGAAGGTATGAAGGAAAGTTTAGAGAAAAAATTATCTTTTCTAAATAAATATCTTCTAATTGATGAGGATACAATTGCAAGAGTTGTATGCAAAGTTTATCCTAATGTTAAAAAAGTTGAGATAACTATTCCTACAAAAGTTGGCCAACTTCGTGCTGAAGTAGAGCATGTTGACTTTTATGCAGCAGTGGATTTAGCTATTGATAAACTGGAAGATCAAATTCGCAAGCAAAAAACAAGATTATCTAGAAAACATAAAGATAAACTTGCGATTGCGTTTATTGAAGAAGAAAGTGAAGAAGTAAATTTAAATGATACTTTGGTTAAAACAAAATCCATTGAGCCAGAAACAATGGATGTAGAAGAAGCAATCATGAGAATGGAAATGCTTGGTCATAGCTTCTTTATATATAATGATTCAGAAACAGATGAAATAGCTGTTGTTTATAAGAGAAATGACGGACAATTTGGTTTAATTGAAACAACTAGAAGTAATTAAAGCACCGATAAAAAGGTGCTTTTTTTATATTTTTGGTTGTTAAAGTTTACCTACTACTTTATAATGGAAATAGAGAGTTTTTTACTCTTTTAAATATA
This sequence comes from Erysipelotrichaceae bacterium, assembly GCA_022772735.1. Classification (GTDB taxonomy): domain Bacteria; phylum Bacillota_I; class Bacilli_A; order Erysipelotrichales; family Erysipelotrichaceae; genus UBA9076. Next base: position 44,299 of record JALEZD010000008.1, read on the forward strand.
ATGGAGGAAATATATGCAAAGCGAAGCATTATTATTTTCCATTTTAGTTGGTGGTATAGGTTTAGTTTTAGGGGTTATCTTAATGATAATTGCCGGTCGATTAGGGATTTCAAGAGCAAAGTCCATTGCTAAAAATACAATTGAGGAATCCAACATCAAAGCAGATAGTATAATTCGTCAAGCTACTCTTGATGGTAAACAACAAGTATACGAGTTAAAACTACAAGCGGAAAAAGAAATTAAAGAATCAAAGGCTGCTTTACAGGTTGCTGAAAACAAGTTAATGCGTAGGGAAGATACGTTAAATTTAAGAGATGAAACTTTAATATCTAAAGAAAAACAAATTGATGAAAAAAATCGTCAAGCTACTAATAAATTAGCTAATTTGGAAAAATTAGAAGTAGAATTACAAACAAAAATTGATAAGCAAATAGAAGTTTTAGAAAAAGTTGCAAATATGAGTGCAGCAGAAGCTAAATCAGAATTAATGGATTTAGTTGAAAAGAAATCACAAAAAGAAATAGCAGTATTTTTAAGAGATCAAGAAGAAGAAGCATCAGCAAAAGCTGCTGATAAAGCTAAAAATATTATTGCACAAGCAATACAAAGATATTCACAAGAAGAAGTGTTAGAAAGAACTATATCAGTTGTTGCTTTACCAAGTGAAGATATGAAAGGTAGAATAATTGGTAGAGAAGGAAGAAACATTCATGCAATTGAACAATTAACTGGTGTTGATTTAATTATTGATGATACTCCAGATATAATAACAATTAGCTGTTTTGATCCTATAAGAAGAGAAATTGCAAGATTATCTTTAGAAACACTTATGAGGGATGGTAGAATTCAACCTGGAAGGATTGAAGAAGTTGTAAATAAGGTTACTAGTGAAATGGAAGAAAACATCATGAAAATTGGTGATGAAGCAGTATTTAAACTAGGTATTGGTAAAATTGATCGTGAGATAATTAGATTAATAGGTAGATTAAGATTTAGATATTCATATGGTCAAAATGTTTTACAACACTCTATTGAAGTTGCAACATTTGCAGGAATTATGGCTGCAGAATTAGGTTTAAATCAAACTTTGGCTAAACGTGCAGGACTATTGCATGATATAGGAAAAGCACTTGATTTTGAACAAGAAGGAACACACATTGAACTTGGTGCTAAAATTGCAAAAAAACATAAGGAAAATCCTGTTGTCATTAATGCGATTGAATCTCATCATGGAGAAGTTCCTACAATTGGAATAATACCTCAGCTTGTTATTGCTGCTGATACACTTAGCGCTGCAAGACCTGGAGCAAGATATGAATCAATGGAAGGATATATAAATAGACTTGAACAACTTGAAACAATTGCAAATAGTTTTGAAGGTGTTGAAAGAACTTATGCAATTCAAGCTGGTAGAGAAATAAGGGTTATGATTTTACCTGACAAGGTAGATGATGTAGGAATGATTAAAATTGCTCACGATATAAGAGAAAAAATTGAAAATGAACTTACATACCCTGGTCAAATTAAAGTAACATTAATTCGTGAAACAAGAGTTAATGAGATTGCAAAATAATGAAAATATTATTTTTGGGTGATGTTGTAGGAAAGGTTGGTAGAGATATAGTCAATACCAAGCTTTCTTTTCTTAAAGAAAAATATTCTGTTGATTTTACTATAGTTAATGGTGAAAATTCTGCCCATGGAAAAGGTATAACTACAAAAATATATAAAAGTTTTAAAAATATGGGTGTAGATATTATTACATTAGGAAATCATGCATTTTCTAAAAGAGAAATTTTAGATAGTCTATATGATTGTACTGATTTACTTAGGCCTGTGAATTTAGATCCAATGAATATTGGAAGAAGTTATACTATAAAAGAAATTAAACGAAAAAAAATTGCAGTAATAAATATTTGTGGTTTGGCTTTTATGGATAATACAGTTGAAAATCCATATCAATCTATGGAAAGAATATTGAGCAGAATCAGTGCAGATATAATATTTGTTGATTTTCATGGTGAAGCAACTGCTGAAAAAGTTACTTTTTTTGAATATTTCAAAGATAGAATTACTGTAGTTGTGGGTACACATACACATGTTCAAACAGCTGATGAAAGAGTTAAAAATGGTTGCGCATTTATTAGTGATGTCGGTATGTGTGGGGCTTTTGATAGTATTCTTGGAAGAGATATAGAAGAAGTATTTAATTTACAAATTAAAAAAATCCCATCAAAATTTAAACCTGCAGAAGGTAGTGCTATTTTATGTGGAGTTTTAATAGAAATTGATGATATTACAAATAGAGCATTAAAAATTAAAAGAATTCAAATTAGACCTGAAGATGTAGAGTAAATAACTACATCTTTTTTTGTTTTTAGAAAATAAAGAATGTTAAAATATAGATAACATAAAATATTTTCGTCACTATTTTTTAAAGATAATTTTGTGTCGAAAAAACATTTTTTTAAACTTTAGTGTTGAAATAATTTGCAACTAAATATTATTTAAAAATTTTTATATATTATGAAAGTGTAATTGGTGAAGGGTATGAATTTAAACATGTTGTCGACAATCAATCAAGTTTCAGAATACTTAAGAAAAATTACTCAGGTTAATGAATTTAATAATTTACATCTTTTTACAACCATAGATATTAGTAATTCTTTAAATATATCTAGGACATTAACTAGTCAATATTTAAATCAATTGAATAAAGAAGGTATTTTGATAAAAATTTCAACAAGACCTGTTTTATATTTTTTTAAAAAGGTTTTAGAAAATAAATTTAAAATTGAAATATCTAATAATGAGTTTTTATCTATTGGTGAACTTAAACTTGAACTAAATAACAATACCAAAAAACCATATGATTTTGAATCTGCAATTGGTTATTATGGAAGCTTAGAAAATTGTTTTTCTATAATTTACTCAGCCATTCATTATCCACCTAATGGTTTACCAATTATGCTTGTTGGAGAATTTGGAGTAGGTAAAAATTATATTGTTTCATTGATATACGAACATTTGAAAAATAACAATCTTTTAGAAAAAAATAAAAAATTTTATAAAATTATTGTAAGCAGAGATAATAACGAGTATGTAAATGATGTTATTTTCGGAAATGGTGAAAATGTTGGAATATTAAATAATAAGGATATAGGTTTATTATATATTAAAAATGTAAATTTATTATCTGAAACAATTCAAATAAAACTTTCCGAATATTTATCAACTGGAATGTACATATCAAATAATGATAAAAAAGTTAAAAAATCTAATATTAGAATTATATTTGATGTAACTGTTGATAGAATTAATGAAATTCATAATGAATTATTATTGAAACTCCCTACAATATGTAAAATTCCAAATTACAATGACAGATTTGATGATGAAAAATATAAATTAATATTTAAGTTATTTAGCAATGAACAATTTAATTTGAACAAGGAAATATTTGTTTCAAAAAAGGTCATTGAAAGTCTAAAAAATTATTCGTTTTTACACAATATAAATGGGTTAGAAAAAACAATAAAAAACTTATGTGCAAAGGAATATTCAAAAGGAAAAGATAAATTGGAAATAAAGTTTCTTGATTTACCAAATGATATTTTAAAAAATATTGAAACAGAATATTTAGAGTCAAACGATTTAGTAAAGATATCGAATTTTAGCATAGAAAGTGTAAATAGTAGTACGATAACATTATTTAGAAGATTAATAGAATTATATTTTTTAAATAGAAATGATAATTCAACTAAAAGATTTTTAGAAGATGCATATAACATTATTAGAGATTATTATGATTTTTTGATTTTTGAGTATAATTTTAACAATATAAGGCTGAAAACTTTAGAATCATTAGTATTTTCATTAATTTCTAAAATAAAAAGAGAATCTTATATAAATCTTCCAATGAATTGTTCTAATTTTATTGCAATGATGATTGAATTATCTACAAGAGAAAACTCTGAAATAAAAAAATTTGAAAAAGATTTTAAAGAGGAGATAGACGAATTTGAAAAATACTTATCAACTACTTTGTTTAACGAAAATATTATTGCGACAAACATAATAAAAAATATTAATAATGGATTTGAAATAAAATTGACAAGTATATCTAAGATATTTTTGATATTAAATTTAAATTTATATAATAAAGAAATTAGAAATCAGGAAACAGTTGGAATAATAATAACTCATGGATATTCAACAGCTTCATCAATTGCGGATGCAGCAAATACTTTATTAAATAACAGATTGTTTGAAGCAATAAACATGCCACTTAATACATCTACAAATGAAATATTTGAAAAGGTTAATGAATTTATTGATCAACACCCATTTTATAAAAATATAATACTTATGGTTGATATGGGCTCATTAGAAAATATTGGCTCAAAAATTAATGCAAATGTTAATGTTGGAGTTATTAATAATATATCTACTTCTGTTGCTTTAAGTATTGGGAATTTATTAATACAAAACAAACAAATAGAAGATATATTGCATGAAGTATGTAGCAATACCCATTTTACGTATAAAATAATTTCTAATGTAAAAAAAGAAAATGCAATAATCTTTACTAATGATGCAGGGTTAAAAGTAAGTGAAAAATTAAGTAAATTATTTAGAAGTTCAATTAATAAGCAAATTGATTTGAAATTCATTGAATATGATTATCATAATTTGTTGAAAAATGGAATAGAAGATTTAATTTTTGAAAAATATAATGTTTTACTTGTAGTCAAACCATATAATCTAGATTTGAAAAACATACCTCAAGTTTCTTTAGAAGATATTGTAAGCTATAAAGATATTGATAAGGTAAATAATGCATTAAAAAGTTTTTTGAGCAAAAGTGAAATTGAAACATTTAATAAAGAACTTTTAAAAAACTTTTCTTTAACTTCTATTATGGAAAATATCACAATATTAAATCCACATGTTTTATTAGATTATGTTTCAGATTCAATTAATACATTACAAAGTAAAATGAATTGTAAGTTTCAAAGTAAAACTATTGTTGGATTATATATACATGTGTGTTTTTTGATTGAAAGATTAATTACAAAAAATCCAATTGAATCAACAAACAATATTGAAGAGTTTGAAAAGGAAAATAAAAAATTTATTAAATATGTAAACAGTAGCTTTGAATCACTACTTAAAAATTATAATGTGACAATGCCTTTAGAAGAAATAGTTTATCTTTTTGATTATATAAAAAATGATATGGAGTTTAAATAATAGTTTATGAAGTTGTGTGGAATGAATTCTCATTGGAGATTTTATGAATTAGAAGAATGCTTTAAAAATTTACATTTTATGGGATATAAACATATTGAGTTATGGACTGGTCCAATGCATTTTTACGTAGATTATTTGAATAATGAAAATATTAATAAAATTAAAAAATTGTCAAAAAAATTTAACATAGAAATTGTTGCAATATGCCCTGAACAAACTAATCCCAAGCCTAATAATATTGCATCAAAATTCAGAAAAAATGAAGTTTTTAAATATTATAAAAGGGTAATTGATATTGCAAAATATTTAAATACTAAATATGTAACAGTTACATCTGGGTGGGCATATTTAAACGAAGATAGAGAAACTGCTTATAAAAGGTCTATTTCCATGATGAAAAAGGTTGCGAGTTATGCGCTAAAAAAAGAAATAACACTTGTGCTAGAAGCTCTTCAATATGATGAGTCGATTTTAGTAAATACAAGTAAACAAATATATCAATATATTTTGGATGTTGATGTTGCATCACTCAAAGTTTGTATTGATTTTGGTGCAATGGCAAGAGCAAATGAGACTATAGATGATTATTTTGAAAACTGTCCAAATTTGATAAAACATATTCACTTTGTAGATGGAAATCCTACAGGTCATTTGGCATATTCTGATGGTAATAGAAATATTGTTTATGATTTAAAGAGTTTAATAAAAAATAAATACGATGGATTTTTATCGTGTGAAAGTGTTTCTAGCAAATATTTTATAAAACCTTGGGAAGCAGATTTAAAAAATATCAGCTCATTTAAAAAAGGAATGGAGGTGATAAATTGAGGGTATATATTGTTGCAAGTCATGGATCGTTTGCTAAAGCTCTTGTGGAAACGGCAGAAATGCTAGTAGGGAAACAGGATAATATTCACACAATTTGTGCCTATTTAGATAATAATGATCCAAAAACTGAAATAGAGAATATTTTAAATAAAAATGATGAATTTATTATCATGACTGATATTTTTGGTGGTAGTGTAAACAATATAATGATGAAATACACAAGTGATAATGTACATGTAATTTCAGGGGTTAATTTACCACTTTTGTTGGAAATAATTTTATCTAAAGAATTAGCTATATTTGATTTGATGAGAAAAATAAATCAATTAAAAAATGAAACAATTGTATATTGTAATACTAGAAAAGATTTAGTAATTGAAGAAGAAGATTTTTAAGAAAGGAATAATATGATAAAGCTTGTTAGAGTTGATCATAGACTATTACATGGTCAAGTTGCATTTTCTTGGACAAATAGTCTAAATGCAAATTGTATACTTGTTGCAAGTGACAAAGTTGTAAATGATGAAATATGGAAAACAACTTTAAAATTGGGTAAACCTAATGGTTCAAAATTAGTAATAAAAAATATTAATGATTCTATCGAGGCAATAAATAGTGGAGTTACTGACAAATATAATTTGATAGTGGTTGTTTCAAACATAGATGACGCTTATTTACTTGCAAAAGCATGTAAAGAAATAAGAAGCATTAATCTTGGTGGAACAAAAAATATAGAAAATTATACACAAATAGGAAAGCAAATTTTTGTAAGCCAAGATCAGATTAATAAAATTAATGAATTAATTGAATTAGGTATAGAAGTTGAAATTAGACAATTAGCTAATGAAACAAAACAAATTTTAAATAAAATGTAAGGAGGATAAAATGTTTATAGCATTTATATTAGCATTAATAGCTGCATTAGGTGTTATGGATTATCAATTTGGTACTTTATACATCTTTAGACCAATAGTTTTAGGAACATTAACAGGGATAGTTTTAAATGATGTTAACCAAGGTTTAATAATTGGTGCAACACTTGAACTTTTTTTCATGGGTGCAGTAAGTATTGGAGCATATATACCACCCGATGTTATTGTTGGAGGTGTTTTAGCAACAGCTTTTGCCATAACTACAGGTTCTGGTGCTGAGGTTGCAATTACATTGGCAATGCCTATTGCACTTGTATCAGCAGCCGTAGGTAATTTATTGGATGCACTATCACCAGTTTTATTAAGTATTGCAGATAAGGCTGCAAAAGATGGTGATGATAAAAAAATAGTTATAATACACTGGATTTTAGGGTTATTAAATGTTGGAAGAAGATTTTTCCTAGTATTTTTTGCATATTGGATTGGAGTAGATAAGGTTAGTTTATTACTTAATATCATTCCTAGTTACATAATTGATGGAATGGGTGCTGCGGCAGGACTATTACCTGCATTAGGTTTAGCAATGCTTATGAGAATGATTTTAAACAAAAAAATAATACCGTTTTATTTTTTGGGATTTGCATTGGCTGCATTTTTAAATGTATCTGTTTTAGGTACAGCAATACTTGGGCTTATCTTAGTTATTGTTAAATTTGGTTTTAATGAAACAGGTATGGTATTAAATAACAATACAATTAATGAAAAGGTAGGTGAAGATGATGAGTTCTAATAACATTATTACTAAAAATGATTTAAATAAAATGGCAGTTAATATGGGAAGTTTAGGTATGGAGTTTTCTTGGAATTATTTAGGTCAAATGAATTTAGCGTTTGGTTTAATGATGAATCCAATTCTAAAAAAGATATATAAAGATGATCCTGAAGGTTATAAAGAAGCACTTATAAGACACTGTGAATTTTTTAATATAACACCACAGTTTGCACCTTTTGTTGGTGGTATAGTTGCCTCTATGGAAGAATCACATAAAAAGGGTGAAGTTGATGCTCAATCAATATCAAGTATAAAAACTGCATTAATGGGACCACTTAGTGGAATTGGAGATTCAATATTTTTAGGTTGTATAAGAATTATAGCTCTTGGTGTTGGTATTGCACTTGCACTTGAAGGAAATATACTTGGGCCAATATTATATTTTCTAATTTATAATATACCAGCGTTTGCATTAAGGTTTTATGGAGCTAATAAAGGATATGAAATTGGTTTTAAATATTTATCTGAAATGCAACAAAATGGAATGATGGATAAACTAATGTATGGTGCTGGAATACTTGGTATTATGGTTATTGGTTGTATGTCTAAGGATATGGTTTGGACAGGAATTGCTTTAGAATTTGGTTCTCAAGACTCATTAACATCATTACAGTCTGTTTTTGATTCTATTTTGCCTGGTTTAGTAGGATTAAGTGTTACTTGGTTTTACTACTATCTATTAAATAAAAAGGTTAATCCTATAATTATTATTTTAGGAACAATTATTTTTGGTATTTTTGGTGTATATATTGGTCTTTTAGGATAGGAGTTTATAATGTTAAGATTTAATGAAAGTGAATATAGAGAAAGTGCAGATTTGATAAGACAATCTAGAAAATCTGCAGAAGAAATTGCTGATAAATTGTATGAAGAAGGAATAAGTAATATATTTTTTACTGCAGTTGGTGGATCTATTGCACCAATGTATGCTATATATGAGTTTTCTAAGCAACTTACAGAAATACCTGTATATTGTGAGCAGGCTGCTGAACTTTTAATAAGAGGGCATAAATCACTAAATGAAAATTCTGTTGTGATTACATTGTCTAAGTCTGGTGATACAAAAGAAACAGTCGCAATTGCTAAAGATTTGAATAGTAAAGGAATTAGAGTGGTTTGTTGCACTGGAGATGTTGAATCACCATTATCAAGAAATTGTAAATATACAGTTTTAATGAAACATAAAAATGGTGTTGAATATGAATATATGCTTTTGTATTGGCTATTTTTTAGAATTTTATATAATAACGGCGAATTTAATGATTATAATGAATTCGCAGATGGTTTGAGTAATTTACCTGAAAATTTATTAAAAATTAAGAGTAAATTTGAAACTAAAGCCGATTTGATAGCTAAAAATCACTACAATTCTGATATTCAATATTGGATTGGTGGAAATGAGATGTGGGGGGAAGTATATTTGTTTTCAATGTGTATTTTAGAAGAAATGCAATGGATAAAAACAAAAAGTGTTACCTCATCAGAATTTTTTCATGGAACACTGGAATTGATTGAAAAAGATACAAGTGTATTTATTGTTAAAAGCGAAGGTAAAACTCGTGTTTTAGATGACAGAGTTGAAAATTTTGTTAAAAAATACAGTGATAAAGTTGTTGTTATTGATACAATGGAATATTCTTTAGATAATTTTCCTTCTCAATATAGATGGATTGTAGCACCATTAATTTGTTCTACATGCCTTGTTGATAGACTTGCAGCATATTTTGAGAAATATACAGGGCATAACTTAGATTATAGAAGATATTACAGACAAATGGATTATTAAAATTTTACAAAGGGCTATAATATAGTCCTTTTTATGGAAAATTAATTAATAAAATGTTATTGTTATCCTCGAGGTGATAGTGATGGGGAACGCAATTTTATGGGCGTTAATAGGAACATTTTTTACATTTTTTATGACAAGTGCTGGTGCTGCTTTAGTTTTTATTTTTAAAGGTAAACCAAGTGATAATGTTCAAAGAATTTTTTTGGGGTTTGCAGCTGGAGTAATGATTGCTGCATCTGTTTGGAGCTTGTTAATACCTGCTATTGAAGAGGTTGAAGCTAATGGTGGTATAGGATGGATACCAGCAGCAGGTGGTTTTTTATTAGGTGTTGGGTTTTTGATGGTTTTAGATTTTATAATTCCACATTTACACATTGATTCAAAAGAAGCAGAAGGTGTTCCTTCGAGTTTTAAAAGGTCAACATTGTTATTTCTTGCAGTAACATTACATAATATACCAGAAGGAATGGCTGTAGGTTTAGCTTTTGCATTAGCATCTCAACATGGTGGAGAATATGCAAGTGCTATGGCTTTGGCAATAGGTATTGGTATACAAAATTTCCCTGAAGGAGCTGCAATAGCTTTGCCACTTAGAAATGAGGGGGAAAGTCCATTTAAAGCTTTTTCAATGGGAATGTTTTCAGGTATAGTAGAGCCAATTTTTGGAGTTGGAGTAGTTTTGGTTGCAAGTTTTATTAAACCACTTATGCCATGGTTACTTAGCTTTGCAGCAGGTGCAATGATTTATGTTACAATAGAAGAATTAATTCCTGAAGCACACCTTGGAGAACACTCTAATTTTGGTACATTAGGTGTAATTTTTGGGTTTGTTATTATGATGATATTAGATGTAGCATTGGGTTAAAAAATTAGCTAAAGCTAACAACGGTTAGTGTTGGCTAATGATAAAAAGGTGATTTAAACTATATATAAGGAGGTACTTGTAATGCCAGTTAAAGTAGATCAAGATACTTGTATTGGATGTGAAGCTTGTGTTTCTACATGTCCAGTTGAATCATTAAGTATGAACGCTGATGGAAAATCTCAAGAAGATACATCTACATGTATCGATTGTGGAGCATGTATTCCTACATGTCCAGTATCAGCAATTTCAGAAATTTAAAATATAAATTAGAGTATTTAGAGATAAATGCTCTTTTTTATTTCTTTTTTCGTGAAATATAGTATTATTTAACATAGTTATACGATAGGATTGATTGACTATTAATAATAAAAAATAGTAATATAAATTGCTAATTATGGAGGGAATATGGAAAAAATAAGTGTGAAATTACCATCACTAGCTGATGCGAAAAGAAGAAGTAAACAACCTTCAAATATTGAAAGAGTTAACTATGATTTGCCAGAATATGTAAAAAACATAGGGGTAAATAGAAAATATTATTTAAGAACATATGGATGTCAAGCAAATGAAAGAGATAGTGAAACAATTTCTGGACTTTTAGAACAAATGAATTTTGAAAGAACAACTAAACCAGAAGATGCAGATTTTTTATTGTTTAACACATGTGCAATTCGTGCAAATGCTGAAAATAAAGTTTTTGGTGAAATTGGTCAATTAAAAAGGCTAAAGGTTAACAATCCAGATATAATCTTTGGTATTTGTGGATGTATGGTTCAAGAAGAAGTTGTTGTTGATAAAATATTGAAACAATATGATCAAATTGATTTGATATTTGGTACCCATAACATTCATAGATTTCCTCAACTTTTATACAATGCTATGATGTCAAAAGAAAGAACGGTTGAAGTTTTTTCTAAAGAAGGAGAAATAATAGAAAATTTACCTGTAAATAGATTTAATAACTATAAAGCATGGGTAAACATTATGTATGGTTGTGATAAATTTTGTACATATTGTATTGTTCCATATACTAGAGGTAAACAAAGATCTAGACTAATGGAAGATATAATAAACGAAGTAAAAGAATTAAAGGAAAAAGGGTATAAGGAAATTACTTTACTTGGGCAAAATGTTAATGCTTATGGAAAAGATTTAAATATGGAAGACGGATTTGCAGATTTACTTGAACAAGTAGCTAAGGTTGGTGTTGAACGTATTAGATTTTCAACAAGTCATCCTAAAGACTTTAGTATAAAAATGGTAGAAGTAATGCGTGATAATAAAAATATAATGCCATTTTTACATTTGCCAGTACAATCAGGTAATAATGAAATACTTAGAAAGATGGCTAGAGGCTATACTGTAGAACATTATAAAATGCTTTTTGATGAATTAAAGAAAAATATTCCCAATATTGCATTTAGCACAGATATGATTGTTGGATTTCCAAATGAAACAGAAGAACAATTTCAAGATACATTAAAACTTGTAGAATATTGCCAATTCGATTTTGCATTCTTATTTATATATAGTCCAAGAGTAGGTACACCAGCTGCAAAAATGGAAGATAGTATTGATGAAAAGACAAAATCAAGACGTTTAAAAGAGTTAAATGAAAAAGTTGCTAGTTACGCTAATCTTAAAAATCAAGCTTATCTAAATAAAGTAGTTAAAGTACTTGTTGATGGTAAAAGTAAGAAAAATGATAAAGTTTATAGCGGATATTCAGAAGAAAATAAATTGGTTAATTTTACAGGTGAAAATATAAAAACAGGTGATATTGTTGATGTATTAATCACAGAGATTAGAAGTTGGTCAATGAATGGTGAAAAGGTTGAGCGATAGTCTAGAAAAAAATTGTTTTTCGTGGTAGTCTTAACTTAAAGGTTTTGGAGGAATTAATAATGGATAATATAAAGATTTTTGCATTAGGTGGTCTTGATGAAGATGGCAAAAACTGTTATATAGTTGAAGTAAATGATAAAATTTTTGTGCTTGAATGTGGGTTGAAATATCCAGAAGGTGACCAACTTGGCATAGAAATGATAATACCTGATTTCAATTATTTGATAGAAAATAAAGAAAGAATAAAAGGTGTATTTATTAGTCATGCAAATGAAGATGTAATGGCAGGAGTTATTAAACTTGCAAAGGTAATTAATGTTCCAATTTATACTGCACCATTAACTGCCTATATAATTGAAAATAGATTGAAAAAAGAAGGAATAAAGAAATATGGTATACATAGAATTCAAAGAAATTCTACTTTAAACATTGATGGAGTAACAGTAAAAACATTTGGAGTTACACAATCTATTGCAGATTCTTTTGGTGTTGCCATTAAAACGGATAAAGGATATGTTGTTTACAGTAGTGAATTTATTTTTGATTATGATATAAAAAATGAAGCATTTAAGTGTGACATAATAAATTTAACTAAAATTGGTCAAGAAGGTGTTTTAGCACTTTTGAGTGAATCAGTCGCATCTACAAGAAGTGGGCATAGTGCACCAAATCATAAAATAACACCTTTAGTAGAATCATATTTTGAAGAAACAGATAATAGAATATGTATTACAATGTATAATCAAAACTTGTACAGACTTATAGAAATTATTGAGTTGGCTAATAAGTATAATAGAAAAATAGTTTTTTATGATGATGAATTAAAAGAATTTATGAACGAGGTTGCAAAATTGGGTTATTATCATGTTCCAGTTGGACTTGAAATACCTAAGAGCCAGTTTAATAACGATTTAGAAAATGTTTTGGTTATTATTTCTGGTGTTGGGTCAAATATCTTTAAAAGAGTTTTAACTATTGCTACAAAAGAAGATCCATTAATAGAATTTAGACCTACTGATACAATTATAATTGCCTCTCCATCTGTTCCTGGTACAGAAAGAGAAGCAAACAGAATGGAAAATGGTCTTTATAAAGAAGGTGCAAAGGTTTATGCAACTGATAAAAAAAGAATGTTTTCAATGCATGCTGCAATTGAAGATTTAAAAATGATGATATATTTATTTAAACCAAAATATTATATTCCAATAAAAGGCGAATATAGACAATTAATATCAAATGCAAATATTGCACTTGATATGGGATATAATGCAAATAAAATAATTGTTTTAGATAATGGTCAAATTGCTACAATAAAAGACGGTGAACTTCAAAAAGATTTTGGGAAAATCGAATTAGAAGATGTTTTAGTTGATGGTAATGATTCTTTAGACGCAAGTGGCATGGTTTTAAGAGATAGAGAAACATTATCAACAGATGGTGCAATTGTAGTTGGGGTTGTTATAAATCATACAACCAAAAAAATAATTGGTGGACCTGATGTACAAAGTAGAGGGGTTATCTATTTAAAAGATGCAGACCATATTGTAAAAACAATTGGTGAAATGATGGAAAAAATTATTGAAGATTCTGTAAAAAGTGGTAAATATGATAATATGAATTGTCGTTTAGAAGCTAGAGAAACAATTGGTAAATACGTTTTAAAAGAAACTGGTAAAAAACCGATGATACTTCCTGCGATAGTTGAAATAAATTCAGTTGAATAGGGGAAATATAGTGGCAAGAAAAAGTAAAAAAGAAACAAAAAAAGATCAAGAACTTTTGATGTTTATCTTTATTGTTACTTTTGTTGCGTTGAGCATAATTGCGTATACAAGACAGGGTATAATAGGGATATTCTTTTCAAACTTGGTAAGATTTATTTTTGGAGAATATGCATATACTATTTTGTTGGTTCTGATTGTAGTTTTAATAGGGATGTTATTTGATAGAAAAAAGGCAATATTTAACGGAAAAACAATTTTTGCGATATGTATTTTAATTAGTGCGTTGTTGTTGTACTCATCAATAAATAGTATAAATGAAGAAGTAGGTTTCCAAATTTTTGAAAATTACCTGTCAAATTTACCAGATTATTTTAACAAGGAAACAATTCTAACTTACGGGGGAGTTATTGGTTCGTTCCTTTTATCAATATCAACTATTTTGTTTGCTAAAACTGGCACATATGTATTAATTGGCGCTTTATCAATAATAGGTATACTAATTTTAATTCCGCTAAAAACTTATGGTGCATTTTGGGAATTTCTTAAAAAGTTTTTTGTTCTGCCTGAAAAGTATATGAATGCTGGGCTTGAAGAATATGAAGAAGAGGATTATGAAGAGTTTGAACCAGTGAAAAAAGAGAGAATTGTACAAACAAAGTTTGCTGGTGCACTTGATGAAAAGGACGATTATAAGGAATATATTAAAGACTCTAAATCTTCAATATTTATGGATGTAGATCCAGAAATTGTTAAGAATGAAGAAATTGAAATAGTTGAGAAAGTAAATGAGCCTACACTAAGTGTTGTAAATAATAAACCTGAAGTTGTTGAAGAAGTTAAAAATATTTCTAAAAAAGAAGAAGTTAAATCAGATGTAAGTTTGAAGGAACTTGTTAAACCAACATTTGATGGAGAATATATAATTCCTAATATAAACATTTTAGATGCAGTTTCTGCAAAATCGAAAAGTAGTTCAAATGCAATTGCTGCAAAGGAAAAAGGAATTAGATTATTGGAAATTTTAAAAAATTTTAATGTTGATGCAAATTTGATTGCAACTCATGTTGGACCATCAGTTACTAAATTTGAAATTAAACCAGATACAAATGTAAAGGTAAGTAAAATTATTGGTATACAAGATAATATAAAAATGGAGTTAGCTGCAAGAGATATTAGAATTGAAGCTCCAATTCCTGGTAAAAATGCAATTGGTATAGAAATACCAAATGTAGAAACAACACCAGTTAAAATGAAAGAAATTATTAGTGATATTCCACTTGATAAAAAAAATAAACCTTTACTTTTAGCACTTGGTAAAGATTTGTTAGGAAAATCAGTTTTCTGCCAATTAGATAAAATGCCTCACCTATTAATAGCTGGTGCTACAGGTTCTGGAAAATCTGTGTGTATGAATGCAATAATAACATCTTTATTATTGAGAACAACTCCTGATGAAGTGAAAATGTTACTTGTAGATCCTAAAAAAGTTGAATTTACACCTTATGCAAATATTCCACATTTAATTGGACCTGTTATAAATGATTCAAATCATGCAAATAATGCACTAAAGATTATTGTACAAATTATGGATGAAAGATATGACTTGTTCTCATTAAATCAAGTGAGAAATATTCAAACCTATAACGAAAAGGTAAAAAAAGATCCAACTGATGCAAATCTTAAACCACTTCCATATATAGTAGTAATTATTGATGAGTTAGCTGATTTAATGGCAGTTGCTGGTAAAGAGGTTGAGGTTAGTATCCAAAGAATAACCCAGCTTGCTCGTGCTGCAGGTATTCATTTGATTGTTGCTACACAAAGACCTAGTACAGATGTAATAACAGGGGTAATTAAGTCTAATATTCCAAGTAGAATAGCATTTAGCGTTTCTAGTGGAATAGATAGTAGGACAATTTTGGATCAAATTGGTGCTGAAAGATTGTTAGGTAATGGAGATATGTTATATTTTCCAATTGGAGAACCAAGTTCTTTAAGACTTCAAGGAGTTTATGTTACTGATGATGAAGTTTCAAGAATTGCGGAATATTGTTCTGCGCAAAGAAGACCTATGTATGATGATGCGTTTGTTAGACTTGAAGGTGTAGAAGGTAATGATGGAACAGCGATTTTACAAGCTAGCGAAGATCCATTATATATAGAAATAAAAGAATATGTTATTGAAGTACAAAAAGCTTCAACATCTCTTTTACAAAGAAGATTTGGTATTGGATATAATAGAGCAGCTAGAATGATTGATATTCTTGAACAAAATGGTGTTATTGGTCCAGCGCAAGGTTCAAAACCAAGAGATGTTTATCTTAAAAAAGATGATGAATTTTAAGCAATGGAAACATTGCTTTTTAATTTGTAAAAAATAATAAAAATTTATTGTGATTAGCAAAATTTTTATTATAATTTTATGATAAAGGTAAAAAAATAGTGTTTGACTACATTTAAAATAGTATATAAAATTATATATAGGCATAAATGCCAATTAATGTACGGAGGAAAGACATGAAAAAGTTAAGCAAAGTTTTATTTTCGCTTTTGATTTCTTCTGCGCTTATTGCTGGATGTTCAGCAAATAAAAGCACAGAAACAAAAACAAGCGAAGCAACAGCTACTACTGAAACAGCTTCAGGTGAATGTGCAGTTAAAATTGGTTTAGTTACAGATACAGGTGGAGTTGATGATAAGTCATTCAACCAATCAGCATGGGAAGGTGTGCAAAAATTCGCTGAAGAAAATAATTTAAAAGATTGTGTACAATATTTACAATCAAATTCAGAAACAGACTACATTCCAAATTTAACAACACTTGCTGAAGAAGGATATGATTTAGTAATTGCAGTTGGTTATTTATTCCAAGATGCAATTGATACAGTATCTGCTCAATTCCCTAATAGTAACTTCTTATTTATTGATTCAGTTAGTCCATCAACTAATGTTATGAACGCTGTTTATAGTGCTGAACAAGGTTCATATTTAGTTGGTATTGCTGCAGGTAGAAAAGCAATTGAAAATGGTTCAAAAACTGTAGGATTTGTTGGTGGTGCTGAAGGTGCTTTAATTGGTGCGTTCCAAGCTGGTTATGAACAAGGTGTTTTATCAGTTTGTGCTGATTGCAAAATTTATGTAGATTATGCAGATAGTTTCTCTGATGATGCAAAAGGTCAACAATTAGCTTATAAACAATATGGTGCTGGTGCAACTGTAATTTATCAAGCTGCAGGTGCTGCTGGTAATGGTGTAATAAAAGAAGCTAAAGAACGTGGAGATGTATGGGCAATTGGTGTTGATAAAGACCAATATGAAGATGGAAAAGTTGATGGAGATAAATCAATTATTTTAACTTCAATGGTTAAGAGAGTTGATATTTCTACATATACTGCTTCTACAAATGTATTAAATAAAAAATTTGAACCAGGTACAACAGTATTTGATTTAACAAATGAAGGTGTTGGTGCTGAAATTTCTACAGGAAGAAACTTAACTGATGAAGATATAACTGTAATAAAAGAAGCTGCAGAAGCAATCAAATCAGGTAAGATTGTAGTTGATGCAAACCCAACAATTAAAAACGGTTCTACAAACTAAAGATGGATAAATCCATCTTTTCTAATATTAAAGACATAAATATTATTGTGTCTTTAATACTAGAAATGGAGGCTATATGACTAGTTTAATTTTAGAAGGTGGATCATTTAGAGCTATATTTACTGCAGGGGTTTTAGATGGATTTATGGAAAACAATATTTATTTCCCATATGTAATAGGCGTTTCTGGTGGAATAAGTAATGCTGCTTCATATATTTCAAAACAAAATGGAAGAAATTTAAAGGTAATTAAAGAATATAGGAATGATAAAAAATATGCAGGATTAAATAACTTTTTTACTGACAAAAGTATATTTGGAGTTGAATTTGTTTTTGAAACTATTCCAAACGAACTAGTTCCTTTTGATTATGAAACTTTTTATAATTATAAAGGTATGGTTCTTGCCGCAGTGACAAATGCACATACAGGCAAGAGTGAGTATTTGGATGCACTTGCTGGTACGACACAGAATGAAGTATTTAAAGCAACATGCTCAATTCCAGCATTGTTTGAACCACAAAAAATTGGAGATAATTTATATTTTGATGGTGGAGTAAGTGATTCAATTCCAATTGTAAAAGCAATGAATGATAAAAATGATAAACATATAATAGTTTTAACACAGCCAAAAGGTTATAAAAAGGAACTTGATGTTCAAACAAAAATGGCAGCAATGATTATTGAAAAAAAATATCCAATGATTGCATATAAACTAAGACATAGGTATGAACTGTATAATTTACAAGTTAAATTATGTGAAAAACTTGAACAAGAGAATAAGGCGATAATTATTAGACCAAATACCTTATTAAAGTCAGATGAAAATGATATTGAAATTTTAGAGAATACTTATAATGAAGGTAAAAAATGGGTATATGATAATTTAGATAAAATAAAAAAATTTTTAGGAAATGAGAAATTGGATTATTAAATTAAAACTATTATCATGATATAATATTTTAAAATGAAAGGGTTTTAAAGATGGAATATGCAATAGAAATGCTTAATATCTATAAAGATTTTCCAGGTATTCGTGCTAATGATGATGTCACAATACGAGTAAAAAAAGGTGAAATACATGCGTTACTTGGTGAAAATGGTGCTGGGAAATCAACATTGATGTCAATCCTTTTTGGATTATATCAACCAACTTCAGGAATAATAAAAGTAAATGAAAAAGAAGTTAAAATAGATAATCCCAATATTGCGAATGACTTAGGAATAGGGATGGTTCATCAACATTTTAAACTTGTTGATTGTTTTAGTGTTACTGAAAATATTATTCTAGGTAGAGAGGATTTAACTAAATTAAAAACTGTTGATTTAAAGAAATCTTCAATAAAAATTAAAGAATTATCTGAAAGATATGGATTGTCAGTTGATCCAAACTCAAAAATTCAAGATATTACTGTTGGAATGCAACAAAGGGTAGAAATATTAAAAATGTTGTATAGAAATGCAGATATACTTATTTTTGATGAACCAACTGCAGTTTTAACTCCTCAAGAAATTATCGAACTTATGGATATAATGAGAGAGTTATGTAAGGAAGGTAAAACAATTTTATTAATTACTCATAAATTAAAAGAAATAAAATCTGTTGCAGATAGATGTACTGTATTAAGAAGAGGGAAAGTTATTAAAACTGTTGATGTTAAAACTACTTCTGAAAAAGAAATGGCAGAATTAATGGTTGGAAGAGAAGTCGATTTTAATGTTGAAAAACCTGAAGCTAAAGTTGGAGAAGTTGTTTTAGAGGTTAAAGATTTAACTGTTAAATCTTTAAGAGGAACAACAGCAGTAAATAATTTAAGTTTAAATGTTTCCAAAGGAGAAATATTAGGTATTGCAGGGATTGATGGTAATGGACAATCAGAATTAATATATGCAATAACTGGTTTAATGAAGTCTACAAGTGGAAATATTTTTGTGAATGGTGTAGATATTACAAAATTCGATGTTAGAAAACGATATGAAAGCGGGCTAGGACATGTACCTGAAGATAGACATAAACATGGATTAGTTCTTGACTTTAAGTTGAAGGAAAATTTTATTATTCATGGCTATAATACAGAATCATTTAGTAAAAATGGTATTTTAAAATTTCAAGAAATTGATAAGTATGCAAAAAGACTTATTGAAGAATTTGATGTAAGAAGTGGTGAAGGTTTAGAAACCATTACAAGGAGTATGTCTGGTGGTAATCAACAAAAAGCAATAATTGCTAGAGAAATAGATAGAAGTCCAGACTTGTTAATTGTTGTTCAGCCAACAAGAGGATTAGATGTAGGGGCAATAGAGTACATACATAAAAGAATCGTAGAAGAAAGAAATAAGGGTAAAGCAGTATTACTTGTTTCGTTTGAACTTGATGAAATTTTAGGGTTAAGTGATAGAATTGCAGTTATATATAATGGTGAAATAACAGGTGTTTTAGATGCTGATAAAACAAATGAGAAAGAACTTGGATTATTGATGGCTGGTTCAAAAATTGAGGGTGTAACAAATGAATAAAAAGAATGAAAAAATATTGGTTCCTTTAGTAGCCATCTTTATTGGTATTTTAGTTGGATGTATTATGCTTTTACTTTCTGGTAAAAGTATTTCAGCACTTTTTGTTGGATTAATTAAAGGGTTAGTTGGTTTTGATTTTTACAAACCTCAACTGGGAATAAATTTAAGATATCCAGGAGAATTTTTGGTAAGTGCAATGCCTATTTTGCTTACGGGTTTAGCAATAGGTTTTGCATATAGATGTGGAATGTTTAATATTGGAGCAGAAGGTCAAGTAATAATGGGATCACTTGCAAGCTGTATGTTAGCTATTCTTGTGCCTATGCCATTTAGTGCGGTGTTTTGTTTGATTGCGGGAGCGATTTTTGGTGCGCTCTGGGCATTTATTCCTGGATTTTTAAAATGTAAATTTAATATTTCAGAAGTTGTAACAGGAATAATGTTAAATTATACTGCTATGTATGGTGCTAATTATTTTTTAAGAAATTTACCTGGTTCTAATCCACAAAGAACAGTGGATATCCCTCAAAATGCAAAATTGCAAACAGAATTTTTAGCAAATATATCACAAAATTCAAGATTACATTGGGGATTTATTGTTGTAATAATTGCGTTAATTGTTTATTGGTTTATTATAGAAAAAACATCATTTGGTTATTCTTTAAGAGCTACTGGATTTAATAAAGAAGGTGCTAGATATGCCGGTATTAAAGTTGATAGAAGTATAATATATTCAATAATGATTTCTGGAGCACTTGCAGGACTTGCTGGCGCAATAATTGTTCAAGGAACATTTGGCTATGGAAGAATAATGGTTGCACAAGATAATTATGGATTTGACGGTATTGCAGTTGCACTAGTAGGTGCAAGCAATGCAATTGGAATTTTATTTTCTGGAATGTTATTTGCATTATTAAAAGTTTCTCAACCTATTTTACAAATTAATGGCATCCCAAAAGAAATTGGAGAAATAATTTCATCATCGATAGTTTTCTTTGTTGCACTTCAATATGCAATAAAAATAGTTTTAGCTAAATTTACAAAAAAAGATAGTGGAGGTGCAAAATGAGTTTAATTATTGAAATGTTTCCAACTGTTTTACTTGTTGCAACACCTATAATAATTGGAGGATTAGCTGGTCTATTTTCTGAAAGAAGTGGGATAGTAAATATTTGTATTGAAGGAATAATGGTTGTTGGTGCTTTTACTGGTGCAACAGTTTGTGTGTTTTTAGAAAAAGTTCCTAGTCTTGCTCCTTATGCTGGTTGGATTGCATGTGTCGCAGCTATTGTTGCAGGTACTATTTACTCAATTTTATTAGCAGTTTCAACAATAACATTTAAAGCAGACCATACAATTGCTGGTACAGCAATAAATTTATTATCAACAGGTTTAACTGTTTATTTATGTCAAATTATTTTTAATCAACAAAGAACTGAAACCTTTGTTAAAGGAATAAGTAGAATTAAAGAAGTTGCAGTTCTTTCAGATATTCCAATAATTGGCAATATGTTTTTCAAAAATGTTTATCCAACAACATTTATTGCATTATTATTAGTTTTAATTTCATACTATATTATTTTTAAAACATCATTTGGTCTTAGATTACGCTCATGTGGAGAAAATCCACAAGCTGCCGCAAGTATGGGAATAAATGTTTACAAAATTAGATATGCTGCAGTGTTATGCTCTGGAGCATTTGCAGGTCTTGCAGGTGCGGTAATGGTATTTACTAATGGAATTCAATTTACAGTTTTATCAATACATGGAGTAGGTTTTATTTCTATTGCTGCATTAATATTTGGTAAATGGAATCCATTTGGAATATTAGGTGCTAGTATATTCTTTGGTTTTTCAACTGCATTAGGAAGTTATGCTAGTTTTATTCCATATCTAAATAAACTTCCAAGTGAATTTTTTGCGGCAATACCATATGTACTGACTGTTGTTGCATTAATAGTATTTAGTGGAAAAGCCATTGGTCCAAAAGCTGCTGGTGAAATATACGATTCTGGAAAAAGATAAATATTATGACGCTTACTTGGGTAAGCGTTTTTTAATTTTCTAAAATTTTTCTAATTTTTGTTATAATTAACATTAAGTTTATAAAGGAGAACATATGAATAAGTACAATTTAAACAGTAATGTTACATTACATGTGTATAATACAAACAAATTTAAGGATATATCTATATATATTGGTTTATTAGATAACAGTAATGAATTGGATCAAACAAAAAGATTATTATTATCTTTAATGTTAGAAGATAGTTGTAGTTTGTATGATACAAAAGAAAAAGTTTCAAATCTTTTGGCTAAATATTATGGGGCAAGATTGAGTTTTTTTCCTGATGTTAAGGGGAATGCAAGAATTTTTGAGATAAAAAGCTCGATTATAAACGGTAAATATGTTGATGATTTTGAACTTTTAGAAAATCAATTTAAACTTATGAATGAATTTCTATTTAATCCAATTTGGAAAAGTAAAGATTATCCAAAAAAATTATTTGATGAAATAAAAGATAGATTAAAACTTATTATTAATTCTGAAAATGATAATCCAATTTCATATTCAAATAAAAAAGCTGATTATATTTTTGGAAATTTTTTAAGAGTAAAAAGTGATTACAATATTGAAAAACTTGATGAGATTAAAATTAATGACATTATAAATTTATACAATGATTTAATTAATAATAGCTTGGTTGATATATTTGTTGTAGGTGATATTGATGAAAATACAATTTATGATTTGTCATTAAAATATTTTAAGTTTGAAGGAAGAGAATGTAGTAAAACTTTAGTGTATAAATCTTTTTTTGATGGATATAAAGAAGAAATTGAAGAAAGAAAAATAAACCAGACACAAATTCAATTAAGATATACCACTAATAAAACTTCTTATGATGATTTTTTTTCAGTTATAGTCGGTAATGGTATTTTAGGAACATTACCTACATCGCTTTTATTTCAAGAAATAAGAGAAAAAAGAAGTTTGTGTTATTCAATTTATTCAAGTGTTAATGGATATGATGGTGTATTAAAAATTTCTACAGGAATTAATTATAAAAATATTGATGAAGTTAAATATTTGATTAATGAACAAATAAATAAAATAAAATCAGGTGATTTTAGTGATGAAATTCTTGATACGACAAAAAAAATGTATATAAATGCTTATAGACAAGGCGATGACAATGTTAAGTCTATTATTTGGGATGAATATAGAAATACATTAATTAATGATGATTTAAATTTAGAAAAGAGTATTGAAAAAATTAATAATGTTTCAAGAGAAAGCATTATGAATGAATTTAAAGATGTTGAATTAAAGGTTTGCTTTATCTTAAAGCAAAAGGAGATTGATAATGAAAAAAACTGAATTTAAAAAATATAATGAAGTTTGTTATGAAGATGTTTGTGACAATGGATTAAAAATATTTGTTTGGCATAAACCTTCATTTAAAACAACTGCCTGTTTATTTGGTACACCATTTGGTAGTTTTGGCATAAAACAACAAGATAATGAAAATAATTTTTATGAATTTGAAAAGGGAATTGCACATTTTTTAGAACATAAACTTTTTGAGTCAGATAGAGGAGATGTTTTAAGTGAATTTAGTGAATTGGGTGCTAATGTTAATGCTTTTACAAGTTATAATGAAACAGTTTATTATTTTAATACTTGTAATGAAAATATAGATGTTCCATTAAACTTACTTTTAGATTTTGTACAAGATTTAAATATAAGTGATGAATCTGTTGAAAAAGAAAAAGGTATAATTATTCAAGAATTAATGATGTATATGCAAAATCCAGATTCTAGAATTTATTTTGAAACTTTTAAAAGTATGTATCATACATATCCATTAAAGGATGATATAGGTGGTGATGAGGCTTCTGTTTCAAAAATCACAAAAAATGATTTAGAAAATTGTTATAATTTAAACTATCATCCATCAAATATGATTATTGTAGTCGCAACAGATAAAAATCCAGAATATGTAATAAAACTTATAAAAGAAAATCAAAATAATAAAAAATTTACAAAGATTAATAAGATAAATACCATATATGATAGAGAACCTTCAAATGTTTTATCTGAATATAAATTAATTACTATGGATATTAATGAGACTAAATGCTGTGTTGGTATAAAATTAACTCCGTATGAAGAAAATAAATATGAAAGAATAAAAAAAGATTGGATGTTAAATTTATCATTAGAAGCATATTTTTCTTCATTAAACAAAATGTATCAAACATGGATTGATGATAAAAAAATAACTGCATATTTTAGCTTTGAAGCTGATTTAGGGAATGGACATAGCTATTTGTTATTTAATGATAATTGTGATAATCCAGAGGAATTTAAAAAGTTTGTACTATCAGAATTAGAAAATTTTAAAAATTATTATATTAATGATGAAACATTAAAAATGTTAAAAAATAAAAACTTAGGACAACTTATTAGAACTTTAAATAAACCTGAAAATATGATTGTTTCATACTTTAGAAATTATTTTTATGGTATTTCTATTTTTGAATCAATTGATATTTTAAAAGATTTAACTTCACAAGAATGTTATACATTTATTAATAGTTTGGGCTTTTCAAACAATTGTTTAACAGTTATTAAAAATGTAGAAAATGAATAAAATATTCTAATTTTTAATAACAAATTTGTAAAAAGTGGGAAAATTATACAAGTTTGAATGTTTGTTTTTATTAATTGTATTTAAGATAATCTAGAAAAAGGAGGATTTTATGTTAAATCAATGCGTTCTTGTTGGAAGAGTAAAAATGTTACCAACTACAAAACAAACATCACAAAAAAACACAGTTGCACAAGTATTATTAGAAGTAGATAGAAATTTTAGAAATAGTGATGGTACTCTTGGAAGTGATATATTTCAAGTTACTCTTTGGAAAGGTATAGCTGAAATGTGCATAGACAATTGTAAAGTGGGAAGTATTATTGCAGTTAAAGGAAGATTACAGGCAAATATTTATGAAACTGATAAAAATAAAACATTTTACAATTATGAAATTATTGCAGAGAAGGTATCGTTTATTTCTTAATAAATAGCTCATTTGAGCTATTTTTATGTTAAGATATTGTAAGAAGAATTAGGAGGATTTATATGGCATTTGATTTGCTGAGTGAAAGACTTAATAAAGCATTTAAAAATATAAGTGGAAAAGGTAAACTTACAGATGATAATATGGAAGGCATGCTTAAAGAAATTAGAATTGCCTTACTTGAAGCAGATGTTAATTATAGAATTGTTAAAAGTTTTTTGGAAAGTGTAAAAGAAAAATCAAAAGGAATTGATGTAATTAGTAACGTTAATCCTGGAGAGATGGTTGTTAAAATTGTTCATGATGAAATAATAAAATTGTTAGGTGATGAACAAACTGGTTTGAATTTCAAGGAAACAGGAATAAGTGTTTTAATGATGGTTGGTTTACAAGGTACTGGTAAAACAACTAGTATTGCGAAAATTGCGAATATTGTAAAAAATAAATTAAACAGAAAACCACTACTTGTTGCAGGAGATATAATTAGACCAGCTGCAATAGAACAATTAAAAACTCTTGGAAAATCAATTGATGTAGAAGTTTTTTCACTAGGAGAAAATGTTGATGCTGTTGAAACAAGTAAAAAAGCATTGGAGTATGCAAAAGAAAATGGTTATGACACAGTTTTAATAGATACTGCTGGTCGTTTACATATTGATGAAGAATTAATGAATGAATTAAAAAACATTAGTGATTATGTAAAACCTGATGATATTCTTCTTTCTGTTGATGCAATGACAGGTCAAGATATAATAAATGTTGCATCAACTTTCAATGAACAATTAAATGTTACAGGTTTGGTTGTAACTAAGTTTGATGGTGATTCTAGAGGTGGAGGAGTACTTTCTGTAAAATCAATTACACAAGTACCTATTAAATTTGTTGGTCAAGGTGAAAAAATAGAAGACATGGATATTTTTTATCCTGAAAGAATGGCTGATAGAATTTTGGGTATGGGTGATATTGTTTCACTTGTTGAACATGCTCAGGAAAAGCTTGATATGGAAGAAGCAGAAAAGAGTGCTCAAAGAATGTTAGAGGGTAAGTTTACTATGAATGATATGTTGTTTCAACTTGAACAAACAAGTAAACTTGGCTCAATAAGTGGTTTATTAAAAATGATACCTGGAATGAGTAACTTGGCAGGAAGTATAAATGATAGTGATGCTGAAAAACAAATTAAAAAAACACGAGCAATCATTCAAAGTATGACAAAAGATGAAAGAGAAGATCCATCTATTATGAGAAGTAGTCATAAACGTAGAATTGCAGCTGGTAGTGGAACTAGTATTAATGATGTTAATAAGCTTGTAAACCAATATGGCAAAATGAAAACAATGTTTAAACAGCTAGGTTCTATACAAAAACGAGGTATTGATCAAAACATGATGGATAAAATGATGAAACAAGCAAAAGATATGAAAATTCCATTTAACAATAATAAATTCAAGTTTTAAGTTATTTGAAGGTGTTAAGTAAAATACCTTGACACATATAAAAATTGTGTTATTATTTTAAAGTGATTATAGGAGGAATAAAAAATGGCAGTTAAATTAAGATTAAAACGTATGGGTGCAAAAAAAGCTCCGTTCTATAGAATTGTTGCGGCAGACTCAAGATTTGCTCGTGATGGACGTTCAATTGAAACAATTGGATACATCAATCCAACAACTAATCCAGCAACAGTTAGAGTTGATGAAGAATTAGCTCTAAAATGGATGAATAACGGTGCTCAACCATCTGATACAGTAAGAAATATCTTTTCTGAACAAGGTATCATGAAAAAATTTCACGAAGGAAAAAAGAAGAGTAACTAATTATGGTTGAACTAGAAAAGGTCTTATATAATCTTGTTAAACCAATTGTTGAAGATGATAAGAGTCTAGATGTTCGTCTAATGCCAAGTTTAAATGAAAATGAGGCAGTATTACATGTTTATGCTGCGAATGAAGATATTGCTAAATTAGTAGGACGTCAAGGTTCTATGGCAGTTGCATTAAGGCAGATGATGTCAATTGCGTCTCATGCAGATAACAAGAAAATATCAATAAAATTTGAAACAATATAGGATGCTATGCATCCTTTTTTAGGAGGCAAATATGGAATTAATTGTAATAGGAGTTATTGCAAATACTTTCGGTATTAAAGGTGAAGTTAAAATTAAAAGCTATTCAGACTTTGACGAAGAAAGATACAGACATAATAATACAGTATATATTGAATATAATAATGAGTATGTTCCATTAATAGTTAATTCTTTTAGAATTCATAAGGGTATGAGTATTGTATCGTTTAAAGAACATTTAAATATAAATTTGATTGAAAAATATAAAGGATGCAATGTTTGTTATGAAAAATCAAAAATTAAACCTCTAAAAAAAGGGGAATATTATAGATTTGAAATAATTGGATTAGATGTTTATGATGATAAAGATAATTATTTAGGAAAAGTTAAACAAATTGAAGAAACCCTTGCGAATGCTAATTTAAGAATTCAAAGGGATGATGGTAAAAGTTTTCTAGTTCCTTATATAAAACAGTTTATTTTAAATATCGATAAAGATAATAATAAAATTAAAATAAAGGTTATAGAGGGATTGCTATGAGAATTACTATTTTAACACTTTTCCCAGAAATGTATGATTCATTTATTAATACATCGATAATTAAACGTGCAATCAATAAAAATAGAATTGAAATAGAGTGTATAAATATAAGAGATTTTACAAAGGATAAACACAACCATGTTGATGATACACCATACGGTGGAGGAGCTGGTATGCTTATGCAAATTCAGCCTGTTTTAGATTGTTTAAATTCTTGTAGAAATGAAAATTCTTATGTAATTTTAACTGCACCAATTGGTAAGATATTTAAACAAAAAATTGCAAGAGAAATTTCAAAACATGAACATATTATAATTATTTGTGGTCATTACGAAGGAATTGATGCAAGAATAAATAAATATGTTGATGAAATAATAAGTATTGGAGATTACGTATTAACAGGTGGTGAATTAGCATCTATGGTTATAAGTGACGCAATAATTCGTATTACAGATGGTGTAATACTTGAACAATCACATGAAGATGAATCATTTGAAAATGGACTTTTAGAATATCCACAATATACAAAGCCATATGATTATAATGGTGATGTTGTTCCAGATGTATTATTATCTGGTCACCATGAAAACATTAGAAAATTTAGACTTAGTGAGTCATTAAAAATAACAAAAGAAAATAGACCAGATTTACTTGAGAAAAGAGAATTCACAAAAGAAGAGTTAGATATCTTATCTAACTTATAACTTTTATGTCAAGATTACTAGAATCATATAATACTTTTGCATGATTCTTTTTAATTAATTCTTTTTTGATTATTTTCCCAGTTTTTTTATCAATTATATTTCTATATATTGTGTTGTTTCTGTAAACTATGTTGTTTTCTTTTGAAAAAAATTCATCTTCAACTTTTATATGGTATGAATTATCCAAATTTTTGTTTGCTCTAAGTTCTCCACATAAATATTCATCTGTTGTATATGTTATAAGTTGAAATGTTGTATTTGTGTTATTTTTAAATCTATAATCTAAGTAATTATACACTATTGATGTACCACTTCCAAAAGGAATTACTCTATTATAATCAGGAAATAAATCGAATTGATCATGGTGGTGATGCTCTATAATATCAAGAGGTGAATGTAAAATCATCCAGTGTATTAAGTTTGTAAATTGGCACATGCCTCCACCAATTCCACTTGATGTTTGATTTTTTGAAATTGTTAAGCCTTCTTTATATCCTTTTTTAACAGAAGGGCATCCAACTAGTTTCCAAAAAGAAAATATTTCGTTTGGTTTTATAATTATTTTGTTTACTTTTAATGTTGAAATTTTAAGATTAATAGCCTTATTTTCTTGAAGTTGCATATCAACATTTCCAAGTCTTCTTCTTATTAATGAATTATGTTTATAAACAAGAACTGGTAAATTTTCTTTTTCTTTATTATTCGCAAATTTGATGCCTTTTGAAAAATCAATGCAATTTCTAAATAATATATTTTTAAAAACTGATATTTTGTATGTTAAAGGTGATAATTCACAAAATAATTTTCTAGACATATTATGCTCCTTTTTGTACATTATATCATATTGATTTTGCCTAAATATTATGATATTATCATAAGGCGCAAGTCGCATCATCACTCCGCTGTTTAAATAAATATGAGTGTAATGATTACATATTGTTAAAGGAGAAAAAGAAAATGAATTTAAATTTAGTTAAAGAAATTACTAAAAATCAACTAAGAACAGATATTCCTGACTTTCGTCCAGGTACAACTTTAAAAGTTAATGTTCGAATTAAAGAAGGAGATAAAACTCGTATCCAAGTTTTTGAAGGTCTATGTATTTCAAGACAAGGTTCAGGAATTGGTGAAACATTTACTGTTAGAAAAATTTCTAATGGTGTAGGTGTTGAAAGAACTTTCCCAATACATTCTCCAATTATCGAAAAAATAACTGTTGAAAGAGTTGGAAAAGTGAGACGTGCTAAATTGTTCTATCTACGTGGTAGATCTGGAAAAGCTGCAAGAATTAAAGAAGTTAGATAAAACCGGATTAAACCGGTTTTTTCATTTATAATATAAATGAGGTGTTTTTAATGAAGAAGGAATTTAATTTGATGAAAGAATTATTTGATTTTATTAAAACAATTATTATATGTTTTTTACTTGTATATTTAATCACACAGTTTTTATTTAGACCGATTAAAGTTAAGGGAACTTCTATGTATCCAACTTTAAATGATGGTGATTATGGTATTTCCAATGTTATTTTAAAAAATATTAATGGTATAAATAGGTTTGATATTGTTGTTATTAAATTAAAAGACAGTAATGAGTATTTAATCAAGCGAGTAATCGGGTTACCAAATGATGTAATTAGTTATAAAGATGATAAATTATACATAAACGGGAATGTTGTTTCAGAAGAATTTTTAAATACTGAATATGTAAAAAACTATATTAGTGAAAATTTCACTGATAATATCCAAGAAATTGTAGTAAATGATAATGAATACTTTTGTATGGGAGATAATAGACCACATTCTAGAGACTCAAGGTATTATGGAACTTTTTTTAAAGAACAAATTATTAGTAAAGATGTGTTTGTTGTTTTTCCATTAGATAGATTTGGAAGTGATGTAAAATGAGCAGTATACAATGGTTTCCTGGTCATATGACTAGAGCAAAAAGAGAAATGGAATCATCTATCAAATTATGTGATATGATTATTGAAATTAGAGATGCTAGAATACCTAAATCTTCTAGTAATCCAATTTTAAAAAAATTAATAAATAATAAACCACATTTAATAATTTTATCTAAAAAAGATAAAGCAGATAAAAATATTACAAAAAAATGGGAAGAATATTTTAAGAGAAATGGGATAGATTGTATATCTTTGGATTTGATAAATGATAATGTTATAAAAGAAGTTAAAAATAAAATTTTTGAAATAATGAGACCTTGGTTTGAAAGACAAAAAAGAAGAGGTATAAATCCAAGAAGTGTTAGAGTGATGGTTAGTGGAATACCTAATGTTGGTAAAAGTACTTTAATAAATAAGATTGCAAAAAAGAAAATTGCTAAAACTGCTGATAAGCCTGGAGTTACGAGAAGTTTACAATGGATAAAATTAGATAAGGACATTGATTTGTTAGATACACCAGGTATATTATGGCCAAAATTTGATGATGAGTTAATCGGATTGAATTTAGCTGTTGTTGGTTCTATAAATGATGATATTCTAGATTTTGAAAAATTAGGTATTTATGCTTTAGATTTTATTATTAAAAATTATCCTGAATATATCAATAAACGATATGGAATTGATGCTGTTGATGATTTATATGAAAACTTTAAAAAAATAGGTGAAGCAAGAAAAATTTATACTAAAAATGAAGTTGATATCAATAAAACAATAATAATGTTTATAAATGAGATAAGAGATGATAAGTTAGGTGAAATAACTTGGGATGTTTTAAATGAAAAAGACGAGTAATGAATATGAATTAGAATTTTGGCCAAAAAAAATAATTGGTATTGATGAAGCAGGTAGAGGACCAATAGCTGGACCTCTAGTAGTATGTGGAGTAGTTTTACCAGTTGGTTATGAAAATGATGAAATATATGATTCGAAAAGTATAAGTGAAAAACAAAGAATTAAATTATTTGAATTAATTAAAGATATAGCCCTTGATTATAAAATTAAAATTGTAAGTATTGAAGAAATTGATAGTTTAAACATTTATCAAGCAACTAAAAAAGCTATGTACGAAATTGCTTCTGAATTAGACGGGGAAATTGTTCTAACAGATGCGATGCCACTGAATGTAAATAACAAAAAAGTTTTATCAGTTATTAAAGGAGATACAAAAAGTATAAATATAGCTGCAGCAAGTATTTTAGCAAAAGTTACAAGGGATAAAATTATGTGTGAATACGATAGTAAATATCCTGAGTATGGATTTAAAAAAAATAAAGGTTATCCAACTAAAGCACATTTAGAGGCATTAGATAAATATGGAGTTTTAGATATACATAGAAAAAGTTATGGACCAGTATTAAAAAAACAACAATTAACACTTGATATATAAAGCGGTTACAAATTTTATAAAAATGGGAGTATTTAATTTGTTAAAGTTTAAATATTATGATATTTTTAAAATATAAAAGAGGAGAAATTTATGTTAGCAACTAAAGAAGACTTACTTAATGTTATTACGTCAAATAATTTGACATATCACCAAAAATTAATGTGTTTGGGAAATAGTGCAGAAAGACTTTTTGATCCAAGGGAACTTTTAGGATACACAGATGAAGAATGGGAATATATCAACAATCAAATGATATGTGATTTAAATGAAGGTTATGCAATATATAGACCTAGGTATATTATTCCTGATTATGAAGTTTATATTAATAACGGTTGCAAGTTTTTAAGTTTACCTGCACCAACTGATTTAGATGAAGCACTGGATGGATTATTAATTTTATACACACATGTTCCATCAGTTACAACTTATCCAGTATTTATTGGTCATTTAGACACTTTGTTAGACAGATTTGTAACTAATGAAGATACAGATTATATTAAAATAAAAAGATTTTTAAATCACATTGATAAAATGATTCCTGATTCATTTTGCCATGCGAATATTGGACCAAAAGAGACTTTGGCTGGTAGATTAATTTTAAAAGCAATTATTGAACTTCAAAATCCAACACCAAATATGTCTATTAAGTATAACAAAGAAACAACATCAAGAGAATTTGCAGAATTAGCTGCAAAAGCATGTTTGTTAGTTTCTAAACCATCATTTGCGAATGATGAATACTATAAGAGTGATTTAGGTGATTATGCACTTGCAAGTTGTTATAATGCTTTGCCTCTTGCAGGAGGAGCATATTCTTTAACAAGATTAAGATTAGGAACAATCGCAAAAGCTGTTAAATCTGCAGATGATATGGTTAATAATCTTTTACCGAAAGTTGCAAAATTAGCACTATCTACAATGGATAAACGCCATAAATTCCTTGTTGAAAAATCAAATTATTTTAATGTAGACTTTTTAACAAAAGAAGGATTTATTAAAAGAGAAAACTTTACAAGTATGATTGCTATTGTAGGACTTGCTGATGCTGTAAACTTCATACTTAATCTAGAAGGACTTAATGAAACATTTGGAAAATCAAAAAGAGGGGATGAAATTGCAACTGCAATTTTAGATAAATTAAAAGAGGTTAATGATGCACATACTGGAGTTTATGTAGAAAGAACAAATAATCATTATTTATTACATGCTCAAGTAGGTGCTGGTTTACATGATGAAGATAAAAATAACACTCCAGCACATAGGGTAAAGGTTGGACAAGAGCCAATGTTACTTGAACATTTAAAACAATCTGCACCATTCCATAAATACTTTCCATCAGGTACAGGAGATTTATTTGCATTTGATCAAACATATACAGACCACTTAGATGCAGTTGTTGATATTATTGATGGTGCATTTGCACTTGGATATCGTTATATTACTACATATTTAAAAAATACAGATTTAATAAGAGTAACAGGTTATCTTGTTAAAAAGAGTGAAGTTGAAAAATATAGAAAAGGTGAGGCTGTATTAAGAGATACAACATGGTACGGTTCTCAAACTGATGATAATGCACAGGTATTTGATAGATCACTTAGAGATGAAGCAAATGTTAAAGGAGAATAGTTTAGAAAATATACATGTAAAATTGCATAGAATAATTCCTTTTTCAAATGTTGAAGGTATTGGAAACAGATGTAGTATATTTTTGCAAGGCTGTAATATAAATTGTTTATATTGCCACAATCCAGAAACAATTGAAATGAATGGCAATGACTCAAAAGTGGTAAGTATTGCATACTTACTTGATGAAATAAAAAAATCAATGCCATTTATTAGAGGTATTACAATTTCTGGTGGAGAACCTACTTTACATAATAAAAAGCTTATTCCTCTTTTCAATGAGTGCCATAAACTTGGATTAACTTGTTATTTGGATTCTAATGGTTTTTTTGACTTTGAAAATATTGGTGATTTGATAAATGTAACTGACAAATTTTTGTTTGATATAAAAGGATTAGGAACAGGTTTAGAAAAACTATGTTTTGATTATAATAACAAAAATGGAAGTGAGAATAATGATGAAGTTTCAATTCCTAAAATAATGTATAAAAATTTGGAAAATTTATCTAAATTATTAGAACTTGGAAAAGTTGAAGAAGTGAGATTAGTACACATAAAAGGATTTTATGATGCAAAATTAACTGTAAGCAAAATTGCAGAGTTGATTAATAAATATCCAGAAGTTATGTTTAAAATTATTAGAGTACATGGCAAAGGTGCTAGAGATGAAAAATATATTTTAAAACATTCTCCAACAATAAAAGAGCACAATGAGTTATGTGAATATGCAAAAACATTATGTAAAAATAAAATTATAGTTATTAACTAAATATGTACTTAAATGGTACATATTTTTTAGGTTTTTTATTAAAAATCACTAAATTTTATTTAGAGGTATTTTATGGATATAAGGAAGATATTAGCTCAGTATTCTTATAAATATGAAGGTGATTGGAATAAAATATGTAAGGCAATTATAAATAAAGAAAATATTAAAAATATCAATATAAATGAAAAATATATAACTATTTTTGATGATGAATATCCTGAAAGTTTAAAAAAACTTAGATTTCCTCCATGGGTACTTTTTTATAAAGGGGATATTAGCTTGTTAAAAAAGGAATGTATTTCTATTGTTGGCTCAAGAAATGCATGTAATTATGGAGAAGATATAACAAGGAAGATTGTAAATAGTAATAAAAATAAGGTTATTGTATCTGGTTTAGCTAAGGGTATTGATGCGATAGCACATGATGAAGCCATAAAGTGTACTAAAACAATTGCAGTGATTGGTGGTGGTTTAAATCATGTATATCCACTTGAAAATATAAAATTATATAAAATAATTGAAAAAGACCATTTGATTATTAGCGAGTATCCATGTTTTACAAAAGTAAAAAAATATCATTTTCCTTTTAGAAATAGAATAATTGCAGCATTATCTGAAAAATTGTTTGTAACTCAAGCAAGAGTTAAAAGTGGAACGATGTTAACTGTAAATGAAGCACTTAACTTATCAAAAGAAGTATACGTTGTTCCTTATCCACTTTTTTTAAAAGAGGGTGAAGGTTGTAACTTGCTAATATCTGAAGGTGCAAATATAATATTAGAAATAAATTAATACTTGAAAGAATATCATATTTAGGATATTGTAAAAAATGTTAAATGTAGTTAGAGGTATAAAATGAAGAATTTAGTAATAGTAGAATCTCCATCTAAATCAAAAACAATTGAAAAATATTTAGGTAAAGATTATCTTGTTGTGTCAAGTAAAGGGCATATTCGTGATTTGGCAATAAAAGGAAAAGATGGACTAGGTATAGATGTTGAAAATGGATTTATTCCAACTTATATAATTAGCAAAGATAAAAAAGATGTCGTGAAAGATTTAAAGAAAAAAGCTGAAAAAGTTGATAATGTTTTTTTGGCAACTGACCCAGATAGAGAAGGTGAAGCTATTTCATGGCATCTTGCACAAGAATTGAAACTAGATGAAAATTCATTAAACAGAGTGGTGTTTAATGAAATTACACATGATGCCGTAATTAATGCTTTTAAAAGTCCACGAACAATTGATATTGGTCTTGTAAAATCTCAAGAAACAAGAAGAATGTTAGATAGATTAATTGGGTTTAAACTTTCTAAACTTTTAAATACGAAAATAAAGAGTAAGTCTGCAGGTAGAGTACAGTCTGTTGCATTGAAGCTTGTTGTAGAAAGAGAAAAAGAGATAAAAGCATTTGTGCCTGAAGAATATTGGACAATTGATGCAAAATTTAAGAAGAATGATATAGAATTTGATGCTTCCCTTAGTAAAATAAATGGTAAAAAGGCAAAATTATCAAATGATATTTCTGCGAAAGAGGTTTTAACAAATTGTGTTGGTGATTTTGAAATTACAAATATAAAGAAACAAATTAGAAAAAAAGAACCAAAATTACCGTTTATAACTTCTACACTTCAACAAGAAGCTTCTACTAAACTTGGATTTAGTGCGAAAAAAACAATGAGTGTTGCACAAAAATTGTATGAAGGAATAGAATTAAAAACAGGATTGGAAGGTTTAATAACATACATGAGAACAGATAGTACAAGACTATCTGATGTGTTTGTAAAAAGTGCAATTGCTAAAATATCTGATGTATATGGTAAACAATATGTTGGAAATTATAAATTTAAAAAGAATGATAACTCTCAAGATGCACATGAAGGTATAAGACCTACAAATGTTAATTATACTCCAGATGAAATAAAGGAATATTTAAGTAATGATCAATATAAACTGTATAAGCTTATATATTCTCGTGCAATGGCTTTTTTAATGGCTCCTGCAATTAATAATACCGTTTCTGTATTATTAGAAAACAACGGATATGAATTTGTTACAAATGGAACTCAATTGGATTTCGATGGATATTTAAAGCTATATAAGGACTATGAAAGTAGTAAAGATGTTATTTTGCCAGAATTAATGGAAAAAGAATTTTTAAAACCATTAAAACTAATTGACAGTCAACATTTTACAGAAGCTCCTTTAAGATATTCTGAAGCAAGATTAATAAAAGAGTTAGAAGAAAAAGGAATTGGAAGACCAAGTACGTATGCAACTATTTTAGATACAATTGTTGCTAGAGGATATGTAACCCTTGAAAAAAATAAAGAAACTTCTAAAACTAAAGTTTTTATCCCTACTGATCAAGGAATACTTACAACTGAAAAATTAGATGAGTTTTTTTCTAGTTTGATAAATGTTGAATACACTGCAAACATGGAAAGTAGATTAGATGAAATTGCTGATGGAATATTAGATAATGTTTCTGAATTACAAAAATTTTGGGATGAATTTGTACCACTTTTAAATATTGCAAATCAAAATATGGAAAAAATTCAACCAGAAAAAACAGGAGAGAAATGTCCGTTATGTGGAAATGATTTAGTTTATAGAGTTGGAAGATTTGGAAAGTTTATATCATGTTCTACATTTCCAGAATGCAAATTCACAGCAAAAATTGCAAAAGAAGAAGTTTCAAAAGAAAAACCTGAGCCTACTGGAAAATTGTGCCCTAAGTGTAATTCAGAACTTTTAAAAAGAAAATCAAGATTTAATACATATTTTTTAGGATGTTCTGCTTTTCCAAAATGTAGACATATGGAAACTTTAGATGGTGAAGAAATTGTTTCTAAAAAGAAAGGAAAAAAATGATAGTATCGGTAATTGGTGCAGGTTTAGCTGGATGTGAGGCGGCATATCAACTTGCAAAAAGAGGAATAAAAGTTAAACTTTTTGAAATGAAGCCACTAAAATATACTCCAGCCCATAAAAGTGAATATTTTGCAGAATTGGTATGTTCAAATTCATTGAGAAGTAATGATATTAATAACGCAGTAGGATTATTAAAGGAAGAAATGAGAATTTTGGATAGTTTAATAATGAGGATTGCAGATGAGACAAAAATACCCGCAGGAAGTGCTCTTGCAGTTGATAGGGATGAATTTTCTAGAAGGATAAGTGAAGAAATAAAAAACAATCCACTAATTGAAGTTATTAGTGATGAAGTATTAGAAATACCTAACACTCCTTGTATTATTGCTAGTGGACCATTAACAAGCGAAAGTCTTTACAACTCTATTAAATCATTAATAAAAGATGATGGTTTGTATTTCTTTGACGCTGCTGCACCAATAATTGAAAAAGATTCTATTGATTTTAGTAAGGCATATTATAAGTCAAGGTATGATAAAGGTGAGGCAGATTATATAAATTGTCCAATGAATAAAGAAGAATTTGAAAAATTTTATAAAGAATTAGTTACTGCAGATGTAACCAAAGTAAAAGATTTTGAAAAAGAAATATATTTTGAAGGATGCATGCCTGTTGAAATTATGGCTAAAAGAGGTATGCAAACATTGTTATTTGGACCATTAAAACCTGTTGGTTTAGAATACAATGGTATTAGACCATATGCAGTTGTTCAACTTAGACAAGATAATGTTGCAGATAGTTTGTACAATATAGTTGGTTTTCAAACCCACTTAACATGGCCAGAACAAAAAAGAGTTTTTTCACTTATTCCTGGTTTAGAAAATGCAAAATTTGCAAGATACGGAGTCATGCATAGGAATACATTTATTAATTCTACAAAGATTTTGAATTCTACATATCAAATGAGAAATAATAAAAATATATTTTTTGCAGGTCAAATAACTGGTGTTGAAGGCTATGTTGAAAGTTGTGCGAGTGGGCTACTTGCAGGTATAAACATGGCAAAGCATATAAAAGGTGAAAAAATGTATGAATTGGATAATTCTACAATGATTGGTGCAATGGCATATTATGTTTCTCATGGTAATAATGACAACTTTCAACCAATGAATGCTAATTTTGGAATATTAAAAAATATAGATGGTGTAAAAAAGCATGAAAGAAAATCAGCTTATGTGGCTCGTGCAATTAAAACTTTAAAAGAGGAATTATGTCAAGAGATTTAATGGAATCTTGTTCTAAATTTATTAGTCAAGTTAGATTAAATAATACAGGTTCTTTAGAGACTGAAGATGCTTATTCAAGAGATGTTGAAAGATTTATAAAATATCTAAATGATTGTGGAATTAAAAGTTTTGAAGATGTAAAAAAAGATACAATCATGGATTATAGCATTAAACTTAGAAGCGGTGAATTAGGTGGAGTTAAACTTGCCAATTCATCATATTCTAGAAATTTATCTTCATTAAGATCTTTTTATAAATATTTAAATAAATTTGAAGGTGTAAAAAATAATCCATTGATTTTTTTTAAAAATCCAAAAAAAGAAAAAAAACTTCCTTCATTGCTTTTGAAAGATGAAATGATTAAACTCTTAAAATCTTTTGATTTAAATTGTGATGTTGATATAAGAAATAGATGTATTATTGAAGTCATATATGCATGTGGATTACGGATAAGTGAAGCTACAAGTTTAAAGTTAAGTAAAATAAATTTTGATGAGTGTTATCTATTTGTTATTGGGAAAGGAGATAAAGAAAGACTTGTTCCTTTCTATCCTAGATGTAAGGAAATAATTATAATGTATATTAATACATATAGAAATAACTATTTAAAAGAAGAACACGATTATTTATTTATTAATAAAAATGGTAAGCCAATATCAAATAGAAGTGTACAACTAATGTTACAAGATGTTTCAATTAAGGCTGGTTTAACAAAAAATGTTCATCCACATATGCTAAGGCATTCTTTTGCAACACATTTATTAGATAATGGTGCAAATTTAAGAGTTGTCCAAGAACTTTTAGGTCATGAAAATTTATCAACAACCCAAATTTATACACATGTAAGTATTGATAAGTTAAACAAAGTTATTAAAGATAGTCATCCAAGATCAAAATAACAGTTTATGTAATGAATATAAACTGTTTTTTTATTGTTTAAATTCATAAATTATGTTATATTATTCAATGGCGCAAAATGTTGCGTACTACACACATCATGGATTCACTAATCCGTGCCCAATTATTGGGTTATTAGTGTTCGAAATGGTGGAGGGACAACGGAAAGTGAGGAAAAAAGAAAAATGGCTGTTGTTACAATGAGAAAACTACTAGAGAGTGGTGTACATTTTGGACATCAAACTCGCCGCTGGAATCCTAAAATGAAACCGTATATTTATACGGCAAAAAATGGAAACTACATTATTGATTTGGAAAAAACTATTCCAATGATTGAAACTGCTTATAATGCTTTAAAGGAAATTTCTGAAAATGGTGGAAAAGTATTATTTGTTGGTACAAAAAAACAAGCACAAACTGCAATTTTAGAAGAAGCGTTACGTTCAGGTTCATTCTATGTTAACCAAAGATGGTTAGGTGGTATCTTAACTAACTTCCGTACTATTCAAAAAAGTATTAAAAAATTACTTGAAATTGAAGAAATGGAAAACAGTGGAACTATAAATTTATATCCTAAAAAAGAAATTGCTGTTTTAAAGAAGAAAAAAGATAGATTAGAAAATTTCCTTGGTGGAATTAAAGAAATGAAAAAATTGCCTGATGCAATATTTGTTGTTGATCCAACTGAAGAACACAATGCTGTTGCAGAAGCAAATAAATTAGGTATTCCCGTATTTGCATTAATTGATACAAATGCTGATCCTGATAATATTACTTATCCAGTACCTTCAAATGATGATGCTGTACATTCAGTTTCTTTATTAGTTGCTTTATTTGCAGATGCTATTGTTGAAGGAAAAGGTGGGGTGTTATCTTATGCGCACCAAGAAGATGATGCTGATGATATTACAATGAGCGATGTTATGATTAAGGTAGAAGAACAGGCTGCAGAAGCTGAAAAACGTCGTCGTCAAAAAATAGAAGAAAGACGTGCTGCACAAGCAAATCGTCGTGGTAACTTTAATAACTCAGAAAGAAGATTTATTAAAAGAGACAATAAACCTCAAACTGAAGAAGTAAAAACAGAAGAAGTTAAAGAAGAAAAAGTTGAAGAAGTTAAGGAGGTAAGTGAATAATGGCAATTACTGCATCACTTGTTAAAGAACTTAGAGAAAAAACTGGCGCAGGAATGATGGATTGCAAAAAAGCTTTAGAAGCTACAGAAGGTGATCTAGAAAAAGCTGTTGACTGGTTAAGAGAAAAAGGTATCGCAAAAGCAGCTAAAAAGGCTGGAAGAATTGCTGCTGAAGGTTTATCACAAGTTAAAGTTTCTGGTAATAAGGCTGCATTAGTTGAAGTTAACTCTGAAACTGACTTCGTTGCAAAGAATGAACAATTCCTTTCACTTTTAGAAACTGTAACTGAAACAATTTTAAATAATTCTCCAAAAACAATGGAAGAAGCATTAGCATTAAATGTTAATGGAACTACACTAGATGCTCTATTAATTGATGCAACTGCAACAATTGGTGAAAAAATAACATTAAGAAGATTTGAAGTTGTTGAAAAAGAAGATAGTGATGTGTTTGGTTCATATGTTCACATGGGTGGAAAAATAAGTGCTGTTGTAGTTTTAAGCAATGGTGCTTGTGAAGAAGTAGCTAAAGATATGGCAATGCAAGTTGCATCAATGTCTCCTTCTTACGTATCTAGAAATGATATGCCTGCTGATGTAATTGAACATGAAAGAAAAGTTCAAGAAGAAATTGCAAAGAATGATGAATCTTTACAAAATAAACCTGAAAAGATTCTTCAAGGCATTATTGAAGGAAGAGTTTCTAAATCTTTACAAGATATTACATTAGTTGATCAAATTTTCTTTAAAAATCAAGATCAAAAATGTGGTCAATACTTAAAAGAACACAATACAGAAGCAAAATCATTTGTTAGATATGCTGTAGGTGAAGGTATTGAGAAAAAAGAAGAAAACTTTGCTGAAGAAGTAGCAAAACAAATTGCAAAATAAAAAACTAATACAAACATCATTTGATGTTTGTATTTTATTAATCAGGAGTATTTATGAATATTTTAAATATAATATTAACATCAATTTTTACTGTAATTTTGTTTGTTGTGATATTTTTAATTGTTGTTTTTGTAATTTTTAATATTTTTGTAAACAAAAAAGAAAGTAAACTAAAAATTAAGGATGTAGAAAAGATAGTTTTTAAAATTAAAAAAATTCATGAAGATGAAAAAACATCAATGATAAATATTAACGATGAATCTGTGAAATTATATGATGTTATTGAAGGGTTAAATAATCTTTTAAAAGAAAAAAGTATTAAAGAAATAATTATTGATGTTGAAAATGTTAATTTAACTAAATCTCAGATTGATGAATTATCACCAATTTTTAAAAAACTAAATAAAAAGTTTAAAGTTAGTTCAATCGCAAGTAACATGGATAATTTAAACTATATGATTGCATTACTTGCGGATAATGTATATATGTATAAATCGTTAAACAGTATGATTACACTAAATGGTTATTATCAAGTTTATAGCTATTTTAAAAAGTTTTTACAAAAAATCGGAGTGAAAATGAATGTTATACATATTGGAGATTTCAAAGGTACTGGTGAAAACTTTAGTAGAGATTTTATGAGTGATGAAAGACGAATTTCAATAAAAAATATAAATGATAAATTTTATAAAAACTTCACTGATTATGTGAAGGAAAGAAGAAATATAGATGTTGAAAGTCTTATAAATAATAATGATTTATCATTTGTTGGTTATGAAGAAGCAATAAAATTTTCGCTTATTGATGGAGTTTATACTCATAATGATTTTAAGCTTGATTATGAAAAAGACACTATGTTATTTACAAACTATATTTCAAATTATAAAAAAGAGAAAAATAAAAGTAAAAATATAATAGGAGTAATAAGTTTAGAAGGGAATATATCTTCAAAAAGTTCTGATGAATCTATATCTTTTGAAAGTGTAGATGAAAAAGTTAACAAGTTATTGGATATTGATAATTTAAAAGGTGTAATTTTAAAAGTTAATTCTCCTGGAGGAAGTGCATTAGAATCAGAAAAAATATATCAAAGACTTAAAGATATCAAAGTTCCCTTATATGTTAGTATGTCTGATGTTTGTGCAAGTGGTGGTTATTATATTTCCATGGCAGCTGATAAAATCTTTGCGAATACATCAACTATTACTGGCTCAATAGGTGTTGTACTTATGTATCCTGAATTTAGTGAATTAGCTAAAAAACTTGAAATAAATCAGGAATTTATTACAAATGGACATAAAGAAATAAATTTTTTTGAACCATTAACTGAAGATTTAAAGATAAAAATCACTGAACAAATGAAGAAAACATATATAGAATTCAAAGATAGAGTAATAAATTCAAGAAAAATTGATGGAGAAAGTTTAGAAAAAATCGCTCAGGGTAAGATTTGGATTGCTAATGATGCAAAAGAAATTGGTTTAATTGATGAAGTTGGTAATTTTGAGTATTGTTTAAATTCTCTTGTCAAAGATTTAAAACTTAAAGATTATAAGATAAATCACATTTTAAATGAAAAGAAACTAGAAGTTAATCCAGAAAAAATATTAAAAAAATACATTATGAATAATTCAATATTTTTTGATAAAAATGAAATTATGTACTATGAAGATTACCAATCATTTTAAATACGAAAATCTTTAATAATGCAATCATGAATGGTATAATATTTCTAGCAGATTAGGAGAATAAACATGTATAAAAGAATATTACTTAAACTAAGTGGTGAAGCCCTATCAGCAAATGGTAATAATTTTGATCCTGAGATATTAAGTGATTTAGCACATCAAATAAAAGAAATTTATGATGATGGAGTAGAAATTGCTATTGTTGTCGGTGGTGGGAATTTTATCAGAGGTAAGTTAGCTGAAAATATAGGTATTGAAAGAGTTCAAGCTGATTATATGGGAATGCTAGCAACTGTAATAAATGCATTAGCAATTCAAAGCTCTTTAGAAAAAGTTAATGTACCTACAAGAGTTTTAACTGCAATTGATATGCCAAAGGTTGCAGAACCATTTATTGTTAGAAGAGCAATCAGACATTTAGAAAAAGGAAGAGTAATTATATTTGGTGCTGGAACAGGCAACCCTTATTTTAGTACAGATACTACAGCTGCATTAAGAGCTTCAGAAATAAAAGCAGATGTAATCCTAATGGCAAAAAATGGTGTTGATGGAGTATACAGTGCCGATCCTAAAAAAGACAGTTCAGCATTAAAATATGATGAGTTAAATTATATGGAAGTATTACAAAAAGGTCTTCAAGTTATGGATACAACTGCGACAAGTATGTGTATGGATAATAATATTGATTTGATTGT
This sequence comes from Erysipelotrichaceae bacterium, assembly GCA_022772735.1. GTDB lineage: Bacteria > Bacillota_I > Bacilli_A > Erysipelotrichales > Erysipelotrichaceae > UBA9076. Next base: position 88,027 of record JALEZD010000008.1, read on the forward strand.
ATTTAATATGAATGAAAAAGGAAATATTAAAAAAGCTGTAATGAAAGAAAAAATTGGAACAGTAATAAAAGGAGATAAATAATATGTCATATGAAATTTTAAATAATGTTAAAGAAAAAATGGAAAAAGCTGTAGTACATTTTGAAAATGAATTAAAATCTATTAGAACTGGACAAGCAAATGCTAATATGTTGGATGGTGTTGAAGTTGAATATTATGGTTCACTTACTCCTGTAAAACAAATTGCAAGTATTTCTATATCTGAAGGTACACAATTTGTTATTAAACCGTATGATTCAAGTAGTTTAAAAGATATTGAAAAAGCAATAAATACTTCTGATTTAGGATTAGTTCCTCAAAATGATGGTTCGCTAATAAGATTAAATGTTCCAAAACTTACTGAAGAAACTCGTAAGGAAATGGTAAAAAAAGTTTCTAAACTAGCTGAAGAAAATAAAGTTATTGTAAGAAATGTTAGACGTGATGCAAATGATTTAGTTAAAAAAGATAAAGAAATGACTGAAGATGCACAAAAAGATTGCCTAAATGAAATTCAAAAATTAACAGATAGTTTTATAAAGAAATTAGATGATATTGCATCTGCAAAAGAAAAAGAAGTAATGAAAGTATAGATGCTTATTTAGCATCTTTTTATTAATTTATGGATATTAAAGAATTTTTACAAAATATTAGCTTTATCAGTAATGTTAATTTCTTTGTTAAATACAGTGATATTAAATATGGTGAAATGATTGAAAATAATTATATAGAATATTCTTATTTAGATGATTATATTCGTGTTGAAGACAATAGTGAAAAGTCAAAATATGTCTTAAACTTAATTAAAAGCAAATTATTTGATGTGGATGTAATTAAGACAGTAATATTTGAAGAAATTGACGAGGAGTTTGCTGAATATTTATTAAACAATCCTAAATATTTAAATTATGAATATTATTTATACATATTAGAAAGTAACAACAAGTCTGATGAAATTATTAAAGGTATAAACAGTGTTTTATATGTTTCTTATATTTTAAAATTAGATGAAAATAGAATTCTGATATTGAATAAATATGATATTGGAATGGATATTTTAGATTTAATTACAACACAATTAATGATTTTAATAAAAATAGGGTACAGTCAATTTCATAAAAATTTATATAATTTAAAACTAGCCTATAATGAAGCTAAGATTGCTTTAGAACTAGTAAATGTTTTTTCTAAAGATAATATATATAAATTTAATAACAGCAAGTTAGATTTGATTATTAAAGGATTAATTAATGCGAATATTAATGTAGAAAAAATTATTGGATTATTGGATGAAGAAGATATAACTACTATTCAAACTTTTCTAGATGTAAATTTAAATCTTTCTGAAGCTTCAAGAAAACTTTATTTACATAGAAATACTTTATTGTATAGACTCGATAAAATAAATAAAAAAACAGGATTAGATATTAGAAACTTTGATGATGCATTGGTTGTAAGAATATATTTATTATTAAAGTATACAAAAATAAAGAAATAATATTGTACATATTGTCAATATTATTTTTTTTATTATTATATTAAAATTATTTTCGTAAAAGGAGTTATGAACAAATGGCAAGTTTATCATTAAAGAATATTAATAAAGTATATTCAAATGGATTTAAAGCAGTAAAAGATTTTAATTTAGAAATTGCAGATCATGAATTTATAATTTTTGTTGGACCATCAGGATGTGGTAAATCAACAACACTTAGAATGATTGCAGGATTAGAAGATATATCTAGCGGTGATTTGTTAATTGATGGAGTAAGAGTTAATGATGTTGAACCAAAAGATAGAGATATAGCGATGGTTTTCCAAAACTATGCATTATATCCACATATGACAGTTTTTGAGAACATGGCTTTTGGGTTAAAATTAAGAAAATTACCAAAGGAAGAAATCAAGAAAAAAGTTGAAGAAGCTGCAGAAATTCTTGATTTAGGTCCGTTATTACAAAGAAAACCAAAACAATTATCTGGTGGACAAAGACAAAGGGTTGCAATGGGTAGAGCTATTGTAAGAAGTCCTAAAGTATTTTTAATGGATGAACCTTTAAGTAATTTGGATGCAAAATTACGTGTTCAAATGAGAACAGAAATTTCAAAATTACATCAAGGATTAAATGCAACAATTATCTATGTAACTCATGACCAAACAGAGGCAATGACTCTAGGGACAAGAATTGTTGTTATGAGTGATGGTGTTATGCAACAAGTTGATACTCCTACAAATCTATATGATCATCCAGATAACCTATTTGTTGCTTCATTTATTGGTTCTCCTCAAATGAATTTTATTGTTACTCAATGTATTGAAGAAAATAATGAATTATATTTAGTGTTTGAAGGACATAAAATCTTATTACCAGAAAATAAAGCTAAAGTTTTAAGAGAAAAAGGTTATATTGATAAAAAAGTTATGATGGGTATTAGACCAGAATCATTGTACGATCCAGAATTCTGCTTAAAACCATTAACACAAAAAATTAAAGCACATGTAACAGTTTATGAAATGGTTGGTGCTGAAGCATTCTTGTATTTTGATTTACTAAGCACTACTATGACTGCTAGGGTAGATCCAAAAACTTCTGCAAGAGTTGGAGATGAAATTGAACTTTTAATTGATACAGATAAAATTCATGTGTTTGACATTGAAAGTGAAAAGAAAATAGTTGATTAAACCTAGGTATCCTAGGTTTTTTTATGTAACAATAACTATATAGTTATTTTATTATGATATAATCATATAGAAATGAGGTTTTTTTATGAGTGAATGTAAACATGTTGCAATAATTATGGATGGTAATGGAAGATGGGCAAAATCTAAGGGTTATCCAAGAACACAGGGACATCTTGTGGGTACAGATAATGTTAGAAATATTGCGATTGCAGCAAATGATGCAGGAATAAAAGCATTAACTGTTTATGCGTTTAGCACTGAAAATTGGAAAAGATCTAAAGAAGAGGTTGATTATTTAATGAAATTACCTTTTGTGTTTTTTAAAAAATTTATTGACGAGCTCATGGAAAAAAATATTAAAATAACTATGATAGGTGAAATGAGTGAAATTCCTAAAGATACTGCAAAAGTATTACAGAAAGCTATAGATCAAACTTCATCAAATACAGGTATGGTCCTTAATTTTGCGATGAATTATGGTTCAAGAAATGAAATTGTACGCGCAGTAAATAATATTTTAAATGATGTAAAAAGTGGAAAAGAAATAAATGTTACTGAAGAAAATTTTAATGATTATTTATATACTAATAATTTACCAGAAGTTGATTTAGTGATTAGAACAAGTGGTGAACAAAGAATTTCAAATTTTCTTTTATGGCAAATTGCATATAGTGAACTTATTTTTACTGATGTTCCATGGCCTGAATTTACTCCTGATAAGTTTTTGGAATGTTTAGATAATTTTAAAAATAGAGATAGAAGATTTGGGGGAATAAAGTAATGTTTCAAAGAATTACGACTGCAATATTAATAATTTCATTAGTGATTCCTCCTTTAATATTTGGAGGAATATTGCTTAGAATATTAATTTTTGCGATATGTGCAATTTCATCATATGAAATTGTTTCTTTAAGAAACAAAGAAGGAGATTGGCCATTAATAATTTTTACATTTATTTCTACAATAGTAATGTACAATGTTGACATTGTATATTATGTTCCATTTTTAATTTTCTATATGGTTATTTTATTTTTAATAATAATTATTGACGATAAATATAATGTTAATGATATTTGTTTTATTTTAGTTGTTTCATTAATCTTAACAATTGCATGTAAAGGTGTTGTATACATATATGATTTAGGTGCAGAGAATATGCTTTATTTGATTTTAGCTTGTTATGTAACAGATACAATGGCATATTTTACTGGTTATAAGTTTGGTAAGCATAAAATGATACCTAGAATTTCTCCAAAGAAAACTTGGGAAGGTGCAGTTGGAGGATATGTTTTTGGCTTTTCAGTATCACTTATTTTTGGATTGATTTTTACAAGCTTAAAATGGGAAATTATACTTGTTTCATCTTTTATTCTGCCTATAATATCACAAATTGGTGATTTATCATTTAGTGCCATAAAAAGAAATTATAATGTTAAAGATTTTGGATCTATATTTCCTGGTCATGGTGGTGTTTTAGACAGAATAGATAGCTTGTTGTTTTGCATTATTTGTTTTTATGGCTTAATAATAATTTATTGTGGAGTGTAAAAGAGGAATAAAATGAAAAAGATAGTTTTATTAGGTGCATCTGGTTCAATTGGTTTACAAACTATTGATGTAGTTAAAAGTAATTTAGATTTATTTGAAATTGTTGGTATAAGTATTGGGAATAATATTGAAATTTTAGAGAAAATATTATTAGAAATTAATGTTAAAAATGTTTGTGTTAAAAACGAAAAGGATTTTTTGATTTTAAAAGAAAAATATAAATATATTAATTTTTATTATGGTGATGAAGGACTAATTCATTTAGTAAATTTAAGTGATTATGATTTACTTGTTAATGCACTTGTAGGATTTGTTGGTTTTAAACCCACACTTACTGCGATTGAAAATAAAAAGGATATTGCACTTGCCAACAAAGAAACATTAGTTGTTGCAGGGGAATTGGTAAATAAAGCTTTAGAGAAAAATAATGTAAAACTATTTCCTATTGATAGTGAGCATTCTGCAATTTTACAATGTTTACAAGGTAATAAATTTAAAGAAGTAAAAAAGATGATAATAACTGCATCAGGTGGTTCATTTAGAAATTTAAGTAGAAATGATTTAAAAAGTGTGAGTATTGATGATGCATTAAATCATCCTAACTGGAAAATGGGTGCAAAAATTACAATTGATAGTGCTACAATGATGAACAAAGGTTTTGAAGTAATAGAAGCTCATTGGTTATTTAATATTGATTATGATAAAATTGATGTTGTTTTACACGATGAGAGCATTATTCACTCGATGGTAGAATATATAGATGGTGCAATTATTGCACAGATTGGTGATGCAGATATGCGTGTTCCAATTCAATATGCACTTTCTTATCCAAATAGATTAAAAAGAAATAGTAATTTTTCTATTACAGATTTTAAAGCATTACATTTTAAAGAAATGGATTATGATAGATTTCCACTTCTTAAATTGGCTTTTGATGTTGGGAAAAAGAAAGGTAATTTACCATGTGTTTTAAATGCAGCAAATGAAGTTGCGAATAATGCATTTAGAGAGGGTAAAATTACATTTTTAGATATTGAAAAGATTGTTTTTAAATGTGTAGAAGAATTTGAGTTTATTGAAAATATTGATTTAGATATTCTAATTGATACTGATTACAGAGCACGTAAAATGGCTATTTCAATAATTGAAGGAGAAATTAAATGACAGTAATATATTTTTTACTATTGTTATCTTTTATTGTTTTAGTTCATGAACTAGGACATTTAATTACTGCAAAGATATTTAAAGTGTATTGTTATGAATTTTCTATAGGTATGGGTTTTAAATTGTTTAGTATTAAATGTAAAGAAACAATTTATAGTATTAGAGCGCTTCCTATTGGTGGATTTGTAGCAATGGCAGGTGAAGATGAAAATGATAGAGATATAGTTGTTCCATTTGAAAGAACAATAAAAGGTATTGCAAAATGGAAACAAATAATTATTATGTTGGCAGGTATTTTTATGAATTTTGTACTTGCATGGATAATTATTAGCGGATTGTTTATGTATAATGGCACTTATGTTTCAAGTCCAAAACCAATTGTAGAAAGTGTTGTTGAAAATTCACCAGCACAAGAAGCTGGTTTATTGGCAAATGATTATATTAAAAAAATCAAATTGAGTGATGGTATGGTTATTACACCAAAGAGTTTTAGTGAAATTTTACCTTTTATACAAGATGATAAAGAGGTTATTTATACAATAGTAAGAGGAAATGAAACACTTGAAATTCCTATTACACCTAAGTTTGATACAGAGAAACAAATATATTTTATTGGTATAAAAGGTGTAAAAGGTACTGCTGAAAAAATAAATATATTTAATGCACCTTATTATTCAGCAAAGTTTATCATAGATATGACAAAAACAATGTTTATAACTCTTGTTAGATTATTTAAAGGTATTGGTTTAAATAATATATCAGGTCCAATAGGTGTGTATTCACAAACTGCCAAACAAATATCATTAGGTTTTTACAATATGTTAATGCTTATGGCTATGTTATCTTTAAATATTGGCATTTTTAATTTATTGCCATTGCCAGTTTTAGATGGTGGAAGAGCATTAATAACATTTGGTGAAATGATTACAGGTAAAACATTAAATAGAAAGGTAGAAATGGCTATAATGATGGTCGGATGGATATTGATTTTAGGATTAATGATTTTTTCTACTTGGCAAGATATAGCTAAATTAATTTAGATGATTATGAAGAATATAAAATTATTTTTAATTGGAATAGTAATGGGAATTGCAAATGTAATTCCAGGTGTGAGTGGGGGAACAATTGCAATAATATTTAATATTTATGATGAATTAATGGAGTGTATTACAATAAATATTAAAACTATATTTAAACATTTAAATTTTTTAATTCCACTCGGAATTGGGATGATTTGTGGAATTATTGGATTGAGTAAATTAATGGAAATTTTATTTGATAATTTTCCAACACAAACTTATTTTGCGTTTGTAGGTATAATAATAGGTAGTTTACCATTAATGTTTTCTAAGGTAAAAGCTAATGGAAAGATTGATTTAAAATCAATTATTTCATTTTTAATAATGTTTTCAATAATGATTTTAACAACTTATACAAAAACAGATAAAGAAGCTGGAGAAGTTTTATTTACTACTTTAAATTTCAATTCATTTTTGATTTTATTTTTTTCAATGGCATTAGCTTCGGCAACAATGATTATTCCTGGAGTAAGTGGTTCAATGCTTTTAATAGTTTTGGGTATGTATAAAACTATTATGTTTGAAGTAATAAATAATAGAAATATACCTTTATTAATTCCATCTGCCTTAGGAGGAATAGTTGGTATTCTTTTAGGAGCAAAACTTATTAGAGTTTTATTAGAAAAATTTCCGAAAATAACATATATGGGAATTATTGGTCTACTTATTGGTTCTGCATATCAACTTGTTTATCAAAGTGGAATAAATTTTGATTTTAATTTATTTATTTCGATATTAATAATGTGTTTAATGGCTGTTATAATATATTTGTTTAGTTTAAGTGAAATAAAAGGAGAGTAAAAATATGGCAATATTAGTAACTGGTGGAACAGGATTTATTGGTAGTCATACCGTTGTTGAGCTTATAAAGGAAAATTTTGAAGTTGTTATTTTAGATAATTTATACAATTCAAATATTGAAGTTTTAGATAAAATTGAAACAATTACAAATATTCGACCAAAATTTTATAAAGCAGATATTTTAGATAAAGAAGCTTTGAGAAAAATTTTCTCTGAAAATAAAATTGAAGCAGTTATTCATTATGCTGGTTACAAAGCTGTAGGTGAGTCAGTAGAAAAACCAATTTTATATTATGAAAATAATGTTACAGGAAGTTTAAATTTATATGAAGTAATGAGTGAGTTTAATGTTAAAACATTAGTATTTAGCTCAAGTGCAACAGTTTATGGTGATCCTGCAAAATTACCGATTAAGGAAGATTTTCCACTTAGTACAACAAATCCTTATGGAACTACAAAATTATTTAATGAAAGAATTTTAGAAGATATTTATGTTTCTGATAATAATTGGAGCATTATGATTTTAAGATATTTTAATCCTATTGGAGCTCATAAAAGTGGTTTGATTGGAGAGACACCCAATGGTATTCCTAATAACTTAGTTCCTTATATTGCACAAGTTGCAACAGGAGAAAGAGAATTTTTAAGAGTTTGGGGTAATGATTTTAATACTGTTGATGGTACAGGTGTAAGAGACTATATTCATGTTGTTGATTTGGCACTTGGACATATAAAAGCAATACAATATGCACTTAGCCATAAAGGTGTTGAAAAGGTTAACTTAGGAACAGGAAATGGATATTCTGTTTTACAGGTTAGAGAAGCATTTGAAAAAGCATGTGGTAAAAAAATACCTTATAAAATTATGGATAGAAGACCAGGAGACATTGCTGAATGTTATGCAGATACAACAAAGGCATACGAGCTATTAGGTTGGAAGGCTAAATTTGGAATTGATGAAATGTGCCAAGACGGATGGAATTTTTCAAAAAATATAATTAAATAAAAAGTCTAAAAGATTTTCTGTTTTGAAAATCTTAAGACTTTTTTTGTTTAAAAAATGTTGATTATAATTGTATTAGTGATATAATACAGTAATGTATAGTGAGGTAATTATGAAGAAATTTATTAAAATTATTATTGTAATTGTAGTATTAGTTTTATGTTATATAGGGTATTCAATATTTTTTACCCAAAAAGAAAACGTGCAAACAAAACAAGAGGGCGAACAATCTAGTGTTGGATTATCAATTTCTGGTGGTGGACAAGAAGCTGAAAGTGAAGTTGTTGAAACAAATGAAGGAGTTGTTTATACAGGTAAAGTTATTCCAGTTGAAACTAGATATTACACAAAAGATTCTACAAAAGAATTTAAAGGTGTGTATGTGAATGCTGGAGATTTAATTGAAAAAGGAAAAGTTTTATTTGATTATTACCCTGATTATTCAGCAGATGCTCAAATAGAAGTTTTAAATAAAGGTTTTTCAAGATTACAACAAGAGTTAAATGATTACTATTCAAGAATTGAAGAGTATAAATCTTGGCTTGCAGGTTCTAGTGATAATGCATATAACGAATATTTAAGAAATGAAATAAAAAATACTGAAGAATTAATTGCAAAAAATAAAGTTGAATGGATTAAGGCAGAAGAATCAATAAGAAAACTAAGAGATGGTAAAGATGATTATTTTGTAAAATCAGAAATTAGCGGTTTAGTTTATGCGGTTAACAAAGATAACACTTTAACACCTAGCAACAATATTTCTTCATTTGTAACAGTTTATTCACTTGAAAAGAAAGTAAGAATTAGCGTTAGCGAATATGAATATAAAACATTACAAGAAGGTGAAAAAGTTAAAGTCAAAATTGAAGGTTTAAACAAAGAATATGAAGGTACAATTATAAAAATCGATTCTTTACCAAATAATTTAGAAAGCAGTGATACATCTTATTATAATGTTGATGTTTCAATAGAAGATGAAGTTCCTTATGGATATACTGCAGTTGTTACGGTGAAAAAATAATGAGTGTACCTGTAATTGAATGTATAGATATTAAAAGGGTATTTAATCCAGGACCAAATGAAGTTCAAGCCTTAAAAGGTGTAAGTTTTAAAATTGAAAGAGGTGAATTTGTATCAATAATTGGTACAAGTGGAAGTGGAAAAAGTACACTTTTAAATACACTTGGATTATTAGATAATCCAACTTCTGGAACATATTTGTTAAATGGTAAAGATGTAACAAAATATACAGACTCGCAACTAACAAAAACAAGATTAAATTCATTTGGTTTTATATTTCAATCATTTAATTTAATGAATAATATTAGTTGTTTAAGTAATGTAGAGCTTCCAATGCTTTATGCAGGTGTTAGTGTTAGTAAAAGAAAACAAAGAGCTTTAGAATTAATGGACAAAGTTTTAATAAAAGATCAAGCGCATAAAAGACCAATGACACTATCAGGTGGACAAAGGCAAAGAGTGGCAATCGCAAGAGCTTTAGGAAACAATCCTGATATTATTTTTGCGGATGAGCCAACAGGGGCACTTGATAGTAAAACAACAGAAAGTATATTGAATTTATTAAAGGAATTAAATGAAGCAGGTAATACAATTGTTGTTGTTACACATGATATGCATGTTGCAAAAAGTGCAAAAAGAATTATAACAATAAAAGACGGTTTGATTGAAAGTGATGTGATGAATATATGATTTTTGAATATATAAAACTTTCTATAAATGAACTTTTTAACAATAAACTTAGAACATTTCTTTCTTTAATAGGTATTGTAATTGGAGTTGCAGTTGTATATATAATTTTCTCAATAAGCGATATTGCGAATGTTGCTATTACAAGTAATGTTAATGGTAATAATGGAGCAGTAAATATCAACTATTTAAATGACAAAACAAATCCTGATGAAGTTTTTTACGCATCATTAAGTTCTAGTGAGGGGTATGGTTCAAATGGGGGATACAAATTCAATTTAGATTATTTAGAAGAATTAAAGAAAATAGAAAATATAACTGATGTATTACCACATTATTCTTCATCACAAAAAATAACTATTGATAGAAAAATGGTTGATATAAATGTAAAAAGAAATAGTGATAATTTTGTCTCGTTTTATAATTTAAACATTATTTATGGGAAAAACATTAATGACTATCCTGAAAATGAGAGACAAAATCTTGCAGTAGTTAGTGATAAAATTTTAAAAAATTCTTTTAAAATTTCTCCAGATAAAGCAGTTGGAAAAACTATAAAATTAAAAAATAGATTATTTACAATTGCTGGAGTTTCTTCAAGTACAAATTCAAATGTCAATACAATGATGCTTATTTCAAAGGAAGCGTATGATTCAATGTTTTCTAGAGGAACTATTCAATATGCATCAATAAAGATTGCACCTGGTGCGGATATTAAAGAAACTACAAAACTGGCTGTTGATAAATTAAATGAATTAAATGGTACTTTGAATAGTAAAAATGGATATGCAGAAGAAGATTTATCGTTTATTATAAATCAAATCAAACAGATTACTGGTATTTTAAGTATTGTAATGAGCGTAATAGCTTCAATTTCATTACTTGTTGCGGGTATTGGAGTTATGAATATTATGCTTGTATCTGTTGTTGAAAGAACTAGAGAAATAGGTGTTAAACGTGCACTTGGGGCCAGTAAAGGAGCAATCCAATTCCAATTTATTGTTGAATCGAGTTTACTTACTCTTTTAGGTGGTATATTTGGTGTTTTAATAGGAATAGGAGTAATAGCTATAGCCCTTCAATTGTTAAAAATGGATATGCCAATTAATTTAACTTATATTATGTATGCAGTTGTTTTCTCAATAAGCTTGGGTGTCATATTTGGATTTTTACCTGCAAAAAGAGCTGCAAATCTTAATATTATTGAGGCAATACAAAGCGAGTAAATCTCGCTTTTTGCTTTTAAATTTTGTATAATGAATAAAAGGTGATAATATGAAAAATATTGGTATAAAAATTATTGTATTATTAATTGTTTTATTGTTTTTAGTGTTCTTTTTTGCATATTATGTATTTTTTGCAAACAAGATAAAAAATACAAGTTTATCGGATAATAATGATATAGCTGAAAATGTTCAAATAAAACCAACTGAATCAACAGTTCTAAATGATATAAAAACCGAACTTGTTGATTATAGAGTATATAAATCAGATAAAATTGATTTTAATTTTATAATTGCTAAAGTTAGAATTACTTCAAATGAAAGTACTAACATAAGCTTAAGTCATTTTAAAACAAGTGAAAATATTACCTTGGATAATGTTGATACATTTGTTTCAAAACTAGAAGAAAAATCATTTTTTCTTGGAAAAGAAAATGTAGTATTTAGCTTAGTTTCAAATGAAAAACAATATTTTGCAAATATATTTATACCAGTAAGTGATAAGGGGCTATCTAATATTAAAGTATTAAATTCTATTGATAATTCAGAATTTAACTTTAATTTAAATTCAAAAATAGGAAGTATAAATCAACTTAAGTATAAAGCAGATGATGTAATAACAGATGGAAAAACATATCAAATGAAAGTTTCAAGCGCATTTTCAATCACAGGTAGTTATATGAGTGAAACAATAAATGGTAATACAAGTGAATATTTATTACCATCAACTGTTGAAGTGTATTCATTTAATTTAGAAGCTATTTCTCTTTGGGGTGATGAAGTAATAATTGAAAGTGCGGAATATGAAACTGATAAAGGTGATAAGTTTGAAGCTCTTAACTCAAGTATTAACTCGGAGAAATATGAGAATATTATCGATAGAAAAATAATTGATAAAGATAAAGGAAGTTTATTTTTTGTAGCATATAATCCTGTTGACAATCCAATAACATATAAAGGAGTTTTAAAACTCAAGGTAAAGGGTAGTAATTCTTGGATTATAATTAATGTTGATTTAAATTAAGGAGGTAGATGTTATGAAAATTGTTAAATTAATATTGAGTTTTTTAATAGCATTTACCAGCTTTATGTTTGTAAATAATAATCTGATTGTGGTAAATGCAGCAGTAGAATACAATTTATATCCTATGGCATGTGGCAATTATGAAGTTGCATATGTAAGTGATAGTGGTGGTTTTGCTAATCAGGGATGTTTTAATGATTTAAATAGTGCAATAAGAAGAATGTATGAATTAGGCAATGATGCTGTAGTTAGGCATGGCGCAAGTTATAGCCCAAGTAAAGTTATTGCAATGTCATCAGGAGTTGTATATTCATATCCAACAAGAAGTAATAGTAACACATTAAATGTTTCCCAATATGAAAATGGTGGGAAAACAACATATGTAACCATGCATAGGGAAATGGCATATTTTAATACACATAGTTATGATGGTAATGGAGATGGAAAGGTACATATAAACCTTAATGGATTTGATGGATATGTGAGTTTAAAAAATGTAGACCTTGTACCAATGAAGTTTGTTAGAAATGAGCTTCCAATTTACCTTGGTGGTAATGATATAAGACCTACAAATGAACAACCTTTTAGTACAAGAATTTATCAAAATCAATACGAAGTAAAACAAAATGGTAATTATAAAGATTTAGTTTTTGTAGCTCATAGTGGATGGTCAAAAAATGGATGGCCAGAAGCATTTAGAATTGTTGTTGGTCCAGCTGCAGATTGGATGAATGTTAACTCTGTTTATTATAGTTATAATGGATATGATTTTTATAGTGATAGAGAATATAAAAACAAGGTAAATACTTATTATAATTATTATACTTTTTTACCATTAAGAACTAAAAGTAATATAAGTGTCGATACTTACAACAGGTATTTAAGTTCAAAAAATATTTCGTCTAACAGCAAGCTATGGAATACAGGACAGGTTTTTGTTGACAACCAAAATACATATGGAGTAAATGCAACAATTATTTTTGCGATGGCAGCACTTGAATCTGGTCATGGTACAAGTGGCTTTGCAATGAAAAATAATAACTTGTTTGGATGGAACGCATTTGACTCTAATCCATCATCAGCAGCATTTTTTAATTCTATAAATGATGGAATTAGAGAACATATGTCAATAAATATTAGAGGATACCTCGATATAAAAGATTCAAGATTTTTTGGTATGCATATAGGAAACAAAGGTTCTGGTTTAAATGTTAAGTATGCATCTGATCCATACTGGGGATATAAAATTGCAGGTATTTCTTATGAGATTGATAAAATTAATAATAACTATAGTGGAAATCTGTCAGATTATAATAAGTATTCATTAGGTCTGATAAATAAATATGATGTTAGTTTTTATTCTGGTAATAGTACATCAAGTAGTAGGTTATATAAATCTGCATATGGAGCTACTTATCAATCAAATTTTATAGTACCAGTATTAAATCAAGAAGGTACAATGGTTAAAGTTCAATCAACTAATGGAATAAGAGATAATGGCAGTTTAATAGAACATAGGGTATCAAATAATGTACAAAGTGGTGAACCATATAACTGGGATAGAAGTATAGGATACATCGTAAAAGATGATATAACTTCTTTAAATTTCTTACCTATTGATAATTCTGGCAAGGTTGCGACAGGGGATTTTGTATTTACAGTAGATAACATGTCTATTAATTCTAATAAGCTGGTATTAAATGGATTATCATATAGACCAGGAATATTTGTTAATGATGAAAATAAGGTTTTATCTAAAGTACATATAAAATCTGAATATTTAGAAATAGAGAAAGATAAAACTTTTGACTTGACAACTACTATTTCTAGCAAAGATAAAGTTACATATAGTGGAGAAATAGATTTGACTTCATTAGCAAATGGCAGATATTTCTTTAAAATTCAGACAGATTATAGTAAATATGTTGAAAATAATGCTATAAATGAAATTACAGATAAATTCAATTTTACTTCAGTTTCTGAATTTGAAAATAAAAAATATGAACTTGTAAAAGAGTTTGGAACTATATATTTAAGCGTTAGTGATAAAGTTGTTGAACCTGTTGTTACACCAGAAGTAACACCTTCACCAACTGTTGATGTAACTCCAACACCAGAAGTGAAAAATGAACTTTCAATGAGAAATGTATTAAATACTTTTAGATACAAAGATGATGAGAAGAAATCAATAATTATTGAAGGTTATGCATTTATTAAAGGAATGGATGCAAATGATGAGAGTGTAGTTTCTCATAAGCTTATTATAACTAATATGGAAACTACTGATAAAAAAGTTATAGATCTTATTACTTCAAGTGTTGATGAAAGACTAAATATGAATGATGGTTTTAATTATAAAAAGGTCAAATATATTGGTGAAATAGATTTAACACAATTAGAAATTGGTGATTATCATTTAAAAATACAAGTTACAAATGATAATGAAACAAAGAGTAAATTTGTTGTTGATACTAATTTAGATAAACTTGTAGAACAAACAACTATTGATGATAAAAAAGTATCATTTAATCAAAACCAAATGTTTGGTTATAGATATGAAATTAGTGTTTATAAGCATAGTATTGATAAATCATTAATAAATAAACCTACTAGAAGAATTTCAATGCATAAATTAAATAACTTAACTTTAGAAAATCAATTACTAAATATAAATGGTATTTCTTGGATGTATAATGTAAACTATACAAATGATGATTTATCACAATTTAAATTAGGATTATTATCGTTAGATACAGGTGATTATAAAGAATATACACTAAATACTAATAAATGTGATGTTGATTATGCAGCATTACTAAAATCTAAATTTAACAGAGATTATACTTGTTTCGATAATAAATTAGATTTGAGTAGTTTGAGTGATGGTAAATATTTAGTATACTTAGATAGTTCTACAAAAACATATAGAGATATATTTGAGATTAATAATATATTAAAACCTGAAATAGTTTCTTCTGAATTTGATAATAGAATTTATAGCTTAAGATATAGTGATACTCGCTATAGATTAGAACTAGAAATTAAAACAAAATAAACAAGCATTTAGCTTGTTTATTTTTAGTATTAACTATTTATAAGTATAAAAGTTATTATAACTATATTTTTAAACTATCATAAATTTAATGTTTTGATAATATAAAGTTTTTATATAAATAAAAAATGGCAGATATAATAGCTGCCATTTTATCATTTTAATTAGATGGTTTATAAACTTCAAATGTAATTGTACTTCCACAATCAAGTTCTGGAGCGAAAGGAGAAATATTTCTAATTGTACCATTAAGGTTGTTAGGGTTATCTGTTTCACCAGTAATATCAACAATTACAACATTAAAGTTGCTATAAACACTTCTTATTTCATTCACAGTCTGTGTATAATCGTTAGTATTATAACCTGTGTTTACTACGTTTGAAGTAGGGCATTTAGTGACAGGTTTTGGACCTAAAGAAACAACTAAGTTAACTGTTGTACCAACATTTACTGAAGTTCCACCAGCAATGCTTTGACTAATTATTGTTCCTGCAGGTTTCTCATTATACTCTTCATTGAAAGTTAAAACATAGTTTTTGTTATTACTTGTGCATTGTTTACCACAAGTTTGACCAACATAATTATCTACAACTACTTTTTCAGGTTCTTTTTTACCTTTAGATACTTTCAAGTTGACGGTTGTATTAGGGCTTACTACAGTTCCACTTGCAATATCCTGAGAAATAACATATCCATTTGCAATTGTGTCGCTATTTTCATAAGAAGAAATTTTATATGTTATACCGTTTATAACACAACTATCGTTACAAGGTTTTGGTTTATTTACATAATCAGCAACTTTTGGTTGAGATCCAAGAGAAACATTACATGATAATGTTTTACCATTTATTCCACAAGAAATAATATTTCCTTTAGCTACAGAATCATGATAAACATCTGTTTTTGAAATAGACCAACCTGCTCCTTTGGCATTTCCTTCATTGATTACATTTTGTGCTTGACTGTATGGTTTACCAGCAAGAATACCTGTATTGACATCAAATTTTCCTATAGAAATTACATAGTTGATACCAGTTCCTGCAGTAAAGCTACCTGTGTCATTGCTAATTATCAAACTATCCGCAACACTATCGCTATATCTTTCTGTTTTATTTCCTAGTTTCAAACCAATGTCAGTTAAGTATTTTGTAAAGTCTTTTATATGAACATTTGCTTTATTTACAACATTTATTTTTTTAGAAGGTGTTTTTGATACCTTTATTGTTACAGTTGTACCAGGAGCTACATTTACGCTTGAATTTACTACTTGGTTGTTTATAGTTTGCGATAAAATAGTTCCTGCGGTTTTACTGTTTTCTTCTTGAACAACATTTATTTTTATATTTGCAGATTTATTATATGACGCATTTAATTTTGCTATGTAATTTTTAAAATCTGTTTCAGTTTTATTTGTATAGTTTTCAATAGGTACTAAACCAATTGAAATATTAAATTGTATACTTCCACCAGTCTTAATGCTTCCTTTATTAGGAGTATTACTTATAATTAAATCATTTTTTACTTTTCCATCATACATTTGAACATATGTTGCTTTTAATTTGTTTTCTTTAACCCATTTTTCTGCTTCGGCTTTTGTTTTGTTTGAGAAATCTAACACGCTTACTCCAGAACCACTTGAAAGAGTAACACTTATTTTATCACCAGTTTTGATTTTATTTCCAGCAGCAACAGATTGAGAAATTAATTTTCCTTCTGCAACTTTACTAGAACTTTCATACTTTATAGAAAGAGTAATATTGTTGCTTTTTGCCCAAGCCTGCATATTTGCTTTTGTATAATCTTTAAAGTCAGGCATATCAATTTCTATTCCAATTGCATCTTTTCCAGCAGAAATTGAAACGACAATTAATGCACTTCTTTTTTGTAGATTATTATCAACATTTAATGAAACAAATTTGTCTTTTTCTATTTTGTCACTAATAACATATTCAAATGATACATCAGTAAATAAATTTGTATCAAACCACTCTTTTATTTCTGATTCTGTTTTATTTGTAAAATCAGGTATTGAAACTTCTAAATTTGGATCTTTACCATTTGAAACTACAATTTTAAGTATATCTTTTTCACTTATTTTTTTACCAACTTCAATTGATTGACTTATTACTTTATCCTTTTCAACTGTTTCACTATATTCATATGATATTTCATAATTTTCTTCATTTAATTTATTTTCTTGAATAAATAAATTTACCTCATCAATTGTTTTATTTGATAAATCTACCATTGTTACTGAAGGAGTCAATAAATAAAAATATGCAAGAATTCCTCCAATTAATATTATTAAAAATGTTAAAATCGCACCCAAAATTAATGTTGTCTTATTTTTCATTTTTTCACCTCATTCAAAGTATATCATATTATTATTTTTTAAATATATATGCTTAACAACAAATTAAGATAAAATTAAGAAATCTATGTTATATTAAATTAGCGAGGTAAAAATATGATTGATTTAATTATTCCGATAGCTAATGAATTGAATATTCAAAAGCAACAAGTTGAAAACACATTAAAATTGATTGAAGAAGGAAACACAGTTCCATTTATTGCAAGGTATAGAAAAGAAATGACAAAAGGGCTTGATGAAGAACAAATTTTATTTATACAACAACAATATGAATATCAAGTAAGTTTGTTAAAAAGAAAAGAAGATGTTATTAGATTAATAGAAACTCAAGGAAAACTAACAGATGAAATAAAAAACGCAATAATGGAATGTGATAAATTATCAAAAGTAGAAGATATTTATCGACCATACCAACAAAAGAAAAAAACAAGGGCAAAAGATGCGATTAATAAAGGATTAGAACCTCTGTCAAATTGGATATTAAGTTTACCTAGATTTGGTAATATTGAAGAAGAAGCAAAAAAATATTTAAATGATGAAGTAAAAACAATTGAAGATGCGATTAATGGTGCAAAAGACATAATTGCAGAAGTAGTAAGCGATGATGCAAAACTAAGATGGAAGGTTCAAGAATCAATACTTAGATATGGATATATAATTACTAAAAAGAAGAAAAATTCTGTTGATGAAAATCTTACATATAAAATGTATTATGATAGAAGCGAAAAATTAGCATATATTGCAAGTCATAGAATTATGGCAATTGACAGAGCAGAGAAAGAAAAAGTAATTAGCGTAAGTTTGAGTTTTGATGAAGAATATCTAACTAATTATGCGATTAGAGGCATTACAAGAAATAGAGAAACTATTGTAAATGGTATAATTGTTGATGCTGTGAAAGATGGTTTAAACAGATTATTATTTCCAAGTGTTGAAAGAGAAATAAGAAGTGGATTGAGTGAAAAAGCTCAAAAACAATCTATTGATATATTTTCACTGAATTTAGAAAAATTATTATTACAACCCCCAATAAATAATAAATGTGTTTTAGGATTTGATCCTGCATTTAGAACAGGATGTAAGCTTGCGATTGTTGATAGTACAGGAGCACTTAAAAAAATTGATGTTATTTATCCACATCAACCAGTAAATAAAGTTGCAGAAGCAAAAGAAAAAGTATTGAAATTAATAAGTGAGTATAATGTTGATTTAATCGCAATTGGTAATGGTACAGCTAGTAGAGAATCAGAGTCATTTATTGCCGAATTAATAAAAGAAAACAATTTAAATGTAAGTTTTACTATTGTATCTGAAGCAGGAGCTTCTGTTTATAGTGCAAGTGATATTGCAAGAGATGAATTTCCCGATTTACATGTTGAACAAAGATCTGCAATTTCTATCGCAAGAAGACTAATAGATCCACTTTCTGAATTGATAAAAATAGATCCAAAAAGTATAGGTGTTGGACAATATCAACACGACTTACCACAAAAACAATTAAATGAAAGATTAGATTTTGCAATTTTAAAATCAGTAAATTTAGTTGGAGTAGATTTAAATACTGCAAGTAAAGAACTTTTAATGCATGTTTCAGGATTAAATAAATCAAGTGCAACTGCAATTATTGAACATAGGAATAAAATTGGAAAATTTAAAAATAGAGAACAATTAAAAACAGTTAAAAAGTTAGGTGAAAAAACATTTGAACAATGTGCGGGTTTTTTAAGAATTAATGATGGCGATGAACCATTAGATAAAACTCAAATACATCCTGAAAGTTATGGAATTGCCAAAAAGATAATGAATCATTATAAAATAGAAAAATTAGGTGAAAAAATCACAAGAGATTTAGATGGTTTTAAAAATGATATAGGTATTGATGAGTATACATTAAAAGATATTATTGAAAGTATTGAACAACCTCTTAGAGATTATAGGGATAAGTATGATGCACCTATTTTACGACAAGATGTTCTAGAAATTACCGATTTGAAAGTGGGAGACGCTTTGTTTGGCACAGTTAGAAATGTAGTGGATTTTGGAGCTTTTATTGATATTGGATTACATGAAGATGGATTAGCACATATATCAAAAATTTCAAATCTAAAAAATATTCACCCTAGTGAAATAGTATCTGTTGGAGATATTGTTAAGGTGTGGGTTAGTGATATAGATTTACAAAGACAAAAAGTTCAATTAAGTTTAATAGAAGGCAAGTAATTGCCTTTTTTTATTGAAAATATAAAAAACTAATAGTACAATTAATACAGATAGTACAGATAATACAGTTTTAGGGGGTATTATATGTTTTTAATTAATTTTCAAAAAAATGAACCGATTTTTATGCAGATAATAAAACAGGTAATAAAGTTTTATGAAATAGGAGTTTTAAAAGAAGGAGATAAATTACCTTCGGTTAGACATTTAGCAGTAGAATTAGGAGTTAATCCAAATACAGTTGCCAAAGCTTATCAAGAATTAGAAAATTTACAAATTGTTGAAACTTTAAACAAAAAAGGTGTTTTTATTAAAAAAATAAATGATAATTCAGTTAATAAAAGTTTAATAAAAAATTTAGAAATACTATTATGTGAATGTAAAGATTCAAACATTTCAAAAAAACAAATAATTGATTTAATAGAAAATATATGGAGGGATTAAAATGATTGAACTACAAAATGTTTTCAAAAGACTTGGTGGATTAACTGTTTTAGATGATTTTAATGTAACAATAAAAGATAAAACTGTTTTTGGTTTGATTGGCACTAATGGTGCAGGAAAAAGTACCATGCTTAGATGTATTGCAGGTGTGTATGAAGTTGATAGTGGCAAAGTAACAATTGATGGTTTAGATATAAAAAACAATGATATTATCAAAAAAAATATGTTTTTTGTCGGAGATGACTGTTATTACCCGATAAATTCAACAATTAATTCACTAAAAGAATTTTATAAGACATTTTATAATTTTGATGAAGTTAAGTATGAAAAATATTTGAAAATATTAAATTTAGATCCAAATAAACTAATTAATAACTTTTCAAAAGGGATGAAAAGGCAAGTATTTTTATTAATCGCTATTTCACTTGATATAAAAGTTTTAATATTAGATGAATCCTTTGATGGTTTAGATCCATATGTGAGATTAATATTTAAAAAAGAAATTGCAACATTAGTCGAAGAAAAAGATATAACAGTTATTATTTCTTCTCATAACTTAAGAGAATTAGAAGATATATGTGATACTTTTGCGATTATTGAAAATAAAAAAATAATTGTTAGTGGGGATATTGATTTTTCAAAAAATTCAATAAATAAGTTTCAAGTTGTTTTTAATGAAGATTTAGATATTAATTCATTTAAAGATTTAGACATTTTCCATTTTAATAAAATTGGAAGGGTAATTACAATTGTGTGTAAGGGTGATATTGAATATATAAAAAAATATATTAATGATAAAAACCCAATATTTATGGAGATTTTACCAATAAACTTTGAAGAACTTTTTATATATGAAATAGAGAAAAGGAGATAAATTATGGCTAGTAAATATTTTAATTATTTATTTAAAGAAAATAATAAGATCTTATTTATTTTAATGTTTATTGGATTTATTGTATGTCCTGTACTAATGACTGTTTCAACAACATCAAAAAGTGAAGTTTTTTACGGAAATTTTATGTTCTATAATTTTGTGGTGTTTATATTATGTTATTTAATTCCGTTTATTAATTTTTATTTTATTAATAGAAAAAAAAGTGTTGATACATTTTTTTCATTACCAATAAGTAAATCAAAACTATTTATTTTTAAAGTTTTATTTACTTTAATTGAAATTTTTGGAATTTATTTGTTAAATATGATTATTTCTTTTTTGATAATTTTATTTAAAGGTTCTTATATTAATGTTCAATATTTTATTTTAGCAATATTAGTTAACATTGTTTTAGGTATAACATTAGTGTTTGTAAATATATTTATTATTGTTAAATGCAATAATTATATTGATTCATTAATTTGTATGATTGTATATTCAATTTTACCACCAGTTATTATTGAAACAATAAATGTATTTTTAAATAATGTAACTTATGGTATTAATTACAGTCTAATAAATAGTAATTGTTTTTCAATACCAGCAATTTATTTTAGTGATTTTTCATATGCATTAAATAAAGTATTAAAAGTTAATCCATACTCATTTATTAATGATTTTGATGTGGTTACAATTTATGTGATGTTTTTAATTGGTATATTATTGTTAGGAGTAAGTTATGTATGTTTTAAAAATAGAAAAGGTGAATATGCAGAACAAATGACGACTTCTAAATTAATGTATAAATCATTTCTTCCAATTGCACTTATATCTTTATTAATTATTTTTGGTAATGAAAGAAATGATGTAAATGTATACTTGTTTTCTACAGTTATTGCGATTCTTGTATATATAATTGGTGTGTTTATATATAATAGAAATTTAAAGCTACATAAGTACAATATTATAATTATTTTATTTTCAGTTATTTTTTCAAATAATTTATATTATGTATTTGATAAAAATAATGGATTTAATATTTCTAAAATTTATCCAAAAAATTATAATAGTTTATATCTTTCAATAAATAGTTATGGATATAAAGATAGTTTTGAGATTATTGTGGATAGTGGACTTGATGTAAAAAAAGTTCAGAAGTTTCAAGATGAATTAGTAGATTGGCATTATAAGCATAAAACAAATATAGATGAAAATTACTCTTATGGAATTAGGGTAAATTATATTTTAAAAAACAATAATAAATCACATTTTTATCTATTAAATGGAAAAAAGGAAATTATAAATTATTTAAATGAATATTTTAAAAATCAAAATATTAAGTATAAGATTATTATTTATTCTGAAAAATATGAAGAAAAGATAATTACATATGACGAATTAATTGAGATTATATCTAAAAATTAACCTTATTTAATAAGGTTTTTTTAAATTTATTCATATATTTTAATGAGGAAATTAAG
The DNA here is from genome assembly GCA_022772735.1 of Erysipelotrichaceae bacterium. Classification (GTDB taxonomy): domain Bacteria; phylum Bacillota_I; class Bacilli_A; order Erysipelotrichales; family Erysipelotrichaceae; genus UBA9076. The sequence continues at coordinate 110,736 of JALEZD010000008.1, forward strand.
ATGATTTTAAAAGAAATACCAAAAAGTGAAAGACCTAGAGAAAAAGCACTTAAATTTGGGATTACTGCTTTAAGTAATAGAGAGTTAATAGCAATATTAATTAAAACAGGATTCCAAGGATATTCTAGTTTGAAAATTGCAGAAGATGTTTTAAAAATTTCAAATGGAATTGGTAATTTGTCTAAATTAGAACTACGAGATTTTTTAAAAGTTAAAGGTATCAAAGAAGCAAAAGCCCTTGAAATACTTGCTTGTATAGAACTTTCAAAAAGGCTGAACTATGAAGAGTGTTTAGATTTAAATATCATTGATAGACCAAAAGCTTTAATAACATGGCTTAATAAAGAAATTGGAAGTAGTCAACAAGAACAGTTTATGGTTGTTTATTTAAATACTAAAAACAGAATAATTACTTATAGAATATTATTTAAAGGTACAATTGATTCAAGTTTAATACACCCTAGAGAAATTTTTAAAGAGGCACTATTATTGTCTTCCTCTAAAATACTTTTAGTTCATAATCATCCTAGTGGGGACACTACACCAAGTGATGCAGATATAAAAAGTACATATAAAATTATTGAAGCAGGTAATTTGATGGGAATAAAAGTTATCGATCATATTATTGTAACCTGTAATAAACATTTTAGTTTTGTAAATGAAGGAATAATTTAAACATATTGCTTAATATACAACAATTTATGTATTATTTATGATATACTTTTTAATGCAAAAAGTGGAGGGTTTAAATAAATGAATAGAAAACTTTTAATCCTTTTAACATTAATGATGACTTTATTAAGTGGATGTACAAATATAAGCAATCAAGTTGCATATACTGTTTATCCTATTGGATATATTTTACAAAGAGTTGGTGGAAATAACTATAAATATGAATCAATTCAAAATAGTGAGATAGTACAAAGAGCAACCATAAAAGAAAATTATGAAGAAATTTTAAAAAACTCTGAAGTATTATTTAATGTTGGGAAACTTGAACCGTATTTATCTGTTTATAATGATACTGTTTCAAAATTTTCAAAATCGAGCTACGATTTATCGTCTTTAAATGCAATTTATACTTTTCAAAGATATACACCTGTTTATAATGATGGAGATATAACATATATTGAAGGTCCATATTACAAAGGGGATGAGTTTAACTTAATAGATGTAAATTCAAAAGATTTATTTTTATGGATTGATCCAATCGCAATGTTAAGTATGTCAAAAAATATAAAAGATTGGATGATAAAAACATATCCTGAAGATGAAAAACTTTTTAGTGAAAACTATGCAGTTTTAGAAAATGATTTAGTTAGATTGGATGCTGAATATCAAGCGTTATCAACAAAAATTCAATCAACTAATAAAGAAATAAAATTTGTTAGTATGACTGCCAGTTTTGGAAATTGGCAAAAAACATATGGTATTCAAGTATATCCAATAATTCTTTCAAAATATGGTAGTTTACCCAATGATGAACAACTTGAAATAATTAAAACAAGAATAAAAAATGATAATGTTAAATATATAGTATATGAGCCAAATATGAGTAATGATATGGCAAAATTATTTGAACAGCTTGTAAATGAATTAGGTTTAACAAGAGTTGAGCTTTCTAATTTAAGCAGTTTAACATCTTCACAAGAGAATAATGGTAAAGACTACATTTCAATTATGTATGAAAATTTGAGTGTTTTAGAAACTATGGCTAGTGATATAGTAAAATCTGATACAACAAAAACAGAATAATACAGCAATTGCTGTGTTTTTTTGTTGACATAAAAAACTGAATTAACTATATTTAGAATAACCTTTTTATAGGTGTGATGAGGGATAATATGAAAAATTTACTTGGTTATCAAGTTTCAGAATATGATTGTGGTACAACTTGTTTAAAAAATGGGTTGAGCTATTTGTTTGACAGGAATGAAATTCCTGTTGAACTTTTAAAAATAATTAACTTATATTCATTAGATTTAGCTAATCAAAAAGGTATTTTTGGAAAAATGGGAACATCGGATATTGCACTTAAGCATATATGTGAAAGCTTTAATGATTATTCTAAAAAAACAAAGTTTAATCTAAGTTGTAAAATAATTGAAAAAAGCGATGTTAATTTTAATAATTGTGAACTGATAAATTGTTTAAAAAATAATGGTGCATTTATTGTTAAATGTATGATAGGTATTCCACATTTTGTTTTAGTAACTGATATTTTAGATGGATATGTTTATTTTTTTGATCCTTATTATAGAAAGAAAGCTTTTTATGAAAAAGATGTTGAAATAGTTGATATGCCATTTAGGGCAAATAGGAAAATCAGTATAAAGAAAATGGAATTGATTAGAAATATTTATTTTTCACTTGGTGAAATAGAATCTAGAATTGCGATGACTTTTAACAAAATTAAGGAGAAAAAATAATGAACGAAATAATTCTTCAATTAAAAAATGTAAAAAAATCATTTAATGATAATGATGTTTTAAAAGGTATTACTCTTGATGTAAAAAAAGGTGAGTTTATAACACTTTTAGGTTCATCTGGTTGTGGTAAAACTACTACAATTAGAATAATTGCAGGTTTAGAAAACTTAGATTCTGGTGAAGTCATTTTAAATGGTAAACTCATTAACAATTTAGAGCCAAACAAAAGAGATGTAAATACTGTTTTTCAAAATTATGCACTTTTTCCTCATATGAATGTTGAAAAAAATATTAGTTATGGTTTGAAAATCAAAAAAATTCCTAAAGAACAAATTGATGAAGAGGTAAAACAAGCTTTAAAGCTTGTTCAGTTAGAAGGTTTTGAGAAAAGGATGACAAACGAGTTATCAGGTGGGCAAAAACAAAGGGTTGCAATAGCACGTGCAATAGTAAATAAACCTAGTGTTTTGTTGCTTGATGAACCACTTGGAGCATTAGATTTAAAACTTAGAAGACAAATGCAAGTTGAATTAAAAAAATTACAAAAACAGTTAGGAATTACTTTTATTTATATTACTCATGATCAAGAGGAAGCAATAAATATGTCTGATAGAATTGTGGTTATGAATAATGGCGTTTTTGAACAAATAGGAACTCCCAATGAAATATACTACACTCCAAAATCAACATTTGTTGCAAGTTTTATTGGTGGTGCAAATATATATAAAATTAATAATAAAACTTTTGCGATAAGAGGAGAAAATATTGAAATTAATAAAGGAGATTTAAAAGCAAAGGTAATAGAAAAATCGTTTGTAGGAGGTCAATTAAAAATATCATTTTTACTTGATGATGGCCAGATTTTAACTTCAAGCCATTCAGGAGTTGACTATCCACTTGATATTAATCAAACTGTAAATATTTTTTGGGATAAAAAATATCAAATAGAGGTAATTGATAATGGTTAAATTTATTAAAAATAAAGTATTAAAATTTCCAATTTATTTTTACACTATATCATTTATACTTTTGCCAATTATTTATTTGTTTATTTTAAGCTTTATGAGTAAAGCAGAAACTTGGGGTATTGAATTTGTTTCAACATTAGATAATTATAAAAATGTATTTGATAAATTTTATTTAAAAATATTTTTAAATTCTTTAAAATTGGCACTTTTATCAACATTTTTTGTTGCGATTATAGGATATCCATATGGTTATTTCATGGCAAAACTTAATAATAAATGGAAAAAAATATTTATGATATTGTTGATGATTCCATTTTGGACAAGTGGATTAATTAGACTTAACGGATGGATTATTATTTTTAGAAGTAATGGTGTTTTAGATAAATTACTAATGATGTTTAATGTTATTGAAAAGCCACTTAAACTTTTATACTCATATCCTGCAGTTTTAGTGGGAATGATATATTTTTTACTGCCATTTATGATATTAGCTGTCTATTCAAGCGTGGAAAAAATGGATTGGAACTTAGTTGAAGCAGCAAGAGATTTGGGAGCTTCTTCGTTTCAAACATTTATGACGATAACATTTAAATTAACTATTCCAGGTTTGTTAAGTGGACTTATTTTAACATTTGTTCCAAGTATGGGATTGTTTTATATTGCAGAAGTATTAGGTGGTAATAAAATAGTTTTAATAGGAAGTGTTATTTCTGAACAAATTACTAAAGGAAGAAACTTACCATTTGCAGCTGCATTGAGTGTTATTTTAATGATTATAACTTCAATAATACTTAGATTATATAAAAAGATTTCATCCAAAGATGAATTGGAGGGATTATTTTGAAAAAGATATCTAAACCTGCAATTATATTTTTATTCTTGATAACCATTTTGAATTACTTACCAATCATATTAACTGTTATTTATTCATTTAACTTTTCTAAAATAACTAGTGTCTGGGGAGGTTTTTCATTAAAGTGGTATAAATTATTATTTGAAAATAGAGATATACAACAGTCGTTTATAAATAGTCTAATATTAGCATTTTTTAGTTGTTTTTTTGCAGTAATTATTGGAGTTAGTGCTGCAATATCAATGCGAAACAAACAAACTAAGTTAGATAAATTTATTACATACTTTAGCACATTACCAATTATGATTCCTGAAATAATTTTAGGAATGTTATTTATGGCTATATTTTCATTTATTAACATACCATTTGGATTTATAACTTTAATAATTGCGCATACATCATTTTGTATACCTTATGTATTTTTAATTGTTAAATCAAGATTAATTGGAATGGATGATACTTTAATTGAAGCTGCAAAAGATTTAGGAGCATCTAATCTTCAAATATTTGTGGATATAGTTTTGCCATATATTTATCCAAGTATAATTAGTGGTGTTCTTTTATCATTTGCGATGTCTTTTGATGATGTGGTGATTTCAATATTTACAACTGGTTCAACTGTAAATTTATTAGCCATTAAAATATACACTAGAATGAAAACAGGTGTTACACCTGAAATAAATGCATTAGCGACAATAATATTAATAATAACTGTTATAATTATTATTGTTTTTGAAAGAATTAATTCAAAACATGAAAAATTTTAAAAGGAGAAAGAAATGTTAAAAAAACTTGGAGTTATATTATCTGTTTTTATTTTAGTATCAGGTTGCACAAGTAAGCAGGTTGATAAAAAATTTTCGGGTAGTACATTAAATTTATTTACATGGGATGGAATGTTTCCACAAGAAGTTTTAGATAGTTTTGAGGAAGAAACAGGAGCCAAAATTAATTATTCTAATTTTGATTATGATGAAACAATGTTATCTAAATTATCAGAAGCTAAAGGTGGAGATTATGATGTTGTTATTGCGGATGATTATATCATTGAAGTTGCAATTAAAGAAGGACTGGTTGCTAAGTTAGATAAAAATAAAATTACTACTTTTGAAAACATAAATCCTTTATTTCAAAATCAATTTTTTGATTTAAATAATGAATATACAGTACCTTATGGTGCAGGTATTCCACAAATAGTTTATAATCCGGAAGAAATTAATTTTGATGTTACAGGATATGAAGATTTATGGAATGAATTATTGGTAAATAATGTTGGTATAACTGCAAACTATCGTGTTATAAATGGTATTACTTTGAAAACTTTAGGGTATTCATTTAATACAAATAACTTAGAAGAAATAAATGAAGCAAAGGATAAGCTATTAAAGTTAGCACCAAATATTAGAGTCATTGATGATAATAATTTACAAGATTATTTAATAAGTGGTGAAATTAGCATTGGATTTATGTATAATTCTCAAGTTTTCCAAGCGCTACAAGCTAATCCAAATTTCAAAGCTGTTTATCCAAAAGAAGGTTTAGGTTTTGGTTTGATGGCTGCCTTTATTCCAGTAAATGCACCGAATAGTGATTTAGGACATGCTTTTTTAGAGTATATAAATAGACCAGAAGTAGCTGCAAAATGTTTTGAATATTTAGGTTATTTTTCTACGAATAAGGCTGCAGATAGCCTAATAAATGATGAATTAAAACCATTAATTGTATTTCCAGAAGAACTTGAAGATTTATTAAAAAATGCTGAAATCATTGAAAACGTAAGTGATGAAGCAAATGAATTACATACTAAAGTTTGGGAAGAGTTTAGACAAGCTACAAATTAATTGTATTTTGTAATATAATGTACTTGGATATAGTGTATTCGAGGGTATAATATATGAAAGATAAAAAATTTTATTTTGAGGTTGATGAACTAGCGAAGAATTGTCAACCTTTGATTGTTGTTTCTACAATAGTAATATCTATCATTTCAAGTTGCATTAGTGAAATTGGTACTAAAGGTAGTAGTTACAATTATTTTGATGTCATATCATCTTATTTAAAAACAGGTAATATGATTCATTTAAACCAAATAAATGATATATTTAGTCCCAAAACAGATATATTTACCTTATTGGGCAATATAGTTTTTATAGGATCTTACTTTATATTGAATATGTGTGTTTTGAAGTATAAACAAAATGGCAAATTAAGTATTTCAGATATTTTTGAAGTTGCTAAAAATAATTATTTTAAAACTTTGATTGTAGTATCTATTTATTGTGTTTTAACTTATTTTATATCTAAAATATTAATTGTTGGGATTATTATTGTTTTAGTTTTAATATATGTTTTTATGTATTTACCATACTTAATAATTTTAAAACCTGAATTAAGTTTTAAAGAATATTTTATCGAAAGTTATAATTTAACAAATGGACATAAATTTGAATTATTAAAAAATGATTTACGCTATGTAGTTAGAATTATTGGAATAACTTTTTGTGGATTTATTGCAGGAATTATCGTTATAAGTTTATCGAAATCAATTCTATCTGTTGTGGTATTTTATATTCTATTTGTTGTTGCACTACTTTATTCAATTTTAAAATATTTACCAAATCTCATTTGTTCAAGAACTTTGTATTTTATAAATCATATGGATAGTTTAGAAAATAAAAAAACAGTTTAACAGTTGAAGTGCACCCCATAATTTGGACATAGATTATGGAGGGCACTTCATTTTAATAAACTGTTTTTTAGTTTAGAACATAACATAAGTATATGTTAGAATTGTAATGGAGGTTTTATTATGAAAAAAATGTTATTAGTAGATGGATACTCAATGTTGTTTAGAGCTTTTTATGCAACTGCATATGGAAAAATGATGACAACAAAAAAAGGTATTCCTACAAATGCGATATATGGATTTGCGAACATGTTACAGAAAGCTATTGATATAGTTCAACCTGATTATTTAGTAGTTGCATTTGATGCAGGTAAATCAACTTTTAGAAATGAAATATTTTCTGATTATAAAGGTACACGAAAATCAGCCCCTGAAGAACTTATCCCACAATTTCAATTAGTTAGAGATTATTTGAATTCTTTTAACATTAAGTATATAGAAAAACAGGGATTTGAGGCAGATGATATTATTGGTACAATCGCAAAAAGATATCCTGAATATGATATAAATATTTTAACTAGTGATAGAGATATGCTTCAACTTATTGATGAAACAACTTCTGTTTGGTTAATGAAAAAAGGTATAAGTGAAATTGTTAAAATGGATGAAAAACAACTATTTGATGATATGGGTATAAGTCCTAGTCAAATAATTGAGCTTAAAGCACTTATGGGAGATACTGCAGATAATATTCCTGGTATTGCAGGAATTGGTGAAAAAACTGCATTAAAATTAATTGAAGAATATAAATCTATTGAAAACCTATTTCAAAATGTAGACTCTTTAAAAGGTAAACTGAAAGAAAAAATTGAAAATGGAAAAGACAGCGCATTTATGAGTAAAAAGCTTGCAACAATTATTACTGATGCAGATATTCCTGTCGAAGATTATACATTTAGTCCAAATTATAAAACTTTAGTTTCATTTTTAGATGTAATAGAAATGAATAGTATTAAAAAACGATATGAGCCACTTGTAGCTAGTAATACTTTAAAAACAGAAGATGAATATATAATTGTAAATAAAATTCCCGATGAATTTAAAAAGGAGATTTTATATATAGCTCTTGATGATGATAAAGAAGTTTTTTATAAATCAAAATTAAATGGTATTGCAATAAATAATGGAGAAAAAACTATTTATATAAACATAGATGATGTTTTAAAAGATACTAATTTATTAAATATTTTAAAAAGTGACAGTTTAAAAGTTGGTTATGATTGTAAAAGAGATTTACATATTTTAAAAAAATATGGAATTTATATTAACTATGGATATGATGTAATGATTTCATCGTTTTTGTGTGATAGCACTTTAACAAGTTTAGATAAGATAATTGAAAATTATAATCTTAATACTTTAAGTAAGGAGCTTAATAACGTAGAATATACAACAACATTAGCCATAAATATAAATAAATTATATTTTGAAACTGTTAGTGTTCTTAAGGAATATGATTTAGAAGATTTATTTTATAATTTAGAGCTTCCACTTTCAAAAGTGTTATTTAAAATGGAAGAAGAAGGTGTAAATGTTGATGTTGAAGTGTTAGATAAAATATCTAATGAAACACTTGATAGAATTAATGAGCTTACAAAACTTATTTATGAAATATCAAATGTTGAATTTAATATCAATTCTCCAAAACAATTGGCAGAAATATTATTTGATACATTAAAACTACCTGCGAATAAGAAAAGAAGCACATCTGTTGATGTTTTAGAAAAATTGCAGGGTATACATCCAATAATCGATTATTTAATGGAATATAGAAAATTACAAAAAATATACAGTACATACTCTGAAGGATTAAAAAAATATATTCAGGTTGATGGTAAGATGCATACGGTTTTTAATCAATGTATAAGCCAAACTGGCAGATTATCAAGTACTGATCCAAACTTACAAAATATATCTGTAAAGGATGATGTTGGAAAACAAATAAGAAGGGCTTTTTTACCGAGTAATAATAATGTTTTACTATCATGTGATTACTCTCAAGTTGAGCTTAGAGTATTAGCTGATATGGCTAATGAAAAGGGTTTAATAGAAGCTTTTAATTCTAAGATGGATATACATACTAAAACAGCAATGGATGTTTTTAATGTAAGTGAGAGTGAAGTTACATCATCATTAAGAAGACAAGCTAAAGCTGTTAATTTTGGAATTGTGTATGGTATTAGTGATTTTGGTTTAGCTGAACAGTTAGGTATTACAAGAAAAGAAGCCAAAGAATTTATGGATATTTATAATGAAAAGTTTCCAAGAATTCATGAGTATATGAATGAAGTCATAGAATATTGCAAGGAAAATGGTTATGTAAAAACACTTTTAAATAGAAGAAGATTCATTCCACAAATAAATGATAAATCACATATGATTAGAGAATTTGGAAAGCGTGCAGCTATGAATGCACCAATACAGGGTACAGCAGCTGATATAATAAAACTTGCGATGATAAATATAGATAGTGAAATTGAAAGATTAAATCTAAAATCAAAAATGATTTTACAGGTTCATGATGAATTAATTTTTGATGTTTATGATGATGAAATTGAAATAATGAAAAATTTGATTGAAGATAAAATGAGTAATGCTTATAAATTAAAAGTTCCACTTTTTGTTGAAGCTAAATGTGGTAAAAACTGGTTAGAGGCTAAATAATGCCAGAACTTCCAGAAGTACATAAGGTTTCTCAAGTTTTAAAAAATAGATTAATCAACAAAACAATAATTAAATATGAAATTTTTTATGATAAAATCATAGAAAATAGTATTGAATGTATTTTAAATAAAAAAATAAAAGATATTTTTAGAATAGGTAAGTATATTATTTTTGAATTTGATGAATATTATTTGCTTTCTCATATGAGAATGGAAGGAAGGTTTTATGTAGGTAGTGATTTAGAAATGAATCATGTCTATTTAAAATTATATTTAAATGATTCAAACATTTTATACTACCAAGATTTTAGAAAATTTGGTAGATTTAAAGTCGTTGAAAAAAACTGTGATTTATATGAATTTTTAAAACTCGGAAATGATGCTATGGATGTTGATTATATATATCTTAAGCGCATATTTAGTAGATCAAATAAATGTTTAAAAAACATTTTAATGGATCAAAAATTAATATCTGGTATTGGAAATATCTATGCAGATGAAATATGTTTTGAATCGAAAGTTCATCCTTTATCAAAAGTTAAGAATATTAAAAATGTTAAAAGAGTTGTTGATAGTATAAAAAATGTTTTAAATAAGAATATTAAGTTAGGTTTAAATTCAATAGATAATAGCGAGTATATTTCTTGGGAATTTGATATGGATTTAAATGTTCACTTTAAAGTTGAATGTAAAATATGCAAAAGTAAAATAAAAAAAATAAAGATTAATCAAAGGACAACATATTATTGTGAAAGGTGTCAAAAATTATGGTGAAAAAAATTGCTATTACAGGGACTATCGCATCTGGTAAATCTACGTTTTGTAATATAATAAGACAAATGGGATATCCTGTTTTTGACAGTGATAATTACGCAAAGCTTGTTTATCATAAAAACAATCCTATTTATAATGAAATAGTTAAACTATTTAAAGAGGAAATATTAGACGAAAATAGGGAAATTAACCTTAAAATAGTCGCAAAAATTATTTTTGAAAATGAATATAAAAGAAAAGAACTTGAAAAATTGATTCATCCATTTGTTTTAAATGGAATAAATAATATGATAGAAAAATCTAATGATTTTTTCTTTGCAGAAGTTCCGTTATTATTTGAAAGTGGTTTTGATAAATATTTTGATGAAATTATTTTAGTAACATGTGACAAAGAGATTGCTTTAGAAAGATGTATAAAAGACAGAGGTTATACTAAAGAAGAAGCACTATCAAGATTAAATTCACAAATTGATGCTAAATATAAAATTGAAAGAGCTGATTATGTAGTATATAATAATGGCACTATAAGTGATTTGAAGAAGAGTACTAGAGAGTTAATTTTAAAAATAGGTGGTTAATGGATATTAATGATATTTACAGGGTTATAAAATCAGAATCAATTGGAGAAAAGTTGATTTCTTCACTTTTTTTAATGTATCAACCAATTATTGGACATAGAGCTATATCCTTGTATATGACTTTATTATCAGATGAAAATGTATTTTTATTTCAAAATCATAATAGATTATCATTAATTACAAATATGAGTATTAATGAAATAGAATCAGAAAGGAAAAGATTAGAAGAAGTTTTATTATTAAAAACCTTCTCTAGACGAGTTGATAATAAGGAAGAGTATGTATATAAACTTTTAAATCCACTAACAATTAATGAATTTTTAAAACATGATATTTTTTCCGGATTATTAAAAAAATCTCTAGGTATTCAAGAGTTTCAAAATATTTTATCAAGTTTTTATAGAGATGAAAAATTAAATGATTTTAAAGAAATAAGTGCTAAAATAGACTATTCTGCAGATCCTTTTTATAATGGTGTTGAATTTAAAAAAATTGAAGAAGTAAATTTAAATAATATGATGAACAATATTGATTTTGATTATGAAAAATTACTTAGAGAAACAACTCCGCTGATATTTCCAATAAAGGCTAGAACTTCTGAAAACTTAAAAATAATAGGTAATATTGCTAATTTATATGGTTTAAGTGTGGATGATATGAATTTTTTAATTGGAAAATGTAGTAATTTTGAAAATGAATCTTTAGATATTGAACTTTTAAAGAGTATGGCTTTGTCTATAAAACCTAAAGATAAGAAAATAAATGATAAATATGAACTTTCACCAATTGTTTTTTTACAAAATATACAGAATGGAACAGAAGTTACAAAAGTTGATGCAAGACTATTAGAGTATTTAAGTTTAAAATTAAATATGAAAAATGATGTTATAAATGTTTTAGTTGAATATGTTTTGGATATTAGTAATAACAGATTGCCTAGAAATCTAGTTGAAAAAATTGCTGGTGAATGGATTAGAGAAAACATTAATACTAAAGATAAAGCAAAATCAAAAATACAAAAAGAAAATAAATCAAAAACAAATATGATTTTACCTGATTATTATAGTAAGATAACAGAAAATACGGATTTAACAATTAGTGATGAAGATATTGAAAATTTAAAGATGAAACTTAAGGGGAAATCGTAATGGAGCACATAAAATTTCAAAATATAAATATAGAAAAAGATTTGAACCTGATTAATAGTTTAAAGGCTAATAAAATTATTTTACAGTTTTTAAAAGATAATAATTTATCTATTGACTATATTGAAAATAATGCCCAAGCACTTAATACTTATTTATTAAATCTAAAGCCTTGCGAAGGTTGTAAAGGTTTGAAGGATTGTAAACAAAGTATTAATGGTAAAGTTTTTAAATTAAAATATGATGGGATATTATCAAGTGTTCTTGTACCTTGTAAATTTAAAGTTCAAGATACAATAAAAAAAGCGCATCTAAAAAACTTTGTAATAAATGATATGAGTGAAAAGTTTTACGACATTAGTTTTGAAAATATAAATATTGATGAAGAAGTTAAAAATAAAAATATGGATTATATAGCAAAACTGCCTACAATAGTTGATTCAACTGATAATTTAAATAAAGGTTTATATTTAGTAGGTAAACCAGGTGTTGGAAAAAGTTTCTTAGCTGCATGTGCTGCAAATAAATTTGCAAAATTAAAAAAAAGTGTGGCATTTGTTAATGTTCCATTATTATCGCAAAGAATTAAAACAAATTTAGAAAATAATGAGTACAAAAATGAAGTAAATAAAATTGTTAAGGCAGATTTTGTTGTTTTAGATGATATTGGTGCTGAAACTGTTACATCTTGGTTTAGAGATGATATTTTATTTAATATTTTAAATGAAAGAATGGAAAATAATAGGCTTACGTGGTTTACTTCTAATGAAGATTTTAAAAGCTTAAAAAATCATTATGAATTAAATAATAAGAGGGTTGAAGAGAAGATAAAAGGTGAAAGAATAATGGCTAGAATCAAAAGTCTTTCAAATGAAATAAATATTGATGCAAAAGATAGAAGAATTTGATTATCTTTATTTAATTAATAAAATAAAAGTGGTAATATATAATATGTTTGGAGTGAAAATATGGTCAAAAAATTGGGTATATTAACTTCAGGTGGAGATGCTCCTGGAATGAATGCTGCAATTAGAGCAGTAACAAGAGTTGCCTTGGCTAATGGTGTAGAAGTTGTTGGCATTAGAGATGGATATAGAGGGCTTATAGAAAGAAGATTTAAAAACTTTTCTAAAAGTGATGTATCAGATATTTTATCCAGAGGTGGAACAATACTAGGCTCAGCACGTTTACCTGAATTTAAAGAAGAAGAAGTTCAAAATCAAGCTGTAAAAATTTTAAATGAAGAAAAGATTGATGCACTTGTAGTTATTGGTGGAGATGGCTCATATAGAGGTGCTTTAGCTTTAACTAAAAAAGGAATTAATTGTATTGGTTTACCAGGGACAATTGATAATGATATTGCTGGAACTGATTATACAATTGGTTTTAATACTGCGCTTGAAACATGTGTTGAAAATGTAGACAAACTACGTGATACATCTAGTTCTCATCATAGATGTTCTGTTGTTGAAGTAATGGGTAATAGATGTGGAGATTTAGCTGTTTATACAGCGATATCATGTGGTGCTGAAATAGTTGTTACACCTGAAAGCGGATATGATGAATTAGATATCATTGAACGCCTTAGATATTTGGGTAGTGCTGTTAAAAAGAATCATGCAATAGTAATTATTTCAGAAAAAATTACAGATGTTGAAGCACTTGCTAAAAAAATTTCTCAACATACAGATTTTAGTGGTAGAGCAACTGTTTTAGGTCATATACAAAGAGGTGGAAGTCCTTCTCCATTTGATAGACAGCTAGCTTCACAAATGGGTGAATGTGCTGTTGATATGTTGATGGAAGGAAAAGGTGGACTTTGCATTTGTAGTGTCGATAACAAGATTGTTGGTGTTCCTATTGAGGAGGCTTTATCTAAGCCAAAAAACTCTAGAAAACATTTACATAGATTATTTGAAAGGTTGGTATAAAAATGAATAGTAGTTTATTAGAAAAAAAGACAAAAATTATTTGCACAATTGGTCCTTCTAGTGAAAGAAAAGAAGTCATGAGTGAACTTGCTAAGGCAGGGATGAACATTGTTAGATTAAATTTTAGCCATGGTTCATATGAAGAACATCTAAACAGAATTAAAAATGCTGAGGCTGTTAGTGATGAAACAGGTATCAATTTAGGTATATTACTAGATACTAAAGGACCTGAAATTAGATGTGGTTTGTTTGAAAAAGATAAAGAAGAGTATAAAATTGGTGAAATAGTTACAATTGTTAAAGAAGAAATATTAGGAACACATGAAAGATTTCATATAAGAGTTCCAGAAGTTTTTGATGATGTTGTTGCTGGTAACTTTATACTTATCAACGACGGTAAAATGAAACTTACTGTTCTTGAAAATAATGGTTCTGAGTTAAAATGTAGAGTAGAAGTTAATGGAGTTATTAGTTCTAATAAAGGATGTAATATTCCTGGCGTTAAACTATCTATGAATTTTATATCTAAAAAAGATGATTCTGACATTAGATTTGGATGCCAAAACAATGTTGACTTTATTGCTGCATCATTTGTTAGAAGAGCAGAGGATGTTTTAGCTATTAGAAAAATTTTAATTGAAGAAGGAAAACCTGAAATACAAATTATTGCAAAAATTGAAAACCAAGAAGGTTTTGATAATGTTGAAGCTATTTTAGAAGTTGCTGATGGAGTAATGGTTGCTCGTGGTGATTTAGGAGTTGAAATTGCTCCTGAGCTTGTACCTGTATATCAAAAGGCAATTATTAAAGCAGCTAATAAAGTTGGAAAACCTGCAATCACTGCTACTCATATGCTTGATTCTATGACTGCAAATCCTCGTTGTACTAGAGCTGAAGCAAGTGATGTTGTTAATGCTGTTCTTGATGGTTCTGACTGTGTAATGCTTTCTGCAGAAAGTGCTGCAGGTGATTATCCAGTTGAAGCATGTGCAATGATGGCTCAACTTGCATTAACTGCTGAAAAAATTATTCCTTATGCTCAAAGACTTGAGTATTCAAAACGTTCTTCAAGAGCTTCTGTACAAGATGCAATTGGAATTTCTGTTTCTGATGCTGCTTTAACACTTGATAAAGTAAAAGCAGTTGTGGCATTTACTCAAGGTGGTACAACAGCAAGAAGAATATCTAAATTTAGACCTTCTGTACCTGTATTAGCTATTACTTTTACAAAGAGTGTTCAAAGAAAATTGGAAAGCTATTGGGGTGTAAAACCATATTTGTCTGATGTTCAAAATGAAATGACAAATGATGACGAATTGGCATGTACATTTGCTAAGGCACATGGAATTAAACCAGGAGACTTAATCATTATTACTGCAGGATATCCAACAGGTGAAGGTTCTGCAAATATGATGAAAATTATTGAAGTAAAATAAAAAGTGGTTTATTCCACTTTTTTTAGATAGGAGATTATATGATAAATAAGTTTAAAGAATACGAATTTAAAATTTCTGCATATGAATTAGCACTAACAACAATGAATTTTGATGCAATGACTGTTGCTCCAAAGTTATCTAGTGAATACAGAAACGAAAGAATGGGATATTTAAGTGGTGAATATTATAGTATATTTACAGATAAAGAATTTGTAGAAATAATAGAAAATTTAAAAAATGATAATAGTTTAGATTTTATAACAAAAAGAAAGATAGAATTGTATGATCAATTTTTAAATAAAACAAAAAATATTTCTAAAGAGGAATATACAAGTTTTGAAAAACTAAAAATGGATTCATATGATGCTTGGGAAAAGGCTAGAAAAGAAAATGATTATAAGATTTATGAGCCATTTTTATTAAAATTAATAGAAACATCAAAAAAATTAACTTTAAAAAGAGAGCCAAATAAAGATGTTTATAATGTACTTCTTTCTGACTATGAAGATGGAATGGATAAAGAAAAATATGATAAATTTTTTAATCTTATCAAAGAAGAAATAGTGCCATTAATTAAAAAAATTACAGATAGTAAACAAATAAAAAATCAATTAGAAGGATATAAATTTCCTTTAAATATCCAAAAGGAATATGTAAATGATATCTTAAGTTATTTAAGATATACTGATGATTTTGGAGTTTGCGCAACAAGTATCCATCCTTTTAGTTCAAGACTTAGTAAAAATGATGCAAGAATAACTACAAGATATAACGAAAATGATGTTTTAGATAGTATATTTAGTGTTATTCATGAAGTAGGACATGCAATGTTTGAGCATCAAGTTGCAGATGAAATTGCAAATGGAATAATTCATAATTCTATTTCTATGGGGACACACGAATCTCAATCTAGATTGTTTGAAAATTGTCTTGGAAGAAGCAAAGCATTTTGGGAATATAATTACCCAATTTTACAAAATAAATTTGATTTTTTAAAAAATATTAGTTTAGATGAATTTGTAAATACAATAAATATCTCAAAGCCATCTTTAATAAGAGTTGATGCGGATGAACTTACATATCCACTTCACATTTTAATAAGGTATGAACTTGAAAAAGGTATATTTGATGGAAGTGTAGATATAAAGAATTTAAGTAATGAATGGAATAAAAGGGTAAAAGAATATCTTGGAATAGATGTTCCTAGCGATTTAAAGGGAATATTACAAGATATTCATTGGAGTGATGCATCTTTTGGATACTTTCCTACATATGCATTAGGTTCAGCTTATGCAGCTCAAATATTTAATAAAATGAAACAGGAAATTGATGTTGATTGCTTATTAAGGAATAACAAGTATGATGAAATCAATAACTGGTTAAAGGAAAAAATTCATAAAAATGCTGCTCTATATAGTCCTAAAGAAATTATTTTAAAAGCAACTGGTGAAGAATTTAATCCTAGATATTATGTTGACTATTTAAAAAATAAATTTTCAAGTTTATACAATATTTAAAAAACACCTTAAGGTGTTTTTTAAATTAAATCTTTTCTTGCGTCATTAAAGCCTTTAAACATATCTACAGCTTCTGCAGTGTTATGGTTAAAAAACATACTTGTTTTAGTATTTAATTGTGCAATTTGTTCCATATCTTCATCTGATAAACTAAAGTTGAGAATATCTATATTTTCTTTCATTCTTTCTATTTTAGTAGATTTAGCTAATGAAACAATATCTCGTTGAAATAACCATCTTAGTATTACCTGAGCGACTGATTTATTGTATTTGTTAGATATGTCTTTTAATATACTGTTGTTAAATATATCATTTTTACCTTCAGCAAATGGAGCCCAAGCTTCAGTTTGAACATTTCTTTTTATCATGTTTTCTTGTGCTTCAATTTGTTGATTAAATGGATTGATTTCTATTTGATTAACATGTGGTGGCATTTTAGAAAAAACAGCAATGTCAGCTAATCTATCTGGATAAAAATTACTAACTCCAATTGCTTTAACTTTACCTTCATTATATAGTTTTATTAAATCGTTATATGCAGCATAGTAATCAGCAAATGGCTGATGTAATAATACTAAATCTAAATAGTCAACTTTCAATTTTTTCATTGATTTTATAACCGAGTTATAAGTTGTTTCAAGTCCATAATTAGATATCCATACTTTGGTTGTAATAAATAATTCTTCACGTGGCACACCACATTTTAAAATTGCATTTCCTACTTCTTCTTCATTAAAATATGATTGCGCAGTATCAATTAATCTATATCCAGCTTTTATTGCATTAATAACACTTTCTTCACATTCTTCTTTTGATATTTGAAATACACCAAAACCTAATTTAGGCATTTTAACTCCGTTTGACAATGTAACATATTCCATATAAGCTCCTCCTTTAAAATTTATAGAATGTTTTACATAAATATTGTATAATTCGGTTGTAACTACCGGTCAATACTTTTGGAGGGAATTTTTATGTATTCTATGAAAGAAGCATGTAAATTAACGAATTTAACATATGAAAAGTTAAAATTTTATTGTAATGAAGGATTAATTTTAAATGTAAAAAGAGATTCAAATAATTATAGGATTTTTGATGAATCAGATATAGAGTGGATAAATGGAATAACTTGTTTAAAGAATTGTGGAATGAGCTTAAAAGAAATAAAAGAATATATAAAATTATGTTTTGATGGTGAAAAAACAATTAATAAAAGAAAAGAAATTTTAAAATTAAAAAAAATAGAATTAGAAAAGAAAATTGAAGAAATAAATAACAGTATAATGTATATTGATAAAAAAAATAAATACTATGATGATGTTTTAAATGGAAATATAAAATATAAAAGCAATATAAAAACCAACTAAGCGTTGGTTTTTTAATTAGTTAATTGAATTAACAGCTTTTGCAAGGCGTGATTTTTGTCTTGCAGCATAGTTGTCATGTTTGATATGGCTTGATACAGCTTTATCTAACATTTTGTTTGCTTTATCTAAAGCAGCAACTGCAGCTACCTTATCGTTTGCAGCTACTGCAACTTTAACGTTTTTAATTGCTGTTTTTAAAGCTGATTTTTCTCCAGCTTGAGCTCTGCTTTTTTTAAGGTTAGTAATTGAACGCTTTTTTTGAGATTTGATATTTGCCATTTTGCACCTCCTGTATATCGCTTTAGAATTATAGCAAAATCACATTTAAAATGCAACAAAGCATGATATAATCATCAAGTAGTAAAGGAGTTTTTTTATATGAATAAATTAAAAGTTGTATTTATGGGAACACCAGAATTTGCTTGTGGTATTTTACAAGCACTAATTGATGAAAAATATAATATTCTAGCAGTTGTATCACAACCAGATAAAAGGGTAGGAAGAAAACAAGAGTTAAAAAATACTCCTGTAAAACAAGTTGCCTTAAATAATAATATAAAGGTAATACAGCCAATAAAAATTAAAGATGAATATGAAGAAATTCTTAATTTGAATCCTGATATTATAATTACATGTGCATATGGACAAATGGTACCTGAAATAATTCTAAACTATCCAAAATATGGATGTATAAATGTTCATGCCTCTCTTTTACCAAAATATAGAGGTGGTGCTCCAATTCATAAAGTAATAATTAATGGTGAAAAAGAAACAGGTGTTACAATTATGAAAATGGTGAAAAAAATGGACGCAGGAGAAATGTATCTAAAAGATGTTGTAAAAATTGATGATGATGATACAACTGAAATTCTTCATGATAAACTTAAAAAATGTGGAAGTGACCTAATAAAAAAATTTATACCAAAGTTTATTAATGGTGAAATTGAAGGTGTTAAACAAAATGAAGAAGAAGCAACATTTGGTTATAACATAACAAGAGATGAAGAATTTGTGAGTTTCAAAAATAGAAATGTTGATGTGATTTATAATCAAATTCGTGGATTGATAAGTTGGCCAATAGGATATGGTATAATAGATGGAAGGCATATTAAATTTCATGAAGCTAAAAAGATTAATTCAAAACATTCATTTGAAAATGGGAAAGTTATTAGTTTCGATGATGGAATGAAAATTGCATGCGATGGTGGATTTATATGTGTTTTGAAATTACAATTAGAAGGTAAGTCTAAAATGTCATATAAAGATTTTGAAAATGGTATAGGTAAAACATTAATTAATAAATATTTTGAATAAGAAAGGTAAATTTTGTGAAACAAACAAAGATTAGAAATTTTTCGATAATTGCTCATATTGATCATGGAAAATCAACACTTGCAGATAGGATTTTAGAACAAACAGAAACTGTAATGCAAAGAGAGATGAAAGATCAAATTCTAGATCAATTAGATTTAGAAAGGGAAAGAGGAATAACAATAAAATTAAATGCTGTACAGTTAAAATATAAAGCAAAGGATGGAGAAGATTATATATTTCATTTAATTGATACTCCAGGACATGTTGATTTTACATATGAAGTTTCACGCTCTTTAGCAGCTTGTGAAGGTGCTGTTTTGGTAGTTGATGCTGCACAGGGAATTGAAGCTCAAACACTTGCGAATGTATATTTGGCACTTGATAATGACTTAGAAATAATTCCAGTTATAAACAAAATTGATTTGCCTAATGCAGATCCAGAAAAGGTTTGTAAAGAAATAGAAGATGTAATAGGACTTGATACAAGTGAATCACCACTTATTTCTGCAAAGAGTGGATTAAATATTGATCAAGTTTTAGAAGCAATAGTAAAACATGTTCCATCGCCTAGTGGAAATCCTAATGCCCCATTAAAAGCACTTGTTTTTGATTCACTATATGATTCTTATAGGGGAGTAATTGTTTTTGTCAGAGTTAAAGATGGTGAAATAAAACCTGGTGATAAAATTAAGTTTATGGCAAGTAATGCCATATATGAAGTAAATGAAGTTGGTATTAGAAATCCAAAAGAAGTAAAAAAGGATAAACTTGGTTGTGGTGAAGTAGGATGGATTAGTGCAAGTATTAAAAATATTCACGATGTAAATGTTGGAGATACAATAACATTTAGTGAAAATAGTGCAAGTGAACCATTGCCTGGTTATAGAAAAATGAACTCAATGGTTTATTGTGGATTATATCCAACTGATAGTAATAAATATAATGAATTAAGAGATGCTTTAGAAAAGCTAAGTTTAAATGATTCTGCACTTAATTTTGAGGCTGAAACATCTCAAGCATTAGGATTTGGTTTTAGGTGCGGTTTTTTGGGATTATTACATATGGATGTTGTTCAAGAGAGACTGGAAAGAGAATTTAATTTAACTCTTATCGCAACTGCACCATCTGTTATTTATCATGCTTATCTTACTGATGGAAGTATGATTAAAGTTGACAATCCAGCAATGTTACCACCTGCACAAAAAATTCACCACATTGAAGAGCCATATGTAAAAGCTTCAATAATGGTTCCTAATGAATATGTAGGGCCAATTATGGAGCTTTGTCAGGCAAAAAGGGGTATTTATATTGACATGAAATATATCGACGATACTAGAAATCAATTGATATATGAAATACCACTTGGAGAAGTAGTGTTTGACTTTTTTGATAAATTAAAGTCTAGTTCAAAAGGTTATGCGTCATTAGATTATGAACTTATTGGGTATAGAGAAGGTAAGCTTGTTAAAATGGATATTTTATTAAACGGTGATACTATTGATGCATTAAGTATTATTGTATTTAGAGACTTTGCATATAGATATGGCAATGCAATGACTTTAAAGTTGAAAGACTTAATTCCCCAACAACAATTTGAAATACCAGTTCAAGCAGCTGTTAATGGAAAGGTTATCGCAAGAACTAATATAAAATCATTAAGAAAAAATGTTTTAGCTAAGTGTTATGGTGGAGATATAACAAGAAAGAAAAAACTTCTTGAAAAACAAAAAGAAGGTAAGAAAAGAATGAAAGCAGTAGGTTCTGTTGAAATACCACAAGAGGCTTTCCTATCTGTTCTTTCAATGAATGATGATAACAAATGATAAACTATTTATATTTACATGTTCCATTTTGTAAAACTATTTGTGGATATTGTGATTTTTGTCATTATATTTATAACAAGAATAAAGTGAATCAATGGTTAGAGTGTTTAAAAACCGAGATTGAAAGTAAAAAAATTAATAAAAAACTTAAAACCATTTATATTGGCGGTGGTACTCCAACATCTCTTAATGAAGAAGAATTGGATAAATTATTAAGTCTTCTTAAACCATATAGCAAAAATATAATCGAATATACCATCGAAGCTAATCCAGAAACAATAACAGAGGAAAAAGTTTTAATTTTCAAAAAATATGGTATTAATAGAGTAAGTATAGGTGTTCAATCTAGTGATGATAAACTTCTTAAAATTATGAATAGAAGGCATAACTTTGAAAGTGTAAAAGAGTGTATAAAACTGTTAAAAAAACACAAAATCAACAATATTTCTGTAGATTTTATGTATGGATTACCATTTCAGACTATGGATGATTTGAATAAATCTCTACATGACTTTATCACTTTAGATGTTCCACATATTTCAATATATTCTTTAACTATTGAAGAAAACACACCATTTTATAAAAGGGGATATAAAAAAATGGATGATGATTTGGAAGCAGATATGTATGATAGAATAATAGATTTTTTAAGATTAAACGGTTATGCACAATATGAAATAAGTAGTTTTTGTAAAGATGATTTAAAGTCTATTCATAATATGGCATATTGGAACTATGAAGACTTTTATGGAATCTCAATGTCTGCGAGTGGAAAAAATAAAAATTTAAGATATGATAATACTAAAAATTTTAATAAATATTTAAAAAAAGAGTATATAGAAAATGAAATTTATTTAAGTAAAAATGATGAAATGTTTGAATATATAATGATGGGGTTTCGATTAAAAGATGGTTTTGATTATCTAAAGTTTGATAAAAAGTTTAAAATTTCATTTTTGAAAAGATATGAATTAATTTTGAATGATTTGTTAAAAAATGGATTGATTGCTGTTGAGGGCAAATATATTAAATGTAGTGAAAAAGGTTATAAATTATTAAATAATGTATTAGAAAAATTTTTGATAGGGGATAGTTAATATTATGAAAAAAAGAATTTTTTGGATAATTGTTTCAATTGTTTTAGTGGGAATTAGGTTTGCGTATAAATATAACAAATATAATAAAAATAAAGTATCAAGTACATATACTTCAGAAGTTGCAAAAGAAATTAGCGAGAAAACTAATGAAGAAACTCAAGAAGTAATTTCTAATAGTATATCTTCTCTTGCAGATAAAATTTATTTAAATGGATATAAAATTGAAAAAAATGATAATGAGAAGATTACAATAAAAAATTCAAATGATGAAATAGTATATGATAATGTTGATGAATATGTAAATACAATTTCTACATTATTTGTAGTTGCAATAGAAAATGATATTTATGCATTTAATACTATAACAAATGAAAAATATGGTCCATATACATCAGCTGCAATAACTTATCTAGTTAAAGATGGCAAAAATTTGAATGAAAAAGGATTAACTTATATTTTAAATGATGAAATTAAAGTGTTAACTCATGACAATTTATATGATGTTTTAGAAACTTCAGGAACATTAAATGAAAACTCAGAAATATATTTTGATATAGATTCAAAAGTACTTTCTTTTAAATAAATTACTTGTGTTAGTAATTTAAAAATGGTAGTATATATGTGGTTTTAGGCTAGGGTTATTGTTTCCTCAACGTAATTCTTGGCTTAAAATGAATAAATATTAGGAGGAAAATTATGTTAACAAAACAACAAAAAAACGAAATTATCAAAGAATATGCAAGATTTGAAGGAGATACTGGATCAGTTGAAGTTCAAGTTGCTGTATTAACTGCTCAAATTAACAGATTAACTGAGCACTTAAAAGTTCACAAAAAAGATTTTCATTCAAATAGAGGCTTGATGAAAATGGTAGGACGCCGTAAAAATTTCTTAACTTATTTAAGAGATAGTGATGTTAACCGTTATCGTGAATTAGTAAAACGTTTAGGTTTAAGAAAATAGTGGATTTATTCCACTTTTTTTTGTGTTGTATTAAAATAATAATGAGGGATTGTTTATGAGCTATATTAGTTTTAAAAATGTAAAAAAAGTATACAAAATGGGAGAGATAGAAATTGAGGCATTGTCAGGTGTCAATTTTGAAATAGATAAAGGGGAGTTTGTTGTTATTGCGGGGGCATCAGGTGCTGGGAAAAGTACGGTTTTAAATATTTTAGGTGGAATGGATATACTTACAAGTGGTGAGATTATTGTTGATGAAAAAAGAATTGATAAACTAAATGAAAATATGCTTACTGAATACAGAAGGTTTGATATTGGATTTGTGTTTCAATTTTATAATTTAGTTCAAAACTTAACTACACTTGAAAATGTTGAATTAGTAACAGAAATATGTAAGAATCCTTTAAATCCCAAAGAGATTATTGAAAAAGTTGGTCTATCTAACAGAGTGAATAATTTTCCATCTCAATTATCTGGTGGTGAACAACAAAGGGTTGCGATTGCAAGAGCACTTGCAAAAAATCCGAAATTGTTGCTTTGTGATGAACCGACGGGTGCTTTAGACTATAATACTGGTAAACAAATTTTGAAGTTACTTCATGAAACATGTAGAAATTATAATATGACAGTAATTTTGATAACACACAATTTAGCAATTTGTCCAATGGCTGATAAGGTTATCAATATAAAAAATGGAAAAGCTGTTAGTATATATAAAAACGAAGTAATAAAACCTATTGATGAAATTGAGTGGTAATTATGAATAAAACATTTTTTAAGGATATATACAGAATGATAGCTAAAACAAAGGATAAATTTGTTTTATTATCATTGATTGTTGCGATTGGTGTTGCATTTTTTGTTGGTGTAAAATCATCTTCACCAATTATGGCAAATAGTATCAACTATTATAATAAAAACTTTAAGTTAATGGATATAACTATATTTTCTCCATACGGTTTTGATGATAATGATATAAATTCTATAAAGGGAATTTCGGGTATTAGTGGAGTTTATGGAAAAAATTTTATTGATGCTTTTGTGGGTAATAAAGTTATTAGAGTTCATGATATTAGTAGTGATGTAAATAATGTTAAAGTTGTTGCAGGTAGATTACCTAATAATATAAATGAATGCGTAGTTGAGGAAGGTCAAATAATTTTTGATGGTTTTAAAATTAATGATGTAATTAATCTTTATAGAAATGATGATAGCTTAAATGACTTTTTAAAAACAAATGAATTTAAAGTTGTTGGAATAATTAATACTCCGTATTATCTAAATGATGATAAAGGATATAGTACATTAAATAATAGAGTTTTAGATTCTTATATTTATGTAAATAAAGATGCATTTATAAATGATTTTTATACAGAACTTTCTGTAGTTTTTGATACTACTTTATATGAAACATCATTTTCAAAAAAATATAGTATTTTACAAGATAAAATAAAATCTCAAATCGAATATATTTCTAAAAGTCAGATTGAAAATAGAAAAGATATAGTTTTATCAAAAGCCAATGATGAGTATAATGAAGGATTAAAAGAATATAATTACAATTTAAAGAAATACAATGATGAAATTTTTGATGCAGAAAATAAAATAGAAGAAGCTAAAAAGGATATAATTGATGGTGAAAAAGAAATTTCTGATGGATATGCTGAAATTTTGAAAAATAAAAAAATACTTAGTGAAAAAATAATTGAAGGTCAAAATAAAATTAATGAAGAAAGAATAAATTTAAGTGTAAAAGAATCAACTTATAAAACTGAAAAAAATAATTTTGAATTAAAAAAAGTTGAATATAATACAAAACTAAATGATATCAAATTAGGATTAAATGAAATCGAAACAAATATTTCTAATGTTAATAATGGAATAAACCAAATAAAAACAACTTTAGAAGGGTTATATAATAATTTAAAAATGATTGAATCACAACTTTCTTTGATTGATAGTAGTAATCCTAATTATAATAATTTAATAAACCAAAAAAGTTTTATCGAAAATAACATTAATAATTTAAATATACAAGTAAACAATTTAAATACTAATTTAAATGTTTTAAACTCAAAGAAAAATGAACTTATAGGATATCAAACTGAAATTACTCAAGGGTTAATAGATGGTGAAAATAAGTTAAATCATGCATATGAATTAATTCAAAGAGGGTATGAAGAATTAACTAATGCAAGTGTTGAATTGGAAAAACAAGAGATTAATTCTAATAAAGAACTTGATGATGCCAAAAATAAATTAGATAAAGCTAAGATTGAACTTGAAGAATCAAAGGTAAAATTAGAAGATTCTATTATAGAATTTAATAAAAATAAAATCGATGGAAAAGAAAAATTGGAAAGCGCTAAAGCTGATTTGGACAAAGCATTACAAGATATAAATGATTTAAAAGATGGTGAGTGGATTATTTTAGATAGAAGTAAGCATTACTCGTCAAAAACTTTTAGTGATACATTAAAACAAATGAATGCAATTGGTAATGTATTCCCTGCATTTTTTATTCTAGTTGCTTCTTTAGTATGCCTAACAACAATGAGTAGAATAATTGATGAAGAAAGAAGTCAAATAGGTATTTTTATTGCATTAGGATATAGTAAAAAAATAATGTATATAAAATATGTTATTTATGCATTTTTATCTACACTTATAGGTTGTGTTATTGGCAATATTATAGGTCTAAGCTTATTTCCACAAGTTATTTATAAAGCATGGGGTATGATGTATATAATGCCTGAATATATTATGTATATTCCATGGGATTTAATAATTTTATCAAATGTTTTGTTTATAACAATCATGGTTTTTAGTGCATATTATTCTTGTAAAAGTGAAATACAAGAGGTTCCTGCAACATTATTACGTGCGAAAACCAATATTGATGGTAAAAAAATATTTTTAGAAAATATAAAATTATTTTGGAATAAATTAAATTTTACAGATAAGATAACATTAAGAAATATTATAAGAAATAAAAAAAGATCTTTTATGACAATTGTTGGAGTTTCTGGATGTATAGCATTATTATTAGTTGGTTTTGGTATAAAAGATTCTATATCTACAATATTAAATTCACAATTTAATGAAATAAATTTATATGATGGAATAGTGAATTTTGATGAGAAAATAAATCATACAGACAAATTAAACATTTTGTCTAATGTAAAAAATTTAGATAATGTTGAAGAAGCATATGTAATTAGTATTTATAGTTCAAAAATTTATAAAGATAGTTTAGATAATGTTGTTAATGTAACGGTTTTAGATGATGATGAAAACATGTTTAATTTAAAAAATGGAAAAAATACTGTTTATTTAGATGATGAAGGAGTGTTAATAACAAAAAAACTTTCTGAATTAATGAATTTGAGTGAAGGTGATACAATCCAAATTGAAAGTTTTAATGGTGTTTTAAAAGATGTAAAGATTAAAAACATAATTGATATGAATGTTAATCATTATTTAATAATTAGTAATAATTATTATAAAACTATTTTTAACACTAATTCAGTAGATAACTCAATTATTTTAAAATCAAAAGTTTCTGATACAAAGATATTACAAAATGAATTATTAGAAATAGAAAATGTTAGATCAATTACTTTTTTTGATTCAATTATTGATAATTTTAATAGTATGATAAGTGGTTTAAATGCAGTAGTATATGTAATAATTTTATCATCTGGTACTTTAGCGTTTATTGTTTTAAGTAATCTTACAAATATAAATATTTCTGAAAGACAAAGAGAGATGGCAACATTAAAAGTTTTAGGTTTTAGAAAAAAAGAAATAAATTCATATTTATACAAAGAAAATATTATATTAACATTTTTTGGTAGTTTATTGGGAATACCAATTGGTGCTATGTTACATAAATATATAATTATGTTGGTTGAGATGGATGAGATAATGTTTGGAAGGAATATTAGTTTCTTAAGTGTTATTATTTCGATTTTTCTTACGATGATTTTTGTGATTATAGTTAATATATTTATGAGTAAAAAGGTTATTAATATTAAAATGGTTGAATCATTAAAATCAATAGAATAAAAAAGTGGTTAACCACTTTTTTAGTTAACCACTTATTTATTAATGACAAGAATCATTTTTGTTGATAGCTTTTGTATAATATTTATTAACTTTTTCCCAGTCAATAATTTCTAGGAATGCTTCAACATAGCTCTTTCTTAAATTTTTATATTTTAAATAGTAGGCATGTTCCCAAACATCAATTCCTAAAATTGGAGCATAACCTAAAGCGTATGTAGTATCTTGATTAGCTGTTTGTAGTACTTTTA
Source organism: Erysipelotrichaceae bacterium (assembly GCA_022772735.1). GTDB lineage: Bacteria > Bacillota_I > Bacilli_A > Erysipelotrichales > Erysipelotrichaceae > UBA9076. The sequence continues at coordinate 138,596 of JALEZD010000008.1, forward strand.
GTTCTCCAGTTTCTTCATTTACTGCTAACCATGCCCATCCAGAACCAAATTGTTTTAGTGATGCATCAATTAATTTTGCTTTTAATTCTTCTAATGAACCAAATGTAGAATTAATTTTTTCTGCAAGTTCTCCTGAAGGAGTTTTAACTGGATTTGGTGAAATAGTATCAAAATATAAATTATGATTTAAGAATCCACCACCATTATTTCTTATAGATGCTCTTGCAGATTCAGGAACAAGTTCTAAATTTCTTAGTAATGATTTAACACATTTACCTTGAATTTCTGGTGTTGCATCAATTGTTGCATTTAAGTTATCTGTATAAGCTTTATGGTGTTTTCCATAGTGTGTTTCCATTGTAAGAGTGTCAATAACAGGCTCTAAAGCATCAAAGCTGTATGATAGTTCAATTTGTTTTTTCATTATAATTTCCTCAACTTTCATATATATAATATAAAAAATTGAATATTCTCACAAATAAAATGCCCAATATTTAAAAAAAACATTTTTAATATACATTTTATTAATATAAAATGGTAAAATAATACAGATAATGAATTAAGATGAGGTAATTATGGAAAAGCAAATATTTAGTTTTGATTTTGCAGGTAAAACTATTGTTGTAGAACATGGTGAAATTGCAAAACAAGCAGGGGGATCTGTTTTAATACGATATGGTGATACTGTCGTTCTTTCTACAGCTACTGCACAAAAACAACCTAAAGATACAGATTTTTTTCCTTTAACTGTAAGTTATGAGGAAAAGTTATATTCAGTTGGTAAAATACCTGGTGGTTTTTTAAGAAGAGAAGGTAGGCCAAGTGAACATGCAACGTTAACAGCAAGACTTATTGATAGACCAATTAGACCTTTATTTGCCGAAGGTTTTAGAAATGAAGTGCAAGTTGTAAATACAGTTTTATCTGTTGATCCAGATTTAAGTTCTGAAATGGCTGCAATGTTTGGAGCATCTCTTTCAATATGTGTTTCAGATATTCCGTTTAATGGTCCAATTGCTGGGGTAATTGTAGGTAGAATTGATGGAAAATTTATTATAAATCCATCTCAGGAAGATGCTGAAAAATCTGATATACATTTAGTTGTTGCGGGTACAAAAGACGCAATAAATATGGTTGAAGCTGGTGCAAAAGAAGTTTCAGAAGAAGTTATGCTAGATGCATTATTATTTGGTCATGAACATATCAAACAACTTTGTGCATTCCAAGAAAAAGTAATAACAAAATGTGCAAAAGAAAAAATGGAAGTAGTTTTATATGAAATAAGTTCTGAAATTAAAGAATATATTGATAATAATGGAAAACAAAGATTAGAGGAAGCTGTATCAATTAAACAAAAATTAGAAAGATACGGAAAAATTGATGAAATTACTGAAGAAATGGCAAACTATTTTGAAGGTTTAGAATATTCAAGTGAAAAAGAATTAAATAAAGCTGTTAAGCAGGCTAAAGAATATTGTCATGAAATTGTTGCTATGGAAGTTAGAAGATTAATTTCTGTTGATAAAATAAGACCTGATGGGCGTGAATTAGATGAAATTAGACCTTTAAATTCCCAAGTTGATTTACTTCCTAGAGCACATGGTTCTGCATTATTCACAAGAGGAGAAACTCAAGTATTATCTGTAACAACTTTAGGTGCCTTAGGTGATAATCAAATAATTGATGATTTAACTTTAGTTGAAGAAAAAAGATTTATGCATCATTATAACTTTCCTCCATTTTCTGTTGGTGAAACAGGAAGAATGGGAAGTCCTGGAAGAAGAGAAATTGGACATGGTGCACTTGGTGAAAGAGCACTTGCACAAGTATTACCTAGTGAAGAAGAATTTCCTTATGCAATAAGAGTAGTAGCTGAAGTTTTAGAATCAAATGGTTCAAGTTCACAAGCAAGCATTTGTGCAGGGTCAATGAGTTTAATGGCTGCAGGTGTTCCAATTAAAGCACCAGTTGCTGGAGTTGCAATGGGTTTAATTACTTATGGTGATCATTATTCTATTTTAACTGATATCCAAGGTATGGAAGATCATTATGGAGATATGGATTTTAAAGTTGCAGGTACTTCTAATGGTATAACTGCTTTGCAAATGGATATTAAAATTGATGGGATTAATAGAGAAATTCTTCAAGAAGCACTTGCACAAGCTAAAAAAGGAAGAGATGAAATTATGGAAAATATGATTGCTACAATTTCATCTGCAAGAGAAAATGTAAGTAAGTATGCTCCTAAAATGGTTACATTAACAATTCCTGTTGACAAAATTAGAGAAGTAATTGGTACAGGTGGAAAAATGATTAATCAAATCATTGAAAATTGTGGTCAAGTTAAAATTGATATAGAAGATGATGGTAGATGTGTTATTTATCATACTGATCAAGAAATGCTTGATAAAGCTAAAGAAACTATTTTAAATATTATTCGTGAAGCTAAAGTTGGCGAAGAATTTGATGCAAAAGTTGTTAGATTAGAAAAGTTTGGTGCTTTTGTTGAACTTTTCCCAGGAACAGATGGATTATTACATGTGTCAAAAATTTCGTATGAAAGAGTTGAAAAACCTGAAGATGTATTAAAAATCGGTGATGTGCTTAAGGTTAAAGTTACTGATATTGATGATAAAGGAAGAGTAAATGTATCTCATCGTGAATTTTTAGAAAAACCTGAAGGTTGGGATGAGGCTCAAAAAGCAAAAAAACAATCTAATTCAGAAAAAAGAGTATTTAAAAAGAAAGATTAATAAATAATACCTCTATATATTAGTAGAGGTATTTTTAATGTGTATATGCTATAATTTTGAAAGTTAGAGGGTTAAAAATATGAGAATGAGAAAAAAAAGTTGGGCTATTCCATTTTTGAATGAGCATAATGAATTAGTAATAAATGAACCAAATATTTTTAAAGGAAAATGGAATGAAAAACTTAAAAGAAGTGTGATTCATTTAGAAATTGGTACTGGTAAAGGTGATTACATAAAATCTATGTCTCAAATGTATATAGAAGATGGTTGGATAGGAATTGAAAAAGAAACAAATGTTGCGGCTGTAGCTGCAAAAAAACTTTGTGAAAACCCAATTGAAAATAGATTATTAATCGCAAAAGATGCAAAGGATATTTTAGAGTGGTTTGATGATGGAGAAATTGATATTATACATTTAAATTTTTCGGATCCTTGGCCAAAAAGTTCAAATAAAAAAAGAAGATTATCTCATAAAAATTTTATTGATTTATATTCAAAAATTTTAAAAGAAGATGGAAAAATAATCATGAAGAGTGATAATTCTGGATTATTTGAATATACTATTATTGAGTTTACTCATAATGGATATGAAATTGAAGAAATTTCTGTAGATTATAGAAGAAATACTCATGATGAAGATGCAATAACTGAATATGAGGCAAAATTTATTGATTTAAATCAGCCAATATATAGAGTTGTTTTTAAAAAGATAGGAGAGTAAAATATGAGTTCATGTGGTTCTGGTTGTGGTGGTTGTAAAGATTCAAGTTGTGCGGATAATAAATATTACAAATTAAACAGATTATCAAAGGTAAAAAAAATATATGCAATTATTAGTGGTAAGGGAGGGGTTGGAAAAAGTTCAACAACTGCTTTACTGGCAAGTGCAATAGCTCGTTTAGGGTATAATGTTGCGATTTTAGATGGTGATATTACTGGTCCAAGTATGACTAAAGTATTTGGTATCAGTGATAAAGCTGTTTCAAATGGAGAAGTTACTATGCCTGCAATTACAAAATCTGGTATTCAGGTGATTAGTACAAATATGCTTTTAGATGATGATGAAACTCCTGTTGTTTGGAGAGCACCATTAATTACAGGTTTGATTAAACAATTTTATGAAGAAGTATATTGGAATGATGTTGATTATATGTTTGTTGATATGCCTCCTGGGACTGGAGATGTAACACTAACAGTTTTACAGTCATTGCCTGTTGATGGAGTAATTATTGTTACAAGCCCACAGGAGCTTGTTTCTATGGTTGTAGGTAAATCTATTAATATGGTTAATATGTTGAATGTTCCAATAGTAGGTATTATTGAAAATATGAGTTATGTGGAATGTGATTGTTGTCAAAATAAGATATACGTATTTGGTGAAAGTCATGTAAATCAAGTTGCAGAAAAATATAATTTAAAAGTTTTAGCTCAATTACCAATGAATAATAAATTAGCAAGTCAAAGTGATCTCGGAAATATTGAAGATGTTCAACTTGATTTGATAGATAATATTGTTAAAAATGAATTACAATAAATTTTTTAAGATTGCTATTTATATTTTTTTAATAGCAATTTTTACATTTTTTATTTTTTTCACTTACAATATTGAAGAGAATAAAGAAACAGTAAAACTTTCTTCTTGTATTGATGGAGATACTGCAAGATTTTATATTAATGGCATAGATAAAAAAGTTAGGTTTATTGGTATTAATGCTCCTGAAATAGAAGGTAATGAGATGGAATTGGGTTTAAAATCAAAAGATTTCGTATGTGATTATTTAAAAAATGCTAAAGAAATTACCTTACAACATGATCCCAAAAGTGATAATGAAGATAAATATGGAAGATTGCTTTATTGGATTTTTGTTGATGGAAAATTATTAGAAGAAGAGATTGTAAAAAATGGATATGCTAGAGTTTCTTACATTTATGACGATTATCTTTATGTCGATGAACTATTTAATGCACAAGATTATGCAAAAAATCAAAAAATTGGAATTTGGAGTAAATAATTCACTTTAAATTCACATTAATAAGTTAATATTATTTTAGGAGAATAAGATTATGGTTAAAGTTTTAGTTGTAGATGATGAAGTAAAAATTAGAGAAATGATATGTAAGTACGCAAAGTATGAAGGTTTTGATGTTAGCGAAGCTAGTGATGGACTAGAGGCTGTGGCAAAATGTATGGATAATGATTATGATGTAATCGTTATGGATATTATGATGCCTAATTTAGATGGTTTTTCAGCAAGTAAGGAAATAAAAAAAGAAAAAGATATTCCAATTATTTTATTATCAGCACTTGGAGAAGAATATGATAAAGTTCATGGTTTTGATATTGGTGTTGATGATTATGTTGTTAAACCTTTTTCAAGCAAGGAATTAATGATGAGAATTCATGCACTATATAAAAGAACTAATAAAAATGCTGGTGGTTTTTTTACAATTGAAGGTTTACATATTGATTATGATGCTAGAGTTGTATTAGTTAATAATGAAAAGGTTCAACTTTCTCCTAAAGAGTTTGAATTATTAAGTTATCTAACAAAAAATATTGGTAGAGCAATCACTAGAGAACAATTACTTCAAAATATTTGGGGATATGATTTTTTTGGTGATGATAGAACATTAGATACACACATTAAACTTTTAAGAAAAAATATTAAAGAATATAGTAAATTTATTACAACATTAAGAGGGGTAGGTTATAGATTTGAAAAAGCCTAGTAGCTTAAAGTGGAAAATATTAAAATATATAGGATTATTTATGAGTATAATTTTAATATTTTTGTTCATTTTTCAAATATTATTGTTGGATAAATTTTATGAAATGGTAAAAAGAAATGACATTATAAATGTTGCTAATAAGATTGAAAAAAATATAGGCAATAGTAATATTGAGGATTATATACAACAAAAATCGCAATCTAATGAAATGTGTATAATGGTTGTAAAAGAAAGCGATATTTTATCATTAAATAGTAATATGGGTTGTCCAATGCATCGGTTAACTAAAGAAGATTTAAATTATTATATCAATCAAACTAATACAAATGGTGGAAGTTTATTGGTTGAAACTTTCGTTCCAACTTTTGATTTTAGACAACATGAAAATACACAATCATATAGTCAAGAAAAGGGATTTGACTCACTAATGTATTTTAAAAGTGTAACTTATGAAGATGTTAACTATTTTATAATAGTTAATTCAAATATTACACCTATTAATGCAACAACAAGAACATTATCAATACAGTTATTTTTTATTAGTATTGTTGTAGTTATTTCAACAATTTTACTAACTTATATATTAACCAAACGTTTTATAAAGCCAATTGAGGATGTAAATAGTGCTGCAAAGAGTTTATATAATGGAAAGTATAATTCAATTGAAAAGATAAATTCTAAGGAAATATATGAATTAAATAATACACTTATAAATGCTTCAAATGAGATAAACAAAGCTGATAAAGCTAAAAGAGATTTAATTGCGAATGTTTCACATGACTTAAGAACACCACTTACTATGATTAGTGGGTATGGGGAAATGATGTTAGATTTTCCTGAGGAAAAAACTGACGAAAATATAAAGGTAATTGTTGATGAAACAAAAAGGTTATCTTCTTTGGTAAACGATTTATTAGATTTTTCAAAATTACAAGAAAATAAAATAAAACTAGAAAGTAATAATTTTAATTTGAGTGAATTAATAAAAAATGTTTTAACAAAATATAATTTTTATATTCAAAGTGAAGGTTTTGAAATTACATATAATTATGAGAATGAAGTTATTATTAATGGTGATGATTTAAGAATTTCTCAGGTAATGCATAATTTCATTAGCAATGCAATTAATTATTCATCGGATAGTAAAAAAATTATTGTCAATCAAATTGTAAAAGATAATTTTGTTAGAATTGAAGTTATAGATTTTGGCAAAGGAATCGAAAAAGAAAGTATACCATTTATTTGGGATAGATATTATAAAGTTGATAAAGAACATATTAGATCATCTACAGGCAGTGGTATTGGACTTGCGATTGCAAAAGAAATTTTAGAATTACATAATTTTAAATATGGAGTTATTAGTGATTTAGAAAAGGGAAGTACATTTTATTTTGAAACCCCTGTAATAGAAATATTATAAAATAACTAATTCCAATATAAGGAGCAAATTTTATTGTTCCTTTTTTTGCTTTTGATAATGCTAAAATACAACTTAAAAATAAACCAAGTATAAAGTTATAAAAATTTAAATGCAGTGATAAAGAAGCTAAAAGTTTTATATCACCAAATCCAATCAACTTAAAAAATGATAATATGCCACCAATTATTAAAATATATATAATTAATTCAAATTTTGGATTTTGAAATGATAATATTGAAATAATTATCCATGACAAATCTGGAATTTCACCTGTTTTTATATCAACAACTGCAGCCATGTAAAGCATTGAAAATATAAAAAACAATGTTATGTCATATTTTAAATATGTAATAAAAACATACATAACAGAAAATAAAATTTCAGTAAATATTATTAATTTACTTATTTTTGTTTTACAATTTCTACATCTACCTTTTAATAAAAAATAACTAATTATTGGTATATTATCATAAATTTTTAGCTTTTGATTACAACTAAAACAAAAACTATATTTATTTATAAAATAGTTTGGATATCTATCAATTAAGCATTGAATAAATGAAGCATAAATAACAATAAAAATAACCATATTATCACCATTAATATATAAGAAAATACTAATTATTTCCTAAAAAAACCCTTTTTCTGGATTAATTCAGTAAAAAGGGTGTATATCAGTTAATTTATTATATATTTTATTTTAGTTTAGATGACATAGGAACTCTTAAATTTAGTGAATCTTTCATAATGTCAAATGTTATTGATTTTGTTTTAAAATTTTCACCATCAGATTGAGCATCGACTTCAATTTCTGTTTCAATTTTAATTTTTTTGCCTCTATATATATGAATTTCTTTTATTGTTTTTGTATTTCCTGATAAATATTTTGGTAAAAGGGTTAATAGTTTAAATACAGGTATATTGTCTATTACAATTATATCAAAATAGCCATCTTGTATGCTTACATCCTGTATGGGATTAACACCATTTCCATAAAATTTTCCATTCATTACACCAACAAGTAATGATTTTTGTTTAATAATTTTATCATCAATAGTTAATGTCATATTAAACGGTTTTGGTGCTAGAACACCAATTGATGAAGCAATTCCATAGAGAAATTTTTTTGGCATGAATGATTTTTTAAATATCTCACATGCAAGGGTGTTTATTCTAGCATCTAAGCCAAGTGTTGTAGAATTTAAAAATCTTGTTTTATTCGCAATACCATAATCAACATAAACATTTCTTCCATGAATACATTCAATAATAGTTTGTAAAATATCACTATTGTCATCACTTATCATTCTAAAAAAGTCATTTCCTGTACCTGCTGGAATTATTGAAACACTTACCTTATCATTAACACCATTAAGTATTTCAAATGCAGTTCCATCTCCGCCAATAGAGTATAAAGTTACATCATCATTAATTCCATATTGATTTGCGATTTCAGATGCGTGTTTACTATATTGTGTTTCAATAATTTCATAATCCAGATTATTGTCAATACAATATTTTTCTAATATATTTTTTATTTTTTGTGTTTTTCCACTTGCAGCAGTTGGATTTAAAATAAAAATATGTTTCATATTTTACCTCTGACGTTTACTTTTTTTAGCCTTTTCTAATGATACTTCAATTTTTTTATTTTTTATAGTAGTTTTATTTAATTTTTTTATTATTTGATTTTTTATGTCTTCAGGTATTTCTGCAATGCTGTAGGTGTTAAATATTTTTATTTTTCCAATGTCTTTAGAATTTAAACCTGTTGCTTCTGATATAGCACAAACAATATGATTTACTTCAACTTTGTCTTTAGATCCAACTGAAATTTTTATGCTTACTTTTTTTCTAGTTTTACTTTTTAGTGAATTTAATTTTATAGGTGCTTGCACAACTTCGATTGTATTTTTTGAGTAGTGTTTATTTATAAGTGCTAAGAGTAATTCATTAACATCTAAATTTTCATTTTTAATTAAATCTAAAACTAGTTTATTTATTTTTTTATCTGTTTTAATGTTTAGAGATTCTTTTAAATCAGAAATAATTTGTTCAAAGATAACTTTATCTATCATTTCTTTTGTAGGTAAATCTTCAATATTAATTTTAGATTTAGTAATTTTTTCTAAATCATTTATTATTCTTTTTTCCTTTGGATTAAAAAGAGTTATAGCTACACCTTGTTTCCCAGCTCTTCCACATCTTCCAATACGGTGAACATAATATTCATTTTCTTGTGGTAAATCATAATTTATTACCATATCCATATTGTTTACATCAATTCCTCTAGAAGCAACATCAGTACATATAAGATAATTTATTTGACCTTTTTTAAATCTTTCCATAACTTTTGTTCGTGCTTCTTGTTTCATATCACCATGTATAGCACTTGCAGGATAATTTAAACTCACAAGCTGTGCACATAAGTCATCTACCATTTTTTTTGTATTACAGAAAATCATTGCCATTTTAGGTTTTCTTATTTCTAAAGCTTGTATAAGTACTTTTTCTTTATCTTTTTGAGCAACTTCATACCCGAGTTGAGTTATTGTACTTCCTGTAAGTTTTGTTTCTGGATTTTTTATAAAAAGTGGATCTTTTTGATAATTTGAAGCAATATCTTTTATAGCTTGTGGCATTGTTGCAGAAAATAAAAGAGTTTGTCTTGTTTCTGGGATGAATTCTATTATTTTTTCAATATCTTCTCTAAAACCCATATTTAACATTTCATCAGCTTCATCAAGAACAAGAAGATTACATTCATCTAATTTTAATGTTTTCTTTTCCAAGTGATCTAATACTCTACCAGGACAACCTACGATTATTTCACAACCTTGTTTGATATTTTTTATTTGTTCTTGAAATGATGTACCACCATATATAGTAACAACTTTTATACCTTCAATATATTTAGAAAATTTTCGTAATTCGTTGCTTACTTGTAGGGATAATTCACGTGTAGGGCTTAAAACAAGTGCTTGAGGCTTTCTTTTTCCTTCAGATTTTTTAATTTTTTCAATAAGTGGTAACCCAAATGCAGCAGTTTTTCCAGTTCCAGTTTGAGATTGCCCTAATATATCCCTATTATTCAAAATGATAGGGATACATGCATTTTGAATGTATGTAGCTTCATTATAACCTAAATCATATATAGCTTTTAAAATATTTTCTGATAATCCTAATTCTTTAAATTTCATTTATTTTTTTCCTTTAACTTAGCCAATATACCACATATATTCAAATATTCAAAATTAATTGCAAATTATTTTTAAAATCATATAATGGTATATTATGGTGATTGTATGAAAAAATGTTTTAATTTTTTAAGAGAAAAGTTAATGAAAGGTGTTAAAACTCCAAGAATTTTAGCATTTAGTTTTATCTTTGTAATTATTATTGGTTCATTATTACTTTCTCTTCCAATATCGAATAATGGTGAAAATGTTAAATATATTGAACATCTTTTTACTGCGGTTAGTGCAACCTGCGTTACTGGTCTTTTAACTGTTAATATTTCAACACAATATACTATATTTGGGCAAGTTATTATAATTTGTTTGATGCAAATAGGTGGGTTGGGTTTAATGACTTTCTTAATAATGTTTTTATCTGTTGCAAAAAAACAGTTGTACTTTGCAGAGAAAAAACTTGTTCAAGACGCATTAAATAAATCAACAATTGAGAATATTCCTGTATATATAAAAAGTATATTTAAATACACATTATTTTTTGAAATGATTGGTGTAATATTTTTAAGTTTTAAATTTTGTAAAAAATTTGGTTTTGCTAGAGGAGTTTTTAATGCAATATTTTTGAGCGTATCAGCTTTTTGTAATGCAGGTATGGATAACTTTTCATTAAGCTCTTTAGAAATGTATAAAGGTGATTTATTAGTTAATGTCGTTGTTTGTTTTTTAATTGTTGTCGGTGGTTTGGGATTTGCAGTTTGGTTTGATTTGTTTAATATAATTAAAAATAAGAAAAAATCAATTAAAACAATTAGCCATCATTTTACAATTAATACAAAGTTGGTTGTGAAAATAACTGCAATTTTAATAATTTTAGGTGCAGTAGTGTTTTATTTGTTAGAAAATAATTGGAGTATGAATAATCTAAATGTTTTTGAAAAAATTATCATTTCTATTTTTAATTCGATTACATTAAGAACAGCTGGTTTTTCAAGTATACCAATTGGTAATATGAAAAATGCAACATTATTAATTATGTGTTTATTTATGCTTATTGGTGGTTCTCCTGGAGGTACTGCTGGTGGGATAAAAACTACAACCTTTGGAGTTTTGTTGCTTTCTATTAAAACTATAATATCTAATAAAACATACATAAATTATCATCAAAGAGAAATTTCACAAAATATTGTTAATAAAGCATTTATAGTTTTTACAATTTATTTAGTTTCTATTTTTATTTCTGTGTTCTTTTTGCTTTTAATGGAGCCAAAATTTCAATTGATGGAGTTACTATTTGAAACCATATCTGCTATTGCAACAGTTGGTTTAAGTGTTGGAATTACTCCAGATTTAACAAACTATGGTAAAATAATAATCATGATTATGATGTTTATTGGAAGAGTTGGACCAATTACAATTATTATTTCAACAATTAGTAGAAAAACCAATAAAAATGATATGATAAGATACTCTCAAGAAGATGTATTGATAGGGTAGGTGATATATATGAGTAGAAAAAGTTATGCAGTTTTAGGATTGGGGGTTTTTGGCTCTACAATTGCAACAACACTTGCAAGTTTTGATTATGATGTTATTGCTGTTGATTTAGATAACAGCTGTGTTGAAAGGGTATTAGATGATGTAACTAGCGCAGTTGTTGCTGATATAACAGATATTGACCAGTTAAAAGCTATTGGTATTGGAGATGTTGATTGTGCAATTGTTGCAACTGGAACGCATTTAGAAGATAGTATTATGGCTATAATGAATTTGAAAGAATTAAATGTTCCATATATTGTTGCAAAAGCAAAAAATAAAAAATATATGCAAATATTAGAACGTGTTGGTGCAGATAGAGTAATTAGACCTGAAAAAGAGATGGGAGTAAGAGTTGCAAAACAACTTGTATCACCAAATATAGTTGATTTAATTGACATTGATAATAAGTATAGTGTTATAGAAATTTTAGCACCAAATAATTGGGTTAATAATACACTTGCAAAACTTAATTTGAGGAATAGATTTGGAGTGAATGTTTTAGGAGTAAGAAAAAGTGCAACTGCTCCATTATCAATTTCTCCTTCTGCAGATTATCTTATTGAAGCAGATGATAGACTTCTTGTAATTGCAAGTAAAGAAAAATTTGATACCTTGGGTATTAATTAATATTGTTTTTAAAAGGTGAATTTATGAAGTTAAAAGAATTTGTTTTATTAGTGCTTTTTTTGTTTATTGATCAAATCACAAAATTTATAGTTTCTACAAATTTAAATATTTATGAACCGATTGTTGTAATAAAAAACTTTTTTAATATAACTTATGCTCAAAATACAGGTGCTGCTTGGAGTATCTTTGAGGGAAAAACTATTGTTTTAACAATTGTTTCATTTGTTGTTTCTTGTGCGATGATTTATTGGTTATTTAAAAATAAAAATGAGACAAAAATAGTACGATTTAGTGTTTTACTTATGTTATCGGGAGCAATTGGGAATTTTATTGATAGATTACTTTTAGGATATGTAATTGATTTTTTAGATTTTTATATTTTTGGATATGATTTTCCTATATTTAACATCGCTGATTCACTTTTGTGTATTGGAGTTGGAATATTACTGTTGAGTACTTTCTTTGAAAAGGAGAAAATCAATGGATAATTTAATTTTAAAAGTTGTAGATAATGAAGGTGTAAGAATAGATAAATATTTATGTGGTATACAAGATTTAACTCGTAGCAAAATTCAAACTTTGATTAAAGATGGATTGGTAAAAGTAAATGGTGAAAGTGTTTCATCAAATTATAAAGTTAAAAGTAATGATGAAATAATTATAAATATTCCTGAGGTGAATGTTGATGATTTATTACCAGAAAATATACCATTAAACATTCTTTATGAAGATGATGATTTAATTGTAGTTGATAAAGATAAAGGTATGGTTGTACATCCTGCTGCAGGTAATTATACTAAAACTCTTGTAAATGCACTTTTGTATCATTTTAATAATTTATCAAATAATGATGACAATATCCGTCCAGGAATTGTTCATAGAATTGATAAAAATACAAGTGGTTGTTTAATTGTGTGTAAAAATGATAAAGCACATAATGAAATTGCTAATCAAATCAAATCTAAAAAATGCCATAGAACATATATTGCACTTGTTCATGGTGTTATTGAACATGAAACTGGAACAATAAATGCTCCAATTGGAAGAAGCAAACATGATAGACAAAAAATGTGTGTTACAGATATAAATGGTAAAGAAGCAATAACTCATTTTAAAGTTTTAAAACGTTTTGTAAATCATACTCTTATTGAATGTGAGCTTGAAACTGGAAGAACTCATCAAATTAGAGTTCATATGCAATATATAAAACATCCTATTGTAGGTGATGATAAATATAGTTATTCAAATACAAGAAAAGATACAAATGGTCAAATGTTGCATGCAATTAAAATTCAATTTAATCAACCAACAAATGGTAAATTGATTGTTGTTGAAAGTAAATTGCCATTGTATTTTGAAGAAATATTGAAGGATATAGAAAAAAATGGTTGAAAAAAAAGCACTATTGTATCAACTTCAATTGGTTTTTTATTTTGTTAAAGAACATGGATATGGTCTTTTAGAAGTTGTTGATCAAAATTCTAAATCTAATGGTGACTTCTGGTTAGTTAATAATAAAAATAAGAATTATTCTACTATAAAAGTTACTACAAATAAAAATACTAATCAAAATTTTGATATAAAGTTTATTAATAATTATATTGGAAAGATTATAAATAATTATCAAAAAGAATTAGTTTTTTGTATAAATAATGATGAAACAAATGATCAAGACATTATTAATATTTATAATGGGTTTTATTCTGGTAAAGATGTTTCTGATGTTTTTAAGGGGATAAAAACAATTTTTGAAGAAAATGATAACATTGATGAAAATATATCTAAATATACTTCTTTATTGAAATACGAGTTAGATTTATTAAAGAAAAAAGAGATAAAAAAAGCAAATTTTAATATTATTACATATTCTGTAATTGCTTTATGCTTATTTGTATACTTTCTAATACATATTTTTTCAAATATATATAATGGAAGTATTGAAACATCAATTATTTTTGGTGCATATTATAAAATACTAATTATGTCTAAGGAGTATTTTAGATTGTTGAGTTATGGATTTGTACATATTGATTTTTTTCATTTGTTATTAAATTTAATTTCTTTATATAATCTAGGTGTAATATTAGAACCAATTTTTGGAAGAGTAAAATTTTTGATTACTTTAATTTTATCGATAATTGCGGGTGGTTTTTTTACCTACATTTTAAGCAACAATGTTTTAATGGTTGGTATAAGCGGGGGACTTTACGGACTTTTTGGGTTATTACTAGTTTATTATTTTTATTCAGGTGCATATAAAAAATTTAATATGAAATTTATTAGTGTGATTTTTGTGAATGTTATAATTAATTTTATTCCAAATATAGCTGTTTATTCACACATCGGCGGATTTATTATAGGATTGTTATTAGGTATTTATTATATAAATAATAAAAACTATAAAAATTTAAAATTCAATAGTTTAATAAGCTTAGTAATTGTTTTTATTGTTTTGATTTTTAATTTTATTAATGTAAAACCTATTAAACTTGATGATGTTTATATTAAAACTGATGAAAATATTGTGAATTTTTATGACAAAATAGGTTTTAAAAACTATTCTTATAAGCTAAAAGATAATCTATATAAAATATATATTGAATATGCAGGAGGAAAATGAAAATGAGTAAAAGAAAAGATGTATTATCATGGGATGAATATTTTATGGGATTAGCTCATTTATCCGCATACAGATCAAAAGATCCATCAACACAAGTTGGAGCAGTAATAGTTGATGACAATAAAAGAGTTGTTTCTATAGGATATAATGGATTTCCTAGAGGATGTTCAGATGATATTTTTCCTTGGAATAGGGATGGTAGTCTTGTTGATAGTAAATATGCATATGTTGTTCATGCAGAATTAAATGCTATTTTAAACAGTAATCAAAGTGTAAAAGATTGTTGTATATATGTATCTCTATTTCCTTGTAATGAATGTGCGAAAGCAATAATACAATCAGGAATTAAAAGGATAGTTTTTGAGAGCGATAAATACAAAGATACTGAAAGTGTAATTGCAAGTAAAAGAATGTTATCTAGTGCTGGAATTGTATTTGAACAATTGGAAAAAAGTGTAAAAGTTGATGTAATAAAAACCAAAAATGATGAACTAAAAAAATAAAACTCCATATTCACTTCATTCATGAGTATGGAGTTTTACATATATTCTTTATATTTTTCTATATTTTTAAAGTGTGTTTTTGAAACTTTTATTAGTTCATGTTCACTATATTTTTTTACAAAGTCAGCTATATTTTTATCTACTAAATTACTTGCGCCTTTAATAAACTTGAAATTATACTTTATTTCCATTTCTTCCCATTTTTTCAAAAATGCATACCTTGCAATAATTGAGGCACATGCAACACTTATATATTTATTTTCTGCTTTTGTTTCAAAATTTATATTTTTAATAATTTCTTTTTCATCTTTTATGTATCTATAAAATAAGTCTTTTGGGGTAAATTGATCTATAATTACAAATTTAGGTAATTTATGTTTGTTATTTAAGTTTACTAATGCTTTGTTGTGTAGTTTTGCCTTTATAGCATTCATATTGTTATTTTTATGGACAATATTATATTTTTCGTTATCTAATATTAAAAGACTATATTTTATTTCTTCCATTAATTTTGGAGCTATTTCAATTATTTTTTCATCTGTGATATCTTTAGAATCTTTAATATCTAATTTTTCTAAAATAGGTAGATTATTTTTTAAAATTGTACATGCACATACAACTACAGGGCCAAAAAAATCACCTGTACCAACTTCGTCACTTCCTGCTTGTTCAATAAAGTTATCATTTTTAAATGGTGAGGCATATATATTTGCATCTTTTCCCTGAAAAACAACTTTATTTGATTTATAAGCTGTTATAGTACAATTTTCAGTTTTTATTTGAAATAAAACATATTCATTTTTATTATCAATAATTTCATCACTAAAACTTTTTTTTAATTTTGAAATTTCTTCATTTGTTAATTTTAAAGTTATCGTTTCCATTTTTTAATATTATCACAATTTTTAAAATAAATGTTATTATATTTGTGGTGATTATATGAATTTATATATTGTTATTAATATTTTAATTGTTTTATTTTTTATTTTAATGTTTATTAATGGAGTTAAAAAAGGATTTTTATTTCAATTAGCTAGTATGTTAGGCCTATTACTAGCGTTATATATCAGTTTTTATGTTTCTCCAGTTATTGCGGATTACATTGGTATTTGGCCAAAAAATATAAATAATGTTGAATATCAAATTTTAAATACATTATTTTATAAATCATTAAATAAATTTGCATGGTTTATTATTGTTTTTATTGTTGTTTCAATTGTATTTATGATTATTAAACCAGCAATTAAGTTTTTACAAGGTATACCAATATTAAAACAGTTTAATCAACTTATAGGTGGAATATTTGGACTTTTAATAGCTAATATATGGGTATTAGTAATTGTTTTTGTGTTAAATATGCCTTTAATAAATAACGGTGCAAATATTGTTAAAAATACTTTTTTTAATGATATTGTAAAAGTTAATAATTTTGTAGGTGGTAATTATATTAAACCAATTTTAGAAAGTGAAATGTTTACAAAAGTCATAAAAAATTTTAATGATTTAACTGATGATGATAAAATATGGCTAAAAAATTGGTTAGAAGAAAATAATATTGAAAATATAAATATAGAGGAGTTAATTAAATTTGAATAAAACTATAAATATTGAAAAAAGTTTAGATTTTGATATTGTACTTGCACAAATGTCATCTTTTTGTGCTTTTTCACTTGGTAAGGAATATTTATTAAATGTAAAACCATCTTTTAACAAATTAATAATTAAAAGAGATAATTTAAGAATGAAAGAAGCACTTAATCTTACAATTAGATTTAATGAAATGCCTTTTAATGGTTTTAAAGATATAAAAGAATGTTTAAATAATGTTTTAAAAGATAGAATGATTACTTCTAACGATTGTTTAAATGTTATTTCACATTTTGGTGGAATAAGAGATATAAATAATTATTTTAATGATTATGAAGAAGAATATAAAAATTTAAATGAGCTTGTATCATCACTTTTTTATAATCAAAAGTTAGTAGATTATTTAAATAATATTTTTAATGAATATGGTGAAATAAAAGATAGTGCAAGTAATACTTTAAAATCAATAAGGGAATCCCTTAGAAAAGTGGAAAGTGAAATTTTATTTACAAGTGAAAAATTTAAAAAAGAAAATGTAAATAAAATGGTTGATGGAATAATTACTAATAGGAGCAACAGAATTGTTGCGCTTGTTAAAGCATCTGATAAAAATAGTTTTGGTGGTTTTGTACATGGAGAAAGCGCTTCTGGTCAAGCATTTTATGTTGAACCTGCCATTTTTGTTGAATTAAATAATAAAAAAATTAATTTAATTTATAAGGAAGAGGAAGAAATAGAAAAAATACTTTTTGAATGTGGAAAAGAAATTAAACAATATGCCGAATATTTACTTTATAATCTTGAAACAGTTGCAATATTAGATAGTTTTTTTGCAAGGGCAAAATGGGGTAAAATAAATAATTGTACTGTTGCAAAACTTGTTGATGATAAAAAAATAATTTTAAATAGGGCTCGTCATCCTCTTATAGATAAAGATAAGGTTGTAAGTAATAATTATAAAATTTCTAGTCCACATAGAGTTCTTTTAGTTAGTGGACCAAATACAGGTGGTAAAACAATTAGTCTTAAAATTATTGGTTTAATGGTTTTAATGACATATAGTGGTATGCCTATTAGTGTTGATAATGCAGAAATCCCTTTTTTTGATAATGTTTTTGTTGATATTGGTGATGAACAATCTGTTGTTGAATCATTAAGTACTTTCAGTGCACATTTATCTAAATTAGCAATAATTTGTAATAATGCAACTGATAGAAGTCTTGTTTTACTTGATGAGCTTGGCTCAGGTACAGATCCAAAAGAAGGGGAAAGTTTAGCAATTGCAATTTTGAATGAATTAAGAGAAAGAAAGTGTTTATTAGTCGCAACAACACATTATGGTAAATTGAAAAGCTATGGAAAAAAACATGAAGATATTTTAGTTGCGATGGTTCAATTTGACTTAGAGAAACTTACTCCAACATATAAATTCATTGAAGGTATTACCGGACAAAGTAATGCTTTTGAAATTGCATTAAGATATGGTTTGAATGAAAAAATTATTAAAAATGCAAAGTTTTTAAAAGAACAAGGAAAATCTAATGAAGACAAATTAATAGAAAAATTAGAAGAACAATTACTTCAAAATAAGATATTAAACGAAAAATTAACTTTAGAACTTTCAAATCTTGAAAAGTCAAAAAATGAATTGAGTATTTTAAAAAATGAAATAGAAATTTCTAAAAATAAAATAATTGAAGATGCAAAAGATAAGGCAAAAATATATTTAGAGCAAAAAACAGAAGAAGCACAACTTATTTTAGAAGAATTACGTTTAATGCAAAATAAAAATTTTAAATATCATGAAGCATTAAAATTAAAAAAAATGATTGAAATTCAAGATGAAGATGTCGATGAAAAAACAGAAGATAACAATTTTAAAGTTAATGATACAGTTGTTATTAAATCAAGCAATCAATTAGCTAAAATTATTAGTATTAAAAAAAATCAAGTTGTTTTAGATGTAAGAGGTATAAATGTTGTATCAAAAATTAATAATATTAAAAAAACAAATCAAGTTATAAATGATAAAAAGCCAAAATCAACAGTTGTTAATTCTTTTAAAGTCACTGAAACAAAATTTGAATGTAATTTAATAGGCAAAACTGTTGAAGAGGCTATGAGTGTTTTTGAAAAATTTATTGATAATGCCAAATTTTCTAAAATGCCAATGGTTAGAATTATTCATGGAGATGGAAGTGGTGCTTTAAGAAAAGCAGTTCATCTTAAACTAAGTAAAGATAACTCTGTTAAAGAATATAGATTAGGGATGCCAAATGAAGGTGGTACTGGCGCAACAGTTGTGACATTTAAGGTGTAGTATGAAAGAAAATTTAAAAGATAAACTAGCAACATTACCTATGGAACCTGGTTGCTATATAATGAAAGATAAAAACGAAAAAATAATTTATGTAGGTAAGGCAAAAAAACTTAAAAATCGTGTAAATCAATATTTTGTTGGTGCTCATGATTTTAAAACAACAAAAATGGTTAGTTTAATAAATGATTTTGAATATATTATTTGTGATAATGAAAAAGAAGCATTAATTCTTGAATTTAATTTAATAAAAAAACATAGACCTAGATACAATATAATGTTTATTGATGATAAAAGTTATCCTTATATAAAATTATCAAGTGATAAATATCCCATGTTAAGTGTTGTCAGAGATATTAAAAAAAATAGAAATAGTAAATATTTTGGCCCTTATCCTGATGCAGGTGCTGCATATAACACATTAAAAATTTTAAGAGACCTTTATCCATTAAGAAGATGTAAAACTATTCCCAAAAAAGTTTGTTTATATTATCATCTTGGACAGTGCTTAGGTCCTTGTGAATTTCAAATAGATGAATCGATTTTTGATGAAATGGTCTTAAAAATTACTAAGTTTTTAAAAGGGGATGTTAAAGATACAATTGATGAGCTATATAAAAAAATGTATGAAGCATCTGATAGATTAGATTTTGAAAAAGCAAAAGAATATGCAGATAGTATTAAATCTATTAATCACGTAGTTGATAATATCCAAGTGCAAAAGGAAGATAATATTGATAGAGATGTTTTTGCGTATTTTAACGATAAAGGTTATATATCTATACAAGGATTTTTGGTTAGAAGTGGCAAGGTTATTGAAAGAGAGTTTAAATTAAATGCTCTTTATGGAGAAGCCGAAGAAGAGTTTGTGTCTTTTATTATTCAATATTATGAAAATCATTTATTGCCAAAAGAATTAATACTTCCATTAAATATTGATTGCAATCTAATTTCAGAAGTATTGGATACAAAAATAATCCAACCTAAAAATAAGGGTTATAGAAAAAATTTAATTGAAATGTGTATCAATAACGCAAAAAACCAATTAGAAAATAAATTTGAGGTTGCTAAAAGAAAAAGTGATGAAATTGAACTTGCAAATAATAAACTAAGTGATATTTTAGGTAGAGAAATTAGTAGAGTAGAAATATTTGACAATAGTCATACATCTGGTACATTTACTGTTTCAGCAATGGTTGTATATGAAGATGGATTACCACTTAAAAAAGATTATCGTATTTATAAATTACACACACAAAATAGTGATGTTGATTCAATGAAAGAAGTTATATATAGAAGATACTTTAGAGTGTTAAATGATAATTTAAAAAAATGTGATTTGATAATTGTTGATGGAGGATACAACCAAATAAAAGCTGCCAAGGAAATTGTAGATTCTTTGGAACTTGATATTTTAGTAGTTGGATTAGTAAAAGATAAAAATCATAGTACTAATTCTTTAATGGATTTTCATGGTGAAATTTACGATATAAATAAAAATAGTCCTTTGTTTTTTCTACTTACAAGAATGCAGGATGAAGTACATAGAGTTGCAATTAATTATCATAGAAAACTAAGAAGCAAAGCACAAACAAAATCAATTTTAGATGAAATTGAAGGTGTAGGAGAAGTTAGAAAAAAAGAACTTTTAAAACATTTTAAAAGTTTTAAAGGAATTAAGGAAGCAAGTATTGATGAATTATCTCAAATAGTACCACTAAATGTTGCAAAAACAATATATTCAGTCATACATGATGGTGTGTTATAATAAAAATTGCGAGGTGAAATGATGAAAAGTGGGATGATTGCACTAATTGTAAGCGTTACTTTAATATTTGTTGTTTCATTTTCTTTTATGAATTACAACTACGATACACTTTCAAGATATCCTTATCAAGATGAAGAAAGCAGAAAGTTAATAAAAAAATATTTAAACAGCGATGAAATTGAATACATTATTGAATATAGTATTGCACCAAGTTTATTTGTTAATTATATAAAAGAAGATAGATTTAATATTTATCATGCACAAGAATATTACAAGTTAGGTGTTTTAAGATGGCAGGAAGATAGTCAAACTATAGTAAATATGGTTGAAGATACAAGAGATTATATGGATGTTAATTCATTAAACACATATCTTGATAACTATTCGTACAGTGAGATATATTTTTGGATAAAAAATGGTGATAAATATAATTCGAATTCTAATTTAGTTATAAATGCAGGTGATATGAGTGCTTATGTAGATGACAATTATACTTTAAGTATAAGAAGTCCGTTTAATTTAGAAGTACTTAATAGTTTTATCCCAGCAGCTAATGATGGTCAAATTTTAGTCGATGTCGCAATACAAGAACCATTAAAAAATATGTGTGTTGCAATAAAAGATGAATTATTACAAAGTTCATCATGTGGTGGTTTAGAAATTGAAACGGGATATGTTTCTTATCAACAGCAAGAGGCTTTATATGATGTTGCTAAATCTCTTTATGGTGATGAAGCAAGTTTATACGAGTTTTATCCAGGTCATAGCGAAAATCAGCTAGGTCTTGCTATAGAATTTATTGTAGATGGAGTAGACAAAAAAGATTTTTTAAGGACAATTCAATCTACATGGTTAGAAAATAATGCACATAAATTTGGTTTTATACAAAGTTATGGTGTAAACTCATCAATAACATATAATAAAAAACCACGATATAACCATTAT
Organism: Erysipelotrichaceae bacterium; assembly: GCA_022772735.1. Classification (GTDB taxonomy): domain Bacteria; phylum Bacillota_I; class Bacilli_A; order Erysipelotrichales; family Erysipelotrichaceae; genus UBA9076. Next base: position 160,596 of record JALEZD010000008.1, read on the forward strand.
CGATTTGTTGGTGTTGAACTTGCAACATATATTTATGAAAATAATTTAACTTTAAAACAAGCATTAAATAGATAAAATGAACCGATAAGGTTCATTTTATTATTTTCTTTAAAATTTCTTTTTGTTTATGTTCGGGTATATCTTTTGTTATAACTTTATTTATACTATTGTTTATTTTTTTTATACCTTTTTCAGAAGAAGAATTATAATTTTTTACAAAAAAGTATGAGAAGATAAAAAGTGGTAAGAATTTTTTAAAATTATTTACAATCGTATTAATTCTATTGGTAATAATTGATGTTTTTTCATTAATACTTTTTATATTTTTATCTATGTTTGATATAGGATTTAATATAAATTTTAATTTTTTTAATAAAGTGATGACCTTTAAAAAAAACAAAAATAATGCAATAATTGTTAGTATACTAAATATATATAAAATGTAATAGTTGTATGGAAAAAGTTTCATTTTTATCACCAATTACATTATACATTAAATAGAGGTAATATGAAAATTATAGTTGTATCAGATAATCATGGTAAAGAATGCTTAGATTTAATTTTAGAGTTAAACAATTCTGCAAATATGTTTATACATTGTGGTGACAGTGAACAAGAGCCAACATTTTTAAAAAAATATATAAGCGTAAGAGGTAATAATGATTTTTATAATTATGATATTGAAAAAGTTATACAAGTAATGAATCATAAAATATTAATTGTTCATGGACATCATTATGTTTATGCAAATCAAAGAGAAGAGCTTGTAAATAAAGCAAAAAAAGAAGGATGTGATATTGTTTTTTTTGGACATACACATGTTTTTGAAGATAGAATAATCAATGGTGTAAGAATAATAAACCCTGGAAGTTTAAATTATAATCGTGATGGCAGTAAGCCATGTTATGCAGAAATTGAATTTATTGAAAAAGATATTAGAGTTAGAAAAGTTTATTTGTAATTGTGAAAAAATGTATTTTATATGTTATTATTTAGGTAGTTAAATAACTTTAGGAGACTTATGAAAAGATTGACTATAAAAGATATTGCAAAATTAGCAGATGTTTCTAAAACAACAGTGTCTTTTTATATAAACGGTAATTATGACAAAATGTCTAATGAAACAAAGGAAAAGATAAAAAAAATTATTGATGAAACAGGTTTTAGACCAAGTAATATTGCAAGAAGTTTAAATAATAAAAAATCAAAGTTAATTGGTGTTGTAATTGGAAATATAACAAATTCACTGTCAAATCAAATTGTTAAAGGTATTGATGATTGTGCGCATAAACATGGGTATCAACTCATTGTTGGTAATAGTAATTTTAATAAAAGTGCAGAAGAACAATATTTAAGAAGTATGAGTGGAATGGGAGTGGATGGATTTATTATTCAGCCAACTTCTTATTATGATGAAATAGTTTCAAAAATAAATTTTAAGGAAGATGTTGTATTTATTGATTCACTAAAAAATGACTCAAAGGGTATGTGGATTAAAACAAATAATTATGAAGCAGTATTAGATGCTTTAGAAATATTGATGGAATATGGCTATGAACACTATATAATGGTTAGCGAAGATCCACATATTTTAACAACTCGTATGGAAAGGTATAGAGGTTTTATCGATATACTTAAATTAAATAATAAATCTTTTGAAACTATAATTGTTGAAAATAATTGTAGTGAATATTTAAAAGATGAATTTAGTAAACGATTAGATACAAATAAAAAAACACTTGTATTTGCAGGAACCAACTTATTGTTAAGTGAAGTTTATCAGTCACTAAAAGACTATATACATTTAATTCCAGAGAAATTAGGTTTGATTGGATTTGATAGTTTAGAATGGACAAACTTAGTGACACCAAGTGTGACAACTATTGTTCAACCGTCATATGAAGAAGGATATAGAGCTTGTGAAATGCTTATTGATAAAATGGAAGGGATAAATAAAGAACTTCCCAATCAGATTTTTAAGTGTGAAATTAACTTTAAAGATAGTACAAAATAGGTATAAATTGTTTGTTTATCTTGCAAAAAAGCCGTTTATAATATATATTAGTTGTGTAGAGAAAAAAGGAGTGCTAATGGCACTCCTTAATTTATGATAAGGAGAACAGATGGAGGCTATTGAAAAAATAAAAGAGTTAATACAACCGATTTTATCTGAAAACAAAATTAAGTTATACGATGTTAAATGGACAAGTGAAAAAAACAATAAGATATTACAAATTTCAATATTAAAAGAAGATGACACAATGGATTTAGATACATGTGCTTTGATAAGTGAAAAAATTTCTGTTGTACTTGATGAGCTATTAACATATCAATATATGCTTGAAGTTTGTAGTCCTGGTGCTGAAAGAGAAATAAAAAATTTTGATGAAATTAAAAATTATGTTGGTAAATATATTTTTGTAAGATTAAATCATTCTATTAAGGGAAAAAATGAATTTACTGGTGAAATTGAAAGTGTTGATGATTTAATTACAATAAAATATAGAGATAAAGCTGTTTTAAGGAAAGTTTCATTTGAAACTAAAGAAATAGAATTCATAAGATTTGCGGTTAAAATATAATATTGGAGGAGAAAATGAATTACAAAGTTTTATTAAATGCCTTAGGTCAAATTGAAGATGATAGAAAAATATCTAAGGAAGTTGTTATGAATGCTTTAAAAGAAGCTTTAATTAAGGCATATCGTAAAAATGTAGAAATACCTGATATTGCACTAAGAGTTGAAATTAATGAAGATAATGGTCACATTAATATGTTTCAACAATACACAGTTGTAAATGAAGTTGAAGATGATGAATTAGAGATTTCTTTTGAAGATGCAAAAGAATTAAAAGAAGGAATTGAACTTGGTGAATATATTGAAAAACCTGTTTCTTTAAATAATCTAAGTCGTGCTTCAGCAACTCTTGCAAGAAATGTTATGAAACAAAAAATTAGAGAAGCAGAAAAATTAGCTGTTTATGAAGAATATGCAGATTTATTGGATGAAATGGTTTTAGGAATTGTAGAATCTGTTGAAGAAAAGTTTGTGTTAGTTAATTTAGGTAGAACTATAGCTATGATGCCAAGTTCTGCAAGAATTCCAAATGAGAGATATACGGAAGGGCAAAAAATTCGAGTAATTATTACAGAAGTTAAAAAAGAAACAAAAGGTTCTCAAGTAGTTGTTTCTAGAACTGATGCAAAACTTGTAAAAAGGCTATTTGAAAAAGAAGTACCTGAAATTTTTCAAGGTATAGTAGAAATTAAAGCAATTGCAAGAGAAGCAGGAGAAAGAACTAAAATGGCAGTTTATTCTCATAATCCTGATGTTGATGCAATTGGTGCTTGTATAGGTCCAAAAGGTACTAGAGTTCAAGAAATAATTGAAGAGTTAAAAGGTGAAAAAATTGATATTTTCGAGTGGAGTGACAATGTTAGTGATCTTGTTAGAAATGCTCTTGCTCCAGCAGAAGTTGTCGCAGTAATTCCTTCAGAAAACTCTAAAGGTTTGATTGTTGTTGTAAACAAAGACCAATTATCACTTGCTATCGGAAAAAAAGGTAAAAATGCAAGACTTGCAGTTAAACTAACTGAAAAGAAAATTGACATAAAAACAAAAGAAGATTTAGATGAGCAAGGTGTAGATTATATTGCTCTTCAAAATGAATACTTAAGAAAAATTGAAGAAGAAAAGTTAATAAAACAAGCTAAGCAGTTAAAAGAAGAAGTTGCACTTGAAGTTGCAGAAGAATTTGAAGAAGAAATAATTGAAGAAGTTATTGAAGAGGCAATTGAAGAAAACATGTTAACAGAGGAAATTAGTGAAGTAGAAGAAGTTAAAGAAGATTCAATTAAACCTGAAGTTGTAAAAGAAGAAAATGTAAGCAAAAAGAAGAAACTTCTTGAATCAAAGGCAACAGAATATGTTTCTGTTTTTGAAAAATTAGTTGGAGATACTTCTAAACCTAAAACTGAAAAACCTGATTACAAAAACAAGAAAAAGAAAAAAGAAGAAGACGAACATAAACCTAGATTAAAAGATTTAAAGAAAGATTTAGATTATGAAATAAAACCTTTATATTCTGAAGAAGAATTAGAAGAAATCCGTCGTCAAGAAGAGGAAGAAGAACTCACTCAATATGATGACTATATGGACTATGAAGATTATGATGAATATTATGATGATGAAGATTAGGTAAATTATGAAGAAAATTCCATTAAGAAAATGTGTAGTAACTCAAGAGCAATTTCCTAAAAAGGAACTTTTAAGAATTGTTAAAACACCTGAAAATGAGGTTAAGGTCGATTTGACAGGCAGATTAAATGGTAGAGGAGCATATCTTAAAAAAGATGTAAATGTTGTTGAGATAGCAAGAAAGAAAGGTAGTTTAGACAAAGCTTTAGAAGTTAAAGTATCTGAAGAAGTTTATGATGAAATTATAAATGTAATTAACCATGGATAAAATTTTTAGATTGATTGGATTGGCATTTAGAGCAAATAAGGTGTTATATGGTATAAAAGCTATGGATGCCATAACAAATAAAAAAGCGTTTTTAGTTGTATTATCAGATGATGCTTCTGATAATACAAAAAAGAAGGTGCTTGATAAATGTGCCTATTATCAAGTACCTGTAAAGTCTGTAAATTCAAGAAACGAATTATCAAAATGTATTGGTAAAAAAGATATTGTTATGATAGCAATAATTGAGGAGGGCTTTGCAAATAGTATTTTAAAGGCATAGAAAGAGGTGTAGTATGACTAAAAAACAAAAATCAGCTCCAAAAAAGAAGAAAAAGCTTATCAAGGAGTTTATTCCAAAAAGTAATGTAGTTATTAGCGAAATAACTTATTCTGAAGGAATTACTGTTGGTGAACTAGCTGAGAAATGTAATCGTACTTCTAGCGAAATAATCAAAATGTTATTTATGCTAGGTAAAATGGTTACGATAAACAGTATTTTGGATGATGAATCAGTTGAGTTAATTTGTTTGGAATTTGATATAACAGCAATAAAAAAAGACCCAATTGAAGAAGACTCATTGGAAGATGATGTTATTGACGATAAGAATGAATTGAAAGATAGACCTCCTATAGTTACAATAATGGGACATGTTGATCATGGTAAAACTACATTATTAGACTCAATAAGAAAAACAAAAGTTGTTGATGGAGAGTTTGGTGGAATAACACAACACATTGGTGCTTATCAGGTAAGTGTCAATGATAGATTGGTTACATTCTTAGATACTCCAGGACATGAAGCATTTACTGCTATGCGTGCAAGAGGGGCAAAAGTTACAGACGTTGCAATTATAGTTGTTGCAGCTGACGATGGTGTTATGCCTCAAACAAAAGAAGCTGTTGATCATGCAAAAGCAGCTGATGTTCCAATTATTGTTGCAGTTAATAAAATTGATAAACCAACTGCCAATCCCGATAGAGTTATGAGTGAAATGTCTGAACTTGGGTTGATGCCTGAAGAATGGGGTGGAGATACCATTTATGTTCAAACAAGTGCTAAAACAGGGTTAGGAATAAAAGATTTACTCGAAACTATATTGGTTGTAAGTGAAGTTAAAGAATTGAAAGCTAATCCAAATCGTTTAGCTACTGGTACAACTATTGAAGCTAAACTTGACAAAGGTAGAGGACCAGTTGTTACTTTACTTGTACAAAATGGTACATTAAGGCATGGAGATTCAATTGTTGTTGGATCAACATTTGGTAAAATAAGAAAAATGACAGATGATATTGGAAGTGAAATAAAAGAAGCTAAACCTGCAACACCTGTTGAAGTCATTGGACTTAGCGATGTTCCAGAAGCAGGAGATATATTTAAAGTTTTTGAATCTGAAAAAGAAGCTCGTGCACTTGCACAAAGAAGAAATCAAGTTAAAATTGAAAATGAAAGAAAACAATCATCTGCAATGTCTCTTGAGGATTTAGCTAATCAAATTTCATCTGGTGATATTCAAGAAATACCTATCATTATCAAATCTGATGTTCAAGGCTCAGCAGAAGCTGTAAAATCTTCTTTAGAGAAAATTGAAGTTGAAGGTGTAAAAATAAATGTAATCAGATCAACTGCTGGAGCAATTTCTGAATCAGATGTTATGCTTGCAGAAGCATCAAAAGCAATCATTATTGGTTTTAATGTTCGTCCAGATGCAAATGTTAGAAAAAAAGCATTAGAATCAGGTGTTTCAATTAGATTACACAACATTATTTATAAAGCTGTTGAAGAAATGGAATCTGCAATGAAAGGTATGCTTGCACCTGTTTATGAAGAAGTTGTCATTGGGCAAGCTGAAGTAAGACAAATTTATAAAGTTTCTAAAGTTGGTACAATTGCTGGATGTATGGTTCAAGATGGAAAAATTGTGAGAGAATCAAAAGTTAGACTTATTAGAAATGGAATTGTTATTTACACAGGAAAACTTGGTTCTTTAAAAAGATTCCAAAATGATGCAAAGGAAGTTAATGCTGGATATGATTGTGGTTTAACTATTGAAAACTACAATGATATTAAAGAAGGCGATTTACTTGAAGCATATGAAGATAAGGTAGTACCGGTGGAATAATATGGCAACAATCAAACAAGAAAGACTTAACCAAATTATTTTGCGTGAAGTAACTAATATTATTCATTTTGAACTTAAAGATCCATCTATCGGGTTTATAACAATTTCTGATGTTGATGTAAGTAATGATCATAGTTTTGCCACAATATACGTATCTTTTTTAGGAAAACAAACTAGAAAGGATGCTGGATTAAATGCATTAAATAAAGCCAAAGGTTTTATTAGAAGTGAACTTGCTAAAAGATTAACTACAAGACGTGTGCCAAGTTTAATTTTTAAACTTGATGATACTCTTGAAAATGCAGAAAAGCTAAATAAAATTTTTCAAAAGATTGATGAAGAAAAAGAATCCTAAAATTTTAGGATTTTTTTTTAGGTTTTTTATGTGTTTTTCTAATAAATTATTAGGAGGTTATAAAATGAAAAAAATTATTGTAGATCCATCAATTCTTGATAAAGTATCTAATAAAATTATTCAAGAAGCTAATGAATATCAAAGAGCTTTTAAACAGTTGTTTGAAGAAGTAAATTTGTTAAGCAATTCATGGCAGGGTAAAGATAATATTGCATTTACAAATCAGATAAAAGGATTTGAAGATGATTTTAGACAAATATTTATTCTTTGTGAACAATATAGTGATTTTTTAAAAACTTCTGCAAGAGCCTACAGAGAAACACAAGATGAAATATTAAATCAAGCAAAAAGGTTAATTAACTAGGAGGTTAAAAATGGATAATATAAAAATATCACTAAATGAAGTCGCAAGTTGTGCTCAATCACTTCGTTTGTTAAATGAAAGAATGTATGAAAAACTTCAAATTATAAAAAAAGATATTAATGATTTAAATAACACATGGATTTCAGATGGAGGAGAAACAATTAGAAACAGATTTAATATATTCGCAAATAGATTTGAAGTTCAAAAAGATACGATAGAATCTTATAGTAAATTTCTAGATTTAACCGTTTCAAGTTATGACTTAATGGAAACAAGCATAAATGCCAATGCGTCTAGTTTTAATAATTAAAGTATTATTAATAATTATTTCATTATCAGGTTGTAATAAAAAAATTGAAAAAATTACTATAGGAGAATGGTTGAAAATTGTAAGTGAAAAATCTAATATTACTCATTATGTATCAGAAAATCCATATTATATAAATATTGATAAAAATAATAAATATTTTAAGGATGTACAATCACTTGTAGAATGGGAAGTTTTAGATACAAAATTTCCACTAAAATTAGATGAATATTTAAATAAAGAGTTTTTAGCTTATACATTATCTGGTTTGTATGGGGGTGAACTAGATGGCATATCTGTAAAAGATAGTAAGGATAGTATTTATTCTAAACAAATTGAAAAGGTTATATCATTAGGAATACTTGAATTAGATTTCAGAAATTGTTTTAACCCAAAAGAATTAATAGATAAAAATTACGCAATTGAAGTTTTGGATAAAGTTGTTAATTATATTAATGATTTTAAAGAAACAGATTTACAAACAAATTATAATTGGAAAGATGATTTAAATATTGTTGAAATTAATCCAATACATTTTGATGAATCAACTAATGAGATTATTTTAGATAAAAATAATCAAGTAAATTCAGGTGAAATAATTCATTTTTATTATTTAGATAAAGAATATTATAAACAGGTCGAAGAAATATTAGAAGATGAAAAAAATATTAAAGCAATTTTGAGTGATCCTTATATTGAAGATATTTTTGAAGAATTTAAAATAAATGAGAATTTTGATGTGAATTTTGATGATGCGATTATTGAACCATTTAATGAAAGTGAAATAACATCATACAATAAAATGTATGATGTTATTAACTTGAATTCAAATAATTCATTTAAATTTAAAGATTTTAATATAAATTATAAAGCAAGTGGTAGTACATTTAGTGTTGATATTAGTAAAAAAAATAAACATTCAATTATGTATGCTAATGCAAGTATTTTTAATTTAAAGCCAAAAATTCAATGGGATTTTAAAAATTTTAATAATTCTAATGGATTTTTTAAAATTGATTTTGATTCAAATTTATCTTTTGGTGTAAAAAAAGAAAACTCAAAAAATATTTATGGAGATTTTTCCAAAATAGATTCATCTAATTTTTTAAAAACAATACAAAATATTTTTGTTGATGATAGTGTAAAAAATACAATTCCAATATGTAAAATAAAAGTTCCAATACCCAATATGCCTACAGCAACAGTTACTCTTAAATTGCTTATTAACTTTTTCGCAAGTGGGAAGATAGAATTATCAATTGCGAATGTTCATTCAGTTGGTATGGAAATTAAAAACAAAAATATAAGAATAATTTCAAATCACAAAAATAATACAGACTTTATAATAAAATCAAGCGCAAAGACATCACTAGGATTTTTAAGCTCTTTTAATATATTTAATCAGGATATTATTGATATAAGTTTAAACGCAGGTGCTAATGCTACATTAAATAGTACTATTCATTTGTTTGATAATGAAGGTAATATTAATTCTGTTAAATCTAACTTGCCAGGAGATTTTTTATATGATATTTCAGAAAATAATAAAAATGTAAAAATGTGTTTTGATATGAGATTACATAAGGTGTTAGAAATTGAATTTAATTCACCAAGCACTTTGGCAAATAAATTTGGTTTAAATAAAAAAATTGTTATTTTTGATGAAAAAAATGGTAATCTATTAAAAGGTTTACAAATTCATATGGAAAATTGGCAATTTGTTGATAAATGTACTCGTAATAAAAGTTATATTAAAAATAAAAATAAATTAGAAATAAACAGTGATAAGCTATCAATAAAAGACTATTCAATTATATTAAATAAAAACGAACATAAAAAAATTGAAATTCTTCAAATTCCAAAAGGGTATAGTAAAAATGATATTAAATTTGAAATTAATAATACTAAGATTGCTGAAATAAATGATAAAGGAATTGTAGTTGGAAAAGACATTGGAAATGCAATTGTTTTAATTAAGACAAGTGATGAAAAATATGTTGTAAAATGCCACATACTTTGTAAAGAATAATATGATTATTTTTAAACAGTGTGGTATTAAACAAGAAGTTTATATCATCAAATATAATCAAGAAATTATTTTGTATTTTGAAGAAGAAAAAATAATTATTTCTTTAAATGAAAAAATAAATTACAGATTTTCAAAAAAATTACAATTTTTTAAGCATAATGACTATTTTGTAACATTTTATAATAAAATAACTAACAATCCATGCGACATTTACATAAGTATATTTGATGATAATTACAATTATTTTAAAAGGTATACTACAAATAAAAAATGTATTTCAATAGGTAGTAGTATAGATGATGATATTTATATTCAAGATGTTAACATTAAAAAAAATCATTTAATTTTAAATTTATTAGACTTTTCCTTTGAAAATATTTATGAGCCATATGCATATAGTAACAACATATGTAGAAAAAATAATAAGAAAGTAAAAGAAATAAATTTATTGAATTTAAAAATAATTTTTAATAAAGATTTTATAATGGTAAATTCTTGCATGAATATATTTGTAGGGTTGTCAATTTATAATTTATGTTTTAATAAATATGAAATTATACACAATATTAATCTTGTTTATAAGAGATTTAGAAATGATTATTTGTTTGAATTTAAAAAATATAATATTAAAAATATAAATTTATACGAAAAAAACGAATCTAGTCCATTAATTTTTAGTATTGGTCCCGCAATAACACTTGCCTTTGCATCACTTTTAAGTGGATTGTTTTCTAGCTATAACTCATATTTACAGGGTAAAAATATAAAAGAAATATTCCATCTATTACTTTTACCAGTTGTAATGATTATTAGTATATTATTGTGGAATCCACTTCAAAGAAAGTTTGAAAAAAGAAATTACGTTAGGAAAAAAACAAAAATAATAAATGATTATAAAAAATATTTAAACGATATAGAGTTATCAGTTATTAATAGTTTTGAAAGATATAAAAAATTTATTGATGATAATTTCTATTTACCTAATCAATTTTATGAAAAAAAACTTTTTTGGCAAAAAAGTAAAAGTGATAATGATTGGTTATTATTATGTTTGGGTGTTGGAGATATAAAAAACAAATTTGAAATTAATTATGAGGATGAGTATCATGAAGACATAAGAGAGTTAATAAATTCTTTCAAATTAAAAACTAGTACTATTAATCAAATAAAAATGTTATTCAATTTAATAGAAAATAAAAATTTGAGTGTAGTTTTTAATAGTAAAGATGATGATTTATTTTTATTTTATTTATTATATCAAATATGTATATATTATCCTTATGATGAAGTTAAAATTGCAATAATTTGTGAAAGAGATTATTTATATAAAAATAGCTTTATATATCATATACCTCATCTATATAATGAATCAAATAATAGATATCTTGCGACAAATTCTGAAGAAGTAAAAAGATTAAATAAAATTATTGATGAAGATGTAATATGTTTTGTATTAAGTGAAAAATTATCTGAATATTTTAATCCTAAAAACAATATTTCAATTTATAAAAATAGTAGTTATGATAATATTCCAAATTTTATTAATTCTTACATTATTTTGAATGGATATAATGGAATGCTATTTATTAAAAATAAAACAAAAGTTTGTTTTAAATTCAATGAACTATCGCAATTTAATAAACAAGAAATAAGCAATATTTTTTTAGATAACAGATTATCAACCCAAAAAATTATTAAAAATAATATATTTATAACATTATTTGATGAATATAGTTTAAAAAATGAAACAATTTTAAATAATTGGAATACAAATTCTAAATTAAATAATTTAAAAGTTTTGATAGGAAAAACAGTGCATAATGAAAATATATACTTGGATTTACATGAAAATGGTAATGGTCCACACGGGCTTATTGCAGGAACAACAGGTTCTGGTAAAAGTGAATTAATCATTACATTAATGGTTGGGTTATCTATAAATTATAGTCCAAAATATGTTAACTTTTTGTTAATTGATTTTAAAGGAGGAGGAATAATAAACAACTTTAAAAATAAAGATTTTGTATTGCCACATATTGTAGGTGCTATTTCTAATTTGGATAAAAATATGCTTATTAAATGCATAGTTTCATTAAAATTTGAATGTGAAAAAAGACAAAAATTATTTAAAAAAATGGGAGAAATATTTAATTTTCATAATATAAACATAGATACATACATTAACTTATATGAGGATTCATTGGGAATTGAACGATTATCACATTTAATTATAATTGTTGATGAGTTTGCAGAATTAAAAAAGAATGAACCTGATTTTCTTTATGAGCTAATAACAATCGCAAGAATTGGAAGAAGTTTAGGAATACATTTAATATTATCAACTCAAAAACCAAGTGGAATTATTGATGATCAAATATGGTCAAATTGTCATTTTAAAATTTGCTTGAAAGTACAAGATTATCAAGACTCATTAGATGTAATAAAAATCAAAGATGCTGCAAAAATAAAAAATATTGGAAAGTTTTATATGCTTTATGATGAAATTCTTCAAGAGGGACAAGCTATATATTCTAATGCTCCTATTGAATTGAAAAACGAAAAGATAATTATACTTGATTCATTAAAAGAAAAAATATATGAAACAAAAACAAAAAATAATTTACTAAATACACAATTATCATATGTAGTTAAAAAAATTCAACAGTTAAATACATATAATGTTAATAATTTATGGTTAAATGAAATAAAATTTGAAGATTACAATATAAATTTTAATAATAAAATATTTTTAGGTATTGTAGATGATTTTTATAATGGTAATCATAAAGAGTTATATGCTTCTAAAGAAAATATAGTAGTATATTCATTAGATATTTCTGAAAAAATAAAATTTTTAAAAACTTATTTATATTTTTTGTCAAAAAATTATATTGATAATGAGATATATATTTTTAATTTCCTAAATGTTAGTTTAAATGAATACAAAAAATTGCCTAATATTATTGAAATAGTAAATAATAATGATTTTGATAAAGTTGATAAAATATTTTTAAGATGTATGGAAGCAATTAAGAATACTAACATCAAAATAACATTAATAATAACCCACTATCCAACATTTAAAGAAATTTTTGAAACATATTTTAATAAATTAAAGTATTTTATTGAAAATGGTGTTTATTATGGAATTAATATTTTAATATTTACATCTTTACACAATACACTTAGTTATAGTGAAAGTTTATTAATAGAAAAAAAGATATCTTTGTATAATTTAAGCAAAAATGAAATATGTTCTATTTTTGAAATAAATACTAATTTAGTCGCAAATAAAAAAGGTTTTGGATTAATTAAATTTGATAATTTATTAGAATTTAAAATTTATGAAATTTGTGAAAAAACATTAAATAATTTTATTTCAACTAATCAAAATAAAGATAAAATATATAAAATTAATTCTATAAATAAAAATTTAAGTATTAAAGATTATAATGGATTAAATGTACCTATAGGAATAGATTATAAAACAAATAAATGGATAGAAATTTATTCGGAAGGTATATATATTACAGGAGTAGATACTATACTGCTTGATGAGTTTATTGAAAAAAGAAGAGGGTGTATTATTGAAATTGTTTCATGTAATAAAATGTCTTTAAATAGCGACAAACCATTACTATGGATAGGTGAAGGATATTTAAATCAATATATAATACCTGTGAAATTAAAATATGATTTACAATCTGATGAGGGGATATATTTCTATAAAAATGAAATTAGAAAGGTTTATATAGTCTAATGAAAAATATGGTACATTTGTATTTAGATTTTGCAGCATCTAAAGTCATATATGAATGTTATTTTTCTTTAGAGTTAACATTAATGGAAAATATATGTCTTTTATTTAAACATATTGAAAACGATTTAATAGATACATATAAGATAGACAAATATTTTATAATTTACGAAAAAAGAAATAATATAAAGTTAAATTTGTTTGTTGAATTAAAAAAACTTAATCTAATAGATGATTTAACATTAGTTGTTTATTAACTTTTTAAGTTATATAATATTTTTTGAGGTGATAAAATGAAGTTTGAAGAAATGAAATATGAGCGTCCAGATTTTGAAAAAACTAGCAAAGAGTTAAATCTTTTATTAGATGAGTTAGAAAATGCTGATAATAGTGTAGAGTTCCTTAAATTATTTGACAAAATGAATACAATTACAAGTCACGTGTTTACAATGTCAACACTATCAAGTATAAGACACACTATTAATACTGCTGATGAATTTTATGATAAAGAAAACAGCTATTGGGATGAAATTACACCAAAATATATGGCTCTAGATACAAAGTCAAAAAAAATTGCTTTGTCAAAGCCATATAGAGATGAATTACTTAAAGAAATTCCTGAAACATATTTTAAACTTGCTGAATTTCAACTTAAATCATTTAGTGAAGACATTTTAGATGATTTACAAGAAGAAAATAGATTAACAAGTGAATATGTTAAATTAAAAGCTAGCGCTAAAATTGAATTTGATGGAGAAATATTAAATCTTGCGCAATTTAAACCTAAATTTGAGTCTAATGATAGAAATTATAGAAAAAAAGCGTTTGATGCTTATATAAAATTTTATAGTGATAATGCAGCAAAATTTGAAGAAATTTACGATAAATTAGTTAAATTAAGAGATAAAATGGCAAAGAAATTAGGTTATGAAAACTTTATAACCTTAGGATATTATAGAATGAATAGATTTGACTATAATGAAGAAATGGTTAGTAATTATAGAAAACAAGTTCTTGAGGATATTACTCCATTTGCTAAAAAACTTACAAAACAACAAGCTAATCGTTTAAATATAGACAAAGTTAGATATTATGATTACACATATAAATATGTAGGAGGAAATCCAACTCCAAAAGGTACATTTGAAGAACAAATTAGTGCAGCTAGACAAATGTATCATGAAATGAGTAGTGAAACTGGAGAATTTATTGATGTAATTATTGACAATAACTTATGGGATTTGCAAAGTAAACCAAATAAAGGGCTAGGAGGATATTGTACTTCTATACATGAATATAAAGTTCCATTTATTTTCGCAAACTTTAATGGTACAAGTGGTGACGTAGATGTTTTAACACATGAGGCAGGTCATGCATTTCAAGCTTACATGTCAAGAAATATAAAGGTTCCTGAATGTGTTTGGCCAACTATGGAATCATGTGAAATTCATTCTATGAGTATGGAATTTTTTGCGCATCCATGGATGGAAAAGTTTTTTAAAGAGGATACTGAAAAATATTACCACTCACATGTGGAATCAGCAATTATGTTTTTACCATATGGTGTTTTAGTTGATCATTTCCAACACGAAGTTTATAAAAATCCAAATATGACGCCTGAAGAAAGGTATGAATGTTGGAGAAATCTTGAAAAACAATACTTACCACATAAAGATTATGAAGGTTGTGAATTTTTAGAAAAAGGTGGCTGGTGGTTCCAGCAAGGACATATATTTGAAATGCCATTCTATTATATAGATTATACACTTGCCCAAGTATGTGCACTTCAATTTTTTAAAAAATCAAAAGACAATTATGCTGAAGCATGGAAGGATTATTTACATCTATGCAAATTAGGTGGAACAATGAGTTTTGTTCAACTAGTTAAAGAAGCAAAATTAAATGTTCCATTTGAAGATGGAAGTTTAAAATCAATTGTTGAATTGATTGAAAATCATTTTAATACAATTGACGAAAGCAAACTTTAGCGATTAAATCTTAAGCGATATGTACAGTGTTTACAAAGCTGTTCAATCGCTTTTTTATTTTTAAATCCATTGACTATATTTAAAAATTTTTCACTTTGTAAAATTTCAGATAATTTACTATTATAAATATTTCCAATATTTATATCACCATCACTATCTAAACAGCACGCACTAATATTACCATTAGATAATATGGATATCATCTCTAAACCACCATAACAAAAACCATAATCTGATACAAAGGGATTATTTAATGATGGCCATAAAAATAGATTATCAAATGCAACAAAAACTTTTTCTTTTATTTTATAACTTTTATTTTTATTAGTAACTTTAAAAGAATAATTGTTTTCTAGATAGTTTAAAATAGTTTTACTTTTTAAATCCATTGTGTTTTCATTGTAAAATCTTAGTTCACAGTATGTATCATTACATTTATCAATAAAGTCAAGTATATCATTTATGTAATCAATTGGGTTTATATTTTGATAGGGAATACTATGTAATGAAAAACTAATTTTTCTAACTTTATCAGCTAAAAAGATATTTTTACTTATTAAAGAGCCATTAGTAGTTATATGTATTTTAAAATCTCTTGAGTAAGCAATGTCTATGAATTCTTTTAGATTTGGATGGAGAAGAGGTTCACCTTGAACATGTAAGTAAATAAATTTACAAACATGTTCAATTTCATCTAAAATATGTTTGAATTCTTCTATAGTCATATACTTTGTTTCTCTAATATTATGTTTACAAAAGCTACATTTTAAATTGCATTGATTAGTTATTTCTATATATATTCTTTTTATCATAAATGTATTATATATATTAAAAATAATGGCTTCAACCATTATTTTAAATATCTTTTTAGAAATTCTTTTGTTCTATCTTGTGAAGGATTAGTAAATATTACATCAGGTGTTCCACTTTCAACAATTATCCCTTTATCCATAAAAATAACTTTATTAGATACATCTTTTGCAAATTCCATTTCATGTGTAACTATTATCATTGTCAATCCTTCATTTGCTAAATCTTTCATTACATTTAATACTTCATGAACCATTTCAGGATCTAATGCACTTGTAGGTTCATCAAATAATAATACTTTAGGATTCATACATAAAGCTCTTGCAATTGCAACTCTTTGTTTTTGACCACCTGAAAGAGTGGAACATGTTGCATGCGCAAAATCCTTCATACCAACTTTATCCAAGTAGTAAATCGCTTTTTTCTCAGCTTCTTCTTTAGAAATATTTAACACTTTTATTTGGGCTATTGTACAATTCTTTATGACACTCATATTATTAAATAAATTAAAAGATTGAAAAACCATACCAACTTTTGAGCGATAAGAATTAATATTTTTTATGTTATAAATATTTTCATTTTCAAATAAAATTTCGCCACTATCAAATGTTTCAAGTTGATTAATACACCTTAAAATAGTACTTTTACCAGAACCACTTGCACCAATTAAACAAACAACATCTTTTTCTTTTACTTCAAAATTTATACCTTTTAAAACTTCTAATTCACCAAATTTTTTGTGAATATTCTTAACTTCAATAATACTCATACTATGCACCATTTCCTTTTAAATTTTGATTTACTATAGATGTATCAGAACTTGGGTAATTTGATTTTGTGTTATTTAGTTTGTTTTCGATATATCTCAATAAATTACTACAAATTACAGTTAATGTTAAATAAATTAAAGCTGTAACTAAAAATGTTTCTTTGTATTTGAAAACACTTCCTGCAATAGAACTTGATTGAAAGAATAATTCTGTAACTGAAATGACATTTAAAACAGAACTATCTTTTATATTAACGATTAATTCATTACCCATAGCAGGGAATGAGTTTTTTATTGCCTGAGGTATGATGATATATAACATACTTTGAAAATTTGTCATACCTAATGATCTTGCTGCTTCGTTTTGACCTTTATCTATTGATTGAATACCAGCTCGTATTATTTCTGACATATATGCACCAGTATTTATAGAAATAATAAACATTCCTGCAACAATTGGTGTCCAATTTAATGTTGTTCTTAAAGAGTGATAAATAAATACTGCTTGAACCATCATAGGAGTTCCTCTAAAAACTTCTATGTATATACCTGAAATTAAATAATAAATTTTTTTAAAAATTTTTTGTATTTGAGTGTCACTTTTTTCAATAGGTATTGCTCTAATACCACCAATTAAAAGACCAATAATTAAACCAAATGCTGTTCCTACGATAGATATTAATAAAGTATTTTGTATACCATATAAAAATGAAGGTAAATACTTTGTAAAAATTTCAAAAGATTCTTTAAATAAACCTATGTATAAGTATTGCATAATTATTCACCTGCAGGTTGACGGTTAACTGCCAAAAGCATCAATTCATTTCTTTCTTCAATAGAAATTTTATCTAAAGATGTTTGTACTTGTTTTAATAATTCATCATTATTTTTTGAGATTGCAATAGAAACACTTGAATCAACTTCAAAACCTTTATCTTTTTCAAATTTAATATATGTTAAATCTTTATTTGAGCTTATTACTCCCTCAGCAACGGGTAATTCTGCAGTAATAGCATCAACTTCACCACTTTGAAGAGCAACAATCATTAATGGATATGTTGGTAAAGGAGTAGCATGATTTACATTTTTAATCTGGTCAATAATTTCATCATAAGTAGTATTTAATTGACCAAGTACAGTTGCATTTGCAAAATCTTGAATATTTGTTGAATTTATATACTTACTGTCTTTTTTAATTATTAAAACCATTTCTGACTCATAATAAGGTGTAGTAAAGTTTACATTTTGTGCTCTTTCTGGTGTTTCTGACATACCTGCGATTATTGCATCTATTTCATTTGAAGATAGGGCAGGCTCTAATCCTTCCCAAGATATCTTTTTAATTACAAGATCTTTTCCTAAATCATCAGCAATTTTTTTAGCAATAGCAACATCATAACCATCGCAATAATCAACGCTACTAATAGATATTGTTGTGTCATTTTTTTCTAATGTAGTCCAGTTAAAGGGAGCATAATTACATTCCATACCAACAGTAAATGTATTTTTTGATGTAGTGTTTTTACTACTTGAACATCCTACGATCAATAAAGCTAAACAAAATAAACCGATTTTTTTCATATTCTATCCTCCATATAAATAAAATAAATCCATACACTATTGTATACGGATTTATTAAAACACAATACAATAGCACCCTCCTAAATATTAGGAGGAGTGTTATGAGTATTCCTCATAACCCCATCAATTTATTTTGCCAAATAAATTAATTCGGCGATGATTACCTTTCATATAGTTCAAAGTTTGCCAACTCCCTATACTACTAATTTGCATCGCTACCTCTATATACGAATAATTTTATTCTCAAATAATATATTAATATTTAACTATTGTCAAATATAAAGATTATTTAATTTTTTTCCATAAATTTAACTGTTCGTCATTATGAATCATATTTAAAAAATTACTTTTTGCCATTGGATATTCTTCATAAAGTTTATTTAACATTTCTTTTATATCTTGTCTTTTAGTATTTCCATCCATAGGGCAAGTACTTTTTACAATAGGTAAATCTATTGATTTAACAGTATTAATAATCATCTTTTCATCCGCATAAATAAACGGTCTAATAAATGTCATTCCACTTTCATCAAGATACATTTTTGGAGAGAAAGTAGCAATTCTTCCACCGTATATAGCGTTTAGTAATAAAGTTTCAACTGCATCATCTCCATGATGAGCAAATGCAGTTTTTTTACAATTTAGCCTTTTAGCTTCATTGATTACTGCACCTTTTTTAAACTTTGAGCATAAACTACATTTCAAACTACCATCATCATTTTGATGAATTTTTAATATGTCATAAATATTAGTAGGTATATCATAATATTCTATATTATTTTCTCTACAAAATTTTCTTACAATTTCAAAGTCCATTCCAGGAAACCCCATCTCTAAATGAATTCCAACAACTTCAAATTCTTTGTTGTGATATTTCTTTGCGATTTTTTTGTATAAATGCAGACAGTATAATAACAACATACTATCTTTGCCACCAGAAACACCAATGGCAATTCTATCACCATTTTCAATTAATCCATAATCTAAATCTGCTTTTGCAATCGTTCCTAATAATTTTCTTACACTCATAAACTCCACCTTGCTTTGCTATTATATCATGTTGTTGTTATAATTATTTGGGAAAATAAATTATGAACGGAATATTATACATATATAAAGAAAAAGGAATGACATCATTTGATGTTGTAGCGAAACTAAGAAAAATACTAAATACTAAAACCATTGGTCATACAGGTACCTTAGATCCAAATGCAGAAGGACTATTGATTGTGCTTATAGGTAAGTATACTAAATTATTACCTTATTGTATGCATGATAAAAAAGGGTATATAGCTAGTTTTAAACTTGGTAGTTTATATGATACGCAGGATATTTGGGGCAATGTCATTGATAGTAAAGAAATTATCCAAATAAGTGAAGAGGAATTTAAAGAAAACTTAAAAACATTTGTTGGAAAACAAAAACAACTTCCTCCCATGTATTCTGCAAAAAAAGTAAATGGAAAAAAACTTTATGAACTAGCGAGAAAAAATATTGAAATTGAAAGAGAAATGATTGATATAAATGTATTTGAATTAAACTTAATTAAATATGGTGAAGAAATAACAATAGATGCTGTGGTATCAAATGGAACATATATTAGAACATTAATAGAAGATATTAATAAAAAACTTAATAATTATGCAAGTATGTCTAGTTTGTTAAGATATAAAATTAATAACATCACAATTGATGAAAGTAAAAAAATATCTGAATTATCAAATGAAGTTTTTTTAATAAAAGACCCTGAAAAAATTTTAAATCCGTCTATTGAAATAATAAATGATGATAGAATTTTTGATATAAAAAATGGTAAAAATTTAACGATTAATTCAAATAGTGAACTTATTTTAATAAAAAATAATGAAGAACTTTTAGCAATC
Organism: Erysipelotrichaceae bacterium; assembly: GCA_022772735.1. Taxonomy (GTDB): domain Bacteria; phylum Bacillota_I; class Bacilli_A; order Erysipelotrichales; family Erysipelotrichaceae; genus UBA9076. The sequence continues at coordinate 181,025 of JALEZD010000008.1, forward strand.
TATGAAAAAATCGGAAATAATTTGTATAAATGTAAGAGAGGTTTATGGTAATGAGAATAATTCAAATAGATGTAAATAAACCAATTAAAATTGATAGACCAATTGTAGCCTGTATTGGATATTTTGATGGTTTACATATTGGACATCAAGCTCTTATAAATAAAACAAAAGAAATTTCTAAAGAAAAAAATTTAGAAACAGCACTTATTACTTTTGATCCAGATCCTTGGGTGACTTTAAAAGGGTTAGATAATGTTAAACACTTAACTACAATGAAACAAAGAATTAATCTTGCGGTTCATCATGGAATAAGAAATATAATAATTTTAAAGTTTACAAAAGAAATGGCTAATTTAAGTTTTGAAGATTTTAGTGAAAAAATTCTTGGACAATGCAATATTAAAAATTTAGTTTGTGGATTTGATTTTAAGTATGGAAAAAATGGTGAAGGTAACTCACTTACTTTAAAAGCATCTGGATTATTCGATGTGACTATAATCGATAGTGTAAATTTTAATGGTGAAAAAATTAGTACAACAAGAATAATTGAGTGCTTAAACGATGGTGACATTGAACTTGCGAATAAACTTTTAGGATATAATTATGAAATCCAAGGGAAAATAATAAAAGGAAACCAAAAAGGAAGTAAAATAGGATTCCCAACTGCAAATATTCAAAGTGAAACAGAATACTACTTACCTAAAAATGGTGTTTACGCATGCTATTTAAAAGTATTAAACAAAAAATATAAAGCAATGGTTAATATTGGTCACAATCCAACATTTAATTTTGTAAAAAATATTTCTATTGAGGCACATATCATTGATTTTAATCACGATATTTATGGATGCAATGTATCTTTAGAATTTGTAAAGTTTTTAAGGGATGAAAAAAAATTTAATAACATTGATAATTTGATTTTACAACTTGAGCAAGATTTGTTTAATACAAAAAGGATTTTATAAAATGAATAAAGAATTTTTTGAATATATTTCTAAAGTTTTAAATGATAAATATGATTTATATTTAAAATCATTAAAATTGCCATTAAACAAAGGTTTTAATATAAATGAATTAAAAAACTTATCTGAAGAATTTTTTTCATTTGAAAAAATAAAATGTAAAAAAAGTATATTTAGTAATAATTCATATATTTTTCTTGATGAAAAATCGTATGGCAATACATTTTCACACATAATGGGATTAATGTATATTCAAGAGCCAAGTGCTTCAAGTGTTGTTGAATTTTTAGATGTAAAACCTAATGAAAAGATACTAGATATGTGTGCTGCTCCTGGTGGTAAAAGTACTCAAATTGCAATTAAAATGAATAATACTGGAACATTAGTAAGCAATGAATATGATTTTTCACGAGCAAAAATTCTTTTAAGTAATATTGAGCGATTAGGTATAAAGAATACTGTTGTAACATCTATGGATACAACAAAATTATGTGAAAAATTTGAAGGTTTTTTTGATAGGGTTTTAGTTGATGCGCCATGTTCTGGAGAAGGAATGTTTAAAAAATATCCAGAAAGTATCAAGGAATGGTCATTAAGCAATGTTTATGCTTGTGCAAAAAGACAATTAGAAATTTTAGAGAATGCATATTTTGCATTAAAGGAAAATGGAATTCTCATTTATTCTACATGCACATTGAATACAATTGAAAATGAAGAAGTGGTTTTAAAGTTTTTAAACAAACATAATGATATGAAATTGGTCAAAATAGATGCAGAATTTGGTAGTAAAGGTATTGGATGTGATAATGTTTTAAGAATAATGCCCTATGATGGTGGTGAGGGTCAATTTATTGCTAAATTTGTAAAAAAAAGTAACGCTGGTATTCCTAAAATAAAGTATATTAATCATAAACTAGATAAAGTCGTTAGTGAGTTTTTAGAAACATTAAATTATAAATTTAAATATTTTTTAAATGATAATAATAGAATATATGGAAGTGATGAAGAATTTTTGGATTTAAAATGTTTAAGAAATAAGGTTTTAATTGGTGAAATAGTAAAAGGTAGATTCGAGCCTCATCATCATTTGTATACTTCATTGAAAAAACACGATTTTAAAAATTATGTTGAAATAACTGAAGAGGATGCAAAAAAATTTATAAGTGGAAACACACTTGAAATAAATGGTTTTAAAGGATATGTTGCAATAATATTTAAAAATCACGTTTTAGGATTTGGAAAAGGTGATGGTAATATAATTAAAAATAAATATCCAAAAGGATTAAGAAAGGCTTAGATATGAAGCTTAAATTATTTTATTTTATTGATGCATGTGTAAAATTGTATGAAAGCAATCAAAATATTTATAATGATTCTAATTTAAAATTAATAGAGTTTTTTATAAAAAACTATCAATATAAAGATGATTCAATTACATCTGTTTTTAGTAGAATAAAAAGTTTAGATAGTTTTAGAGAAAAATTATTCAGAAATAAGTTTTATTTAAAATATGACAATACAAATGATGTTATCAATAATATGAATGATATTATTGGGCTTACAATAGAATGTAGGTTTATTAAAGATGAATCAAACATATATAAAAGATTATTAGATGAATTTAAATTATCAAATAACGGTTTTTATAAAAGTGAATATGATGAAAATGTTTTTTTGAATTTAAATATGCCACAACCTCAGCTACAAAGAAATGGTTTTCCAATATATAGGATTGATGGATTTTATATGATTGAAAATAAAAAAGTAAATTTTGAATTACAAATTAAAGCTATGGTTCATTCATTTTGGAGTGAAATTGAACATCAAGTTGTATATAAAAATACGAAATTAGGAGTATTTAACGCACTAGCAACAAAAATACTTGCATCAATAAGAGATAATTTAGATGTTGTGGATAGTCAATTAGAGATAATATATAATCAAATAATGGGAAGCAAAAATGAGGATAAACTAATTGGTATTACACCAGAATCATTTAAAATGGTTACTGCAACATCTATCAATGAATTAGTAAGTGAAAGTATGCTTAAAAGTATCAAAGTTGCGACTGATTTTAAAGAGTGTAGCGCTATTTTAAGTCAATTCATATATATAACACAGTTTTTAAACGCAGAAAATCCTTCATTTAAAATGATAGATTACTTTGAACATTTAAACTTCCTTAAAATGAGTGATTTAGATTTTACCCAAGAAATAATTATTGAAAAATACGAAAGTAATGATATTTTTTGTAAAATTTTAGGTGAATATTGGTTAAAGGTTATAAATATAGATTATGACTGGCATGTATTTTTTATAATGTGTTTTGCACTACAAACTCATGATTCAATCACAAGTTTTAATATGTTTATTAATACTATAAAAAATTTGATTTTACCACCATCAATAATAAATTCATGTTTTGAAACCTTTAGTGAAGAAGAGAAAAGTAAAATAATATATTTTATAAAGGAACAAACTGCAACATCACTTGTAGAAATTAATAAATTAAAAATTGTATATGAACGTCATCTATTTGATATAGCAAGTGAATTAAAAAAATTAATAAAAGATATGGAAAATAGATACAAAACTTTTGATGAATTTATCCCAGAAGAAAAAGTTATATCTGATTACATAAAATTTAGAATAAATCAATGTTTTAATTAAATAAAATTTGATATAATTGTTTCAAGGAGATTTTTATGGCAAAAGAATATATTTTATTAAAAGAAAAAACTGATTCTGGACTTATAGCTTTAAATAAATCTGTATTTGAAAGTATTGTTGAGATTTCAGAAGATGAGATAGATGAAGTGGTTAGAATAAATTCTTCTAGATTTACAAAGCCAATTCAAGTTAAAATTTTAAAGAATCAATTGCATATTTCAGTTGATGTTAATTTCAAGTTTGGTTCTAATGTTAGTCTTGTAAGTAAAAGACTACAAACTAAAATATACGAAAATATTTTACAATCAACTAATATTAAACCCTCTGAAATAACTATAAATGTTGTTTCATTCTCAATTTAAGCAACTTATGTTGCTTTTTATAATTGTATAGGTAAAAATATGGTTTATTTAATATTAATATTGTTTTTAATATTTATTTTTGGAATTTCATATAAAATTGAAGTGACTCATACATATATAAAATCTAAAAAAATAAAAAATGAAATAAAATTTGCAGTAATAGGTGATTTACATAGCTGTAATTATGGGAAAAATATGGAAAAAGTAGTTGATTTGATTATTAAGGAAAATCCAGATTTTATTTTAAATGTTGGCGATATGTATGATCACAAATTAAATATTGAAAATTCTGATAAATATTTTAAGGCTATAAGTAATTTCAAATCTTATTATGTATCTGGAAATCACGAATTATATAAAAGATATGATATTGAATATAAAAAGAATATAAGAAGTTTTAATACAAGGGTACTTGAAGGTGAAAAAGAAAAACTTTTTTTGAAAGATTCAATAATCAATATTGCTGGTATTGATGATATACAGATAAATAAAAGACTTAAAACGCAATTAAAAAGAGCTTTAAAAAATGTTGATAATAATTTTACTATTTTGATGTTTCATCGCCCTCATTTGATTGAGTTGTTTAATACTTTAAATGTTGATTTAGTTGTCAGTGGACATGCGCATTCTGGACAATGGAGAATTCCATTTACAAGAATTGGAATTTTTGCACCACAACAAAAGTTTTTCCCAAAATATACAAATGGACTTTATAAGTTAAAAAACACTTTATTATTTGTAACAAGAGGTCTAGCAAAAGAAAATGTTTTGATACCACGAGTTTATAACAGACCAGAAATATCAATAATACATTTATTACCAGAATAATTGTTAGCACTCTTTTCTTGACAGTGCTAACATTAGTGATATAATATTCATGTGCAAAAGCACAATAAGGAGCGAAATGTCATATTATTCAGAGTTAATTTATAAAGTTAAGGAATATATAGAAGATAATAAAATAAAAGAAGCGAAGGAAATTTTAAATGAAGAACTTAAAATGCCTTATATTCCCAAAGAATATGAAGAAGAATTAAAAACTTTAGATAAAACAGTTAATGAAATGATCAATTTAGAAGTTGGTGTTAAAGAAACATCAATTGAAAAGATTGAAGAGTACTTAAATGGAGATGCTAAAATGCAACTTCAGGCTGTTGCTGCATTATTTGAAAAGAATATGAGAAATCATATTGCAATTATTAGCAATTATCTTTTAAATAATCCAGTCAAAGAAGCAGCTGCACTTTTAATTGATTCAATGATTGATCAACAACTCCAAAATCAATTTGAATATTCAAAAGAAGGAATTAACTACTCATTTATTCCAGCATATCTTAATAAACCATGTGAAACTGTTGGTTTTTTAAAAGCTGATGAGTTTTTACAAGAATGGATAGCAAATGAAAATCCATCAATGTATGAAATGTGTTTACAACTATTAATTAGGGAAGCGTATTTGATGTTGCCATTAGAAATTGATGAAGATGAATCAAAAGGTATAGCGTTAAGTATTTTGAAAAATGTTATGGATTTAATGGGTGAAACAACATTGTTTGAAAAAATAAAGGAAGAATATGAATTATCGGATAATTTATTAGTGACACTAAATGGATAATTGTTTAAAAACAATAATGATTTTGTTATAATAAATTGGCTTATATTGAAAGGAGCATATAAAAAAATGTCAAATTGGACTCTTAAAGAAAAATCAACAGGTGAATTACAAGTTACATTATCAGGTGAAAAATGGAAAAACGCTCAAGAATCTGCTTTTAAAAAATTAGCAAAAGAAGTAGAAATTGATGGATTTAGAAAAGGTCAAGCACCAAAAGCTTTAATTAAAAAACGTATCTCTGATGCATTAGTACAAAATGAAGCTGTTAATGATGTTGCAAACGAATTATTGCAAGATGGAATAAAAGAACATGATTTATGGCCAGTCGCAAGACCTGAGTTAAAAGTTAATTCTATTAGTGGTGATGAAGTTGATTTAACATTTATCATTACGGTTAAACCTGAAGTTACTTTAGGCGAATATAAAGGTTTAAAATATGAAGTTGAAGATGTAGTTGCTAGTGATGATGAAATAAAATCTGAAATCGAAAAATTACGTACACAATATTCTGAAGTTTCTACAAAAAATGATGCAGCTGTAGAAGGTGATACAGTTGTAATAGATTTTGAGGGATTTAAAGATGGTGTTGCTTTTGAAGGTGGTAAAGGAAGTAATTACGAGCTAAAACTTGGTTCAAATACATTTATTCCTGGATTTGAAAGTCAACTTATCGGGATAAAAGCTGGAGAAAGCAAAGATATTGATGTTACTTTCCCAGAAGAATATCACTCTGAAGAGTTAAAAGGTGCACCAGTTACATTTAAAGTTACTGTTCATGAAATAAGAGAAAATAAACTACCTGAATTAAATGATGACTTTGCACAAGATTTGAATATTCCAGAAGTTGAAACACTAGAAGATTTAAATAAAAAAATTAAATCTCAAATTGAAACACAAAAGAAATCTAAAAATGAAAATTTAGCTACAGAAAAACTTATCAATGAAGTTGTTGATAATGCAACAGTTGATATTCCACAACAAATGATTGATGATGAAACTAATCAAATGATTCAAGAATTTGCTCAAAATCTACAAATGCAAAATTTTGGTTTTGATCAATTCTTAAAAGCTACAAATCAAACTATTGAAGATGTTAAAACTCAAATGGCTACTGATGCAGAGCATAGAGTTAAAATGAGATTAGTTCTTGAAGCAATTGCAAAAAACGAAGATATACAAGTAAATGATGAAGAATTAGATGCAGAATTCCAAGAAATTTCTAGTCAATATCAAATGGAAATTGAGAAAGTAAAATCTTTGGTACCTGCTGAAAGCCTTCGTTATGATTTAAAAGTAAGAAAAGCTCTTGATTTAGTAAAAGAATCAGCTGTTAAATAAGACGCATCGCGTCTTATTTTGATAAATGGAGGTTAAAATGAGTGAAAATAAAGAACTCTATATTCCCGCAGTAGCGACTAGAGGAGTAATTGTTTTTCCAAATCAAGAAGTAATGATTGAGGTTGGAAGAGAAAAAAGTATAAATGCCATCGAAGAATCAATGCAGAACTATGATGGTAGGGTTTGGGTTGCATGCCAAAATGATATTATGGTGGATAATCCAACTGAAACGGATATATACCCATTTGGAACAATTTGTCAGGTTAAGTCTATTAGAAAAAAAGAAGGTTTTATGAGGGTTGTATTCAAAGGAATACAACGTAGTAGCCTTGTTGAATTTAATGACACTGATAAACAGTTTATGGTTTTAGTTGAACCATTAGATGATATTCTTGGTGATCAAAAACATGAAATGGTTTTGGTTAAGAAAATTATAGGTGAATTTGAAAAATTTAATTCAATAAGTGCTAATTTTCCACCAGAAGTCATTTCACAACTAACAAAAGGTGTATCTGCGGTTGCATTAAGTGATCAATTTGCACAATATTACCCACTTAATTTAGAAATAAAACAACAATTGTTAGAAACAATAGATGTTAATGAAAGATTAATGTTAATTGTAAATGAAATGGCAAAAGAAAAAGAAATTTCAAAAATTGAAAGTACGATAAATGATAAAGTAAAAGAAAGAATTGAAGATGGTCAAAGAGAGTACTTTTTAAGAGAAAAACTTCGTGCTATTAAGGAAGAATTAGGTGATGTTTCGAATGTAAGTGATGATAGTAACGATATAAGAGATATGATAAAAAACAATCCATATCCTGAACATGTTAAAGCAAAAGCTTTAGAAGAATTAGCAAGATATGAAATGTTACCACAAGCTTCAGGAGAAGCGAGTGTTGTTAGAACTTATATTGATTGGCTTTTAAAAACACCTTGGTTTAAAGAAACTGTTGATAACGATGATTTAAATAAGGTTCAAGATGTTTTAAATGACGATCATTTTGGACTTGAAAAGGTTAAAGAAAGAATTATGGAATATTTGGCTGTAAAACAGATGACTAATTCTTTGAAAGCGCCTATTTTATGCCTTGTAGGTCCTCCTGGAGTTGGTAAAACATCACTTGCAAAATCTATTTCCCGTGCGTTAGGTAGAAGCTTTGTCAAGATGAGTCTTGGTGGAGTCAGAGATGAAGCAGAAATTAGAGGACATAGAAGGACATATTTAGGAAGTATGCCAGGTAGAATCATTCAAGGAATGAAAAAAGTTGGTGTAATCAATCCAGTATTCTTAATAGATGAATTAGATAAATTAGGCTCTGATTATAAAGGGGATCCTTCAAGTGCAATGCTTGAAGTATTAGATCCAGAACAAAACACACAATTTAGTGATCATTATTTAGAGGAACCATACGATTTATCAAAAGTTTTATTTATTGCGACTGCCAATTATTTAGAAAATATTCCTGAAGCATTAAGAGATAGATTGGAAATAATTAATCTTTCAAGTTATACTGAACTTGAAAAAGTTCATATAGCAAAAGAACATTTAGTAAATAAACAAGTTCTTGCGAATGGTTTAAAGTTATCTCAATTTAAAATAACCGATGATGAAATAATTTATTTAATTAGACATTATACAAGAGAGGCTGGAGTTAGACAGCTTGAAAGGGTTATTGCAACATTGTGTAGAAAAACTGTTCTTGAGATTTTGAAAAAAGACAAGAAAGTTATTAAAATCAACAAAAAACTTATTAATTTATGGCTTGGTAAAGAAATATTTGAATATGGAAGAAAAGAAAAGGCTAATCAAATTGGTGTTGTAACTGGTCTTGCATACACTTCATTTGGTGGAGATGTACTTCCTGTTGAAGTTACATATTTTGATGGTAAAGGGAAATTGATTGTTACAGGACAATTGGGTAAAGTAATGAGTGAATCAACAGAAATTGCTCTTGATTATATTAAATCAAATGCAAAAGAATTGCATATTGATCCTAAATTCTTCGATACACACGATATACATATTCATGTTCCTGAAGGTGCGGTTCCAAAAGATGGTCCAAGTGCGGGTGTTACTTTAACTACAGCATTAGTATCTGCAATAACTAAAAAAGAAGTATATTCAAATCTTGCCATGACTGGTGAAGTAACATTAAGAGGAAACGTTCTTGCGATTGGTGGTTTAAGAGAAAAAAGCCTTGCAGCTCACAGAGTTGGAATTGAGAAAATAATTATTCCTAAGAGTAACTTAAAAGATTTAGAGGATGTTCCTGAAATAGTTAAATCATCTATAAAATTTATTCCAGTTGAAAATGTCTCACAAGTATTGAAAGAAGCACTTGTTAAATAGTTATGCAGTATTTTAACGCTAATTTTATTACTAGTGCTATTAATAAATCACAATGGCCAGACCATTTATTGAAAGAAGTAGTTTTGGCTGGTAGAAGTAATGTTGGAAAATCTTCATTAATAAATTCGTTGTGTAATAGAAAAAATCTTGCGTATACAGGTAATACACCTGGAAAAACTCGTTTGTTAAATTTTTACAATGTTGATGATAAAATTGTTTTAGTAGATGTTCCAGGGTATGGATATGCTGCTAGATCAAATAATGAACTAAATTCTTTTGGCGAAATGATGGAGACATATTTTAATGAAAGAGGTAATTTAAAAGCATTAGTTTTGATAGTTGATATGCGACATAAGCCAACAAAAGATGATATTGAAATGTTAGAATATGCGAAAAGTAAAAAAATAAATACTTTTGTTGTTGCAACTAAATTTGATAAAGTTAAATCAAGTGAAAGAGATAAGCAGAGTAAACTTATTTGTGATACACTCGGAATAAGCAACTTAATCCATTATTCTAGTGTTACAAAAAAAGGGCAAGACATACTTTGGGATAAATTAAATAATTTATAAACTTAAGTGGATTTTAGATAGTTTTAAAACTTATTTAAAATCCACTTTTTTATTAAAAAAATTATTATGTTATAATTTCTTTGAGGAAAAATATGAAAAAATACAGTTTGATTGTTGTTTTTAATAAAGAATTGAGTAAAGTTTTAATGTGTAAAAGAGCTAAAGAACCTTATAAAAATTTATATAATTTTCCAGGAGGTAAAATTGAAAAAAATGAAACTGTTTTATCTTCATCTAAAAGAGAATTATTAGAAGAAACAGGTTTAAATTGTAGAATAAAAAGAATTATGAAAATAGATTATTTTTTAGAAAAAGAAAAACTTAGATTAGAGATATGCACTGGTATTAGTGATACAATGGATGTAATTCCAGAAATAAATAAGCTTTTTTGGATTGATATTTCTGAAGATTTTTCTAGTGAAAAGTTTGCAGGTGAAGGTAACTGCAAACATATTTTAAAGTGTGCTTTATTTTATTGGGGTAATTTGACATAAAAGTTTTTAAGGTATAGACTTAAGGCAACAGTATGACATTTCTATAATAAATATAAGGGGTATATATAATGAAAAAATTTTCTAAAAGAAGTTTTGAAGTGAAAGAAATTCTTAAATTTATTATTCCATCTTTAATTGGTATTTTATTACTTATGACTCCATTTAAAATTAATGGGGCTACAACTGTAGGAGTTTCTTTATTATCGAGTATTATTAGTCAAATAATTAATTCTATTGTTCCAATTCCTTATTTGATTTTAATATGTATATTTTTTTCATGTTTATTTTCTATAACATACAAACTTTTTAGACCAAAGTTAATTGAAAATAATATTATTTTAAAAGAAATTTCAGATATAGGAAATTTTTGGATTTTTCTTAGAATAATTGGATTAATTTTTGTGGTTTTAACTTTATTTCAAATTGGACCAAAAATAATAATTTCAGAAAGTACAGGAGGACTTGTATTATTTGAATTAATTGTCGGTTTATTTACAATTTTTTTAATTGCAGGTTTTATTCTTCCTTTTTTAACAAATTTTGGTTTGTTAGAATTTGTAGGTGTATATCTAACAAATATAATGAGACCACTATTTAATTTACCTGGAAGATCTGCTGTAGATTGTATAGCTTCGTGGATTGGTGATGGTACTATTGGAGTTGCATTAACTAGCAAACAATATGAAGATGGTAATTATAGTGAAAAAGAAGCTGCAGTAATAGCTACATCATTTTCTGCTGTTTCTATAACTTTTTGTCTTGTTGTTATTAAAAATGTTGGTTTAACTGACTATTTTGGTCAATTTTATTTAACTATTTGTATTGTTGGTATTATTTGTGCACTTGTTTTACCTAAAATACCTCCGCTTTCTCTAAAGAAAAATGTTTATTTAAAAAAAGGTGAGGACATAAATTCTGAAGTAATTCCTAGTGATTATAGTAAAAAAGACTGGGCTCTTACTTTAGCAATAAAAAAAGCAAATAATAATTTTTCTATTAAAAAATTTATTTTTAATGGTTTTTCTACAGTTTTAAATATGTGGTTAGGTGTAATTCCAATAATAATGGCAGTAGGTACTATTGCTTTAATTTTATCTGAATATACATCTATATTTACTTATTTGGGTATGCCATTTTTGCCTATATTAAAATTTTTTAATGTAAGTGATGCATTGGCTGCAAGTGAAACAATGGTTGTTGGATTTGCAGATATGGTTGTACCTTCAATATTAGCTGCAAGTATGGAAAGTGTAAAAACTAGATTTATTGTTGCAGTGTTGTCTGTTTGTCAGTTAATTTATATGTCTGAAACAGGATCAGTAATTTTAGGATCTAAAATACCTGTGAATTTATTTGAATTATTTGTGATTTTTATTGAAAGAACGATAATTGCACTCCCAATAATAATTCTATTATCAAATGTGTTTTTTTAAATTGAAATTTTAACTTAATTTATGTATAATAGCTTTAATTCTATGAACAGAAGGAGTATCTATAAATCTTTTTTAGAGAGTTGTAGTTTGGTGAAATACAACAAAGGTAAGTAGGGAAGGTAGTCTGGGAGAATTTGATTTGAATAAAGTAGAGTCAAACGTATTACTGCGTTAAAGTTATTGAGGCAATTTTATTGCAAATTAAGGTGGTACCACGATTATTTCGTCCTTTATAGGACTTTTTTTTTGGAGGAAATTATGAAAGAATTAGCTAGTAAATATAATCATATTGATGTTGAAAAAGGACAATATGATAATTGGGTGAAAAATGGATATTTTGAAGCAGGAGATTTGAGTAAAGAGCCATTTACAATTGTAATTCCACCACCAAATGTTACAGGGAAATTACATTTAGGTCATGCGTGGGATAATACATTACAAGATATTCTTGCAAGATATAAAAGGTTAAAAGGATATGATGTTCTTTATTTACCAGGAATGGATCATGCAGGAATTGCAACTCAAGCAAAAGTAGATGCTTTATTGAAGGAACAAGGGCTTTCTAGATATGATTTAGGGAGAGAAGGTTTTTTAAATAAAGCGTGGGAATGGAAAAAAGAGTATGCTGGACACATAAGAGAACAATGGGCTTCAATGGGTATAGGGTTAGACTATACACGTGAAAGGTTTACACTGGACGATGGATTAAATAAGGCCGTAAATAAAGTATTTGTTGACTTATACAATGAAGGGTTAATTTATCAAGATTATAAAATTATTAATTGGGATCCTGTTGCTAAAACTGCATTAAGTAATATAGAAGTGTACCATCAAGATGATGCAGGGAAAATGTATTATTTTGATTATAAAGTTAAAGAAAAAAACAAATCTTTTACTGTCGCAACAACTAGACCAGAAACAATGTTTGGAGATGTATGTGTTGTCGTTCATCCAGATGATTTAAGATATAAAGATTTAATTGGTTTACATGCAATAAATCCAGCAAATAATCAAGAATTAATTATAATTGCGGATGATTATATTGATGTTGAATTTGGAAGTGGTGCAATGAAATGTACACCAGCACATGATCCAAATGATTTTATGATTGCTGAAAGGCATAATTTAGATAAACCAATTTGTATGAATCCAGATGGAACAATGAATAGTCTTGCAAATGAGTTTGAGGGATTAGATAGATTTGTATGTAGAGAAAAACTTGTAGAAAAAATAAAAAATGAAGGTAATTTGATTAAAATAGAAGATATTACTCATCCAGTTGGTCATTCTGAAAGAACTCATGCAGTAATAGAACCATATCTATCAAAACAATGGTTTGTAAAAATGAAACCACTCGCTAGTGATGTGTTAAATAATCAAAAGAATGAAAAAACTAAAATAAATTTTTATCCATCAAGATTTGAAAAAACGTTTAATCAATGGTTAGAAAATATTGAAGACTGGTGTATATCAAGACAGCTTTGGTGGGGACATAGAATTCCTGCATATTATCACAAAGAAACAAATGAAATAATTGTAAGTGAAATACCCCCAAAGGATATTGAAAATTATATACAAGATGAAGATGTGTTAGATACTTGGTTTTCAAGTGCTCTTTGGCCTTTTAGTACATTAGGTTGGCCAGAAAATACAGATGATTTAAATCGCTATTATCCAACTTCATGTATGGTTACAGGATATGACATAATATTTTTCTGGGTTGCAAGAATGGCAATTCAAGGTAGACATTTTACAAATAATTATCCATTCAAAGATGTTTTAATTCATGGGCTTACAAGAGATTCGCAAGGAAGAAAAATGTCAAAATCATTAGGAAATGGTATTAATCCATTAGAAGTTAAAGAAAAATATGGAGTTGATGCATTGAGATTTTTCTTGACTACAAATTCTGCCCCTGGACAAGATATAAGATATATTGAAGAAAAAGTTGAATCTTCATGGAATTTTATTAATAAATTATGGAATGCTTCAAGATTTGTTATGATGAATTTACCAGAAAATTATAATTCTGATAATTTTGATACAAATAAACTTAGTGATATTGACAAATGGATTATAAATAAATTTAATAAGACATTAACAATTGTAGGTGAAAATATGGAAAAATATGAATTTGCGATTGTTGGTAGTGAATTATATAGTTTTGTATGGGATGATTTCTGTAGTTGGTATATAGAACTTTGCAAATCAGAACTTAATAGTGATGATAAAGAGGGGGCAATGTATACACTTTATACTATTCTAAATTCAATACTAAAAATGTTACATCCATTTATGCCATTTGTATCTGAAAAAATTTATCAAGCTTTACATAATGAAACAACATCAATACATAAAGCTACTTGGCCAAATTGTATAAATATCGGTGATTTTAATTTTAATCTGGTTGAAAAACTTATTTCTCTTATAAAAAATATAAGAGAAGTAAAAGTTGAAAATAATTTAAAACCGTCTACACCTTTAGATATTAAGGTTACTGATTTAAATGATAATGTAACTGAATTTAGTGATGTTTTAAAAGAAATATTATTCAAGATGACAAAATCAAATATTAACAATTCTTTAGTTGGTGAACTAAGTGTTCGAGCAATTTTTGATGGTAAATTATATATTAGTAGTTCTCAATTAATTGATAAAGAAGCAGAAATATTAAAACTAACTAATGAAGAAATCAGATTGAACAATGAAATTAATCGTTGTAAAAATATGTTGTCGAATGAAAAATTCACATCTAAAGCACCTATTGAGAAGGTTAATGAAGAAAAAATTAAACTTGAAAAATATTTAAATGAGTATGAAATAGTTATTAATAGACTAAAAGAATTGAAATAACTTTATTATTGAGCACTTTTATAGTAGTGCTCTTTTTTAATTGGTTTACAATATGTGAAAAACATTAATAAATTCTTACAAAAATGTAAACGCTTAACTTTTTCGTTGTTTATACTTCTTTAATGTTTTATAATTAGTTTATCTAATAGAAAATGGAGGATAATATGACAAAGAACAAATTTGTATATGATTTTTCAGAAGGTAATGGAAAAATGCGAGAAATCCTTGGTGGAAAAGGAGCAAACCTTGCTGAAATGTCACTTTTAGGTATGCCAGTACCACAAGGATTCACTATTACAACTGAAGCATGTAATAAATACTATGAAGATAATCAAATAATTAACGACGAAATTAAGAAAGAAATTTTTGAACACCTTGATTCATTAGAAAAATTAACTGGGAAAAAATTAGGTGATAAAGAAAATCCTTTATTAGTATCTGTAAGAAGTGGATCAAGAGCTTCAATGCCTGGAATGATGGATACAATTTTAAATCTTGGAATTAATGATGATGTTGTTGAAACTATTTCAAGAAAAACTTCAAATCCAAGATTTGCATATGATAATTACAGAAGGTTTATTCAAATGTTTGCTGATGTGGTAATGGGATTACCAAAAAAACAATTTGAAATTATAATTGATGAAATGAAAGAAAAAAAAGGTGTCAAGTTAGATACAGAACTTGATGCTGAAGATTTAAAAGAAATGGTTGAAAGATTTAAAGATTTTTATAAGAAAAACTTAAATGAATCTTTCCCAACTGATCCAAAGGTACAACTTGAAAGAGCAGTTGAAGCTGTTTTTAAATCTTGGAATAACCCAAGAGCAATTTATTATAGAAAAATGAATGATATTCCATATACATGGGGAACTGCTGTAAATGTTCAAATGATGGTATTTGGAAATATGGGTAATGATTGTGGAACAGGTGTTGCCTTTACAAGACATCCTGGTAATGGTGAAAATAAATTATTTGGTGAATTTTTAATGAATGCACAAGGTGAAGATGTTGTTGCAGGAATAAGAACACCTCAAAGTATTGATGAACTAAAACAAATAATGCCAAATGCTTATGATGACTTTGTTGAAATTACAAAAAAACTTGAAAAACATTACAAAGATATGCAAGATATGGAATTTACAATTGAAAATGGTAAATTATACATGTTGCAAACAAGAAACGGTAAAAGAACTGCAGCAGCTGCATTAAAAATTGCTTGTGATTTAGTAGATGAAGGTTTAATTACAACAGATGATGCATTAATGATGGTACAACCAATGCAATTAGATACTTTGTTACATCCACAATTTGTTGAAAGTGAATTAAAGAATGCAACAGTATTAACTTCTGGGCTTCCAGCATCTCCTGGTGCAGCAAGTGGTGAAATAGTATTTACTGCTGAAGATGCAATTAAACAGGCTGATTTAGGTGTTAAAGTAATTTTGGTAAGACTTGAAACAAGTCCAGAAGACATAGAAGGTATGGATGTTGCTCAAGGTATATTAACTGTTCGTGGTGGTATGACTTCTCATGCAGCTGTTGTTGCTCGTGGTATGGGTAGATGCTGCGTATCAGGATGTGGTGATATTGTTATAAATGAAGAAGATAAAACATTTACTGTAAATGGTAAAACATTCCATGAAGGCGACTTTATTTCGCTAGATGGAAGTACTGGAAATGTTTACGGAAGTGCTATAAAGACTGAATCACCAAAAATATCTGGAAATTTTGAAAGATTTATGAAGTGGGCTGATGAAAGAAGAACACTTGAAATTAGAACTAATGCAGATACTCCAAAAGATGCAAGACAAGCTGTTGAATTTGGTGCTGAAGGAATTGGGTTAGTCAGAACTGAACACATGTTTTTTGATTCAACAAGAATAAAAGCAATGCGTGAAATGATTATAAGCAAAAATCCTGAACAAAGAAAAAGGGCACTTAATAAACTATTGCCATATCAAAGAGAAGATTTTGAAGGTATTTATGAAGCAATGGAAGGTAAAAGTGTTACTATTAGATATTTAGATCCTCCTTTACATGAATTTTTACCTAATAATGCGTCAGACGTTGCTTCACTAGCTATAGATATGAGAACAACTGTTTCTGAATTAAAATCAGTAATTACTTCATTACATGAATTCAACCCAATGATGGGGCATAGAGGATGTAGACTAAGTATTACATATCCCGAAATTGCTGAAATGCAAACAACTGCAGTAATTGAAGCAGCTATAAATGTAAACAAAAGACATCCTGAATATAAAATAAAACCAGAAATAATGATTCCACTTGTTGGTGATATTGAAGAATTAAAGTTTGTTAAAAAAGTTGTAGTTGATACTGCTGAAAAAATAATTAAAGAAAGAAATGCTAAGTTAGAATACTTAGTAGGAACAATGATTGAAATACCTCGTGCTGCATTACTTGCAGATGAAATCGCAAAAGAAGCTGAATTCTTCAGCTTTGGAACAAATGATTTAACACAAATGACATTTGGTTTTTCAAGAGATGATGCAGGAAACTTTTTGAGCGATTATTATAATAAAAAGATATACGATTTTGATCCATTTGCACATGTAGATACAAATGGAGTAGGAAAATTAATCAAAACAGCCGTAACATTAGGAAAACAAGAAAGGCCTAATATTAAATTAGGAGTTTGTGGTGAACATGGGGGAGATCCAAAATCAATAAAATTTTTCCATGAAGTTGGATTAACTTATGTATCTTGTTCTCCATATAGAGTTCCAATTGCAAGACTTGCTGCAGCACAGGCAGCTATTGAGGAGTCACGTAAGTAAAATATCTGATTTGTTTTTTTGGAACTTATGAAATTCCTATAGATTTCATAAAACAAAGCATGAAAGTCTAGTATTCTGGAAATACTTCTCATTAGCCAGAAATGCGTAAATTTAATCTATTCCTAGTATAGGGTATCTGCAAAGATACCCTATATTTTTTACAAAAATAGTTGTTATCATCCTATCGTGAGATTGTAATACAAGTCTTTTCTGAATGAATTTAATAAAATTTTGAAGCTTTTGTTTCGAAAATAGAAACTTGAAAGAAGGTTTGTAAATGTTCGGATTTACAGCAAAAAAGATAAAAAAAACTTGTATGAGGTCAGGATTATCACAAGATGAAGCTGCTAATTATATGAAGATTAATAAGCGAGCAATTAGTCAGATTAAGGCTGATTAGATAAATGTATATGCTGATGAGCTTGCACAATTTTCTCGTATTTATGAGGTTGATGTAAGATAGCTACTATTTGTAGAAGTTACATCCGAAGGAGAAGAGCAGAGATTAGCTGCTAAGTATAGTTCCTTTTTTAAGCTGCTTGAGAAACCTCGGATCGAGAAATCGATGATGTTTTTTAGGTGATTAAGCGTAAAGTAGATGGAATACTTTAAAAACTTAATATTGTCTTTATGGACCGGTATGACTAAATCTTGTCGGTTTTCTTTTCGACATAGTTTTATTGTGAATATGGTATTATATGTATAGGAGATCACAAAAAGCTAAAGGGGGTAAAATATGATAGACCCTACAAAAGAAATGATTGTATTGAAGGGGAAGATTAAAACATATTCTGTTAAATCTTGTATTTACAATCAAACTACGAAAAAATGGGATGTTACATTTATAAATGGGAAAACATTCTCATATGCATACAATAATGTAGAAAAATTATATCCAGGCAAGCAAATAGATTTGAGTGAGTATAATTTGCAAGATTCAAAAGGTAAGCCACTTTTTGAAGTTAAAACTGTTTATGTTTTCAAAGGTAGTAGAACCTATTATCATGTAATTTATCGCAATGGTTATTCCATGGGCTACAGCAATGATGAAATACGTTTGGTAAGGAGTGTTTTTCAATCTAAAAAAAGTAAAGACATATGGGAATACTTTAAACAAATTTCTGAGATAAGCAATCTGCTTGATGATTCTGATGAGCTAATTCTAAAGAAACAGTTTGAAAAGATTGGCTTTATTTCTGAAAACAATGCTTTAAGTCCGTACCTTAACTCAAAGAATCCAATTAAAAATGTTAGCCAAATTCCGATATTTCCTTTTGGTTGCAACACTAGTCAATATAAGGCTGTTGAACATGCAATTTATAACCAGCTGAGTGTGATACAAGGACCTCCAGGAACTGGAAAAACTCAAACGATTCTTAATATTATTGCTAATCTTCTTGTGGCAGGAAAGAATATACAAATTGTGTCAAATAATAACTCTGCTATTGAAAATGTACAGGATAAACTTGCATCCCCTAAGTATGGTTTGGATTTTATAGTGGCCAAATTGGGAAAGGTAGACAACAAAAAGGAGTTCATAGAAAATCAAATTATCGAATATCCTGATTTTTCAGATTGGGAATACAAGGGAAATATTCATGAACTGATTTCAGAAATACATTCTTTATCACAGAAGTTAAAGGTGGTTTATGCGGATGAGGAGGCAATAGCCAAACTTACTGCAGAAAAGTCAGGAATTCTTGTTGAGAAATTCCATTTTGATCTGTACGTCAAAGAATCCGGCGCAGAACTACTGCCAATACGATTTAAGAAAAATGTATCTTCATCAGATATTATGCATCTTTGGCAGATATTACTGGATAAATCTGAAAAAGGACAAGCATTAGCTCTTTGGGAAAAGATTATCTTGTTCTTTAAATTTGGTTTGCGATACAAAAGAATATATGACCAGGATTTTGCTGACATAATACATTCTCTTCAGGCAATGTTCTATGATAATCGAATCAAAGAAATAGACAAAGAGGTTATCAAGCTTAAATCGGATGTGGAAAGTAAAAAAATAAATACAGATGATCTCACATCTAAGTCTATGGAATATTTGAAGCATGTTTTAGCAAAGCGATATTCACAAAGAAATAGTAGAAGAGTTATAACGGAGGAGGATTTCTGGAAAAATCCACAAGATGTACTTGAGGAATATCCGGTAACTCTCAGCACAACCTTTGCATCTAAATCTAGCCTTGGTAGCAGATTAAACACTGTTCAATATGATTATCTGATAATGGATGAAGCTTCCCAGGTAGATATAGCAACGGGAGTTCTTGCATTGTCATCATCTTTTAATGCTGTAATAGTTGGAGATACAAAGCAATTGCCTAATGTTATTACGGAAGATGACAGAAATAGAGCTGAAGATATTTTTAAACAATATGATATTCCTGAAGGATATAAGTTTACAAAAAGCTTTTTACAGTCAATTCTTGACATTGTTCCTGATGTTCCAATGACGTTATTACGCGAACATTATCGTTGTCATCCTAAAATAATTAATTTTTGCAATCAAAAGTTTTATTCCGGTGAGCTTCTTGTAATGACCCATGACAAAGGAGAAGATGATGTAATTAAGGCTATTACAACAGTCGCAGGAAACCATGAACGAGATAGATTTAACCAAAGGCAAATTGATATAATTAAACAGGAAATATTATCAGAATTAGACTATGACTTATCAGAAGTAGGGATTATATCTCCATACAGAAATCAGGTTAATGCAATCAGACAAGAGATTCCTAATGTAGATGTTAATACAGTTCATAAATTTCAAGGAAGAGAGAAAGACACCATTATTATCTCTACAGTAGATGATGAAAAGAACGACTTTTCTGATAATCCATATCTGATAAATGTTGCTGTTTCCAGAGCTAAAAAACATCTATATATTGTTGCGTCTGGAAATAATACTGGGGATGGAAATATAAATGATCTTATTTCTTATATTCGTTACAACAACTGCGAGGTGATTGAAAGCAAGGTTTATTCGATTTTTGATTATCTTTTTAGTAATTACTCTTATGCAAGAATGAAGTACCTTAAGGAAAAGAAACGCATATCTGAATATGATTCAGAAAATCTGATGTTTGCATTACTTTCTGAAATAATAGAAGAAAGCAAGAGAAATGATATAGGTGTGGTTTGTCATTTGCCATTAAATCTTATTTTAAGAGATTATGATAGATTAACAGATGAGGAAAAGCGGTATGCAACAAATCCACTGACACATCTTGATTTTGCCATTTATAGCAAGATAAGCAAGAAGATACTTGCTGCTATTGAGGTCGATGGATATACTTATCATAAAAAAGGTACTAAGCAATCAAATAGAGATTTATTAAAAAATTCAATTTTTGAGAAATACGATATTCCACTATTAAGATTTTCTACCACCGGAAGCGGTGAAAAAGAACGTTTGAATAAGTTGTTAGTAGGGATTTCGTAGTTCAGAAAGTTTATTTCAAGATAGTTATTGCTTTACCCGCATTGCTGATTTAATCTGTGATGTGGGTATTTTATATTATATTTCTTATTTTTTGATAATTAATACAGTAACACTATTTATAGTAATAAAAAAATTTGCAAAATGGAACTAAGTAGGTTTAATAAATACAATTGAGATATAAGATAAATCAACGAAAAAAAGAAATTTTATCATAATGATTTTCATTTTGCTAAGACTTGACTCTGATGAAACAAACGAGGGTTTACGTCTATGTCAGTATATGCTGATACTAGATGCAGAGAATGATAGGGATAATGTATTGATTGGAATAATTGAAGATAATACTGTGCATCGAATTTCACTAAAATAAATAAAAGAACATCTTGAGCGTAATTATCCTCCAAAAATAGATATTATTTATCATAAACCCTCACAAAAAATTGTTCAGAAAAAAGCTGGATATAAGTATAAGATTTTAAAAAAGTAGTAAGAACGTTTACGAACGACTTATTTTTTGGGAATAAATATGATTCATTGTTTACTGAATATACGGTTTTTCGATATAAGTGTGTTACAGACATGTAACTTGATGATAAAAAAACAACTACATATATCATTTTTATGCTGGCACAGATGAAGGTTATTATTCTATGGAGATAAGTCCCTTACAATAGGGACTTTTTTTGTGAATTTTAATGTGATTTTAACAATATTTCTGTTATAATATAGTTACGCTAGCAATGTAAGCGCTATCATTTTAGGAGGTGTATATGTTAAAGTTAAATCAACAGTCAATATCCTTTATTGAAAATTGTATAAATGAGGATAAAGATAAAAAAGGACCATTAAAACTAATTCTACATAAAATCCAAAATGAACTAGGTTATATACCATTTGAAGCAATGAAAAAAATTTCTGAATCTATTAATATTCCAATATCCGATATATATGGTGTTGTAACATTTTATTCACAATTTACATTAAAACCAAAAGGAAAAAATTTAATTAATGTTTGTATGGGGACAGCATGTTATGTTAAAAACTCAGAAAATCTTTTAAATAATATTTCAAAAATAACTAATACAAAAGTTAATCAAACAAGTGATGATGGATTATTTTCCATTGATGCGACTAGATGCTTAGGTGCTTGTGGATTAGCACCTGTTGTCATAATCAACAATAAAGTATATGGGAATACAAATACAAATAAAGACTATGAAAAGGTATTAAAAGAATTAATTTCTAATTCAAAAAAAGTGGAGGACAATTATGAAAAGTGTTAGTGAACTTTATGAAATAAAAAATATTTCTTTACAAAAAATCAAACTTAGAAAAAATGACTATAGTTATAAACTAATATTTCATACAAATAACGATTTTGATTCTAACCTAATTTTTAATGAGATTTATAAAGAAATTAATTTAAAGAAATATGATTGTATTTTAATAAAAAAATACTCTGAAGTAAATACAACCTGTTTTTTAGAAGTTATAGATAAAAATAATTTTTCAAAAGAATACAGAAATTTTAAAAATATAAATAGTCTTTTATATGAGATTTTATTGTAACTGGAGGAAAAATGGAAAGAATACAAGTTTTAATTTGTGCAGGTACAGGTTGTACATCATCTGATTCAAAATTATTAATTGATGAGTTTAATAAAGTGCTATCAAATAAAAATTTAAATACGGAAGTACGTATAATACAAACTGGCTGTTTTGGTATGTGTGAAAGAGGACCAATTATTGCTGTATATCCTGATAAAATATTTTATAATCGTGTTTCTATAAATGATGTTAATGAAATTATAGAAGAACATTTTATAAAAGGAAGTTATGTAGAAAGACTACAGTTACACGATATTGATGAAATAACAAAAGAAAAAATTTTTAATTTAGATAAACTAAAGTTTTATTCTAAACAAAAAAGAATTGCTCTTGCAAATTGTGGATTAATTAATCCTGAAGACATCGAAGAATATATTGCAAATGATGGATACTTAACACTTGCTAAAGTGTTGACTCAAAAAAAACCACAAGAAATTATAGATATTATTAAGGAATCAAAACTTAGAGGTAGAGGAGGTGGAGGTTTTTTAACAGGAGTTAAATGGCAATTTGCAGCTGATCAAATAAGTGATGAAAAATACATTATATGTAATGCAGATGAAGGTGATCCAGGTGCATTTATGGATAGATCAATATTAGAAGGTGATCCTCATTCAATAATTGAAGCTATGATGATTGCTGGTTATGCTATTGGGGCTAATCATGGATATATTTATATACGAGCTGAATATCCAATTGCTGTTAAAAGATTAGAAATTGCTATAAATCAAGCAGAAAAACTTGGTATATTAAATACAGAACTTTTTGAAAGCAAGTTTAAATTTAAATTAGAAATTAGATTAGGTGCAGGTGCATTTGTATGTGGAGAAGAAACTGCATTAATTGCATCTATTGAAGGAAAAAGAGGAATGCCAATATCAAAGCCACCATTTCCAGCTGTAAAAGGTGTTTGGGGTAAACCAACAATTATTAATAATGTAGAAACTTTCGCAAACATTGTTCCAATTATAAAAAATGGTGCAGAATGGTTCAATACAATTGGTACTGAAAAATCAAAAGGTACAAAAGTATTTGCATTGGGAGGTAAAATAAAAAACACCGGATTAGTTGAGATACCTATGGGAACTACTTTAAAAGAGGTGATTTATGAAATAGGTGGTGGATGCTCTAATAATAAAAAATTTAAAGCTGTTCAAACAGGTGGACCATCTGGTGGATGTCTTACAAATGAACATTTAGATATAGAAATAGATTATGACAACTTAATTAGTCAAGGTTCAATGATGGGATCTGGAGGTATGATTGTACTAGATGAAGATAATTGTATGGTAGATGTTGCTAGATTTTACATGGACTTTATTGTTGATGAGAGTTGTGGAAAATGTACGCCGTGTAGAATAGGTACAAAAAGATTACTAGAAATGTTAAATAAAATTTGTAATGGTGAAGGAAATATAAAATTATTAGATGAGATGGAAGAACTATGTAATTTTATAAAAAGTAGTTCTTTATGTGGTTTGGGACAAACAGCTCCAAATCCAATTCTTTCAACATTAAAACATTTTAGAAATGAATATTTAGCACATGTTGTTGACAAAAGATGTCCTGCTGGTGTTTGTAAAAATTTATTATTATATAAAATTGATATCGATAAATGCAAAAAATGTAGTATATGCTCTAAAAATTGTCCGGTTGATGCAATAAGTGGTATCATTGGTAAAGTACCTTATAAAATTGATGAAAATAAATGTATAAAATGCGGGATGTGTTTTAATGTATGCAAATTTAATGCAGTTGTAAGAGGATAAAAATATGAGAATGGTTAATATTAAAATAAACAATAAACTATACCAAGTTGAAGAAGGGATTTCTATTTTAGATGCTGCAAAAAAAAATGATATAAATATACCTACACTTTGCTATTTAAAGGATATAAGTACATCTGCATCATGTAGGGTATGTTTGGTTGAATTAAAAAATTCTAAAACTTTAGTTACTGCATGCAATTTTCCAGTAAGAGAAGGGATTGAAATATATACACATTCTTCCAAAGCAATTCAAGCAAGAAAGAAATCTGTTGAATTGCTAATTTCTAATCATAATAAAAACTGCTTAAGCTGTATAAGGAATAATAAATGTGAGTTACAGAATTTATGTCAAGAATTAAATATAAGAGAAAATATATACGATGGAGAGTATTCAAAACAACATTTAGATAATTTTGCTAATGGAATAATTAGAGATACAAGTAAATGCGTATTATGCCAAAGATGTATAGAAATATGTAAAAAAGTACAAGGATTAGGAGTTTTAGGTCTAGAAAATAGAGGTTTTAATACAATAGTATCTCCAATATTTAACATGTCATTTAAAGATGTGAATTGTATGCAATGTGGACAGTGTGTAATTAATTGTCCAACAGGTGCCTTGAGTGAAAAAGAAAATTTAGAATTAGTTATTGAAGCATTAAATAATCCAAACTTACATGTTGTTGTTCAAACAGCACCTGCTATACGAGCTAGTTTAGGTGAAGAATTTAATATGCCTATTGGTACACGAGTTACTAATAAAATGGTATCAGCATTAAAAAGAATTGGTTTTGATAGAGTATATGATACAAACTTTGGTGCAGATTTAACAATAATGGAAGAGGGCTATGAATTTATTAAAAGAGTAAAAAATAATGGTATACTTCCAATGTTAACATCATGTTCACCAGGTTGGATAAATTATTTAGAAAGTGAATATCCAGAGCTTATTAAACATGTATCAACATGTAAATCACCACATATGATGCTTGGTGCTGTTTTAAAAACGTATTATGCAAAAGAAAAGAATATTGATCCTAAAAATATTTTTGTTGTGTCTATAATGCCTTGTACAGCTAAAAAAGATGAAATAAAAAGAATTGAAAATAAAAAAACTGAATATTTTGATGTTGATGTTGTTTTAACCACACGTGAATGTGCAAAATTAATTAAAATGTATGGAATTGATTTAAATAATATTGATGAATCTGATTTTGATAATGATATGTTTGGAGAATACAGTGGAGCAGGTGTGATATTTGGTGTTAGTGGTGGTGTGATGGAAGCAGCACTAAGAACGGTCAAAGAAAAATTGGAAAATAAAAGTTTACAAAAAATAGAATTTAATGAAGTAAGAGGTTTAACTGGAATAAAAGCTGCAACTATTGACATTAACGAGAAAAAATACAATATTGCAGTAGTATCTGGAATGTTAAATTCCAAAATATTGCTTGATGATATTAAAAATAATAAATCAAAATATCATTTTATAGAAATTATGGGATGTCCTGGTGGTTGTATAAATGGTGGGGGACAACCGTTTATTTCATCACGTATAAGAAATTATGAAAATGAATATTGTCTAAAAAGAGCTAATGCTTTATATGATGAAGATATTATAAAAAAGGTTAGAAAATCACATGAAAATCCACAAATAATTAATTTGTATAAAAATTTTCTTAAATATGAAGGTTCTGATATATGCCACAAAATATTACATACATCATTTGACAAAAAAGAAAAATACAATTTATAATACATCTAATTTAAGGAATGTAATATGAACATAACAAAAATTTCAAATAAATATAATGTTAAAAAATTAAATTATGAAAATGTTGAAGATATATATAATCTATCAATAACGAATCCTCAATATTTTTATCATTGTCCACCTATGGTTACATATGAAACAATTAAAGATGATTTATATGCAACTCCTAGTAATTGTTCAATAGAAAATAAATTTTATTTAGGATTTTATGAAGATGAAAAACTTATTGCTATTTTAGATTTGATTTTAAATTATCCTGATAAAAATACTGCATATATAGGTTTATTTATGGTTGACTCTAATTTTCAAGGGAAAAATATTGGTACAAATATAATTAGTGAAATGATAGAATATCTAAAAAATATTTATAGTTTTATAAAACTTGGCTATGTGTCAACTAATTTACAGTCAAAAAACTTTTGGAAAAAACAAGGTTTTGATGAAGTTGATGTAGTAGAACAAGAATTATATAAAGTTGTTAGAATGATTAAAAAACTTAATTGATATTAAAAAGGATTAAACCATTGTATTTATGATTTAATCCTTTTATATTATTGATGATTGTTTATATATTCAGAAATAAAATTTTTGATTTCACTTATATGCATTTCTGAATTTACTTTTCCATCACGAGATTTAACTTCAACAATTTCTTCTGCAGCTTTTTTACCAACTGTAATTCTCAAAGGAATACCTATTAATTCCATATCTTTAAATTTAACACCAGGTCTTTCATCTCTGTCATCCAAAAGTGTTTCAATTTTACTATTGTTTAATTGATTATAAATTTCATTTGCTAAATTATATTGTATTTCATCTTTACTAGAAATTACAACTACACTTACTTTATAAGGTGCAATATTCATTGGCCAAATTATTCCGTTTTCATCATTGTTTTGTTCTACAATAGCTGCCATACATCTTCCAACACCAATTCCATAGCTACCCATCCAAACAAGATTTGATTGATTATCAGAATCTAAATATTCAAGATTTAAAGCTTTAGAATATTTTGTTCCTAACTTAAAAGTGTTTCCAACTTCAATTCCATGTTTAAAATAAATTTTTCCATTGCAACAAGGACATATATCTCCCTCTTGTATATTTCTAATATCGGCTATATGATCAACTTCAAAATCTTTATGATTAACATTTTTATAATGGTAATCTTCTTTGTTAGCACCAACTATAAAGTTTGACATATTAGATACTTCTTCATCCATAATAATTTTACATTTTATATTAATTGGTCCAGCAAAACCAATAGGGGCATTTGTAACATCCAATACTATTTCAGGGGTCGCTAGTTCAACTATATTGGCATTAAATATCTTTCTAAGTTTTACTTCGTTAACATCTCTGTTACCTTTTACCATTACAGCATATGGAACACCATCAATTGAATAAATTAATGTTTTTACAAAATCTTCAGATGATAAGTTCATAAACGAAGCAACTTCTGCAATTGTTTTTGCATTTGGTGTATGAACAATTTCAATTTCTAGTTCATCTTTATGAGGTACTTTTTCATTTACACATTTTGCAACTTCAATATTTGAAGCAAAGTCACATGAGTCACATAATACCAAAATATCTTCACCAATATCACTAACAGCTTGAAATTCTTCAGATAAAAGTCCACCCATAATACCTGTATCAGCCTTAACAACCTTATAATTCAAGCTTAATCTATTCATAATGTTTTTATAAGCATCAAATTGTTTTTGATAAGAAACATCTAAACCAGCTTCATCTTTATCAAATGTATATGAATCTTTCATTACAAATTCTCTTACACGAATAAGTCCATATCTAGGACGTGGTTCATCTCTAAATTTTGTTTGTATTTGATATAAAGAAAATGGTAAATCTTTATAAGAATTAATTTTCATTTGTGCTGCAATCGCAAATAATTCTTCATGAGTTGGACCAAGTACAAATGGTTTTGAAAATCTGTCTTTTAAAGAAAACATCGAATTTCCAAAACCTGAACGACGTCCAGATGCAATAAATGTCTCCTCATTGATTAAGCAGGGCATTGTTACTTCTTGACAACCTGTTTTATCCATTTCTTCTCTAATAATGTTTTCAATATTTGTTACAACTTTTTTACCAAGTGGCAACAACATATATATACCAGCACTACTTTTTTTAATAAATCCAGCTCTAACAAGCAAATTACCACTTGTAGAATCTTCTCCTTTTTGATTTTCTCTTAAAGTATAAAAGAAACTATTTTTCAATTTCATATATTCACCCTCATTCTAGATGATTATAGCACGATTTTATCTTTACTTTAAGGGGTATTTCTACTATAATCTAATAAAATAATTTTATATGAAGGAGAAAGATAGATGGCATTTTATTATGACAAACCTAGTCACACATTTAGTGAGTATTTATTAGTTCCAGGATATTCAGACCATACATGTATACCAAGTAATGTTTCGTTAAAAACTCCACTTGTCAAATTTAAAGAAGGGGAAGAACCTTCTATTAGTTTAAATATTCCAATGGTCTCTGCGATTATGCAATCTGTTTCAGGTGACAAAATGGGTATTGCACTTGCTAAAGAGGGGGGAGTTGCATTTATTTTTGGCTCTCAATCTATTGAATCACAAGCTAACATGGTTTTAAAAGTTAAAAATCATAAAGCAGGATTTGTTGTTAGTGATTCAAATTTAACACCTGATTCTACGCTTGAAGATGTTTTAAAACTTAAAGAAAAAACAGGTCATAGCACAATGCCAGTTACAATAGATGGGAAACATAATTCTAAATTACTTGGTCTAGTAACAAGTAGAGATTATAGAATTAGTAGATTAGATAAAAACACAAAAGTAAGTGAATTTATGACTCCATTTTCAAAGTTAATATATGCAAATGTTAAAGACAGTTTAAGCACTTGTAATGATTTGATTTGGGAACATAAATTAAATACTTTACCTGTTGTAGATAATAATGAAAACTTGTGTTATTTAGTGTTTAGAAAAGATTATGATAGTCATAAAGATAATCCAAATGAATTGCTTGATAGTGAAAAAAGATTTATTGTTGGTGCTGGGATAAATACTAGAGATTATAAAGAAAGAGTTCCTGCATTAATTGCGGCGGGTGTTGATGTTTTATGTATTGATTCTTCTGAAGGCTTTAGTGAATGGCAAGCTTTAACAATTTCTTGGATAAAATCGAATTATGGTGACAAAGTAAAAGTTGGTGCAGGAAATGTTGTTGATAAAGAAGGGTTTGAATTTTTAGCTGATTCTGGTGCTGATTTTATAAAAGTTGGTATTGGTGGTGGTTCAATTTGTATAACAAGAGAAACAAAAGGGATAGGTAGAGGTCAAGCAACATCAGTAATTGAAGTTGCCAAGGCAAGAGATGAATACTTTAAAAAACACAAAGTTTATATTCCTATTTGTTCAGATGGTGGTATTGTTTATGATTATCATATTACTCTAGCATTAGCTATGGGTGCAGACTTTGTTATGTTGGGTAGATATTTCTCAAGATTTGAAGAATCTCCAACCAACAAGTTAATGATTAACGGTACTTTTGTAAAAGAGTATTGGGGAGAAGGGAGTAATAGAGCACGAAATTGGCAAAGATATGATTTGGGTGGTGCAACAAAACTTTCATTTGAGGAAGGTGTTGATTCGTATGTTCCTTATGCAGGATATTTAAAAGATAATGTAGAAAGCACTCTTGCAAAAATTAAATCAACTATGTGTAATTGTGGAGCGTTATCTATTTCAGAACTTCAACAAAAAGCCAAACTTACACTTGTTTCAGCTACAAGTATTGTTGAAGGTGGAGCACATGATGTAATTGTTAAAGATAAAAGTGGAACTAGTAATTAAAAAGATAGTTAAATCAAAATTTAAAATGATTTTGATTTACTATCTTTTTTAAACTTTATTACATCATTTTTCATCAACTGTATTGCTTGTTTTTCTCCACTATTCTTAACAATTTCAAGGTAATACTTTGTTTTTTCTAAAGTTTTTGGATGCATACGAATATAGCTAATATTTTTTATGAAATATTCATAAGCACTTGAGTCGTCGTAATTTTCTTTCATATAAACCTTACATGCAGAAATCCTATCACATATCATTTCAATTATATAATTTAAAGGCATTTCTAAAGGTATGTATCCATCCTTTGAGTTATCATACCAATATTCCCAATGATGTTTATTAATACCTTTATGGTGTAACCAAGCTTTTGAATAACCAACTTCTTCTTTTTCAGCGTCAATTGGTGATCTAAATCCTTGATAATATTTCACTCCAGAAAAAAATTCAACTGGACTATATTTTGATAAATCATGTAAAATTCCCTGTTTATATAAACTAACTTTAAAACAATATTTTGTTACTAAAAATTTATGTTTTGTAATTGTACAAAAATGTTTAATAATTCTTAAAAAAATATTCATTAAATTTCTCCGTTTGTAATTAGTATATCACGCATATTATTAACATAATACTATATTTCATGATAAAATAATATGGCGGAGGTATTAGATGGATAGACATAGTATTCGCGAACATTCTATGTATTGTGTATATCAAAATTTATTGTGTAACAAAAATATTGATGAGGCAATAGAAGATGTTTTTTTAACAAATGAAATAGATGATTTCACAAAAATACTAGTAAAAAATAGTATTGAAAATAAGGAAAGGTATGAAGGGTATATTAATCAAGTATTAACTGATTATACTTTTGATAGATTGGGTTATATTGAAAGGTCACTACTTTTAATGGGTTGTAGCGAGTTTGATAATAAAACTGCACCAGCATCTGTAATAATTGATGAATATATATTATTGTCAAAACAATATTGTGATGATGATGCATATAAACTTATTAATAGTGTTTTAGATAAACTATGAGTTTAAAAACAGTTAAAGTTAGTACTTTGGTTCATTATTTAAAAAATAAAATTGATGAAGATAATTTAATACAAAATTTAGTTGTTCAAGGTGAGATAAGTAATTTTACTAATCATAGAAGTGGACATTGGTATTTTACACTCAAAGATGAGAAATCTCGATTAAACTGTGTTATGTTTTCTTCTATGGTTTCAAAATGCAAAGTTTCAATAAAAGATGGGGACAAAGTTTTTGTAAGATGTAGTACTTCTATTTTTGAAGCTAGTGGACAATTACAGCTTTTTGTAAATGCAATAAA
The DNA here is from genome assembly GCA_022772735.1 of Erysipelotrichaceae bacterium. GTDB lineage: Bacteria > Bacillota_I > Bacilli_A > Erysipelotrichales > Erysipelotrichaceae > UBA9076. Next base: position 212,285 of record JALEZD010000008.1, read on the forward strand.
ATTAGATGGTCAAGGAGATTTGTATCTCAAATTTGAAGAAATAAAAAAGAAATTGTATGAAGAAGGTCTCTTTGATACAAAACATAAAAAAGAAATTCCAACATATCCGTTCACTATTGGATTAATTACTGGTAAAAATACAGCAGCAAGAGAAGATGTTATTAGTACTTTAAAAAGAAGGTGGCCAATCGCAAAAGTTTATGAGCTAAATACTCTTGTGCAAGGTAATACATCATCAAAAGAAATAATTAATGCGATTAAAAAAATGGATACTTTTAATTTAGATGTTATTTTATTAGTTCGTGGAGGTGGATCAATAGAAGATTTATGGTCATTTAATGATGAAAATCTTGCAAGAGAGATTTTTGCAATGAAAACACCTTTGATAAGTGGGGTTGGTCATGAGGTTGATGTTACAATTGTTGACTATGTTAGTGATAAACGTGCTCCCACACCAACTGGTGCTGCAGAAATGTGTACTCCTAATTTAAAAGATGTAAAAAATTTAATATTTAATTATGAAAATAAAATGAAGTTTGTTATAAATAAAGATTTGTTGATGTATAAAACTGCATTTAATAAAACCCAAGAATCTTATGTTTTTAAAAATCCAATTAGATTGTACGAACAAAAAGTTATGGAATTAGATTTAGCTCATAAAAACTTATTAAATTCTATAAACTTTATTGATAATCAAAAAAATAAACTAAACATTATAAAAAACAAAGTTTCTTCTCTAGCAAAAATATCACTCAATAATAATTACAATTTAATATTTAACTATGAATTAAATTTAAAAAATATAACAAATAATGTATTAGAAAAAAATAAACAATTATTTTTTGAAAAAATTAACTTATTAGATGCCTACTCTCCATTAAAAGTAATGGAAAGAGGATATTCAATTGTTTTTAATAAAGAAAAATCAGTTAATTCGGCAAATGATTTATCAGTAGGTGATAAAATTAATATAAGATTTAGTAGAGGCAATGTGAATGCACAAATTTATGAGGTAAATGATGAGTAAAAATATGACATTTGAACAATCAATGAAAAGACTTGAAGAAATAGTTTCATTATTAGAAAAAAACGAACAACCTTTGGATGAAACAATAAAATTATTTGAAGAAGGATTGAAATTAAGTAAAGAGTGTGACAAAAAACTTAAAGATTTTGAATTAAAAGTTGAGGAAATTATTAATGAATAACATACTCAAAGAAAAACTTAATTATTTAAAAAATAGTAGAGTTAAGAGTGCTATGGAATATTCGCTTTTAGCTGGTGGTAAAAGATTAAGACCTAAATTATTATATGGAGTAGTTAAAGGTTTTTCAAAAAATGTGGAAGATTTAGATAATATTGCATGTGCTATTGAAATGATACATACATATTCTTTGATTCATGATGATTTACCTTCTATGGATAATGATGATTATAGAAGGGGTATGAAAACTTGCCACATTGAATTTGATGAAGCAACTGCAATTTTAGCAGGTGATGGATTACTTACTGAAGCTTTTTATCTAATAAGTAAAGCTAATATTTCAAGTGATAAAATAGTTAAATGTATCTCAATCTTATCAGCTGCAGCAGGCTGTAATGGAATGATATATGGGCAAGAGTTAGATATGTTTTTTAAAGATTATGGAAATGATTTTAACTATTTAAAAGATGTCCATAAACATAAAACTGGAATGTTAATTTCTGCACCATTAAAAATAGGATGCATTCTTTCTGATAAAGAAGAACTTTTAAGTTTATTTGAAGAGATTGGTTACAAAATGGGCTTGGCTTTCCAAATTCATGACGATATATTAGATTATACTTGTAATGAAAAAGAACTTGGAAAGAGTAATAGTGATATAAAAAACAATAAACTTACAAGTATTAATACTATAGGAATTGAAGAAGCAGTTAAATTAAAAGATAAATTATATGATGAGTGTATAAATATATTAAAAGGAGTTAATAACTTTAATAGTAATAATTTAATAGAATTAATATTAAATACTAAAAACAGAAAAAAATAGGAGATATTATGGACTTAACTAAAATTGAAAATCCTTTATTTTTAAAAGAAATGAATGTTAAAGAGTGTCAAATATTATCTAATCAAATTAGAAGTTTTTTGATTAACTCAATTTCAAAAACTGGGGGACATCTTGCTAGTAATTTAGGTGTTGTAGAGCTTACAGTGGCTTTACATAAAGTTTTTGATAGTCCAAAAGATAAGATTTTTTTTGATGTTGGTCATCAGGCGTATACACATAAAATTTTAACTGGACGTGCAAAAGATTTTAGTAAGTTAAGACAGTATAAAAGTTTAAGTGGTTTTCAAAAAAGAGAAGAAAGTATTCATGATGTATGGGAAGCAGGTCATAGTTCAACATCTTTAAGTGCAGCACTTGGTATGGCTATTGCTAGAGATTTAAATAAAGAAGATTACAATATAGTTCCTGTTATTGGAGATGGTGCTTTAGGTAGTGGTATGGCTTTAGAAGCATTAAATGAAATTGGTAGCGAAAAAAGAAAATTAATTATTATTTTTAATGATAATGATATGTCCATTTCAAAAAATGTAGGTGCAATGACAAAAGGTTTTGCAAAATTAAGAACTGAAAAAACTTATAATGCAATTAAAGATGATTTAAAACATACTTTAAACAAATCATTTATTGGAAAAGGAGTTTTATATACTCTTAGAAATGTAAAAAATGTTGTAAAGAATACCATTGTTAATAGAGGAATTTTTGGTGAATTTGATATTGATTATTTAGGACCGGTTGATGGGCATAATATAAAAGATTTAATTGATGCATTTGAAACTGCAAAAAATCATGATAAGCCAATTGTTGTACATGTATTAACTCAAAAAGGTAAAGGGTATAAGTTTTGTGAAAATGATGAGTGTGGTAAATGGCATGGTATAGGACCATTTGATGTTGAAACTGGAAAACCTTTAATAGGAAATGATGGCAATTTAATTCCATATTCACAAGTTGTTACTAATGCATTGATACAACTTGCTACAAAAGATGAAAATATAATAACAATTACACCTGCAATGATTGCTGGAAGTAAACTTGAAAAATTCTTCGCTAAATTTCCTGAAAGAAGTTTTGATTGTGGGATTGCTGAAGAACATGCTGTTACACTTTCTGCAGCATTAGCTTTAAGTAATAAAAGACCTGTATTATCTATATATAGCTCATTTTTACAAAGAGGATATGATCAGTTAAATCACGATGTATGCAGAATGGATTTGCCTGTTGTATTTTGTTTGGATAGAGCAGGATTAGTTGGTGAAGATGGTGATACACATCATGGTGTTTTTGATATATCTTTTATGAGAAGTTTACCTAATATTATTTTGTCTCAACCTAAAGATGCTACAGAGGCGAGAAATTTATTATATACAGGTTTAAATCAAAACCATCCATTTTCAATAAGAATTCCTAGAGGAAGTATTGAGGATTCATCAAATAGTTTTGAATTAATAGACATTGGTTCATGGGAAATATTAAATGATAATGATAATAATAAAGCTATTGTGTTTACATATGGAAATGATGTTAATGCTGTTTTAAATAAAGTTACTGTTAATAATTTACCTATAACAGTTATAAATTGTAGATTTTTTAAACCAATTGATACAACAAAACTTGAATATTTAATAAAAAAAGATATTAAAATGGTTGTTTATGAAAGTGATATGCTTGCTGGAGGATTAGGAAGTGCTATTTTAGAATGGGCAAATGACAATAATTTCAGTATTAAATTAAAAAGATTTGGAATAAATGATATATATGTTGGACACGGTTCAAATAATTTACTTAGAAAAGATTGTAATATTGATATTAATTCATTATTTGATTATTTAATTAATTTAGTGGGGTAATTTTATGCTTAAATATTTGTACATAAAAGATTTTATAATATTTGATGAAGTTTCAATTGACTTAGAAAATGGATTTAATGTTTTTACAGGTGAAACTGGTGCTGGAAAATCTATAATGGTTGATGCGATTGGACTTTTATGTGCAAATAGGGCAAATGGCTCTTTAGTAGCTAAAAATAAAGAATCTGCAATAATAGAGGGGGTTTTTGATTTTAACAATTCAGAACCAATAATTAATCTTTTAAAAGAGTATGATCTGTTAAATGATGAAGAAACCATTATAACAAGAATAATAAAATCTGATGGGAAAAGTATTGCAAGAATTAATCATAGAAATGTTAATTTAAACATTATTAAAGAAATAATGGAGTATTCTATAGATATTCATTCTCAACATGATACACAGTATTTACTAAAACAAAGCAATCATATAAATTTATTAGACAATTTTAATAAAAATAATGTCTTAATTTCTGAAGTTAAAAATGCATATGAAAAATATATTTCTATAAAAAAAGAGATTGATATTACATTATCTCAAACATATAACGTAGATGATGTAGATTTTATACAATTTGAAATTGATGAGATAAATGATGCAAATTTATCAATTGAAGAAGAAAATGAATTAATTGAAAAAGAAAAAAATTATAAATTATTATCAAAAAATATTTCAAAAATCAATGATTCTATTAATTTATTTGATAAGAATGTTCAATCATCTTTCTATGAAATAATTAGAAATCTAAATGATTTAGATAATAGTGAATTATCTAAACAGATTGATTTTTTAAACAATAGCTATTATGAAATAGAAAACACATTTGATTATATTAAAAATTATGTAAATAAATTTGATTTTAGTGTTGAAGATATAAATTATATACAAGAAAGATTATATATAATAAATAAATTAAAAAGAAAATATGGGGCAAATATAGAAAACATTTTTAATTATCGTGACAGTTTAATAAAAAAACTAGAAATAATAAATAATAGACAAGATTATTTAAATAAAATGGAAATCAGTTTAAATAAAGCAAGAAATGAATTTTTAGATTGTTCTTTAAAATTAAGTGATTATAGAAAAAAAGTTGCAAGTGAACTAGATAAAAAAATTATAAAAATATTAAAAGATTTAATGTTGCCAAATGTTAAATTTAAAACTGAAATTATTAAAGGGAATGAAACGGCTTTAGGTATTGATAATGTAACTTTCTTAGTATCTATGAATGCTGGAGAAGATTTAAAACCTATTTCAGATGTTGCAAGTGGGGGAGAGCTTTCTAGATTGATGCTAGGGCTTAAATCTATTTTCTCAGACATTCAAGGTATACAAACAATAATATTTGACGAAATTGATACAGGAGTTAGTGGTCCAGTCGCAACATCAATTGGACAAAAAATGAAACAACTATCTAAAAATATACAAGTCATATCTATAACTCATTTATCACAAGTTGCAGCATGTGGAGATAATCATTATCATGTATATAAAGAAGTTCATGATAATAAAACAAATACAATTATAAAAAAATTAAATTATGATGAAAGGCTAAAGGAACTTGCTTTGATATCTTCTGGTGAAGTTACAAAATCATCACTTATTGCTGCAAAAGAATTATTTGAAAAAAACCAAGGTATTTAATATGGCTAAAGTAATTTTTCATATTGATTTAAATGCTTTTTTTGCTAATGCTGAAATTTTATTAAATCCAAGTTTAAAAGGAAAACCTATTGCAGTTTCAGGTAATACCAGAAGAAGTGTTATTTCTACATGTTCTTATGAAGCAAGAAAATATGGTGTTAAAAGTGCTATGTCTGTTCAAGAAGCACAAAAAATTTGTAAAGATTTAATAATTGTTAATGCAAATTATAATTTTTATAAAGAACTATCTAATAAATTTATTAATATAATAAAAAAGTATAGTATGAAACTAGAACAAGCATCTATTGATGAATGTTACGTTGATGTTACAGAGAAAATCATGACTTATAACAAACCACTTGATATGGCAATAGAACTTCAAAAAGAAATATTAAATGAAGTTAAAGTTCCATGTTCAATAGGGATTGCACCTAATAAGTTTTTGGCAAAAATGGCAAGTGATTTAAAAAAACCAATGGGTATCACTGTTATCCGATTAAAGGAAATCCAAACAAAATTGTGGCCACTTGATATAAAAGAGATGCGTGGAGTTGGAAGTAAAACCGTATTATTACTTAGAAAACTTAATATTAATACTATAGGTGATCTTGCAAATTATAAAAATAAAGAAGAATTAAAAAATATTTTTGGTAAATATTTTGAAACAATTATTGATAAAGCCAATGGTAAAGATGATAGTGAAATTGTTTTAGAATACGATACAAAGTCAATTTCTAATTCTACAACCTTTTTAGAAGATATTGTTGATTATACAGAAATAAAGGGTATTTTACTTTCTTTATCAAGAACTGTATCTAGACGGTTAAAAAAAGAAAATAAAATAGGATATATTGTAAACTTAGTTATAAAATATTTTGATTTTAATCAAGTTGTTAGATCTAGAAAATTAGAGATTCCTATATATAGTGAAAATGATATAATGGAACATGTTATGGAGTTATTTGATGAAAATTGGGATGAAATTCCAATAAGACTTTTAGGTGTAGGTATTTCAAAACTAATTGATAGTGATTTATACTATCCACAGTTAAACTTATTTGATGAAATTGATAATAAAACGGATGATTTGATAAACAGCTTAAATAAAAATTATAATCTTAATTTAAAAAGGGCAAGTAACCTTTTAAAAAAGAGGTGATTTTATGGAAATAGATAAAGCGATTAAAGAATATTTAATAAATATTGAAATAAGCGAAGGGAAAAGTCAAAATACAATAGAAAATTATCGAATAGATTTAAAAAAATATTCAGAGTTTTTAAGTATTGACGGAATTGATGATACAGATTTTATTACTTTAGATAATATTAATTCTTTTGTACAAAATATTTCAAAAGACAAAAAAAGTTCATCACTGTCACGAATTGTATCTACAATTAAATCTTTTCATAAATATTTGTCTTTTAGATTTGATGTGGAAAATCCAAGTTTAAATATAAGTGTAAAAAACAAAGAAAAACGTTTACCAATATATGCCACAATAGAAGAAATTAATATATTAATGAATTCATTTGGGAATAGTGAAAAAGATATTCTTAATCATGCAATACTTGAATTAATATATTGTTGTGGTTTAAGAGTTAGTGAAGCTTGTAATTTATTAGTAAATCAAATTGATTTAAAAAACAAATACGTAAGAATTTTAGGAAAGGGAAATAAAGAAAGAATAATACCTATTCCTGATAACAGTTTAATAATTTTACATGAATACTTTAATATTATTAGACCTATATTTTTAAAGAAGAAAATAAATAATTTTTTTATTAACAAATATGGAAGAAAAATTACAAGCGAATATGTAGAAAATATGTTAAAATTAACATGCGAAAATTTAAATATAACTAAAAAATTAACTCCGCATAAATTACGACATAGTTTTGCGACACATTTGTTAGAAAGAAATGCTGATTTAAGAAGCATTCAAGAATTGTTAGGGCATAGTGATATAAAAACTACAGAAATATATACTCATGTTAATAAAAGGCGTTTAATTGAAAGTTATAATGATTTTTTTATGGAATTAAAAGGAGAGGACAATGAAAAAATATAAAAGAATATTTACAATAGTAATTGATTCATGTGGATTTGGAAGTGCACCAGATTCATATAAATTTGATGATGAAGGTGCTGATACTATTGGTCATATTGCCGAAAAATGCGGTGGTATAAAATTAGAAAACCTTCAAAAACTTGGTGCTGGAAATTTGCATAAAATTACTGGTTTACCACCAATTCCAAACACTGAAGGATATTATTTGAAAATGCAGGAAGCAAGTGTTGGAAAAGATACAATGACAGGTCATTGGGAATTAATGGGGTTATACATTGATGAACCATTTATTACATTTACGGATACAGGTTTTCCAAAAGAGTTAATTGATGAATTAGAAAAAAGAACTGGATATAAAGTTATAGGTAATAAAGCAGCTTCTGGCACAGAAATATTAGATGAACTTGGCGAAAGACATATGCAAACAAAAGAAATGATTGTATATACTTCTGCAGATTCTGTACTACAAATTGCTGCACATGAAGAAACATTTGGACTTGATGAATTATTAAAATGTTGTGATATTGCAAGAGAAATAACAATGAAACCTGAATGGAAAGTTGGCAGGGTAATAGCAAGACCATTTGTAGGTAGTGGTAAAGGTAAATTTGAAAGAACTGCAAATAGACATGATTTAGCATTAGAACCATTTGATAAAACCGTGTTAGAAGAGTTAAAAGATGCAAAATTTGATGTTATAAGTGTTGGTAAAATTGCAGATATATTTGTTGAAAAAGGAATTACTGAAAAACATAAATCAAAATCAAGTGTTCATGGAATGCAACAAACAATTGAAATTGCAGATAAAGACTTTAACGGATTATGTTTTGTAAATTTAGTTGATTTTGATGCAAAATGGGGTCATAGAAGAGATCCAGAAGGATATAAGAACGAATTAGAAAAATTTGATATACTTCTTGGAGAATTAAAAGCTAAACTAAATGATGATGATTTATTGGTAGTTACTGCTGACCATGGAAATGATCCTACATGGAAAGGAACTGATCATACTAGAGAACTTGTTCCTTTATTCTTATATAGTAAATCTATGACAGGAACTGGTTTATTAAGAACATCTGAAACTTTTGCTGATTTAGGAGCAACTATTGCTGATAACTTTAAAGTTAAATTACCAAAATACGGTGTTTCTTTACTTGAATATTTAAAATAAATTAACTTTTAATGCTAAATATCACTAATATTATATTTATGTATAAGAAAGGGTATTAAATTGAAAACTTTAAAATATATTTCACTTTTTATAATATGGTTATCTAATATATTGTATTTAGCTGGGTATAGAATAGATAATCATATACAACGTACAGTATATATAATTTTACTAATCTTATCATGGTTATATTATATTTATTATCAATTTAATAAACGAAATAAAGTTTAATTAAAAACACAAGAAAAAAATACCTCAAGAAAAGTATGCCGATTTTACAATATTTTCTGAGGTATTTTTTAATTTGAAATAATCTCACTTATTTATATATTATAAGTTCCTATTTAAAACACAAATAAAAATCGTATAATATACATTATGCGAAAATAGTAATTATATATAAAAGTAGATAAATATATCTACTTTAGTTGATTATTTAACTGAATCTTTAAGAGCTTTTGCAGCTTTAAATCCTGGAACTTTGCTTTCAGCAATTTTAATTGTTTCTTTAGTTAAAGGATTAATTCCTGTACGAGCGCTTCTTGTTTTTACTTCAAATTTACCAAATCCACTAATATCAACTTTAACACCTTTACTTAATGATTCTGTAATTGAACTAAATACAATATCTAAAGTTTCAACAGAATCTTTTTTAGTCATACCAGTTTTTTCTGCAAGTACTTCTGCAAGAGCTTTTTTATTTAATACATCTGACATTTAATTTTCCTCCATGTATATGCATTTATTATATCACAATTAGATATAATACATATAATATTCTAGCATAAATTAGCTTAATTTACTATCTTACAATTGACATTGTGAAATTAATAACTTATTTCAATTTCTTTATTTAATAAATTTATAATATCTTTTATTTGTTTTTTTGTAATATTTTTTATACCACTGGCATTTTTATGACCACCACCATTGTATATTTCTGCAATCTTATTTACAGCAATACATTTTGATCTTAAAGAACCATCATATAGTGATTGATTATTATCTATTTTTTCAGTAAAAATACACCAAGCTTCAAGTTCATATATATTACCTATTTCATATATAAACCCTCTTATATCCCCTGCTTTTAATTGACTCTTTTCAATTTCATTTGCAGCAAATATTATATAACCGACTTTACCATCAATTTTTAGTTTTGATCTTAATTTTGATTTGAATTTAAATATTTCAAGAGAATCATTAAATAATTCTTGATTGATTAAAGGTATATTTATACCAAGAGCCACTAATTTACTAGCAATAACAAGTGTATTTTCAGTTGTATTATTTGTTTTAAAAGAAAGTGTATCAGTTAATATTCCTCTATAAAGCATTATTGCAGTTTTTTCACTAATAACAAAATTTTCTGAAAACATCATTGTTCCTAGTAATTCACAAGTTGCTGCAAATTTTATATCAACAATATTTATATCGCCAAATTCATTAATGTTTGGGTGATGATCAATTTTTATAATTTTTTTAGATAATTTATATCTTTTATCATCAATTCGTTCTTCATTAGCTGTATCTAGCACAATAGCAAGAGAATCTCTTATAAAATCATCATTAACAATATCACTTTTAGGGAAAAGTTGTTTGCTATATGTTTCAAATCCACATACTTTAACAATTTTATCTTTAAAATTATCTTCAATCCAATATTTTAAAGCAAATTGACTTCCTAATGCATCACAATCTGGATTTTCATGTCTAAATATGCATATATAATTATAATCTTTAATTAATTCAGAAAGTTTATTCATTATTTATTCAACAATCTATAAGTATCTCTAGCAATCACTAATTCTTCTAATGTAGGAACAATATAAATTTGTGTTTTTGAATCATCAAAGCTAATTTTAACTTCTTTTCCACGAATTTTAGAGTTTAATTCATAATCAACTGATAATCCCATACCTTCTTGTAATCCTTTTAAAATCATTTCTCTAAGAGTAGCATCGTTTTCTCCTACTCCTGCAGTAAATGCAAGTGCATCCACTTTTCCTAATTGCATATAGTATCCACCAATTAAATTAACACATCTATTTACATATAATTTTTGTGTAAGAATTGCTCTTTCGTTACCATTTTTTGCAGCATCTTCAATATCTCTTGCATCACTTGAAATTCCTGAAACACCAAGCATTCCTGATTTTTTATTTAAATATACATCCATTTCTTTTGGAGTACAGTTTAATTGTTCCATCATGTGATATACAACAGTTGGATCAATATCTCCACATCTAGTACCCATCATAATTCCACCAAGAGGAGATAGTCCCATTGATGTATTAACACATTTTCCACCTTTTACAGCAGTAATAGATGCACCATTTCCTAAATGACAAGTAATAACATTTATATCTTCTGGATTTTTATTCATTAATTCAGCAAGTCTTTTTGAAATATATTGATGTGATGTACCATGAGCACCATATCTTCTTATTTTATGATCTGTATACCATTCATATGGTACAGGGAATAAATAAGACTCCTCAGTCATTGTTTGATGAAATGCAGTATCAAATACAAAAACATGTCCAATCTTTGGTAGTGCTTCTTTAAATGCTTCATAACATACCAAATGTGCTGGGTTATGTAAAGGAGCAAGTGGAGACAATTCATCTACCTTTTTAACAACATCTTCATCTGCAACAACAGATTCACTATAGTAAGAACCACCTTGAACGATTCTATGTCCAGCACCTTGAATTTCATCAAGATTACTTACAACTTTATGTTCAATAAGTGCTTCTAACAATAAATCAACTGCTTTTTTATGATTTTCAATTGGTAATTCTTGAGAGAATTTTTCACCGTTAACTTTAATTGTAAAAACTCCCATTTTTTGTCCAATGCGTTCTGCAATACCTGAAGTTAATACTTCTTCACTAGGCATATTGAAAAGTTGAAATTTTAATGATGATGAACCAGAATTCACTGAAATAATTTTACTCATAATTTTCCTCCTTAATCTCAGTTTCAATTAGTTTGTCAATTAGACAATTAATATCTTTTAAATCAAATTTCTTTATTTCACTATAAATTTTACTTCTTTCTAAGTAACTTTTATAGCAATTTAATTTTTTTTCATAATTTAATAATATTTGTTCACTTCTTTTTATAGTATCAAAGACTGCATTTCTACTAATATTTTCAATTTCCGAGATTTCTGATAATGAACAATCTTCATTAAAATATAATTTGCATATAGATAGTTGTTTACTAGTAAGTAATATTCCATAGAAATCTAGTAAATTGCTGATAAGAATCTTATTTTGCATTTTTAAGTCCCATAGAAATACTATACAAATACGACTCAAGATCAAATGGTTTTAAATCATCCATTTTTTCTCCAAGTCCAATAAAGTAGACTGGAATTTTCAGCTTATGTTTTATTGCAATTACAATTCCACCTTTTGCAGTACCATCCATTTTGGTTAAAATAATTCCTGTTAGATTTGTTGCTTCATCAAAAATTAAAGCTTGTGAAAGTCCATTTTGACCAGTAGTACCATCTAAAACAAGCCAAACGTTGTGTGGAGCATTTTCAATTTCTCTACCAATTACTTTATGCATTTTAGCAAGTTCATTCATTAAGCTAATTTTATTTTGTAATCTGCCTGCTGTATCACACAATAATATATCAATATCATTTTCTTTAGCATATCTACATCCATCAACTAACACAGAACTTGGATCACTATTTTCTTTTCCTTTAACACAATGAACATCAAGTTTTTTTGCCCAAGCATCTAATTGCTCAATGGCACCAGCTCTAAATGTGTCTGCAGCTACAACTGCAACTTTTTTATTTTGATTTTTATAATATTTAATTAGTTTTGCGATTGATGTTGTTTTACCACTGCCATTAACCCCAACAATCAAAATAACAGTTGTACCATTGCTATTGTATACTATCTCTTTATTTTCAGTTTCATTATATATTTCTCCCATTGTTTCAATGACAAAATTCATAGCCCAATCAAATGAAATTACAGGGTAATCCTTTGCTAAAGTTTTAAGCCTTTCACAAATTAAATCTGCAGTTTCAATTCCAACATCGCTTTCTAATAAAACAATAGTTAACTCTTCTAAAAACTCATCATTTACGCCTTTATACTTATATGATAATTTATCAAGTTTTCCACCAAATGTTTCTTGTGTTTTTTTAAAACCACTTAAATATACAGCATGATATTCTTTTTTTCTAAATTTTTCCTTTAATTTATCTAAAAAACCCATTTATTTCGCCTCACTTTCAGGTGACATTTCAAGCGCAGTAGTAAGTTCAACTTTGAGCATCTGAGACACACCCTGTTTTTGCATTGTTACACCATATAAGACATTACACTGTTGCATAGTTCCTGGTCTATGTGTAACTACTATAAATTGTGTTTTATCTGTAAAATTATTTAAATACTTTGCAAATCTTTCAACATTTCCCTGGTCTAAAGCTGCTTCAACCTCATCAAAAATAACTAGTGGCACAGATTTAACTTTGAGTATTGCAAATAATACACATATTGCGATTAAACTTTTTTCACCACCAGATAATAGTCTAATATTTTGTATTGATTTACCAGGAGGCTGAACATCAATATCAATACCTGTATTTAAAATGTCATTTACATCTTCAAGAACAACTCTTGCTTTACCACCACCAAATAAATTTCTAAATATTTCATTAAACTCATTATTTATTAAATCAAATGTTTCTTTAAATTGCTTTGTCATTGTTGAATCCATTTCATCAATAGCCTTTAAAAGTTTATTAGAGCTGTCTTTAAGTTCTTCAACTTGCTTTAAAGTAAATTCATATCTTGTATTAATCTCTTCAAATTCTTCAGGAGCATTCATATTAATATTACCAAGACTATCAATCTCACTTCTTAATTTCAAAACCTCTTCTTTAGCATTATCAATTTGTATATCACTTATTTTTGATTTAGCAAATTCAAATGTCATTTGATATTCACTAGATAATCTTTCAATATTAGTAGTAAGTCTGACTTCTTGTTTTGCTTTATCAATTTTTATATTATTTAACTTGTTTACAAATTCTAAATTTGATTTTCTTAGTTGTCTAATTTGTTGTTCTTTTCTTTCTGTTTCTTGTGAAGTTTTAAGTCTTAAATCTCTTTTATTTCTAATGCTATTAGTTATTTCATCTCTTTGAGAATACGCGCTATTTAAACTTATAATAACATCATTAACTACACTGTTTTCTGTATCTAAATTTTCAGGATTTAATTGTTCTAAATCGTTTTTTAACCTTTCATATTTAGCTCTTTTTGCGTCAACAACTGACTCTAACTGTGCTAATGAAATGCGATTTTCAGTTAATGAATTTTCAATTATTCCTCTATTTTTTTGCGATTCATTAAGTTTATTTAAAGAAATTTTAACTCTTGCTTCTTGACTTTCAATTTTATTAATTATATCTTTTAATTCTTTTTCAACAGTTATTAATGATGTACTATTTTTAATCTTACCACCAGTTATTGAACCACCTTTATGTATAACTTCACCATCTAATGTTACAATCTTGTAAATATATTTTAAAATTGCAGACAATTCATTTCCATTTTCCAAAGTATCTACTACAAGAACATTATTTAATAATGATTTTTTTACAATATCAAACTTTTCTTCGTTATCAATAAAATCACTTGCTTTACCAAGAAAGCCCTTAAAATTTTGGCAGATTATTTCATGTTCTCTATTGACAAATTTTTCAGATAAAACGTTCAATGGTAAAAAAGTTGCTCTTCCACTTTGGTTTTTCTTAAGAAAATTTATTGCATTTCTTGCAGAATATTCATCTGTAGTAATAATGTTATACATAGCACCACCAATTGCTACAGAAATGGCTTCCTCATAACCATTTTTAGGTTTTAAAACTTGTGCAACAACGCCTAAAACACCATTTAATGAATTTTTATTTTCAATAATTGATTTTACTCCAAATTGATTGTTAAAAGGTTCTTTAATTGTATTCTCTAAAACCTCTTTTCTATTTTGAAGTTTTCTTAAAATATTATTGTTTGTTTCATATTCTTGTCTATAATCACTAATATCTAATGCTGTATTAGATAGTTTAGTGCTTAATAATTTTATTTCAGTAGTTATACTATCATATCTTGATTTTCTATCATCAAATTCAGCTTTTGCCTCATTTAATAAATTTTGCAATTCATAAATTTTTTGGTTGTTATCACCAACTTCAATAGCATACTTTCTTTTTTCATCAATTTCTATTTTTCTAGTTTCAAGAATTTGAATTTCGTTAACTGTTTTAAGCATTTTATCTTGAAGAGCATTTATTTCATTATCTAAAGTATATAAATCTTTTTTAGATTCTTGAATATTTGTTTCCATTACATTTATACTAGTTTGTTCAATTGTCACTTGAGTTTCTATATCAAAAATTTCTTTATCTGCATCTACAATAGATTGTTTTACACTTTCTATTTCAGACACTAAAACATTAATTTCTATTTCTTCAAGTCTTTGTTTTTTTTCTCTGTATATTTCAGCTTTTTTTGCTTGTTTTTTTAGTGGAGATACTTGTTTTTCTAATTCATTAACAATATCTTGAATTCTATCTAAATTCTCTTTTGTTCTTTCTAATTTAGCTAAAGTTTCTATTTTCCTTTTTTTATATTTTGCAACACCAGCAGCTTCCTCAAATATAGGTCTTCTATCTATTGGTTTGCTTTCAGCAAATTGAGTAATATTACCTTGTGAAATCATGCTTAAAGAGTCTTTTCCAAGACCACTATCTAAAATTAAATCAACAACATCTTTCAATCTAACTCTATTTCTGTTAATTAAATATTCAGCTTCTTTGTTTCTATATAATCTTCTTGTGATTTCAATCTCTTCAAGTTCAGAATTTAATGATTTATTAGAATTATCAAAAATTAATGTAACCTCTGCCATATTAACCTTTGATCTATCAGCACTTCCATTAAAAATGACATCTTCCATACTTGAACCACGAAGATTTTTTACAGATTGTTCACCTAGAACCCATCTAATTGCATCAGTAATATTACTTTTTCCACAACCATTTGGACCAACAACTCCAGTAACTGAATTATCAAAATTTATAACAACTCGTTCAGCAAAGGATTTAAATCCCTGCATTTCGATTCTTTTAAGAAACATATTAGCCTCCTAACACCTACAGTATTATAACAAAAAAAGCCTTTATATAAAAGGCTATTAGTATTACTTATTTTTTAATATTTCAATAATTTCTTTAAGTGCTTTAGTTTCATCACTTTCTACAGGCGCACTAACTGGAGCAGGTTCTTCTTTTTTCTTTAAAGAATTTAAACCTTTAACAATTAAAAATACACAGAATGCAATGATTAAAAAGTTCATTAAAACTTGTATAAAATTTCCATAGTTTAAATAAACTGAATTTTCACCTTTATCAACTAATAATAGTTTTAAATGTGTAAAATCAGGACTACCAGAAATCGCTGCAATAATTGGCATTAAAATATCATTTACAAGTGATGTTACAATACTTCCAAATGCACCACCAATAATTACACCGATAGCTAAATCAACAACATTTCCCCTCATCGCAAATTCTTTAAACTCTTTAGCAAATTTTTTCATTTTATATCCTCCTTATTTGCTTTAATGCATTGTCTTCATAGATAAATCTATAAAAAACATTTGATGTTAATACTTCCCCTTCATATTTAAAACAATCATTTTCTATAATATGTGTAAATCCTTTTGAATCTTGAATTAAAGGGAATTTTTGTTTTTTATCATTCTCTAATGAAAATGAATGTGATAAATCAATCATTCCAGGTTTTTTAGAAACTCCTTTATATGCCACTTTTTGTTTTGTAATCATTAAGTCTCTTTTGCCATATATAAATGTTGCAGTATTTGGATAGAAATTGAATCTTTTATAAAAGGCTTCTTCTATCATTTTAATTTTTACACTATCCAATTCCAATGAATAAATAACCAAATCACAGTTATTTTCTAATAAAAATGCAAGTGCATAACTATTTGTAACATTTAAATTGTAACCAGCAATAAACGATTTATTTAAACAGTTAAGTACTCCAAGTTCTGATGCAATAATATATTCTCTATCTATAATAGTAGAATTTTCATTTACAACATTACTCAGGTAATTAACTTTCATACTATAGTTTAGCACATTTAAATCATTTGAAAACAATTTAATATTTTTATTTTTCAACTGTTCAAATTGCTTAATAGAATTTATTTCAGAAAGAATAAAACTTGTTTTTTTATTTTCAATATTTTCAAGAATATATTCTTGTTTGTTAATCCTATTATATTTATTAATTTTTTTAATATTTAATTGTTCAATTGCTTTTCTTCTTAAATCATTAATTAATTTAATTGGAATAAAAACATTCTCTATATCTACACTTAATTTATCAATGAAATAAGGAGTATCTTTTAATTTATCAATTTGTTGGAATATTGAATTATAATTGGCGGATGCTGTTTTTGCCTGTTCAAGAACTTCATCACTCACAACCTCAATAGAATGTGTATTTTCAATTACATATATTTTTAATGGATTATTAACTTTTGCGCTTACATGTATTTTTAAAGGTATCCTTTTATGAAAAATATTATTTTCTAAACGAATTTTTTCATTTAAAATCGAATCTGTCGTAAGAACAACTTTATCATTAATATTTACTTTTTCACGTTTTTCAATAGATATTATATTACCTTTAAAACCCTTATTAACAAGTTTACCTTTAAAATAAATTTTGTTTAAAATAAGTCCATGATCATCAAAATCACTTAAAATCCTTATACCATCACCTTGATTAATATCTTTATCTAGTTTAATATCAATATATTTCTTATTAAAATTTACAACTTTTCCAATAGGTAAACCTATGTGATTTGGTCTTTCAGGATTCATAAATTTATCATCATTTTGTTTAAATGTTTTACCTGATGTGAAACCTCTATTAAACATAAGTTTTAATTGATTTAATTCTTCATCAGTTAATTTAAATTTTTCATTATTATAATATGCATCGATTGCTTTTCTAAATATTTTTACAGTTAAACCTACGTACTCGCTTCTTTTCATTCTCCCTTCAATTTTTAAACTTGAAACATTCAAATCTAATAATTTATTTATATCATCTAACATGTTTAAATCTTTTGGGCTCAATAAATATTTAAAAGTTTCAATATATTCACTATTTGTTTCATCAAACAATTTATAAGGCAATCTACAGTGTTGAGCACAAACTCCTCTGTTACCACTTCTACCCTGCAATATACTAGACATAAGACACTGTCCACTATATGACATACATAAAGCACCATATGAGAAAATTTCTACATCTATACCTGTCGATACTACATCTTTTATAATTTCTAAAGGGGTTTCCCTTGCTAAAACAACTCTATTAGCACCTTTAGACTTCATAAATAATGCAGCCTCTTTATTATGAATGTGCATTTGTGTAGAGCAATGTATTTCAAAATCTGGATAATGTTTTCTTATTAAAGTAAAAAGTCCTAAATCTTGAACAATAATTGCATCAACATTTATTTTGTATAAAAAATCTACTTCATCCATTGCTTTTTTAAGTTCATTTTCATATAAAAGTGTGTTCATAGTTACATAAACACACACATTTCTAATATGGCAAAAATTAACTGCTTCAATTAAATTTTCATGATTAAAGTTATTAGCAAAAGCTCTTGCTCCAAATGCTAAGCCTCCAAGATATATTGCATCTGCACCATTATTTACAGCAGCAATTAAAGCTTCCATATTACCTGCAGGAGCTAACAGTTCTACTTTTTTCATATTTAGTCCTCTATAGGATATTCTCTTGCTAAGCCGCCAAGAGAAGTTTCTCTTAATTCAATTGCCATCTTTTTACCAGTATAATCCATCGTTTGAACAACCATATCAAACGATATTAAGTTTTCTTTAACTTTTGACATATATTTTGCAAGAGTAACAGCTTCAAAAGCTCTCCTTGCTCCCATAGCATTTCTTTCAATACAAGGAATTATTACATATCCTCCCACAGGATCACATGTTAAACCTAAATTATGCTCAATACTACATTCAGCAGCATATTCAATTTGATTTAAATTTAAATCATTTATATATGCTAGAGCACTTGCAGCCATTGCACAAGCAGATCCGATTTCCGCTTGACAACCTCCCATTGCACCAGATATTGAAGCATTTCTTTTTATTATATTCCCAAAGATACCTCCAATAATGAGCGCATCAATTAATTTTTCTTTAGATACTTTCATATCATAATAACAATAAGAAATTACAGATGCCATTACACCACAGGCACCTAATGTTGGTGCAGTTACTACCTGTCTTCTACAAGCATTTTCTTCATTTGCTGCATAAGCATAAGAAAAAATTCTTAATTCTTTTTTATCAGAAGAAGACTCAATCTCTTCACTTTGTGTATACAAAGATTTTGCACATCTAATAATATTTAATTTACCAGGCAAAACACCTTCAGTTGTTATTCCGTTTTTTACACAGGCTGTCATTGCATCTAGTATATCAGAAATATATTCTCTTAAATCAGGCTCATGAATTAATGCATAATCCAATAAAGTTATATTTTCTTTTGTCAATCTTTCTTTTATTTCATTAAAATTTTTTTCAAAATATATTTGATCATTGTAATTTAATTTTATTTCCTTTATATCTATTGAACCACCCCCAATAGAAAAAACAGTCCATTTTGCAACTTCATTATCAAATTCATCATATCCATATATATAAAATCCATTGGGAAAACTTTCATTCCAATCTAGTTTAAATTCAACATCAACTTTGGCAAAAGAAA
Organism: Erysipelotrichaceae bacterium; assembly: GCA_022772735.1. Taxonomy (GTDB): domain Bacteria; phylum Bacillota_I; class Bacilli_A; order Erysipelotrichales; family Erysipelotrichaceae; genus UBA9076. The sequence continues at coordinate 231,949 of JALEZD010000008.1, forward strand.
GTGTTTCTTTAATTATTGTATCAGTCCAATGCCCTTTTCCAGTTAAAGATAATGAACCATATAATTCAATATAATATCTATTTAATTTACCATGCTCTTTTATAAAAAGTTTACATGCTCTTTCACATGCTAAAGTATGTGAGCTACTTGGACCAGCACCTATTTTGTATATTTCTTTTATTGATTGCATATTTACCTCATCATTTCTAAAACAAACAATTCAAATCCGTTATCAGCATCAATTAAACCACTTTTAATTGATTGGTCTAATTTTGCAAGCATATTTAATATATACAATAAATCATTAATTGTATATTTATTTACTTTCATTAAAGAGTAATGAATTCTTCCTTCTTTTGTATTTAATGCTTCAGCAATAGATTTATTATCCATTGCTTTATTTTTTAAATATTTAACTTGATATAAAAATCGAATTTGTGTAGCTAAAATTAAAATTATTGAAAGTGCATCAATATTTTGGATTTTAAAATCATTCCAAATTTTTAATGATTTTTTCAATTTTTTTTCTGATAAAGCATTTATAAGTTCAAAAATATCATCTTCATTTTTTCTGCTGATTAATTTACTAATGACAAGTGGAGTGATTTTTTCCTTATATAATATGAGTTTATTAACTTCATTATTCATAATTTCTAAATCTAATGGTAAAAAATCAATTAATTCTTGTATTGCGTTTTCATCAATATCTATATTATTTTTTTTAATTTTACTTCTTAAATAATTATTAAATTCATTTTGGTCTATCTTTTTTATTTCATGAACTTTTATAAATTTTAAAATGTCTTTATTAAATTTTCTTTTTTTATCTATTTTTATATCACCATAAAAAATTAATAAATATTCATCTGAATCATTTTTACAAAACTCAATAAAATCATTCTCTTCTGATTGTGAGAGTCCCTCATAAAAAAATAGTGGATTAAAAACTAAAACAAGTTTTTTATCATTAAATAGTGAGTATGAATTACATTCATCTAAAACATAACTTATATTAAATTTATTTGAATTACCATCATACTTTAAAACATCTAATTGAGAAATTTTGTAATCCTTCAGTATTTCATCAACTTTTCTATCAACTAAAAATTTATCTTCACCTGTAATTAAATATATCATATTTAGATTATACCAATTCTTTTATCACTAGTGTAAAAAAACTTAAAATTACTAATAATAAAAATTGATATGTCACCAGATTGAGCAGTATTTAAATAATACAAACCTTCATTATCAAAAAGTTTTAAAACATCTTTATGAGGATGAGAGTAATTATTATTTTTTCCAGAACTAAATATTGTAAGTTTTGGATTGATAACTTTAATAAATTCTTTTTTAGAACTCGTATTACTTCCATGATGTCCCGCTTTAAAAATATCAATATTATTTAAATTATATTTGTATAATAAATCTTGTTCAACTTTCTTTGATGCATCACCCATAAGCAAAACACTTAAATTATTAATATTCAAAAGTAAAACCATGCTGTTATCATTATCATTGTCATATTTATGATTATTTATATTATATATATTTATATTTTCCTCAATATTTTCAAAATTATAAATAATATTTTTAATTTTAAAATCTTTTTTTAATAAATCTAATGAACCATTATGATCACTATCATCATGAGTTATAAAGACATATTCTAAGTTATTAATTCCTTTTGCATTTAAAAAATTTTTCAAATATTTATATTGAGATTTTTTTCCTGTATCTATTAAATAGTTACCATTATTGAAAGGTAATTTAATTAAAATTGAATCTCCTTGTCCAACATTTATAAAACTTATTTCACAAATAGGATGCATATACGAAAAATACATTATTAAAATATATGATATTAATTTAATTACTTTATTTTTTATGAATAATACTACAATAAGTCCTATTCCTAATGAATTACCATAAATTTTGTAATTGTTTAAAATAGTAAAAATTTTATCTAAAATAGTAAATAATTGATTAAAATTTATATTAAAAAATAATGATATTATTGCAAAAATATAAATTAGACCATATATATTCACAAGAAATTTATACATAACACTTAAAATTATATTCAAATAATTATTAAAAATACTAAAAATTACATTTACATAAAATATCAAATCTAAATCATTTAGATAAAAAATATTTTTAGAATAATATACTAATAATATCCAAAAGCTATAATTATAAAATTCATTACACTTAATAATTAATATTATTGTTATAAATAATCCTAATTTATCAAATTTATTTAAATTAAATTCATTTAATAAATACATAATTAAAATTCTAATTAAAACAAATTTATAATCATATAAAATTAAAAATAAAATTAGTATAGAGTATTTTATTATTTTTACGGTATTTTTAAAAAATAATTTTTTTAATATTATATTTAAAATTTTAAAAAAACCAATCAAACAAAATCCCATTCCAATAAAAATATCATTATCACTTTGATTTAAAATTATTTTATTTAAAAACTGTTTTTTATTAAAATTAAAGGAATTTATTTTATTTTGTATTTTAGCCAAAAATAGTTTACTTGTTTTTAATGTTGTTATTTTCGGATTTTCTATTACATAATTAATCCCATTATTAATTAAATAATTATTAAAATCAAAACTATAAAAGCTTTCTCTTTTTTCTAATTTTTTTAAATTTCCTTCAACTTTTATAATTGTTCCATATAAATAAATATTATCTGAATAAACAATTGCATCATCTATTAAAATATATTTTTTATTTATTGTAGTAACCTTATCAATATAGTCGTGTTTTTCAAAATCAATAAATTGAATAAAATATAAGAAAAATATAACAACTATAAAAAAAGCCTTCAATTTCAATTTTATAAACCAATATATAGCTAAAAGTAAGAAAAAATATATATTATTTTTAAAATAAATAAGAAAAAATAAACTTAAAGATATTTTTAACCAATAATTTTCTATAATGAAATTTTTTCGCATATTTTTTCAAACTTTTTATTACTTATTCCTTTAACTTCTTTTAGCTCATCCAAAGTTTTAAATAAATGTAAATTTCTATACTCAATTATTCTTAGCGCAATTTTTTCTCCAATACCCTCAATACTCATTAATTCTTCAAGATTTGCATTATTAATGGAAACCCTTTTTTCGTCATTATATTTTATATTTAAAACGTCATTGTCAAATAATAACTGATTAAAATTTAAAGTACTTAAATCTGCATTACTTTTAACTTTAATAATTTTTAAAATATCATTAATTTTAAACCCATTTTTAACATAATAAATACCTTCCTTTTCAACTGCACCTTTTACATCTACTGCAATAACTTTTTTATGTAATTTACTAATATTGATAGGTTTAAAATTGGTACAAGAAATACAAAAAATTAAAAATAAAAAAATAAGTAGTCTATACATAATATCACCACTTATTTATATTTAATATTTTATAAAAACCTTATTTAATACTTACAATTGTAACTTTGTATGGTTTATCAACATTTACAGTTACCACGCTACCTGCTTTTCTTTCCATAATTGCTTCAGCAAGTGGAGTAACATTTGATAGCTTTCCATTTAAAGGATCAGATTCAGTAGAACCAACTATTGTATATGTAGAAGTTACATTTGTATCCATAAAAGTCAATGTCACAGTTGAACCAATTTTTACTGTTTTTGATCCACCTTTTTTAGTATCAATTATTTCATAATTAGACAACATGAATTCAAGATCACGAATTCTAGCTTCTACATGTGCTTGTCTATCTCTTGCAGCATCATAATCAGCATTTTCAGACAAGTCCCCTTGTGCACGTGCTGCTTTAAGTTCTTCAGTTACTTCATCTCTTACTGTATGTACCAAATAATCATATTCAGTTTGTAAGTCTTTTAGACCTTCCTCAGTTACATATATTTTTTCATTTGACATAGTTATTGCTCCTTAACGCTTTGAATTATAGCATGTTATGATTAATTATACTATTAATTTTTGTAGTTAGTAAATCAATAGCAACAAGATTTTTTCCACCTTCTGGAATAATAACATCTGCATATCTTTTACTATTTTCAACAAAACTATCATGCATAGGTTTAACTGTATTTAAATATTGAGATATTACAGAATCCATTGTTCTTCCTCTTTCCATAACATCTCTTTTTAATCTTCTAATAAACCTAACATCTGCATCAGTATCTACAAAAACCTTAATATCTAATTTATCTCTGAGTGTTTTATCTTCTAAAACAAATAATCCTTCAAGTATTATTACATCACATGGGCTAATTATTTCAACTTCACTACTTCTTGTATGTTCTTTAAAGTCATATATAGGTTTTTTAATTTCTTTTTTGTTTGATAATTCATTAAGTTGTTTTACTAATAAATCATTATCAAAGGCAAACGGATGATCATAGTTATTTACAATTCTTTGATCCATTGTTAAGTGTGATTGATCCTTATAATAATCATCTTGTCTTATAATTACAACTGATTTCATCTTATTAAAAGTATCATATATCGTCTTTGCAATAGTTGTTTTTCCTGATGCACTACCACCAGCAATTCCAATAATTAGTGTTTTATTCATCTTAAATATTTCCTCACATTTTTTGAATGCTCTTCATATGTTTCTGCGTAATACACTTTACCATCTCCATATACATCTGCCATAAAATATAGATAATTACTATTTGATGGATTTAATGTTGCTTCAATTGCTACTTTTCCTGGATTTAATATTGGACCTGGAGGTAATCCATTATATTTATATGTATTATATGGAGAATCAAAATTTGGATTAACTTCACACTTCATCCAATCATCATTTTTTTCTTTATCAATTGCATAACAAACTGTTACACTACTTTGAAGTTTCATATTTATATTAAGCCTATTATAAAATACTCCAGCAATTAATTTCATATCTTCTTCTTTACTTGCTTCGTATTGAACAATACTTGCCAATGTAAAAAGTTTATGAACACTTAAATTTGATGAATCAATTTTATCTTTATATTCTTTATATACTTTTAATGTTTGGTCTAAAAGTTTTTTAGTAACTTCTTCTTTTGTTGAATCTTTCGCAAACAAATATGTTTCGGGAAACAAATAGCCTTCTAATTTAATTCTTACATTTTCATTAAAGATTTCTTCTGTAAGGAACGGATAATCAACCATTATACTTCTAATATAGTTTTCATCATTCCATAAGTTTATAAGTTCATCTGAAGAAATACCCAATTTTTCTGATATTTTTTTTGCTATATCTTTAGCCCAATCCCCTTCAATTATGGTCACTTTTACATCATCACTAATTGCATTGGTTGAGTTGTTTATAAATTCAAAAATTTCTTTTACATTCCAATTTTTATTTAAAATATAATCTCCAGCTTTTATATTAGATAAATTATTTAATTTAATATAAATTAAGGCAGTATCAATATTTTTAATTAAACCATTTGTTTTTAAATTATTTAAAACTTTTTTGGTAGAATCCCCACTATTAACTGTAAATACAACTTCTTCACTAACTTTACTTGGTGCTTTTAAAGAATCATTATAAAAATTAAATATCAAAAATGAAAATAATGCCAAAAATATAATAAAGACAAAAAAGACCCCTTTAATATTCAGTTTTCTTTTTCTTCTTTTTCTAGGCATCTAATCCACCCAAATATGTATTCAACATTTCTTGACACATATCCCATTCTTCTTCACTTAGTTCTGGAAACAATTCACCATCATCATTGTATTTTCCTGCAAAGCATTCACCATTTTCGTCATTTTCATCATGATAAATTACATATTGATTGTCATCTGTTTCAAAAGTAAACAAAATAGTCATTTCTTTTTCGATACCATTTTCGTCTGTAATTATAAATTTGTTATTATCCATATTTGCCTCCCATAAATAAAGGGCTAATGCCCTTTATCTTCTATCTAAATAACCTTGAAGTATGTTTACCGCAGCCATTTGATCAATAACTTGTTTTCTTTTCTTCCTTGAAACATTTCCAGAAATAAGTATTTTTTCAGCTGCAACTGTTGATAATCTTTCATCCCATAAAATGATTTCAACATTAATATTTTTTTCTAACATTTCCTTAAATTCGATAGAAATATTACCTCTAATACCTATATCACCGTTCATATGTTTAGGTAAGCCAAGAACAATTTTATTAACACCATTTTCCTTAACTATTTCAATAACTCTTTTAAGCGCAACTTCATAATTATCTTCGTCAAATCTAATTGTTTCTAATGCCCTTGCAACTATTCCAAGTGGATCACTTATTGCAACACCACAAGTTTTACTTCCAAGATCTAACCCAAGTGCTCTAATCATTTATGTTCCTCTAAATAAAATCTAACTAACTCCTCTATCAATTCATGTCTTTCAACAGATTGAATAATGCTTCTTGCATTTTTATGGCTAGAAATATATGCAGGGTCATTAGAAATTAAATAACCTGCAATTTGGTTTATAGCGTTATAACCTCTTTCTTCCAAAGCTTCTTGAGTTAATCTAAGAACTTGACTTATATTTTCTCTACGAATTTTATCAGACTTAAAACTAACAGTTTCATTAATTTCAGGTTTTGCCATTCTATTTCCCTTCTTTCTTATCAATATTTTAAACCAACCACCTTTAAAAGTATAGATATAAAGCTTACAAATTAGTAATAAATATTTATTTTTTAAAAAAATAGTGACTAAAGACACAAATATCTTAATCACTATTTAAACTTATTTAGAAATTTCAGTAGAAATTGAATTTATAATCAAATCAATTTTATCTATTTCTTTTCCTCCACCTTGTGCTAAATCCGGTTTACCTCCACCTTTTCCATCACAAATACTAGAAGCTAACTTAATAATATTACCTGCATTAAATCCTTTCTCAATTGCAAGTTTACTTAATGCACATGCAAAAGTTAATTTATCATCGCTATTACTTATAACAAAAACAAAGCTATCTTTTAATTTGTTTCTTAATGTTTCTGCAAAAGACTTAATGTTTGATGAATTTAATGAGTTATCTTTAACCAATAAAACATTTAATCCATTTATATTTTTTGCAGTATTTAACAAATCATTTGCTTTTAACATTTCCATCTTTTCTTTTTGTTTCAAAGCTTCTTTTTTCAATTCACTATTTTCATTCAATAAATTTTTTAATTTTTCTTCAATATCATTTGTTGAATTTAAGTTCATTATTTTTGAAATAGTTTGAAGTCTATCAATTTCAAAAGACATTACTTCATAAGCTTTAAATTTTGTTTTACTAGTAATTCTTCTTACACCAGAGCCAATGCTCTCTTCAGAAATAATTTTAAAAATACCAATTTCTTGAGTATTAGATACATGAGTTCCTCCACAAAATTCTTTAGAAGCTTCTCCCATTGTAACAACTCTTACATAGTCACCATATTTTTCATCAAATATTGCAATTGCACCAGTTTTACTTGCTTCTTCTATTGGTAAAACTTCAGTCGTAACATCATAATTATGCATGATGTATAGGTTAACTAAATCTTCAATTTCCCTTAATTGTAGAGAGTTAACTTTTTCAAAATGGGTAAAATCAAATCTTGCATATTCATCACTACAAAATGAACCTGCTTGATTAATATGACTACCTAAAACTTTATGTAAAGCACTGTTTAATAAATGTAATGATGAGTGATTAGCTTTAATCAAATTTCTTCTTACAACATCAATTTCAACATTTACAATATCATCAACTTTTAAGTTACCACTATTTACAACTATATGATGCATATTTTGTTTATTAGGTGATTTTTTGCAATCAGTTACTTCAGCATTAAATTTATCATTATAAATTAATCCAGTATCGCCAACTTGACCACCACTTTCTGCATAGAAAGAAGTTTTATCTAAAATAACATCGCCTTCATCTTCAATGACATCAACTTTTTTACCGTTTTTAAATAAACCTATAACTTTGGCAGTATTAAAACAGTTTGTATATCCTAAAAATTCACTTTCATCTTTAAAGTTCATTAAATCAATTGATTGTGATGACATTGATTGTTCATCAATTCTAGAATTTCTAGCTCTTTCTTGTTGTATTTTCATAGCTTCATTAAAGCCATCTATATCAACTGTATATCCATTGTCCTTAGCAATTTCAACTGTTAATTCTTTTGGAAAACCATAAGTATCATATAATTTAAATACAACTTCACCTTTTAACACTTTAGAATCTTTTGCCTCTTCAAGTGCTTCTAAAAGAAGTTTCTCACCATTTTTTAAAGTACTATGAAATGTGTTTTCTTCAACTTTAACTAATCGAGAAATCAATTCAACCTTTTCTTGTAGGTATGGATAAAATTCTTTCATATTATCAGCAACAACTTGAACTAAATTATACATAAATGCATTTTCAATACCTAAACTTCTTCCATATCTAACAGCACGTCTTAAAACTCTTCTTAAAACATATCCTCTTCCTTCATTAGAAAACAATGCACCATCTGCCAAAGCAAATGTAATAGTTCTTATATGGTCTGCAATTACTCTATATGCCATTTTATAATTATTTTCATATGGGTATTTTGCAATTTTTTCTGTTGCTTTGATTATAGGTAAAAATAAATCAGTATCAAAATTTGTTTCACCATCTTGAACTAAAGCAACTAATCTTTCAAATCCCATACCTGTATCAATATTTTTTTGTGGTAGTTCTTTAAAATCTTTTCTATCCACACCCTCTTTTGCATCGTATTGTGAAAAAACAACATTCCAAACTTCAATATATCTATCATTTTCCATTTCGTCAAAAAATAATTTTTCACCAATTCCATCAGGATCATATTTTTCGCCTCTGTCATAATATATTTCTGTATTTGGTCCACTAGGTCCATCGCCTATTTGCCAATAATTTTCTTCACTTTTTAAAATATGTGATGGATCAATTTTTATTTTATTAACCCATATATCGTATGCTTCATCATCCGTCGGATAAATTGTAACGTATATTTTATCTTTATCAAATCCTATCCATTCTTTGCTTGTTAAAAACTCCCATGCAAAAGGAATAGCTTCTTGTTTAAAATAGTCTCCAATAGAAAAATTACCTAACATTTCAAAAAATGTGTGATGTCTTGCGGTTTTTCCTACATTTTCAATATCATTAGTTCTAATACTTTTTTGTGCATTTGTAATTCTATTACTTTTTGGTTTTTCACTTCCATCAAAGTATTTCTTTAATGCAGCAACTCCTGAGTTTATCCATAATAATGTTGGATCATTGTGTGGTACTAAACTAGCACCTGGTTCTACCATATGTCCATTTCTTTTAAAATACTCTAGAAACATTGCTCTAATTTGATTTGATGTTAATTTTTTCATAAATTCTCCTTTTCCCAAAATAAAAAGCCATTCCAATTCAGGAACGACTAATCGCGGTACCATCCTGTTTCATATCAAATGATATGCACCTTTAACTCTATAACGTGAGTAACGTTGATTATTAATCACTCTAAGAAGTAGCTTCTCTAAAATTATTTAATACGATTTTTCACCCTGTATCGCTCTCTAAAATTAAATAAAATAAATACTTATCTTCTTTACGATTTACTTACATATAATATCACAATATTTGTGTATTTCAATAGTATTTACCTTTAAAATAACTTTTATAAAAATTTGTTTAATGTAATAATTATAAAAAGGAGAAAATGTTAATGTTAAATATAAATTCAAAAGCACCAGATTTCAATTTAGAAGATTTTAAAGGAGAAAAATATTCATTATCTGACTTTAAAGGAAAAAATGTAATCTTATATTTTTATCCTAAAGATAATACATCTGGATGCACAATCCAAGCAATAAATTTTAGCGAATTAAAAAATGATTTTAATAGTAAAAATACGATAATTATTGGTATTAGTAAAGACAGTAAAAAATCTCACAAATCATTTATAGACAAAAATAATTTAAGTATTATTCTTTTATCTGATGAAAATTTAGAAGTAATAAAGTTATACGATGTTTGGAAAGAAAAAATGAACTATGGAAAAAAGTATATGGGAGTTGTAAGAACAACATATATTATTGATAAAAATGGAATTATTACTCATGCGTTTGAAAAAGTAAATGCAAAAACAAATGCACAAGATATGTTAGATATATTATAAATCACTCAAAAAAATTAAGATTCTTTTTATAAACAATTTCATCACATAAGATAGAATTTCTAATATGTTTATTCTCAATTTTTATACCATTTAAAAATATATTTTTATCACCTAAAATTATTACAGATTTTTTTGCTCGAGTAATAGCTGTATATATTAACTTTTTCTCAAGCATAAGTGAATTCTCCTTAACAATAGGCACTATTACTATTGGATATTCAGACCCTTGTGATTTATGGATAGATATGCAATAAGCATGTTTTATATTAATAAAATTTTCTTGAGTATATTCAACTAATATGCCATCAAAGTCAATAAAAATTTTATTGACTTTTTCTTGATTTTCACTTGCATATTCTATATCAACTAAAATACCAATATCTCCATTATATACATCATCGTCAGGTTGGTTTTTTAGTTGTAATATTTTGTCATTAACTCTAAAAATTCTTTCATCAACTTTTATTTCTCTTAAATCATCGTTTTTAGGATTAAACACTTTTTGAAGTTGTACATTTAAATAGTCAATACCACACAATCCTTTATACATACAAGATAAAACTTGTATATCGTTTAAATCATATCCCTTTAAAATTGCTTTATTAATTATATTTATTATATAAGTAGAAACATTAAAAGAATCAACATTATAAAATGCAACATCATTTGCAATTTCTTCAAAATTAACATTATTATTTTTTATTTCATCTGCAAGTTTAATGACTCCAGATCCTTCAGCTTGCCTAAATATTTTTTTTAATCGAACAATTGGCCACAAATTAGTATTTATTAGATCTTTTAATAAACAACCTGGTCCAACAGATGGAAGCTGATCTTCATCCCCTATTATACATATTTTTTTTACATAGGCAGATGCTTTTAACAAATTATAGAATAACCAGTTATCGACCATTGAAAACTCATCAATAACAAGTAAATCAATATTTAAAGGTTCTTTATCATTTTTGCCAAAAGTATTTGTTTCTAAATCCCATTGTAAAAGTGAATGAATTGTATTAGTGTTTGTCTCAGTAAGCTCAGAAAGCCTTTTTGCAGCTCTACCTGTGGGTGCGCAACAACAAACCTGACTATATGGAAAAAGTTTTTTAAATGTATGTACAATGCCTCTTACAACAGTCGTTTTTCCAGTTCCAGGACCTCCAGTTAAAATCATCAAATCATTATCAAAAAAAGTTTCAATTGCTTGCATTTGTATTTCATCATAATTAATATTTAATTTTTCCTGTATCTCAGATAAAGATTTTTTAAGTTCATTTTTATCATAATCATATAAACTTTCAAAAGGAAATTGTACTAAAAAACTGCTTATAAACTCTTGGGCATCATATTGGCTTTTTAAATAAATTCTTTCATCTTTTTTTACAAATGTTTTTCTTGATAAACAACTATTTAAAGTACTATCAAAATCAAATATTAATCCTTCTTTATTAACTTCATTATTAAATATTTCTTTTAAGTCGTTAAAAAAAACAAAAGTATCACCTGTTGACATGCAATATTTATTTAAAATATCTACTAAAAATGCTTCAGATCTTCTATAATCATCGGTTTTTATTCCCAAACTTTTTGCAATTTTATCTGCTGTTTTAAAACCAATTCCGTCAATGTCATAAATCAATTGATATGGATTATCCTTAATAATTTCAATAGCCTTTAAACCATAAACTTTTTGAATTTTAAAAGAATTTTTACTGCTTATTCCATGCATAGAAAAAAATTTTAAAATTTTTTCTGTTTCATCGTCCCTATTATTTAAAACATCAATAATAACTTGTTTCTTTTTTGATGATAATTTATGAATTTTATCTAAAACAGTAGCATCTTCTACAATTAATTCAAGTGCATTTTCACCAAGTTCATCAACGATGGTTTTTGCCATTTTTTTACCAATGCCACTAAAAACCGGACTGCTTAAATAACTAATAATTGAATCTTCAGAAGTTGGCAAAACTTTCTCCCAAAAATTAACTGTAAATTGCATTCCATATTTGTAATGCTCAGAATATTGTCCATAAAACTTATATACACTGTCTTCTTCTAATATTGGTAGTGTTCCTGTAATTGTAATAATCTTGCCATCTTCACACTCAAAAGAAATTACCGAATAGCAACTTTCATTATTTCTATATATTTGCTTTAATAATTTACCTTTTATACTAGTTAGATTTTCCATTTACTTTTTCTTTTACTTGTTCAAAAATATCAATACCATTTTTAAAAACTTTATCAATAACTCCCCCACCAATAACAATATCATCTATATAAAACACAGCTTCTTGACCAGGAGTTACTGCTTTAATACCTTGTTTATAAATACATTCAACTAAATCATCATTTATTTTTTTAAGAATAATCTTTTGGTCAGGTTGTCTATATCTAAATTTTGCATTACATTCTAATTCATCTGGTATTTCATATAGCCAATTTACATTGTTAACTATGCATGAAGTTGAAATTAATAAATCGTTTTCATTTTCACTAGAAACATATAACTCATTTTTTATTATATCTTTTCCAACAACAAACCATGGCCCACCTTCACCACCAATATCTAAACCTTTTCTTTGTCCAATAGTATAATATAAAACACCTTTATGAATTCCTTTTATCTTATTTGTTGAAACATCTATAATATTTCCACTTTTCATTGGCAAATAATTGCTTAAAAACTGTCTAAAATTACGTTCACCAATAAAACATATACCAGTGCTATCTTTCTTTTTGGCTACTGCTAAATTCAAATCATCTGCGATTTTTCTAACTTCTTCTTTACTTATTTCACCAAGTGGGAAAATACTTTTTTCTAAAGATTCTTTAGATATCTGACATAAAAAATATGATTGATCTTTATTACCATCAACAGCTTTTTTCATAATTGTTTTTCCATTTTTAATTTCTGATTTAACATAATGACCTGTCGCTAAAAAATCAAAACCATTATCTTTGGCAAACTTAAAAAAGCTATCAAATTTAATATATTTATTACACAATATATCAGGATTAGGAGTTCTGCCTGCTTCATATTCTTTTAAAAACACAGAAAAAACATTATCCCAGTACTCTTTTACAAAGTCTACCCTTAAAAGTTTTAAACCTAGCTGATCAGCAACTTTTTTCGCATCGTTGTAATCAGTTTCTTGAGAACATTCATCATTTTCTAATGTTGGATTCCCTAATATATCATTATTAGTAAGAGAATCCCAATTTCTCATAAAACAACATGTTACATCATAACCTTTTTCTTTTAACAAATATGCAGCAACTGCTGAATCAACACCACCTGATAAACCTACTAAAACTTTCATATATGCACCTAATAAAATAAGAGCATCAGCTCTTATTCTTCTCTTCTAACCTTTCCACATCCTTCATAATTAGGACAGTTTTTATTACATGCCAACTCAGCAATACTTCTAAGTTTGGCAGGTACAAATGTACTTATTTCTTCTTCATCATACCCTACTTGAAAATTGCGTTCACTGATTATAATTGGTCTTTTTAAAACACTTGGATTTTCTTGTATAAAACTAACCAGCTGATTAACTGTCATACTTTCCAAATCAACTTTTTGCTCTTGAATAATTTTAGAACGTTTAGACACCAAATCATCAGTTCCGTTTTCTGTTCTTTCAAATAATGTTTTTATTTCCTTTTCATTAAGAACCGTTTTAAATATATTTTTTTCTACATAATCTAAATTATGTTCCTTTAACCAAGACTTAACCTTTCTACATGAAGCACATCCTGGGCTTGTATATACAACAATCACTTAATCAACTCCCTTGTTAAAATAACAATTTAAAATATCACAAATACATTATATGATATAATGTGTAATAATGATACAAAAAATTGAATAAAAGGAGTTTATATTTATGAAAAGAATGTTAAGTGGAATAAAGCCTACTGGACAATTACACTTAGGTAATTATATAGGAGCATTAAGCAAGTTTGTTGAATATCAAGATGAGTATGATGTAATAGCTTTTATTGCAAATTTACATTGTATTACTGTATATCAAGAACCAAACGAATTAAGAAAAAATTTAAAAGATTGCGTTGCATTATATCTAGCTTGTGGATTAGATCCAGATAAATCAACAATTTTTTTACAAACTGATATTATGGAACATGCACAACTTGGTTTTATAATGTGCTGTAATACATATTTAGGTGAACTAAATAGAATGACTCAGTTTAAAGATAAACAAGCAAAAAATGAGAAAAATTTAACTGGTGGAATTTATACTTATCCTACTTTAATGAGTGCAGATATATTAATGTATGATCCGGATTTTGTACCTGTTGGTGAAGATCAAAAACAGCATGTAGAACTTTGTAGAGATGTTGCGATTAGATTTAACAACAAATATGGTGATACTTTCAAAATTCCTAGCCCTCTAATTCCAAAAGTTGGTGCAAGAATAATGTCATTACAAGATCCAAATAAAAAAATGAGTAAATCAGATGAAACGAATAAAGGATGTATATATTTGCTCGAGGATTTAGCTTCAGCAAGAAAAAAAATAATGAGCGCAAAAACTGACAGTTTAGCATGTGTAAAATATGATCCAATCAACCAAGCAGGCATAGCTAATTTAATGCAAATAATGTCAAGTCTATCAAATAAAACATTTAGTGAAATCGAAAAAGAATTTGAAAATAAAGGATATGGAGATTTTAAAAAAGCTGTTGCAGATGTTGTTTGTGATACCCTTGCAAATATTCAAAGTAAGTATAATGAAATAATTAAAAGTAATCAGGTTGAAATTGCTCTTGAAAAAGGTAGAATAAAAGCTGAAAAACTTGCTAAAGAAAAATTAAACCAAGTACAATTAAAAATTGGGATAGAAATAAAATAAAAGTTACTTTTAATGAGTAACTTTTGTTTTTATATATATAACATAAGAAAAAATTATTGGAATAAAAATCATAATTGAAAGAATAATCAAAGGAATAATATAATTTGCATAAAATATATTTATCAATATTAAAATTATTGAACAAATAACCCAAAGTTTTCCAGCAAAATCATGGGTTTTATTCCAATTATCCTCATTCGCCAATGTCCATGGCAATTTTATTCCAATAGTATAATTTTGTCTGCATTTTGGCAAATAATTACCTACCAATAAAAATATGATTCCTGTAAAAAAATTCATAAATTTCACTATATCAATTTTATCAGTAAGTATTTTACTATATAACATAAACATTGTTGAAGAAGAAATTACTGGAACAATCCAATATATAAGCCCATAAATTTTAGTAGGAATATTTTTGTGTTTTGGATCATTTAGCGTAACAAAAATAGAAAAAATATGAATTACAAATAGAAATAAAGGAACACCTAAAATAAAGTAAATCTTTTTTGTAAAACCATCTGCAACACCATTTATATCATAATGGATCGCAACAGTTTCTGGTAATTTGTCATACATAACAAGTCCAAAAACAATTGGAAGTAAAATAATAATTGTTGATACTAATAAATATTTCTTGTTAATTTTCACTTTTCTCACCTCTTAATTCAGAAAACCAAATCATTATTTCTTCTAATACCGATATGTTTAATTCATAAAATATATAGTTTTTTTCTTTACTTTCAAATATTAAACCTGCTTTTTTAAGTAGACTCAAATGATAAGAAATTGTTGCATTTGTCAAATTAAAGTGCCCTGCTATTTCTCCAGCAGACATTCTATTATTTTTAAGAATTTGCAATATTTCTCTTCTAATTGGATCAGATAATGCTTTAAATGTATCAACAAACATATTATCACTCCTAAATAACACCATTAAATTAGATATATGTACATATAAAATTTATATAGTCTATATCTATTTAGAATATATTCTAAATAGATTATATCTCTTTTATTTTAAATGTCAAATCTATTTAGATTTTTTTCTAAATAGATTATGTCAAAATAATTTTTATATTATTTTATTTTTGATATAATCAAGAAAAGAGGAAAATAATATGTTTTATCAAATAAAAGAAACACTTACAAAAACCACATTAGAAAATTGCATTTTAGAAAATGTTCCATATGTTATAGTAATTGATTCAAATTTTTGGAATAAAAATAAAGAAATATTCAATTTAGAAATAGATATTGATTTTGAAAATGAAATTAACTCAACAAAAGCAGAAGTTAACTTTGATTCATTAACTGGAACTTTTTATATACCTAAAAGAGAAAACCTAGAAGAAAATGAATCTTTTTCTTTTGCATTAGATGAAAAAGGTATTATATTTATTGATGATAATAAATATTCTGAAAAAATAATTAATAAAATATTAAAAACTAAAAAATGGAAATACCCTAGCTTAGAAAGATTTATATATGATTTTTTAGAAATAATTGTAGATAAAGATTTTGAATTATTAGAAACTGTTGAACAACATTTAATTAAAATTGAATATGACTTATTAAATAATATAGATAATAAATCAGTTGAAAATTTAAATGATGTAAGAAGTACGCTCTTATCATTAAAAGTTCATTATGAACACCTAATATATCTATCGCAAGAACTTGAAGAAAATGAAAATGAATATTTTAATATTGATAATTTAAGATATTTTCATCTGTTCTCTTCAAGAATATCTCGATTACAAAATAGGGTTAATTATTTACGAGAATATAATATGCAAATTAGGGATTTACAAAAAAACCAAATGGATCAAAAACAAAATAAAATAATATCTACTCTAACAATTATTACTACTATATTTTTACCATTAACCCTAATAGCTGGTTGGTATGGAATGAATTTTAAATACATGCCAGAATTGAATAGTCCATTAGGCTATCCTGTTGTAATTATTGTTTCAATTTTAATACCAATAATATCCATAACATTTTTCAAATATAAAAAATGGATTTAGGTCTTTAAAAGACTATTAAAATATACTAATTTACGCCACTAAGGATTTTTAAAAGGGACTCCACCAAATAGTGTGGAAATGAAAAAAAGGACCATCAAATAGTGTAGATGACTCCACCAAAAAAGTGTGGAAATAAGAAATAAAAATTGCGACTAAATTAAAAAGGAAACTAGTCGCTTTTTTTGATGTAA
>JALEZD010000027.1 GCA_022772735.1 Erysipelotrichaceae bacterium
ATAATAGAGGATCCTTTTGTAAATATAAGGCTAAGATAAAAAATAAGACATCGATTAATGGAATTAACATTTTGCAATATAAAAGACAAGACCCGATTTATAGCAGAGCAAAGGTAGTAGAATTTTATAATTTTGTTGTTGAAAATAATAAAAACTGGTTTTCATTTGATGAGTCAAAATATTTTAGGCAAGGTATTTTTAGATATTTTTCTGAATGTGAAAATAAATTTATTGAAACACCGCATAGATATTTATCTTGTGAAAGTAACTCGTTTAGAATACGAATAAAAGATGAATTTGATAAGTATGATAGGAATGATTATGTAGAATGTGATGAATACTAGATTTGTAAAAATAGAGAAATGCCCACTTACACAATGCAAGAAAAACACATTTTTTTTTCATTGTATGTGGGCTTGCTATTGGCAAGTGAAAAAGCGTACCGCTTTTAGATTCGTCCTACGGTACGATAATTGTTTAAGAGAGGAAAATGAAGTATGGAAATATATTTCACAAGTGATTTACATTTAGGTCATAGAAGTGTCATAGAATTCAATAATAGACCGTTTAAGGACGTTGAAGATATGAATAATACATTGATACGTAATTTTAACTCTATAATCCATACAAACGATATTTTATATATTTTAGGCGATTTAACACATCGCATACCAGAGTCAAAAGCGAATGAATTAATCAAAGAAATTAAAGGTAAAAAAATTTTGGTTCGGGGAAATCATGATGGCGATTATGATAAATCATTGTTTGAAGAAATTTATGATTATAGAGAATTTAACCATGATAAAATAAAGTATGTACTTATGCATTACCCTTTAATGGAGTGGAATAGAAGTCGTTATAATGGGTCAATACATTTGCATGGACATATTCATTCAGATGGAATTTATAATGAAGAAAATAGGAAAAATGGAATTCTTCGTTATGATGTTGGGGTTGATGCCAATAACTACTATCCGGTATCATTCAGTTTCATTAAAAATTATTTTATTGATAGTATTCATAAAGAAATAGGAAAATAATAGAATGGAAAAGTTGTTCAGTTACTAGAACAGACTTCGCTAGTCCGTCGCAATTGAACAACTGAAAAATATTGAATATAAGAAAAAATTTGATATAATAAAAATAAGCTAGGAATGTGAGTAGTTCCAATGTGAAACAACAAAACCCCACGGTCTGACCACCGTGGGGTTTTTACTTTTTATAGAGAGCTACCTCTTAGGCTAGTTGCTCGTCAATCACCGTCTAACCATTTACAAATGAAGTAGCTAACAACATTTGCCATGACGGTTAAGAGAAAAGTGAGTAGTATATCCAATAGTGAAACACCTCCTCTCTGTTGCCAAATTGGAGGGAGCAACGCATTTATTGTATCATAGAGGTATTATATACAAAAAAACTTCATTAATAATATAAGCCCCCCAATAGAGTTTTTAGGGATAAAATTTAGTGGTCAAAAAAGACCATTTTTAATACACTGAAAATAGGAAAAAAATGTATTGATAATATAAATCGGTCTTGGTATACTGAAAATGTAAAAAAAACTCATTGATAATATAAGCCCCCTAAGGGGTTTTTAGAGCTTTTTTTATTTAAAATAAAATGTAAAAAAAACTCATTGATAATATAAGCCCCCTAAGGGGTTTTTAAGGGGTAGAATAGAGTATGAAAAAGACTATAGAAACACCTTCTGATAAGCGTTTATATACTCAAAAATTAAAGTGGTTTAGAGAAGAAGGTTTTGAAGAAGTAGAACCATTAGAATTTTATAGAGATTTATTTCCAGAAGGTACATTTGAAGAGCGAGGTGTATTTAGTGGTAAACCTAATGGAATTCTTGTACAGGTTAAAGAACGAGGAGAGCATAAGGTAATTACTGATGATTTAGAAGGTATTAAAGAAAGTTTAGGTCAAGAAAATGTAATTATGTCTCCGATTAGTTATTTTGGTAAGCGGAGATTAACAAAGAATGCTAGTTTACTTCATGCAGTAGCATTTGACCTTGATGGGCAAGGTATGAAAGAACTCATTAATGTTATTCATCAGATGAAAACCATTGATCCGCTATGGCAAGGTAGAACTTTTTTGCCTAAAGCAACCTATGTAGTGTTAAGCGGACATGGTTTACATCTTTACTACTTTTTAGAAAAGCCTTTACCCATGAAAGCGTATATCCGTAGAGAAGTTGATAAAATTAAGAAAGGTTTAACGTTACGGATATGGAATGATTACTGCACTAAGCTATGGGATAATATTCAGTTTCAACCGATTACGCAAGGATTTCGTATTGTAGGAAGTGCTTCTAAAATGGGAGCAAAATATCCTGTTAGGGCATTTCGTTTAGGTAATAAATGGACTATACAACAGTTAAATGATTACATTCCTGATGTTAAGTCTATGCTTGAATATAAAGGAAATATTGATGTAGTTGATGTAACTCCAATCGAGCAAGCTAAAGAGCTTTGGCCCGATTGGTATCAAAAACGAGTTATAGAAGGTAAGAAAAAAGACCGTTGGTATATTAAACGTGATTTATATGACTGGTGGCTTCGTGAAATTACTAATAAAATTAAAGAGGGACATCGATATTTTGGCATTATGACATTAGCAATTTATGCTAAAAAATGTGATGTTTCATTTGATGAGTTGAAACGTGATGCATACAATTTACTTGAACGATTTGATAGCTTATCAACTAGTGAGGAAAATCGTTTTACAAAGCAAGATATCAAAGCAGGTTTACAAGCTTATAAAGAGCCTGCTGTAAATTATCCTAGAGATACGATTGCAAAATTAAGTGGTATTGAAATTAAAGAGAATAAGCGTAATTATCGAAATAGAGCTGAACATATTAAAGTTATGAATGCTATGAAACGAGTGAAGAAAGAATTAGGTGAAAGGATAAATGAAGGTAGACCTAAAGGAAGTGGAACAAAAGCAGTACAAATAAAAGCCTGGAGATTGGCGAACCCAAATGGAAAGAAAATTGATTGTCATAGAGCGACTGGTATTACAAGACCAACAATCGATAAATGGTGGAATGATGAAAATTAAAAATGTGGTAAAAAAAATTAGTGAATTAAAAACATTTTGTTTAATTAATAATATACCGTGTTTATCTATAGGTATTCATGAATTTAAGCAGTTACTGGGAATTTCAGAATCATATCAGATTTCACATTTAGATAATCGTATTTTTTCACTTTTTCCATTTAAGTTACAAAAAGTGAAATCGGGAAATGATAATACAGTTGAATATATTTCTATTCCTTTTAATGAGCAATGGGAAAAGAAAATAAAAGGTATTAATTCTGACATTAGTAAATATTACCAATATTATTATGATGAAAATCGTAATAATGAAAAAATTTATTTTGAAGAAATTCCTATGTATAAAGAATATGTATTTCCAAAAGTTTTAAAAAAGGGGCGTCGTTATTGCCCGTATTGTGGTGGAACTTTAATTTTAAGAGTTATGCATGGATTTTTATTTGCTAAACATATAAATCTTAATGAGATGAATCAGGGAATAGCATTTATTGCTTGTGGAAATAATAATAGAGGATCCTTTTGTAAATATAAGGCTAAGATAAAAAATAAGACATCGATTAATGGAATTAACATTTTGCAATATAAAAGACAAGACCCGATTTATAGCAGAGCAAAGGTAGTAGAATTTTATAATTTTGTTGTTG
>JALEZD010000009.1 GCA_022772735.1 Erysipelotrichaceae bacterium
TATACAATAAGAAAACATGTCGTTTTCTTACAATTTAAATTATTTGATGTGATTGAAATTGATTCTAAATGGAACTTTCTTATTAATGAAAAAACCTTATTAAAACTATAAGTATTCTTGTAGGATAAGAAATAATTCTTCCTAAAAATACTAATATTTATGTATCTAAGTAATTATCATAAAATAGAGTCTGGAGGATGGATGATTAAATAAGTAAAAAATTGGAATTTAAAATATTTTACTGATAAATATTCTGTCTTTTCTATTAATTTTCAGTACAACTTACAACCATATTTTTCATTGAATTTGTACGATTGCATTTCCTCCATAGATAGTCCATCAGGATATATGTATATATATCCATCTTCATATTTAAAATATCTTATAAATGATTCATCATAAATTTTTTCATCAGTATCTGTGTAACCGTAATAACTATAAAAATCTTTATCAATTCTATTAAAAACTCCAACAAAGAATATTATTTCAGTTTCTGCTAATATAAATCTTATAGAATTTTGATTTTCAAAATTCCCTAAACGTAAAGTCATTGAAATATATGGCTTTTCCAAATTTTCAAAATAACCATAATAATCTCCTTTAGGACAAATAAAATCCATACCTTCAGCAGCAGCTTCACTATCAAACTTAGAAAAATCCACATCATCCAATGTTTCAGGAATTTCTGGCGGGATATATTCTGGTTCTAAATAAATATTGTATATGTCTCTATCAATAAAATCACTAGGTATTCTAGTAGTTATTGGAGTCATAGTCGGAGTATAAGTTGGGGTTATAGTAGGAGTTGGAATAGGGAATTGAAATATAGGTGTTTGAGTAGGGGTTATTGTTGTTGCACTTTCATTTTTAATAGAACAACCTACAAGTAAAATTAAAAGTAATAAACATATTATTTTTTTCATAAGCACACCTCTTATTTAATAAAATTATACAATAGGAAAACATGTCGTTTTCTTACAATTTAAACTATTTGATAATAGTATTGTATCGATACAGTATAAATGTAAAAAAGGAGGTAATACGTAATGATAAAAACATTTTTTAAAGAATTTTTACAAGTAAGAACGATAGTTACATTAGTTATGGTATTCGCATTAATATATGGGTGGTTTGTAGGTAAGATATCATCCCAAGAATTTGTACCAATGGTAACCATGATATTAACATTTTATTTTACAGATCGTTCTACAAAAAAAGAAATAACTTGAGAGTTAATAATTCAATACAACTTTAACAAATATAACAAACTTAAATGTTTTTGTAATATATACCTATTAAAATAAATATATTTTGTTTTAATTAACAAAATTTAACAGTGAAAGTAGAAAATATAATTAAAATAAAAAATAATATACATTTTATAGTAAGATTATAAAATTATAAAAATTAAAATTCTACACATGATTAAAAATTAGTTATTTTTTGCCGAATTATACTAATTAATTCTTAAAAACAGACAAAACACGATAATTTTATTGTTTATAAAGTGATATTTCACTAAAAAATATAGTTAAAGTATATTAAATAGTTTAAAATGATTAATATAAATAAACGTTTTAAAAAGGAGATTAAAAATGTCGATTGTCGAGATCATAGAAAAAAAATTAGATCCAAGAAGAGAGGGTACAGATTGCGATTTTAATGGGTATCTAGAGGATTTTATCCAAGATATTGATGAATTAGAAATAAATGATGTAATAAAATCAGCTCTTAAATCAATTGTAGAAGAAGATAATCAAGCTAAAATATGTGTTAATTTAAGAATGCCTGTAAACAAAGAAGCAATTTCTAATCAAATAATAAGATATAAAGATATATTTAAGCTAAATGGAAATCCAATAATCTTACCATTCATAATTTATGGAAAAAAAGAATCAAAAGAAAGAGCCATGCTTATAATTCCATTTGAAGAATATAGTCATATCTTTGCAAAAGGATATTATTATTGTATGACTGAACCTGGAAGTGATTTTACTGACTGTAAAAATGAAATTGTAGCAATGAGCTGTAAAACAAAAGATGAAGTAGTTGACGCATACAAAAAACTTTATAATGTTACTGCAGGTGCACTACAAAGAAGTATTGATTCAGGTGATTTTATTAGCTATGACATACTTAAAGTAGATGCTATAACATGTGCAAATAAATTAAGAGATAATGCAATCTCAGTACTATCTAAATTAGAAGACAAAACTGAATCAATATATAATATGATTGTTAAATGGTTTCTACTTAAAAAAGTGTTATATGTTCAATATATGATTAACAAAGATATTTTAAAGAACACTTTTGCAGGAAATGTTAGAAAGCAGAGAAATCAAGCAAAACTAAATAGTGAAGAAATAAAGTTTATATCATTTAGTGAACTTTGGAGAACTTCTGGTAGTAAATAAAATAAAAACCTAGACATATTGTTTAGGTTTTTTTAGTTGATATAAATCTTGCCACAATGAAAGTATGATATTAGTATAGTTAGAAATTAATTCAAATTGTATTATAAAGAGGGAGATAGTATATGTTAGTTCTAACTAAAAGACAAAATAATATATTGATTTTTTTAACAACTTTAAATAATAGTATAAAAATAGAACAATTAGCTGAAAAGTTTAAGGTAAGTTCTAGAACAATTAGAAATGAACTGCATGTTATTGATGGTTTTTTAAATGAATATAAAATAAAAATTATTAGAAAACCTAGTGTTGGCATTTACCTTGAAAAAGATAAAGATAATTTTATTAAACTCAGAAATGATTTAAATTTAATTGACTATAGAATTTTAGACTTTGAAGAAAGAAATATAGTAATATCATTATTAATTTTATGTAATAAAAAAATAACTTTTGATAAATTAGCAAATATTTGTTTGATAAGTAAACAAACTGTAATAAATTCATTCAAAAGTATAGAAAAATACTTTTTAGATTATGGAGTCAATATTATTAAATCTCAAGGAAAAGGTATAACAGTATACTCAAATCAAGAAAGTATATTAAATTTGTTTGAAAATATACTTGAAACAACATATAAAAATGAATTAATAATGAATCTTTTATTTAAAAATTCTGAAATTTATAAATTTGATGCTGATGCATCTTTAATACTAAATAATTTATCAAAAGAAAAGAATGTATATTTTTCAAACGAAGATAAAATAAAAATACTTTTAAAATTTATAATTTTTAGATTTGTGGATGATTTTACTATAAATAAAACAAACAATAAAATTTATCCAAGCTATTTTAGTGAAGAAAATATAAACAAAATAGAAAAATTAATGGAAAAATATGTAGTAATTAATAATTCAAAGAGTTTAGAGTATAAAGTTGCAGTATATTTGATAGAAAAATTAGATAAGATAAATAAGATTGATAAAATTAATAAAGAATATTTTATAAATGGGCTAACTAATCATTTACGACTAGCAATTTATAGAGAAAAAAATAATATTAAAATTGAAAATGAATTACTTTCACAAATTAAAATCAGAATACCATTAATTTTTGAATTTACAAAAAGAGAGCTTTTAATGTGTGAAGCATTAGACGGAATTATTTTTAGTGAAAATGAAATTGCATATATATCAATGTATCTTGCAAGTGCATATGAAAAAAGTATTAATTTATATTCCAAACTAAATATACTTTTAGTATGTTCATTTGGTCTTGCAACATCAACTATTTTAAAAACAAGAATTTTAAAAATTATCCAAGATTGCAATATTATAGGACCACTTTCTGAATCAGAAGCAAAAACATACATTAATAAAAATAAAGTTGATTTGATAATTTGTACTGGTAATTGTTTTATAGAGGATATTGAGCTGATAAGTGTTAATCCATTAATAGACACATCAGATATTGAGATAATAAAAAACAAATTATTTCAGATATCATATACAAAATCATGTGAGAATTTTATATCTGGATATGTTAAAAATAACGAATTAAACAAAAAAACATATATCAAAGATTTACTTGTGTATGATTGTATACAAATAATTGATGAAATAGATGATTGGGAAATTGCGATACAAACTTCTGCAAAACCACTAATAAAAAAAGGATTAATAGAAAATAGATATGTAACAAAAATGATTGATGCAGTTAAACAGTTTGGAACATATATGGTACTTGTTGAAGAAACTGCATTTGTTCATGCGGGAGTTGATGATGGAATAAAAGACGATTGTACATCAATCCTTATTTTGAGAAAGCCTGTAACTTTTGGATATAAAAATCCTAAGAGTGTTAGAAATATTGTTATTTTAGGTATTAAAAATAAAATAAATAACCCTCTTATCGACTTAATTTATATCTTTGAAAAAGAAGATAATTTAAAAAGATTAAAGGAAAAAAGTATAGATATAGATGAAATATATTTAATGCACAATTAGGGGGAGGCAATTATGGAATGCATAAAATTAGATCATATAAAAACAAATGTAGAAGTTGATTCTTGGGAAGATGCAATATATTTTGCTGGTGAATTATTAGAAAAGGATGAATTAATTGATCATATATATACTGACAATATAATTCAAGCTGTAAAAGAATTTGGAACATATATGGTATTACTTCCTGAATTTGTACTTGCTCATTCAGCACCATGTAGTGCAGTTAAAGAGAGTTCAATGTCGCTTATTACACTAAAGAAAAAGCTGCCATTTTATAAAGATGATGTTTTTGTAAGTGTTATTTTATTTATGGCATGTAAAGATAAAACTTCTCATATGGAAAATTTAAAAAAAATTGCAGAGAAATTAATGATTGATGGAACAATTGAAAAAATAAAAACATCTCAAGATAGTCTTGATATTTATAAATTGCTAAATGAATAGGGAAGGAGGGATAGTATGAAAATTCAAACAGTATGTGGATTTGGTTGTGGTTCTTCTTTAATGTTAAAGATGAATATGGAAAAGATAATCAAGGATAATAATTTTGAGGCTGAGCTTTTTTGTGGAGATGTTGGAACTTGTTTATCTAATCCTTGTGATGCAATTTTTATTTCTAGAGAATTAGCTGAAAGAATTGAAGGAAGAGCTCAAGTTCCAGTCGTGGTTATTGACAATTTTATGAATAAACAAGAAGTTGAAGAAAAAGTTTTAAATTTTTTTAAAAACATATAAGGAGGGAAAATAAATGAATATATTGAATTTTATTATTAATGAAATATTTAATCAGGGAGCAATATTTTTATCATTAATTGCAATGATAGGTTTAATACTTCAGAAAAAATCATTTACTGATATAGTTCGTGGAACGTTAATGACAGCTATTGGATTCTTTGTTTTATCAACAGGGACAGGACTTATTGCTGGAAACTCAATTGATGGAATAGCAAAAGCATTTAGCACAATAATGCCTCAAGCACAACAAAGCGCATCTGTTGATATTGGTGGTCAATATGGTACACAAATAGGAATTGTCATGGTTTTAGCATTTGCAATAAATTTATTATTTGCAAGATATACTAAATGGAAATCTGTTTTTTTAACAGGTCATATGTTGTATTGGTTCCCATTTGTATTTATTGCTGCTGGGGTTGATGCAGGTCTTGAAGGAACAAAATTAATAGTTTTAGCAACAATCTTTACTGCAACATATATGATTGTTTCACCAAACTTAATGAGACCACTTGTAAAAGAAGTTACAAAAGATGATTCTTTTACAATTGGACATCCAACAACAGTTTTATCTCTTATTGCAGGATATTTAGGAAAAGTGTTTGGAGATAAATCTAAATCTACAGAAATGATGAAATTTCCAAAATCATTTGGATTTTTAAGAGAAGTTTCTATAACAGGTTCGGTTGTAATTTGTTTAACTTATATTGTTATGGCATTTGTGTTGGTTGCTAATGGTCAAAATCCTGCAGAAGTTTGGGGTTATGCAGGAGGTAAGACAGGAATATTCACATATATTTTTACGCATTCAATATATTTTGGCGTTGGTGTAACAGTTATGTTGCAAGGTGTAAGAATGTTGATAGCTGAAATTGTCCCTGCATTTAAAGGTATTGCTGAAAAGGTTGTTCCAGGAGCAATTCCTGCACTTGATTGTCCAGTAATATTTGGATATGCACCAAACGCATTAATATTAGGATTTTTAGTTTCAATGGTTACTTCAATAATTACAATAATAATTACAGCTGGTATGTTTCCAACAGTCATAATTCCACTCACATTCACATGCTTCTTTGAAATTGGATGTGCTTCTATTATAGGTAATGCAACAGGTGGTGTAAAAGGGTGTGTTATTGGAGCGGCAGTTACAGGAATAATAATGGTATTCTTAGTTGGATTTGGAGCTTATTTCTTCAATAATACAATTCAATCATGGATGCTTGTATATGGTGGACAAGATTTCTCATTATGGGGAATTATTGAAGGTTTAATTGCAAGGTTAATTGCTTAATATGGGCTATACATACATAGAGAATATTAAAAAACTTATTGAAATCGTTGAAACAAATGAAGATGAAAACATTAAAAAATGTATTGATATGTTTGTTGAAACAATAAAAAATAAAAAATCCATATATATCTTTGGCGCAAGCCATGCAGGAATACTTAGTGAAGAACTTTATTATAGAGCAGGTGGTTTAGTTTTAGTTAATCCTATTTTTGCAAGAGAGTTAATGTTAGACAATTCTCCAATAACATTTACAAGTGAAATGGAAAGATGTTTAGGATATGGTGATAGATTAGCAAGAAAAGTTGGATTTAATAAAGATGATTTACTGATTCTTCATTCTGTTTCAGGTAGAAATCCAGTTACAATAGAGATGGCTATGTATGCACAAAGTGTAGGATGTAAAATTATAGGTATTACCAATTTATCTTATTCTAAAAATGTATCTTCAAGGCATCCAATAAACAAAAATATGTATGAATTTTGTGATGTAGTTTTAGATAATCATGGAGATATTGGAGATGCTTGTGTTGAAATAGAAGGGATGAAACAGAAGGTATCACCGACTTCAACAATTATAGGTGCTTTAATGTTAAATACCATAGTTTCCGAAGTTGCGAAAAAGCTTGTTGAAGAAGGAGTAGACAATCCACCAATATTTTACAGCGCAAATATTGATGGAGGAGATAAACTCAATAGAGAATTATTTGAAAAGTATAAAGAAGAAATACATTATAAATATTAAAATCTCAGGTAAAACTGAGATTTTTTATCGCGAAATGTAATTTAATTGTTGCATCTCTATTTTTAATTGTTTATTTTTGTGGTTAGTAAAATACTACAGCTTTTTTAATTTTTTTAGGTTGTAAAACTGTTTTATCTGTTACTTCATCTTCATATAATCCAATTACATCATTTTTCTTATACTCACCAAATACAGGAACAAAATATACTTCAGCTCCTAAATTAGGATCAAGCTCTACAATCTCTCCATTATATGTGATATAGTAACAATCTGTGATGGGTGTTTCATCATCAAATAAAGCAGTAAATTTATTTAGACTATTATCATTAAGTATTTCTTGAACCTGAGGTTCAAGAGCCTCTTTTGTAATATCTGAATCATTAGAAACAGTTTCATTAGGTGAAGCAGTTGGCTCAACAGTCGCAACTGTTTCAGGAGTTAAAGTTGGTACGGTAGTAGTTTCAACTTTTTTTTGATTACTACAACCTATAACCAGTGTAGTTAGTATTAGTAATAAATATTTTTTCAAATTAATCATTCCTTTCTATCTACAATTAAATTATGTATATTTTTCAATATTTCAATAACTCGCAATTATTAACTTCTGTCATTAAAAATTATCAAAAACTACACTACTATCTTTGATTAAATTATAAATACTAAAAAAGTAAAAATAAACACTATATGATTATTCTTAATATTATATTAAGTTTTAAAAATTTTTATATTGATTTGATGATTAAATAAGAGAAATAATATATAAAAATTTAACTTATAATTATAAAAAACATTAACAACACTATTTGTAATTTTATAAATACTTTTTTAATTAAACCACTTTAATATTTTATATAAGATAGTATAATTTGATTTGATAATTGAGGGGTATATTAGATGAAAATTGTCATTATGGGTGCTGGTAAAGTTGGTGAATTACTTTGTAGAGATTTATCACTTGAAAATCACGATATTATTCTTATAGAAAAAGATGAAACAAGGCTTACAAAAATATTAAATCATTCTGATGTCAATGCAATTTTAGGTAATGGAGCATCATATGAAATACAAAAAGAGGCACAAATTGATAAAGCAGATATTTTTATTGCGGTTACTGAAAATGATGAATTAAATATGATTGCTTGTGTTTTAGCAAAGAAATTAGGTTCAAAACAAACTATCGCAAGAGTTAGAAATCCTGAATATGCAGAACCTTCTGAATTAATGAAAAACACTATGGGAATATCATTGTTGATTAATCCTGAAAAACAAGCAGCACAAAGATGTGTTCAATTATTAGAATTTCCCCAAGCTGATTCTTTTGAATGTTTTACAAGTAATAAAGCACCAATTGTTGAACTTAGAGTAAATCAAAATTTTAAATTAGTGGGTAAGTCATTGGTTGAGTTTAGAGCAACATATAAAAATCTAATTGTATGTGCAGTGTCAAAAAACAATAATATTGAAATTCCAAATGGGAATCATATTATCGAAGTAAATAGCCATTTATTTGTTACTGGTCCACTTAGTGAGCTAGAAAAACTTTACAAAGATAATGGTCAAAAGAACAGCAAAATTAGATCTATTTTTATTATCGGTGGAAGTTTAGTTTCACAATATTTAATAAAAGCCTTTGAAAAATCAAATGTTGATATAAAATTAGTTGAAATTGATTTTAAAAAAGCAAAATATTTAAGCCAAAAATATCCACATATTGAAGTTATTCAAGCTGATGGAACAAGTATGGATGACTTGGTTGAACAAGGTGTACAAGGATATGATGCATTACTTGCATTAACAGGTATAGATGAAGAAAATATTATAATTTCAATGGTTGGTAAGTCTTTAGGAATTAAAAAAACACTTACAAAAATTAATAGAAGAGAGCTTATTGATATTGTTGACTCAGTTGGTTTACAATCAATAATCACTCCTAAAAGAATAATTGCCGATAAAATATTACAATATGTACGAGCATTAGATAATTCTCAAGGTTCAAGTGTTGAAGCATTATATAGAATTGCAGATGACAAAATTGAAGCTTTACAATTTAAAGTTGGTGAAAAATCTAGAATGACTTTTCAGCCTATTAAAGATTTAAAATTGGCAAAAAATGTACTTATTGCATATATTGTTAGAAAAGGTAAAGTAATATTTCCAACAGGTAATGATAGAGTATATCCTGATGATAGAGTTGTTTTATTTTCAAATAATGTTCATTTAAGAGATTTGGATGAGATTGTACTATGAATAAAAAAATGATTATTAAGACGATAGGAAGAATTTTACTTGTCGAGGCATTTTTGTTGTGTTTTCCACTTATTATTAGTTTGATTTATAGAGAAAGTTTAAAAAATGTATTTGCGTTTTTAATTACAATCATAATTTTATTGGTTATTGGAGGTTTGTTTAGTTCTATTAAAGTAAAGAAAAGAAACTTCTATGCAAAAGAAGGGTTAGTAATTGTTGCGCTCATATGGATATTACTTAGCTTTTTTGGTGGATTACCACTTTATTTTTCAAGAGAATATAAAAGTTTAGTAGATACTTTTTTTGAGATAAGTTCAGGTTTTACTACTACAGGGGCAAGTGTTGCGACAAATGTTGAAGGTTTATCACATTCTATCTTGTTTTGGAGATCATTCACTCATTTAATTGGTGGAATGGGAGTATTAGTTTTTGCGCTTGCAATAATGCCTCAAATCAATGAAGATAGCATTTATTTAATGAAAGCTGAAGTTCCCGGTCCAGTTTTTGGTAAGTTGGTTTCAAAAATGGGAGATACGGCAAGAATATTGTATGCGATATATTTAGTTATGACAGTAGTATTAATATTTTTGTTGTGGATTGCAGGAATGCCTTTTTTTGATAGTATGTTACATGCATTTGGTACTGCAGGGACAGGAGGTTTTGGTATAAAGAATACATCTGTTGCATTCTATAATAACCCACTTGTCGAGCATATTATTGCATGGGGAATGCTAATATTTGGAGTTAATTTTAACTTATACTATTTTATATTAATTGGTAAAATTAAAGATTTCTTTAAAAATGAAGAACTTAAATGGTATATAGGTATAATGTTTTTTGCAGTATTTTTAATTATGGCAAACGTTTATTTTATGTATCCAAATATTTCCGAAAATTTTAGAAATGTATTTTTTACAGTTTCTTCTGTGATGACAACAACGGGCTATTCTACTGCGGATTTTAATAACTGGCCATTATTTTCCCACATTATACTTTTAATTTTAATGTTTATTGGGGGATGTGCTGGTTCAACTGCTGGTGGAATTAAAGTTGCAAGAGTTGCGACTTCATTAAAATCATCATTGTCAGAAATAAAGAGAGTTAGAAATCCAAAGCAGGTTGTTACTGCAAGATTCGATGGTAAGGTTTTGGATAATCAAATATTAAAATCTTTATCAAACTATTATTTTATCTACATATTTTTATTTATATTTTTGATGCTTATTGTTTCTTTTGATACTCCTGATTTTATATCTGCATTCTCATCTGTCGCAGCTACATTTAATAATATAGGACCAGGGTTGGGTATGGTTGGACCTTCTTCATCATATGCAGAATTATCTAATATAAGTAAGGTTGCATTATCATTTGGTATGATTGCTGGAAGACTTGAAATATTGCCAATAATGATTTTATTTTCAATTGGTACATGGAAAAAAGCATAGATGTAAATATTCATGTTTTTACATTCAAAAAATTGATACAAAGTATAGAGCATTATAATTGCCTTTTGTGAATAGAATAACTATGATTGAGTTATAATGGAGGGACAATTATGGCAAAAATTATTCAAATAGGTGCAAATCATGCTGGAACAGCTTGCGCAAACACAATTCTTAGTTATCCAAATAATGAATTAACAATTTATGACAAAAACAGCAATATTTCTTTTTTAGGTTGTGGAATGGCTTTGTGGATTGGAAAACAAATTAATAGTGGTGATGGTTTATTTTATCAAAAGCCAGAAGATTTTGAGAAGAAAGGTGCAAAAGTTCATCTTGAAAGTGAAGTAATCGATGTTGATTATGATAATAAAAAAGTAAAAGTTAGACTTAAAGATGGAAATATTATTGAAGATAGTTATGATAAGCTTGTGTTAGCTACAGGTAGTATTCCAAATAAACCTAGAATAAAAGGTATTGATTTAGAAAATGTTCAAATGGTTAAGTTGTATCAAAACGCAAAAGAAGTAATTGATAAGCTAAAAGATAACGATTATAAAAGAGTTGTTGTTTTAGGTGGCGGTTATATTGGTATAGAGCTTGCAGAAGCATTTGAAAGATTAAATAAAGAAGTAACATTAATTGACATGGAAAAACATATATTAAATGGGTACTTTGATACTGAATTTTCTGATGAAATGTTAAATGTTATGAAAAACCATGGCATAAAATTTGTATTAGGAGAAGCTGTTGAAGAAATATTAGGTGAAACAAAAGTTACTGGAGTTAAAACAAGTAATGGTGTTTATGAAGCTGACATGGTAATTTGTGCGATTGGCTTTCATCCAAATAGTTCATTAGGTAAAGAACATTTAGAAAAATATAGAAATGGAGCTTATTTAGTAAACAAAAAACAACAAACTTCTGATAAAGATGTTTATGCGATTGGAGATTGTGCAACTATATATGACAATGCTAGAGATAGAGTAAATTATATTGCGCTTGCGACAAATGCGGTTAGAAGTGGGTTAATTGCTGGTCATAATATTTGTGGAACTGAAGTTGAGACAGTTGGAGTTCAAGGTTCTAGTGCATTAATGATTTATGATTACAAATTAGTTTGTACAGGTATGAGTGTTGCATCTGCATTAAAAGAAGGTGTAGAAGTTGATTATCAAGATTTTGAAGATACTCAAAAACCTGCATTTATGGAAGTTGACAATCCAAAAGTTAAAATAAGAATAGTTTATAGAAAGAGTGACAAAGTAATTATTGGTTGTCAATTGGCTTCTAATTATGATATGTCATCAGCAATCCACTTATTTTCACTTGCGATTCAAAAGAAAGTTACAATTGGTGAATTAGCACTTTGTGATATATTCTTTATGCCACATTTTAATCAACCATATAACTACATTACAATGGCTGCATATAGTGCACTATTAAAAGGATAAAAATTCTTAAATATTATAATTTATTTATAATAAACAGTATGATATATCAGTTATATAAAGAGTGTTTCATTAAAATCAAACTGTAATGCATCCTGCTAATGATTAAACTAAAAGACAGATTAATTCTGTCTTTTTAGTGTATAAAAAATTCTATTAGAATACCAATAATTTCCTATAATTGGATATAAAATCAAATTATTTTGATTGTCAATTTCATAATAATACAGTGGAAATTCTGAAATTAATGAATTTTCTAGAAGGATAATATTTTTATCCAATTGAGTAATATGTATACCTTCTTCTCTTTGTGGCTTTATTGTCAAATCTGTATCTATTTTATTATTTTCTACATCTATATTAAATATATGATTATTATATGAATATGTACCATTCAAACTTGAATTCAGTTCCATATTGGTTTCTTTAATTAATTCTATTGATCCAATTTTTTTATTATTTTCTAATACATTATTAATTATCAAATTTCCATTTTTAGATATTTCAATTTTAGAGTTATTTATAGTATAGTTTTCTGAATCATAATAATATGGTGTCCCAAAAATTTTATCCATATGTGAATGTGGATAAAATTCATATGTAATTAAAACATATGTATTAATCATTTCATCTAAAAAGTATATTTTGCAAAATCTATTTTCATCTTTAATTATTTTACATACATACCCCTTATTATACATAGAACTTACACCTATAGGAAAGTTTGACTCAATTTTTACAGGTAGAGTACAACTACAACATATAATTAATCCCAAAAAAAATAAAAAACTTTTTTTCATAGATACCTCCTAAATAAAACATATCGTCTTCTAATTGTTCAAAGTATTTAATAATAGCATTATATCAATATAAAATAAGTATAGGAAATATTTGAATGTCTAATAATAAAAACCTCTAGATTTGTCTAACAATTCTAGAGGTAAACTATTTTATTTATCTATTAATTGATCTTGCAAGCATTGAAACCGTATGTCTTAATCCTCTAAGAGTAACGCTCATTGCAAATATGTTTTCAAATGGTGCTAATCCACCATATCCAGCATCACCAATGTGTTGAATATCAACACCACATATCTTATTTCTAAGTGCGATATTTCTTATTGTTTCAACATCAGAACCTTCTTGGCTTGTTCCAATTGCGCTCATAACTAATGCTCCATGTTTATGTGCATAGTCAACAGCTTTTTTAAGTTCTTTATCTGTAAATCCTGGAACAGTTCCAACTGCAGGAACAAGAATTACATCTGCACCTTCTTCGATAAATCCTTTAATTGCATCTTCACTAACTACGGGTTCATCTACTCCAGCACCGTGCATTTTACCTGCAATAATTAAACCAGAGAAATGCTCTTTCGCAAGTTTAATAGTATTTTTAATTGATTCGTTAGTAACTCCAGCCCCTGGATTACCAGTAAAGCATACAAAGTCCATTCCAAGTCTTTCAATTTCTTTTATTGTTTCAACACTAGCTTGTCTACCTTCAGAAATTAAAATTCTTTCTTCAGCCATTTTTGCTGTTAAATCAACAGGTTCAAGATTTACACCAATTGGTCTACCAACTAAATGATGTAATTCTTTAACAAAGTTATTGTATTCTCTTTTTTCCAATCCTTTAATATCAGGTTTTAATACATCTACACCATTTAGAAGAATTAAGTCTGCGCCAGCACTTCTAGCAATTTCAGAGTTAGTGATGTCTCCAATAAATGATTGTCTAATTGCAACATTTTCTGAACATATTACACGACCTTCACTAGCTTTAATGCTTTGTTTTAATTCGGCAGCGCTCATTTCTAGAATTTCAGAAGCATTTGCACTTATAAATCTTTTTACCATTGACTATCTTTCTCCACTTTCATCTTTTAAGTTTTGTTTTTCTACCATCATATAGAATACATAGTAGATAACTATATCAACAACTAAACATACAGCTTGAAGTATTGAACCTTTTATTGAACCAGTTGCTAAAAAACCACTAAGAATTGGAGGCATTGTCCATGGAATTGAAGCACCTATTGTTAATGGAACAATACCAGTTGACATTGCAAAATAACAAATTACAGCATTAACCATAGGAACAATAATAAATGGAATTAATAATGCAACGTTCATAACGATTGGAATACCAAACATTGCAGGTTCATTAATATTAAAGATACCTGGAGTTAAAGTTAGTGGAGCCATAGTTTTTGTGATTTTACTTGATTTTTTACTTCTAGCAATTAATGCAAGAACAATAACTAATCCAAGAGTAGCTCCTCCACCACCCATCCAAACAAAGTTATCCATAAATGGAGAAGTAATAATGTTAGGTAGAGCTTGACCAGCTTCATTTGCAAGTCTATTAGCATCAGTATTCATTAACCAAATTGGTCCCATAACACTTCCAACAACACTACCACCATGAATTCCACAGAACCAGAATAAACTGTTTAAAGCAACAGCGATTAAAGTACCAAATAATGAACCACCTAAGAATCCTAAAGGTTTACCTAATACAGCCATAATAATTTGATGTATATGTTCAAATGCTGATAAATCAATTAACGCATATACTATTAACCATAAAGAAATAATAACAATACCAGGAATCAATGCACTAAAACTTTTAGCAACTGCTGGTGGAACAGAATCAGGCAAAGTTATTTTTATATTATTTTTAATAAACCATGTAAAAATTGAAGCATTAATTAAAGCTAAAATAATAGCAACAAACAATCCTTTACTACCTAGATAAGTAACAGGGAATCCGCTTCCACCTACTTCAGCTTTGATAAATGGAGTAACTGTAATATATGCAGATAAGTTTATTACCCCTGCAGACACACCATCAACACCATTGTTTTTCGCAAGACTTCTTG
Organism: Erysipelotrichaceae bacterium; assembly: GCA_022772735.1. Classification (GTDB taxonomy): domain Bacteria; phylum Bacillota_I; class Bacilli_A; order Erysipelotrichales; family Erysipelotrichaceae; genus UBA9076. The sequence goes on from JALEZD010000009.1 coordinate 15,202, forward strand.
CAATCGCAAAACTTGCAACTAAACCTGTTAAACCAAACGAACTGCTTACACCTTTCCATAGATATGTTGATATACCAGCATTATCTAAGAAAGCACCCCATGCATCAATAGGGAAGCTGGCAATAATCATAAATATTGATCCAGCAATAATTAATGGGATATTGATTGCTAATCCATCCTTAATCGCAATCAAGTACTTGTTACCCGCAAGGGCACTAGCTATTGGAAGAATTTTTTCTTCAATAAAACTACTTTTGTTCGACATTTTATCCTCCTTATTAATTTAATTTGTCTAAAGCACTTTTTATTTAATAAAGATTATATTATGAAAACAACTCTTTGTAAACGATTACAATAGATTAGTTAGTAAAAATTTTCACTTATTTCTATCATTTTGTTTTCTAAAAATAGGATGTCAACTTTACCGTTTGTATATTCAATTAGCTTATTTTTTATATTTTCATCAAACGATTGAAACTTAAAAATAACATCTAAATCGTAAATTCTATCCATTATAATTGCATTTTGATTTAAAAAATATTCTATTTTACTAACCATATTATAAGGAACATTTATTTGATAAATATTTACAGGTATTAACTTTAGTTTTTCTACTTTATTAATGGCCTCACTTACAGAATTTGAATAAGCTCTTATTAGTCCTCCAGCTCCAAGTTTTATGCCTCCAAAATATCTAACTACACAAACACATATTTTTTCTATATTCATCTTTTTTATTGTTTCAAGCATTGGTATTCCTGCAGTTCCTTTTGGTTCACCATCATCATTAGACTTTTGATAATTGTCATCAATATAATATGCAGTACATACATGTGTAGCATCGTAATGTTTTTTTCTTATTTCATTAATAAAAGTTTTTGCACTTTCTTCATCATCACATCTTCTTAAATAACAAATAAAAGTAGATTTTTCTATTTGTATTGTATTTGAAAATTCATTTTTAATTCTTAATTTAGTATTCATAGTTTTTATTATAGCTTAAAAATGATGTATAATAAAACCACTTGAAGGGGAGAAAATATGGAAAAATATACTCCGATGATGGAACAATACCTTTCTGTAAAAAAAGGCTATCTAGATGCGATAGTTTTTTATAGATTGGGAGATTTTTATGAAATGTTTTTTGATGATGCAAAAATTGCATCAGTTGAATTAGATCTTGTTTTAACTGGTAAAAATGCAGGAGTTAGTGAAAAGGTACCAATGTGTGGAGTCCCTTTTCACTCTGCTAGCTCTTATATACAAAAACTTGTTTCAAGGGGGTACAAGGTTGCGATAGTTGAGCAACTTGAGGATGCAAGTGCTGCCAAAGGAATTGTTAAACGTGATGTTATTAAAGTTGTAACACCGGGGACAATAATTGATGAAGTTAATGATGAAAAAAACAGTGTTTATATTTCAAGTGTAGTTGATTATAAATATGGCTATTCTTTTATAATTGTTGAAATGTCAACAGGCGAAACAATATGTAAACAAATAGAGCATAATCCTGTTATTTTTATGCAGACGATTTTAAAAAACAACATAAAAGAAGTTGTTTTAAGCGATAATTTCGATGAAAAAATAGTTAAACTTCTAAGAGAAAATGGAAATATTGTAATTTCTTATTGTGAAAATAAAGAAATTAAAGAAGAGTATAAATTACTTTGTGAAAATTTAAAAGATGAAAGAAATTTAGAAGCATATGGAATTATGTTGAATTATCTTGAATCAACACAAAAAAGAATGTTGGATCATTTAAGTGTTGTTTTATATGAAAAAGAAGATGAAGTTCTTTATATGGATTATGCAACACAACAAAATTTAGAGTTAATTAATCCAATTAGAACTTTTAGTAAAAATGATACACTTTGGACTTTTATGGATAAGTGTGAAAGTGCAATGGGTTCAAGACTTTTGAAAAAGTGGATTGAAAAACCACTTGTTAATAAAGAGAAAATTGAAAAACGATATGATATTGTTTCTTATTTAATCAGTAATTTTTTAGTTTTAGATGATTTAAAAAATCATTTGAGAAATATCTATGATTTACAAAGACTTATAACAAAAATAGCAATGAAAAGTGCTAATGCTTTAGATTGTTTAAGACTTTCAAGAACTCTTAAAGAGGTACCATATATTTTTCAAAGTTTGAATGATGATTTATTTAATGAGTATACACAAATCGATACATGTAATAATTTATATGAATCACTAAAAGATGCATTTGTTGAAAATCCTCCAGCATTACTCAGAGATGGTGGTATTTTTCAAAGTGGTTATAATGAAGAATTAGATAAAATTAGAAATATACAAAATGATGGAAAATCATGGATATTACAAGTTGAAGCAAAAGAAAAAGAAAAAACAGGTATAAAGACTTTAAAAATTGGCTACAATAGGGTATTTGGATATTATATTGAAGTAAGCAAAGGTGCAACAAATCAAATAAAAGATGAATTTGGATATATTAGAAAACAAACATTGTCAAATGCTGAAAGATATATAACCCAAGAGTTAAAAGAAAGAGAAGATGAGATTTTACATGCGCAAGAAAGGGCTATAAAACTAGAACAAGAATTATTTGATAATTTATTAGAAAAAATAAAGTCATTTTTACCAAAACTACAAAAAATTGCAAGTGTACTTGCAGAAATAGATTGTTTTTATGCACTTGCGACAATTAGTAAGGAAAATGGGTATGTTAGACCTACCTTTAATGATAATTTATTTGAGATAAAACAAGGTAAACACCCAATACTTGATAAAATGATGAAGAAACAAAGATATGTTTCAAATGATTTAAAACTAGATAGTAATACAGAAGTAGAAATTATTACTGGTCCAAATATGGGTGGTAAGAGTACTTATATGAGACAAACTGCATTAATAGTTATTATGGCTCAAATAGGGTGCTTTGTTCCATGTAAAAGTTGTATAATGCCTCTTTTTGATAAGATATTTACTAGAATTGGCGCAAGTGATGATATCTTAAGTGGGCAATCTACATTTATGGTAGAAATGATGGAAGCCAATAATGCATTATCTTTTGCGACAAAAAACTCATTAATATTATTTGATGAAATAGGCAGGGGGACTTCTACTTATGATGGTATGGCTCTTGCGCAAGCTATGATTGAATATATCTCAAGTGTTATACATGCAAAAACATTGTTTTCAACCCATTATCATGAATTAACTACTTTATCTGAAAATTTAGATAATGTGAAAAATGTACACGTAGAAGTTTTTGAAGATGATGATAAGATAACTTTTATGTATAAAGTAAAAGATGGAGTTGCGAAAAGGTCTTATGGTATAAATGTTGCTAAACTTGCAAATCTACCTAGCAGTGTAATTGATAGAGCAAAAACTCTTTTAAAAGATTTAGAAAGTAAAAAAAGAGTTGTTCAACAATCATATCAAATAGTAGAAATGGTTAAATCTAATGATGAAGAAAGTAAAGTTATTGATATGTTGAATAGTGTTGATATAGATGATATGAGCGCTAAGGAAGCATTAAATATGCTTTATGATTTAAAGGAAGTAATAAAAAATGGCAAAGATTAAGTTGTTGAATGAGCAATTAACAAATATGATTGCGGCAGGGGAAGTTGTAGAAAGACCAAGTGGTATTGTAAAAGAATTAATTGAAAATTCATTGGATGCAGGTTCAAAAAATATTTTGGTTAAAGTTGTTGATGGTGGAATTAAATATATTCAAGTTGTTGATGATGGAGAAGGTATGGATAAAGAAGATGCTGTTATGGCATTTGAAAGACATGCTACAAGCAAAATATTTAAACCAAATGATTTGTGGGAAATTGATTCATTTGGATTTAGAGGAGAAGCACTACCGTCTATTGCAAGTGTTTCTCATGTGGTAATGCTGACTAACAATAAAAATGAAGGTAGTAAAGTTGAAATAAACTATGGAGAAAAGGTTTATGTTGGTCCTTATGGTTGTAATGAAGGATGCGATATTACAATTACTGAACTGTTTTATAAAACTCCTGCAAGACTTAAACATTTAAAAAGTCCTGCATATGAAAATTCTTTAATAAATGATATTGTAGTTAAATTTGCTTTATCAAATCCTAATGTTAGTTTTACATTTATTTCTGATGAAAAAGAAGCATTTAAAAGTAGTGGAAATGGAGATTTATTAGAAATTATTTTTAAACTTTATGGTAGAGATATTGTAAAAAGTGCAATAAAAATTGATGAAGAAGATTTTGATTATAAATTAAGTGGATATATGATTCAACCACAACATACAAGAGCAAACAGAAATGCAATATCTATATTTATGAATAGTAGAATGGTTAGACCATACAAAATTCAAAAAGCAATAATTGATAGCTATAGTGACTATATACCAAATGATCGTTTCCCAATAGTTGTATTAAACATTGAAATGGATAGAAAACTGATAGATGTAAATGTTCATCCAAGTAAATGGGAAGTTAGACTTTCTAAACAAGCACAACTAGAAATGTTAATTAGGGAAAGATTTGCAAGGCTATTATCTAAAGATATTAAACCTTTCACTATTGATATTGTTAATAAACCAAAAGAAAAAGTAGAGACTATTTCTTTTATAAATGAATTAGTAAATAATCAAAGTGATAATAATGAAATTGTTAAGGAAACTCTTATAAAAGAAGAAATAAAAGAATTTAAAAAAGATGATTTTTACAATGAAGAGTATACATCTGTTGTAGAAGAAAAAAATTTCCCTCAAATGAGAGTTATTGGTCAATTTCATGGGAAGTTTATCCTTGCTGAAGGATATGAAGGATTGTATGTTATTGATCAACATGCTGCACAAGAAAGAGTTCATTTTGAAGAAATATCAGATAAATTATCAAAAAATGTTGGGTATTTTGAACTTTTGCTTCCAATAATGATAAATACAACTAGTGATGTTGTTTCAAGGATAAATGAGCTTAATGATTTTTCTAGCAATTTTAATATAGAATTTGAAATTTTTGGTAATGATAGTCTTATTGTTCACAAACTACCATTATGGCTTCAAAATATTGAACATAAATCGTTTCTAAATGATTTGATTGATTATTTTAAAGAAGATAAAAAAATAAATAAATTAGATGTTTTAAGACATAAAATAGCTACAATGGCGTGTCATCATAGCATTAGATTTAATAGAATATTATCTAAAGAAGAGATGCAGCAGGTTGTTGATGAATTAAAGATTTGTAGGCAACCATTTCAATGTCCACATGGTAGACCAACATTTGTACTTATTGAAGATTATTATCTTGAAAGAGAGTTTTTAAGATGAAAAAGGTACTGGTTATTGTTGGACCAACAGGTGTTGGTAAGACTAAATTATCAATATTTTTAGCAAAAAAATTTAATGGAGAAATTATTAGTGGTGATTCAATTCAAGTTTATAAAGGATTAGATATTGGAAGTGCAAAAATATCAGATGTTGAAAAAGACGGAATAAAACATTATGGAATAGATATTCTTTCTTGTGATGATAACTATAGTGTTTGTGATTTTCAAGTTATGGCTAGAAATCATATTGATGAAATAAGTGGTGTCAATAAGTTACCTATGATAGTTGGTGGTACAGGTTTATATATAAAAGCATGTATTTATGATTATGAGTTTGGAGTGCATGATGCCACAGATAGTTTACTTTATGAAGAGTATAATAAAAAAACAAATGATGAGCTGTATGAAGAATTATTAACTATTGATGAAAATTCTGCAAAAAAAATTCATAAAAACAACAGAAAAAGAATTATAAGGGCTCTTTTAATTCATAAAGTTTCAAATGAAAGTAAAAGTGATATTGAAAACCGTCAAAAACATGAAAAGTTATATGATGCATTTATAGTTGGGTGTACAACTGATAGAGAAAAACTTTATGAGATTATTAATAAAAGAGTAGATATTATGATGGATTCTGGACTTGAAGATGAAGTAAAAAACTTACTAGAAAAAGGTGTTACATTTGATAATCAATGTATGCAAGGCATTGGATATAAAGAGTGGAAAGAATATTTTAATGGTAATATAAATTTAGATGAAGTAAAAAACTTAATTAAAAAGAATACTAGAAACTTTGCGAAAAGACAGTATACATGGTTTAAAAATCAAATGGATGTTAACTGGATTGATGTTAATGATAAAAAATCATTAGATAATTTGGTAAATAAGATAGAGGTTTGGTATGGACAGAAGACTTGAAAGAGTATCACTTAGTATAGGAAATAAAAATCTAGATATACTAAAAAAATCAACGGTTTTAATTATTGGTGTTGGAGGAGTTGGTTCATATGCTGCAGAAGCATTGGCACGCAGTGGAATTGGTAAATTGATTTTAGTTGATAAAGATAAAGTTGATATTACAAATTTAAACAGACAAGTGCAAGCTACAAATTATACTGTTGGAAAATCAAAAGTCAAAATGATGAAAGAGAGAATTGAGTCATATTCAGATTGTATTGTTGAAGTTATCGAGGAGTTTTATAGTAAGGAAATAAACCACATTTTTGATGGTGTTGACTTTGTGATAGATGCGATTGATACAATTACTTCTAAAGTAGACATAATGGAATATTGCACAAGAAATAAGGTTAAATTTGTTTCAAGTATGGGTATGGCAAATAGATTTGATCCATCTAAGATAGAATATGTCAACTTAGAAAAAACATATAATGATCCAGTCGCAAAAATGTGCAGAGAACTCGTTAAAAAAAGAAGAATTAGAGGTAAAATTAAAGTAGTATTTAGCAGTGAACTTCCGCTTAAGCAAACAAAAATTGTAAATGAAAATGGTAAAACAAGGAAAGAAAAATTACCACCATCAAGTATGGCTTTTGTACCTGGAACAAGCGGTCTGATGTGTGCAAGTGTTGCATTAAAAACACTAATTGGAGGATAGACACATGAATTTAAAAAAGTATTTAAGAGATAAGAGTATTATTGGGTTTGTATGGTTAATGGCTGGCATTTTGATGATTTTTCTTTCTAATTTTATACTAAAAAGATTTGAGTTTGTATTTGTTTCTGCATTTTTGTCAATGATACCTATGTTTATAGGAATTGTAAATATTTCTATTGCAAGTAACTCAAGAATAATTATTGATAAAGCTAAACTGAATGATAAGTTAGATGTCTATGAAGAGGTTGAAAAAGGCAGAAATCTTGGGAATATTATTTTGACTGAAAACTATTTAGTAAAAATTAATAAATTTAGCATTATTAATTTATTTAATAAAAAGTTTGTTGAGAAGGTTACTGATACTGAAAAAAACATTATTTTAAGTGTTCGTTATAAGCCAATCACAAGTTTTAAAACATATGGAACTTTTGAGGAAGTTTATTCAAAAGTGGCTGATTATAAAATAAAAAAAGTTAATAGTGATTTTAATTATTTTTATGAAATAGATGGTTGGTTAAAAACTAGAAGAACTGATGAAGTTGTTTTTGAAAATAATGTATTTGATAATAACATAATGGATAATACAGTAAAAACAATAAATACTATTAAAGAAACTTATTCAGTTAATGATAATAAATCTTCTAAAAATATTATTATAATTATAGCTTTGGTTTTTGTGTTACTTGGGACAGGTGGTTTTGCATTAATAAAAGCATTTAATAAAAAAACAAATACTATAATTAACACAAGTGAAGATGGATATACCTATGCAAATTTAATTGATGATTTAAAAAATGCTACAAACAATAATGAGTATATATCTTATTTTAAAGAAGTTTTTATGCCATCAAAAGGATATGTTAATGTTGAGTATGCTAAAAATGATAATGGCAAATATGTAGCATTAGTTGATAATTATTCAAATGCAGGGTTTAGTGGTATCATTACATTTTTTGATGCACAGGGTAATGTTGTACATACTATTAATGCATTTTATATCAAACCATTTGATTACCAATATATTAAAGAATTTGAAGTTAGCGCTGAAATTGATAGTTATGAAATTAGTAATGAAATTTACTTCGAATCTACATTTGAACAACCAGATTTTGATTATGATGCATATTGGACTAACATAAACTCAAAATATACAGTTGGTGTTAAAATTTCTGAAGATGATTTAAGTTTAGAAAATGTAATAAAATATGCAAAAAACATGTACTCTTATAACAGCGTTTCACAAATGGGAAGTGAATTAATTTACTTTTATGATGAGACTGTTCGTGTAAATGATATAAATGGAAGTGAGGAGGAAATTGCTGCATTAATAGAAAATAATACAAAGTATTATGCAGAAGTTAATGCTGTGGAGTTGTATATTAAGGTTTTTGAAAAAATTAATGGTAACTTTGAATTGGTAGAAACAATAGATTTTACAAAAAAATAGTGTTAATATATGATTAATTCCTTTGGAATTAGATTGGAGAAAATATTATGAGTGAACAAAATATTTTTCAAGACTTAGACAACATATCTGAAAATTTATTTAAGAAATTTGTTACAAAAACATTTGGTTTAATGGGTGTTGGTTTATTGGTTAGTGCCCTTGTTGCATATTTAACTTTTAATGACATTCTAAATGATGGGTTTATTGCAAACTTAGTGTTTGGAAACCAATTTGGATTTTATGTATTATTTTTTGGACAACTTGGTTTAGCTTTGTTTTTTGGCTTTATGCTTTATAAAATGAACCCTATGATAGCTTATATACTATTCTTTGTATATTGTACTTTTACGGGTATTACATTTAGTGTTTTACCTCTAGCATATGGAATATATAATGTTTTCTATGCGTTTATATTTACTGCAGTACTATTTATATGTTGTGCAATTATTGGTCATACAACTAGTATTGATATTTCTAAATTTTCAGGATTACTTATTGGTGGATTGTTTACATTAGTTATTATTAGTGTGGTTTCAATGTTTATAAACTTAGATGGAATTTCACTTATTGTGTGCTATGGAGGAGTAATTATATTCTTAGGAATTACTGCTTGGGATACACAAAAACTTAAGGCTTATTACGAAATGTATTCTGGTGATGAAGAAATGTTAAGCAGATTAAGTGTTTATGGGGCATTCCAATTGTACTTAGATTTTATCAATTTGTTTATTTATATATTAAGAATAATTGGTAGAAGAGGTAAAAAGTAGCGAGATAATCTCGCTTTTTTTGTGGGTAAAAATAGATTTTATAATTTAAATTATCATCTAAAGTTATAATAATTTAGTATTGCTACTTTTTAGTGATTAATTCGCAACATATATCTATAGTTGGTATAATGGAAAATATAATTATTGTGTAAATAAATTACAAATTGTAAATTTTTATACACAATGGTTTAAATAAAGGAGAAACTTGTATGATAAAACTAATTTCAATTGATATGGATGGGACTTTATTAAACGATGATAAAGAAATATCTTATGAAAATTTAAAATCATTAAAAATGGCTATAGAGAATGGAGTTCATATTGTTATCGCAAGTGGTAGAACATTAAAAGGTATACCTAAAGAATTAATTGATCTTGGTGTTAGATTTGTAATATCTTCAAATGGTGGAATTGTTTATGATTTAAATAAGAGTGAAATAGTTTCTAGAGAAGGTATTGATAGTGCAGTTGCATGTAAAATAATTAATGATTTAGATACCTATTCATCAAGAGTTTATTGTAATTATATGGGAGAACACTACTTTACAAAAAATAGTAAAAAAACATTTAAAGAAAAGTTTTTTATTGTTGATGATAATAGCTTTTTTGAAAATTTAGGTGAATATTTAATAGATAATAACATTCTTCCAGAAAAAATTGGTATTGTTTGTGATAGTAGTGATATTAAAGATGAAATAGTATTACTTCAAAATAAGTATCCTGAACTTACAATTGTTGAAACAAGTCCGTATTCTGTGGAAATGACAAATTTAAACATCACAAAAGGAAGTGCATTAAGTAAGATTGCTAGTTATTTAAATATTTCTAGTGAAGAAGTTATGGCTATAGGTGATAGTAATAATGATATTGAAATGCTGCAGTATGCAAATATATCTGTTGCGATGGAAAATGCAACACAAAATGTTAAAAATGTTTGTAAGTATTTTACAAGTAATAACAATGAAGATGGTGTTTCAAAAGCAATAAATAGATTTTTGAAGGTGGTATAATTTTATCACCTTGTTTTACTATATACTTTTTAGTTGTTATAATTTTAATAGGTGATGAATATGTTTTATACAGATTTTAGATATAGAGATTATTTTCATAAGATATTAGCATTTGAAGTTGATAATTTAACAGATGATCTAAAAGATATTATCGATATTACAGATGAAGATTGTTATATTTTGTGTACAAATTTCATTGATGCTAATGGAGAGCTTACTTTTGCTGTTTTATCAGTTGGAAATAGTTTTGATAATATTACAAAAGGTTTAGAAATTGATAATGAATTAATGACATATAAAGGAATTGATTTGGCATTTTTTGAATGTAAAATTATTAATCCTTCAATAAGAGCTATCGCAAAAGGATACAACATTATTAAGAAACTTGAAAATACAAATGATGTACTTGAAGAGATAAGAAATGAACACGCTTTAGATTTTGTTAGAAATCCATTTTTTCCAGATAAATTACAAGTTAAATATAGTGAAGATACAGACTTGAATATTAATATTACTAAAATTGGTGATTGGTTAATTGAAGGGAAACTTGATGATGGGGGATTGGTTAAGGCAATACCATATTCTAGTGGAAATGAAAGAAAGTTAATCACTATTGTTACAAGCAATGATATTAGTGATGTTGAAGAGAAAGCTTTGGAAGACTTTTTGATTGAAGTATCAAAAGGGATATTTAATATAACAAAAACAAATGAAAGAAAGTCATAGAATAGAGGTAACATGAGTAAAAAAACTGTTAGAAAATTTAAATGTATGAAATGTAATGAAGTTTATGATATTGAAACTTTTGATAGTATTAGTGTTTGTGAGGATCCCGACTTAAAAGACAGATGTTTATCAGGAGATATATTTCAATATGAATGCCCTCATTGTCATGAAACATACATGCTTTCTTATCCTTGTTTATATAGTGATAGTGAAAAAAAGTTTATGGTATGGCTAGCTGATGAAAATTTCATAGAAGGTGCAATAAATGATAGTGTAATTAAACAGCTTGATGGTCGTGGCTTTATTTTAAGACGATCAGAAGATATTACAAGTTTTATAGAAAAAATACAAATACTAGATGATGGAGTTGATGATAGAGCTGTCGAACTTGCAAAATATGATAGTTATATTGACTATGTAAATAATAGAGGTGGTAAAGAGGTTAGTGGACTTTATTATCATGGTAAAGAAAATGATATATTAAAAATAAATATAAAAAATAATTATAGAGGCTTAACAATAATGATTCCATATGAAGGGTTATTAGAAGAAATGAACACACATCCTAATATGTTTGAAATTGATAATAAAAGATTTCCATTAATTGATTCTAAATGGATAATTCAAATTTTTGATGCTGCAAATGCTGTTTCATAGTTTTTAAGCAAATTAATTGTATACTTTATGATAAGAATATATAATCTTGTTGTCTTGATATGAAGATAATAAGAGGTATTTAATTTATGAATATTAATGATTTTAAAAATTTAACTGAAAAAAGACGTTCAATATATAACCTTTCTAAGGATATAAAGGTTAGTGATGAAGAAATAATTGAAGTGATAAAACATGCGCTTACTCATACTCCATCAGCATTCAATACACAACTTTTTAGAGTTGTATTATTGTTTAATGATAAACACTATGATTTTTGGGATAAAACTGAAGATGTTCTAAGGAAAAGAAGTACAAAAGATTTTACAAAAACAGAATTAAAAATGAAATCTTTTAAAGATGCTTATGGCACAATATTATTTTTTGAAGATAGTGATGTAATAAAATCATTACAAGAGAAAATGCCTTCATATGCAGAGCATTTTTCTACATGGGCAAAACAGGACATATCAATGTTGCAATATAACATATGGCTGGCACTAACTTCTCTTGGTTTAGGGGTAAATCTACAACATTATAATCCATTAGTTGATGAGTTTATTAAAACGGATTATTTAGATAATAATTCGTGGAAACATGTTGGTGAGATGGTATTTGGACATCCAGCTTCAAACCCTAGTGAAAAACAATTTGTACCAATTGAAAATAAAATAAAAATATTTGGACTTTAAAAAAGGTTATAGTCATACAGGCTATAATCTTTTTTTAATATATTAAAAGCTGTAAGAAGAAATATAAAAACTTATAGTTAGTAGAATAAATTTTAAATAGCTACTATATTATTCCTTTCTTTTTCCAGTAATAAGTTAGAAATATATTATAAATTATTGTGATGATAATAATTAATATAGTTTCTTTTTCGCTGGAAGAGAACAAGATGTGAGCTAATGGAAACAATCTAACAAAAAATAATATTATTTTAAAAATCAAATTATCAAATTTGCTCATTATTAAACACATCACCTTTCTAAATAGTATTATCCTTAGGATGTAAAAATATATTTAATCTATAAAGTTTTATATTTTCTATAAAATTTAAATGATTCATAATCGTTTTGTTCAAAATTAGTGCAAAATATTATTAGCTTTAAATAAATTATAATTAGAAAAATAACGAAAATAAACACTAAATGATTACTTTTGAGAATATATTAAACTTTTATATATCGATTATTTTAAATATGTAAAGTTCATATAAATTTTAATTTCATAACTTATGATTTCCTTTATAAAATTTAAGGTATATATATGTGGAATAAAAAATAAATTATGATATAATTGACCAGCTAGAAAGTTAGGTATAATGTGGTTAGTTTAGTAAAAAAATATTTATTATTTGTAGTTGGGGTATTAATGCTTGGAATTGGAATAAGCTTAAGTTTGAAAGTAGGCTTAGGTGGGGATCCTTTAGGGGTTTTATATGATGGATTCTCTAAATTTTTTAGTGTTAGTCCATCGGTATCGAGTATTATTATTTCAACTGTTTTTGTTTTAGTAACATTTTTTATTGATAAAAAAGAAATTGGAATAGGTACACTTATTAGTGTTTTATTTTTGTCAGTGGGTATCAGTTTAGGAAATGTTATTATCCCTGAAATTATGAATGGCTATATAAGATATTTTTTAATAGTTTTAATACTATTAATTTATTCATTTTCAATTGCGTTTATGATTAAAGCTAATATTGGTAAAAGTGCATATGATTCATTTATTTTTACATTTAGAATGAAATTTAAAAAAACATATGCACAAATGAAATTTATCATTGATGCAGTATGTTTGTTTTTAGGTATATTATTTGGTGGTACATTTAATATTTGTACACTAGTTTTACTTGTTTTTTGTGGGAAGGGTACAGAATTAGTTTTAGAATTTTTGAATAAGAACTAGAATTTTAATAATGGCTTAAGCTTTATTACTTCAACATTTAATTGTTTTATTTTTTCGATTTCTTCCTCATCAGCGTTTATATCCGTAATTAAACAATCAATCTGACTTGTACTTGAAGAAATGAATGAGTGTTTTGTTTTAACTTTTGTATAGTCACATAAAATTACTTTTAAACCTGATGTTCTTTCAATCATTGTTTCATTTATAGAAGTTTCTGACATTATGGCTGTGGTTATTCCATCTTTTGCGTTTATTCCACTACAACCTAAAAAACATTTTGTTGCAGAAACTTTTTTTAAGTTGTTTAGTGCAAAATCACCTACCATTGCTTCTTTAGGGGTTCTTAATTCTCCACCTGTTAAAACTATAGTGACTTGTGGATCGTGTTTAATATTTACTGCTTTTGCATTGTTTGTAATGACAGTAACTCTTTTATTTACTATGTATTGGATTGTTAGTAGTGCTGTTGAACTTGTATTGATGAAAATTGTATCACCATCATTTACAAGTTGTGCAGCATATTTTGCGATAGCATGTTTATATTTGTCATTTGTTAAATAATCATTTTCTAAGTTAACCATGCTTTGTATTAGTTTGGCTCCACCATGATTTCTGATTATTGCACCCCTATCTTCCCAATATTGTAAATCTCTTCTAATTGTTAAATTTGAAACGTTAAATTCATTTGAAAGCATATGAACACTTACTTCTCCTAATTTCTGAATTAGAGCCATAATGTTTTTTCTTCTTTCATTAACTATATCATAATTTACTTTCATACATACCACCTTTTATGAATATTATATGAACAAATGTATAAAAAGTCTATGTTTTTGTGTATTTAATGATTAAAAATAAATATAAAACTATAAAATGAACATAAAAATACTAAAGTGAACATAAAATCATGTTGTGAATATACAAACATTTACTTATCATAAATTTAGGGAGGTAGCTTATGTCTAAAATAAATGAAATAACTAGAGAATCTTGGATTCTCGGAGCATTTCCAGAATGGGGAACTTGGCTAAATGAAGAAATAGATGCAGAAGTAGTTCAACCTGGAAATGTTGCAATGTGGTGGTTAGGTTGTGTTGGGGTTTGGCTTAAAACAGAAAATGACACAAATATTGCAGTAGATTTATGGTTTGGCAATGGTAAAAGGACACAAAAGGTTTCAGAAATGCTTCCATACCATCAAATGAGGAATATGATGGGAGTGAAGGCACTTCAACCAAATTTAAGGGGAGCACCAATTGTTTATGATCCATTTGCTGTAACAAAGTGTGATGCAGTATTATCAACACATTATCACAATGACCATATCGATCCATTCTTTGCGGCTGCAGTAATTAAAAACTGTAAGGAAGATGTACCGTTTATTGGACCATTAGAGTGTGTAAAAAAATGGATTTCTTGGGGAGTTCCTGAAGAAAGATGTAAAGTTGTAAAACCTGGTGATGTAATAAAGGTAAAAGATACAACAATTCATGTATTGGATTCATATGATAGAACATGTCTTGTAACAACTAAACTTAATGAAGATATAGATGGTATTTGTCCAACAAATATGGATGAAAAAGCCGTTAATTATCTATTTGAAACAACAGCAGGGAATATATATCATACTGGAGATTCACACTATAGTATTTGTTATGCAGAAATAGGAAAAAAATACAATGTAGATGTTGTTTTTGGTTCTTATGGTGAAAATCCAATTGGGTGCCAAGATAAGATGACATCTGTAGATATTTGTAGAATGGCTGAAGCGTGTAATGCAAAGGTAGTTATTCCATTACATTATGATGTTTGGACAAATATGAAGGCAGATCCTGAAGAAATAATGTTAATTTATAACTTTAAAAAAGATGTATTAAAATATCAATTCCATCCATTTATTTGGGATGTAGGTGGTAAATATGTTTGGCCACAGGATAAAGATTTAGTAAAATTTCATTATAGGAGAGGGTTTGAAGATTGCTTTAGCGAAAAAAGGAATGTTCCATTCAAGAGTATTTTATAATGAATAAATTATTGAAAAAAATAATAGATAACAAACTAACTGTTTATAATGAAAAATTTGAAAATTGGAAAGATGCAATAATTGCATGTG
Source organism: Erysipelotrichaceae bacterium (assembly GCA_022772735.1). Classification (GTDB taxonomy): domain Bacteria; phylum Bacillota_I; class Bacilli_A; order Erysipelotrichales; family Erysipelotrichaceae; genus UBA9076. The sequence goes on from JALEZD010000009.1 coordinate 30,752, forward strand.
GGGTACCACTTATAGAGGAAGGTTTCATTACTAGCGATTATATAGATGCAATAATAGAATGCATTGAAAAGTATGGACCTTATATTGTGATTGCTCCAGATATAGCGATGCCTCATTCAACAGAAAATGCGTTAGGGACATTAAAAACTGGAATTGGTTTTATGAAAGTTGCAGAACCAGTAGTATTCGATAATAATGACAGAGAAAAAGATGCGAGATTGTTTTTTACATTAGTATCAACAAATCATGAAGAACATCTAGCAAACATGGTTGAGCTTTCAGAGACATTAATGAATGAGGATCTTGTTAAAGATTTACTAGAAGTAAAATGCGATGAAGATTTTATTAAAGTCGCAAAAAAATATAATAATTAAGGGAGAATAATATGGAATTTATAATGAGTATTTGGAAATATTTTGCTGAAAATATATTAACTCAACCAGCTTATTTCATAGGTTTAATAGTTTTTATAGGTTATTTATTGCTTAAAAAACCTATATACGATGCTTTTGCAGGATTTATAAAGGCTACTGTAGGATATTTAATTTTATCTGTAGGTTCTGGAGGACTTGTAAGTAACTTTAGACCAATACTAGTTGGTTTAAAAGATAGATTTAATTTAGATGCAATGGTTATTGATCCATATTTTGGGCAAAATGCAGTTACCGCAGGTATTGAAGAGGTTTTTGGAAGAACTTTTTCACAGGTAATGTTACTTTTGCTTATAGCTTTTGTATTTAATTTAGTCCTTGTACGATTTAAAAAAGTTACAAAACTTAGATCTGTATTTACAACAGGACATGTTCAAATGCAACAAGCTTCAACAGCGTTTTGGTTAATGTTATTTTGTTTCCCAAATTTAGCTGATACTCATATTCTTATCCTAATGGGATTGATTCTTGGACTTTATTGGGCAGTTGGAACAAATCTAACAGTTGAAATAACACAGGATTTAACTGATGGTGGAGGATTTGCAGTTGCACATCAACAAATGTTTGGTTTATTTACATTTTCAAAACTTGCAGAAAAGTTAAGAGGTAAAAATAGTAAAAGATTAGAGGATATGAAATTTCCAGGATTCTTGTCTATTTTTAACGAAAACATGGTTGCAACATCAGTGTTAATGACAGTATTCTTTGGGGCTATTCTACTAGTTTTAGGAAAAGATTATCTAATCGCAAAAGAATTTATGAAACCAAATAAAGATTTCTTCTTCTATATATTAAATACAAGTTTAAACTTTGCGGTTTATTTAGCAATATTACAATTAGGTGTTAGAACATTCGTTACTGAGTTAACTGTTAGTTTCCAAGGTATATCAAACAGTTTACTTCCAGGAGCTGTTCCAGGGATTGACTGTGCTGCAACATATGGATTTGGTTCACCAAACGCAGTTACTGTAGGATTCTTATTTGGAGCTTTAGGACAATTTATTGCAATTATGACTTTAATATTATTAAAATCACCAACATTAGTTATTGCAGGATTTGTACCAGTATTCTTTGACAATGCTACTATTGCAGTTTTTGCGAATAATAAAGGTGGAATTAAAGCTGCAATGCTATTCCCATTTATTTCTGGATTATGTCAGGTTTTTGGTTCTGCACTTATTGCCTCTTGGGTTGGTATGGCAGCTTATGGTGGTTATTTAGGGATGTGGGACTGGGCAGTTGTTTGGCCAATATTCACAGTTGTAATGAAATATTTAAGTTATATTGGAGTTGCTGTAATTGTTATAGTATTAATAGTTATTCCTCAATTACAATATAGAGCTAATAAAGAAAATTATTTCTTAGTTACTGAGGATTATGAAGCATATAAAGAAAAGATGAATAAATAGGAGGTTTTATGAGAATTTTAGTAGCTTGTGCTAATGGTGCAGGGACATCGCTAATGATGAAGATGAGAGTTGAAAAAGCTGTTAAAGAACTTAATATTGCAGTAAGAGAAATTCATCATTGTTCTTTGTCTGAAGGTAAAAGTGCTGCTTCACAATATGATGTTGTATTTTGCCCATTGAATTTTGTCAGCATGTTTGATGATGCATCTAAAAAAGGTGTGCATATTTGTGGTATGAAAAATGTATTGTCTGATAAAGAGGCAAAAGAATTATTGATTAATGCAGGGTTAGTTTAATAAGTTGCCAAAAGGCAACTTATTTTTGAAGGAGTAGTATGAATATTAAAAAAATAAAGTTAGATGATATTGTAAGATGTTATTGTGCTAGTCATATTTATGTTGATAATAAACTAAATTTACTTTTAGCAAGTGAGGATCCAAATAGTTTATGTGTTTCTTATTCGGGAGATAACTTTGAAAATAAAGAGGTTGTTTGGAATGATAGAGGTGGATGTATGAGTATTATTCCAATTCCTAATACAAATGGGGAATTTTTAGCAATCAATGAGTTTTATTTAAAGGTAAATCCTAGTTTAAGTAAATTGGTTTATGGAAAACATACAGAAAACGGATGGGAAATTAAAGATTTAATTAGTTTACCATATCTGCATAGATTTGATATTTTACAAAAAGATGGTATTAATTATTTGATTTGTGCAGTTATTGCGAAGGATAAAAAAGATAAAGAAGATTGGAGTTTACCTGGGCAAATATACACTGCAGTTTTAGATGATTTAGATAATATTAAATTAGAGTTGATTGTTGATGGATGTTTTAGAAATCATGGATATTATAGAAGCAATGATAATAGTTGTGGATATTTTTCAAGTGATCAGGGAGTTTTAAAAATCACTCCTTTTGGTAACAACAAATGGGAAGTTATCAAAATTATGGATGGGCAAGTAGGAGAAATAGCATTTATTGATATTGATAATGATGGTGTCGAAGAAATGATGACTATTGAGCCATTTCATGGAAATACAATGAAGATTTATAAGAAGAAAGATGATGAATATGTTTGTGATTTTGTGTATCCATATGAAATTGATTTTGCGCATACCTTAGTTGGAAGAAACATTGCAGGAGTACCTAGTTTCATTGGTGGAGTAAGAAGAATTAATAGCGAATTGTTTATTATTCAACATATTAACGGAGAATATGTGGTTGATATTGTTGAAAGTGGTGTTGGACCAGCAAATATAGATGTTTTAAATAGAGAAAATGATGATTTAATAATTTCTGCGAATCATAGTAAAAATGAGGCAGCAGTATACGTAATAACAAAGTAGGTGAAATTATGTTAGAAAAATTAAAACAAGAAGTTTTTGAGGCAAACTTATTATTACCTAAATATGGTTTAGTTACATTTACTTGGGGAAATGTATCAGGAATTGATAGAGAAAGTGGTTTGGTTGTAATAAAACCAAGTGGTGTAGAATACGACTTTATGAAAGTGAATGATATGGTTGTATGTGATTTAGATGGAAATGTTGTAGAAGGGTATTTAAAACCTTCTAGCGATTTGATGACTCATTTGGAATTGTATAAAAATTTTAAGGATATAAAAGGTGTTGTGCATACTCACTCTAACTGTGCAACATCATGGGCACAAGCTAAAAAGGGTATTAAAGCATACGGGACAACTCATGGAGATTATTTTTATGGTGAAATTCCTTGTACAAGAGAAATGTATAAGGAAGAAATTGAAAGTGATTATGAATTAAACACAGGGAAAGTAATCGTTGAGACATTTAAAGATAAAAAAATAGATGCAAATGTTATGCCGGGAGTTTTAGTTGCTAGTCATGGACCTTTTACTTGGGGTAAAAGTCCAAAAGATGCAGTTTTTAATGCAAAAGTGTTAGAAGAACTTGCAGAGATGGCGTTTAAGAGTAAATTAATTAATGAAAATCTAGATAAAATGGATGATAATTTATTGGACAAACATTTTTTGAGAAAACATGGACCAGGGGCATATTATGGGCAATAAATATCGTTTGGGTATGTATGAAAAAAGTATGCCTAACTTTTTAAGTATTGATGAAAAACTTGAAAATTGTAAAAAGTGTGGATTTGATTTTTTAGAAATAAGTATAGATGAAACAGATGAAAAACTAGCTAGGCTTGATTATAATGATGAAAAGATTAATGAAATAAGAAGAAGTATTGAAAAAACAGGTGTAAGTATTGATACAATGTGCTTGAGTGGTCATAGAAAATATCCACTTGGATCTATGGAACATGAAAAAAGAAGTCTTGAAATTATGTCAAAAGCAATTGTTTTTGCCAAAAAACTTGGTGTTAGAATAATTCAGTTAGCTGGATATGATGTATATTATGAAAAATCTGATGATGAAACAAGAAATAGGTTTATTAAAAATTTAGAGACTGCAGTTTTAATGGCTAGTAAAGAGGGAATTGTTTTAGGTTTTGAAACCATGGAAACACCTTTTATGGATACTGTTGAAAAGGCGATGGAATATGTTAATTATATAGATAGTCCATATTTAAATGTATATCCAGATGTTGGGAACTTAACAAATGCTTCAAAAGTTTATGGCAATGATTTATGTTTAGATATAAAAAAAGGAAAAGGGAAAATTGTTGCGGCGCATTTGAAGGAAACTATCCCAAATCATTATAGAGAAATAGAATTTGGAAAAGGGCATGTTGATTTTGTTAAATGTATTGATACTTTAAAAATGTTAAAAGTTAATATGTTTGTTGGGGAATTCTGGTATGTTGGACAGGATAATTGGCAAGAAGTTTGTATGGAGACTAATTTGTTTTTAAGGGATAAACTTGATAAAGTTTTTAAGTAAATACTTGTAAAGTGATAAACCTTTCAATATGTTAAGGTAAATCACATAATTTTACATAAACTATACATAATTTATAGATATAGGATTGGTATTATAATTGTGCAAGGTAAATAATAAATCTTGCATCTGATTATTGTCCCCCTTAACAATGATTAGGTATATTCTATCCCCTTATAAAAAATAAATGATAAAAGGTCTCCATTTAGGAGGCTTTTTATCATTTTGTTTATCTATTAATTAAAAATATGGGTATAATATAAATTAGAAAGAAGGAAGTTATGAAAGATTTAAATTTACACATTAAAAACATAAGAAAAAATATTGTGAAAATGGTTGCGAATGCAAAATCTGGACATCCAGGGGGATCTCTTGGAGCTGCAGATATTATGGGTGTATTATTTTTTGAGGTTATGGACATCAATAAGGATAATGCAAAGGGAGTAGACAGAGATAGATTTGTTTTATCTAAAGGACATGCATCTCCTGTTTTATATGCAACATTACATGAAAAAGGAATCATTGATGAAGATTTAATGACATTTAGAAAAATTAATTCTAAACTTCAGGGGCATCCAAATATGAGTTATTTAGATGGTGTTGATATGAGTACAGGTTCTCTTGGGCAAGGTTTTAGTGCTGCAGTGGGAATGGCTATGGCAAACAAACTATCTAAAAATGAACATAGAGTATATGCTTTATTAGGTGATGGTGAAAGTGAAGAAGGACAAATTTGGGAAGCTGCAATGGCTTCTGCACATTACAAATTAGATAATCTTTGTGCAGTTTTAGATTTTAATGGATTACAAATCGATGGAGATATTACTAAAGTAATGAATCCTACTCCATTAGACAAAAAATTTGAAGCTTTTGGATGGCATGTGATTTGTATTGATGGTCATAATAAAGATGAGATATTAGATGCTTTTAATAAAGCGAAAGAAATTAAAGGTAAACCAACTTTGATTCTTGCGAAAACTATTAAAGGAAAAGGTGTTTCATTTATGGAAAATAGTGCTGCATGGCATGGAAGTGCACCAAATGCAGAACAATTAGAAGCAGCTTTAAATGAATTGGAGGTAGCATAATGGGTTTAGCAACAAGAGAAGCTTATGGAAAAGCACTTGCGAAAATAATTTTAGAAAATGAAAAAATAGTTGTATTAGATGCAGATTTAACAAAGTCAACTAAAACTAGTGATGCACAAAAAGTTTGTCCTGAAAGACATTTTAACATGGGTATTGCAGAGGCAAATATGATGGGTGTTGCGGCTGGCTTTGCAAGTAGTGGATATACAGTTTTTGCATCTACGTTCTCTATGTTTGCAACAGGAAGAGCTTGGGAACAAATCAGAAACTCAATTGCTTATCCACACTTAAATGTTAAAATTTGTGGTACACATGCTGGTATCGCTGTTGGAGAAGATGGTGTTAGTCATCAAGCTATAGAAGATATTTCATTAATGCGCACAATTCCTGGAATGGAAGTTTATTCTCCTTGCGATGCAACAGAAACAATGGCAGTTATTGAATATGTTTCTAAAACTGATAAACCTTGTTATGTAAGGCTTGGTAGAAGTGGTGTTGATGATGTTTATAGTGAAGATACTAAATTTGATTTTAGTAAAATTAGAGTTTTAAAAGAAGGAAAAGATATTGCGATTTTTGCGACAGGATTAATGGTTCAAGAAGCTTTAAAAGCTGCAGAAACTTTAAAAGCTGAAGGTATTAATATTACAGTTGTTGATGTTGCATGTATAAAACCACTAGATGAAGAAGGTGTATTAAATATTTTAAAAACACATGACCATATTATTACTGCAGAAGAACATAATATTATTGGTGGTTTAGGAAGTGCAATTTCAGATGTTAGTGTTAAATATCTTCCTAAAAAAATTACAAAAATTGGTATCATGGATAGATTTGCTGAAAGTGGACCATTTAATGAATTATTAGAAAAATACAACTTAACTTCTAGTTATATTGTAAAAGTTGTAAAAGATTTAAAATAGTAAATTAAAAACTGAGACTTTTAAAAAGTTCAGTTTTTTAATTTTATAATAGCTTTCCTGCAAGATTGCCACTTACAAATGCAGCGGTTATATTATATCCTCCTGTATATCCGTTTATATCTAAGACTTCACCTGCAAAATATAAATTGTCAATTAATTTTGATTTCATTGTTTTTGGGTCAACTTCTTTTAGTGAAATTCCTCCACCTGTCACAAAGCTTTTTTCAATTGGTAAACTGCCATGCACATTAAATTTAAATAGTTTTATTTTATCCACAATTTCTAAAATTTGATTATTTGTTAGTGAAGATATCTGATTATTAGAAATATCATTACAAATAAATTCTACATACCTTTCAGGCAAAAGGTTTTTTAGAATGTTTTTTATAGATTTTTTTGAATTAATATTTTTTTCATTTTTTAAAAATTCCATCAATTCATTTTTTGACATATTTGGTATGCTGTCTAAAATCATTGTAACTTCTTTTTCGTTTTGTTTTATTACAAAACTAGAACATCTTAAAACTGCAGGACCAGATATTCCAAAGTGAGTGAATATCATATCTAAATTGTGAGTTACTATAATTTTTCCTTTTTTATTTAAAACACTTAAACTAATATTTTTTAATGATAATCCCATTAATGTTTTATCTTTAATAAATTGTTCATCACTTATTAAAGGTACTTCTGTTGGATAAAGTTTAGTAATTGTGTGTTTTGCTTTTAAGGCAAATTTGTAGCCATCACCTGTAGAGCCTGTTTGTGGAAGAGATATACCTCCAGTACATATAATTAAGTTTTTTGTTTTATAAAAATTTCCATCATTTAAAAATACTTTTGAAATTTTGTTGTTTTCTATTTCAATATCAATAACAGTTGAATTTGTTTTAATATCTACATTATTTTTATTTAATTCATTTATTAATGTTTCTAGTATAGTTTTAGACGAATTTGTTGTGGGAAACATTCTTCCGTTATCTTCTTCTTTTAATTTTACATTTCTAGATTCAAAAAAATTTATAATGTCTTTATTATCAAAGTGAGAAAATGCGCTATACAAAAATTTACCATTTCCAATTATATTATTAATAACTAATTCAGTTGGACTATTATTTGTTACATTGCATCTACCCCCACCTGTAAGTAATAGTTTTTTTCCAAGTGTTTGATTTTTTTCGATAAGAAGAACTCTATTATTTTTTGATGCACTTATTGCAGACATCATACCACTTGGTCCCCCACCAATAACAATTACATCATAAATCATAAGTTTTCTCCTTTTAAATCAAGTATAAAAAATATTATAATATGTTTATTAAAATAATAATACTTTAAATAAGGAGCTACAATGGAAGTAATTTCAAAGAATAACAATATTTATATATTGAATGAAAAAGAATTTGAACCTAAAAATATTTTTGAAAATGGGCAGGCTTTTAGATGGGATAAAGTTAATGATGGATATTTTATTGTTGCGGGTAAATATGCTTCATTAATAAAAAAGCTGGATAAAAAAGAAATAAATAGTTTGGATTTTATACCTAGTAATACAAATGATGTAGTAGTGATTGAAAATGGTGGTACATTATTAGATTATGAAGGTTTTTGGAAAAACTATTTTGATATGAATAGGAATTATACAATTCTTAGAAATGAGTTTATGGAAGTTGATGAACATTTAAAACAAGCGTGTGAATTTGGAGTTGGTCTTAGAGTTTTGAAACAAGATTTACTTGAAATGATAATATCATTTATTATTTCGGCTAATAATCAAATTCCTAGAATAAAAAAATCAATTGAAAAAATATGTGAGTTAAAAGGTGAAAAAATAAGGACTTATGAAGGGAAAGATTATTATCTATTTCCTACTTTAGATAAACTTAGTGAAATAACAGAAGAAGAATTTAATGATATTGTTAAGGTTGGATATAGATCAGAGTATCTAGTTAAAACTATAGAGATGATAAAAAACGGTGAAGTTTCTTTAGATGAAATAATCAAATTATCTTATGAAGATGCCCACAAAGAATTATGTAAACTTATGGGGGTAGGACCAAAGGTTGCGGATTGTATATTATTATTTGGGGCTGGAAAAGATATTGCATTTCCAGTAGATACATGGGTAATAAAGTTAATGAATGAATATTATGTAGATAATTTAAAAAGTATGAAGAAAATTAAAGAAGCTGGTGTTAAAATATTTAAGGATAAGGCAGGACTTGCACAACAATATTTATTCTTTTATGCAAGAGAACATAAAATAGGTAATAGAAAGGGATAAGAAAATGAGAATTGGAATTGGAAATGATCATGCAGCAATAGAGTTAAAGTATGAAATATTAGATTATTTAATTGAAAAAGGTATTGAGGTAGTTGACTATGGAATTGGTGAAGATGAAAAAATAGACTATCCTTTAATTAGTGAAACAGTATCTAATGCAGTTGTAAGTAAAGAAGTTGATTATGGAATTGTTATATGTGGTACAGGAGTTGGGGTTTCAATTTCTGCCAATAAAATAAAAGGTATAAGAGCTTGTGTTTGTTCTGAACCATATAGTGCAAAGCTTTCTAAGGAGCATAATGATACAAATGTGTTATGTTTTGGAAGTCGTGTAGTTGGAAGTGAACTTGCAAAGATGATAGTTGATGCTTGGATAAATGCTGAATTTTTAGGTGAAAGGCATCTTAGAAGAGTTGAATTGATAAAAAAATTAGAAAAATAATAAGGAGGTTTAAAGTGGCAATTTATAAAAACGATATTCCTATATTAGAGTATGATAGTAATCAAACTTCAATAATTATGCCTAATTGTGAAAATTTGAATATCACATTACCAGAAAAGGCAGTGTACGCTTTTTTGGGTGATTTAGTTGATGAGTATGCTTTAAAAAATAGTGCAAGAGTTATTTATAAATTTATTTCCGCGACAAAATGTTATCCTATATATGTTTTAGAGTATGAAGGTGAAGATATTTGTCTTGTTCAAGCTCCAGTTGGTAGTGCAGCCTCTGTACAAATATTGGATTGGCTAATATGTTATGGTGTAAAAAAAGTGATTAGTACAGGTTCTTGTGGGGTTCTTGTAGATATTGATGAGGATGAAATACTTGTGTGTAGAAAAGCTTTAAGAGATGAAGGGACATCTTATTATTACTTGCCTCCATCAAGATTTATTGAACTTGATAATGATGTAATTGAAGTTATTGAATACGTATTTGAAAAAATTAATTTACCATATAAAGAGTGTATTACATGGACTACGGATGGTTTCTTTAGAGAAACAAAAGATATGGTTTTATATAGAATAGAAGAAGGCTGTGAAACTGTTGAGATGGAGTGTTCTGCACTTGCGGCATGTGCTAGATTTAGAGGTATTAAGTTTGGACAAATTTTGTTTAGTGGAGATACATTGGCAAAAATTTCTGAATATGATATAAGAAATTTTGGACTTAATTCTAGGGAAAAAGCATTAAAAATTTGTTTTGAAATTGCAAAAAATTTATAAGTTATTTAACAGAGTAAGTGTGTGACATAAAATCTAATAGTGTTGCACATTTTTTATTGTTTATTAATTAAAAAAATTTTTTAAAATATTAGAATTTATTAATTGAATAAATTTAAAAATAGTGTTAATTTATAAAGGCAGGAGGGTTATATTTATGGACGATTTGCCGTGTAATTACAATATTAAATACAACACAGATATAGCTCTTAATATCTCTTTTTAAGATGTTATATCTTAGAAAGGGAAGATAAAATGAATGTTGAAAAAATAATTGAACTATTAAAAAATAATGAATTAAAAGAATTACATGAGTACTTAATTACTCAAAACTCTGTAGATATTGCAGAAATGATGTCTGATTTAGATGACAATCATTTGGCAGTAGTGTATAGGTTATTAGAAAAAGAACAAGCAGCTTCAGTATTTTCTTATTTAGAGTCTGAAGAAAGAAATAGATTGATAAAAATATTTAATAACTCAGAAATTGTTAAAGTAATAAATGAATTATATGCGGATGATGCCGTTGACTTTTTATCTGGAATGCCTGCAAATCTTGTTACACAGCTTTTAGATAAAGTTGATGCGGATGTAAGAAAAGATATTAATAATCTGCTTCAATACAAGGATGATACTGCAGGAAGTATAATGACTGTTGAGTTTATCGAATTTACCGAAAATATGAGCGTTAAACAAGCTCTTGATAAGATAAAAAGAGTTGGTATTGATAGTGAAACAGTTTATACATGTTATGTAGTTGATAATCGTAAATTGATTGGGATTGTTAGTGCAAAAAATTTGATGCTTAGCGATTATGAAACATTAATTAAAGATATAATGAAAACAGAGTATGTTTTTGCGCATACTAGTGATGATAAAGAAGATATTGCAAAAAAGTTGCAAAAATACGATTTGATTGCATTGCCAGTTTTAGATGAAGAAGGTTGTATTGTAGGTATTGTAACATTTGACGATGCGATTGATGTTTTAACAAAAGAAATGACAGAAGATATGCAAAAGATGGCTGCAATGACAGCGAATGATAAACCATACCTTGCAACATCAGTTTGGGAACATGCAAAAAATAGGGTTTTATGGCTTTTGATTTTGATGTTTTCTGCAACAATAACAGGTAGTATTATCTCTCAATATGAACATGCATTTGAAATAATGCCTATTTTAGTTTCATTTATTCCTATGCTTATGGATACAGGTGGAAATTGTGGTTCACAAAGTTCTACATTGATTATTCGTGGATTAGCAACTGATGAAATTAAGTTTAGTGATTATTTTAAAATTGTATTTAAAGAATTTAGAATTTCAATGATTGTTAGTTTAGCGCTAGCATTTGCGAATGGATTAAGAATTTTGTTAATAAATAAAGATGTTAAACTGGCAATAGTTGTATCTTTATCAATAGTTGCGACAGTTATGATTGCAAAACTTGTTGGTTGTACATTGCCTATGGCAGCAAAGAAAATAAAATTAGATCCAGCTATAATGGCTGCGCCAATGATAACAACAATTGTAGATACATTTGCGATTATTATTTATTTTTCTATAGCATCACATATGTTTCATCTTTAGAAATATTTCCACAAAATCTTATGGTTTTGTGGTTTTTATTTTTAGTATAATTTTATTAAGGAGATTTTTAAATGGAAGAAAATGTTTTATTTGAAACAGAAACAGTAGTTGATTATGAAAGTTATGTAACATTTTGTAAGTATGTTGGGAAAAATATACATAAGGAAAATATAAAAGTTTCTTTAATAACGTTATTTTTTGTTTTACTTGCAATAACTGGAAGATTTTTAAGTAATGAATTTTCATTGATTTTTTTATTATCTGCCTTACTTTTTCCATTTGCTTATTTTTATAATAGAAAAAGAAGTATTAAGAAAAACTGGGAATCTAGTAAACTATTACATGGTAGTGTAAATGTTTTTAGATTTTATAACGATTATTTTGAAATTGAAAATGCAAATACAAAGTCTAACTTTAAGTATGTTGATTTATTTAAAATTTGTGAAGATAAAAATAATTTTTATTTATTTTATTCAAAATTACAGGCTAGTATAATAGATAAAAAAGCATGTAGTGAAAAGTTAATAGAATTTATATCAAAAAAGGTTAATTAAATAACCTTTTTTATAATATTTATTAATTCTTCTTTTTGATTATTTGTTTTAAAACAAATAACTTTTGGATTGCCTCCTCCAGATACTTCAATTTCTTGTTTTATTTTTTCAAAAATATTTTTTGCATTATCATCTTTAGATATTATTGAAACATTTATGGTATTATCAAAATCTGAAATTATAACCATTAAGTTTTCAATGTGAGGTAGTATATACATTGAAATATATCTTAGTGAGTTTAAATCACAGTTATCATATATTTTTATTTTTTGAATATCGTTTAATATTTCTTTTGCTTTAAATGTTAATACTTCTTTTTTTAATGCTTCATTTTCTGATTTTAAGTCTTTATTATCTTTTAAAATTTTATCCAAATTAGGTATTATGTCATCTTTTGTACCGCTTAGTTTATGACTTATATCTTTGATTAAAGAATGATATTCTTTTAGTCTTTGATTAGTAACAATATTACAAGTTATATGGATTCTTGTACCTCTAGATGTTTTTTCACTATCTAAAACAACAAAGCTTTGAATTTGAGAGGTTTTATTCACATGTAATGTACTACAAGGTTGAGAATCTAAATTTTTAAATTCAACAATTCTTACAAAATCATATTTTTTATAATCAGGATTATTGTAATTACATCCTTTTATATATGAAAGGTTTAAATTTACATCATCTCTTATTACATTATTCATAAAGTTAGATACATCATCTAGATGGTTTTTTGGAAGTTCTTTCGTGTTTATTTCATACCATTGATTTGAAGGGTTTACTCCAATCGCAACAATTTTTATATCTAGTTTTTCATAAAATCCATCTAGTATATGTAGTGCACTTTGTATTGATGTATTAATAAATCTTCTGTCTAGATTTACTTGCATATTTATTGGGTTTTTTAAAATACCATCAACTTTATGATATAGTTTATCACCAATCCATTTTAAGTCTTGTACTTCAAGATTGTTTATCTTTCCATTATCAGAAAGCATTCCTCCTTTTTCTCCATAAAAAACAGTGTCTTCAAATAAATAGTAGCCATCTATAAATTCTTTTATTTTTGTGGTTAATGACACATTTAAAAAATTATCATAGTTTTTGTTCATAACAACAAACCTTCTTTCTAAAGATATTATATACCATTATAAATATTAATAATGTACATAAAGTGTGTTATTATTTGATTGATTAAGGAGGTAATAATGAAAAAAGAATATTTAATATATATTTTATTAATGTTAAATTATTATGTAATTCCGCCACTTTTTATAATAGATACTGGAAGTGGAATGTTTATAATGTTGATATTTGTTCCATTGATGGTTTTCTTTCTTTCATTATTATATTCGAAAATAAAAGGTTTTAAATGGTATTTTTCAATTGTAGTTTCACTACTTTGGATACCTTCGGTTTATATTTTTTATAATGATAGCGCATTAGTGTATTGCTTAATATATTGTGCTGTTAGCTTTACTGGTCAATTAATTGGCAACTTTTTCAAGAAACAGTAAAAATTACATCTATAATATATTGACTTTTAATGTGTATTTATAGTATTATACTATGGCTTAGCAATTTATGAGTTTTCGTATGAAAACTATTATTTAGGCTAAAGTTTGGCACACCTAGAAATGTGTGCATATTCTGAAAGGAGAAATATTAATGCCAACTATAAATCAATTGGTTCGTAAAGGTCGTACTGATAAAGTTTGGAAATCAAAATCACCAGCTTTAAATAGAGGTTATAACTCATTAAGAACAGCTACAACTGACCAAACAAGCCCACAAAAAAGAGGTGTATGTACTCGTGTAGGAACAATGACACCTAAAAAACCAAACTCAGCATTACGTAAATATGCCCGTGTACGTTTATCAAACGGAATGGAAGTAACTGCGTATATTCCAGGAATTGGACACAACTTACAAGAACACAGTGTTGTTATGATAAGAGGTGGACGTGTTAAAGACCTACCAGGGGTTAGATATCACATTATTCGTGGTGTATTAGACTGCGCAGGAGTTAATAACCGTAACCAATCACGTTCTTTATATGGAACTAAAAAGCCTAAGGCTTCAAAGTAGGAGGTTAAGTAATGTCAAGAAAGGGTAATATTACAAGAAGAGATGTAGTTGCTGATCCAATTTACAATTCAAAACTTGTAACAAAATTAATCAACAAAATTATGCTTGATGGAAAAAGAGGAGTTGCTCAAACAATTCTATATAATGCTTTTGACATCGTTGAAGCAAAAACAGGTGAACAACCAATGGCTATCTTTGAAAAAGCACTTGGAAATGTTATGCCTTTATTAGAACTAAAAGTTAGACGTGTAGGTGGTTCAAACTACCAAGTACCTATTGAAGTTAGCGCAGAAAGAAAATTAACTTTAGGATTAAGATGGATAGTTAACTATTCTAGATTACGTCATGAAAAAACAATGGAACAAAGACTTGCAGGAGAAATCATGGATGCAGCAAACGGAACTGGTGCATCTGTTAAGAAAAGAGAAGATACTCACAAAATGGCAGAAGCTAATAAAGCTTACGCACATTATCGTTGGTAATCAGGAGAGGAGAGTTAAATGGCTAGAAAGTTTGATTTAGCACATACAAGAAATATCGGAATCATGGCTCACATTGATGCTGGTAAGACTACAACTACTGAACGTATTCTTTACTACACTGGTAAAACTCATAAAATCGGTGAAACTCACGATGGTGCAAGCCAAATGGACTGGATGGCTCAAGAACAAGAGCGTGGTATTACAATCACTTCAGCAGCAACAACTGCAGAATGGAAAGAACACAGAATTAATATCATAGATACTCCAGGTCACGTAGACTTTACAGTTGAAGTTGAACGTTCATTACGTGTACTTGATGGTGCAGTTACAGTTTTAGACTCAAAAGCAGGTGTAGAACCTCAAACAGAAACTGTTTGGAGACAAGCTACAACTTATAAAGTTCCTCGTATTGTATTCTGTAATAAAATGGATGCGACTGGTGCAGATTTCACAATGTCAGTTAACTCAATTGGAAATAGATTAGGAGCAAAAGCAGCTGCTATTCAAATGCCAATTGGTGCAGAAAATACATTCAGAGGTATTATTGACCTTGTTGAAAGAAAACAACACATGTATTTGGATGATACAGGAAAAAATATTCAAACAACTGAAATTGCAAGTGAATTTGTTGATGAGGCAGAATCTTTAAGAGCAAAACTTGTTGAAGCATGTGCAGATTATGATGAAGAAGTTATGATGAAAGTTCTTGAAGGTGAAGAACCAACAGTTGAAGAAATTAAACGTGCAATAAGAGCTGGGGTTATTTCTTCAGAATTCTTCCCTGTATTATGTGGTTCTGCATATAAAAACAAAGGTGTTCAATTAATGCTTGACGCAGTTATTGAATATTTACCATCACCACTTGATATTCCGTCAATTAAAGGACATTTAGAAGATGGAAGTGAAGCAGAAAGAAAAGCTGGAGATAGCGAACCATTTGCAGCTTTAGCATTTAAAGTTATGACTGACCCATTTGTTGGTAGATTAACTTTCTTCCGTGTTTATTCAGGAACTGCAACTTCAGGAAGTTATGTATTAAATGCTACTAAAGATCAAAGAGAAAGATTTAGTAGAATTGTGCAAATGCACGCTAACCATAGAGAAGAAATTAGTGAAGTTTACTCAGGTGATATCGCAGCTGCAGTTGGATTAAAAACAACTACAACTGGAGATACATTATGTGATGAAAAACATCCGATTATTCTTGAATCAATGGTTTTCCCTGAACCAGTTATCCAAATGTCTGTTGAGCCAAAAACAAAAAATGACTCAGATAAAATGGGTGTTGCTCTTGGAAAACTTGCTGAAGAAGATCCAACTTTCAAAACATATACTGATGAAGAAACAGGACAAACTATCATTGCTGGTATGGGTGAATTACACTTAGACATCATCGTTGATAGAATGCGCCGTGAATTCAAAGTTGAATGTAATGTTGGTGCTCCACAAGTTGCTTATAGAGAAACAATTCGTCAAGCTGCTGAGTGTGAAGGTAAATTCGTTAGACAATCTGGTGGACGTGGACAATATGGACATGTTTGGATTAAGTTTGAACCTAATGAAGAAGGAAAAGGATTTGAATTTATTGATGCTATCGTTGGAGGAACAGTTCCTCGTGAGTATATTAAGCCAACTCAAGATGGACTTGAAGCTGCATTAAACAATGGTTTAATGGCTGGTTATCCAATCGTAGATATTAAAGCAACTTTATTTGATGGTTCTTACCATGATGTAGACTCATCAGAAATGGCTTATAAAGTTGCAGCAAGCTTAGCTTTAAAAGAAGCAGCTAAAAAATGTAAGCCAGTATTATTAGAACCAATCATGGGTGTTGATGTTACAGCCCCTGCTGAATATTTAGGTAGTGTTATGGGAGATATCACAAAACGTCGTGGACAAATCCGTGACCAAGAAGAAATCGGTAATGCTATTAAAGTTAAAGCATATGTACCATTATCAGAAATGTTTGGTTATGCTACAGACCTAAGATCTTTCACTCAAGGTCGTGGTAACTATGTAATGCAAATGGATCATTATTCTGAAGTTCCTAAGAGCATTGCAGAAGATATTGCTAAGAAAAACACTCGTGAATAATTGTTAAAGAATATTGCAATATTTGATTGTTTATCTTACAATGAATTATGGTTAAATCTAAAAGAAATATAGGAGGATTTGCAAAATGGCAAAGCAAAAATTTGACAGATCGTTAGAACACGTTAACATCGGTACAATTGGTCACGTTGACCACGGTAAAACTACATTAACTGCAGCTATCACTAACCACTTAGCAAAGTCTGGTTTAGCTGAAGCTAAAGCTTATGACCAAATCGACGGAGCGCCTGAAGAAAAGGCTAGAGGTATCACTATTAATACTGCTCACGTTGAATACAAAACAAACAGCAGACACTATGCACACGTTGACTGTCCAGGTCACGCAGACTATATCAAAAACATGATTACTGGTGCTGCTCAAATGGACGGATCAATTCTAGTTGTTGCTGCAACTGATGGACCAATGCCACAAACTCGTGAACACATCTTATTATCACGCCAAGTGGGAGTTCCTCGTATGGTTGTTTTCTTAAACAAATGCGATATGGTTGATGACCCAGAATTAGTTGATTTAGTAGAAATGGAAGTTCGTGAACTTCTTTCTGAATATGGATTTGATGGAGACAATACTCCAGTTATCCGTGGTTCAGCATTAAAAGCTCTTGAAGGTGATGCTACATGGAGCGCAAAAATTGATGAATTAATGGAAGCTGTTGATACTTGGATCCCAACTCCAACTCATGAAACAGACAAACCATTCTTAATGGCTGTTGAAGACGTATTCACAATCACAGGTCGTGGTACAGTTGCTACTGGACGTGTTGAACGTGGTAAATTAAACCTTAACGAAGAAGTTGAAATCGTTGGTATTCACCCAACTAAGAAAACTGTTGTTACAGGTATCGAAATGTTCCGTAAATTATTAGACTTCGCTGAAGCTGGAGATAATATCGGTGCATTACTTCGTGGTGTAAACCGTGATGAAGTTGAACGTGGACAAGTATTAGCTAAACCTGGTTCAGTTACACCTCATACTGAATTCAAAGCTCAAGTTTACGTATTAACAAAAGAAGAAGGTGGACGTCATACACCATTCGTGTCTAACTACCGTCCTCAATTCTATTTCCGTACTACAGACGTTACAGGTATTATCAAACTTCCTGCTGGAGTTGAAATGGTTATGCCTGGAGACAACATCGAAATGACTGTTGAATTAATTTCACCAATCGCTGTTGAACAAGGAACTAAGTTCTCAATTCGTGAAGGTGGAAGAACTGTAGGTTCAGGAAACATTATCGAAATTACTAAGTAGTTTAAAAAAATAAAACACGACTCATATAGTCGTGTTTTTTTGTGCTTCTTTAAATATTAGTTTTGTTTTTAAGCCAGGATTATTATAGCTAAATTCAACCTTTGCATTATGTATATTTATAATTTGTTTTACAATTACAATTCCCATTCCATGAGAGTCATAGTTTGTTGTTTTATTTTGTAAAAGTTTAATATTTTCTTCGCTAATATTTCCATTATCAGAAATTTCTATAATAATATTGTCGCTATCTTTAATTATACCGAACTTAATTTTTATGTTTTTATTGTGGTTAATAGAGTTATTTAATATATTTCTTATTGTTCTCTCAATCAGTATTTTATTACCATAAATAAAATAATCTTCTTTTGGTATATTAAAGTCTATATTTATATTTTCATAACTATTAAAGTATTCTACAATGATTTCTCTAGAAATTGAATTAATACTTAGTGGTATAAATGTTTTTGAATAATCTTTATCATCTAATAAAAAACTAAAATTAAAGTTTTTTAATATTTCCTGCATTAGTTCAATTTGTTGTTTTATATCCTCAATTTCTTTATTTGTGCCTATCTTTTTTTCTAGTTTTTCAATTTTTGCAATAATTAATGTTAGTGGATTTCTTAAGTCATGACTTACTCCTCTAATCCAATGGCTTTTCATTCTTTTGGTTTCTTCTAAAATATTAGAAGTATGATTTATAGCTTCCTTTATTTCTGATAGGTTACCATTTTCATCAATACTTGTGCTTTTGTTGTTGGATAAATTAATTAATGCATTTTTTATTGGTTTAATTTCTTTTAAAAAATTTGATTTTGTTTTTAAATAGATGATTAAAATAATTAAAACTATTGATAAAAATATACTTAAACCAATTGTTAATATTTCTTTCAATAAGTCAAAATTATAATAATTTGAAGGAAATTTATCATAATAATTGATAGGATATCCAATAATAATCAATGAATCTTCAAATACATATGTAAATACAGGGTAATCTTCCAAATACCATCTAGAAAATTTTGCAACATCACTTAGAGAATATTTTTTTTGAAGTTTTTGTGGTAAGTTTAAACTATCTTTTATCTCTCCAGAATCATTTAAAACCATAATCCAAATATTATTATTTTTTAAATCTTTTTTTAATTTAGGGTTAAATTGAATACTACCATTTTCTATGATTGATTTATATAGATATGGTGGAGTTAACCTATTTGATTTATGATCGTACATTGTATAAAAACTTAGCGAGAAAAATAAAATAGTTCCAACAACAATTAAACTAAAAATTAGTAAAAATATTTTTATTAGTAATTTTGAAAAAAATTTAACAGTATTCACTTTAGTTCACCTTTAATTTGTATCCTAAACCTTTAATTGTGATTAAATTTTTTGGCTTGGAAGGATTGTCTTCTATTTTTTGTCTAATTTTTCTAATATGTGCCATTAATGAATTATCATAGCCTATATTTTCTTGTCCCCAAACTTTGAAAAGAATTGATTCTATAGTGATTATTTTATTTCTGTTTTCATATAACACTTCAAGAATACTATATTCTTTTGCGGTTAGTTGTAATTCACAGTCATTTTTGATAATAACTGCTTTATTAAAATCAATTTTACAATTTTCAAGTTCTACTATTGACTTGCTTTGGGGGTAGCATCTATTTAATATTGAATGTATTCTTAGTTGCAAGTCTCTTAATTGAAAAGGTTTAACAATGTAATCATCAGCACCCATTTCAAATCCTTTATATTGACTTTCAATATCTGATATTGCGGATAAAAATAAAACAGGTATATTACTATATTTTCTAATATTCTTTAAAATATCAAATCCACTACCATCTGGCAACATAATATCTAATATTGCAAAGTCATATGTATTCATCAACAACAAATCAAGAGCTTCATGAGCACTTTTTGCAGAATCAATATTTGTAAATCCGCTTTCAAAAAGGAATGTGGTAACCATATTTAATATTTCCACATTATCATCAACAATTAATATTTTTCTATTTACATTTTCCATATAAAAAAGTATATCATGATAATTTCTTTTATATAAAATTTAAGGATGAATTAAGGAAGACATCAATTTGTTTTAAGGATGAGTATTTATACTGTATTTGAGGTGATAAATATGGAAGCTATAAAACTAAAAAATGTAAGCAAAAAATATGGAAAGAACATTGTTGTGGATATTGAAGAACTCAATATAGAAAAAAGACAAGTTTATGGTTTGATTGGTCCAAATGGTGCAGGTAAATCTACTATTATGAAGATGATTTGTGGTTTAACACAGTCAACTAGTGGAGAAATACTGATAGATGATGATTCATTTAATAAAAAAAATAGAAATGAAACTTTAAAAAAGATAGGTTCATTAATTGAATCTCCTTCTTATTATGAAAACTTAAGTGGATATGAGAATTTAACGATAGTTAGAAAATTAAAAAATCTTAAAGATGAAGATGTTTTTAATGCATTGGAAATTGTTGGTTTAATAAAACATAAGGATAAATTAGTAAAACATTATTCACTTGGAATGAAACAAAGATTAGGAATTGCGATGGCAATAATAGGAATTCCTAAAATAATAGTTTTAGATGAACCTACAAATGGATTAGATCCAAAGGTTAGAGAAGAAATAAGAACATTAATACGAAATTTACCATTAAAATATGATACAACTGTTATGGTTTCATCTCATGCATTAGATGAAATTGAAAGAATGGTAAATAAAATTGGGATAATAGATAAGGGAAAATTATTATTTCAAGGAGAAATAAATGAATTTAAAAGTAAGTATAGCTCTTTTATATATTTAAGAACTTCTAATAATAAAAAAGCAGTGAATTTATTAAATTTAAAAGATATGGTTATTGAAAATGATTATATTAAAATTCCTATATTGCCTGATGAAATGATAGCTAAAATTATTTACAAACTTATATCTGAAAATATAAATGTTTATCGTATTTATGAAAAAGATAAATCATTAGAAGAGTTATTCATTGAATTTACCGAAAGAGGATTAATAGAATGAAAAACTTAATTATGCTTTATAACATAGAGAGAAAGAAATTTATTCAAAATAGATTTATATTTATTTTTGCAATATATTTACTAATAAATCTATTTATATGTGGACTACAAGTAAGAAATAATTTTGATAAGAGTACACAAATTGCATGGTATATGCTTTTTGAAGCAAGTATATTTATTAAAGTTATTATTTGCCCAATAATGATAGCTTCTATAGTTAGTTATAGTGTTCAAGTTGAACATAATAACAATATGTGGAAAATTTTAAAAAGTAGTGGTGTACCCTTTGATAAACTGTTTATTGTTAAGTTCATTTATATTTTTAAAAAGTTTATTTTAGTATATATAATTGAATTTTTGATTATATATGTATTTGGTAAGGTTTGTGGAATAACTAGTTCATTTCCAATTATAGATAGCTTTAAAAAATTAATTGGTATTATTATAATTACTTTTTCAATTTCAATGTTGCATTATCTTATAAGTTTATATTTTTCTAATCAGGTAATAAGTTTGTCAGTTTCGATTGTTGGTTCATTAATGGGAATTATTTCGATTTTCATTTCAAAGGTACTGATGTATTTATTTGTTTATAGTTGGTTTGGATTTTTAATGCAGGTTGATTTTGTTAAAAGTTTAGATGTATTTAATATTAGCTTGCGTGAACTTAGTTTGTATCCTATTTTTGCAGGATTAATATTAGGAACAATTTTATTTGTTATAGGAAAGAATATTGAGGTTTGTGATTGATATGGAAATTTTAAAGGTTGAATTTTTAAAGTTTAAAAGATCAAGTGTGATTTACCCGTTATTGTTTTTACCTCTAGTTTCAATATTATATGGATCACTAAATTACTATGGTAATAAAGAGGTACTTACAAATGAATGGATTAGTTTATGGACACAAGTGTATTTATTTTATGGAAGTTTTTTCTTTCCTAGTTTAATTGGAATTTTATGTGCATATTCTTGGAATAATGAATATAAATCAAGAGGAATAAATTTGATATTAACTTCAAAGTATTCTTTTTCAAAAATAATTTTTGCGAAAATAATTGTTGTAATGACTTTTATGCTTTTAACACAAATGTACTTTTTATGTCTGTTTTATATTTCTGGAAGTAGTTTTAATTTCAATTCAAATTTTACATTTGATTTTATTAAATGGGCATTTATAATTATTTGTTTTTCAATTGTATATGTTGTGATTGAAATGTATGTATTTCTAAAAACAAAAAATTTTGCGATAACTGTAATATTCTCGCTTCTATTTGGTGTAATGACTTTTTTTGCCGTATCTCAACAGTACTTTATGGAAATTGGTTATTTGTTAGCATCTGCAAAAATATCATTATATATGAATAATCATTTTAGTGAGATATATTTTTCTCCATATGAAATGCTTAAAATGGTTTTTTATACTATCTCAGTTTGTGTGCTATTTGTATACCTTCAAATAAGACAGTTAGAAAAAAATATAAGATAAAAAAGGCAATTTTATTTGCCTTTTTGGCAATTTTATTTGCCTTTTACTACTTAAATGATTCATAGTTTAATTCAACTAAGTTATCTTTAAAATTTACATTTATTTTTTTGTTGTTGTAAATCACATATAAATTATTTTTTGTCTTTGACTTTATCTTACATTTAGTAAGTTTGTTATTATTCCATTCAATATCAACAATAAAGTTTCCTTTTGATTTTAAACCCTTTATATACCCGCTTTTAAATTCATCACATAATGCAGGCAATAAGTATAATTCTTCTTCATTACTTTGCATAAGCATTTCAACTATTGCAGCACAAAATCCAAAATTACCATCAATTTGAAAAGGAGGATGTGCACATAATAAATTTGGATAAGTTCCACCATTTTTACTAATTGTTGTTTCTTTACAAAATTGTAGTTGTCTTTTTAAGAGTTTCAATGCTCTATTGCCATCTTTTAATCTGGCCCATACACATGCTTTCCAAGCAATACACCAACCAGTACCATCATCTTCTCTTTTGTTTAACGAATTTTTAACATTTTCATAATATTTATTTTCTATTATATTTGAAGGATATACGCCATATAAATGTGAGATATGTCTATGATTTACATCATCTTCATCATAATCTATGTAATATTCTTGTATTTGATTGTATTTTCCTATTTTTATTGGATTTATTTTATTTATTATTGAGTTGATACTATCCAAACAATCATTTGTTTTTAAAATTTTACATACATAAATATAGTTTTTTAAAACTTCCTTTATAATACATAAATCAATTGTTGAATTAAAAGTTATTGAGCTTCCATTTAAAAAAGTATTTTCAGGAGAAGTGGAAGGACAAACAATTATAGAATCATCTTGAACATCAATATATTCTAAGATAAAAGTAACAATTTCTTTAAGATTTTGATAAACATATTTTTTTAAAAAATTAATATCATTATTGTATAAATAATGTTCAATATAATGCCTAGATAACCATGCAAGTGACATATTCCACATACCATATTGTGTGGGATTATAATCTTGTCCATATCTTCCAACTGGAGTAGAATGTCCCCAAATATCTAAGTTATGATGAGCAACACTTCCTTTTATTCCATATATTTTTTTTGCGGTTTCTTTTCCGGTTTTAACAGTTTTATCAATTAAGGAAAAAAGTGGATAATGAAACTCACTTAAATTGCAGTTTTCCACATGCCAGTAATTCATTTGAGTATTAATGTTTACTGTATAGTTTGAACTCCAAGGAGCTCTTATTTGATTGTTCCAAATACCTTGTAAATTAGTTGCTTCACTTCCTTTTTTTGAAGATGAAATTGTTAAATACCTTCCATAGTTGAAAAGCAAAGAAAATAAATTAAAATCATTGTTTTCTTTAAATGATTTTAGTCTCACATCAGTAGGTATATTACTATAATCTTTAAAATCTAATTTAAATTTAACTCTTTTATAATATTTTTTATATTCATTTATGTGTTGTTTTTTTATTTCTGAGTATTCACAGTTAATAATATTTTCAATTTTACTTTGAGCAATTTCAATATAATTTTTATTATAAAAGTTTGTTTCAATACTTGTATACATAATAAATTCATTGCAATTTCTAATGGAAATTATATTATTTTTGACATTAATTGTTCCACTTTTAATTATAAAAGATGATAAAACTATATGTTTAATTCCACCTTTACCATAGGTTATTGGAGTATCTGTTTCATAATAATCTGGAGAAACATTTATTGGAGCATTTGCGGTTAAAATTATTGAATTATTTGATGTCTTTATTTTGTGTTTTAAGCTATGAGAAAGTTTAATATCAAAGTTTAAGTTATTTGTATCTGAATGATATTTTTGTATAAAAACATCATCTTTTAAATGTGTAAAAGATTCTATTGTAAACTTTGAATTAAAGTTTTTATAACTACAAGTATGTACTGCATTTTTAATATCTAAGGTTCTTTTATAATTTTTAACATTTAATTTGTTTAAATTTTTAATTATTATTTTCCCTGCAGGTAAATATGCTTGACTCCAATCACCCAATACATTTTCTTTTATATATATTTCAGCTTCTCTATGTTTATTTGAAAGTATTAAATTTTTAACATAGTTTTTATCTATTTTTTTATTTCCTTTAAATTTATATTTTTTTCCTGACCAAAGTGTATCAGCATTTAATTCAATAATTTCTTCATCAATTTTTCCATAAATCATTGCGCCAATTTTACCGCTTCCAACAGGAAGTGCTTCAATAAAGTTTTCAGCAGGTTTATTATAAAAAAGTTTATTTTCCATGATTTACTCCTTTATGATGTTTTACTAAAACTTTTTCTATAATCTATAGGAGAAAGTTTGTAGTTTTTTTTGAAAGATTGTGCAAAATAAGACTGTGAAGACATACCAATAATATTTGCGATTTGAGCAACTGAATAGTCTGTATTTTTTAATAAGGATGCAGCCTCGGTTAACCTTTTGTTGTTTAGGTAGTTTATTGGGGTAATTCCTGCATATTTTTTAAATGAATGTACTAAATAAAATTTATTCATATAACTTATTTCACTAAGGATATCTAATGTAATATTTTCTCTATAGTGAACATCAATATAATTTTTTATGTATGCACATTCATGGTTATGTTTTTTACTGTCTTCAATTTCTAGTTTTGTTTTTGTGCGTCTTATAACATTTATTAATAGTATTTCTAATAGATTTTGAGATATAACATTATAATATTCTGACTTTGCCTCAGCCTCTTTTAAAATGGTTTTTATATAAAACAAAATTTCATGTTTAAAGTCTTCATAATTATGAATACTATGACTATAGTTTTCATTTGAAAACAAAGAAATACCCTCTATACCTAAAACAATATATTCTAATGGTTCTTCATCTTTACTTGATTCAGTGTGCATTACATTAGCATTAACAATAACTAAATCATCTTCTTTAACATCATATATTTCTTTTTCAACATGGAATCGTCCTCTTCCTTTTATCACATAAAAAAGTTCAGTAAATGGATGAGAATGAAGTATACTGCTCCAATCACTATCATAGTTTGCGCTAGTAACATATATCAATTTTGCATTGATATTTGATAATCCTATATCATTTATTTCATATAATTTGTTTGCCATAAATTCACCTATTATCATTTTATTGAAATAATATTAAAAAAGCAATATATATAAAATAAATAACAATTACTGTATAGTACAAACGCTTACATATATTTATACTAAAATTATAAAAGGCGAATTAGCCAGGAGGAAAGAAAATGAAAAAACTTTTATCTCTATTACTTGCTAGTTTGATTGTTGCATCAGGATGTGCAAAAAAAACTGAAACAACTACAAGTACTGAAGAATCAAAAGAAACACAAGTTTTAAAAGTTTCTGGTTTAAATGGTGGATATGGAACTGCAGGATGGGAAGCAGTTGCAAAAGCGTTTGAAGAAGAAACAGGAATTAAAGTTGAACTTACTTTAGAAAAAAATATTGCTGAAACTTTAAGACCAATTATTACTTCAGGTAAAGATGTACCAGATTTAATTTATCTTGCAGTAGGTTCTGGTGGTAAGTTAACTGATACAATGATTGCTGAAAAACAAATTCAAGACATTACAGATGTATTAAGTGCTACAATCCCAGGGGAAACTACTACAGTTCAAGATAAACTAATCCCAGGATTTACATCAGCATTATCATCTTCACCTTATCAAGATGGTAAATTGTATTTAGCACCAATTAACTATTCTCCATGTGGATTATTCTATAATGCAGGATTATTTGAAGAAAAAGGTTGGGAAGTGCCAACAACTTGGGATCAAATGTGGGAATTAGCTGAAAAAGCTAAGGCAGAAGGAATTGCATTATTTACATATCCTACAACTGGATACTTTGACGCTTTCTTTAGTGCATTAATTAATGAAACAGCAGGTCCAGAAGTATACGAAAAATTAATGAATTATGATACAGCTAGTTGGGAACTTCCAGAAGTAAAACAGGCTTTTGAAATAGTTGGAAAACTTGCAACATACACAGAAGAAAACACTGTAGCAAATGCAAATGCTGAAGGATTTACTAAAAACCAACAATTAATATTAGACAATAAAACATTGTTTATTCCTAATGGTACATGGTTACCAGGAGAAATGTCAGATGCTCCAAGAGCAGAAAACTTCAAATGGGGCTTCACAGCTCTTCCAGCAGTTGCTGAAGGAAAAGATAGATATTCTACAACATTTACAGAACAAATATACATTCCAAATGGAGCAACAAATGTAGATGCTGCTAAACAATTTATTGCATTCTTATATTCAGATAAAGCAACTGAATTATTCTATAAAAATGGTAGTGCTGTAATGCCTACAGTTAATGCTTCAAGCTTCATTCAAGATGGAGATGAAAATAAACTATTCTATTCTATCTATGATACAGGTGCTAAACCAAACGCAGTTGGATTTGCTGCAACTGAACCAGTTGAAGGTGTTGATTTAACTTCTTCAGAAGGTATTTTATATGGTACTGTAAACTCAGTGGTTACAGGCGATAAATCAGTTGAAGAATGGTATAACGGAGTAGTTGAAGCTGTAAAAAAATACGATAAATAATAAAAAAATAGCGGTGGTTTTCACCGCTATTACTTTCAAGAAAATGGGGTGATAGGATGAGAAACACTAAAGCAAGAAAAACTTTTATATGGTTGTGTATTGCACCTTCTCTAATTTTATTTACAACATTTATGTTGATGCCAACATTAAATATATTTTTAATGTCATTGCTTAAATGGGGTGGTTTATCAGCAAATAAAAAATTTGTTGGTTTAAACAATTTTAAAATTTTAATTGAAGATATGAATTTTATAAGATCATTACAAAATACATTATTTTTAATTGTAATTGTAACTGTTATAACTCTTGTATTTGCGATTGTTTTTGCATCAATTTTAGTTAGAGAAAAATTAAAAGGACAAAACTTTTTTAGAATTATATTTTATATTCCTAATATATTGTCTGTTGTAATAATAAGTGCAGTATTTGCGGCTATATATGATCCAACTAATGGTTTATTAAATACAATTTTAAATTTGTTTAAATTTGAATCAATAAAGTTTTTAGGTGATCAAAAAATTGTAATTTATTCTATTGCAGGTGCAATGATTTGGCAAGCAATAGGTTATTACATGGTTATGTATATGGCTAGTATGAGTTCAATATCTATTCATTTATATGAAGCTGCAGATCTTGAAGGTGCTAGTAAAACTCAACAATTTTTTAACATTACATTACCACTAATTTGGACAAATATTCGTACTACACTTACTTTCTTTATTATAAGTACTATAAATCTTAGTTTCTTATTTACAAAAGTAATGACTTCTGGTGGACCAGATGGGGCAAGTGAAACAGTATTAAGTTATTTATATAAACAAGCATATAATAACGCAAGTTATGGATATGGTATGGCAATTGGAGCTGTGGTGTTTATTGTTTCATTTGTTTTATCGGCATTAGTAAATAAGGCTACAAGTAGAGAGGTTATTGAGTATTAGGTGATTAAATGAAAAATATAAAATTATATAAAATATTTATTTATGTATCATTAATTGCGCTTGCGATTTCAATAGTTATTCCTCTTTCTTGGGTATTTATGTCTTCAATAAAAGAGAATAGCGAATTTTATGCAAGTCCATGGAATTTACCAAAAGGAATTTATTTTAAAAACTTTATAGATGCATTTATTCAAGCAAAAATGGGAGAGTATTTTTTAAACTCAGTTATAGTTACTGCACTTTCACTTATTATTTTGCTTGTAGTGGCATTACCAGCATCTTATGTTTTAGCAAGATATGAATTTAAGTTTAAAAAAATAATTGATTTACTTTATATGGCAGGATTGTTTATAAATGTAAATTACATAGTAGTTCCTATATTTTTAATGTTGTTAGATTGGGATAAATTTTTATGGCAATATTTTAAGTTAGAGTTTTTTATAAATAATATATTTGTTTTAGCAATAGTATATGCCGCAACATCAATACCATTTACGGTGTATTTATTGACAAGTTATTTCAAAACTTTACCTAAGGCATATGAAGAGGCTGCATATATAGATGGTTGTGGATATTTCTCTACAATGATTAAAATTATGTTTCCACTTGCGAAGCCTAGTATTATAACTGTTATTTTGTTTAACTTTCTAGCGTTTTGGAATGAATATATTATTGGTTTAACACTATTACCATCATCAAGTAAAACATTACCTGTTGGCTTAGTTAATTTAACACAAGCTGCAAGAGGTAAGGCTGAATATGGAATGTTGTATGCAGGTTTAGTAATAGTTATGTTACCGACATTATTGCTTTATATTAGTGTTCAAAAGAAACTTACTGAAGGTATGACTTTAGGAGGTATTAAAGATTAATATGTCAAATTTTACAATGAAAGAAATAATTTTTATGACATTAATATTTGTTTCTTCAATTACTTTAGTTTTTGTAGGGCAAAGAAATATTGGATATTTTGGACTTTTACTTGAGGTAATAGGAATAGGATTATTACTTTTAGATTTGTATTTATATAACAGAAAGTATAAGTGAGGATTTTATGGAAGAAAAATATGGAAGATTAACACTACCTACAGATTTAGATATTGTAGAAGAAACACTAAAGTTAAAAGAACAATTAAAGGCAGATGCAATCAGAGATTGTGATGGAACATTAATGCCAGAAGAGCTTGTTAATTGTGGGGCTAAAATATATGCAACATACTATACAACAAGAAAAGATAATGAATGGGCAATGGCAAATCCTGATGAAGTACAACAAGAATATTTAATTACTGATAGATATACAGCATTTGATAATGAATTAAAAATTGAATTAATGAAAGGGTTTCATACTCAACAACTTAAAGTTAATGAAATAGATGATCCAAAAGAATGGTGGGAAGTTATAGATAGAACTACAGGAGAAGTAGTTAATGACTGGGATTATGCAGATGGATTTGTAACAATTCATAATACAAAAAAATTCCATGTGTATACAGTAAGCTTTTTGGCATTCTTGATTTGGGATCCTGTTCATATGTATAACTTTATTACAAATGATTGGAAAGATGCACCACATCAAATGACATTTGATGTAAGACAACCAAAAACACAGGAATATGTTAAGAATAAATTAAGAAAATTTTGTGAAGAAAACAAACATGTTGATGTAATTAGATTTACAACATTTTTCCATCAATTCACATTAACATTTGATGATAAAAAACGTGAAAAGTTTGTAGAATGGTTTGGATATAGTGCAAGTGTATCACCATACATCTTAAGAAAATTTGAAAAATGGGCAGGATATAAATTTAGACCAGAATTTATTGTTGACCAAGGATATCATAATTCAACATTTAGACCAATTAGTAAAGAGTTTAAAGATTATATCGAATTTCAACAAATTGAAGTTTGTAAATTAGCTAAAGAATTAGTGGATATAGTTCATAGTTATGGTAAAGAGGCAATGATGTTTTTAGGAGATCATTGGATTGGAACAGAACCATATGGTAAATATTTTGAAACAATTGGATTAGATGCGGTTGTTGGATCTGTTGGAAATGGTGTAACACTTAGAATGATTTCAGATATTAAGGGTATTAAATACACAGAAGGAAGATTTTTACCATACTTCTTCCCTGATGTTTTCACAGAAGGTGGAGATCCAATAAAAGAAGCAAAAGAAAACTGGTTACAGGCAAGACGTGCGATATTAAGAAGTCCACTTGATAGAATTGGATATGGTGGTTATTTAAAACTTGCGGTAAATTGGCCAGGATTTATTGAAACTATTACTAAGGTTATAGATGAATTTAGAGAAATTCATGAATATTCTAAAGGAAGTAAATCATATACAGCACCATTTAAAGTTGCAATTTTAAATCAATGGGGTTCAATTAGAAGATGGATGAGTAATCAAGTACATCACGCAATATGGTATAGGGAAATTTACAGCTATGTTGGAGTTATTGAATGTCTAAGTGGAATGCCTATTGATGTTGAATTTATAAATTTTGATGATATTAAAAATGGAATTGATAAAGATATCAAAGTTATAATTAATGCAGGTGCTGCAGGAACAAGTTGGAGTGGACATGAAGCTTGGTTAGATGAAGCTGTTGTAACTACAATAAGAGAATGGGTATACAATGGCGGCGGATTTATTGGTGTTGGAGAACCAAGTGCTATACAACATCAAGGAAGATTTTTCCAATTATCTGATGTAATGGGTGTTGATAAAGAAGTTGGATACACAATGAGTACTGATAAATATAATGATTTAAATCCAAATCACTATTTATTAGATGATATAAACGAGTTAGATTTTGGTGAAGGTATGCCTGGTGTTTATGCGACAGGTGAGGATTATCAAGTTCTTGCGATGGATCAAAAATATACTCAGTTGGTAGTAAATAAATATGGAAAAGGAAGAAGTATTTATTTTGCAGGATTACCTTATACAGTTACAAACTGTAGATTGTTGCTTAAAGCACTTTATTATGTAAGTCAAAATGAAAATTTATTGAAGAAATATTTTGTAAGTAATGTGTATACTGAAATTGCGGTATTTGAAGAAACAAGAAAAATCGCAGTAATAAATAATACTTATGATGTACAAAAAACAGACTTATATATTGAAAATGAATTGGTTTCAACATTAGAATTAAAACCAATGGAAATGCGTTGGGTAGATTTTTAAAAGTAATATAATTGAGTGAATTTATACTAATACATAAAATTCACTCTTTTTAATGTTTAATTGATTATTTTTTATTAAGAGCTTGATATGTTTAAAAAGTTTTTTGTATATTTATATTATGATATAATTACAAATAGTATTGGAGGTGACATTAATGAACTTAGTTGAGGGTGCTTTTCCATTTTTTATAGTTCCATTATTAATGTCATTGGCATTTGTTCCAATTTGTAAAGTTATTGGTTTTAAACTTGGAATATATGCATTAGAAAATTCTAGAACTGTCCATTCAGGTAAGATGGTTAGAATGGGTGGTATGGCAATATATTTAGCTTTTATTATTAGTATGGCAATTTTTATGAAAGCCGATAAAACTTTAAATGGTATATTATTAGGTGGTTTTGTAGTGTTTATTGGTGGATTAATAGATGATGTTTTTAATCTAAAGGCTTTATATAAATTTATGTTTGAAATTGTTGGAACACTTATTACTGTTTTTTATGGAAATGTATTACTTACAAATATATTTTTGCCATTTGGAATAGTTATTACAAATCCAATAATTACATATACAATATCTATATTTTGGATAATAGGTATAACTAATGCAATAAACTTTATTGATGGTTTAGATGGTTTATCAAGTGGAGTATCACTTATTGTTACACTTACAATAGGATTGCTTGGTTTTTTTATGGGTAGACGAGATATTTGTATAATAGCACTTGTTTTATCTGGTAGTATACTTGGCTTTTTACCATATAACTTCCATCCTGCTTCAATATTTATGGGAGATTGTGGTGCCCTGTTTTTAGGGTTTACATTGGCTTCATTAAGCCTTTTAGGATTTAAAACAACAACTATTATCACTTTAGGATTGCCAATATTAATATTATTTATTCCAATCTCTGATACAATTATTGCGATTATTAGAAGAAAATTGAGCAATAAAAAAGTATATGAAGCTGATAGAGGACATTTACATCATGTATTAATGTTTAAATTAAATTTTGGTCATAGAAATACTGTTATAGCACTTTATGTTGTTGCAATATTGTTTGGTTGTGCAGCAATAATAAGTTATTTCAATACTTTTTATGGGACAATTGTTGTTGGTGCACTTTTGATATTATCTGAACTTTTTGTCGAAGCTACAGGAATGATTAATCCAAAATTCCATCCTTTGATTAGTACATTTAAAAAAATATTTCATATTAAAGAACAAAAAGCTGATAAGATTGAAAATTCTTAAAAGCTTTTTTTATTTGTATACTTACTTTTATTTGATGTATTATTAAAATATGAAGTTAGATAAAAGTAAAAAATATGTTTTTGCGGTTTCTGGTGGTCCAGATTCAATGGCATTATTAGATATGGGAGTCAAAGAAGGGTATACTTTTGTGGTGTGTCATGTTAACTATCATAAAAGGGATAACTCCTATTATGAAATGTTGGGAGTCCAAGAGTATTGTAAAAAAAATAATATTGATTGTTATGTCTTAAATGAAAGTTATAGTTATAAAGGGAATTTTCAATCTTTTGCGAGAAATTATAGATATGATTTTTTCATTAAAGTAGTTAATGAGAATAATTTAGATGGTATTGTTTGTGCACATCAAAAAGATGATTTAATTGAAACTTATTTAATGCAAAAGGCTAAAAATTTAGATGTTAGCTACTTTGGTTTAAATTATGAAAGCAGTTATAAAGGTATAAAAGTATTTAGACCTCTTTTAGATTTTAGTAAAAAAGACTTGATAGAATATTGTAAAGCAAATAATGTTAGATATTTTATTGATGAATCAAATTTGAGTAAAGATTATACAAGAAATAAATTTAGGCATGAAGTTTTATCATGTATGTCTGAAGATGAAATGAATAATATTATAGAAGAAATAAAGAGTTTAAATGAAAAGAAAAAAAATATTTTTAATGTTGTTGTTAAGCTGATTGATAATAAATTGTTTGAAATAGAAAAATATAATAATTTAGATGTTGAAGAAAAATTTATGTTTTTAAGACTGTGGTTAAATAAACATGTTGGAAATATGAAATATTCAAAAAAATTTCTAGAAGAGATGGATTTAATAATAAAAAGTAATAAAAATAGCGAATTAAAACTTGGTGATTATAAATTTGTTAAATCATACAAAGTGTGTGAAATTGTGGGAATTACTGACAAAACATACAGTTTTGTTATAAAATCAAATTCACTAGTACAAAATGAATTTTTTAAAGTGTTAACTAATGGAAGAAAAATTGATGGTATTAGTGTTAAGGATGATGAATGGCCTCTTACGATTAGAAATTATCAAGAAGGTGATAGTATTAAGCTAAGATTTGGCACAAAAAAATTAAATAGATGGTTTATTGATAAAAAGATACCTGTACATATAAGGAAAACATGGCCAGTTGTATTAAATAATAAAAATGAAATAATAATGGTACCTGGTATTGGTGCAGATATTTATCATTCCACTATAAAACCAACTATTTTTGTGGTAAAATGTTAGAATATTACGGAGGGATAGTATGCATCCATTAATAAAAAAAGTGCTTGTTTCACAAGAAGAAATTCAAAGAAGAAGTGCCGAATTAGGCAGAATCATCGACAATGATTACTCAAACGGGAAGCCACCACTTTTGGTAGCTCTACTAAGAGGATCTGTTCCGTTTTTAGCTGAACTTATAAAACATATTACACTTGATATTGAATATGACTTTATGGATGTATCAAGTTATGAGGGAACACAATCTGTAGGTGATTTAAAAATCCTTAAAGATTTAGATACATCAATTCAAGGATTGGATATTTTACTTGTAGAGGATATTGTTGATACAGGAAATACAATTAATGTAGTAAAACAAATGTTGATGAATAAAGGGGCTAAATCTGTAAAAGTTGTTACTTTATTGGATAAACCTTCAAGAAGAACAGTTGATATAAGTGCTGAATATATAGGTTTTGAAATTGGAAATGAATTTGTAGTTGGATTTGGACTTGATTTTGACCAAAAATATAGGAATCTTCCATATGTAGGGGTATTAAAGGACGAGTGCTACAAAGTCTAGGAGAGTGAAGATGGAAAAAAGAAAGGTATTAAATTTTTTACCTTACATGATTGTGGTGGTATTTTTACTTACGCTATTTAATTTAAATGGTGCTGGTGCAAGTAAAAATATTTCTTATGATGAGTTACAAAAGGTTTTAAAAAGCGAAAAAGTTAATGAGTCTGTAATTACTGTTGGAAGTAATGTTGTTGAAGTTAAGGGTAGTTATGTAAATGATAAAAAGGTAACTGTTTTATTCAGCTCAAAAATTCCAAGTACAGAAGCACAAGTTGATGAAATAATTAGTTTGTTAGATGGTGCAAAAGTAAGTGTAGTAGATGCGAATGCATCAAATATTTGGTTTGATTTGTTAGGCTCAATATTACCATTTTTAATCATAAGCGGATTTGTAGTGTTTATGTTTAATAGAATGGGAGGAGCTGGAGGCAACAATAAAGCATTTGAATTTGCGAAGTCTAAAGCTAGATTAGAAGGAAATATTAAAGTTAAATTTGATGATGTAGCTGGTGCTGATGAAGAAAAGCAGGAAATGGCAGAAATCATTGATTATTTAAAAAGTCCAAAGAAGTTTGCGAAAATGGGAGCTAGAATTCCTAAGGGAATATTGATGGTAGGTCCTCCAGGGACTGGGAA
The DNA here is from genome assembly GCA_022772735.1 of Erysipelotrichaceae bacterium. Classification (GTDB taxonomy): domain Bacteria; phylum Bacillota_I; class Bacilli_A; order Erysipelotrichales; family Erysipelotrichaceae; genus UBA9076. Next base: position 66,059 of record JALEZD010000009.1, read on the forward strand.
AACCCTTTTAGCAAAAGCAGTCGCTGGAGAAGCAGATGTACCATTCTATAGTATATCTGGTTCTGACTTTGTTGAAATGTTTGTTGGTGTTGGTGCGAGTCGTGTTAGAGATATGTTTAAAAAAGCACAACAAACTGCACCATGTATGATTTTTATTGATGAAATTGATGCAGTTGGAAGACAAAGAGGTGCTGGTTTTGGTGGTGGACACGATGAGCGTGAACAAACATTAAACCAAATGCTTGTTGAAATGGATGGTATAGGTGATAACAATGGGATTGTTGTGATAGCCGCAACAAATAGACCTGATGTTTTAGATCCAGCATTACTTCGTCCAGGGCGCTTTGATAGACAAATTACAGTTTCTCTTCCTGATAGAAAAGGAAGAAAAGAAATACTTCAAGTTCATGCAAGAAATAAATTTTTATCTAATGATGTAGATTTAGATGCAATCGCCAAGCGTACACCAGGATTTTCAGGGGCTGATTTAGAAAATGTTTTAAATGAAGCTGCAATATTAGCTGTAAGAGAAAAATCTAATGTAATTACTTTGGCTAATTTAGATGAAGCAATTGACAGAGTAATGATGGGACCAGCTAAAAAATCTCGTAAATATGATGAAAAAACTAAAAAATTGGTTGCTTATCATGAAGCGGGACATGCGATTATTGGTTTATTCCTTGAAGATTCTACGATAGTACAAAAGGTTACAATTATTCCTCGAGGAATGGCTGGCGGCTATAATTTGATGACTCCAAAAGATGAAAAAATGATGAATACTAAAAAGGATTTAGTATCTTCAATCACAGGTTTCATGGGTGGAAGATGTGCAGAGGAAATGTTTTTTGAGGACATAACCACTGGAGCTGTAAATGATATTGAGCGTGCTACTAACATTGCCAGAGATATGGTTACATTATATGGTATGAGTGATCTTGGACCAATTAAATATGATAGTGGAAACCAAAGTGTTTTCTTGGGTAGAGATTATAATTCACCAACAAATGTATCTGGTCAAATTGCATATGAAATTGATCAAGAAATTCGTAAAATTATTGATGGTTGTTATAAACATGCAAGAGAAATTTTAGAAGAACATAGAGAAGAGTTAATTAAAATTGCAGAATCTCTTATTGAATATGAAACACTTACTTCTGAACAAATTGATAGACTTGTGAAGGGTGAATCAATTGAAGGTGATTTTGCAGGTAAAGTTGTTGAAACTTCTTCTATTGATGCTTAAAGTCATATATTAAATTTAAGTGTATCTGACATATCGGATACTAGATATGAAGATAAAAATTTCCATAAAGACTACAGTTATATTTGTAGTCTTTTTTATCGAATTATAAAAAGTATCTACAAACTATTAAATTTATAATAAATAATCTATAATTAAGCATGTAAGGTGAATAAATATGACATTATATTCAAAGTGGGGAGAAATATTAAATATAGATAGTCCATTACAAGAATATCCAAGACCGAATTTAATAAGAGATAGTTATGTAAATTTAAATGGAGTTTGGGAATATCAAATTATTAGTGATGGAGAATCAATTTCTAATGATTGGAACAAAATTATTGTTCCTTTTGGTGTTGGCTCAAAGTTATCTACAGTTTCAAATATATTACAGCCTACTCAAGAATTATGGTATAGAAAAAGGTTTGATTACAATAAAAAGAATAAAAAGACAATATTACATTTTGAAGCAGTTGATCAAGTATGTTGGGTGTACTTAAATGGAGTATATATAGGTGAGCATGAAGGTGGATATGATAAATTTTCTTTTGATGTCAGTGATATAATCAAAACTTCAAATGAATTAATTGTTAAAGTAAAAGATTATAGTGAAAAAGGAATATATTCATATGGCAAACAAAGACTAAAACCAAATGGGATATGGTATACCCCAATATCAGGTATATGGCAAACAGTTTGGTTAGAAGATGTTAGCTTAGATTATATTGAAGATGTTTTTTATCAGTGTGATTTTGATAATAAAAAATTAACAGTTTCACTTGTTGGGAATTTTAAACAAGCTGTAATTGTTATTAGTGAAAAGGGTAAAATAATAAAAAGAGATATTACGAGTGATAATATTGTTGAAATTGAATTTGAAGAAATACATCCATGGAGTATTGAAGATCCTTTTCTTTATGATGTGTATATTGAAACAGAAGGAGATACTATCAAATCTTATTTTGGAATGAGAAAGGTATCTAGAATTATTGATGAAAAAGGAATTGCTCGTTTTGCGTTAAACAACAAAGCATTGTTTTTGAGTGGTGTTTTAGACCAAGGGTATACTTGTGATGGGATATATACATATCCAAGCGATGAAGCAATGATTTTCGATATTTCTATGGCAAAAAAACTTGGTTTTAATATGATTAGAAAACATTTAAAGCAGGAAAATAGAAGGTTTTATTACTTATGTGATAGAATGGGAATACTTGTTTTTCAAGATATGATTAATGGTGGAGGAGCAAGTAATTTAATATCATATAAACAAATCATTGGTATGCTTGGGTTTAAAAAAGATGATAGTAAATATAAGTTTTTTAAACGTGATGATGAAAATAGTAGAAAGATGTACTATAAAGAATTAAATGATATGGTTTTAACTCTTTATAATAATCCATCTATTGTTTGTTGGACGTTATTTAATGAGGGTTGGGGACAATTTGATTCTAGAGAAGTAATAAATTTTGTGAATAAAATAGATGATTCAAGATTGATAAATCATGCGAGTGGTTTTTTTGATCAGGGATTACAAGATTTCTATTGCAGGCATGTTTACTTTAAAAAAATTAACTTCAAAAAAGATAAGTTTAATAGAATAAATATTATTGGTGAATTTGGTGGATATTCATATTTTGTTAAGGAGCATAGTCAATTTGATAAAGGATATGGATACAAAAATTTTAAAAATGTTGAAATGTTTAATAAAAAATTAATTGATGTTTACAGAAATGAAATATACCCATGTATTAAAGAAGGGTTGAGTGGATGTGTATTAACTCAACTGTATGATGTTGAAAAAGAGTGTAATGGTTTAATAACTTATGATAGAAAGGTTTTAAAGGTTGATGCAAAAAGAATAGCAGCAATTAATTTAAAACTTACAAAAGGAGTAAAATAATGAGTGAAATATTAATTGGTACAGCGTTTAATGATATGGTTAGAATTTATTGTGTTGATTCTACTGATATGATTGAAGATGTAAGAAAACAACATGATTTATGGCCAACTGCAGCTGCTGCACTTGGAAGAGTAATAAATATCACTGCGATAATGGCAAGTATGCTTAAAAATGAAGATGAAAGAATTATTGTTCAAATTAATGGGGGAGGTCCTATTGGTACAATAATGGCTGAAGGAAAAGGAAACGGTGATGTAAAAGGTTTTGTAGGTGATAATGAAATATACTTAAAATATGAAAGCACTGGAAAACTTGCGGTAGGACTTGCGGTTGGTAAAAATGGTTATTTAAGCGTAAGTAAAGACTTGGGTTTAAAAGATTTTTTTACAGGCAAAGTTGAATTACAGACTGGGGAAATTGGGGATGATTTTGCATATTATTTTGCACTGTCTGAACAAGTACCATCAGTTGTTTCTTTAGGTGTTTTAGTGGATGTTGATAATAGTATAAAAGCATCTGGAGGGCTTTTGATACAGTTGATGCCTGGTTGTAGTGAAGATGTTATTAGTGAGGTTGAAAAAATTGCAGGTGAATTAAAACCTATTTCAAGTCTTATAAATGAGGGATTAATTAGTGAAGATATAATATTTAAATATTTCCCTGATGCAAAAATATATTCTAAAAAACAAACTAGACATAAATGTGATTGTAGTAGAGATAGATTTAAAGGTGCTTTGACAACACTTAGCATTAATGATTTAAAGGAAATGATTGAAGAAGATCATGGTGCAGAGGTTAAATGTGAATTCTGTAATACAACATACAAATTTAATGAGGAAGAGCTAGAGTCTATTGTGAGGTTTAAACAAGATGTTTAAGATTGGTGATATAGAGATTAAAAATCCAATAATTATTGCGCCAATGGCTGGTGTAAGCAATAGTGCATTTAGATCAATTTGTTTTGAGTTTAATGCAGGGCTTGTATATTCTGAAATGATTAGTGATAAAGCTATACATTTTAAAAGTAAAAAAACCTTTGATATGGTTAAAATGTTACCTCAGGAGCATCCTTTATCAATGCAGATATTTGGTTCGGATATTGAAACTATGGTTGAAGCTGCAAGATATATTGATACACAAACTGATTGTGACATTATTGATATAAATATGGGGTGTCCAGTTAATAAGATTATAAAATCTAATGCAGGTTCAGCTCTTTTAAGAGATATAGATAAGGCTGTTGAAATAGCTAAAGCAGTTGTTGAAAGTGTTTCAAAACCTGTAACAGCTAAAATAAGACTTGGTTGGACAAAGGATGAAATAAATTGTGTAGAGCTTGCGAAAAGATTAGAGTCTGTTGGGATAAAAATGATTGCAATTCATGGTAGAACTCGTGGACAAATGTATGAGGGTGAAGCAGATTATTCATGGATAAAAAAAGTTAAAGAATCAGTAAGTATTCCTGTTATAGCAAACGGAGATATTAAAAGTTTACAAAAGGCAATCGAAGTTCTTGAATACACTGGTTGTGATGGTGTAATGATTGGAAGGGGTGCTATAGGAAATCCTTTTTTAATAAAAGAACTTGTAAATTATTTTGATAATAAAGAAATTACAAATGTTACTTATGAAGATAGAATTTTTATGGCACTAGACCATGCGAAAAGGCTTTGTAATCTAATTGGTGAAGAATATGCGATGAAGCAAATGCGTGGACTTGCGAGTTGGTATATTCAGGGTATGCCATATAGTGCAAGAATTAAAAATGAAACAAGTAGAATGGAAACATACAATGATTTAGAAAAGTTGTATAAGGATTATTTAGAAGATATTAGAAAAAATCAAGAAAATAAGGATGAATAATTCTTATTTTTTTATTTTCATAAAAATTTATAAAATGTAAAATAAATATATGGAAATGTGTGGAAATGAATTTTCATATATTTACCCATTTATTGTGTAAATTGTGAAATAATTATGGAAAATAGTTTATTTGTGTAAAAAAGTAAATGTTTTAAAAGGAGAAGGTAAGTGATAACATAATAATGTAAACGCTTACTAGAGGTGTTATATGGCTACTATAATTGATGTTGCAAAACTAGCAAATGTTTCTGTATCTACAGTATCTCGTTGTATGAATAACAGCGGATATGTGAGTGATGAAACAGTTAAGAAAGTTAAGGAAGCAGCTGAAAAGTTAAATTATATTCCAAATATAGGAATGCGATTATTAAAATCAAATTATTCAAGGATTATTGCTTTGTTTATACCTACATTAAATAACTCGTTTTTTGTCGAACTTGCGACTTTTATCGATAGAGAATGTGTAGAAAGAGATTATAAACTTATTGTGTGTAATATTGATGGGAATATAAATAAAGAAGCTAGTTATCTTGATATGATTGCGAGAATGAAAGTTGATGGAGTGATAATAGCGACAGGAACTTCAATTTCACTAAGGTTATCTAATATTCCGATTGTTATATTAGACAGATACTCAAATTCAAATGAAAATGCTTTGTTTGTGAATACTGATAACTTAAGTGGAGCTATACAAGCCACAAAACATCTCATAGAAAATGGATGTAAAAATATAGCATTTGTTCAATCTATATATCAAAACTATTCTCAACTTACAAGATTAAAAGGTTTTAATCAAGTTGTGAAAGAACACAGGATTAATTCGGCAATTATGGTTTATGATGAAAAGTCTGAATTAGAAAATATGGATTTTTCAAATTTTGATGGAATATTTGCATGGAATGATGATTCAGCAATTCAATTAATGTTTTCGTTATTAAAGAAGGGTTATAGGATACCAGAAGACATACAAATTGTAGGTTTTGATGATTTACCATTATCTAGTTTAGTTTATCCACAGCTAACAACAATTCATCAAGATTTAAATGAACTATCTAAAAAAACTATTGGATTATTAATAGATAAGATTGAAAATAAAGTTGTTGAAAATAATAGGGTGGTATTACCTGCAAAATTAATTGTAAGAAATACTACAAGGAGGAAAGATGAATAAGATTTGTGTAATAGGAAGTTTAAATATTGATTTGACATGTAATGTAGAAAACTTGCCAAAAAAAGGAGAAACAATATTAGCTGATGATTTTGTAGTTAATTGTGGAGGTAAGGGTGCAAATCAAGCTTATGCAGCTGCGAAATTGAATGGTAATGTTGCGATGCTTGGTTGTGTTGGAAATGATGAGTATGGAGACTTATTATTAAAAAATTTAAGTCAGGTTAATGTAGATGTTTCTAGAATAAAAAAAGTTCATGCAAATACAGGCACAGCATTTATAAACGTTGATAAAGATGGTCACAACAGTATCGTGGTTTCTCAAGGAGCTAACAAATATTGTTTACCTGAATACATTTTAGAAAATTTAGATGTTATTAAGGAATCTAATTATATATTAGTTCAAATGGAAATACCGTTTGAAACTATAGAATTATTAAAAGATATTGCGATGCAGAATAATATTAAATTTATTTTAAATCCTGCACCAATTCCGAAAGTTGTGAATAACACTTTATTTGATGGTACTTATTTATTAATTCCAAACGAAACAGAATTAAGTGGTATTACATCAAGTGGTTTAGACTTAGATAAAAAGATAGAAGAAGTTCTAAATAAGGGTGTTGAAAATTTAATTGTTACATTAGGAGAGAGGGGGGCAATTTACAAAAACAAGGATTTTAATGTACAAATAAAAGCTTTTAAAGTTGAAGCAATTGATACAGTTGCGGCTGGGGATTGTTTCTGTGGAGCCTTGACGGTTGCACTAAGTGAAGGAAAAGATTTTGAAGATGCGATTAAATTTGCGAGTGCTTCATCAGGTATTGCCGTAACAAGACATGGTGCACAAGCATCTATACCTAGTAGAGAAGAAGTAGATAATTTTTTGAAAAATATGGAGGAATGAAAAAAAAGTTTTTAAAAACAATAGCAAGTGTATTACTAGCTATAAGTCTAGTAGCTTGTTCAAAATGATATTAAATTAAAATAAGTATTTTTTAAAAATATACAATCTTAATAACATAATAATTATTTTAAAAATTTTATATTTTTAAAATATATAAAAATATATGAAAACAAATTTCCATATTTTATCTAGATTAGGAAATAATATAAAAAGAATATATGGAAATTCATTAAAAATTATTTTGATACAAATATTTTGAAAATTCACAAATAGTGATAACATAAATAATGTAAACGCTTTCTATAGTGTTATTTTTATTCTTAAAACAGGAGGAAAAATGAATAAAGAAAAAATTATTTTAGAAATTGATCCTGGAATAGATGATTCATTAGCACTAATATCCACAATTAAATCAAACAAATACGATATATTAGGAATAAGTATTGTAAGTGGTAATGTTGATTCAACACAAGGATGCAAAAATGCATATAAAGTATTGGAATTATTAAATCATCAACATATACCAATATATAAAGGTGATGATTTGCCACTAAAAATAAAATATACAGACGCAAGAGATACACATGGAAACGACGGTATTGGGGAAGTTTATTTTCCAGATAAACTACATATTCAAGAAAAACATGCTAAGGATTTTATAATTGAAACTTTAGAAAAGTATCCTAATGAAGTTATAATATTTGCTTTAGGTCCACTTACTACTTTAGCTAAAATATCCTTAGAAAATAAAGAGATTTTAAAAAAGGCTAAACACATAAAAATTATGGGTGGTAGTGCAAGAGTTCATGGTAATTGTTCACCCGTTGCAGAATACAATTTCTGGGTTGATCCACATTCTGCAAAAATTGTATTTAATTTGGGATTGGAAAATATTACCTTATATCCATTAGATGTCACATATAAAATATTATTCACTCCAAATATGAGAGAAATGGTAAGACAGTTTGATACCGAATTATCAAAATTTGTGTATGACATAACAGGGTTTTATGTAGATTTTCACTGGAAACAAGAGAGGACTTTGGGTTGCATAATAAATGATCCTTTAGTTATAGTAGATGATTTAAATAATATAGTTGAATTTGAAAATGCTGATATTGACATTGTTGAAGAAGGTGTTGCTAGAGGAGAATCTATAGTAGATTTTAAACCAAGTGGCAAAGTAAAAGTTGCTCAAAAGGTAGATAATAGAAAATTTTTTGAATATTTTTTAAAAACTGTATTTAATGACCAAATTAACGATGTAGAGTTAATGTTTAAAAAGGAGATGATATAAATGGTTCTAAAAAAGATAATTATTGATACAGATCCAGGAATAGATGATGCCTTAGCCATAATGTATGCAATGAAGCATCCAGAAATTGAAATTTTAGGTATTACAACAGTTGCAGGAAATAAAGGTTTAAAAACAACTACAAATAATGCTACAAAACTTTCAAAATACTTTGGATCAAAAGTAAAAGTATATAGAGGTGCACATGCTAAATTAGATGAAATTGATAAACCAGAAATAGATAGCAATTTAACCAAAGATATTCATGGGGTAGATGGCCTTGGGGGTGTTAATTTAGAAAAAGATGACAGTTTAATTCAAGAAAAATCTGCATATGATTTTATATTAGAAACAATAAACAAATATCCAAATGAGGTAGACATTGTTACTCTTGGACCTTTAACAAATCTGGCAGTTTGTATAGAAAAAGATTTAGAAACTATGAAAAAAGTAAAATCTATACATAGTATGGGTGGAGGTGTATTTAGTGGAAATGTTTCACCTGTGGCTGAATTTAACTATTGGTTTGATGCAAAGTCTGTAGATATTGTTTATGGAAAACTTGGTGAATATGTTCCTATATATATGGTAGGTTTAGATGTTACAAGACAAGGTTTAATTGATTTTAATGATTTAAAATATATGGAACTTGTTGGAGGGGATTTAGGTAAATTAGTTAATGACCTGGTAAAAGACTATATTAACTCTTATTGGAAGAATAATAGAGTTTTTGGAATTGTAATACATGATTTAGTTGCGATGGTTGGATATGCAAATAATGAAATATACAAAAAAGTTTATAATGCAAATTTAAGATGTGTATATGACAGTGATGTTGCATATGGGCAATGCATAGTTGATTTGGTTGATAGTTGGAAATTACCAAAAAATGCGTATATACCAATGGAAATGGATTCAAAACTTTATAAGTATGAAATAAATAAAGTTTTATTTGGAGAATCAGAAGCTAAAGAGTATAGAAAAATTATAGGAGGATAATATGAAAAAAAATCTATCAATTATAGCTATTCTACTAGTTCCAATAGGAGTTGCAATAAACTTTGTTGGGGGACAAATTGCAGGATTATTAAAACTGCCTGTATTTATTGATGTTATTGGAACAATATTAGTTAGTGCACTTGCAGGACCATGGTTAGGTGCTATTACAGGTTTAATAACAAACCTTATACTAGGTATTACTGCTCCAACATTCATGCCATATGCAATCGTAAGTATTGCGATTGGTATTGTTGCAGGGTTTTGTGCTAAGAGAAAAACTTTTACTAGTTTTAAAGGTTTAGCAATTGCTTCAGTTGCTATATGGGCAATTACTCAAATTACTGCAATTCCAATTACTGTTTATGTTTTTGGAGGTGTAACAGGTAGTGGAACAAGTGTTATTACAGCATTTTTAGCTGCTGCAGGTCAAAGTTTATGGCAAGCTGTTTTCACAACATCACTTATAACAGAAACAATTGATAAAGTGATTTCTGTTATTGTAGTTTATTACATAATCAAAGCTGTACCAACAAGAACACTACTACAATTTCCTTTAGGAAATATATATGTAAAAGAAGATACAAATAAATCAAGTGATTGGTAGGCTAATAGCCTACCAATTTTGGAGGAAATATGAAAAAAGGGTTAGTTTCAAGTATTTATCCAACTCACAAATTATTAATAGCGGTTTTAACTATAATATTATCAATAGTTTATGATTGGAAGTTTTCATACTTAGTTGTTTTGCCAGTATGCATATTATTATCACTAATTGATGGTAAATTTATATCTTACATAAAAAAGGTAATTATTGGATTATTTTTATTTGTAGTATTTATATTTATGTTTAAGATAATTTTAGATAAAACAGGTACAAACATTTTAATTGATTTAGGTTTTATAAAAATAAGTGAAGGAGCAATTTTTGCAGGACTGAATCAAACTTCAGCGCTTGTAACACTAATGGCAACTATGTTGTTGTTTTTTGAAACGACAGATATAGAAGATTTTATGATTTCATTACAAAGAATGAATGTAAGCCATGTAGTTACATATATTACATTATCAACTTTACAACTTATTCCAGATATGGCTAAAAAGAGTAAAGTTATAATGCAAGCACAACAGGCAAGAGGCATTGAAACAGAAGGTTCATTGTTAAAAAGATTATCAGCATTTTTTCCTTCCATTGGTCCACTTATAATATCTTCTATAACTGATATTGAGGATAGATCAATAACTCTTGAAGTTAGAGCTTTTTCTTCAAACAATAAAAAAACAACACTTAATAATATATCAAAAGGGAAATATGCAAATGTTTTGGATGTTGCATCAATATTAATATTTTTGGTGTTGTTTGCATGGAGGTTTTTAGGATGAACACAATTTTAGAGGTTAAAAACTTAGGTTTTAAATATCAACTTGCTGATAAACCGATATTTAAAAATTTAAATTTTAAAGTTAATAAAGGTGAATTTATTGGATTGGTTGGTAAAAATGGTGTTGGGAAAACAACATTATGTAATATTTTAAGAGGAATAATACCAGAATTTATTAAGGGAGAGATTCGTGGTGATGTAATAATTGATGGAAAAAATTTGAATGAATATAGCAGAGGTGTTCTAGCAGAAAAAATAGGTTTTGTTTTTCAAAATCCTTTTATTCAGATTTCAGGGATAAAAAAGACAGTTTTTGATGAAATTGCTTTTGGTTTAGAAAATCTTGGAATTGAAAGAGATGAAATGATTGAAAGAACAAATAAAATATTAAAACAACTAAAAATAGAATATTTAAAAGATAAACACCCAACACAATTATCTGGTGGTCAAAGTCAAAGAGTTGCATTAGCGTCAGTTTTAGTTATGGAACCTGAAATCATTTTAGTGGATGAACCAACTTCGCAATTAGATCCAATTGGAACTGAGGAAGTTTTTGAAACACTTGGAATTTTAAAAGAACAAAACTGTACTGTTATTTTGGTAGAACATAAAATAGATTTAATATGTGAATATGCAGATAGAGTTATTGTGATGAATGATGGTGGAATCGTTATGGATGGTAAAACAGATGATATTATGAGTAATCCAATAGTTGAAAATTATGGAGTACCAATGTCTAAAGTATCAAAGCTTGCATATTTATTAAGTAAACAAAATGATGTTGTTTTTGATAAAATTCCCACAAATGTTGATGAGGCAATTAATCAATTTAGAAAGGGTTTGAATTTATGAAAAGTATTGAATTGAAAAATGTTACTTTTGTATACCCTAATGGATTCAGTGCTGTTGAAAATGTAAATATAAGTATTGAAAAAGGTGAAAAAGTTGCGATAATAGGACAAAATGGTGCTGGGAAAACAACAACAGTAAAGATGATGAATGGTTTACTTAGACCAAAAAGTGGAAGTGTTTTTGTTGATGAAGAAGATATAATCAACAAAACAACAGCTACAGTTTCAAAAAAAGTTGGATATGTTTTCCAAAATCCTGGTGATCAGCTTTTTAACTCTACTGTATATGATGAAATATCATATACTTTAAAACATGATAAAATGTCAGAAGATGAGATTAAAAAAAGAGTAGAATATGCTGCAAGGCTTTGCCATATTGATGATAAATTAAACATAAATCCATACGATTTACCATTCAGTATGAGAAAATTTGTAACAATTGCAATAGTTATTGCGAATAATTGTGATGTAATTATTCTTGATGAACCAACTGCAGGACAAGATTTATTTGGGATCACTTGGTTAAAAGAAATAATTGATGAATTACATAGTAACAATAAAACAGTAATTACTATTACACATGATATGGATTTTGTTATTGATAATTTTGAAAGAGTAATTGTAATGGCACATAAAAATGTTATTGGTGATGGTAAAGTTAATGAGATTTTTTGGGATTTTGAAACAATTGAAGATGCAGCAATTAAACAGCCAATTATTGCAGAAATAACAAATAAGTTGGGAATAAAAGAAAAAATTGTTAAATTAGAAGATTTATTGGATTATTTAAAATGATATTTACAATTATTGTATTGATACTTATTCAATTTATAATAACTATTGAAATGTCAATGGTTATGCCTTTAGCACCAATTATTGCAAGCTCATATAATATTAATCCTTCCTATATTTCTATTTTAAATTTAGGTTATGCTTTATCTGGATTTTTATCACCGTTTTTTGGTTATAAGGCAGATAAATTTGGAATAAAAAAAATGATTATTTTGAGTATGTTATTGTTTTCAATAGGATGCTTTATTACTTCATTTAAAAACATGTATATGTATATTTTAGGAAGATTTATTCTTGGAATAGGATATTTTAATTTAATTAGTTTGGTTACAACATATACTACAAAAATAGTATCAGAAAAAAAGCTAGGATTTGTATCAGGTATTTATAAAATTGCTTTTTCATTAGGTGCCTTTTTTGCTCCATTACTAACATTGCAAGTTACAAAATTATATAGTTTCAATTTAATATATTTATTTTTAGCAGGTATTGGAATTTTTATTTCAATACTTACATATAACTTTAAAGATGTTACCAATAGTGGAGAGTTAATATCAGTTGAAGAAGTAAAATCATTACTTAAAGATAAAGTTGCAATTTTATATATGCTAGCAAATATATCTTTATCAATTCCCGCAGTTTATTTTTATAATTTTACAAGTGTATATTTAAGTGATACAGGATATTCACAAGCTTATATTTCTAATATATATAGTTATACTGCATTTGGTTCAATTATTGGGGGACTAATTATTACATTTTTTAGTACTAAAATTGGTATGAAAAAACTTAGTTTAATTTCTACATTTTTCGCAGGGATTTCACTACTTGCATTTATTACAACAAAACAGTGGTTATATATGGGATTAATGTTTGGGATTTGTTACGATACAATTTGGGGGTTATTTTATCCTGTTGGTTCAACTTTTTATGAAAACAAAGTTGCAACATTTCTTACTATATTAAGTTGTGTAACTTCACTTACAAATTCTTTTTCTAATCTTACTGGTCCAATCATATATAGCAGATTTGGATATAGCTATCTAATATTTATATGTGCTATTGGTATGTTTGTGTGTACCTTATTAATGAAATGGTCATTTACCATTATTAAAAGAAAAAATTGAATTGATAGTTAGCTTGATTAACTATCTTTTTATATTAATATTTTTAATTATATGGACAAATCATATGTTAAAATTTATTTGGTGATTATATGAGAAATGAAATTATTGAAATAATTGATAAACAAAAAGATGAAATTATAAAATTTGGACAAGAATTATTTAGAAATCCTGAATTAGGTTATAAAGAATTTAAAACAAAAGAAATAATCAAAAACCTGTTACAAAAAAAAGGTATAGAAATTGAAGAAGAGTTTTTTGAAACAGGTTTTAAAGTTAGTGTAGGAAGTGGAGATTTACACATAGGACTTATTGCAGAATTAGATGCTGTGCCAACACTTAATCATCCATTTTCTAACAAAATAGACAATGCAGCACACACATGTGGACATAGTAGTCAAGTTGTTATTATGACAAATGCAATTATTGCATTAAAGAAAATTAGCGACAAATTAAAAGGCAAAGTTACATTGTTTTTTACACCTGCAGAAGAATATACAGATTTAGAGTATAGAAGAAAATTAATAGAAGAAGGAAAAATTAATTACATCGGCGGGAAAATAAATATGCTTACAAAAGGTGTTTTTGATGGTGTTGATATGTTTATTCATTTACATGCGATGGGAAATGAATATAAATATGGCTACAATTCTTCACTGGCAGGTTTTAAATATAAGAAAATAAAATTTATTGGAAAAGCATCACATGCAGGTGTATTACCACATTTAGGAAATAATGCATTAAATATGTTTACTTTATTTAATAGTGCTTTAGGAATGCTTAGAGAAACATTTGAAGATGGGTATATGACTAGAGTACATGGAATACTTACTAAAGGTGGAGATACTATAAATAGTGTTCCAAGTGAAGTTATATATGAATGTTATATAAGATGTTTAGATTTTAATATTTTAGACAAAATTGATAAACAACTTGATATTAGTGCAAAATGCTGTGCAAATGCATTAAATGGTGATGTAAAAATTTATAATCAAAATGGATATTTACCATTTAATCCTAGCAAAAAACTAGGCGAGGTAATTTATAAAAATTTATTAAAGTTTGCGGATGAAAAAGAAATTTTAAAAGATGAAAAAAGTATTGCTGCTGGTGATGTTGGGGATGTTTCATGTTTTTTCCCAATGGTTCAGTTTGGATACAATGGATTTAAAGGATCAATTCATGGAGTTGATTTTGAAGTGTTTGATGAATACAAAGCTTATATTGAACCAAGCAAAATAGTTGTATTGTCAATATTAGATTTATTTGACGATTTAAGTCTTTTCAAAGATATAAAAGATTCATTCAAACCAACTTTATCAACGGAAGAATATTTAGAGTATTTAAAGAAAGGATAATATGGATTTTAAAACATACTACAAAAAAACATATGACGCATGGTTAGGGAAAATTGTAGGTATTAGATTAGGTTCACCTATTGAAGCGTGGGAATATGAAGATATACTAAAAACATATAATGAAATTAATGATTATCCAGTAGATTATGGTATTTTTGCGGCAGATGATGACAGTAATGGACCAAGATTTTTTGTTGAGGCATTAAATGATGATGCAAGTGATAACCATTTAGAAAATATGGCAAATTCAATTTTGAATTATGTTAGACAAGGGGATGGCTTTTTCTGGTGGGGAGGAATAGGTGTTTCTACAGAACATACAGCTTATGACAATTTAATGAAAAATATGAGCTATTTAAAAAGTGGTAAAGCTAGTGTTAATGGAGATGAGTTATCACAACAAATTGGTGGGCAAATATTTAGTGATTGTTGGGGATATGTTTCGATGGGTGATGCTAGTCTTGCAAGTAAACTTGCTTATGATATGGCAAGTATAACGCATGATAAAGAAGCGCTTGAAGGTGCAAAATTTATCGCTGCTGCAATTGCTAATGCATATGTTAAAGATAATGTTTATGAAGTGTTAAAAGAATCAAAAAAATATGTTGATAATAATAGTGAGTATTATAAAACAATTGAAGATATTGAAAATTATTATGTAAACAATAAAGATTATAAATCTTGTATAAAATATATTGTTGAAAACTATGCTTATGAAAAATATGGAGGAATTTGTCCTATTATATCAAATGCTGCACTTATAATTATGTCTCTTTTATATGGCGAAAATGATTTTGATAAGACAATGTGTATTCTTGCAACTGCAGGATGGGATACGGATTGTAACTTAGGGAATGTTGGAAGTATTATGGGAGCATTAAAAGGTGTTAGTGAAAAATGGGCTAGACCAATTAATGATTTAATAATTTTTAGCAGTAGTATGGGAAGTTTAAATATTGATACAATAACTAATACGGCATACAGATTTGTGCAAATAGGATACAAACTTATAAACAAACATATTGATGATCTTAAAAGTGATAAATTTATTTTTTCCACACAAGCATTTAATACTAGATCGAATAGATATAGCGAAACAAATTTAAAAAGTGAAGATGAAAAACTAAAAGTGATAATAAATAATGGATATGAAGGATATAGTGATGAAATATATAAAAAATCATATTATTTACCAAATGAAATTTATGATTTTAGATATGAACCAGTTTTATCGCCTACAGTGTATCCAAATGAAACAATAACATTTAAAATATCAAATCCACTTGATTTAAATATTTCATTTAATATTTATGTAAAAGATGTAAAAGGTAATTATTATATTGGAGAAGCTTTTAATGTTGATAAACAAATAAAAGATTTTAGTTATAAAATTCCTAAAGGTGATTTTACGGTTAGTGAATATGGTATAAAAGTTTTATACAAAAATAAAATAATTCGTTCATATTTTTTAATACATGAAGTACATGTTAGTAAAGATTATGATTATGAAATTAATTTTTCAAAAGAAGAAAACTATGATTATGGATTAGATTTTATGTCTGTTAGACAATATGGAATTAGTCAAATTGTTAAAAGCTATGGGAATAGTTACATAGATAATGGATTAATTATTAATAATGGAATGGTAATATTTTCAGATGCTAAGGCAAGTGTTGAAACAATTAAGTTAGAGTTTGTAGCTAATAATGATATTGATTTTACTTTGTGTTTTAATGTTAAAGGTATTAACAGATATGAAGGTGTTAGAGTAAAAAAAGATTCATTATATTATGTGGAAAATATCAATAGAAATATAAATGAAACATTGATTAGTAAAATAAATTTAATAGCTGACCAAAATAATGAAAAATTAATATTGAATATTAATGTGAAATATGGGAAGATAGTTTTGTTCAAAACAAGTATTGAAGAGTTAAAGTTTACACCTAAGAATACTTATGGTGCTATAGGAATTATCAACCATATAAATTCAGAATTAAAAGTGTTAAGTTGTAAACTTAAAGCAATTCAAGAAAAAGTTTAGGGAGGAAAGATGAAGAAATTATTTAGCCTTTTGGCAACAGCTTTATTACTTGTTGGTTGTGCAGGAAATAAAACAGCAACAACTACAGAAACAAAAACTGAAACAACAGCAACAGATGAAAAAGTGAAGGTGGCTTTATTACTTCCATACATCGGTGACCAATCTTATTTTGATGTTACTTACAATTCATTAAAACTAATTAATGAAAAATATGGTGACAAAGTAGAAACTAAGTTAATTGAAATGGGTACTGATGAACCAGGATGGGCAAGTGCTAATATCCAAGCAGCAGAAGCTGGATACGATGTAATTATTTCTGGTAACTTCCAATATGAATCATATATGTTGGAACAAGCTGCAAATCATCCAGAAATTACTTATATTAACTTTGACTATTCAAACCCAGAAGCAAATAAATTAGATAACGTATATGGTATTTCTTATAAAGCAGAAGATGCTGGATATTTAGCTGGGGTTGTTGCGGCTGTTAAATCTGAAACAGGTACAGTTGGAGCAATCGGTGGTATGGAAATTAACGGTATCAAACAATTTATTGGTGGATTTATTCAAGGTGCTTTAGCTGTAAATCCAGAAGTTAAAGTTTTAACTGGATTTATCGGTGACTTCCAAGATACAGGAAAAGCAAAAGAAATTGCATTAAATATGAATAAACAAGGTGCTGATGTTATTTATCATGCTGCTGGTGGAGCTGGAAATGGTTTATTTGAAGCTGCTGCAGAAGCAGGATTCTATGCAATCGGTGTAGATACTGACCAATATGCAAGTTTATCAGAAAAGAAACCTGAGCTTGCAAATACAATCGTTACTTCTACAACTAAAAACTGCGATATTACTATCTTCAAAGCAATTGAACAATATTTAGATGGTAAATTAGCAACAGGTACATTAGTATCAGTTGGTTATGCTGAAGATGGAATTGGTTTAGTTGAAAATGATCACTACAAAGAAGTATTAACTGCAGATGAACAAGCTGAAGTTACAAAATTTGCTGAACAACTAAAAAATGGTGAAGTTAAAGTAATTAATGTTGCTGAAGATACAGACCAATGGGATGTTCTAGTAAAACAAGTTAGCAAGTAATTAAAAGGCTCTATCATTGATAGAGCTTTTTTAGATAAGAGGGGTTATATGAGTGAAATAATTTTAAAACTTGAGAATATAACTAAAGTTTATCCAAATGGAGTTGTCGCAAATAAAAATATTAATGTTGAATTTGCAAAGGGTGAAATACATTCAATTGTTGGAGAAAATGGTGCTGGTAAAAGTACATTAATGAAGATAATTTTTGCCAATGAAAAACAAACAACTGGTAATATTTATTATAAAGGACAACTTATAAACTATAGTAGTTCTCTTGAGGCAATACATAATGGGATTGGAATGGTTTATCAACACTTTAAATTGATTCCATCTTTTACAGTTGCCCAAAATATAATATTGGGATCAGAACCTGTAAGTAACAAAATATTTTTAGATATGAAAAATAGTATATCTAAAACACAAGAAATAGCTTCAAAATATGGTTTTGATATTGATGTAAATCAGAAAGTAGAAAAACTAACTGTAAGTGCTAAACAAAAAGTAGAAATTTTAAAAACATTATATAGGGATGCTAAGGTAATAATCTTAGATGAACCAACTGCTGTTTTAACACCACAAGAAACAGAAGCTTTATTTAATCAACTTTTAAACTTCAAAGAATTGGGATATACAATAATATTTATTTCTCATAAATTAAATGAAGTTAAACGAATAAGTGATAGAATTACAGTTATTTGTAATGGAGAAACAAAAGGGACTTTTAATGCAACAGATGTAAGTATTGATGAATTAACTGAATTAATTATTGGAAGAAAGCTAGAAAATTCTTTTGATGAACTTAGAAAAGAAGTAAAAGATGCAAAAAATGTTCTTGAAGTAAATAATTTAACATGCAAAGTTTTAGGAGTAAATAAAGTAGATAATGTAAATTTCCAAATAAAAGAGGGAGAAATTTTAGGTATTGCAGGTGTTCAAGGTAATGGACAGGAAGAGTTAATTAAAGCAATAACTGGAATGGCAAGTTCTACAAGTGGAAATGTAATTTTAAATTCTGTTGATATCACTAATATGAAAATAAAAGACAGAAGAAATAATGGATTATCATATGTGCCTGAAGATAGAATGATTGATGGTATTGCGGATAAAGCTACAATTAGTGAAAATATTATTTCTAGTTATTATGATAGAGATGATGTAAGCGGTAAGGTATTTATGAAAAATAAGAGTATTAAGGAAATATCTAAAAACCTTATTAAAAGATTTTCTATAAAAACAAAAGATGAAAATCAAAAAATTGAAAGTTTATCTGGTGGTAATATTCAAAAAGTAGTTGTAGCTAGAGAATGGAATACATCTTTCAAATTAATGGTTGCTGAACAACCAACTCGTGGTATTGATGTTGGTAGTGCAAGATACATTCATGAGCAATTAATTGAAATGAGAAATAATGGAAAAGCTATATTACTTGTTAGTGCTGATTTAAATGAAGTAATGTCTTTAAGCGATAGATTAATTGTAATGTATGATGGTAAAATTGTAGGTCATTTTAAAAACATTAAAAATGTAAGTGAAAATGAACTTGGATTATACATGTTGGGAATTAAAAAACAAAGTGATGAGGAGTTAAAGGGGGCTTAATATGAAATTTTTAAAAAATATTAAATGGACTGATGAAAAGCCATTCTCTTTTCTTCAATTAGTTAGTTCTATTGCTGCAGCACTTTTTATCACATTATTAGTTTTATTCTTTGTTTCTGCAAATCCAATTGGAGATTTTATAAGCCTACTTACTTATCCTTTACAAGGTAAATTTTACTTTGGTTATGTTCTTGTTAAAATGGTTCCTTTAACATTTGCAGGACTAGCTACACTTTTATATTTTAAAACTGGATTTTTCAATTTAAGTACAGAAGGTATATTTTATATATGTGGAGTTGTATGTACTATTTTTGCAGTAAATACAAATTTTCAAACAGGTAACGGTTTTATTGATTCAGCAATTCCAATTTTAATTAGTGGGCTTGTTGGTGGATTAATTGCGCTTGGACCAGGACTTTTAAATGCAAAATATAAAACAGATGAATTAGTTATATCATTAATGTTAAATAGTATATTATTTGGTATAGGTTTTTATATTGTTAAAACTTTCCTTGCAGTTGAAGGTGTTTCGGGAAATGCTTCTGCACCATTTAGTGAAAGTTCAAAATTAGTTAATATAATTAGTGGTACACAAGTGCATAGTGGATTTATTTTGATGATAATTGCAGTGGTTGCTATGTACATTCTTTTGTATAAAACAAAATTAGGTTACACAATAAGAATGGCAGGTTTTAATAAAAACTTTGCAAAATATTCAGGAATGAGTGCATTTACACTTTTAATAGCAGTTCACTTTCTTGCAGGATTTTTAGGTGGAGCAGGTAGTGCTATTGAGCTTTTAGGTATTTACAAAAGATTTTCATGGGCAACTCTTCCGGGATTAGGGTTTACTGGGGCATTAATGGCAATGCTTGGGAAAAATCATCCTCTTGGAGTACTTGTTGCAGCATTTGGGATTAGTTATTTAAGAGCTAGTGCACAATTATTAGCTAATAGTAATCCTGTAATAGATGTTAAGTTAATATCTGTTGTAGAAGTTATACTTACTTTATTGATTTCTTCACAATACTTTTTAAGAGCATGGAGAAATAAGAGACTAATAAAGGAGGAAATTTCAAATGAACAATAATATTTTAAGTACATTTTTTAGTGTTAGTTTCTTATTTATTATAATAAGAGTTGGAGTACCTCTTGTTTATGCTTCATTAAGTGCTTATGTTGCAGATATCGCAGGTATTCCTAATATTGCGGTTGAAGGTTTAATGATTTTTGGAGCTCTTTTTGGGGTATACTTTAGTGCGTTATTTAATAGTTCTTGGTTAGGATTATTATGTGCTGTTATTTTAGGAGTTTTATTTGCGCTTGTAATGTCATTTTTCACAATGAAAATGAAGGCAAATCCAATAATGGTTGGTATTGCGCTTAATCTATTCGCAAGTGATTTTAGTGTTTGGTTATTGCTTTTATGGACTGGTTCAAAAGGAACAACTGGTAATTTGCCTTCTAAGGTATTACCAACTTGGGATATTCCATTTATAAAAGATATTCCAGTTATTGGACAAATAATATCAGGGCATTATTTTTTGACATATGTTTGTGTTTTAATTGTTATATTACTTTATATTTTAATTTACAAAACACCATTTGGACTTAGAATGAAAGCTTGTGGATTGGATCAATCTACTGCAGAGTCTGTTGGTGTAAAAGTAAATAAAGTAAGATTAATCGCAATCATTATTTCTGCTATTCTAGCAACACTTGGAGGCGCATATTTATCTATGGGATATTTATCAATTTTCTCAAATAATATGACTGCTTCTCGTGGTTGGATGGGTGTTGCGGCTAGTGCTGTAGGACAAGGAAATATGTTAATTGTTTTATTGACAACAGGATTATTCGCAATAGCACAAGGTGTTGTTAATGAATTGATTTTAACTAATTTACCAAGTGAACTTGTAAATACAATTCCATATATTTGCGTAACTATTGGATTAATTGTTCTTTCAATTAGAAAATATAACAAAGAAAAAAGAGGTTAAAGTGAGAAATATAATATTTGATTGTGATCCTGGTCATGATGACATTATGGCAATATTTGCAGCACTTGCAAATCCTGAAGAATTTAATATTTTAGGTTTTACAACTGTTTGTGGAAATCAAACAAGTGATAAAGTTACTAAAAACTTGTGTAGAGTATTATCTTATTTAGATAAGGATTATGTAGTTGTTGAAGGTGAGAAAAAACCACTTATCTATAATCCGGAACCTCAACCATTAGCACATGGAGAAAGTGGACTTGATGGACCAATATTGCTTGATGGTAAAATTAGAAATAAAAATATTAATTATCTTGAGTTTCTTGAAAGTTGTTTATCTACAAAAACTACAATTATGGCTTTAGGACCACTTACAAATATTGCAAAACTTATTAGTGAAAAACCACATGTTATACCTAACATTGAACAAATTGTAATAATGGGAGGCTCTATATATGGTGGCAATATTCTTGAAAAGTCAGAGTTTAATATATATGCTGATCCACATGCAGCGAAGATTGTATTTGATTCAGGTTTAGATATTGTACTTGCACCACTTGAAGTTTGTGATTATTGTAGTCTAAAGCATAATGTTATTGATCCATTTAAATCAAAAGGGTATGTAAGTAATTTAACCTATGAAATTTTAGAGTTTTTTTCTAGATATTCTAAGGAAAGAAATAAAGATAAATCACCTATATTTGATTTAGCATGTACGATGTATCTATTACATAAGGAAGCATTTGTTGGTAAAAACGCTTATGTAGATGTTGTACTAGAAGGTGAAAATAGAGGACAAACTATTATTAATTATTCAAGTGATGGAAATGTACTCGTGCTTGAAAGTGCAAACAATGAATTTTTACAAACAAAATTTATTGAGTATATTAATAGATTAGATTTAGAGTATAAAAATAATAGATAATATATAGCTAGTTAAATAGAGATGTATTGTTATTAGATAATGAGTATTTCTATATATTTTTATAAAATTGTGAAAATGGAATAGTAAAATAGGACAATGCCAACTAGTGTGGATAAATAAAAAGCGAGTTTACAGTTAATATGACTAAAAATTCGTTTTTTTATGTGGTACATTAGAAATGATTTTATTTTAAAAGTACATCACTAAAAGAAGATTTATAACTATTACAAATATAACGATGTATTTCAAGATATACACGAGACTCTTTAAATGAATCATTAGGTAGATGAATATTCCTTTTATGATATTCAGTAGATTTAAATTGTTGTTCATAATAAAGATAATCGTCCTTTGTATGAACATGGAGCACCTGTTTTTATTATACAAAGAAAAATTTTATTTTTTCAATGTCAGCTGGTATAGATGTTCTCATCCACACTAGTTGGTATTATTATTAAAATCTTTATGGTTATTTATTTCATTTTTTATTGTTTTCTAGTCTTTGTTTTTTTAACCTACAAACAAAAAAAGGCAATTTGCCCGTAGGGGTGCCTTTTCTATGTTATTTCTTTTTTTGTAGTACGATCTGTAAAATAAAATGTCAATATCATGGTTACCATTGGTACAAATTCCTGTGATGATATTTTTCCTACAAACCATCCATATATTAATGCGAATACCATAACTAATGTAACTATCGTTCTTACTTGTAAGAATTCTTTTAAATATATTTTCATCATTTTATACGTCCTCTCTTTCTTATTTTTTGTGTTTTGCCTAGGAGCATAATAATGAAATATATTTTTATAATTGATTTAATTCATTAGAAATTATATCTAAGAATCTTTGCCAACCCATATCTAATGTTCTATGAGGACAGTATTTACCACTATAATCTTGGTGTTTTGTAACTTTAGAAATATCCCAATTTCTTTCTTTTAATAACTCAGCAATTAGTTTAGCTGCATTTTGTTCGGCTTTAATAAATTTATGTAAGTCTTTATCTAATTTACTATAACAAATTTCAATTGATATTCCTTCTCTATTTCCTTTTCCTAATACACCATCTCCGGCGTTCCAAGTATTTCTATTTAATGGTATTCCCTGTATTATTTCTTTATCATCTACTGCAAAGTGATATGAAACTTTATTATTGTTAGAAATCATATAATTTCTTTCTGAACTGGCTGAAGCACTATTTGCAGTGTTATGCACCACTATTCTAGTAGGATTCATTAGATAAGGGCACTTTATACTATATTTACTAGGATACACCAATCGTTTTATAATATTCATATCGTTTTCTATACTCCTTTCTTATATTTGGTTTGTATCGATACAATACTATTATCAAATACTTTGATTTGTTAGAAAACGACATGTTTTATTTAGGAGTATAAATTTATGAAAAAAGTTGTATTTATTCTTATTGTTACAGTTATATTGTTTATATGTATTATTTTTTATGAGTATGAAAAAAATAAATATAATCCTTATTCAAATTTTTCAAATTTTTCTACATATAAATATAAATGTAAGGATGATTTTACTGAATGTAAAGTATATACTTTTTATGATCAGTCTATCTATTTTGAAAAAAATCATTATACAACAAAAACAGAATTAATACCTTTTAACTCAGAAAATCTTTTTATAAAAAATCAAAAAGATTTTATATTAAAAACCTCTTATGATGAAAAAATAATAGTAGAACAATTAAAATTTGAATATGATAAAAATTTAAATGGAACATATATATTTAATGATGAAACATATATATTTAATAATGGTTGTTATTTAAGTAGTAATTTTGAAAATTATAAAAAATGCAATTTTATAGCACAAATGGATGAAAATATAATTGTATTAGATAATGCAATAATTTCTGAAATACCTATTTATGAATATAAATTTGATGACAATAATAACTTAATATTAAGTCCCGTTTACTATATGGAAAATTATATAGGACTAAAAAGAAAAATAACTTATAAACTAAAAAGACAGAATTAACCTGTCTTTTTAGTTTAATCGTTAGTAGGATACATTACAGCAGGGTCATGTTGAAAGTAACCATATACTCCATTATAAACTCCATAACACCATTGATAGCCATCTGATTGAACACTTTTTAAAAACTCTAATACTTTTATCTCAGAGCCATTAGGGGCAGTTATATTAACTTTTCCATTTACAACACTAGTTCGTAATCTAGCTGCAGAACCAGTTAATTTCATTTTATAATTTCCTGAAGGTTTTCCTTCAATTATCATAATTCTCGGATCAAATTTAAATGCTCCTTCAATTCCGTATCTCTTACCCCAAGCCCATCTATATCCATCTCCATCTTTCCAAGTATTTCTATCTAATGGTATTCATTGTATTATTTCTTTATCATCTACTGCAAAGTGATATGAAACTTTATTATTGTTGGAAATCATATAATTTATTTCTGAACTTGCGGATACACTATTTGCAGTGTTATGTACAACTATTCTGGTTGGTTTCATATTATATGGACACTTTATATAATATTTACCAGAATCTATGAATCGTTTTATAATATTCATATCGCTTTCTATACTCATTTCTTGTATTTGGTTTGCATCGATACAACACCATTATCAAATACTTTGATTTGTTAGAAAACGACATGTTGTATTTAGGAGATATCTATGAAAAAAATTTTTTTATTTTTTATACCTGTAATATTAATTTTTTCTTGGTTATATTTTGATTATTTTAGATACAAAATTATTATTAATAAAAAAATGGGGAAACACTTTGCTATTGATGTAGAAAATCAATGCTATATTAATTATGAGTATCAATGTAAAAATTTGGAATGTACAACCAAAGAAGGAGATGATTTTCCTTATTTTAATGCGTATTTTATTAATTTGTTTGATGCTGTGAAATATGCAGAAAATAATTATAAAAAGTTTTATAATGAAATTCCAATACATTTGAAAAATAAGTATAACGACACATTTAATAAAGTTTATTTAATTAATTCAATATGTAAAAAAAATTATGATGAACATATTTATGGATATGCAGTAACATTTGGAGGTTTTAACTTATATAATTTTTATAATGAATATAAAGAATATAATATAGGGAAAGTAAAGTTATATACTTTTAAAGAGGTATTTAAAGATTTAAAAAACAAAAGCCATAAATAATATGGTTTTTGTTTTTTTTAGTCATTAGTAGGATACATTACCGCAGGATCATATTGAAAATATCCTCTTGTTCCATTATATTCACCATAACACCATTGATAACCATCTGATTGAATACTTTTCAAACATTATCAAATATTTTGAATCGTAAGAAAACAACATGTTTTGTAGTATAATTAATCCAAATAATAGGAGTTTTTTTTATGAAAACAATATTTTTATTATTAACATTTTTTATAATATTATCAGGATGTAAAAACGATGAAATAAAACAGAAAATTAATGATAATTCAGTACATATAAAAAATGAAACAGTTAAAGAATATTCAAGTGATAGTGAAACAACAATAATTCCTTTAGGTATTTTTCAGCATAATGATCCAGCTTTGATAGAAAACTATAAAAAAAAATTTATCAATCATTTTATCTATATGCCTTCATCTATTTCAATTTCTACAGGGAAAAATATGGAATTAAAAAGAATATTTTTTAGCTATGAAACTGAATTGCTTTTTACGGATGAAGAATGGGAAGAATTTGTTAAACTACAAGAAAATCCAAAATCACATGGAACATTGTATTCTGCTGATTTAGTAAAGCTTAATAAAAATGTTTATTCAGCTTCAAACTCACTTACAACTCCATCATTAAAGAGAAAATATATCCCTATAAATGATAAAATCGATTTTTATTTAATCATTTTAGAGGATAAATATTATGTTGTTTTTGAAGAAATTGATATTAACAACTTAAAATTTTTAGAACAAGTCCCATGGATGGAAGTTCAAATAATAGAAAAAGCATAGATGATTTCTATGCTTTTAATCATTTGTTGGATACATTACATTAGGATCATATTGAAAATAACCTTCATAATTTCCAAATTTCCCACGACACCATTGGTATCAATCTGATTGAATACTTTTTCAAAACTCTATTATTTTTTGTTATATAGTATGACTTATTTTATAGTGAGGAAAGCGTGAAAAAATATGTTTATTTTTTATACCTGTAATATTAATTTTTTCTTGGTTATATTTTGATTATTTCAGATACAAAATTATTTTTAATAAAAAAATGGGGAAATTTGTTATTGATGTATAAAATCAATGTTATATTAACTATGAGTACTAACGTGAGTATTTAAAATGTACGATTGATACAGTTAGTTTACTTATTTTAATGCGTATTTTACTAATTTGTTTGATGTTGTAAAATATGCAGAAAATAATTACAAAAAGTTTTATAATGAAATTCCAATACATTTGAAAAATAAGTATAATGACACATTTAATAAAGTTTATTTAATTAATTCAATATTTAAAAAACTGTGATGAACATATTTGTGGATATGCAGTAACATTTGGAGAATTTAACTTATACAGTTTTTATAATGAATATAAAGACTTACTATAAAATTAAAAGGATTAACTACTGTACAATACAGAAATCAATCCTTATTTTATCATCCAACTTATTGGGTTCACTTTGTTTTATGTATTTTTATTTAACGGTATTATGTACAACTATTCTGGTTGGTTCATATTATAATGACACTTTATATAATATTTACCAGAATCTATGAATTGTTTTATAATATTCATATCGTTTTCTATACTTCTTTCTTATATTTGGTTAATACTATTATCAAATACTTTGAATTGTTAGAAAACGACATGATTAATAAATTTTTATTTACTATTTATTATATTAATTTGAGGTATTTTATGAAAAAGCTAATTTTTATTCTAATAATAATTATATCTGTATTCATTTTTTATAATATATATTATTACTTTAATCCTACAGATAGACCTATTTTAAATTATTCTACTTTTGAATATAAATGTTCAAAAAATCAGTATGAATGTAAAATATATATATTAAATAGTCTTCAAGATATATATGTATATAGTTATAAAGATAACAATTCAATTGAACGAAAATTTGGCACTGGTTTTTTTGTTAGTGATAAAAATATGTTTTATAAAAATAAAATAAAATTATATGATGGCAATATTCTGATAAAAAAATTACAATTTAATTATGATCAAAATTTAAATGGAACTTATAAATATAACGATGAAATATATACATTTAATAATGGATGTATTACTTCCACCAATACTTTATCATCTCCACGTCCATGTACTTCTGTTTGGCAAATGGATAACAATATTTTTTCTATAATAGAACCAATAATATCGGAAATTCCTATTTATGAGTATGAATTTGATAGTGAAAAAAATTTAATTTTGTACCCTCTAGCATCAAATTATATGTATATGGATAAAAGATTAAGCTATACATTAAAAAGACAGAATTATTGATATATACGAAAAAATCTTAAACATATAGGAAAGTGTATGTTTTTGTGAGAAATACGGTATATTAAATGCTATATTACAAAGTAGTAACGTGTAAAGTCACAAAGTGTTTTAGAAATAATGATAAAAAATTCATAAATTTATAAAATGAATTTAAATGTAATAATCTTTCACCAACACCAAAGTTTAATAATATATTTCTATATATCAAAATTTTTTAAAATAAATGAGTTACCATCATATTCAATTTCATGTATTGAATTATTATGAATACTTTTATATTTTGAATATTCAGGATTAGTTTTAATAATTTCTCTTGATGGTATAAGATTTTCTAGTTGCAGAAATAATCTAATACAACCACCATGACTTACAACTGCAATTGTTTCATCTTTATGTTTTAAATAACATTCTTTGAAGAAATTTTTTACACGATTAAAAACTTCAACTTCTGTTTCAACACCTTCATCTTTATTATTTTTTATTGCTTCAAAATATTCATCAAATGAAAATCCTTCTAAATTCCCAAAGGCTCTTTCTTTTACTCTTTCATCAATTTTTATTTCAATATCTTTAAAGTTTGAACCTTCCAACATCAATTTACAAGTTTGTATTGCTCTAGAAAGAGGGCTAGCATATGCATGGGCAATATTAAATTTATTAAGCTTAATACCACTTTCTTTTGAAGTTTTAATGCCTGTATTATTTAAAGGAATATCCGTAGTTCCTTGTATTTTGTGATTTTTATTCCAATCAGTTTCACCATGTCTAATAAATAATATTTTCATAAAATCTCCTTTAGATAGATACTTTATCAAAAATACGAATGATTGTATAGTTAAATGAAATTTATTTTTTGTAGTTTTTAGGAGTACATTTATATTTATCTTTAAATACCTTATAAAAGTGATTTACATCATCATATCCAACTTCTTTGGATATAGTTTTAATTGAAAAATTTGTTTCACTAATATATTTTATTGCTTTTTCAAGTCTTATTTCTTTTAACATATCCTTAAAAGAAGTCTTCATGTATTTTTTAAAAAATTTTGAAAAATAGGCAGGGTGATATCCAAATGTTTTTGCGACTTCTTCTAATGTAATGTGTTTAGAGTTTTCATCAATATATTTTATAATTGAGCCTAATAAATGCTCTTTTAGCATTGATGATTCAATTTTTGAAAGTAAAGTTGTATGTTCTTTACCCAATTTTGCAAAAATAATATTTAGTAAATTTAGTATTATAAATTCTTCATCATTTTTAAAAGTTATTTCTATTAATTCTTGAATTTCTTTAGAATTAGACGTTTTGAAATATAGATATTCAGGACTTTTAGAATTTAAACTAAAAAAATCATATATTATCGGATAATTAGTAAAATTTTGCAAAAAATATTTTTTACAAAACTCATTTTTAAAACTATACAATTTTGCATCAATGTTAACTATTTCAATTTTTGGAGTTTTATATGTAAAAATAATATCGTATTTTTTAGGATATATCATATCATTTCCGATTTTAAAGGCAGATGGGCTTGTCACTATTAAAAATTTATAATCAAAACTATCTAAATAAGAATCAGTATTAAATTCATTTATTATCATATATTCACCTAAAATGTTAAAAAAACCATGTTAAATATACCAATAATACCTAATTTTGTAAACAAAAAAGGTATGATAAACTGTTCACATAATGGAGGGAAAGATATGAAAGGAATAAAAAAGATAGCTTCTATTATGTTTGTTTTTTTACTTTTAGCATCTGGATGCAGTAGTAAAAGTAATAGCGTTAGTGGAACATTCAGTGGAAGTTATAAAGGTTTTAGTGGAGATGTAAAGGCAGAAGTTGTATTAGAAAATTCAAAAATAAAATCAATTACAACTGATGTAAGTAGTGAAACACCAATAATTGGGCAGGTTGCTGGACCACAAATGGCTGAAAAAATTGTTGAAGCACAAAGTATTGCGGTTGATACAATGGCAGGAGCAACAATAACTACAACAGCTGTAAAAGAGGCTGTAAAATTAGCACTTGAAAGTGCGAAAGTTAATTTAGCTGACTTTAGTAAGGAAGTTAGTATTAATAGTGAATCAAAAGAAATTGAAGCAGATGTAGTAGTAGTTGGAACAGGTGGTGCAGGAACAGCATCAGCGCTTGTTGCAGCACAAGCTGGTAAAAAAGTTGTTGTGATTGAAAAAAACTCATTTGTAGGTGGTAATACCAAAATATCTCATGGTTTTTTTGCGATAGGAACTAAATGGCAAAAAGAAGCAGGAATAGATGTAAATGTTGATGAAGCTGTTAGACAATTATTAGAATTCAATGACTATTTATCTAATGGTCCTTTAACTCGAGCAATTGTTGAAAAATCAGCAGAAACAGTAGAATGGATTGATTCATTAGGTATGAAAGTAAGTGTTCAAGAAGGCACTACTCAATTTGCACATGAGGGAGATAACTATAAAGCACAATCTTACCATATTTATGACAATACAGAAGAAGGTTTCTCTAATTTATATAAAGAATTAGAAAACTTAGGAGTTGAAGTATATCTTCAAACAACTATGGAATCTTTAATATTTGAAAACGGTGAAGTTAAAGGTGTTATTGCAAAGGCAAGTGATGGCTCAACATTAAAAGTTAATGCAAAGGCTACAATGGTTGCGACTGGTGGATACGGTGGAAATGAAGAAATGATTAAAGCCGTAAGCAATAATGCAAAATTAAATTTACTAGGTGTTCCAAATATGGGTGAGGGTTTAAATTCTATGATTGCAGTTGGTGCAACAGACATTGATTCTGCACCATTATTACATGCAGCAGAACTTGCAGCATCAGAAGTTACAACTTCAACATCTGATGAACATTTGGCAGGATATTCAATGAGTCCAATTACACAATTATTAATGTCACCGCTTTTATGGGTTGATCCATCTGGGTCAAGATTTGTTAATGAAGATGTTGTTTATGATACTGCTTTTTGGGCAAATGCTGCATATTCAGTTGGAGGACAATATTATTTTGTTGTAGATAAAGCAACACTTGAAGCGTATACAAAAGGAAGTGAAATGTTGATTTCTGAGTCTGGTCCAGGTGCAAATATGGATAGTGGAGATTTTATTGCATTAGCTGAACAAGCTGTAGAAGCAAAAACTGCATTTAAAGGAGAAACAATTGAAGAATTAGCACAAAATGCAGGAATGGAAGTAGCTGATTTAGTTAATAGTGTTGAAAGATATAATAAAATGGTAGAAAATAAAAAAGATACTGATTATGCTAAATCTAGTAAATCATTAATGTATCCTGTTTCAGAAGGACCTTATTATGCATTTGATTGTAGAGCTGTATTCTTAGGTACAATTGGTGGAGTTAGAGTCAGTGAAAAACTTGAAGTTATTAATCAAGATGGTGAAGTAATAAAAGGGTTATACACTGGTGGTACAAATGCAGGAGGTTATTATCATGGAGAAGGTTACCCTCCATATGAAGGTTTAGCTTCTGGATTTACATGGACTTCAGGTAAAATTGCAGGAGAATCAATTGTTAAATATTTAGGTGAGTAGTTTAATTAATTATATTTGTGTCTAGAAAGGATAATTCATGGAGTATATTGAAATTATTAAAGAAAAAGATATACACGATTTACTTGAAATTGTTAAGGTGATTTGGAAAGAAGTATTTACACCTATTATCGGAGAATCTCAAGTTAAATATATGCTTGAAACATATCAGTCTTTTGAAAATATAAAAGAAGAAATATCTGATGGGCATAAATATTTTATTTTAAAAGATAAAAACAGAACTATTGGTTATACAGCATATAAAGAATTTGAAGATAAAATTTATTTAAGTAAAATATACTTTTTTAAATCTGAAAGAGGTAAAGGTTATTTTAATCAAATATTAGATTATTACAATAAATTTAATAAAACAATTTATTTGAATGTAAATAAGAAAAATGAATTAGCTATTAAAGTTTACCAAAGTAAAGGATTTAAAATTGTTAATGAACGATGTGTTGATATAAAAAATGGTTATTTTATGGATGACTACATATTAGAAAAATAAACAAATATAAAGCAGAGTAATTGATATAGAATATATATTTATAGCTCTGTTTTTTTATTTTGGTTTCAACAAATGGACTTTGGTCCTAAAGGGTTTCAAAACATTGTAACCGCTTTATTTTGATGATAGTCTTTTTTCAGATATATCTAATTAGGGAGGAAAAAATGAAGGATAGAATTAATTTAGCAATGCAAAAGTTTTCTAGATCGGTTATTGTTCCAGTAAAACTTATGGCAGTTATGGGTTTGTTTTTGGCAGTTGCAGTTATTTTACAACTAGATTTTATGCCAGAAGCAATACGAACTATTGGTAATTTAATAAAAACTATGATGGATAGTATGTTAAATAATTTATCAATAATATTTTGTGTGGGGATTGCATCATCTTTGGCTAATAAGAAAAAAGTTGAAGCTGCATTAATATCTTTAGTGGTATTTTTATTCTTTTTAGCAGCAAATAATGCATGGCTTAATATTACAAATCAATTGGCAGAACCAGGTGCAATGGGACTTTATGGTACAGGACAAGGCATAGTTCTTGGGTTTCAAGTAGTTGATATGAATGTTTTTTTAGGAATGATACTTGGTTGTATAGTTTCTTTTGTACATAATAAATATTCTGATAAAAAACTTGCAGATTTTTTAAGTATATATGGTGAATCAAGATTTTCATTTATGATTTTGATACCAACAGTTTTAATACTTGCGATAGCAATGTGTTATATTTGGCCAATAATTAATGCAGGTATTTCATCTCTTTCAGGGCTTATATTATCTGCAGGCTTACTTGGAGTATTTATATATTCATTTGGAAATAGATTTTTAATCCCAACGGGCTTACACCATTTATTGTGGATGCCATTTTGTTTTACTGCACTTGGCGGTACAGCTGAAATAAATGGGAAGATATACAATGGTGCAGCAAACATTTTCTATGCTCAAATGGCAAATGCATCAACTATAACAGAGCTACACTCTTCACTTAGATTTGCGACATTTGGGTTTGTAAAAATATTTGGAAGTGTTGCGGTTGCTTTAGCAATAATATATTGCGCAAAAAAAGAAAGAAAAGAAGAAGTTAAAGGAATGATTTTACCATCAGCTTTTGTTGCAACATTATCAGGTATCACAGAACCATTAGATTTCTTATTCTTATTTGCATCACCACTTTTATGGTTTGTGCATAGTATTTTAACTGCAATATCTGAAACAATTCTTTGGGCAATAGGAGCAAGAACATACATGTTGTTTGGATTAATTGATTCAGTTGTTTCAAATCTACCGTTTAGTCCATCAATCACAAAGTTTTATTTAGTAATTATTGTCGGGCTTATTATGGGAGTGGTATGGTTTTTAGTCTTTGTTTATTTAATTAAAAAATTTAATTTACAAACTCCTGGTAGAGAAGAAATACAATCAGATGAAGTAAGGGTTAGTGATAATAAAGATGATTTTCAACAAAGAGATATTGAATTAACAATTTCTGGACTTGGTGGAAAAGAAAATATAGAAACAATCACAAATTGTTTTACAAGATTAAGAATTACAGTTAAAAATTTGGAAAATGTAAACAAAGATATTTTAAAACAAATATCTAATCAAAAGGGAATTGTTGAAAATGGTAAAAATATTCAAATAATTATTGGTTTAAAAGTGCAGTCTTTTAAAGAAGCACTTTGTGAGTTTATTGATTGGAAGGAGTAATAAATGGAAAGAGTTAAACAATCGGTAGTAATTGCAGGTGGAGGAAGTACATACACTGCAGGAATAGTAATGATGTTGATAGAGAATAGAGATAAATTCCCGTTAAGGAAATTAAAACTATATGATAATGATAAAAACAGACAAGAAATAATAGCAAAAGCGTGTGAAGTAATCGTTAAAGAGAGGGCACCTGAAATAGAATTTGTTGCAACAACAGATCCACAAATAGCATTTAGTGATGTTGACTTTGTGATGGCACATATTAGAGCAGGTGGATTAAAAATGAGAGAAATGGACGAAAAAATACCTCTTAAATATGGTGTTGTTGGTCAAGAAACATGTGGCCCTGGTGGAATTGCATATGGTATGCGATCAATTCCAGCTGTTATAGAATTAATTGATTTTATGGAAAAATATTCTCCAAATGCGTGGATGTTAAATTATTCTAACCCTGCTTCAATTGTTGCAGAGGCAACAAAAAGATTTAGACCAAAATCTAAAATAATAAATATATGTGATATGCCTATTGCAATAAAAAAATCACTAGCAACAATTCTTGGTTTAAAAAATGAAAATGATATCGTTGATAGATATTATGGATTGAATCATTTTGGCTGGTGGAGCGAGTTAAGAGATAAAGATGGAAATGATTTAATGCCAAAATTAAAAGAGCATGTTAAACAATTTGGATATGTTGCAAAAACAAATGAAGAAAATCCTCTGCTTAATGAATCTAGTTGGATGGATACTTTTAAAAAAGCAAAAGATGTTTATGC
The DNA here is from genome assembly GCA_022772735.1 of Erysipelotrichaceae bacterium. Lineage (GTDB taxonomy): Bacteria > Bacillota_I > Bacilli_A > Erysipelotrichales > Erysipelotrichaceae > UBA9076. Next base: position 100,669 of record JALEZD010000009.1, read on the forward strand.
GGTTGATCCTGAAACAATTCCTAGCACATATTTAAAATATTATTTATATCCAGATTATGTTGTAGAACATTCAAATCCAAATTATACAAGAGCAAATGAAGTTATGGATTATAGAGAAAAAAATATTTTTGCAGAGTGTAAAAGAATTGCAGAAAACAATAGTGCAAAAGATACAAACATTGAAGCTGGAGAACATGCAGAATTTATTGTCCAATTGGCAAAAGCTCTTGCGTATAATACTCATGAGAGAATGTTGTTGATTGTTGAAAATAATGGTGCAATTGCTAATTTAGGTGATGATGTTATGGTTGAAGTACCATGTATTGTAAGTAAAAGAGGATATGAACCACTTTCTATGGGGAAAATACCTACTTTTCAAAAAGGAATGATTGAACAACAAGTTGCGTCTGAGAAATTGGTTGTTGATGCATTTGAATACAAATCATATCAAAAGCTGTGGCAAGCAATAACACTTTCTAAAACTGTTCCATCTGCAAAAGTTGCAAAAGATATACTTGATGATTTAATTGAAGCGAATAAGGATTTTTGGCCAACTTTACAATAAATAATGATATTATTATAGTTGTCCATTAATTGATATGAGGTGATTTGATGCAGTTTACTGATTTAATCAATGAACATTATGAGGAACTAAATGACTCTGAGATTTTTATGTGTAAAAAAGTCTTGGAAAATTTAGAAATTATTCCTAGTTTAAGTACCGTTGATTTTGCAAAGTTGTGTATGTCATCAAAATCTTCAGTAATTAGATTTTCGCAGAAATTAGGTTTCACAGGTTTTTCAGAATTAAGAAACTTTCTAAAGTGGCATGATAAAGTGTCCATCTTGGATGAAGAGATAACATTTAAAAAACAAGCTATTGAAGACATTGAAAGACTTATTGAAATATTAAAAAGTACAGATTATAGTCTCATTTATAATGAACTTGACAAAGTTAATCAAATATATGTAATAACAACAGGGGTTACACAAAAAAATCAAGCTTATGAGCTACAGAGATTATTTTTGCTTATAGGTAAACCCCTCCAAATTATTTTGGGCGATGGACAATCAAACGAATTTAGACGAATACTTGAAAGAATATCAGAAAAAGATGCAGTATTTGTATTATCTTTGTCAGGTGAAAATAATAAACTTGAGGCAATTATTAACAGATTAAAATTAACTTCATGTAAGATAGTCTCTATAACAAGCTTACAGAATAATTGGTTATCAAATAAATCTGATTTCAATTTATATGCAACAACAAGTAGAAGTCCAATACCAAAAGATTGGTGGCTACAAACTGCATCATCATTTTTTGTGTTAATTGAGGCGTTTGTATTTGGGTATGTTGACTATTTAAGAAATAATAAAATATCTAAACAAGAAACAGAGTAATTGATATAGAATATATATTTATAGCTCTGTTTTTTGTATTTTTAAATATTGTAAAGTTAATAATTAATATTAAATGTTATAATTGTTTGTGGAAATGGAAGGAATTTCTATGATAAGAGTTTATAATAGTAAAACATTAAAAATTGAAGAATTTAAGAGTATAAAACCTAATGAAGTTAATATGTATGTTTGTGGACCAACTGTATATAATCACGCACATATTGGTAATGCAAGACCGATAATTGTCTTTGATACATTAAGAAGGTTATTTGAAGCAGAAGGATATAAAGTTAAATTTGTTTCAAACTATACAGATGTTGATGACAAAATTATAAAAAAAGCCATTGAAGAAAAGATCAGTGAAAAAGACATTACTAATAGATATATAGATGCTTATAAAAAAGTAAGATATGATTTAAATACTATTGAGCTAGATGCAACGCCAAAAGTTACAGAAACTATGGATGAAATAATAAAATTTATTGATTTGCTTGTAAAAAACGGGAATGCATATGTTATAGATGGTGATGTTTATTTTAGAGTTAAAAGCGTGAATGATTATGGATGTATTAGTAATCAAAAATTAGATGACTTACAAGCTGGCGCAAGAATTGAAGAAAATGATAAAAAAGAATCTCCTTTTGATTTTGCTTTATGGAAAAATACAAAAGATGGTATAAAGTGGAATAGTCCATGGGGAGAAGGTAGACCAGGGTGGCATACTGAGTGTGTTGTCATGATTGAAAATAATTTTCATGGAATGATTGATATACATGGTGGAGGAATAGATTTAAAGTTTCCTCACCATGAAAATGAAGTTGCACAAAGTAATGCGATTTATCATAACCATATTGCAAATTACTGGATGCATAATGCAATGATAAATCTTAACGGTAATAAAATGAGTAAGTCACTAGGTAATGTTAGTTGGGCTAAAGATGTTATTGATAAACTTGGTGCAAATTTAGTTAGATGGTTAATGCTTAGTGTACATTATAGAAAAGAATTAAATTTTAGTGATGAGGCAGTTGAAACTTCAAGAAAAGAATTAGACAAGGTTTTACAAACATTAAAAAATGCAAGTATTAAGTTACAGTTAAATAGTTTTGAAAATACAGATTTTGATACTCAAAGTTACAGAGAGTTTTTAAATCAAATGGATGATGACTTAAACACTCCTAATGCTTATACGGTTATTTATGATACAGTAAAAAAACTTAATAATGCTTTAAGGGCAAAAGAGTTAAATCTAATAGAAATATCTAATTTACTTAATAGTGTGGAAAAAATGCTTAATGTTTTGGGGATAATTTTTACTAGAACTATATTAAATGAAGACGATAAAATGTTGTTTAAAAACTGGGAAAACGCAAAGGCTAATAAAAATTTTGAAAGTGCAGATAAATTTAGGGGAGAATTAATTGAGAAAGGATTAATTTAAATGAATACAAAAGAATTAAGTGGAGGAACCTTAGCATATCTTGGAGATGCAATATGGTCTTTATATGTAAGATCATATTTGATTGAGAAAGGGTTAAAAAAGCCAGATGATTTACAAAAGAAAAGTGTTGAATTTGTAAGCGCAAAAGCTCAAGCTGGTATATTTGTATCTCTACTTGAAAAAAACTTTTTTACAAATGATGAAATTGAAATTTATAAAAGAGGCAGAAATTATAAAAGTAACAGTAGCCCTAAAAATACAGACATACAAATATACAGAATTTCAACTGGATTTGAAGCACTTATTGGGTATTGGTATGTGGAAAAAAATGAAGAGAGAATAAAACAACTTTGGGAAGTAGTTAAAACCATAATGGAGGTTTAATATGTCACAATATATATACGGGAAGAATATTGTAAAAAGACTTTTGCAAGATAACACAAAAATATATGAATTATATTTGTTAAATGATGATGAAGAAATAATTAAGCTAGCAAAAAAAAATAACATTAAAATAATAAGAACTGATAAAAAAACATTAAAAAATCTATGTAATAGTGAAAATCATCAAGGTGTTATTGCAAAGATTGATGAGTATAAAACCGTAGGAATTGATGAAATTTTAAAAACTGTTGGTGAAAAAAACGGATTAATTGTTATTTTAGATGAGTTAGAAGATCCACATAATCTAGGTGCGATTTTAAGAAGTTGTGATGCAGTTGGTGTTGATGGTGTCGTAATTAAAAAACATGGTGCAGTTGGCTTAACACCAACAGTTGCAAAAGTTTCTGTAGGTGCTATAAATACAGTTAAAGTTGCAAGTGTTACCAATATTACAAATACAATTGAATATTTAAAAGAAAAAGGATATTGGATTGTTGGAACTGATATGGATAATGCGGTTGATTATAGGTCACTTAAATATGATATGCCAATAGCCTTAGTTATTGGAAATGAAGGGAAAGGAATATCAAAACTTGTAAAAAAGCATTGTGATTTTATGGTTAAATTGCCTATGGTAGGTAAAATTTCATCTTTAAATGCCTCTGTTGCAACTGGGGTTTTATTATACGAAATTTACAATAAAAGATTCCCTTTATAAAAGGGGTGATTTTATGGATAATGTGTATGAGCTAATTTATATGATTAAACAGAAAGATGATTATGCTTATACAGTATTGATTGAACAGTTTAGATATCTTTTTATGAAGATTATTAGTAATTTTACAGCTAGATTTCCATTTTTAAAGATGTACAAAGAAGATTTTTTACAAGAAGCATTTATATCACTGTTTGAATCTATTGAATATTATAGAGATGATCAAAATGCACATATAAAAACTTTTATTCTAACTTGTATTTCCAGAAAAATAAAAACACTAATAAAGCAACTATTCAATCAAAAAAACTACATTATGTGTAATACAGTTTCTTTAGATGACTTCGTTAGTGAAGATGGTGATTTATATTGCAATGATTTAATTGAAAGTAATGATATTATGAGTAATCCTGTATTTAATTATGAATATAATCATGTCGCAGAAAAGTTTATATCATATTACGATGATTTATCAACTGATGATAAAATTGCATTAAATTTGATGATTAATAAAGTTGGGTATGAAAAAGCTGCACAATATTTAAATTGTTCAGCTAAGGGTTATGATAATAAAATACAAAGAATAAGAAGAAACTTGAAGAAAGCTATTAGTTATTAATCAACAAACTCAAGTGTTTGAAGATTATTATCTGAATCATAAGTTATTTTTACTTTCATACCAGGGACAAGTGGACCTTCTAGCATAATTTCTACATTGTTAGTGTTTATGTTTATTACTTGTCCTTTTTCATTTGTTATTACTAGAGTTTCAAATGATGAACCTTCTAAAAGTGTTGTGGTTATACTATAAATTTTTGATGCTTTATGTTGTAAAACAATTGATATAACATTTACTTCTGAACTATTTTGATTATATATAATTGAAACTTCATCATCAACATCTAAATTAGTTGTATCAATGTCTTTAATTTGAAAATTTAATATTTCTCCATTTCTAGATATTGAAATATTGTTTTTATCAATTGATACTATTTTTCCTGCAATATTATTAGTTTTAATATTATCTTGAAGAGTTTGTTTTTCCGTTTTTACACAAGCTGTTAGTAAAAATAATAAAATAAATAATTTTTTCATATACAACCTCCATATATATAATTTTAATTAGTTTGTGTGAAATTATCAAAAATAATGTAAAAACTATTAATTAAATAATAAATATTGTAAGATTATATACATGAAAAAGTTTATTAAAATATTTTTGATTTTGACATTATGTTTAATATATTTGTTGAGTGTTTTTAATGTTAAGGCTCAAGAAGAAACTGCAGAATCTGCTGGTTTAGAAATATTTGCAGAATCAGCGATTTTAATAGATGCTAAAACAGGGAAAATACTTTATCAAAAAAATGCTAATGAAAAGATGTATCCAGCAAGTATTACAAAAATTTTAACGGTGTATTTATCTAGTATAAACTTAAAACCTGAATCTGTTTTGACTGCAAGTGATACAGCGATTTTCAATTTTGATAGAAGTTCCAGCCATATATGGCTTGATACAAAAGAAGAAGCAAGGGTTGTTGATTTACAACATGCAAGTCTTTTAGCCAGTGCGAATGATGCAAGTAATATGTTGGCAGAGGGTGTTTCTGGCACACAAGAAGCATTCGCAACACTTATGAATGAAACTGTAAGTGAATTAGGTTTAAGTAATACACATTTTACAAATGCGCATGGATTGCCTGATGAAAATCATTATACAACTGCATATGATATGGCTATGATAACTAGAATGGCAATAAAAGATGAAAATTTTTTAAAAATATTTAGTACTAAAACATACGAAATGCCTGCGACTAATAAACAAGCTAATCCTAGAATTTTTGCAAGTGGAAATGCAATGATAAAAAATGGTAAGTTTAATTATGAATTTGCGATTGGTGGAAAAATAGGTTGGACAGAACCTGCAGGGTATACAATGGTAACTTATGCAAGTAAGGATAATATGGATTTAATTGCAGTAGTTATGAAAGAAAGTGAAGCTGACAATAGATACATTGATACAAAAACTTTGTTTGAGTATGGATTTAATAATTATAAAACAGTGGTTATTAAAGGTAGTGAAATTGAATCAAAAACTGTTGAAATAAAAAAAGGTAATGATTTATGGGCAAAAGCAACCTTTGATATTAATGTAGATTTTAATATATTATTATCACAAAGTATGGATGATAGTCTTGTAAAAGCAGAAGTTGAAATTAGAAATGAAGATGATCCAGAAAAAATTGAAGGGTACGTTGTTTTGAAAATAAATAATGAGGTTGTTGGTGAACAAATAATGAATAAAAATTTAGAAATGTTCGATATAAGTTTTGAAGCAACAAAATTACCTATTATTGAAAGAATATTGGATTATTTAAGTATTGGATTTCTTGGTTTATTTTTCTTAAGAAGCTTTGTAATTTTTTTAAGAAAATTTGAGTTGCCTGAATAGGAGGGTTTATGGGAATATCTGTTAGAATTATAAGTAATATTATAACTTTATTTATTGTAGATTTACTGTTAAAAGGAATATATATTGATACAACTATGAGTTTAGTTTTAGTAGGTGTTGTATTAACTTTTTTGAATATGTTTATAAAACCTTTTTTGGATTTGATATCTTTACCAATTACATTTTTAACATTAGGTTTATTTTCAATAATAATAAATGCGGCAGTATTAAGTGTTAGTTTTAATTTTATTGAAGGTGCATATATTGATGGATTTTTTAGTGCTATTATAGGTGCAATATTTTTTAGTATAGTTAACAGTTTCACTACTAAAATATTAAAAAAAGGATAATTATTTTTTTAAAATATCCTTAATGCTTGAATAATCTTCATTTGATAAAAGTTCTAAGTCAAAATTGAATACATCATTTTGTGTGGAAATTTGTAAATTTTGCATTTTTCCTTTTCTATCTGTATAAAATTCAATTTCAACTTCTTTTCTATTAAATGTTTGTATAGTTTTTTTAAATCGTTTTATTATTACATTTTTATCATCAATTATTATTGTTATATTGTCTCTATATAAATAATAGTATAGATAAATTGTTAAAATAATTATTGAAATAACAAAAGATATTAATGGTTCTAAAAGTGCTAATGACAAAATAAATAAAGCAGTTATTCCTAAAAAACCAATTAATATTGATATAAAAAACTTAACTTTTGAGGGTTTAAAAGTATACATATTTTTTCTCCAATAACATTATTTCACATAATTGTTCATTTGAGAATATTAATTATATTAGATATGATTTATGTAGTCGGAGGATTTAATGAATATAAATATTATTTACCAAACAAAAACAGGGCATACCGAAAAACTAGCAAAAGCATTAGGTGATGTTTTAAATGTTGAACCAATAAATATATGTGAACCACATATATTAAATGAAACAGATTTACTGTTTGTAGGAACAGGTATATATGGTGGGAAGCCTGATGAAGCACTTCTTGATTATTTATACAATTTACCAAATAATAAAATTAAAGGTGCAGCAATATTTTCAAGTTCAGCCAGCAAAAGTGATAATACAGAATTAATAGTAAATATTTTAAGGCAAAAAGGTATAGAAGTTTTAAATAAAAGATTTCATTGTAGTGGACAATTTTTAATATTTAAATGGGGACACCCAGATAAAACAGATATAAAGAATATAAAAGAATTTGCAAGAATGGTTTTAAGTTTTATTGCGTAGTATTTTCTTTTAAAACATATACTAAATCTTTTCCTTGTTTAATTTTTCACTTGAAAGGTTATATTGTGAATATTATAATTTACTAAGGAGGAAAAGAAATGAAAAAAATAATTTTATTACTACTATCAACCTTTATGCTTTTTTCGTGTGCAAAAAAAGCTGAAGAATCAAAAAGTGTAAGCGGTGAGTTTACAGGAGAAAGTACAGGTTTTAATGGTCCAATTAAACTAAAAACTACTATTACAGACAACAAAATAGAAAAAATTGAATTTATTGAAAACTATGAATCATTTGGTGTACAACGTGCAATAAACATAATCACAAATGAAATAATTGAACAACAAAGTATTAATCTTGACGTGGTAACTGGTGCTACTTTTGCGACAAGAGGAATATTAAGTGCAGTTGAAAAAAGTTTAACAGAAGCAGGATTAGACTTAGAAAAATATAATACAAAATATTCTAGAGGAGAATTGGATTCTCAAAAATATGAAGCTGATGTTGTTGTTATTGGGGCTGGTGGAGCTGGTATGAGTGCAGCAGTAACTGCAGCACAGAATGGTTCAAAAGTTATTGTTATTGAAAAATTAGGTATTACAGGAGGTAGTACAATTTTCTCTGGTGGGGCATATAATGCTGCTGATACTACAAGAGGTCAATTAACTGAAATGACTGATAAAAACATTGCAGCTATTAATAAATTGCTTGAAAAAGAACCTAATGATGAATATGAGAAGAAATTACAAAGTGATGTTAAATCTCAACTTGAAAAACATATTAGTGAAGGAAATAAATGGCTTTTTGATTCAAAAGAATTACATGCCTTACAAACATATAGTGGAGGAGATTATCAAGGTAATCCAGAACTTATTGATGTGATGGTAAATAATGCACTTGATGGCGTTGATTGGCTAGAAAGTGTTGGTGCAAAATGGGAAGAAAAACTTGGTTCAGCTACTGGTTCATTATGGCAAAGAAGTCATTATGGAATAAAGGGTGAATTTCCAAATGGTGCGCCAGAAATATTACCTGCAGAAAAGTATATAGCTGAAAATGATAATATTGAACTTCATTTATATACTAAAGCTGTAAAACTTGTGGTTGAAGATGGAAAAATTGTTGGTGTTAAAGCTGATAATAAAGGGAAAGAGATTGAATATAGTACAAAATCTGTAGTTATTGCGACAGGTGGATTTGGTGCTAATGTTGAAATGAGAGAAAAATATAACGAACAATGGGACAATTTAGGTGTAGGAATCGGTTGTTCAAATCAAAATCCTTCAGCACAAGGAGAAGGTATAATTCTTGCAGAAGAAGTTGGTGCAAATCTTGTAGATATGGGGTTAATTCAATTACATCCTAATGGTGAAGTTGGTACAGGAATGATGATGGGACAGCCACATACTTCTGGATTAAATAGAATATTTGTTAATAATAATGGTGACAGATTTGTAGCTGAAGATTCTAGAAGAGATGTTTTAGTTAATGCAATATATGCTCAACCAGAAGGAAATATGTGGATAATTGCAGATGGAAACAGATATCCTGAAGGGGACGATTTAATTGCAAATTATGTTACTTTAAATAAAACATTTAAAGCTGATACTGTTGAAGAACTTGCAAAAATGATAGGTGTAAATCCTGAAAACTTACAAGCGTCAATTGATGCATATAATGAAGTTGTTGATGGTAAAGAAGATGAATTTGGTTTAAAAACTTTTGATAAAAAGTTAGGTGTTGCACCATTCTATGCTGCAAAAAGAATACCAACTGTACATCATACAATGGGAGGTATTCAAATAAACACTAATGCAGAAGTATTAAATACAAATGGTGAAGTAATTAAGGGTTTATATGCTGCTGGAGAAGTTACTGGCGATATACATGGTGCAAACAGACTTGGTGGTAATGCAATTGTAGATATTGTTGTATTTGGTAGAATCGCAGGTCAAAGTGCTTCTGAATATTCAAAATAATTAAATTTAATAGAATGTATTAAAAAAAACTTATTTGAAGTGAGCCAAAAAGTTGAATCAATTAATGGAGGCTCACTTTTAATGTAACTATTGTTTCCATTTGTGAAAATATATGGTAAATAACTGATATAATGAATAGTAATATAATTTTTAGAATGTATAAATTTATTGATGTGAATACTGTTACATCTTTTGTAACTTTTAAAACAAAATCAGAAAATGGAAGTAAATATCATTTAGTATTATAGCTTATAGAATTTAATTAAATACATTATTAGAATATAGGAGAAGAAAAAATGTTATTGATGACAATAAAAGAAAATACAGGTTGGTTGTTATCGCAATGGAATTTAACATACTCTGTTGGTTGGGAACAAATATGTAAAGCGATTTATTTTATGTTTGATTATTATGATAATACAGAAATTTTGGTAGATGAAAAGTTGATTGATTTATCTTCCAAAGAAGAAATTTTAAAGATTGATGAAGCAAGAAACATGACAATTAGAGGTATTTCAAAAATTATTAAAGCACCTTTAATGATAACCTTTTTTAATCAAACAAGTGTAGTTAATGTAAATGTTGCAAAAGTAAATGAAGAATTCAAAACTGCAGATTATCAAAAGTTTAATTTCTCTATGTGTCAGTATATGGATAGTATTGAATTATCAATGTATAGATAATAGAAGGTATACAAACTAGTTGGTGTTATTCATCTTTTTGTAAGAGAGATATGCCAAAAAGGATATGACCTCTATGAGTTATATTTTGTCTCTTAAAAAAAGCTAACCTAATAAGTGCCCACATCAATTAATATTCAAAAGAAAAACTGCACGGAAAATCATCCGTGCAGCTACTCCAGTTTTATAATGAAGAAATGGAAAAGAGACTCTCTGATTTTGGAATTACCCAAATCTTGGCATATAATGTAATAAGATAGATAAAAGTTTAAAGTTAAATCACACATGAAAAGTTGGGATATAGATTTCATCCATTAATTAAGTAGAATTAACTCTTTCATTTTTTAAACAGTAAGCTCTATATGCTTTTCATGCGTTCATTTTTCTATTACTTTCATAATTATTTTAACTAAAATATATTTTTTAATTTAAAAATAGTGTTATATTAGAATTTACCATCTAAATAACACTATTTTTGAATTACTTATTTTTACTTTTTCGTCTTTTTAAAGTGGAATTTAATTTTTCATTTTAGTTTTTCTTAAAATTTTTCATTAAAAGAACAATAAACTAGTATTTAAAATGATTTTTGTATTGTGTTTTTATATTTTCAATGTTAATTAATAGAGTTTTTTCTAAAAATGTTCATTAACATTAAAGCTGATAATCCCATTGCCATTAAATAAATCCATATATTTTCCACATCAGATGTTACCGGTACACTATGCTGTACATTTTTTGGTGTATTATTAACCATAGTTGGCGGGATTGGTTTGAATATTGCATATAGGATTACATTTTTTTCTGTTTCCATAAATTTAAATACTTCATTTGGAAGATAATCCGGATTGGCTGCATCTTTATCTAAACTCCACCCTACAAAAGCATAACCTTGCTTATATAGAGAATTATTTTCTTTAACAATAACATTATCATCAGTACTAGTATATAAAGCGTTATCAACTGGAACATATCCACTACTTCCATTAGCATCGTAAATTACATTAGCATAGATTTTAATTTCGAATTCTTTTTCAATAATATCACCTAATGTATTAGAAGTTGATGCTTTTACTTTCTGAATACCAATCGCATTTCCAGTAACATCAATAGCAGTAATAACAGATATATCTTCATTTCCAGAGGTAACATCATAAGTTATTACTGGATTTAAATTATTAGGATTTTCACTTTCTGACTTAGTTTTTAATTTACTAGTATCTTTAACATGCATTACAATATTTTCAACAGTCAACAAAGGTAATTTAGTTAATCCGCCACTAATATTTTCATTGCCGTTCATAGATAGTTTAGGTAAAATCAGTTTGTTGGTTTCTCTGTCAAAATCAGAATCATCAGTATTATCAAATATTCCTGTTCCCGTTTTCTGCTTTGTTAGTTTCACTCCATTATCTAAAACAATTTTAATAAATTGTTTATCCTGGCCTATATAACTAGAAAAGCTAAATTGTCCATCTTCTTTAGTTTTAACTGTGCCAATTAAAGTATTAGGCTTTATAACATTGCCATATTTATCACTAATGTCTGAATCAGGGCTATACAGATGCAAAGTAGTCCCTTTAGCTGGGTCATCAATATCATTAATACCGTTTTCATCATTATCCCAAAATAATTTACCATTTAAAAGATAATTTTTATAAACATACTCTGCATAAATCAAATTACCTTCAGAAGTATTTTTTGGCTCACTGTTAGAAGAATCAAAGCTATAAACTCCACCAACATAGGCTTTTCTTTCCTTTAAATCAGTTTTAAGCTCACTCTCTAAAGGCAATTCTATATTTAAAGCTTGATATTTTTCAAATATATCTACCGTTGTTTTTACATATCTGTAATCTTTGAAGTCATCAGGATTAATAGTATTTCCATCAACAAAATCTACACCATCTTTGCTGTATTCAAATGTAACATTACTATTTTTCAATGAGTTCTTTTTAATAGCTGCGGGTCCAGTCAAATACAAAGTTAAATCTGATTGTTTTTTTCCTGTTTTTAAAATATTATCTACATCTATATAATCATAATCAATAACCTCATCCCTGCTAGGTATTTTAATTATTGCTGTGTAGTTATAAACATCTTTTTCTGCCATTTTAATATTTAACTGAGCAGATAATTTGTCTCTTTCTTCTTCAAAAAAATTAACAGTGTTATTTTTATGGACATTTCCATCCTTAACGGGATATAGCTTCATACCAGTAATTCCATTTCTAAGAACTTCAACAGTGTAATTACTCATATCTCCATACCATAATCTTTTTGTAGTATTATCATTATCACCTAATAAATTATACCGATCCTCTACTGCTCCATCAAATTGCTCTTTAACATATTCACCTGTTTCACTTCCATCATATTTATTTAATAATTCTGAATTATTAAAGTAAACATCTTTAAATGGATGATGCAATCCAACTGTTGCACCTTCCCAAGCATTTAAGGCAATCACAAAATGATTCTTTAATGTTGTAGAAGTTGCTAAAGATATCGAATTATTTTTTAAGGTTTTAGTTTTGTCTTTAGAATTTTTTATATTTAATTTTATCCATTTTTTACCGGCAATTTCAATTTCTTCAACATCATCCTCAGTCATGCCATGTTCCTGTAATGATTGTTTAAATTCTGCATTAGTTTTATCTAGAATAAAGTCATTGTCTACTAACTCAATAAAAACCTGTTCTGGAACATCATAAGGCATAGTTTGGTATGAACTGTTCATATAATCAGTGTTCGCATATGCCTTTAAATTAAAATCAACAGATGCGGTAAATGTATTTGATTGAATAACAGTAGGTTGTACATTTGCTGAAAAATTAGGACCATTTATTGTATAAACTTTGCTAGAAGAAATTATATAAGCAGGATAATTCCAAACATTTTCACCATAAAAGAAATTAGCTTTATTGTTAGGACATGAATCGCTGTGATTATACTGTGAATTAAAATACATTGTTGATCCTTCTCTATAAGCTCTAGAAAAAGTAACTAAGTCCTTATCATTAAGACTTTTAGATGTTGTGTATGCTTTAATATTTTTTAATAAATAGGTTAAATCATACATACCTGCTGATGAATTATCAGCATGACTACTTTTTTGTTCATATTTAATAGTATCTTTAAAAACAAATTTACCATTATAGCTCATTGACAAGCTTAAAAACGATTCAGCATCTGATAACCCTAGCATATCTCGGGTCAATTCAGTATCACCTGTCAACGTTCCAACCTGATAAGAAGCAGTTCTAGTAGCTTTAGTATTTTTATCTATAACTGTATAATCGAATTTCCAATCACTCATATTTTTAGTCATAGTCATATTTCCAGAAAGCATAAAAGTTCCATCACTTATAGCAGAACCACCATATCCCTCTGTAACATTGTTTAATTTTATTTTTAAATCAATAACAGGATTTTCACTATAATTTTTTCCTGTACCTGAATTAACCTTTAAAAACAACTCTGGCACTAAAACAACTTCTGTATCATCAAGAGCTTTGACATTATACATCTGATAACTAGTGCCGTAGGCATCCAGCCATGGGCATAAAAGTTCTCCATAGCTTAAATAAATATATTTATCAGGCTGATATACGGTACTAGCAAAGCTTTTACCATTTTCTTCTGTACTAGAAGTATACCCAATATGAAGTAAATCACCGTTCAATATTGGACTATTATCTTCATGAGTAGTGGTAACAGTGTAATCAAAACCAGATTGTACCCAATGACGTGCATGAATTTCACTCCAGTTAATTTTTACCTTACTAACCCTATCATTACCACTTAAATTACCAGAGAAATCTAAATTAACTGAATAATTACTAGCAACAGGTTTATTTAAAATTTCAGTAAATTCCTGAGTAGTTCCATCTTCTTTAGTAACTGTATATGTAATAGATTCCACTACTGCTTTATTACTGCTGCTTGCCCCGTGATTATATGGCTGCCATGCAGTAGGTCTAATTTCATAAGGAAAATTGTATTCTTCAGTAGGCTTGCCATTTATGGTCTTATATTCTGTATTGTTTGAAAAAACATCATAATTTTGCATTCGAACAAAATGAGCCTTAAAATATGTTCCTCCTGGAACATATTTTGCTACTGTAGTATTACCGTTTAATTTGTAATCAGTTACAGGTCTCCAGATGAATGTGTCATTTAAAGTCTGCTTTAAGGTAGTAACCACTGAACCTTTATTAACAATAGATATTTTATCTCCACCAGCTTTTGTAGCGATTATTTCTGTATCAGAAGCGGTATATGTAGTATCAGGTTCTAAATCGCTGTTTATCTTCCAAAGAATTCTTGAACCATAAATGGTATGTTCTAGATAGTCATAATTACTGTTGTTATAAAAAGGCTTTTTAGGTTTAAATACATAATATGATCCTTTTCCATCATGATCATTATGTCTTACATTATCAGTTGAAAAATAATTAGTAAGCTGATAATTTGCAGGTGCTTGAGGACCGGTATACATAGACCAATAGGCAGGTGTTGTAGTAATGCCTGCAAGTTCAAATCTTTCATCTGGAACATAAAATTTAATTTCATCAATTCTTAACAGCTCACTATTATCATTACTAACCGTAGGCACATTCAAATATAAATTATCTTGTCCTCCGCCTAGAGAGTTATTACCATATATGTTATCGTGCACTCCACTATTGGCATAGTTTGCAATAGAAGTGGTAGTATTTACATGTTCAGGTATTAATATGTTTGGATCATTATAATTACCCGGTTTCATCATGTAATTTGAATCAGTTGATATAACATCACCTTGTCCATTTTTAATGGTAATTTCAACTGGACTTTCTTCCCAACCGTTACTAATAATTTCTTCACATTGCGTATTTGTTAAAGTAACATATTTTGTAGAAAATGCAGTCAAGTATTTCTGATTAGTTTGAGCATCAATCACAAAATTTAATGTTGTATTATATCCATTTCCATCCTTAACAAAAGAAGCCGATTTTATTTGAGTTGCTGTGTTTAAATCGTTTACTATGTTATCATCAAATGCCATGCCGTATTTAGGTAATTTGATTGTTACAAAAATATCTCCTTTATCTCTATTATTCTGAAAAATTGATTCAGGAAATGTTAAATCAAAACTTTGAGCAGATTCTTTTACCAAGTTATATAAATATATACCATTATCAACTGTAAGACCATCTACACCAGTACTAGATATTTTCACTGATTCAGCTAATCCATCAGCAGTTCTTGCATATTTTAAAAAATCATCAATATTTTCCTCAGAGTCCATTAAACTATAAGGAACGGCTTCCTCAGGTAACGATTCAACAATACTATTAAGCTCTTCTTCAACTTGAGGTTCTTCCCCACTAATTCCGGCTTCATCAGTGATATAATTGGTTTCCTCAGAAGAATTATCTTTATTAGTTAGTTCATTATTCTCTAATTCTTCCAAAATAGCCTCTGATGAACCAATTTCTTTTGAGTCTTCAAACTCTTCTTTATCTGCATCATAATCTAGATTTTCTGATGTAATATTTTCATTGGCAAAAACTGTATCCTCATCATTGGTAACAGTTTCATTGTCTGCATTATCAGTAATTGATGAATTATATCTATCATCATTTGCAAATATACTATTATTATTTGCTGCACCTATTAAAATAAATAGTGCTAACAGCATACTAAATAGTGTTTTGACCAGCTTGTAATTCATAAAAACATCTCCCCTTGAAAAATCAAACTTATTGTATCACCTAAATATATTTTTTAAAAGCTTATAAATATTTAATATTTTTGCTATAAAACAGAAGAATTAATAATGGTATAGCAGAAAGTTGACATAGCACTATTTCCTATCTTATTTACAACACAAGAGATATTATAAATCATGAAGACGAAGAAAAATAATTATGTATGTAATTAATAAGGCTAAATTCAATCTATAATTTATTTTTATATTTTTAGGATTACATCAAAAAAGCGACTAGACTTACTTTTCATCTAGTCGCTTTTTACTATATATCCACCAACTTCTGTGTTTGTGGACAGTCTACTTCAAATAGTGTGGATGTTAATCCACACTAAAATGATGGAGTTGTATACTACCTTCTTATACAATTTATGTGATGTAATCCATATTTTGTTAAGGAGGTTTTTTTGAATAATTTAAATAGATTTGTTTTAAATTCCCTCAACCTTAATATTTATGATATAGAAGATATTAAGTCTACTAAAAATAACGAGAACTATAATGTGGTAAATGTCACTTTAAAAAGAATTAAATGTTATTGCGTTTTTTGTGATGCTAATTGTATTGTTTCTAATGGATTTTTCTCTAAAAAAATCATTAATTCTAGTGATCTGTTTTCTAATACTATAATCAATTTAAAAATCCCTAGGTTTTACTGTAAAAATTGTGGTAAGTCTTTTAGCACTACCCACTACATACATCCTAAATCTTCTAAATTTTCCTATAGAATTATTACTTCTGTTATGGAATTATTGAAACAACCCAATTTCACATTCTCCAGTGTTTCTAAACTTCTTTCTATTTCAGAAAGTAGCGTAGTTAGAATCTTTGATAAATATACTCATATCCCTAGACTAACTTTTCCTGAAGCTATTTGTATTGATGAAGTTTATACTAAAGTAAATAGTTTTGATTCTAAGTATTCTTGTGTGTTTTATGACTTTATTACTCATAAACTTATAGATATTACTCCATCAAGAAGAAAAAATTTTCTACACTCTTATTTTCAATGCATACCTAAATCTGAATTGGATAATGTTAAATATGTTTGTATTGATATGTATGTACCTTATAAACAAATCTCTAAAATGTATTTTAAAAAAGCTGTCATATGCATAGATTCTTTCCATGTAATTAAAAATCTTAATGACAGCTTTTCTAATTTAAGAGTTAAAATAATGAAATCTTATCCTTCTAACTCTTATGAATATTATCTTTTAAAAAACTTTAAATTTCTACTTCTCAATCGAAATATTAATCTCGATAATGAAGGTAAATACAATCACAAACTTAAAAAAGTTATTAATTATAGACAGATTCTTAATATGACACTTTCTATTGATAATAGCTTGAGGTTAGCTTATGAACTTAAAGAATTATATACTTCTTTTAATATGTCTTGTAGATATGAAAATGCCTGCAATGATTTAGAGTCTATTATTGAGGCTTTTACTTTAGCTAATATTGAAGAATTTAATGATTTTTTAAATTCTCTTATTAACTGGAAACAGGAAATTATTAACTCTTTTATTATATATAAAAACAGAAGAATTAATAATAGTGTGGCTGAAAGTCAAAACAACACTATTGCCTCCCTCATTTACAATACAAGAGGTATTAGAAATCATGAAAGAAGAAGAAAAAGAATTATGTATGTAATTAATAAGTCTGGATTTAATTTATAATTTAGTTTTATATTTTTTGGATTACATCAAAAAAAGCGACTAGTTTCCTTTTTAATTTAGTCGCAATTTTTATTTCTTATTTCCACACTTTTTTGGTGGAGTCATCTACACTATTTGATGGTCCTTTTTTTCATTTCCACACTATTTGGTGGAGTCCCTAAAAAAACCGCTCTTCCCATGCGGTCTTTAAAGATATTTTACATTCCCTTTGCATCTTCATAATTAAGAGAAAATTAGTTTTTAAAAAGTTCATTTTTTTTTTAATTTTTTTTAAATTTGTTGTTTTAAATAACTAAATATAAAATCATCAATATTTCCATCCATTACTGATTGAATATTAGTAACTTCATATCCAGTTCTAACATCTTTAACCATTGTATAAGGACAAAAAACATATGATCTTATTTGAGAACCCCATTCTATTGCTTTTTGTTCACCCTTTATTGCGTTTAACTTAGCTTCTTGTTCTTCAATTTGTTTTAAATAAAGTTTGCTTTTAAGCATATTCATAGCACGTTCTCTATTTTGTATTTGGCTTCTTTCTGTTTGACAAGAAACAACAATACCTGTCTGTTTGTGAAGGATTCTAACAGCACTATCTGTCTTATTAACATGTTGTCCTCCCGCACCTGAAGCACGCATTGTTGTTATTTCTATATCTTTATCCTCAATAACAATTTCTATTTCATCATTAAATTCTGGCATGATATCAACAGATGCAAAACTTGTATGTCTTCTTCCAGAAGAATCAAATGGTGAAATTCTTACTAGTCTATGTACCCCTCTTTCTGCTTTTAAATAACCATATGCCATAAAACCTTCGATTAATATACTTACAGATTTTATTCCTGCTTCTTCACCTTCTTGGAAATCTAAAACAGTTGTTTTAAAACCTCTTTTTTCTGCCCATCTTGAATACATTCTATATAACATTTCTGCCCAATCTTGTGACTCTGTTCCTCCAGCTCCTGGATGTAATTCTAAAATTGCATTACTTTTATCATAAGGTTGGCTAAGTAGTACTTTAATTTCAAATTCTTCAAAACTTTTGTTTAAAGCATTAAAATCCTCTTCAACCAATAACATCAATTCCTCATCAAATGAATTTCTCATTTCATTTAATGATTCATCTAATTCTTTAAATCCATTTATTAATTTTTTGTACGATGAAATCAAATCTTTATTCAAATTTGTTTCTTGAATAATCATTTGTGCCTTTTTAGGATTCCCCCAAAAGTTTTCACTTTCCATCAATTTTTCATTATCAGAAACTAGTTTTTCTCTTTTTGTTAAGTCAAAGAGAAGAGCCAAGTTGTACTAACTTGGCATTGTTTACATTAATAATTTGTTTTAATTCATATACTTCCATTATTTTTTCTCCTCTACAACAATTCTTACATTCATGCAGAAAGAAACAATTTCAAAAGAAATTTGTTGCATCATATCTTCAAACATTTCATAACCTTCAGATACATATGCTTGTAAAGGATTATTTTGTGCATAAGACCTCAAATGTATACCATCTCTTAGTTTACTCATTGTATCAATATGATTAACCCATGCTCTATCAATAATTCTTAAAACCATTGATTTTTCTATACCTAAAACTTGTTGTTTAACTGGTTCTATTTTTTCTTCGTATTCATTCCAAGATTTTTCAATGAATATATTTACAATGTTTTCATAAGACTCTAATTTCAAGCTACTTGGTTCAATTTCTTCTTTGAAACCCATTTTCTTTAAACTTTCAATTAATTCTTCAACATTTACAACTGGTTGTTTAGAAGTAAAATCTGTATTTCTATCAACAGCTTTTTTTATTACTCTTTCAAACATTCCTTTTACAATACTATGAACATCTTCGTTATCTAAGATAAAATTTCTTTGGTCATAAATTATTTCTCTTTGTTGTCTTAAAACATCATCATATTCAAGCAACGCTTTTCTACCATCAAAATTTACCCCTTCAACACGTTTTTGTGCAGAAGAAATTGCTTTAGAAATTGATTTAGATTCAATTGCTGTATCACCTAAAGATTTAAATATTCCTTCCATTCTTTCACTACCGAAACGAATCATCAAATCATCTTGAACTGATACATAAAATTGAGAATATCCAGGATCTCCTTGACGACCACTTCTTCCTCTTAGCTGATTATCAATACGGCGTGATTCATGTCTTTCACTACCTAATACAGCAAGTCCTCCTAATTCTCTTACACCTTCTTGAAGTTTAATATCTGTTCCACGACCTGCCATATTTGTTGCGATTGTAACTGCATTAATTCTTCCTGCTTTTGCAATAATTTCAGCTTCTCGTTGGTGATTTTTTGCGTTTAAAACCTCATGTTTTATCTTTCTTGATTCAAGCATTTTACTTATCAATTCAGATGTTTCAACTGCAATTGTACCTACAAGAACCGGTTGACCTTTTTCATGTAGTTCAATAACTTTATTAACTAACGCTTCAAATTTAGCTTTTTTACTTCCGTATATTGCATCTGGCAAGTCAATTCTTGCGACTGGTCTATTTGTTGGAATTTCATATACTCTCATATTGTATATACTTAAAAATTCTTCTTCTTCAGTTTTTGCTGTACCAGTCATTCCTGCAAGTTTGTTGTATAATCTAAAGAAATTTTGGTATGTAATTGTTGCTAGTGTTGTAGTTTCTTGTTTAATACCAATTCCTTCTTTTGCTTCAATTGCTTGATGTAATCCATCAGAATATGCTCTACCTCTCATCATACGACCAGTGTTTTGGTCAACAATTACTATTTCATCATTTTCAGTATCAACTACATATTCAATGTCTTTCATCATAATGTAGTTTGCTTTCAAAGCTTGTTGGATGTGATGAAGTGTATTTGTATATTGTAGATTATATAAATTATCAACTTTAAACGCCTTTTCTGCTTTAGAAACACCACTTTCAGTTAATTGTATTGTTCTACCTTTTACATCAATATCATAGTCTTCTTCATTTAAACTTTTTACAAATCTATCTGCTTGTAAATATAAATTTGCTGTTTGTTTTTGTCCACCTGAAATAATTAATGGAGTTCTAGATTCATCAATTAGTATGCTGTCAACTTCATCAACTAATGCAAAGTTCAAACCTCTTAAAACTCTATCTTCAACTCTAGTGACCATATTGTCTCTTAAATAGTCAAATCCTACTTCAGCATTTGTTGTATATGTAATATCACATGCATAAGCAGCTCTTTTTTGTGCAGGTGTTAATTGGCGCAAGTTTAATCCTACAGTAAGTCCTAAAAATCTATGTATTTCTCCCATCCACTCAGAGTCTCTTTGAGCAAGATATTCGTTGACAGTAACTACATGGACACCTTTCCCATTTAATGCATTTAAATAAACTGCCATTACAGAAGTTAGAGTTTTTCCTTCTCCAGTTTTCATTTCAGCAATATCGCCACCTTGCATAACTGCAGCACCCATTAACTGAACAAAATATGGATATTCGTTAATAACTCTATATGCAGCTTCCCTAATAGTTGCGAATGCTTCTACTAAGATATCATCAAGAGTTTCGCCATTCTTTAATCTCTCTTTAAATTCAACAGTTTTAGCCTTAAGCTCTTCATCACTCATATTTCTATATTGTTCACTTAAAGCTTCTACAGGTTTTACTTTTTTTTCTATTTCTTGGATACGTCTTTTATCAACATTAAATAGTTTATCTAAAAAATTAGCCATAAGCCCTCCATTTTATACTATAAATACTGCTAAATTATAACTTTTATATGACAATAAAGCAAATTAACTATATCTATAGTTATCTAAAAATCAATCCAACTATTTATTTTTATTAAAATAATAAATTTACAAAAAAGATTCTCATATAGAGAATCCTTATTTAGTAGAAAGCGCAGCATTTTTTCCTGCTAATCTTCCTGAAGTCAATGCAAAACCTTGTGCAGCTCCACCATATGTAACATATGCTTTTTCAGAAGCAAATAATACACCCATTGAATCATTACCTACAGCATATAAGTTTTTTATTGGACTTCCATCTTCTTTTAAAACATTATAGTTTTCATCAATATCTAGCCCACCAGTAGATGAATATATGTATGCAGAACCTTTTATTACATATAATTTACCATCTGATTTTCCATGAATATCTGATAAATTCACTTTTATATTTAACTTTTCATTTAATTCTTCTATAGAATTTGCTATAACAACATTTCCATATTTTTCACCAATAGTCAATATTTCTTCAATATTTTCAATTGGAGTATTTGGAGTATAAGTTCCTCCTTGTTTTAAGAATGTTGGCTCATTAAATGTTTTCATACCATTTATTTTGATTGAGTTTATTTCATCTTCATTATAGATTGTATAAAACATATTACCTGCCATCCAACCGTTAAATGCCAGATTGTTCCCTGCCTTTTCATTAAATAATTCTCCATTTGAATCAATCAATACAGCAGAAGTATCTAATAATAAAGATGTTAAAATTGCCTTATAATCTGCAGAAACATCATCAGATCTTATTATATTCGCAACTTGTGCAATATGATCTTCAACAGCAACATCAGGATTAAACATTGTTCCACCAACTGATTGTGCCATTTTAATTGTTGTTCCATCTGATTGTGTCATTGCATGAGTTTTCCATACATAGCCAGTATATTCCTTTGACATCTCAGGATTACCTATATACCCACCACCTGCAAGTATTACTGTTTTTCCAGTTATTTCATAAGTTGTTCCATCATAATACTTAGCTTTCACACCTGTAATATTTCCAGAATCATCTAAAATAAATTCCTCTGCATCAAGTTCAAGCATATATTCATTTTTTTCATTCAATTTTTTTGCTTGTTCCATAGAGTTTATATATGCACTGTCTTTATCAATTCCTTCTTTATCTGTATAAATTGTCCATAATGGCCATGGATTAGGATTAAAAAATGTAAACATTTTATCTCCAAATTTAAAATCAAAGTTATTTTCTAACCATTCCAATGTTTCACCAGATTCATTAACAAATTGACGAATCATCTCTTCTTTTGCATCTCCCTCAGTATATTCAATCCAATCTTTTATCACATCTTCAGGATTAACAAAATCTCCACCATTCAATTCAACTTGTCGTTTTGGATTTACCGCCATTGGACCTGCCGTCATAGCACCATTACCACCTAACTTTGCAGCTTTTTCAATACCAAAAACCGTTGCACCCTCATATGCTGCACTAATATACGAAGCTATACCTGATGCTCCAAGCCCAACAACAATTACATCATAACCCTCTTTTTTTACCACCTCTTGTGATTTGACAATCTCCTTATTCCATTGGCTTTCATCTCCACCATTAGAGTTGATTATTTCTTTAATTATTGTTTTTGCTGCCATACTAGAAACTGTTGCCCCAGTTATATTATCAACAGCTAAAGATTGAGATCCAATTATTCTTGGAAATAATTTTTCTTCAACTGTTTTGTATACATTTTCAGTAGAACCTGAATTTAATGTTTCAATACTTACAATTTTATTATCCTTAAACGTAACCTTTAACTCCATCTCTTTTTCAACACTGTATGATTCGGATTTACCAACGTATGTCCCATCAATAACCTTTAAACTTTCAGAAGTATTATTATTTTTAGAACATGAAGTTATCATTAAAAATGAAACAACAATAATGTAAAATAACTTTTTCATATACCCTCCCTATTTGATATTTATTTCACTACTATACTATAAACCTTATAATTGTTATAATGTCAATATGAATATTAAAGAGGCTAGTATAGAAACAGGAGTATCATGTCAAATGATACGATTTTATGAAAAAAAGGGGATAATATCCCCAAAGAGAAATCCTAAGAATAATTACAGAAATTATACTTTTAATGATTTATACATTATTGTTTTAACAAAGCAATACAATAATCTAGGTATGGATTTAGAAACGATAAGTAACTTTTTAAAAGATACCCATTCTAGTAAGGCATATGAAAATATTGATAATTTTATTATAGAAATGGAAAAACAAATCAAGTTAATAAATAGTAGAATTGAATTCGCAAAAGATACTAGAAGAATTTTCAAATTTATAAATGATAAAAATAAAATTGACATTATCAAAAGGAATAAAATGTATTTTATCCCTAAAACAAAACTACCTTTAGAAAAATATAGTCAACTTTTTGTGGTTGAAGGATATGGTAGAGCAGTGAATAGAATAAAGTTAGAAAAACTTAATAGTATTAAAATTCCAATTGATAGAGGACTATTATTAGATATAAAACCCTTTAATGAAAAAATATATTATGAGGAATATTCTAATATCATTATTTTCCGTAATTTTATAAACATTCCAAATTTTGAATCAGTAACAATGAATGATATAAAAAACTTCGAAAATACTGTAGATTTTAACGGTTATAAAATCATTGATGATATTTTTCTATTTCTTGTTTCAAAAATAAACAACGAAAAAAATTCTTATTCAATAGTATGCATAGAAGCAATTGTAAAAAAAGTATAAATTAAATATTATTCAAAAACTATTTCACTCCATAAATTTTTAACTTTACAATAAACCTTATCATTTATAATTGTTATGTAATCGTATATAAAAGGAACGATTGTTTCTCCTTTTTCATTTAATATACCATATTCAAAATATTCTGATTTTACAACAATTTTGCCATTACTACTTGTGACAATCTTTTCAAAAGGAATATTAAATTCAATAAGCTTTAATTCACTGTTATATAATTGTGAAGTATCTCCACCAACAATAACCACATCACCAAAACTATTTGACCAATAATAACTATCTAATTCAAGTGTTTCTCCTTTATAATTTATCAATCCCATATTTTTATTAAAAATTTCATCAATAATAATACATCCATTTCCATCATCCGTGAATTTATCATATTCTATTATTTGATAAGGATAAACTTTATTATAATCATCAAACTTAACACTAACATCACACAATTTATTTTTTCCAAAATCACTATATTCATGTGTCATGAATTTATCATTTGCCTTTACAAGATTTCTATACTTGATTTTATTTTGTTCTTTTACAACCTTTAGTGCCAAACTGCCATCATTAATAAATTCCTCATCATGATTTTCTAACACTATTTCTCCATTATAAATATAAGGATATAAAAAATCATATTTACTTATTAATTCCCCTTCTTTTGAAATAACAGCACTATATTCATTTCTTTTTGCCAAAAAAAGATTTTTATAGGGTTTACTCACAAAAAATGAATTATCAAAATATTCATATATCGGCTCCACAGAATCATAGTAATTTAAATTCTTTATTATATCTGTATCGCTCTCTACAACATCATATTTTTTACCAGACTTTATTATTTCTATGATCTCATCAATAAACCCAGTATCAACTATTTCATTTTCTTTAAACTCTTTATAATAATTTAGTGCAATATTCTTTGTTTCATCAGTTAAATCTGGATAAGAATATACTATTTCATCTTTATAAAAATCCACTGAATAACTAACATCCGAATTAGTAAATGACAAATAAACATTGCCAGATGAATCACCTTCCTCAAAACCATCTTGAACATAAGCTTGTTTATCTTTGCTTAAATAAACATTATAAATTTTTGAATTGAATTCACCTTTTTCATCTTGATAAATAATTATGTTAGGTAAATCTCTATTTGTTAAAGTGATGTTTAGAGTGTTGCGGTATTCTTCTATAAGTGGTTTTTTATCAAATCTTGTATCAGATAATATTTTTAAAGGTTCATATTTATTAATCACTTTTTCAATCTCATCAAAAGTATCATCTGAAATTATGTAGAATGTTTTTATAATACTACTCGCTTCTAACTGTTTTGGAGTCACAACCATCTTGCTGCAACCTACCAAAAACAAAAATAATATAATTATTTTTTTCATAAACCTCTCCTTATGAATCAATTATATCATTAACATTTTTTATGTTTGTTGAAATTGTGAAAATTTTTATTTTTCTTCTTCCATTATCCAATAAATTCAATGCAGCTTTTAATGTATATCCGGTAGTACATACATCATCAACCAACAAAATTTTATTTCCAATTTTACAATTTTTTAAACCCATACAATTAATAATATCTTTTCTATTTATAAAGTTTTGATTCATTTGCCTTATATTACTTTTTTTATATAAACAATCAATAACATTTATACCCATGTTTTCAAAAATTAATTTCAAATGATTAAACCCTCTTATACTTTCTATATCCTTATGGCTAGGCATAATCACTATTGAATAACCAAAATATTTCATTTTAAACAACCATTTATACTCATATAAAAAAACATCTGCTAAAGCTTCGTCATAACAATCCTTATATTGTAATAATAACTTAGAAAAAAATTCATTATAAATATAATAACTCTCTACTTTATAGTTGTTAATTTTGAATGTTTTAAAATTTCTCTTAAGTTTTTTCCTACAAAATCCACATAAAATATCTTTTTTTAAAAACATTTCAAATATATTTAATCCCTCAAGTAATAATCCATCACAATATACACATCTACCAATCATTAGCCTCATCAATAATTTTTAAACAATTATTAACCTCCTTACTTTTATTTTTCAACAAAAACAAACAATCCCCACTTGGGGCTGCTATACTTCTACCAACTCTACCACTAATTTGTATCAGTGACGATTCATCAAAAATAACATGTTCTGCAAATAAAACACATACATTAACATTTTCAATTGTTATCCCTCTTTCAAGAATTGTTGTTGCGATTAAAAGGTCATATTTAAAATCAACAAAATCTTTTATTAAAATATCTTTGTTGATAGTTTTACTACAACAAAATTTACATTTATAAAATAATTTTAAAACTTTATATAAAATCTCTCCTACAACAATAGTAGGTACAAAAATAATTTTTCTTTTAAACTTTAAATCATTAACCCATTTAATAAGTCTTAAAAAAAGATATATTGTAAATCCAATTTCAACCTTTGGTCTAACTAATTTTTCACCATGAAATCTTTTATTTAATTTTAAACAAACAATACTATTATCAAGTATTCTTTTTTTCAAATATTCATCAAGTGTTGCGGTTAAATAGATAATATTACCTTTACAACTAGTTCTTACAATATTTTTTAATATCTCATTACCTTTATAAGGGAATGCATCAGGTTCATCTAAAATCAATAAATCAAATGCCTTATAAAATCTATAACATTGATGTGTAGTACAAATTATTAAATCACCATCCAAAATACTTGTACTACCCTGACAAATAGCTATAACACTCGCATTAGTAAATATTCCTTCAAGTCTTTTTTTCAATTCTAAAACAACCTGTCTTCTAGGAATTGCTATACAAACTTTTTTATTTTGCATTAAAAAATATGCAATTGTTTCAATAATGATTTCCGTCTTTCCTGCTCCACATACTGCATTAATTAAAACATCACTAGTATTAATATTTTTTAAACATTGTTTACTAATAATTTTTTGATTTTGAGTTAATGGATATTTTAAAATGTATTCCATCGCATTGTCACTTATTTCATCAAGTTTAACTTCTTCAATTTCTTCTTCAATCAACATCCTTTTATATGAAATACATTTTCTACAATATAATCCTTTACTACCTTTAAAAAAATATTTTTTATCAACATTTAAACACCTAGGACATTTCAAAATAACCACCAATAATTAATATTAAATTTTTATAATAAACCTAATAAAAAAATCCCTCATTAGAGAGATTATTGTTTTGAGCCCTTACTTCCTTTTATTCCATTATACCCTTCTAGCACATTACTTTGATAAGAAAAAATCATTTTCTGTTTCTTATTAGCTCTATTTAAGGCACCTTCTATAAGTTCATCAAGTAATTTTTTATATTCAACACCTTCATGTTTCCATAGATAAAATGATAATGAACCTGGAATATTGTTTATTTCATTCACAAGAACTCTTTCATTTTCATCTATTAAAAAATCAATTCTACAAACTCCATGTGAACCAATTGCATTAAATGTTTTAATTGCTACTTCTTTAACTTTGTTTTCTAAATTTTTATTTAATTTTGCTGGAACATCTCTTTTTAATGAAGCCATTCCCATTTTATTATTAGATTTTGAAATATACTTTCTAGAAAAATCTAAAAATTCCCCTTTACTAACTTCTTCTAAAACACTTGTTTTAGCCTTATAAATTGATCCTAGTACAGAGCAATTAACTTCTCTAAAATTGTTTAGTTTATGCTCAATAACTATTTTATTATCATATTTGGAACACTTATCAATAGCTTCTAATAATTCATCAAAGTTTTCTGCAAACTCAATTCCAATAGAAGAACCTAAACATGCGGGTTTTATAATTAAAGGATATCCGATTTTATTCGCTTTATCTTTTATTTCATCAATTTTTTCTTCAACTTCAAAGCCATAAATCCAAAACCAATCAGTCATATCTATTTTTGCATTTTCCAAAACACACTTCATAACAACCTTATCTTGACCAACAGCTGATGCAATAACATCACTGCTTGTATAAGGGATATTAAGCATTTCTAAATAACCTTGTAAAACTCCATCTTCACCATTTGTGCCATGAACAATTGGTAAAACAACATCGATCACACTAATTGTTTTAGAAAATAAACCTTTTTTTACTGGCTCTAATTTAACTACTCCATTATCATTAACAAAATACACCTTTTTAAGTTTATCAAACATTGTATTTATATTTTTGAAATTTGATATATCATTTAAAATACTACCTGTATACATTTCTCTTTTTTTAGAAATATAAACCGGAATTACTTCATATTTATTTTTATCTAAAGAATGTATAGCTTGAACTGCAGAAATAACACTTATTTCATGTTCAACACTTTCGCCACCAAAAATAACCGCTACCTTTAATTTCATAAAACCTCCATAATTACATTTAATAATTCTAACACTATTTGAAATTTTAACAATTACATTGTACATTATATTAGAGGTAAATATATGGAAAAATTCAAAAAAGAGATAAGCTTTTTAAAACCATGGCTTATATTAACAACATATGCTGTTATACTAATATTTCTAATGATTAATTTTAATTCAATATTAACTGTAATAAATAAATATTTAATTTTGTTAAATCCTTTACTTATGGCAATCGCTATTTCATATGTTTTAAATATACCAATGAAAGAAATAGAAAAAAATATATTAAAACGCATTAAACCAAATGGAATTATACATAAAAATTTAAGAGGAATATCTATATCTTTAACATTGCTATTAACAATAATTATTTTAGGATTTTTTGGCTACATAATTATTCCTCAACTAATCGTAAGTATTGTAAGTCTTGTAAATAACCTATCAAATATTTTAAACTCAATTGTTAATAACACAGATGCAATATTGAAATTTTTCAATTTAAATCCACTAGACTTTGAATTTAGTTCAGCTGGAATAAATAACTTTTTAAATCAGTTTGGTTTAGATGTAAATAAAATTTTAAATAGTCTCACTGGATTTGTGGGTTTAACAAGCCAATCATTTTTAAATTATATTTCAAAATTTGTTGTTACATCTGCAAATTGGTTTTTAGCCTTTATGCTTAGTTTATACCTTCTTACAGGCAAAGAAACATTTATTAGACAGACAAAAAAAATAATTGCTGCTATATTTTCAAACAAAACAACAAATAGAATAATGAGATATGCTCAAATTTCAAACAATGTTTTTTCTAGCTTTGTAACAGGTCAACTTGTTGAAGCACTTATAATAGGTATATTAATATATGTTGCACTTTTAATAACAAACATGCCATATTCATTATTAATTGCTGCAATGGCATCTGTATTAGCACTAGTGCCTGTTCTTGGCGCAACAATAGCTTGTATTGTGGGATTTTTACTTGTTTTATCAGTATCTCCAATAAAAGCAATTTGGTTTGTAATAATTTATCAAGTTATCCAACAAATTGAGGGAACACTTATTTACCCTAAAGTTGTAGGTGAATCTGTAGGACTTCCTGGAATATGGACATTGCTTTCAATTATTGTTTTTGGAGGCATGTATGGAGTTATAGGTATGTTATTTGCTGTACCATTAACTGCAATTGTTTACACAACTGGTAGTTATTTAATTAATAAAGCGTTAGACAAAAAAAATATAGTTGTAACAACCGATGAAATAAAAGAAAAATCTTAATTGAAACAAACCTCTAAATTTGTACCTATAAGTTTAGAGGTTTACTTTATTAAGATTTTTTTAATTACTATTAATTATTAAATGCATCAGGCAAATCATTTTCAAGAAGTATAGTATCTTCAAAACTTGCAATTTTATAAACTAATGCAAAGGCTTCTTTAACTGTTTTACAAACATATATATTTTTTTCGTCAAATTTACTATCAATTAATCCTTTTTTAATAGATTCTGTTTGCTTTTCACCGACTAAAATTGCTATATCAATACTACCTTTCATTTGTAATCCAAAATTATAATTTACTTCATCTTGTATTTTACCTAAATCAATCATGCCTGGAGTAACAATTATTCTTTTATTTTGCATCATTTTCATTACTTCTAATGACATTGCTGCTCCAACAGGATTAGAATTAAATGCATTATCAATAAAAGTATATCCATTTATTTTCTTTAATTCTAATCTATGTTCAATGTAGTTGATATTTTTAACAGCTTTTATAATATCATTCCACTCAATGTTTAATTCTCTTGATAAAGCTATTCCCGCTAAAATATTAGAAATATTATGTTTCCCTAATAATTTTGTTTCAAATTGATAAGTTTTTCTTTTGTTTTTAACTTTAAAACTTGAGCCTTTTACTGAATATTTTATATCTGTTGCTTTAAAATCAACTTTTTTACTATCAATACCATATGTAATTATTCTACAATTATTTTTAATTTTATAGTTTTTAATATATTCATTATCATAGTTTAAAATCCCAACACCATCACTATCAAGTGTTTCAATAATTTGCATTTTTTCATTTATAATATTTTCTAGTGTTTTAAATGTTTCTAAATGTTGTGGACCTATAGATGTAACTATCGAATATTTTGGTTTAACAAAATTACATAAATATTTTATATCATTAACATGATCTGCACCCATTTCACAAACAAACACTTGATGTATTGGTTTTAAACTTTCCCTTATACATCTAGTAATTCCCATTGGTGTATTAAATGAGGCAGGAGTCATTAACGATCTATATTCTTCATTAATAATTGCTTGAACAATATTTTTGCTGGATGTTTTACCAAAACTACCTGTAATACCTATTTTTATTAAATTTTCATGAGAATTTAAAATTCTTTTTGCATCATTTAAGTAATGTCTTTGAATCAAAAATTCTACAGGTTTTAAAATAAAATCTGCAATGTATACAAACATCCAATTTATATATAAACATATAGGAATTATATATAATTTGTAGGGATAATTTACAAGCTTTAAAAATAAAGAAATAAATATTATATTTAATATTAATATTACAAATATTTCTCTTTTTATTCTAGAAGTATAAACAAGTGGTTTTATATATTCCTTTTTTTGTTTTGTTTCAACAATAATAACTGTATTAATTAATGTCAAAACAACAAAAATATATGGATGAATTTTATAACTTAATACACTTGAAAATCCAACAATAAATATAGATACAATAAATATCTTTGTTGCTTTTAAGTTTTTTATTATCCAATTTGTAAATCTTCTATAATCATATTTATTTTGTTGAAAAATATGCAATACATCATTTATTAAAATATATTCCATAATAAGTAACAATAATATGCTCAAAATAAAAATTATATTATTCATTTATATCCTCTTCCAACATTGCATCAATAACTCTATTAAATCTTGCCCATTGATTAAAATACGCAAAATGATCATCATTTTCAAAAACTACCAAAGCAGAATCTTTAATTAGTGAATTCATCTGTTTACCTACTTCTATAGATACTGCTTCATCTTTTTCACCCCAAACAAGTAAAACAGGGCAATTTATTAAACCTAAAATATCTGTAACATCATCATTTACAACTTTTATTAATGTTTCTCTCATAACTCCTGTAGAATTTTTATAGTCACTAGAACCAAAAAATGTTGCAAGTTCATTAGAGAGTTTTTTTAAGCCAAAAATATTTAGTGTTTTTTTAATAAATTTATATGAAGATATTTTAATGTGATAAAACACGCTTCTTTTTGGTTTAATACCAGCTGCCCCTGTTAATATCATTTTATTAACTGGATTTTTTAAAGCATATCGAATCGCAACTCTACATCCAAAAGAATGACCAATTAATATAGGATTTTCGATGTCTAATACATCTAACATTTTTTTAAATATTTCTGTGTATTCTTGAACACCTATAGATTTTTTAGGTTCATCGCTTTCTCCAAAGCCTAAAAAATCAAAACTCAAAACTCTAAAATTATTTTTTAGATGATTAAAAATGTAGTCCATCATTTGTATATTTTGTCCCCATCCATGCATTAATACTACATTTTTTCCACTACCCTCAATTTTATAATTTATTTTTTGATCATCTATTTCAATAAACGGCATTAGATACACCTCACCTTTAATAATTGTACTAAAAAAAGGTATCTTTCACAAACAAAACAAAAAAATAAGAAAAATAATATATTGAAAATTAATAATTAAAATAATATAATATTATCAAGAAAGGTGTGATGATTATGTTTGAATGGTTTAAATCCAATACTTCAACATCTATTGTGACAATTTATCCCACTAATCTTACATTAAACTCATCAGCTGCAGAATATTTTGATGATATAAGATGGTGTATGATTGGCTTAGATAAAAAAACATTAAAAATTGCAATTAGACCTGTCACAAAAAGAGAGCTTGATTTAAAGCTTTATCCTACAGAAAATCTCCATAAATTATCTGTAGGAAAAGGTTATGCACGAATAAGTAGTAAAAGTATAATTAGCGAGGTTTCATCAATATTAAAAGAAGAAATCGATAGTAAAAAATATATATCTCATTATGATGAAAAAGAAAAAATGTTGATAGTAGACTTAAAGAAAGGAGTGTAGTTATGTATACATATTTATGGATTATTGTTTTAATTGCTGCAATAGTTTTAGAGTTTATAACTGCAAGTAGCCTTGTATCTTTATGGTTTGCTTGTGGAGCTATTGTATCACTTATACTAAGTAGTTTAAAAATTCCATTTATTTATCAAGCAATTACTTTCTTTATAATTTCTTTATCATCATTACTAATAATTAGACCAATGATTATAGACAATAAAAGAGGTAACACAATAGCTACAAACATGGATAGATTTATAGGTAAACATACTAGATTAAAGAAATCTATAACTGAAGATTCATGGGGAGAAGTTAGAATTGATGGCATAACTTGGAATGTAGCATCTATTGATGAAAAAGCAATTGAAAAAAATTCATTAGTAGAAGTAATCGCAATTGAAGGTTCAAAACTAATTGTTAAACAAATAAAGGAGGATATTTAACAATGGATGTAATAGGAGTAATTTTATTTGTAGTAGTTTTACTTATACTCGCAATAATAATTGCGGATTCTGTGAGGGTTGTACCTCAATCTAAAGCGGCAGTAGTTGAAAGACTTGGTTCATATCATGCAACATGGAGTAATGGTGTACACTTTAAAATTCCTTTTATTGACAAAGTTGCGAATAGAGTAACTTTAAAAGAAATTGTCCATGATTTCCCACCTCAACCAGTTATCACAAAAGATAATGTAACAATGATGATTGATACTGTTGTTTACTTTTCAATAACTGACCCAAAACTTTACACATATGGTATCGAAAGACCAATAAGTGCAATTGAAAGTTTAACCGCAACAACACTAAGAAATATCATTGGGGAATTGGAACTAGATGAAACACTAACTTCTCGTGATGTAATAAATACAAAAATGCGTTCAATTTTAGATGAAGCAACTGATCCATGGGGTGTTAAAGTTGGAAGAGTAGAAGTAAAAAACATTATTCCACCAAGAGATATTCAAGATTCTATGGAAAAACAAATGAGAGCTGAACGTGAAAGAAGAGAAGCAATCCTTAGAGCTGAAGGTGAAAAAAGAGCTGCAATATTAACTGCCGAAGGTGAAAAAGAGGCAATGATTCTTCGTGCAAACGCTAAAAAAGAAGCAACCATTGCAGAGGCAGAAGGACAAGCTAAATCAATCGAAAAACTTTATGAAGCACAAGCAAGAGGTATAGAAATGATTAACAACGCAAATCCAAATCAAGCTTTCCTTGCGATGAAAGGATTTGAAGCATTACAAAAAGTTGCGGATGGACAATCAACTAAACTTATTATTCCAAGTAATTTACAAGATATTTCTGGCACAATAGCTGCACTTTCAGAAATTGTTAAAAACAAATAGTTAAAAATTTATTTTTATCCCCTAAACTAATATTCCTTAGGTTTATATCAGTATAGGGGATTTTTATTTTCAAAATATTGACCTTGTAGTGAATTATTTAAGACGATTTTCGAGAAAATTTAATAAATTTTTTGTATTATTAATATGTATAGTTTTATTTAATATAATTTAAACTTCATCTTAAGTACATTTTTCGGGAAATGCACAATATATTTTACTAGCCTAATTTATATATAATTAGTTTGTTAATAATAAATGTTATTATCACAAGGAGTTCAATATGTTATGAGAGATTTATTAACAAGTCCACAAAAACGACAACTTTTAATCATTGAGAATTTATTTTCTTCAAAAGAATGGATTCATATTAATGATATCGCTAAAAAAATGAATTGTTCAGACAGGATAATAAAAAATGATATCTCAAATATCAAGAGAAATTTTACAAATCTAAAAATCGATTCATCTTCAAAGGGCATCAAATTAGCAGATGCAATTAGCTTTGATTTATCATATGTGTACCAAACAATTCTTGCAGAATCTGAATCATTTAAAATTCTAGAATATATATTTCTAAATGATAAATGTTCTTTATCAAATTTGTATAAATCAATTTTTATAAGTAAATCTACAATCTATAGAATAATTGGAAAAATAAACGCAGTTATAAGGAAAAAATTTGATTTCCAAATAAAAAGCAATCCCTTTACTATTGTTGGAAATGAAAAAGATATAAGATGCTTTTTTTCACAATATTTTTCTGAAAGATACAATGTTTTAGATTGGCCATTTAAAACAATTAATGAGTATGATTTCACTAACTTTTTATCTCTATTTACCAATTACTCCGATATATACTATGATTTCGCAAGATTTAGACTTGTAAAAATTACTTCAATAGTTAATTTAATTCGTGCAAAAAACAATAATTTTTTACATCTAAAAGACGTATCTTCTAATGAATACTATCAAGAATTAATAGAAAAAGAATCTTTCAAGGATTTTATAAAATTATATAGTCAAAAATTTAATATTCAATTAGATTTTCCTGTATTAGAGCAAATATTTATAGGATTTGTTCAAAAAAACTTTTATTTTTCATATGAACAATTAAAAGAACATTACTCAACAAATCCTCAAACAAAAAAATCAATTGACCTACTTAAAAAAATAATAATGGAACTTTCTGTAGAATTTGGTTTAAGAATAACTAATTTGAATCAACTATTATTGTATATGCATGACACTTCATTTCTAGACAAATTTGAGATTGATTCATACTTCATATTAAACAACAAAAAATATTATCCTTTGTCAGTATTAAAAAGTTACTTTCCACTTTTTTATACAACAGTTCAAAATAAAATAATTGAATACAGAGAAAATTTGAATTATAGCACTGACGAACAAATCATCAACCATTTGATATATACTCTTTTTACACACTGGGAAGGCTTATTTGATGAATTGTTTAAAAAACTACACAAAATAAAGGCTATTGTAATTAGTGACTTTGACTTACAACATTCTATCTCAATATGTTCAGCATTAAATTTTTATACAAGCGACAGATTTACGGCAGAACCTTATTCAAAAACATACTTATCACTATCTGAGTTGGAAAAATCCGAATATGACTTAATATTAACCACATTTGAAATAAATGATAAATTAAATAAACCTATATTTAATATAGGAAAAATGGTTACTTTTGATATAATAGAAAAACTTCGATTCATATTAGAACAAATATATAAAGAAAAAAATATATTTAACCAATTATAAATTTAAAAACACAGAGTTAGTTCTGTGTTTTAATTTTCATTTAGCATAGAATAATCAGTAATATTTGTACCACTAACATCATGTAAAAAGTTATTTTTTAAATTCAACATAAATATAATTTGAGTATTATTACAAGTCGTTTCACTTATATTTTTAAATAAATATATACATCCATCATTACTTGCTTCATCAGTTAAATAATTATAGTTATATACTGTTTTACCAATTGTGGAAGAGAAAATATTGTTTTTAAAATCATATGTATAATTAACCTTACCAATATTTAACTTATACACTCCATTATTTTCAACATAGCCAATGTCTATTAAATATGACTTATAACTACTTAAATCTTCAACAGAATATTCTTTTAATGTTTTATTCACATTTATATTTGTATAATCTAGCGAATCTACAGGCTTTTCAATTATTACATCATTAAAATTGCTATATAGTGTACTCTCATAGAAGTTAACTCTATTTTTTTCACCAATTGATTTTCCTTTGAACATACCAGACACTACCACTTGAACAACAATACTATCAATTGTAGTAACTTTGTATTCAAACATACTTTCTTCTAAATCAAATGTTGTTCCATAACCAAGATATTCATTCTCTATTAAAAATTTTGTTCTACCTAATTCATTTAATTTGAAATCATATGTAACTTTATTATCTAATTTAGATGTTTTAACACTCTCTACTTCATCTTCATTTAATTCAATAGCTTTTATACCATTTTTTTTATTTAAATAAGAAACATCTTGTTTTTGTTGGTTATAACTAATTTTATAACCAGAATTATTAAGATAAACAATACCATCCACATACCATAAACTCATAACATAATCATTTTTTTCATTAACTGTATTAAAATAATAATTATTATTGAGTTTATCATTTAAAATTGACATTTTATATGTTGTATTTCTTTCATCAATTGAATCTCCATCATCACTTAACCTAGATACTGTATGATTACTATTTATATCCAGACTATAAGAGTTAATGTTCTCACTATTTTTTACTATGTTGTTATATTCAACCAAATCATTTTTTATATCTTTAACACCACAAGAGCTTATTAAAATTAAAAAAGGTACAAACAATTTAAGTATTTTTTTCATAAAATCACCTGCAAAATTATTGTACCATTTTTACCTATAATTTAATACTATTTAAAAATCGAACTATCATTTACTTGGTTAAGAACTTCCGCTCTAGAACCACCTGTAAGATATGCATCATCAAAACTATCACAACTACCTTTTATTACTGAATCATTTTTTAGATCATATTCACAGCCAGTAGATGTTTTTCCAACCATAGTTGTTAAATCAACCTTTATATTTGCGCCAGAATTATTTGATAATGTGAACGTTTTATTGTTTAAGTCAAATGTACTAATTAATGAATCATTGCTGTAAACACCTTCACCTTCAAGCAAATATCCATGTTTCAATAAAACTTCTGGCAATTCTTGTAATGATGCTGCCTTCATTTTATTCGCAATATCAAAATATGAATAATAACTTCTAAGTTCTTCTTCTGTTAGACTTGCGGATGACAATGATTTTTTATAGTTTTCTTTAAACTTTGTAATAATTGCTTTTACCTCATCATCACTAAGTTTAGACTTCCCATCAAATCCTTCAAATGTTTCTAAAACTTTGTCGTTAATTAAATCATAAGTGAATCCACCTTGTTCAAGAAAGAAACCAACAAATTCTTTTAATGAATCATCTTCATCAAACTTTCCAATCTTATAAGTTAATGTCCCTTCATATTTATCCTCTAAAAAATCAAAAGATGCCTGTAATACAGTTGATACTGAATCTTGCCCCTTTGGACTACCTTCTGTAGGATACACTTTGTATAGTTCATCAACAAACGAAATTACCTTTCCTTTTATTTGCTTTAAATCTATATTTTCATTTGACTTCTCAT
Source organism: Erysipelotrichaceae bacterium (assembly GCA_022772735.1). Classification (GTDB taxonomy): domain Bacteria; phylum Bacillota_I; class Bacilli_A; order Erysipelotrichales; family Erysipelotrichaceae; genus UBA9076. The sequence goes on from JALEZD010000009.1 coordinate 138,605, forward strand.
TGTTTTCAACCACCGGTGTGCTTTCTGCACTTGGTGTTTTTTCCATATCTACTTTTGCTTGTTTACTTTGACAAGCACAAATCATACATAAACATAATAGCGCAACAACTCTTTTCATTAATCTTCCTCCTCTACACTATATTTTATTATTACTGAAATTATTCCACCTAATATTAGTGCAACAACTATTCCTCCTCCAATAAACCACACAGCATTGTTTTTCTTCTTTAAAGGAACATCCTCTTTAACCTCTGGCTTAGCACTTGCCGTAGGTTTAGGTGTAACTACTGGTGTTGGGGTTGGTGCTTTAGTAGGTACTGGTGTTTTTTCAACCTTTTTTTCCTGTTCAACAGGTTTTTTCTGTGTTTTAACTGTTGTATTATTAGGTTTTTTTGTTTCAGGTTTTTTTGTTTCAGGTTTAATACTTTCACTCACACATGCTTTTTTATCTTCACTCCAAATTTTGCCTTCATCTGCACATGTCCATTTAACATTTTTTTCTAATTTAACATTTACATCTATATTTTTATCAATAAAAATTTCACTAACATAATCTTTAAAACCATTTTTATAAACTTTAAGAGTATATTTTCCTTTTTCTAATACATTATTAGCACTAATCAACGATCCATTTTTATAAAGTTCTATTTTAGAATCCTTTTCATTTACATTTAAATTTAATTTATATCCAGAAATTTCATTTAACTCGACATCATTAGTAGGCATTTTAAAATTTAATTTTTTACTATTGATATCTATATTTACACCGCTAACACTCCATTTTACAAAATTATTATTTTTTGTCTCAATTTCAACTGTTTCATTAAATTTCTTTTTAACTATATTTCCATTAACTTTTAGGTTATAGTAATTATCTTCATAAATCGCTTCTATTTTGACATTGTTATTTCCCAATTTAAATTTTAAGTTTTTATTGTATATATCACTTAAAACAATATCTCCTGTTTGCCAATATTTAAATGTTTTACCTGCAATTTCATCAGCTTTTATTTCAATTTCATCACCTGTTTTGCCACTATATTTATTGGCTTTTGCATTTATTAATGAAATATTGTAAACTCTATTATCAACTACAAATAGTTTTAAATTTGATACTGTATTACTAATATCATCAAAAATAACCATTAAATCATAATTTTTATTTTCTTTGATCAATAATTCATCTTTACTAATATTAATAGTATTATTAATCAATTTATATGGAATAGATTTATTGTCAATCAGTACATCTTTAATTCCTTTTGCACTTTGTAAATCAACATCAATTGATAAATCTGAATTACTAACCTTATCATATGTATATTCACTCTTTAAAACACGAGGCAAAACCACTTTGTTTTCTAAAAGTATCTCCTTAACATAAACATCTTTATCTTCCACAATAAATTTAAGTGGGTTTTTAGTTAAATCAACTTTTTTTAAATCTATTCCACTAACTTCCCAGCCTTGAAATTTATCACTTGATGAGTATATCATTTGTTCACTTTTTTCTGAAACCTTTTTACTAACTAAAATTCCACTAGCCTTTGTAAAATATAATGTAATTAATTTAGGTAATTCAAATTTGGTTTCTAAGTTATCTGTAACATTTATAGTTTTTGTATATCCTGCATAATCACCATCTTTTATTTCAATAACATACCTTCCTTCAAAAAGAATATAACTTCCATCATTTTCTTTTTTTATGTCATCATTTTTGTCAATTCTGCTTACTCTTATATCACTATTAATATCTTTATCAAATAATATTTTCACAGTATATTTATTCGCAGACATTTCTCTTTCAAACAATTTAATAACATCACCTTTTTTTATCAAATTGCCTTGTTCAAGAGTGACACCATTGACACTTGCATAATCAAATTCATACCCATAACCAAAATCAATATTTTTAACTATCTTTTCTCTAATTTTTTCCCATTCATCACTAAACGATGACATTTTAAATTCTTTATTTTTGTATGAAACTGTAAAATTTAAAATCTTATTCAAAGTAAAATTATTTAAACTTCCTCTTGCGATAACTCCTGTTTCATCACTTATTTCGACTTCAACATTGATAACTTCTTTATCTTCCAATGTATAAACAATATTGTTTTCAGAAGACAAAACATCTTTATTATTTATTTTCCAATTAAAAATGTAGCTATTATCAAAATCAACATAAAAATTAACTTCATTGCCTTTAATTTTAAAATGTATAGTTGCATTTTCCTCAGCCTTAACATTTAAAAGATTTACTCCTAGTATAAAAATTGATGTAATCACGATAAATAATTTTTTAAACATTACCTTCACCTCGCTTACAGTTTCATTATAGTAACACTTAAAAAATATATCTCTTAATGTTTTGAAAGATTTAATCACTTAAAACTATACTAACTAAATATCAAACTAAAAAAAGCCCATTTATAAAGGCTTTTTCATCAATTAAATGCTTAATAAATATTAAGATGTCATTTTAAAAATCTCAAAGATTTATCACTTACAAAATTTTCCATTCCGTATAACACAAGAACATTATTTACTTTATTTTCTTCAACAAGTTTTAAAACACTTCCTTTAAAATACCTCATATCCACAACAACTATTTTATCAAAATGGCTAACCAACATAGGTACAACCATATGCCCAAATGAATCATTTAAAACAAGTAAGTTATTTTGAGAATCTAAATCCAAATTATCAATTTCAACTAAACCATGATTACCATCTAAAAAATATGCATATTTATCTTTTGTAAGTAATTTATCTTCATTAAATAAACTATCTTTTATTTCACTATCATAGCTAACTCTAATATTTAAATCATTCAATTCTTTAAATGTATATAGAGCTTCACCTCCATAATAAAATAATCCACTCTTAGAATAAGTAGTACCCTTAAAGTCATCGCTCAACTTTTCTTTTGTATATTCATTAGGTACATAACTTAAACTCTCGACATACTTCTTATAAACTTTATATGCACCATCAATATTTATGTGATGATCCATTTTAAAGTAATCTTCTCCTAAAAGTTCATCATATACACTAATATAATTATCATTTGATACATATTTATTAATCAATTCTAATTGATTAGTATTAAAACTAAATTTATTTATTTTATCTTTATTTTTTTCACTACTTGAAGGAATTAAAATAATTTTATGTTTGATTTTATTTAAAATTTCCATATTATTTTTTAAAGTACTTTCATCATTTAATATAAATTTGTTAACTAAAAAATCATCACTGCCAAAATAAACATTATTATTTTCAAGTTTAAATGTGTATATGCTACTGAGTGCTTTCGCCATTATAAATTTATCTCTAAAAATAAATTGGTCTTGAATCCACAATTCAAATTTATCACTAAATTTACCACTTAAAAACTCATCAATTTTAAACTCAGGAAATTTTTGAAGATATCTATTCTCATTCATAGAAAAATCAATATTTTTATTAAACAAATTAAAAATACTTATCAAATAAATAATTAACAAAAAAACAACAACATTAACTTTTTTATTCATATTAAAACCTAAAATATAAAAACGGATTATAACTTGAATTTGTAAGATATGCCACACACAATAAAAACCCAAACAAAATTACAACAGTTTTTAAATATTCTACCTTTCTACCCAAAACATATTGTGTATATAAATTTTTACACAATGGTGTACTTGCGATTATTAATATAATAAACAGAAAAATATTATTTCTTAGATAAAACAAAGCAATATTATCAACAAAAACATTTCCATTTAATCCAAACATATTTTTTAAATAAATTACTAAATCAGATAAATTTTCAATAGAAAATATTACCCAGCCAATTAATATTATAAAAATAAAATAAAGTCTACTAAAAATAACTGGAATAGTATTTAGAAATTTTAAAATAAAAACCTTTTCCAACATAAGTATTATTCCAAAATATAATCCCCATAATATAAAGTTATAACTTGCACCATGCCAAATACCAGTTAAAAGCCAGACTATAAAAATGTTAATTAATTGAGAAATTAAACCATTTTTATTCCCACCAAGAGGAATATACACATAATCTTTAAAAAATGTCCCTAATGATATATGCCATCTTCTCCAAAATTCAGTAATTGATTTTGAAATATAAGGATAATTAAAATTTTCTAAAAATTCAAACCCAAACATTTTCCCAAGCCCAATAGCCATATCACTATAACCACTAAAGTCAAAATATATTTGAAATGAAAACGCAATAATTCCAATCCAATAAAGTAAAACACTTCCATTTTCTAATAATCGTATCTCATCATAAACTATCCCAATGTTGTTAGCCAAAAGTACTTTTTTACAAAGTCCAATCATAAATCTATCAACTCCATTAGAAAATTTATCAATACTTTCTTCTCTTTTTTCAAGCTGTAATGCAATATCTTTATATCTAACAATTGGACCTGCGATTAGTTGAGGAAACATAACAACATATGTACCAAATGATATTAAATTTTTTTGAACATCCGCTTGGTTTCTATAGACGTCAATTGGATATGACATAGTTTGAAAAGTATAAAAACTAATTCCTACGGGAAGTACAATCCCTAAAGGTTTAATAGAGTTTATTCCAATTAAATTTAAAGAACTTATTATAAAGTCAAAATATTTGAAAAATATTAAAATCCCTAAATTACCTACTATTGATAAAACAACAAACCACTTTGAATATTTAGTTTTTCTATATTTATAAACCATATAGCCATTAAAATAATCAAAAATAGTAGAAAACAACATCAAAAATATATAAATGGGCTCTTTAAAACCATAAAAAGCTAAACTAAAAATAAAAAGTGAAAAATTCCTAAACTTAATTGGTATAGTTTTCATAACCAAAATAACAATAGGAAGATAAAAAAACAAAAATGTCAAACTAGAAAAAACCATATTCTACCACTAAATTAAATAATTAACTATTAAATTAAAAGTTGATTCAACTGCTTTAATATGACTTCTTTCCATACCATGACTAGCACTTACACCTGGACCTATTAAAGCCCCCTTGATATTATTTGATCCTCTTAAAGCTGCAGAAACATCAGATGAATACATAGGATATATATCAACCGCAAAATTAATTTTTTTACTTTCTGCGATTGAAATTAATGAGCTTACCATTTCGTAATCGTATGGTCCACTTGAATCCTTAGCACATATTGAAACATCAAATTCCGTACAAGATAAATCTTGCCCAATACATCCCATATCAACTCCCAAAAGTTCATTAATATCACTAGGAATCCAAGAATTCCCATGACCAACTTCTTCATAAACTGTAAAAATAAAATAAGTTTTGTTTTTCAATTTTATTTTATTTTTATTTATTTCATTTAAAACTGACATCATTATTGCAACACTTAACTTATCATCTAAAAATCTTGATTTGATAAATCCTGAAGAAGTAATTTGTGTTTTTGTATCAATACAAATTATATCTCCATTGTTTATACCTAATTTTTTAACGTCATCTTTAGAAGTTACTTCCTCATCAATCTTTACTTCCATATTTTCAAGAGTTCTATCTAATGTTGAAGCATCCTTATACACATGAATACTATTAGAATTGGATAATATTGTACCAGAATAAACTTTATTATCTCTTGTATAAATTCTACAATATTCACCATCAAGAGTATTTAAAATTGGTCCTCCTATATTTGTAATAGCCAATCTTCCATTATCCTTAATACTTCTAACCATAAGCCCTAATGTATCTACATGTCCACAAACACCTAAGACATTGCTATTATCTCCATCTATTTCAACAATTAAATTGCCTTTATTAGTCACAAAACTTTTAAATCCTAAATTATCAACACTATTTTTTAAAAATTCTATGACATTTTTTGTATAACCCGTTGGTGAATCAATCAATAATATTTCTTTTAAAATCTCAAAAAAATAATCTTTATCCATAAAAACTCCTATTCATATTTTTTGAATACTCTATTTAATGAAACATATAATAATGGAAACAAAATCATAGTTACAATCGCAGTAAAAAACGATGCAGGCATTTTTGAATAAGCATATATTAAACTTGCACTAAATCCATTACCAATAATCATTTGTCTAATTAAATATTTAATAAAAACCAAAATAAATTTAACAATTGCATCTAAAATACCAATTATTGTTATATTTTTTATACTGTCGTTTTTATTAAATATCTTATTAAATAAAAAATCTGTAGTAAATACAATAATTATAGCTTCAATGACAATAAATATACTACCACTTAAATACCCATTTAATAAATCAAATAAAAACACTCCCAAAACACTCGCAAATAATGCATTATTTCTTTTCAAAAGTAAAGGTGAAAGTGCAACTAATGCATTTCCTGGGTGCACAAAATTTACAGGCATTGGAATTCTTATATATGTAATCGACACAACAATAAGACCTGCATATAATCCTATTAAAATTAAATCGAATATTTTTTTATTCATAAAATCCTCCTTAACCACATACAATTATAAACCAAACAAAAAAATATGTATTAATAAAATACAATTTTAAAATGAATCCTCTTTGTATTCATTAAATTTACATAATATTTTTTGGTTTATACTGCATATTAGTTACCTTATAAACAGCTATAAATGCTTGTGGATCAACCATTTTAATATAATTCATTAATCTTTGATACTCACTTCTATCCACAATAGTTATTATTTCATTATGTTCTTCTAGTGTGTATGCTCCAACAACCTTATATATTGTTGCCCCACTTTTTAAATCATTTACAATAAATTTTCTTATTTCATCTTCTTTTTTAGACATTATACAAACTCTTCTTTTTAATGTCCTTTCAAAAATAAACTGATCTAAAATTAGACCATTTAAATAAGTTCCTAAAATACTTAATATTAAACTTTTACTATTAAACGCAAATATAGAAGTAAACGCAACACATAATCCAGAGACTGTTAGTGCCTTTCCAATATCAATATTAAAATATTTGTTAATTATTTTTGCGATTATATCAAGTCCTCCAGAAGAAGCATTTCTATTAAATAATATTGTTAAACCTATACTTACCACAAAAACATAACACACCACATCTAAAAACTGATCATTTGTAAAAGATTGAAAATTTGGAAAAACGATTTCAAATATCCATAAAAAAACAGGCATAATTAGTGCAGTATAACAAGTCTTTAACCCAAACTCTTTACCACAAATTTTAACTCCTATTGCCAATAAAAAAACATTTATTGTAAAAGTTATTTCTGAAACTTTAAAAGGTATAAACTTAGATAAGACTATCGACAATCCTGCAATACTACTGATAGATGTTTGACTTGGAATTAAAAAGAAGTAGACAGAAATTGCAACAATAAATATTGCAAATGTAAGAATTAAACCTTCCTTAAAAACTTTCATAAAATGTCCTCTTATTTAGATAAATATATTTTTGAAACATCCTTCTTATTTAATACTATACTAAAAATACAAACAATAATACATATTATTCCACCAATACTCATAGCCATTTTATAATCTAATACTTCACCTAAATATCCAATAAAAAGAGAAAGAATTGAACTAAATACTAAAAATACAATTGCTTGAAAAGTATTAACTCGTGCTCTCATATTATCAGGTATATATTTTTGAATTGCAGCATGTCTAAGTGTTCCACTTTGAATTCCTAAAAATCCACATATTCCTCTATTTATTAGCATAAGTGGATATGAAAGCCACAATAATATAACATCCATTACATCATAAAATAAATAAACAAATAATGCATGTGAATATTTGTTTTCATTTTTTAATTTATAGTTATACATTAATATACCACCAATACTTCTGCCTATAAAATTTGCAACAGTAAAAAAGCTATACATTGCCATCGTAAATCCACTAACACTTGAAAAAAATGCAACTAAAATTGATTCATATCCTGTATGCATTCCTCCAGAAACACTTGTATTTATTGTCATAGCTAAAATACCTTTTTCATTTTTTATATAATCTATAGCCTCTAATAAATCATTTTTCCATTGAGAAAAAGAAAACTTAATATCTTTAGAAACTGTTTCAACAATATCTATATTGTTTTCAACAATTGATGCAACAACACATAAAAAGCCTTGAATAATTATTATATTTGCAACACCAATTGCTTTATAAAGAACCGCAGATAAAGGCATCATTATTATCATCAAAGTTGGATACAACATTGATGATACAGAATATCCTTTTTCTTCCATACCCTCAGGAATTAGTTTGGGATAAATTGAATTATATGAAAGTTCATCAACTGATCTAATTGAAGCAAGGATAAGAGAAAATAATAAATAGTATATATATTCAAACTTACTATACAAAAGCCATACACCTGCAATAAGATATAAAATTCCAGAAATAAAATCACCAAATACTAAAAAGGGCTTTCTAGGCATCTTATCCATAATTGGTGATATAAATATAGGAATAATAATACTTGGTATAACTCTTATCGCCAAAAGTATTGCAGCAGCAAATGTTGATTGTGTTTTTTCAAAAACCAAAAAAGATAACGCAAATTCACCTGCAATATTACCTATTGCTCCAAACATTGTTGCAACAATTATTATTGTAAAATTTTTACTCCATAAAGTTTTATTCATAAAAACCTCCAATATCTTCAATCGTTGTTATTTTTATATTGTTATAGTCACCTTCAACTTCAACAATCTTTTCTTTAGAATATTTCTCAAAAATAGAACAGTCATCTGTCCCAATAAAATTATCATTAAACGCATTTTTAAAGCATTCAAATAATTTTTCAGTATTAAATGCCTGAGGAGTTTGTGCATGTCTTAATATTTCTCTATCAACAGTAGCTTCAATATAACCATTTTTAACAATTTTGATTGTATCTTTAACTTTCACTAATGGACAACACGCAAAATTATTTTCCATTGCATATAAAATTCTATCTACAACTTTTAAATCTAAATAAGGACGAGCACCATCATGTATCAAAACAACATCACTAATAACAGCCTTTAATCCATTAAATACACTTTCCTGTCTTGTTTTTCCTCCACAAGCAAGTAAAATTTTTCCATTATTAAACCCTATATTATCAACATAGTCTTGTATATCACAAACAACAATTATTTGTTTGCATCTAATGTCATTTAAAAATATAGAAATTGTATTTTCTAAAATTGTCTTATCATTTATTTTATAATAAACCTTATTATATCCTAGATTCATTCTAGTACCTTTTCCAGCAGCAACAATAACAACCGAATATTCCATAATCTCATCCCTTAATAAAACATTACCTGAATATTACAACATTATAGGTATATTTTCAATGTGCTACTTTATGATAAATAAATGTATTCTATTAATGTTTGTAAGTTAAACTAAATGGATATAAAAAATATAGTTTAAACTCTAAGTACATAGACTATGGTTTTATAATAAATATTTATGTAAAAAAATGACATAACCCTTTGACATAATTCTTTTAAAACCTGTAAAATTTAGCTGTAATATAAGATTTAGTTTCTGATAGTTAGTTTGGTAAAATATGATGAAAAAATTTAATATATTAATTATTGTTTACATTTTATTGCATTTAACATTTCATATATATGTACTATTTTTTTCAAAATTAAATGATGATAAGCTTATACTTTTAATCATAGCTAATATATATTTTTATTTCATGATAAAAAATGAAGTATCAAAAAATAAAAAAGAATAGTTGATGATTTATTTATACAGGATATAGTTTTATTCAGCTATACTTTTTTTATTGTTACTACAATTTTTAAGCAAAAAAAAAGTAAATTTATTTTATTTACTGTCTAATGAATTACTGTTTTATATAACATATTTGTTTTCTTAAGTTAAACAAACTAAGAGGTTATCTACTTAATGAAATAAGTCCTGCACAGTTGGATATCTGCTTGAAATGTATTGTAGGAAAATAAATCTTTAACTCATCAATTATAAAATAATGTTCATCTCCATACCACTCATCTCTGGTTTCATTCCTGCATTTTTTAAGTGCAATGTGGGACTCAAAAGCAATATCCCCAATATATATGCACTCTCTATCATTTAATAACATAAACAAACTTTTCAAGAAAGTCACTTTTTGCATGTCTGTCAAATGGTGAAGAGAATATGTGGCAACTATCGCATCATATTTTTGCCTTAATAAAGGTTCTACTAGTCCACTTGAAAAATCACCTTGAAACAATTTTGCAGTTGGCATTTTTTCTTGTGCAAGTTCTAACATTCTATCAGAAAAATCTTGCCCATAAATTACACAACCATGCTCATATAGCTTAGTAGCCAAAGTTCCTGTTCCACATGTTAAATCATATAGTAAAATCAAGGGTTGCAGATACTAAATTTTCATCTATTCAGGGGGCTACTTACCCTACAAACCGGTATTTATATTACTCTTACCTCAATACCGACTACGCCATACTTTTCTTGCTTTTCTTTAGAATAATAAACATCCATATCTGTTGGTGAAGCTTGATTTATATTTTCATTCGTATATCCGCATCGCAGTAAAGATAATGACTTGTATAGCTTCTCAAATGACGAAAATTTATATAATGCAATTACAACAACCTTTAATTTGCATTCACTGTTTCCGATATTTGTAAACTCTATGAAATCACCTACTTGTATCATTTGTCTTTTTTCATCTAATAATCGTAATTCAATATCTTTTTTCCCGGACTCTATTGCATAAAAAGGTTCTGAATGTAAATTCATATAATGAATCAAAATATCTACCTCCATAAATTCTAATTTATCTATTTATCGCTTAAAATAATTATTTCTTTTCCACTAATTTTTTATTACTATCACCAATTTTTTCAAGTGATATCAATTGTGTTCTAGCAAGTTTTCTTAGCTCAATCATTCTTTCTTTTTGTTCTAAGCCTTTTCCAATTAGGATTGCATTGTAGCTTTCCATATTAGATAGTACAAGTAATTCATTTAGACTTGCATAGTCTCTCATATTACCTTTTAAATCTTTATTTTCATCTCGCCATTGTTTAGCTGTCTTATTGAATAAGGCAACATTTAACATATCAGCTTCACTTGCATATTGAAAACCTAATTGACTATCTGTTAAATCATTTAGAAGATATGTTTGAATGGCATCTGTATGAATCTTATAGTTGATTTTAGATATTTCTCTGTGTAAATTCCAAGTTAATGACAGTTTAGAAGTTTCATCAGATTTCAATCTTTTATAATCTTGAATGATATACAACTTAAACTCTGGAGATAACCAAGAAGCAAATTCTAATGCAATATCACTATGAGCATATGTTCCTCCATATCTCCCAGATTTCGATACAATACCTTTTGCATTTGTATTTTCAATCCATTTTTGAGGTGTCATTGTAAATCTATTTAAACCGGCTTCCATTTTAAACGTGTCGAATTGCACACGGTTAAAATCTTTGTTATTTAATATTTCCCATAAGCCAATAAATTCTAATGTGTTTCTATTCCTCATCCAATTCTGAATAACAAATCTTGGATCATCTTCATTTTTATATCTTGCAATATCTGTTAAAGATATATAATCATTTTTGAAGTCTTCTGTGTAAATTTCTATTTTGAATCCCTGAGCTTTAATTTTATCTTTTTGTATCTTTGACAAAACTCATTCCTCCTTTCTAGGTTCTATGTATTGTTTACAAACTTCTATTTTATTAAATACTATCAAAATACTGCTTTGCTTCTTTCAACTCTAATCCTGTAAGTTCTCTTATCTTTCTAATTGCTTCAACATCTTTGCCATCTTTTTTTAGATGTGAAATTAATTCTTTTTCCTCATCAGATAAATATATAGATATAAGTTCACTATGTCCTGTAACTTTACATAACTCATCTATCTGATTTTACATCTTTTTTATATGTTCTTTATATCTTGAATCATTTAATAATCCCATAAGCATAATCACAAATAATACACCAATAAAAAATAAGTTCTGTCCATAGATATATCCTTAAATTTAAATTAATATCTTAAAATATTTAATAGTATTATATCATTTTAATTATTCTTTTATACATAACCTTATTTGATACTTGATGGTTATCATTAAAATTAAGATAAACATTAATCTATTATTTAAAAAATGTTAGTGATAATTTAGAAGTAACCAAAAATGTTTAATCGACAAACAGATACTCTTTCTCTTTATTATTTCTATAAAAAAAGATACTTTTCTTTATATTATTGAAATCAACATTAATTTATTAACTGCATTATTTTTTAATAAATACTATTATGAAACATCAATTTAATTTTAATAAAAGTGGATAACCTATTTCTATTATCCACTTATACTTAATTTTATTTTTCTAATCCAACATTTGACTTAGAAATTATAAAATATATTCTATAAAACTAAGCTGAAATCATACTACTATTTCCTACCGTTTTTCTTCTAAAAAGACAAACTATAATTTATTCCTTAACTATTGGAATCCATAACTCCATTTTATAATCTTGGCTATCCATATCACCTTCAAAATAATATTCAAAGTCTGGTTTTCCTGAATGAACATAGCCATGCTCAGGGAAGAATACTTCCATCGCATATTTCCACCCGTTATGAATACAACTAGGAACACTCCCTGTCAACTCTAAAACGGCATATTCTGATTCTTCAACTTCCAAAACATCTAAGCCCATGCTTCTTGCTTTGTCTGCATCAGTAACAATATAACCTGCCATATAGTTTATTGTGCTTGGATTTTCTACATCATGGCAAACACCCACACTTTGACCGCTTCCCAAACTTGCAAGTTCATTATGGCTATATTTTTCATATAGCTTTTTCCAAACACTTGGGCATAATGATGAATTGATGTTTTTTTCATTTACACCTGCAACTGTAAATGATTTTTTCTTTTGAATTGTAATGTTCATACTTCTTCCTCCTCTTACACTTAGTGCTAATTGCACTCGTGAAACTAATTTGAACGGTTTTCCATTTCTCACCTCTAAAGGAGTAAATCCATGAAAATTCTTAAAAGCTGTTCCAAATGAATCCGATGACTCATATCCAAATTTGAAGGCAACATCAATAATCTTTTCATCCGTATCTCTTAATATAATAGCTGCTTCTGTTAATCTTCTGCTTCTCAAATATTCTGAGAGTGTTGTTTCGGTTAGAATGGAAAACAAGCGACTAAACATAGAATAAGAATATCCTGATAACTGAGTTACTTTCTTTTCATTGATCTCGTCATCAAGAACCGTTTCAAGATAATCAATTGTATTGTTGAACGACTTGATAATATTCATTTGGATTCCCCCTTTCCTTCGGTTTATTTTAGTATAGAAGAAGATTTCTTTTCCTACCCCACAATATACGTACAAGTTTTATAGGTTTCATTTCATAGAAATTTATAACTTGTAATAAACTGGGATTGTCATCAAACCAGCACTCCCGTTGTTCGTCTTTTCAACACAATAAAGCTTATTGCACAAATACTAATATACACTATAACAAACAATACAACATGAGTAATGCCGATAGGGTATGGGGCAATCCATCCTTGTTTGAAAAGTGCGATAGAAATTGCACCCGTAACCATAGAAAAAGGCATGAACAAGAATCCGCTGAGATTAAGCCAGTTAACAGCAAAAGGCGGTTTTGCTGCAGAGATTGACCTCCCGATAAAGTATCCAGCAATTCCAACGACCTGAATAATCATTGAGCCCCATATGGTATCCATGATTTGCGTTTCATGCCATCCTGCAAAAGCACTAAATAATCCAATCGCAACAAATGTTGTTGATGCGATATATAGTATCTTGCTTGTTAGCTCAGAACTTTTCTGTTCCTTATCTGTAACTGGTTCAATTCCTTTTAGAATGTAATCAGTTGTAACTCCGAAGTAATCGCTCATGGTGATTATTTTTTCCAAATCTGGCAAGCTTTGTTCACTTTCCCATTTTGAAACTGCTTGCCGAGATACTCCAACCTTATCTGCAAGTTCTTCCTGTGAAATTCCGTTTGTTTTTCTCAAATACTGTATTCTGTCTGCCATGTTCATAACGCAAACTCCTTTCTTTTATGGTTTAGTTATATCAAACCAATCGGTTACATGGCTACCAAGCCGTCTTGGAAATATGTCAACCAACAGTTGCAATGCTGTTTTTTGTTAAGCCAATATAAACAACTTATTCTACAAATTACTATTTTATATAATGTGCTTGTTTTCTTAAGTTAGACAAACTGAGAGGTTATCTTAGTATTAAAGCAAGATAATTATTATGGAATCATCCTCATTGTATCGCTAATAAAATCATCAGTTCTATTGACCTTTTTTATTAAAACACCTAATAATCTCAATCCATTCTCTATGGATGCTTCCATTGCATTACCATTTTTTTCTGAAAAAATATAAGTAATACTGTTATTTATACATTCATTAGATTTCTTAATCCTTAATCTTTTAGTCAATAACCACCAAATATCAATTTCACTATAATCCATTCCAAAGCCTGCAATATAGAGTTCCGTAGAAAAAAATAAATCAATCCAAGAATTCACATCCAATGGTCCCTCTTTTACTCTGTTTTCTATTGATTCATATTGAACAGTCTTTTTATTATATTTAAATTTATATTTTCCATTCACATAATCTTGTATTTTTGAAAGAAACTCTCCATATTGGTTCAGACCTAATTGGATTGTTTCATATTTCTTTATATCACCATGAATTTTCCATATTTTTATACGATGTCCTGTAGAATCGTTAAAATACTCCGTGTATCTATGAATACTATAAATATTTTCTGAATTGTCATAGCCTGACTCTACATATCCGCATTTATTCAACAGCACATAAGCAATACCATCTTCATAATTTGTTGTCAATATATTATTGATACCACGACTATTTAGCATTTTTCCAAACGCCGAAATACTATCAAAGTTATTAACTTCGTTTTTAATTTTTAATTTCATTATTTTTTGAGATATCTGTTTTTTAAATTCGCTCTCGCTTTTCTTGCTTCTATGCAATTCAATTTCATATAAAATTGGATAATTGGTCACATCAGTAATTGTAGAAGAAATTAACTCTGTCCAAGATGGTATTTCTTCAAATATAGACATAGAAAATCCATTGCCAAGTAAAAGCGTTTTTTCCATAATTACACCCTCCACATTAATTATTTACATGAAAAAACTTATATTTATATCTCCCAAATTTCTATTTTATTAAATACTATCAAAATACTGCTTTGCTTCTTTCAACTCTAATCCTGTAAGTTCTCTTATCTTTCTAATTGCTTCAACATCTTTGCCATCTTTTTTTAGATGTGAAATTAATTCCTTTTCCTCATCAGATAAATATGTAGATATAAGTTCACTATGCCCTGTAACTTTACATAATTCATCTATCTGATTTTGCATCTTTTTTATATGTTCTTTATATCTTGAATCATTTAATAATCCCATAAGTATCCCCATAAGCATAATCACAAATAATGCACCAATAAAAAAATAAGTTCTGTCCATAGATACTCCTTAAATTCAAATTAATATCTTAAAATATTTAATAGTATTATATCATTTTAATTATTTTTTTATACATAACCTTATTTGGTACATAATTTTTATCATTAAAATTTAGGTAAACATTAATCTATTATTTAAAATGTATCCTATTTAGTAAACCATAATAACATTACTATGCATTCTAAAGAATGTGTTTTTCATAAAAAAAGACCATCCAAATAAATGAATGATCTTGATTTTCTCTTGGCGATAAAATTGATTAACGTTTTGAGAATTGTGGAGCTCTTCTTGCAGCTTTTAAACCGTATTTCTTACGTTCTTTAGCACGAGAATCACGAGTTAAGAATCCTGCAGCTTTTAATGCTGGACGATAATCTGCAGATGCTTCAAGTAATGCACGAGAAACACCATGTCTCATTGCACCAGCTTGTCCTGAGTAACCTCCACCATAAACATTGATTTTAATATCAAATTGTTCAGTAGTTTCAGTAAGTACAAGTGGAGATTTAACCTCCATAATTAATGTTGCAAGTGGTAGATAATCTTCAAGAGCTTTACCATTTACAACAATATTACCAGTACCTGGAGTCATAAAGACACGCGCTACTGAAGATTTACGACGTCCTGTACCAATATAAGTTACATTAGATTTTTTCTTAGTTGCCATTTGTCCTTATTCCTTCCTAACCTTTAATTTTTAGCTCAACAGGTTTTTGAGCAGCATGAGGATGTTCAGAACCTTTATAAACAAATAAATGTGTTCTCATAACATTCCCTAATTTTGTATGAGGTAACATACCACGAACAGCTTTTTCAACCCATTCAACAGTATATTTTTCTCTCATGATTTTTGTACTTCTTGTTCTTAGTCCACCTGGATACATAGAGTGGCTATAGTAGTTTTTCTTGTTATCTTGATCACCTGTAATTACTACTTTATCTGCATTTACGATAATTACATAATCACCACAATCAACATTAGGTGTATACGTAGGTTTATGTTTACCTCTTAACACTGTTGCAACTTCAGTCGCAAGACGCCCTAAAGTGCATCCTGTTGCATCAACAACGAACCATTGACGAACAACTTCACTAGGTTTTGCCATAGTTGTTTGGCGCATATTTTTTATTCCTCCTTAACAAACGTAGTTTCCGGGGCTACATTTGCCATAATTTGGCACATATCATTGTATAAAATAAATATAAAATAGTCAATTAAAACAGAATATTTTCAATATTATTAATTGCCTCATAAACAATATCATTATTAATTATTTCTAAATTGTTCAAATTTATTAATTTCCCATCAACATATCTTAAAAAACCAATAAATTCTTCACAATTTCTATTACAAATTCCATAAAGATTTAATAAATCTACTTCACCATTCAATAATCTTTTATCCTCTTCATGAACACTTCTAATCAAAATATTATCATCAAGATAAATAATTCTAAAATATTCAACCTTTTTAAGAGTAAGCCCATTTCCACTAACATTTTTTTTCACAACTTCTTTATTTTTAGCTTCTAGTAGTTTTAGCACATCATCACTATTTAAAGTCCCTTTACCAACTTCAATAAGCGTTGCGACTATCATTCTTACCATATACCTTAAAAAACCTTTCCCTTTAAAGGTTATACAAAGTACATTATTTTCTATTTTAAAATCAATGTTGTAGATTTCACGCTTTTGATTAGGATATAAACTAATCGGATTTACACAAAATGAAGTAAAATCATGAAATCCAATAAAACTTTTTGAAGCCTCAATCATATCATCAACATTAAGCAAGTATCCATAGTTTAAAATATGATTTTTATTAAAAACATCATACTCACCCATATTTATTTTATATTCATACACTTTATATAAAACACTATATCTTGCATGAAATAATTTTGAAACCTCTTCAACACTATTTACATAAATATCTTCAGGTAAATATCCATTTATTGCACTTTTCCACCTTTGATTTTCCATTTTTTTTAATGTATCAAAATGAAAAGTTAAACCTTTAGAGTTAACCTTCGCATCAGTTCTTCCAGATGAAACTATTTTTATTGGCTCATTACAAATATTGGAAATAACTTTCTCAATAACACTTTGTATTCCTAATCCGTTATTTTGGCTTTGCCAACCCACATAATTATCTCCAACAAATGAAACAACCACTTTATATCTATGCATAAAACCTCGAAATAAACCACATTAATAAAACAAGAAATATACTTGAAGTTATCAATATATAGTCATAATATTTCATTTTTAAAACTTTGTATCTTGTTCGTTTTGCACCAGGTACAAACCCTCTAGCCTCCATTGCATTTGCCAAGTCTTCAGCTCTTTGAAGTGCAGAAACAAAAAGTGGAACAATTAAAGATAAAATAGCCATTATTTTTTCTTTAAACTTACCTTCTTGAATATCAACTCCTCTACTAGCTTGAGCCTTCATTATTCTTTGCGTTTCGTCGATTAAATCAGGAATAAATCTAAGCGCAATACTTATAAGCATTGCAATTTCATGGGCAGGTACTTTAAACCTTTTCAAAGGTATCAATAAATCTTCAATACCCAGTGTTAAATCCAAAGGTTTTGTTGTTGCGGTTAATGTTGTAGTTATCATAATCATTAAAATAAGTCTTACAATTATATATAATGTTTGAAAAACTGCATCGCTATAAACACTTAAATTAAATATAGTAAATAAAACATCGCCACTTTTAATCACAAGAACATTTATTATAAATAGAAAAAACATCATTGTAATCATAGGCTTCATAGACTTTAAAACAAACTTCAAATTTAACTTAGCCAAAAAAACAGTAAAAATTATGCAACAACCAATAATTCCATATCCTAGCCACCCAGAAGGAAAAAATATTGCGGTTACAAGTAATAACATTGCAATTATTTTTGCTCGTGGATCCATTTTATGTATTATAGAATCTAGTGGTATATATTTCCCTAATGTCATATTACTCATATGATTTTACCTGCCTACCAATTTCATCACACAAATCATTAATATTTAATGTATCTGATAATTTAAATCCTTTAGAAATCAACATTTCTTTTAATAAAACAATATTAGGAGGAAGAATTCCTAAACTTCTGCACAAATTACCATCTTTAAAAAAGCTATCAACATCGCAAGTTAGCCTAATAATTCCTTTACTCATCACAACAACTTCATCACAATAGCTTAAAACATGCTCCATATCATGAGTAACAATGATAATAGTTTTATCATATTCTGTGTTTAATTTTTTAAACAAACTCATCATACTTTTAGCACCTTCAGGATCTAATCCAGCAGTAGGTTCATCTAAAACAATAACACTTGGATCCATCGCAAGAATACCTGCAATTGCAACCCTTCTTTTTTGACCACCAGATAGTTCAAGTGGACTTCTTTCAAAAAATGTTTCATCCAATCCAACCATTTTTAATGCTTGTTTAGCTCTTTCTTCTATATTATCCATTTCAAAGTTTTTTGGTCCAAAACTAACATCTTTTAAAATTGTTTCTTCAAAAAGTTGATATTCTGGAAATTGAAAAACCAAACCAACATTTCTTCTAAGTTCTTTTAAATTTTTTGGTTTTTCTCCACCTTTAATAATTTTATCATTTATTAAAATTTCACCACTATTTGGTAAAAGCAAAGCATTTAAATGTTGAACAAGTGTACTTTTACCACTACCAGTTTCTCCAATTATTGCAGTAATTTTACCCTGTTTAATATTTAAACTTACATTTGATAAGGCTGTATATTTAAAAGGTGTTCCTTCTGAATATGTATGACTAACATTTTTAAATTCTATTGCCAAGATCTTCCACCAAACTTTCCATTGTTACATAATTTTCTATATCTATATTTCTTTTTTTAAGTTCCTCTACTATTTTCATACTGTAAGGCATATCTAAACCTATATCATTTAACTCTTTACCCTTACTCATTACATCAACAGGATTGCCTTCAAATAAAATTTCACCTTTATTTAAAACAATAACTTTATCACTTTTTGCAACTTCTTCAATGTCATGAGTAATAGAAACAATTGTTAAGTTTTCATTGTCATGTAAATTCATTATTACATTTTTAATTTCTTCCTTACCTTGAGGATCAAGCATACTTGTAGCCTCATCAAAAATTATTATATCTGGTTTCATTGCCAATACACCTGCAATCGCAACTCTTTGTTTTTGTCCACCAGACAACCTTGTTGGTTCACTATTTAAATAATCACTCATTTTAACTCTACTTGAAAATTCTTCAATAATTTTATCCATATCTTTTTGTTCAACCAAATGATTTTCAAGTCCAAACGCAATATCATCTCTAACAGTAGAACCAATAAATTGATTATCAGGATTTTGAAAAACAATACCTACTTTATTTCTAATTTTCATTAAATTCTCTTCATTTAATAAATCACCATCAACAATTATATCCCCATCGTTTCTATTTAATAAACCGATTAACAGTTTAGCTATTGTACTTTTACCGCTTCCATTATGACCAATAATTGTTGTATATTTTCCTTTTTCAATATTAAAACTAACATTATTTATAACCAAAACATTTTCCTCATAAGAAAAGTTTAAATTTTTCACTTCTACAATATTCATACTGCACCTCAAAACTCTATTAATTATACACCACTTAAAACATTAAAAAAAGGCAAACGAAATACACGAATGCCTCATTTTTAAATTTTTGTTTTTCTTATGCAAGTGATTCGCCAAGTTTTAAACAAGCAGCTAATGCATCATCATCTGGTGTTAAATTAGCGATAACTCCATCACTAACTAATACTGCACCATCATTTTGGCAAGTTTCTTGCCAAGTACGCATCCATTCTCCATCTCCCCAGTCATATGAACCGAAAAGACCTAATTTTTTACCTGCAAGTTTTGGTTCACATTCATTAAACATTGGTTCAAATTCACTATCATCTAATTGTTCTGCACCATATGCTGAACAACCAAATGCAATTGCATCATAATTATCAACTAAACCACCGTTAAATTCTGATGCTGTGAATACATCTACCTCAGCTCCAGCTGTTCTTGCACCTTCTGCAACTTTTTCAGCCATTGCTTCAGTATTTCCAGTACTACTAAAATAAACTACTGCAACTTTTGACATAATAATTCCTCTTTCTATATATTTTATACTATAAATAGTGCTAGCTATAACAAGCTAAATGTATGCACTTTCATATGTTAGTAAGTGCTAACTGTATGATAACAAACACACATTACTTTGTCAAAAAATATGCACTATTTAACAAAGTTATTTTTTATATTAATATATATTTATGATAATTATTATTTTATTTATACTTTTATATTTATTATTAATTCACCCAAAACAAAAAAACAAAAATTTGGATGCTTTTAAAAACCATTTTTTTGCGCATAGAGGATATTTTGATAATGTTGAGATAATTGAAAATACAATAAGTTCTTTTGAAAACGCAATAAACAATAAATTTGCGATTGAATTAGATGTTCAACTTACAAAAGATGAAAAACTTATTGTTTTTCACGATGATAATCTTTTAAGAATGTGTAATATTAATAAAAAAGTAAGTGATTGTACATACGAAGAATTAAAACAATACAAACTATTAAATACAAATTCTACAATCCCTTTATTCTCTGATGTATTAAATACTATTGCAGGCAAAGTCCCAATTATTGTTGAAATAAAACCAGAAGGTGATTACATAAAAACATCAAAAATAACATTTACACACCTAGAAAATTATCATGGTATTTTTTGCATAGAATCTTTTAATCCATTTGTTGTGGAATATTTCAAAAACAATCATCCAAATATAATTAGAGGACAATTATCTACAAACTTTTTTATAGAAAATAAAAATCTTAGCCTAATAAAAAAAGTGGTACTTACAAATTTATTATTAAATTTTAAATCTAAACCACATTTTATTGCATATGAATATAAATATTTAAAAAATATTTCAGTATTAATTTTAAAGCATATATTTAATATTTCATTAGTAGTTTATACAATTAAAAATAAAAAAGAGCTATCAAACTCTAAACAATGCGATATTGTCATTTTTGATAGCTTCAATCCTTATTTATAACTCACTGATTTCGTAGCCAGTATATAACCCACCTAAATTACTAACCTGATTCGCAACATTATAAATTTCACTTATTAAACGATCTTTTTCACTATAGAATTTTTTAATTACTATAAAGTCTTTTTCATTTCTAATAACTTCATAACCATTATTTTCCATAATTCTAACAAAATGAAGTAATACATCATCTTCACTAAAAGATGCATAATGTTTTATCTCAACTAGTGTTTCCTGTGGATAATCTTCATTTAATTTATCATTTTGTAAATAAACTTTTTCAATAAATTTTTTACTTAGAAATGGATATAATTCTGCAATTTCTTCAACTTCAGCTGAATATTTTTGTTCATCATTAATTTGTAAAAATTTAATGTCTTCACTACTACTTGTTTTTTCTTCAAGTTTTTTTATTAAATAATATGCAGCAGTACTTCCCGCAACCAATAAGCCAAATAATAAACTCTTTTTCATATTATACCTCGCTATTTATTAAATACATTCTAGCATATATTTACAATATATTTTAAAATATCACGAAATTTTCATTATTTTAAAACTTCTTCTTTTATTGACAAAAATAAATACACCAAGCCAATTGTCAATAAAATAAGACTAACTCCTGAAATACCTGAAACTGAATATGACAATGCTTTATTAAGATTTAAATTTAATACTTGAATTATCCCTTTTACATAAAACATAGTTATCATAAGAATAAAACCAATATTATAAATAATATTGAATTTTTGAAACTTTTTATTTTCATTTAAATTAAAATTTTTAATAAATAAACATATTATTAAAAATAAAAAACATCCCATCACCATTAAATGTGAATGAATAGATTTTAAAACTGTTACACCTTCAAAATTATTAAATTTTGTAAACTCTCTATAAAAAACACCTGAAATTAAAGAAAATAGACCATAAAATCCTGCAGTATTAATAATTCTTCTCATAAATATCTCCTTATATATGATTAATTCTACCATTTAAAAACTAATAAGATAGCATTATGCCCAATATAAAAAGTTAGTTATAAACTAACTCCTTATTCAATAAACTTAAACCTTGATACCTCAACACCGTCTTTTAAAACTTTCTCATTCCACATCTTTAAAGGTCTAACCCATATACCATAATCACCATATAACGCCTGATAAACCACCATATACTCTAGAGTTTCGCTATCTTTTGCGACATATAAAACTTTATACTCATTACCTTTAAAATGTTTATATTTACCTATTTTTAAAAGTTCCATACTATTTATTCCATAAATTTTCAGGATATTGATTATCCTCAATTAATTCTACAAACCTTTTTACAACTTCATCTCTATCATCAGGATAGGTAACACCCATCCATTTATCATTAGATGTAAAAACCTCTACCTCTAATTGTTTTTCATTAATTAACTGTTGTATATCATTAGGCAATAAACACTCTTTTTTTAATAAATCATCATAAATTCCTTCATCAATAAATTTTTCAACAATTAAAGAGTGTTTTTCAAATATATTTTTTGTAAATCCCCAAAAATTCATTGATACAACTGTATCTAATGATATTGAAATTTCATTTTTCAAACTATATTCAAATTCATTATTTTCATATTTAATATCTAATAATTCTTTTATTTTTTTAAGTTTTCCATTTTCACTTAAACATACAGCCCTTGATACACTTCCGTTTTTTGAAAGTGTGTTTTTAAGTAAGTAACCTACCATACATGCATTATCATCTTCTTTATTACTTAAATAAGAATACATTGTTTTAAATGCTTCTTTACCATAATAATCATCCGCATTACATAACACAAATGGTTCTTTCACTTGATTTTTACAACTATATAGCGCATGTGATGTCCCAAGAGGTTTTACTCTACCAAGTTTTGCAAGATGTTCTGGAACACTTTGATATACATATTCAACTTCTATTTTATCTTTTATATATTTAACTAATTTTTCATTAAATAACTCTTCATGTTGTTTTTGAATAACAAGGTATAGTTTACTAAATCCAGCTTCAATCGCATCAAAAATTGTAAAATCAATTATTTGATTATCATATTTTGTCATTGAATCTAATTGTTTAACTTTTCCATATCTGCTTCCAACTCCAGCAGCTAAAATAACTAATGCAACTTTATTACTCATAAAATATTTACCCCCTTTAAAAACTCATAAAATAATTCTACATTACCATTAAACCAATATCCATCAATTCCTAACTTATACGCACCCTTAACATTCGCAATTGTATCATCAATAAAGAAGCACTCTTCAGCTTTTAAATTAAATTTTTCCAATACATACATAAAATATTCCTTACTTGGCTTTAAAAGTTTTATATCTGCCGATATAACCTTACCATCAATATATTTAAATGTATCAATTTCATCTTCATAAAGATAAAATGATTTTGCAGCATTAGAACATAAATATAATTTATATCCTTTATTTTTAAGCATTAAGAATATATCTCTCATCTTCAAATTTTCAGTTTTATATTTATACCATGTATTAATAATATTTTTAACTAAAAAATGATATTTTTCATCTAATTTTTTTATTGCATTTTCATATATTTCATCATCACTTACAATACCTTCATCTGCCTTACTCCACATTTCATCAAAAAATATTGCATCCTTTAGTCTATTGATTAATTTTACATCATCTGTATATTTTGAAAGTACATAATCTGGAGAAAAATCTATTACCACATTCCCCATATCAATAAGTATATTTTTATAAATCATAATTTCTCCTTATAGTAATTTGGCGTTACACCCAAATGTTTTTTAAATATATTACTGAAATATCTTTGATCTTTATACCCTACACTACTTGCGACTTCATGTATTCTAATATTTGGATCTTTTAATAGTAAACATGCCTTAGACAATCTATACAATGTTATATATTCTAATACAGTATAATTTGTTTCTTCTTTAAAAAGATGACTTAGATAACTTTCACTAACTTTAAGATGTTCAGAAATACTAGAAATATTTATTTCTTTATTGTAGTTTTCATCAATATATTCTAATGATTTAACAATATTATTATGTTTACTATTTACAGATAAAGATAATCTTTTATTAATACTTTCAATTTCCGGATTAATATCCTTAATTTCTTTAAGTAAACTTTTTTCATTAACTTTTAATATAGCTTTTTTCAAAGAAACATCTAATTGTTCATCATCAAATGGTTTTAATAAATAATCAATTATTCTTAAATCAATTGCTTTTTTTGCATATTCAAAATCATTAAATGCTGTAATGAAAATAACTACAGGTTGATATATTTTTCTTATTTCTTCAATCATTTCTATTCCTGATAAAACAGGCATTTTTATATCAGTAATAATAATATCTGGTTTAAACTTTAAAGCTAAATCTAATCCTTCTTTACCATTTTTAGCCTCACCAATAATTTTACAACTATACTTATCCCATGGAGTTGTCATTATCAATCCTTTTCTTACTATTAACTCATCTTCAACTACAAGAACTCTATACATTTAAATCTCCTTTAATATTTTAAAAACGATTTTACTGCCATCTTTATAAAATGTATCTAAACTTAGTCCAAAATCATCCCCATAATATAGTTTTATTCTTTTGTTTACATTTTTTAGTGCTATACTTCTACTAGAATTATCATTTAAAATTTCATCTAAACTTCTATTAAATCCCTTACCATTATCAATAACTTCAAAATATAAATACTTTTCATCAATAAATGCATTTAATTTTATTATACCTTTACTACTTATCTCTTCCATTCCATGAACAATCGCATTTTCAATAAGGGGTTGAAGTAAAAACTTAGGAATTAAACAATCTAAAACTTCATCTTGTGCATTTAATATAAATTCAAATCTATCAGAGTATCTTTCTTTTTGTATATAAATATAACTTTGAATTAATTTTAATTCTTCCCTAACACTAACTATTGTTTCATTATAATTCATACTTGATTTAAGTACATTCCCTAGCTCTGTAGCCATCTTGGCTATATCATCTACTCCATTCAACTTAGCTTTCCACTTTATACTATCTAATGTGTTATATAAAAAATGAGGGTTAATTTGCGACTGTAACATTTTTACTTCTGCAATTTTTAATTGTTCTCTTTTTTCAATATCAATCAAATGATATTCATTTATTTTATTTAATAATTCAATAAATGCTGTTTCAATTTCACCAAGTTCATCTTCCCTTGTTTTAAAAAAAGAAGTTTCTTCTATTTTAATTCCCCTAACTCTTTTAGCAAGATTTAAAATCGGATTAACCATTTTATTACTGATAATTATTGCGATAAATCCCGCAAAAAGTAGTGTAGGAAATAATGTAGTTAAAAGAGTTGAATAAAAAATTTCAATATTTGTTTTAATATAATTATTATTCATAAAACCATATATTTTAATTCCAATATCATTATTAACAGTATTTAATGAAATATATTCATTATTTGAAGAAACTATTTCTTTTAATAAATTTGATGTTCTTATATTTTTATAATCAACATTATTAAATATAATAAAATCATTTAAAGATGTAATAACAAATTTAACCTTACCTATATGAGTTGTATCAATTGTGTTTAATAAATCTTGTATATATTCACTTGTAAAGTCCATTATTATATAACCATAAAAAATATCATTTACAATTATTTTTTCACTTATTGAAAAAGAATTAATATTTTCATTATCCCACACATAATAATTTGGATATATTGTTAAATCACTATTATTTTTTGCATATCTTAATACACCCCAATCACTAAATTTTGTAAGATTATACATTTTAGGAGTATTTACTGTAGATAAATTAAAATTTCCTTTAACAATATGCATAGAAATACTTGAAGATTTTGTACCTAAAATATTATATAACTTGTTAGTAATTGAATTTTTTTCATTAACATCAATATCATCTTTTGATATTATACTTAAAAAATCTTCATCCTTAGATAAACTGCTTAATTGATTTTTATAATGTTCAATTTGACTATTAAATAATGAATTTGCACTTTTAATTATTTCATCAACTCTTTGTTTAAATAATAGTTCACTAGAATCTTTAATAGAAGAAAAAGAAAAAATACCAAAGGCAAGTATTGAAATAATTGAAAATATAATCATCCATAATGTTATATATTTCGCAAAACTTTTATTTGGTATTTTTTTCATTATCTATCCTCCTATACTACAGAAACTTTACCCTTACTAATTATATTAAATATTATAAACGATAAAATTGTAGTTATAGTTAAAATACTTGCGAGTGCTGCGGCAGTTCCAAAACTTGCACGAACAACCTCTGTATAGATTGCGACTGAAATAGTTGCGGTTTTACCTGTATAAAGCATTACACTAGAGCTAAGCTCATTTATTGTACTAATCCAACTCAATATTGCGCCTGATATAATACCTGGCATCATTATTCTAACTGTAACTTTAAAAAATGACTTCATAGGGCTTTCACCTAAGCTAATTGATGCCTCTTCAACACTTCCATCAATTTGTTGAAGTATTGCACTTGAAGATCTAACTGTATAAGGCATTTTTCTAATTACATACGCAATAATCATAATAAGAGGTGTACCTGCTAAAATTAATGGTTGTTTGTTAAATGTCAATAACAAACTAATACCTAATACTGCACCTGGAATTACATAAGGAAACATTACAAGCACATCCATTAAAGCACTTGATTTACCTCTATTTTTTGTAATTAATCTTGCAGTTAATATACTAATAACAATAATCAATAAAATTGCAATAGTTGAGAAAGTAAAAGTATTTTTAATATTTGTAGCTAATCTAAAGAAAATTGTTTGATAACTTGTTAGTCCAAAACCACTTGTAAATACTGGTCCATTTGTGTTTAAAAACGAAATAACAATTACTACAATTTGTGGTAAGAAAGTAACAAACGCTACAAAAAATAACAATAACGAAACAAGAACTTTATATAGCGGTTTTAATTCTTTTTTTGCAGGAGGTCTTAAAGTACTCATAGTATAATTTTTCTTGTTTGTTAAGTATTTTTGTACAAGTAATACAGTTAATGAACATAAAACAATAATTATACTAAGAGCTGCAGCCATTCCTGCATTTCCTCCAGTTTCACTCATATATTCTTCATATGCAAGTACTGGTAAAACTTTATAACCTTCTCCTATAAGCATTGGAGTACCAAAATCTGCTAAACTAGACATAAATACCATGATTGCTCCAGCTGCAATTGTTGGTTTAATTACAGGAAATGTAACACTCAATAATCTTTTGATTTTACTTGCTCCAAGACTTTCACTTGCTTCTTCTAAAGAAGAGTCAATGCTATTTAATGCTCCTGAAACATATAGGAAAATATATGGATATAACTTAAGTGTAAATACCAATATTATCCCTAAAAAACCATATATAGAAGGA
Source organism: Erysipelotrichaceae bacterium (assembly GCA_022772735.1). Classification (GTDB taxonomy): domain Bacteria; phylum Bacillota_I; class Bacilli_A; order Erysipelotrichales; family Erysipelotrichaceae; genus UBA9076. The sequence continues at coordinate 166,758 of JALEZD010000009.1, forward strand.
AAGTTAATTCCAATATTTTGTAAAAACTTTGTAATAACCCCACTTCTTCCTAATAATATTATCCATGAATATGCTCCAATAAATGGAGGAGACATAAGTGACATAATAATCATTATATTTATTATTTTCCCACCATATATTTTATATCTTGTAAAAAGGTAGGCAAGTGGAACACCTATTACTGTTGCAACTATAGTTGTAATTGTTGAAACTGTAAGTGATCTAATCAATGTTTGATTATAATATTTATATTGAAAGAAATTCGCAAAATATTCTAATGTAAATTGTCCGTTTTCACCTTGAAAACTTTTAGAAAATAAATTAAAGAATGGATATACTAAAAATATAGCAAATAAGATAAAAATTATAATTTTACAAAAGAACCAAAAATCATATTTATTTTTACTATTCATTGATTCTTTCCTTTCCATCATTTGTAAATACAGTTAAATTTTCTGTATCAAAAGTTAAGCTAATTTTATTTTCTTCTCTAATCTTATTTGTTGTTTGAGTATATTCATGTACTTCTATAGTTTCTCCATTTTCAAGTAAAACTTCATAATATACAAAGTCTCCTAAAAATGTTGAAAGAACAATTTCACCTTTTAAACCTTTAGTTAAATCATCTGAAATTCTTATTTGTTCAGGTCTAATTGATAGTTTAACATTTTCATAACCTTTATTAGCAAAATTACATTTGAATTCATATTCATCAATTTTCAATGCATTATCATTTACTACTTTAGCATCTAAGAAATTTGATATACCAATAAAACTTGCAACAAACTCATTTGATGGCTTTTGATAAATATTACTTGGTGTATCTAGTTGCATAATCTTACCTTTGTTCATTACTGCAATTCTATCTGAAATTGCTAGTGCTTCTTCTTGGTCATGTGTAACATAAACAGTAGTAATATTTAACTTCTTTTGAATTTTTTTAATTATTGTTCTCATTTGAACACGTAATTTTGCATCTAAATTACTAAGTGGCTCATCCATTAATAATATCTTTGGTTCAATAACAATCGCCCTTGCTAAAGCTACCCTTTGTTGTTGTCCTCCAGATAACTTTTCAGGCATTCTATCTTTAAGTGCTTCAATTTGAACAATTTTTAAAACTTCCATTATTTTTTTATGGCGTTCTTCTTTAGGGATATTTCTAGTTTTTAATCCATATTCAACATTTTCATAAACACTTAAATGTGGGAATATTGCATAATTTTGAAATACCATACCTATATTTCTTTTGTGTGCAGAAAGATTATTTATTGCAGTTTCATTAAAATATATAGTTCCTTCTTCAATAGAATTAAATCCTGCAATCATTCTAAGCAATGTTGTTTTACCACAACCAGATGGCCCTAAAAGGGTAAACAATTCACCATCATTTATTACAAAACTCATTTTGTCTATTGCAGTAAAATCACCATATTTCTTTACAACATTTTCAATTTTTACACTTGTACTCATTACTATCCTCCTTGAATGAAAACATTAAGGTTTTAGCCTTAATGTTTAAATGTTTTATTTACCAATTATGATATCTTTCCATTGTTTTAAAACAGCTTCTTTTTCAGATGATGCCCATTGGAAATCATAATCAACAAGTTTAATTTCACTAAGTGGTCCTAACCCTACTGGAGAGTCAACATCTTCTCTAATTGATCTTCTACTTAATTGAGATGCCATTAAAGCTTGAGTTTCTTTACTTAATACAAAATCAACGAATTTTTGTGCATTTTCTAAATTTTTTGCATCTTTAATAATTGCAACTCCATCAGGTACTGCAGAAGTTCCTTCTTCAGGGTATACGATTTTAACTGGTGAACCAGAATTTACATATTTAATTGCTTCTTTTTCAAGTGTTAATCCAACAGCATATTCACCATCAGCAACACCTTTATAAACACCTGATGAACTTGATAAAATCTTTCCATCTAAATTTGTATAAAATTCTTTAATAAAGTCCCAACCATCATTTTCTGCTTTATATGCAGTTAACATTGTCGCAAGAATTGTATACGCAGAACCACTTTTTGCAGGATCAGCCATTGCGATTTGTCCTTTAAATTCTGGTTTTAAAACATCTTTCCATGATTTAATTGCATTTTCATCTGAAACAAGATTTGTATTATACATAATTACCATTGGAAGTGGACTTTCACCAATCCAATGATATTCACTGTCATAATATTTTGAATCGATATTTGCAAGTTCTGGTGAATTGTATGGAGTAAATAAATCTGAGAATGCTTCTAATGATTCAGCTCCTCCACCCCATAAAACATCTCCTAATGGATTATCTTTTTCAGATTCTACACGTTTTAACAATTCTCCTGTACCAGCAGCTACAATTTCAACTTTAATTCCACTTTTTTCTTCAAATTCCTTAACAACAAGGTTAATTGTTTCTGCAGGATGTGGAGAGTATATTGTCAATGTATTGCTTGTAGTAGTTGTTGTTTCACTTTTTTCACTAGTAGTTTCTGTCTTTTCACTTGATGAACAAGCTGTAACACTTAACAGTGTTAAAAGACTCATTACTGATAAAATTAATTTTTTCATAATTTCCTCCGTTTGTTTATATTTAAAGAATAACACCCTAAGTAAGCGCTAACAAGTGTGTAATTCTGCAATTTTGTAGAATATTCTTCATTCTATTGCATTCTATTTTTTTATTTTATAAATTAGAAATTAAGGAGGAATATACATGATAGAATTTGGTACTGGTGGATGGCGTGAGATAATCGGAGATAAATTCACCAAAGAAAATGTAATAAAAATTGCGAACGCTTTAGCGTCTATGATGAATGAAAAAGAAATTGTAATTGGGTATGATAGAAGATTTATGTCAAAAGAAGCTTCATATTGGTTTATTGAAGCTCTTGCGAGTAAAGGGATAAAATCATATTTAATTGATAAAGCATCTCCAACTCCTGTAATAATGTTTGCGACAAAGAAATATAATACTGAATTTGGTGCAGCAATTACTGCGAGTCATAACCCTGCAATTTATAACGGAATTAAACTATTTACTAGGGGTGGTAAAGATGCGACTATTGAAGTTACAAATGAAATCACTAAATTATCAAATAGTGTAACTAATCCAACATTTATTTCTTTTGATAAAGTTGAAAATGCAAAACTTGTAGAAAGAATTGATCCTTTTAATGATTATATTGATTCAATTTTGTCTACAATTGATATTAATGCGATTAGAAATGCAAATTTAAAAGTTTTAGTTGATCCAATGTATGGTGTTTCTAAAACATCTTTAACAACAATACTTGCGACTACAAGATGTGAAGTTGATATAATAAATGAAAGACATGATACTTTATTTGGTGGTAGACTGCCTACTCCAACTTCAAAATCACTTCATAAACTTATGGATTTAGTAGTTTCTGAAAAATATAATTTAGGTATTGCGACAGATGGAGATGCAGATAGATTAGGGATTGTTGATGAATTGGGTAATTTTATACATCCAAACACATTAATTTCTTTACTATATTATTATCTTTTAGAATATAAAAAATGGAGTGGTCCTGTAGTTAGAAATCTTTCAACAACTCATATGTTGGATAGAATTGCCAAAAAGTATAACCAAAAATGTATAGAAACACCTGTTGGTTTTAAATATATTTCTTCTGGAATGGAGGAGTATGATGCTGTTATTGGTGGTGAATCTAGTGGTGGATTAACAGTTAAAGGACACATCCAAGGAAAAGATGGTATTTTTGCCGCAAGTTTGTTAATAGAAATGATGAGTATTACTAAAAAGAGTATTCATCAATTAGCTTTAGACTTAGAAAAAGAGTTTGGAAAGTTTGTTTTTAGTGAAAATTCATATAAATTCACATTAGAGAAAAAAGCAGATTTAGTTAAAATATTATTTGAAGATAAAAAAATACCAAATTATCAAAATATTAAAGAATGTGACTATTATGATGGTTTAAAAATTGTATTTAATGATGATTCATGGGTAAGCGCAAGATTTTCAGGTACAGAACCTGTTTTAAGAATTTTTGCAGAGGCTTCTTCTGAAGAAAGCTGTAATTTCCTTGTAAAAACAATGGAAACTTTCTTAGATTTAAAGGAAGATGAAAAACAGTAACTATTTATAGAAATTAAAAAACATGTTTTAGTTGATTATAAACATATAAAACATGTTTTTATAATGTAATTTAATAAAAAACAAATACTTAAAAATAATTTTTGATTATTTTAACCATTTCTAAACTTTATCTATATTCTTTTCACATATCTCTTCTATCTTTTTTAATACTAATTCTGGGTTGTCTATTAACTCTAGATATGGTCTAAGTGCTTCTTCACTTGTGGGTACTTGTGTTGCATTTTTCGCTCGTTCTAAATAATATCTTCCCTCTTCATAATTTTTTGATACATAATACAACATTGATTTATTAAAGTTATCCCATACATTTCCTTCTCTTATTATTTCTTTACCTTTGTAAATATATATCCTTTTATTTAAATTCTCTGGTGTGTTTATCTCATTATGTTTTATATATTTATCAATTATTTCATTAGCTACTTCTTGTATCTTCTCCTCTGTTGTTTCTTCACTTATTTCTATACAAAATCTGTCCAACTTATGGTCATTACCTAATATTGACCATCCTAGTGATACAAACTTCATGTTATTTTTCCATCTAAAACATATACTTAAATCTATCCAATACTCTGTTTTCCATTTATCCATTGAGGCATAAATAAAATTAGACCAATATTTTTCTTTATGTATCCACTCTGCTTTTTTTCCATTTTGAACTAGTTTTTCTTTCATCCCTCTTTCTTCTATTGCTTTATTAAATGCCTTTATTATTGTTTGTTTATAATTCATGTTTTTTCTCCTATCTATAAAAATCTATCTTTATTTGTGTTTTGTCTGATACTTTTTCTAGTATCTTATTTTTTATTACTTCCAACATTTCTTCTGTATACTCTTGCCCTCTTACATCTATGTATATGTTTTGTATCATACCATCTGGAAGATTTACTAATCGTTTTTCATATTGTCCTACTATATTTTTAATTAGATTACTTGAGTTGTTATTTATATCATAGTTTTTTATTTCATATGCTGCATTTATTTCTTCTATAGTACCTTCAGGTACTGAACTTCCTTTTACTCTTGCATTATTTCTAGTTGTTTTTCTATCTAGGTATACAATTTGTCTATAGTCTTTTGGAATATCTTCTTTTTCATATAAATATTCTTCTGATTCTTTAAATGTTGGTCGTTTTGTATCTTTTTTAACTACTACTATTTCTTCTTGTATTTGTTTACTATCATTTTGAACTAATATTTCTTCTTCTATTTGTCTATTATCAGTATAATTTTTCGCAATATCAAAAACTACATTAGTTGCTAAATTACTTAAATAATTGGTGAATAAATCTCCTTTTGTTATTTCTTTTTTGTTCTTGTGATTTAAGTAGTATATCCCTGTTTCTACACCACTTTCAATCATGTTTCTTGCTACAAAGTTATTACTTACCTTCGAAGCCAAATTTAATACATTTTGACCTATTGTACTTTGTACTATTTGTTTAATTTTTGATGTAACTACTCTTCCAAATGGTGAAGAAACTGCTTTTTGTGCTACCTTTGATAAAGCTTTCCCCGCACCCATTGTGAGTGCTGAAAATACTCCTCCAACTAATCCTGATATAGCACCATCTGTCGCAATTTTAAATACATCTTTCTCATTATTGACAAGTACGTTTCTTAAAATACTATCAGTCACTCCATACACTA
>JALEZD010000004.1 GCA_022772735.1 Erysipelotrichaceae bacterium
TAAGGAATCACATGGATTAAGATACACTAGACTTAGAGGGTTAAAGAAGAATCAGAATCAGGCACTGATTATTTTTGCATGCCATAATCTGAAAAGGATGGCAAAATGGAGTTGGTATTTTACACAAAAAACACCTATTTCTTTTATTTTTTACGATTATATTACTAATTTATTTGATTTAACATTTAAAAAAGTGATACTTTCATTTGAAAGTACCGCTTTGTCAACAAACTGAAAAGAAGCTTATGCTTCTTTTAATTTTTTTATAAATTTCTTACACCAAATCGCACTTCTTTTACTTGCTAAAACGATATATTCTTCAAACTGCATACTATTATTTTCTTCAACAGTAATATCTGAAAGTGATCTAATGACAATAAATGGTTTATTATAATGTTTACAAACCTGCGCAACTCCTGCAGCTTCCATTTCAGCACAAAGTGCATCAGGATAATCATTTAATATTTTTTTTACTTGTTCATCAAATCTAATAAAACTATCACCTGAAGCAATTCCACCTACAAATACATTATCATTTTCACTAATTATTGATTTCATAATATCTATGTATTTTTCATCTGCTTTAAAAGCTACTTTTTCAGAATCAAAACCTTTTTCCCATCCAGGAACATCTACATCATAATTAGCAACACTTTTTGAAACAATAACGTCTAAAACCTTTTCACCTGATTTTAAACCACCCGCTGTTCCAATATTGATCACACCACTAATATTATAATTCTCTAATAAAACTGTAGTAGTCATAGCTGCATTTATTTTTCCAATACCTGATTTTAATACAATACAGTTTTCACCATCCAAAATACATTCATAAAATACAACATTGCTTTTTATAACCTTTTTATAATCATCCATAAGATTTAAAAGTTCTAAAACTTCTTCATCCATTGCGCCAATAAATGCAATCATATTTTACCTCCTATTAAAAAATATTTTTCCCCTTTAGTTATTCCTTTTTTATCAAAATCTGTATAAACTTCTACATTAAATCCAATATTTTTCATAATAGAAATAATATCATTTATATCAAATATTGTTTGAATATGTTGCTCAAATACAGTATCATTTTCCAAATAAAACGCAAATGTGTGATACAGCTTATTAATATCTAAACTTATTTCCCATGAATATGGAACACCTTCAACATATCCTTCTTCAATATAGCCATTTTTGAATTCATCTATTCTATCAATACTATGTATATCAAAAATAAATTTACCGCCAAAAGTCAAACACTCATAAACAGATTTAAACATTATTTCACACTCTTCAAGTGAAGATAAATAATTAATGCTATCACAAAAACATATTACTCCATCATAATTCCCTTCAACATGCTTCATATCCATTTTCATAACTTTTAAATTTGGATATTTTTCTTTTACAATATTTAACATATCTTCGGAAATATCTGTGGCTAATACATCATAATATTTACTTAATTTATAAGATACATCACCACTACCACAAGCTAATTCTATAATTTTGTTACCTGTAATATTTTTTTTAACTAAGTTTACCCATTTTTCATATGATGAATTATCACTAAATAATTGGTCATAATATTTTGACAAATTTTTATAAATCATAAAGTAGGTAAATCTCCCCAAAGTTTTTCTAGTTGATAAATGTATCTTGCTTCATTAACAAATATATGCACAACAACATCATATAAATCAATTAATATCCAATCGCTATTTTCCTCACCCTCAATAGACCTTATTTTATATGAATTTTTTAAAACTACCTCTTTAATATATTTCACAAGAGCTACTGCATGTTTATTATTAGAAACACTGCATATAACCGAATAATCACTAAAAGGATTTATATTTCTAAAGTCTATAATTTTTATGTCTTCAGCTAATCTTTTATCTAATTCATTGGTTACTATTTCCAATAACTTACTCATTTATTTCCTTCTTTCTCAAAAATTCAGTTTGTTCATTTTTTACAAAATTGAAACCTTCATCCAAATTATTCATACAAAGCTTGATAGTTTCTTTCACATCATAACCTCTAAGAGGATCTAACTTATCCGCAACATACAATATTTTAGAAAGTGGTTTATCATCATTACAAATAGTATGGTTAAATACTGCATCTAAAATATCTTCATCATCTATTAATAAACACTCTTTTAAAAAAATAGTTGCTGTATATGAATGATGTACAGGATATGGTTTACAAATCAAATCTTGAAAATAACTATTCATTATTTCATATGATTTTTCTTTATCTATTTCTTTATAAATATCATGTAAAATCCCTGCAATATATGCTTTATTTTCATCAATACCATGTTTTTTCGCAAGCTTTACACATAAATTACTTACTGAAACACTATGCTTATATCTATAATCACTCAAAAATCTTTTCGCAATTTTACTATAATACAATCTATTTTTATAAATATAATCTACAACTTGTCTTTCTAATAAATTAAAATTACCATTCATAACCAAATCAATATCAGAATCAACTTCAAAAATTTCAAAATTATTTTCCAATATTTCTGTTTCAACAATAATTCTTTTATCATCAATAACTAAATTTAAAATATTTTTATTTGATTTATTATTAATTAAATATATTTTATCAAAAACACTTAAATATGTTTTTAAATTTTCATACTCAAATTTTGTTATTGGATCAAATTTGTTTTTACATACACCTATTCTCATTTTGGTAAAACTATTTTAGGATTTTTAGATTTCTTATAAAGCAAAATTACTCTCCCAATTTGTTGCACAACTTCACTTTTAGTATGCATTGCCAAATCAAATGCAAGAGTGTCGATATCATCATCAAATGTTTTCAAAACACTTACTTTAACTAACTCTCTAGCATTTAATGCATTTATTGTTGAATCAATCAAGTTATAACTTAATCCATCTTTACCAACAATAACAACAGCCTTTTCTAAATTTCCTAATCCCCTTAAAAATCTTTTTTGTTTTCCATTCAACATTTATAACATCGCCTTTCTTATACTTACTCTTACATTTTCTGGATAATATACACTAATATCTGTTACATCTCCATTTATACTTACAAATCCTAATCCATCAACAACAACATCAATTTTTTCATAATATTTATTTGTAGTATAACAATTCATATTCCCATCTATGTGTGGAATTAAGGTTTTACCCTTATTATTTTTCCATAAATTATCTGCATTTTCTAATTTACCTCTATGGATTTTTATCTCATCACTTACATAAAATACAACATTTGCTTTATCATTGCATTTAACATCAAGCCTTATCAAACCACCAATCGCAAAACTTTGATTAGAATTTATTTGATAAATAAGTGGTTTTATTAATCTCTTAGGTATTATTTTATTTAAATCTTTTTCTCTTACTTCCATAAGCATACTATTTTCAACTTCTATTCCAGGTGTATCAACAAAATTAATACCATCTATTTTAAAACTGTTAAATTCTAAGGTTGTTCCAGGATAAATACTTCTTGTTAATACATCTTCATCATTCAACATATTTAAAAATGTACTTTTTCCTGCATTCGCTTTTCCAATTACAACTATTTCATTATTAATTGAATATTCTTTTAAAATGTTTAATATTTCATGCTTTTTATCTTTATCATTTTTACTTGTAATAAGTACTCCTTTTACATTTATTCCAAGCTCTTTTAATCTATCTTTAACAAATAAAATAATTTTATTATTAGAAATATCTTTAGGGAATAAATCTCTTTTTGTAACAACCATTAAAATATCTCTATTGAATATATGTCTGTTTATTCCCTTAATCATGCTTCCTTCAAAATCAAATAAATCGCATACCCAAACAATTAAACCCTTAGCTTTATTAATCTTTTCAATAATCAAATCAGAATCTATTCCTTTTTTCATAGATATAGTTAAATCATCATAATGTTTTATTCTAAAACATCTTTGACAATAATCCACATCCATTTTAGGAGAATAACCAATCATATTTTTATCAATAAACTGAAGTGTTACTCCACACCCTTTACAATTTTTCATAATAATCACCCTTTTTTAAACCTATAAATTTATATACAAATTTTTCTGCTATTCTAATAACACTACCATAAATATTATCTTTTTTACTAATTGGATTAACTAATATGGTAACTATGTTCAGCCGATTCCCTCCTAGAATATCAGTTAATATTTGATCTCCCATTATACATATTTCACCGGCTATAACATTATATTTTTTCATAACTTTTTTAAAGCTAATATTTAATGGTTTCAAACTAAAAGAAATATATTCACAATTTAATTTATTTGATAAATAACTTACTCTAGATTTTTTGTTGTTACTGACAATAATAGGAATTATTTTTGCACTTTTAACTTGTTTAATAAAACGTATTGCTTTTTCATCAACAACATTACTATCTGCTGGAACAAGTGTATTATCAACATCTAAAATAATAACTTTGATGCCAATGGTCTTTAAAAAATTCAAATCTAAATCAGAAAAATCTTTTATATATATATCTGGTTTAAAAATATCTTTAATCATTTGTTCCTCCATTAGTTTAATTATACATTAATTAGAGTGTTGATGTTACAATAAAAAAAGGAGAAATTAAAAATGATAGAATGTGTTATTTTTGACTTAGATGGATTAATGGTAAATACTGAAGTTATCGCAAGAACAGTTTATAAAGAAGAAGCATTAAAACTAGGATACAAATTGGATGATGATTTTTTTAAAGGCATAACAGGTTCAACACTTCAGGAAAGTAAAAAATATTTTGACAAATATGATGGTTTAATTAACCACGTACAAAAAATAATGATAAAACGAAGAGAAGCAATTTTTAAAGCTTCAAATAAAAAAGGATTTTTAAATAAAAAAGGGCTGATAGAATTATTAGATTATCTTTTTTTTAAAAATATCAAAGTATGTATTGCGACTAGTAGTGATTATGAGTATGCTAAAAAACTTTTAAACTCAATAGGAAAAGATTACAAATTTGATGCAATATGTACTGGAGATATGGTTAAAAACCATAAACCAAATCCTGATATTTTTTTATTAGCTAAAGATAAAGTAAATATTCCAAGTGAAAATTGTTTGGTATTAGAAGATAGTAAAAATGGAATAATTGCTGCAAAAAACGCAAAAATGAATGTTGGGTTTATATACGATACAATTGAAGAAGATGAAATAATGAAAAATTTATATGATTTTAAATTCAATTCATTAGATGAAGTAATTAAAATACTTTAATAAGTATTACATATACAAAAAATAGGTTCACTTTATTTTAAGTGAACCCATTTTTTATTCATTGAAAAAGTTCATTTGTTCAAAATCGTTATGTACAATCTCTTCTTCAAAAATCTCATTAGGAATATCAATTATTTTACATTCTTCTATTCCTTTTAAATAATAGAAATTACCTTCAAAATTTATTGGCATTGAAAATGTTGCATCTTTTGCCATTAAAGGAATATCTTTAGCACTTATTGTCTTTATTCCATTATCAATAAAAACAAGTTGATCATATGCAGTTATATTTAAACAATAATTTATATCCCAAGATTTTGATTTTAATGTTTTCGCAATTAGATCACCTTTTACAGCTCTTGAAGTTACATTTATATCTTCATTTCTAACTCGTTTCATATTACCCATACCACTTAATACAAATAAATTTTCACTAGAGTTTCTAATACTTGTGCCTGTAGCTAAAAAATCATTTTTATTTAGGTTAATTGCTTTAACACCTTGTGATTTTGTATTTGTAGATGGAATTAGATTGATACTATATCTTAATACTTGACCATTTTTACTTATTAAGATAACTTCATCATTTTCATAAACTAAAAATGCTTTAACAAGTTCATCATTATCTTTTAACTTCATTGCTTGATAAACCTTATTGTTTCTTGAAACAGTCCATTGATTTACAGGTGTCTTTTTAATCATGCCATCTTTACTTATGGTTATAATATACGCATGTGTTTCAAAATTTTTAACAAGTATGGTATTAATAACTTTTTCATCACTTGTAATTTTGACATTGTTATTTATATGACTACCAACATCTTTCCATTTTGCTTCTTCAATTTCATATATTGGTAAATAACCATAATTACCCTTATTTGTAAACAAAAGAAGTGTGTCAAGAGTATCAGCTTCAATATAGCCTACAAGTTCATCCCCTTCTTTTAAACCACATAAACCTTCACTTGCTTGGTATGATCGTAAAGATACTCTTTTAATATAACCATCTCTACTTACACTAACCATAACTCTTTCATTGGAAATCATACTTAATTTATCAATTACTATTTCCTCATACTCATCTTCAATAATTGATTTTCTATCATCTCCATACTCTTTTGAAACTTCTTTTAATTCTTTAATAATTGTACTTTTTAAAACATATTCATTTTCAATAATAGTTTTTATTTCTTCTATTTGATTTACAAGTTGCGCAAATTCTTCTCTTAAAGCATACACATCAGTATTACTTAATCTATACAATCTTAAATTAACTATTGCCTCTGCTTGTTCTTCAGAGAAATTAAATGCAGAAATTAAACCTTTTTTTGAATCTTCTTTATCTTTTGAACTTCTAATGATAGAAATAATCTCATCAAGAATAGAAACTGCTTTCATTAGTCCTTCGATTATATGACATCGTCTTTCCATCTTTTCAAGTAAGTATTTACTTCTTCTTAAAACTATTTCTTTCCTATGATTAATAAATGCATCTAAAAGTTCCAACAAACCTAATTGTTTTGGTCTTTTATCTACAATAGCTACCATATTGTAGTTATAATACACTTGCAAGTCTGTATTTTTATATAAATAATTTAAAATTAAATTTGAATCCGCATCTTTTTTAATATCAACAACAATTTTTAAACCGTTTCTGTCACTTTCATCACGAATATCCAATATGCCATCAATATCTTTATTTAATCTTATATCATCCATCTTTTTTACAAGATTTGATTTTATAACTTCATAAGGAATTTCACTGATAACAATTTGTTGAATAGATTTTGTTTGAATAATATCTACCTTACTACGTACAACTACTCTTCCTTTTCCTGTTTTAAATGCTTCAACAATTCCTTCTTTACCTTGAACGATACCTCCAGTTGGAAAATCAGGACCTTTTATTATTCCCATTATATCTTCAAGATTGCAATTACTATTAGAAATTCTATATATTGTTCCTTCAATTATTTCTTTTAAATTATGAGGAGGAATATTAGTTGCATATCCAGCAGCAATACCTGTTGAACCATTTGATAAAAGTACAGGAAATTTTGCTGGAAGTACAGTAGGTTCTAATTCGGTATCATCAAAGTTTGGTGTAAATTCAACAGTTTCATTATCAATATCTTGAAGTAAAACACTAGAAATTTTTGACATTCTAGCTTCTGTATAACGCATCGCAGCTGCTGGATCATCATCAATAGAACCATTATTACCATGCATATCTATAAGTGGATGTCTTAATTTCCAATCTTGTGATAAACGAACCATTGCATCATATACTGATGTATCTCCATGCGGGTGGTAATTACCAATTACTATACCTACTGTTTTTGCAGATTTTCTATAGGCTTTTTCAAACACATTTCCTTCATGATACATCGCATAAAGTATTCTTCTTTGAACTGGCTTTAAACCATCTCTTGCGTCAGGTAATGCTCTTTCTTGAATAATATATTTTGAATATCTTCCAAATCTATCTCCCATTATTTCTTCTAATGGACTAATTTGAATTACACTATCTTTTATTTCATCTTTTTTTGCCATATTAATCCACCTTATAATTATCTTCTAATGTAAATGAAACATTGTTCTCAATCCAATCTCTTCTAAGATTAGCTTTATCCCCCATAAGTATAGATACTCTTCTTTCTGCCATAACACCATCTTCGATTTTAACTTGAATAAGAGTCCTTGTTTCAGGATTCATTGTTGTATCCCAAAGCTGTGTTGCATTCATTTCACCAAGACCTTTATATCTTTGAATATCAACTTTTCCAAGTCTTTTTCTAACAGTTTCAAGTTCTTCTTCACTATAACAATACTCAACAGTTTTTCCTTTTGAAACCTTAAATAAAGGAGGCATAGCTATGTAAACCATACCTTTTTCAATTAATGGTTTCATATATCTATAGAAAAAAGTTAATAATAAAACTTGAATGTGAGCTCCATCTGTATCAGCATCTGTCATAATTATTACTTTTCCATAATTACTTTCAGTATAATCAAATCCGGCACCAACACCAGCACCAAGCGCATGAATTATTGTATTTAATTCTTCATTTTTTTCAATATCATTAAGTTTACTTTTTTCTGTATTTAATACCTTACCTCTTAAAGGTAATATTGCTTGGTATTTAGAATCTCTTCCTTGTTTTGCACTACCTCCTGCTGAATCTCCTTCTACTAAAAATAATTCTTTTTTCATACTATCTTTAGATTGAGCAGGTGATAATTTTCCTGATAAAACTTTTTCACTTCTATTTGATTTTTTTCCTTTTCTTGCTTCTTCTCTTGCTTTTCTAGCTGCTTCTCTTGCTAATGCTGCTTTTTGCATTTTTTTAATTAAATTTAAAGCTAATTCTTTATTTTCTTCTAAAAAATAAACCATTTTTTCACTAACAATATTATCTACTGCAGTTTTCGCTTCAAAAGTTCCTAATTTACTTTTAGTTTGACCTTCAAATTGTAATAAATTCTCTGGAACACTAACAGAAATAATTGATGTTAAACCTTCTCTAACATCACTTCCATCAAAATTTTTATCCTTATCTTTTAAAATATTATTTTTTCTAGCATACTCATTAAAAGCTTTTGTAAAAGCTGTTTTATATCCAACTTCATGTGTTCCACCATCATTAGTTCTAACTAAATTTACAAAACTATATGTATTTTCTTGATAATCATCTGTGTATTGAAAAGCACAATCAACTTTTATATTTCCATACTCTCCACTAATTTTTACAGGTTGCATCAAAACAGTTCTATCTTCATGTAAATACTCTAAAAATGATTTCAAGCCATCTTCGTAATAAAATTTTTCTTCTTTATTACTTCTTTCATCTTTTAAAATCATTGTCATTCCATTTAATAAAAAGGCTTCTTCTCTTGCTCTTTCACACACTTGGTTAAAATTAAAATCAACCGTAGAGAAAATTCTTCTATCAGGCTTAAAACGAACTTTACTTCCTGTTTTACTACTTTTACCTATTTCTTCAAGTTTTCCTACAAATTTACCACCATCTTCAAAACGCATCTTGTAAAGTTTACCATCTTTACTAACTTCAACTTCAACCCATTCAGACAATGCATTAACGACACTTGCACCAACACCATGTAAACCACCAGATGTTTTATAACCACCATCAGAATTAAATTTACCACCTGCATGTAAAACAGTAAAAATTACTTCTAATGTATTTACTCCACTAGAATGTAATCCTACAGGCATTCCACGCCCTTCATCTTCAACACAACATGAACCATCTTTTTCTAATGTTATACTTATTTTTTTACCATATCCATTTAAAGCTTCATCTATTGCGTTATCTACAATTTCCCAAATTAAATGATGTAAACCTCTACTATCAGTTGACCCAATGTACATACCTGGTCTTTTTCTAACTGCTTCAAGCCCTTCAAGAATTTGTATACTATTTTCATTATATTGACTTTTATTCATTTAATACCTCTTAGTTTTATATACTACCGTAATATTATACAAAAAGTTTCCTAAAAAAACCAACACTATGGTAGAATTAGCTTCATAAGGAGATAGATATGTTAAATATAACAAATATTTTATTAATTATACTTGGATACTTATTTGGCTCAATCCCATGGGCTTTAGTTATAGGTAAAATTTTTTATAAAAAAGATATTAGAAATTTTGGTTCTGGAAACTTAGGTGGAACTAATGCTGGAAGAGTTTTAGGTAAAAAAGCCGGTGTTATTGTTTCAGTGCTTGATGCATTAAAATCATTTTTTATTATGTTGATATGTAATTATATTAGTAAAGATGTTATGGTTTATGCAGGTCTTGCATGTTGCATTGGTCATTGTTTTCCAATATTCGCAAATTTCAAAGGTGGAAAAGCTGTCGCAACTGCAATGGGATTTTATTTGGGAATTAGTGTTTTACTAACAAATAATTTTGTTTATCAATTTTTAATGCCAGTAATTATATTTTTTGTAACACTATATATTTCAAAAATGGTTTCATTATCAAGTATTATAGCTACTTTAAGTGCTTCTATTATAAGTTTTTTAATTAATAATAATATTACACTTTCAATAGCAATGTTTATATTATGGATATTTGTTACATATAGACATAAAGAAAATATTAAAAGAATTATTAATAAAACAGAAAAGAAAATAACATGGATGTAATTATATGGGAAAAATTGAAGAATTATTTTTAGATATAAGTCCTCTAAAACAAAATCCTAGAAGTGTTTTTGTATATTTACCGACAAATTATGAAAAATCTAAAAAAAGATACCCTGTCATTTATATGTTTGATGGACAAAATTTATTTTTTGATGAAATGGCTACCTATGGTAAATCATGGGGTATGAAAGATTTTTTAGATAATTATAAAAAAGATATAATTGTTGTTGGAGTTGATTGTAATCATACTGGAAATAGTAGACTAGATGAATATTCTCCCTTTCCATTTACAAGTACACATTATGAAGTTAAAGATGCACTAGGTGATATTAGTGCTAAGTGGTTTGTAGACTATTTAAAGCCTTATATAGACTCAAATTATAGAACACTAAAAGATAGAAAAAACACATGTATAGCTGGAAGTAGTATGGGTGGATTAATGTCATTATATTGCGTAATAAAATATAATCATATTTTTTCTAAAGCTGCATGCCTTTCACCAAGTTTATTATTTATGTTTGATGAAATGTTTAATTTAGTTAAAAATAGTACACTTGATAAAAACACAAAAATATATATGGATTTTGGAACAAGAGAATTAAGATACAAAAACAAACTTACTCACGCAATGCATATATTATTTGATTTAAATCATGAACTACAAAATAAAGGAATAAATTGTTATCCAAATTTGATTCAACATGGAGAACATAATGAAGCCACATGGGAAAGAGTTATACCTAGATTTATGAAATACTTTTTTGAATAATAAAGGATTGATAAAATGTCAATCCTTTTTTTCATATTTTGAAATTATGTTTTTTAAAGTTGAATCACAATTTAATTCTATGTGACAACCATCTTCTTTGTTTTCTAAATCTAATATTTGATAATGATTTTTAAATTTATCCAATATATACATTTGATCATATGGTAAAACAATTTTCTCACTAAATTTTTTTGGATATAAAGTATTAATAACTTCCACTAACAACTCATTAATTCCTTCACCATTTAAACAAGAAATATATCTTAATCCATGTTCTTTTGTAACAATCTTATCAACTTTGTTATAAACTTCAATAATTGGTATATCTTTTACACCTATTTTTTTTAGTGTAGAATATGTAATAGATTTTTGATTTTCATAATTTATATCACTAGAATCAATTACATGGATTAAAACATCTGCCTCACTTGCAGCATTAAGTGTACTTTGAAATGCTTCAACTAGTTCATGAGGCAAATCTGATACAAATCCTACAGTATCAAAAAGTAAAAATTGTTCATTGTTATAACTTACATTTCTAACACTTGTATCTAGGGTGGCAAATAACATATCTTTTTGTAGAACAAACTTATCTTTATTATTTAGCTTTAAAATATAATTCATTAAACTTGATTTACCCGCATTAGTATATCCAACAAGGGCAACACTTTTTAAATTAGAATTATTTCTTTTTTTTGCTCTTTCACTATTTTGTGTTTTTAAATCGTTTAATTCTCTTTTTAAATCACTAATTTGTCCTTCTATTTTCCTTCTAGCAATTTCAATTTTTGTTTCACCTGAGCCTCTGTTATGATCACTTCCACCACGCTGTCTTTCACTATCCATATCCATTAGATATAGTTTTGGCAAATCATATTTTAATCTAGCCATTTGTGTTTGAATTATTGCTTCTCTTGTTTTGGCTCTTATAGAAAAAATATCTAAAATTAAATTTGTTCTATCAATTATTTCAACTTCGCAAATTTTTGATATTCTTGCGAGCATTGAGATACTTAAATTATTATAAAACACGACACAATCAACATTTAAACTCTCAACCATTTCTTTTAATTCTAATAGTTTTCCTTTTCTAAAGGCACTATTAGGATCAATTTTTCTACTTTTTTGAATACATCTTTCTACAACTTCTATATTACAAGCCTCACATAAATTAATTGTTTCTTCAATTAACAAATTAAATTCATCATCTTTTTTATTTTCATTAATCCCGGCAATAATCGCCCTTTTATTCATCGTCATAAATAATCCCACTTTCAATTCTTGCTTTTGTTAAAACTTCTAATATTTTCAAAGATAAATCATGTTTAACACATTTAGATTCTAAATTTTTTTCTTCAATATTTTGTATAAAATCATTTATTTGATATGCAAAACTACTTACTTCATCATTAGAAATTTTTATAATTTCATCTTTTTTAATTAAATTAATACCTTCCATTAAAGATATTTTATCAATTGTAATTACACCCTCTTCACCTTGTATTTCTGATTTAATAAAACTTGTAGATATTTTTGAACACATTAATACTGCGTCAAAATCTTTATATTTTAAAATCATTGTTGATAATCCATCGACTCCTGTTTCAAGTTTAATTGATGTCGAAATAATATCACTTGGTTTATCAAAAAGTGCAATTAAAACAGATAACAAATAAACACCTAAATCCATAAGTGCACCATTAGCCAATTCTTTTTTAAATGTTGTTGGATTTTCTCCTTTTAAATATGCATCATATCTTGAAGAATATTTTTCAAACGAAAAAACAATTCTTCTAATTTTTCCTATTTTATGTAGATTATCTTTTAATTTTTTAAAATTTTCTGTATAAAGTGGAACAATTCCGTCATGTACATAAATATTTTTACTTTTTGCAAGTTCAAAAATATATTTTGCTTGTTTATCATTCACCATAAATGGTTTTTCACAAAATACATGATATCCATAATCAATCGCATATTTCACTATTTCAAAATGAGTTACATTTGGAGTCGCAACATAAACTGCATCAATTTTTTTATCATTAAACATTTCAAAATAATCTTTATATGCATAGTCAATATTATATTTATCTTTAAATTTCAAAGCATTTTCGTATTTTCCACTACAAACACCAACAACTTGACCTTTTGTATATTTAACAGCACTCATAAACATGTCTGATACAAAATTTGTACCAATAATTCCAATTCTCATATAAATCACCCAGTTAAATTATACTCTTTATCACATAAAAAAGGCTAGTATTAACTAGCCTTGTCTTCTAGGTTTTCCTCCCATTGGTCCACCTTGTGATTGAGTAGCATTTATATAACTTATTTTTGAAGATAATGTTGCATTTCCAATTTCACTGTTAGAACCACTATAAGCTGTATATGTTTCATTCGCATTTAATTTATCACTAGCGAATACTAAGTTTTGATGTGATTTGTTTGAAGAGAAATCTAAAATTACATTACCACTTGAATCTTTTAATGAAACATCTTGACCATTTGTTCCAATTACAATTGAATATACTGAAGAATTTTCAGAAACACTCATTGCCATTCCACTTGAACCACTTGCGATAAGTGTTCCTCCATTTACTGTAAAACTTCCATCATAATCAAGAGCACCATTACCGTTATTTTCTGGACCATATACAATTGTATATCCACCATTTACTGTTGCGCTTCCATTTACATCAAGCCCATCACCTTGAGCATTTACAACAATGTTTCCTCCATTAATAATTAATCCACCATTTCCACTAGAGAATGAATCTTGGCTTCCATACATACTATCATTTCCACCAGCAATATTTATTCCGTCATCACTTGCGACAACATTTATTTCACCATCATTTATTGTTACATTTGCTGCTTCAATTCCTTCATAGCTCTTTGTAATATTAATATTACCTGCATTAATAACTATAGAACTATCTGCATGTATTCCATCATCACCACTTGCAATATTAAATATTCCACCTTCAATGCTTACACTTGCATTTGAATGAATAGCATCATCGCTTGATGAAATGTTAAATTCTCCACCATAAACATTTAGGTTAACTGTTGCCTTTAATCCTTTATAACTATCTGCACTACTACTTTCACTTGTTGAAATATTAAATGTTCCATCTATTACTTGCAATAATGATTCAGCTTGTATCGCATCTGCTTTACTTGTTAAATTAAATGTTCCACTATTAATTAAAACATTTCCTGAATTTGTATCAGTATCATTTGATGCTTTTAAACTATCTCCACCACTGTTTACAGTAATATTTACATTTTCTAGTCCTAGTAAATCTTTACCTACAATTCCATCATCTACAGAATTTACAACAATTTTTGTATTAATAATTTTTAAGTCATCTTTACTTGTAATTCCATCATTGTAATTGGCATTAATATTTAATAAACCTTCACCATTAATTACTAAATTATCTTTAGAAAATAATGTTGCACTTGGTTCACCATCGGCATTCAAAGTATAATTTGCAGAATCAGTTAAAGTATTTGTTGTATTTTTTAACACTGTAATAATTGTACTTTCTGCTTCTTGAATATATATTGGCGCTGAAGATTTTGAAGTAATATCAACACCATTTAAAATAATTCTAACTGTTCCACTTGATGTAGAGTTAACGATAATTTGACCATCATTTAATTTACCAGTAAATACATATGTTCCAGGTTTAGATATTGTTATTGTTGAACCGCTAATATCCATATCTTTGTCACTTGTAATAGAATCCCCATTTAAAGTTACATTCACTGCATTAACGCTATCATAACTTTCACTACTTTCTTCACTTGAGAATTCTAATTTTGTGTCTGTGTTTACTGTTTTAACTGCATTTGTACTTTCACTTGTTGTTTGTACACTTTCTGTTGATTGATTGTTTGATACTTCTACACTTGAAGTAGATGTTTTACTTGCACAACCAACAACAGTCGATAATAACAAGTATGTAATAATATTTTTTCTAATGTTTTTCATATATTTTCTCCTATAATTCCTCATTTGAAACTGCCATTCTACTTGAAATAATGCTTAAATTTCCATTTCTAACTCTAAGTTCATCAATAAACTTCTTTTCTTCCTTGATATTTTTAAGTTTTACATCATATATAAGTTGAAACATGCTTCCTAAGTTTATTGTTTTTACAACTTTTAGCTTTGACATATTTGTATACTTTTTAAATAAATCATCAAATACATCACTATAGTCTAAATCTTCAGGTATTGTAATTTTTAAACTTCTGTATTCACTTCCACTATCTAAAATTTCTGTATTAAACAAAATAATGTAAAGTATACCAATTACTACTGTTGCCAAAAGTGCAAAAGCTATATAACCCATTCCAGTCGCAAGTCCTATACTCATCGCAAAAAATACTGTCGCAATATCAGAGGCTTTACCTGGAAGTGATCTAAATCTAACTAAACTAAATGCACCTGCAACAGCAACTCCTGCACCTAAGTTTCCATTGACCATCATAATTACTATTTGTACCATAAGTGGCAATAGTGCAACAGTAATCGCAAATGATTTACCTGGCTGTGCACAACATTTATAAATTAATGAAATAATCATTCCACAAATAATACTTACTAAAATACAAATACTTACTGTATATAAACTTAATGTTGTTGATAAAATTGTATTAAACATATAAAATTTCCCCTTTCTTAATTAAATTCTTTAATATTTTTATGTTTCAAACTTTCGCTATAAATATTTCCATACTTTGAAAATGATGTTGGATATATTTTCACTTTATTTAATGCACTAGTTAACCATAATGGTAAAGTATCTTGAACCTTAACTTCCATTAAACACTGATTATCATTAAGTAAATATAAATCTTCATCACTATCCATCAAATTAATATTTTTAAATCTATATCTTATATTTTTATCAAATGTAATTCTAACTTCATTATCCATAATTCCATGAAATGCAATTCTGTCATAAGCCAAATACAACTTTTTAACTGGGTCATATATTTTAATCATATAGTCAATTTCTTTTTTTATTTGAGAATCATTGTCTATTGATTTTTTCAAATCTAAATAATTTATTGCATCATGTAATTTTAAATTTATCCTTCTTTTAAATACTGTATTTTGAAACTTTTTCTTCATTTCAACAAATACATCAGAATTATCATCAACCTCCACATAACTTCTTAATCTCAATTTTTCTTTATATATTGGTTTTTGAAGTGATGTTTGAATCATTTTACTATCTTCACTGTCATAGTATATGTTATAGACTGTATACTTAAAGTAATCATCTTTTTCAATATATTCATGAATATGTTTTATTAAATTTTCAAACTGTGATTGATTTAATAAATATTTTTTTTCTACTCTATTAAACTTTTCATTGTACTTTGCCATATTCATTACCTCCTTGAATATGTCTTAATAATAAATTGTCTATATGTATTTAAATTGATATGAATATGAACTTTAAGTGAATATTAAAAAAGCCAGTATTTTTTAAAATACTGACTGTATTAAATACATATACAATGTAGTTCCTATTAGAATACTCAACAATATATTATGCTTCCATTTGTGAATAGTAATTACAGTAATAATTGAAATAAGCTCTGGTATACCTCTGTTTCCATACATAAAATTTATATCTTTTATACAATAAATTATTAATAAAACAATTATTGATAGTGGAAGTTTATCTCCAAGTTCCTTTAAATAGTTAGGCATAGATTTGTTTTTAAAAATAATAAATGGTATTGACCTTGTAAAAAATGTAATAACAGCCATACACATTACAACAATATAAAAATTCATTTTTTATTCCTCCAATATAAAATTATTGATGAAAATAAAATTGATGGAAGAATAAAATTATTGGCTTTAAATATTAATAAACATAAAATTCCACAAATTAACCCAATATATAATGGAAATTTATCATCATTATTTTCTGCTTGTTCAACCATAATAACCACAAATAGTGCAGTCATCGCAAAATCAATTCCTGTAGAATTAAATTTGATAAAATTACCTGCGACTACTCCTAAAATACTACCTAAAATCCAATATAAGTGATTTAATAATGAAATACAAAACAATGTTTTCTTATCTAAAGTATCATTTAAACCTATAATAAGTGCATAAGTTTCATCTGTAAGTGAAAACATCATATATGGTTTTAATTTACCCATTTCTTGATATTTATTTATGAGTGATATACCATAAAACATTTGCCTAGAATTTATTAAAAAAGTCATTATTAAAATTGAAAATAATTGAGTATTCTCTTTTAAAAATGATATCATTGCGAATTGTGCACTTCCTGCATAAATAAAAGTTGATGATACTATTGCTTCTAAAAGTCCATATCCTGCTTTATTTAATAATAATCCAAATGCAATTCCTAAAAACACATAACCAAGAAAAATTGGAAAAGTAAGTACTATTGCAGTTTTTATACTCTTAACCATTAAACCACTCTATCTCTAAATCTATATCCATTTCTAAATGTCCTAAATCATTAATTATTGATGTTTTATCATAACTTTTACTTTCATTAATAATCCATCTATTAAAATCTTTATCTTTATATCTTATTATTCCAATTAAATATCCATCATACATATCAACACTTGTATATAAAGAAGATATATATGCTTCCTGCATGAAATCATTAAATTCAATATATCCTGAATTTATTTCATAAATTGTATCTGGTAAATATGCATGAATACTGCCATATGGATTATCTACAATAACTTTAAATGTTTCTCCTAATAGTTGGCTATCTACTTCTTTTTCAAAAAGATAATTATCTTCATTTACTTTTTCTTTCATTTTAAAATTTAATTGTTTAAAAAAATTAACATCATCTTTTTTACAAAGTATTTCAAATGTTTTAAATCCCTCTTTTTTTAGCTTAATCACAAAATCATTTAAAACTTCAATATCTTTATGAAAATAAATAATTTTATTTTCATAAAATGCAATATACGAATCTTTTAAACCATAAAATTTTATATTTTCATTATTTAAAAAAGAATCTTTAACAATTAAACTTTTTCTATCTAATATTTGAAATTTATTACTTTTCATAAAATGGTATATCTGTGTCCTTTATAGAATTTTTAATAAGTTCATTATCAATATTTAAAAATACTAAATCAATTCCTTTACTAAATTGTTGGGCAATTGTTTTCATATTTTCAAATATTTCATCATTGCAAGTTTTATCTAGAATAATCCCAAATTTAACTTGATTTTTATAAATTAAACTTTTAATATACGCTTTATTAATATCTTTATTGTTTAAACAATAATCATATAATGCATTAACCATAGAGGTTGGATAAATCTTTGGATCACTAATAATTGGCTTTTCTAAAATCTCTTCTTGTTTATCCCCATTTAATTTGTTTATTAATGATTTGTTGCATATTATATTCAAACCAAATGGATCAATCGCAACTCCTATTGCAATATTAGTAGTATTATTTAATAAATTATAAAACCCTTTGTAATCAAACATAATATTGTATACATCACTATTGTTATTTTTCCATTTATTAAATGATTCAAAATCTAAAAAAGCTGGATAGTAACTTTTTTTATTTATATCGTTTATTAGTAAAAAATTTATTTCTACATCTTTTGATAAAATAAGATTATTAGCCTTATCAAACTTAGGTTCAGGTTTAAATTTCACAGGAACAATTACTCTGGATTTTTTAAATTCATCAAAAAATTTTTGTTCATTTTCCATACTTGGATTTTCTTTAAGTGTTTTTATTGATTCTATTAAGAGTTTATTTTCAACTTGATTTAAATTATTCATATTTTTACCTCTATTTTTAGATTATAAAACTTCAATTTATTTATATCAAGTAATAAAAAAATAAACCCTTTATGGGTTTATGAATTTAAATTTTTTACTAATGTTATAATCCAAGAAACAAATATTGTTGCAAAACCTGAAAACAAACATAAATACCCAATTATAACTAAATAAAAATTTTCATGTAATATTCCACTTTTGTCAACATATTCCACACTATTAAACTTTATCAATAGGAATATAACCCCTAAGACAAGTAAACTTGCACCAATAATTGTTGAAATCATATTAAATCTTGCTCTTTTAGTTTCACTTGTATCGTCAATTAATTTTTTGTAATATCATTCATGTTTTTTCCTCCTAAAATTAATTCATCTAAAGAGATTTCAAACACTGATGCAATTGAAATAATCATCTCAATATCTGGAAGATTTCTATTATTCTCCCAATTTGAAGCAGCTTGCCTTGTAACATTCAACTTTGAGGCAAATTCTTCTTGAGTTAAATTGTTTTTTAATCTTAAACTTTTAATTTTTTCAATAAATTCCATGTGTAATCATCCATTCGTAAAAATTTTAGAATTTAAACTTTTATTAAACAAGAAAGTATAACTTTACATAGCTAATTTTTTAGAAAGTAATTCTTGCGTATACTTTAACTATTATAATTTATTTGTTATATTATTAAAACAGAAAGGATTTTCTATATGAATTTATTAAAAAAATTGAATATTAAATATAACTCACCTGTTATTTTATCATTTGTATTTATAAGTGCATTGGCATTAATTTTAAATTATTTAACAAGCTATGCAAGTAATTTTTACTTATTCAGCGTTCATAAAGGTTCTCTTATTGATCCATTATTTTATATTAGATTATTTACACATGTTTTAGGTCATGCAAATTTAAGCCATTATACAAATAATATGTTGTTAATACTTTTAGTTGGACCTATGTTAGAAGAAAAATATGGAAGCAAAAACATTCTCATAATAATTATGATTGTTGGATTTATCACTGGTATGGTAAATGTTATATTTACAAATAATATTTTACTTGGTGCTAGTGGAGTTGTATTTGCATTTATATTATTAGCATCTATTACAGGAAATACAAACGGAGGAATTCCGCTAACATTAATTATTGTAACTGTAATATATCTTGGTGAACAAATTTATCAAGCAATTTACCTACAAGATAATGTATCGCAATTAACACATATTATTGGTGGTATAATTGGTTTAGTAATTGGCTTGTCTCTTCAAAATAAAAAGCACACAAGTGCTTAACTTTTTCTATCAAATTTATTTTTACATCTAGGGCAAGATATTTCTATTTTGCCTTTTCCTTTTGGAACTTTTACAATTTGTTTACAGTTTGGACATATAAAGTATTTTGATTTTTTATCAGTAAAATTCATTTTTATAACTTTATAATTAGCTCTAATATCTTTTGTAGCATCTAAAAATCTCATATTTTCTTTTTGTCTTGTCCATACATTTTTAGACAAGCTTCTATAAGTACAATATATTAATAAGCAATTAATTAAAACAGCTAATGCAACATTTCTTAAAAATATATTGACAATCCAAAATATTAATGAAACTATAAGCAAAGTAAAATTTAGAAAATCATTCCCGTATCTTCCTCTTCTAAAGTTATACAATAATACTCTTAATTTATCTACAAATGATTTAATCATACTTTAATTTTAAAACTAATTTAATAAATTTCAATTATCTTAATCACTTTCACATATATTCACACAATCTGCCTTTAAATTAAGATAATTTAATGCTATAAAACATATAAAAGTTATCAAACTACCAAAAGTTACATCACTTAGAAAATGCATTCCTAATATCATTCTTGATAAAGCAACAC
The DNA here is from genome assembly GCA_022772735.1 of Erysipelotrichaceae bacterium. GTDB lineage: Bacteria > Bacillota_I > Bacilli_A > Erysipelotrichales > Erysipelotrichaceae > UBA9076. The sequence continues at coordinate 20,945 of JALEZD010000004.1, forward strand.
TAATTATAAATAAGACAGACAATAGTTTTGTAAATTTATTATTTTTAAAAAATAGTAATACCAAAACACAAGCAGAACTCGATGTATGTCCACTTGGAAATGACAAAATGTAATCCATATTAGAAATATTTTCAATATAACTTCCTTTTATGTACCATGGCAAAAACTTCTGATTACTTGCTAGAATATAAATCATTCTTGGTCTTAACCAGAAAATTTTTATCAAATGAACAATAGAATATTGAAGTATTATTAATACTAACATTAATAATACTTTTCTTAATAAATCATCATCATTTTTAAAATATTTATATAAATATATAGTTGGTATAAAATATATAACCATATTTAATAAAAATACGGTTTCAGTACTAAAATTTATACCATTTTTTTGTGCAAATTTAACAGAAAATAAATACACCAAAAATATTATCAATACACCAATAATTTTATTTTTTCTAAAATAAATTGTTAAACCAAAAAACATTAATCCAATTATAAGAGGTAATATACCATATCCTGCAAAAAATATTCCAAATAAGCTAGTTGGATTATATAAATATTCTGCAATTTTAAAATCATAAAATGTAGCAATAAGTATTAATATTAAACTTATTGCAAAATAACCAATATTAAATTTTTTATTCATATTAAACCCTAATTTTACTTTTTAAAATAGGAAATAGTTTAGATAAAATAAAACTCAGTATAGGATAGGTTAACAAATCAAACTCTCCGATATAAACCTTAATAAGTGGATTAAAACTGGATTTAAATACTGTCAAACCATCATCAAGTGTACCAGATACACCTCCAAAACTAAAATATTCACAGTTTTGATTTTTTGCATACTCTATTGCAGAAAAACGCAATGCATATGTAGAGTTATATTTTTTATATTCATCGTCATAACCAGAATAAAGTATCTCACATGTTTTTTTACATTTTACAAGCAAACAAGAACTCACTACTTTATCATCCTTATATGCAGTTAATACACAAGAATCTTCCTTAAAACAGTTTAATAAATTTTCAAAATAAGTTTTATTTCTAAGATTTATACTATGTCTACCTTCTGTATGATTAATCATTTCAACTAAATTATCAACATTATGATATTCATTAACTACAGTTATTCCTTTATTAAAACTTGATTTGATTTTTTTCATAGTTTTTGTTGGAATTGTATTTTCAAAATCATATGTAGGTATTTCAAGTTGAATTCGTGGTTGTATACTATCCTTCAACATCAATCCATACCCACAATGTTTAATATTAAATTTCTTCAATAAATTAACAAGTTCATCACTTCTATAATTTTTAATTTCATCTTTTTTATCAAATGAAACTTCATTAATAATATAATTTGGATCAAATTTTGTTAAAACAACCCTTTTACTTCTAAGTTGTTTTTTTAAATTGAAAAAGAAGAAACTTAACAATTCTTTATTTTCAAAATCAATTAATGGTCCTCTTGGAATATAGGCAAAGTTAAAGCCAAATGGTAACTTTCTTATCAAAATCATGCAAGCACAAATAAGCTTTTCGTTTTCCTTTACACCTACATACAGATTATCCCAATTACTTTTAGTTTTTGCCCAACTTGAACATTGAAAAATATTATTTAACTTATGATTCTTTGCGTATAAATCATATTCATCTATATTTAATTTATCTATATATTTCATGTATTTAATTATAATACAAATATTAAATTTTAAATAAAAAAAGTTCACTTTAAAGTGAACTTTGAACTTTATTTAACATTATTAGCAGCACTTAATCCTGCAATTCTTCCAAATACTACAATATCAGCAACAGCATTACCACCAAGTCTGTTTGCACCATGCACACCACCAGTAACTTCACCAGCAGCATATAGATTTGGGATAACAGCATCAGATGTGCTTAATACTTCAGCATTAGCATTAATTTTTATACCACCCATTGTATGGTGAACACCAGGGCTAACTTTAATTGCATAATAAGGAGCTGTGTTTAATGGGCTAGCAAATGATTTTCTTGAGAAATCTGGATCATTTTGTTTTTCAACATAACCATTCCATTTTTCAAGTGTACTTGTTAAATTAGCAGCATCTACTTCAATAGCTTTTGCTAATTCTTCAACAGTTGCACCTGTTTTTGTATATCCTGCTTTGATATATCCTGCAATAACAGATGATTTATCAACCATTGCTTGGTCAACGATTAAATATGCATATCCACCTGTTTGAGCAATTTCAGCAGCAGAAACAGCATCTCTTGTACCTACTTCATCAGTAAATCTTAACCCTTCAGCATTAACAAGAATTGCCCCATCACCTCTTAAACCTTCAGTAATTAAAGCTTTTGATTCAAATTCAACTGTAGGGTGAATTTGGATTTGATCCATATCAACAGTTGCAGCACCGACTTTTTCAGCCATTACAATACCATCTCCAGTAATTCCAGATGTATTTGTACTTGCAAAACCTTTAAGTTCTGGTTTATTAGCAACAACCATTTCTTCATTTCCTGCAAAACCACCAGTTGTTATAACAACTGATTTTGCATTAACAGTGTAACCAGTTGCTTTTACTCCAACTGCTGCACCATCTTTCATTAATATTTCAGAAACTGGAGCATCATAAATAATATTAACTCCTTTTTCTTTTGCAACTTTTTCTAAAATAGGAATCAAGTAACTACCAACAGCTACAGTTTTACCTTCAGCATTAACTGGTTTGTGAATTCTTTTTACACTAGCACCACCAAATGCACCAACTTGGTTAAGTTCAGCACCAATGCTCTTTAGCCATTCAATAGCATCTGCTGAATTACCAGCAAGAGCTTCAACTAGTTCTCTATTATTTAAATTTTTTCCACCAACAAGTGTATCTAATACAAATAATTCTACAGTATCAAAATATCCTTCTGGCTTAGCTAAATATTCATTATATTGAGCTTCAACTTTTTCAGCTAATTCTTTTAATTCAGGGTATTTTTCTTTTGCAGTAGCAATTTTAGCTAAAACAGCTTCTCCTTCAGCAAATTCATTAGCATCTTGATAAGATGTTTTACCTGCATTCATACCACCTGTTGATAATGTACTATTACCACCAGCAATTGATTTTTTTTCAACTACAACTACTGATTTACCAGCATCTGCAGCAACAATAGAAGCAACAAGTCCTGCTCCTCCTGCACCTACAACTACAACATCAGTATCAAGAGTTTGTTCTTCAACTTTTGCACTTTCAGATTTTGTTTTCAAAGTAGAAACATCTACACCAGCACTAACAAGTGCAGCTTCACTTGCTGCAATAATTGCTTCACTAGTGATAGTAGCTCCACTAGCAATATCAACAGCTAAACTTTGATTTTTTACGATTGCTGCTGGAACTTTTTCGATTGCTGCATCAGCAATTCCCGCAGTTTCTTCATGTTTTGTAACTTCAACTTTGTCAATAGCACTTGTTGATAATGTAACTTCAACAACTACTTCCCCGTTTCTTCCTTTTGCACTACCTGTGTAAGTACCAGCTTTATAGCTTGCAGTAGCTGCTGTTTTATTCGCACTACATGCACTAACACTAAGAGTAAACATAAGGAATAATATTGTTAAAAACTTCTTCATCTTTCCTCCTTGTCTAAATTAGACTAAGGAATTATAGCATATAAAATATTCACTTACAAATTAGATATTTTAAGTGATTTTTTAACAAGTTTGATAATCAATATATTACCTAAAATTGCAATAAAGCTAGATAAAAACAACTGTTTTATTTCCAAAAAATTTAAAGCAGTTATACCTATAAAACTTTTGAATAAAACAAGTGTTATAAAAAATAATACTATACAAAATGATATTACTACTTTTTTGTATTTACTTGAAAAGCCATAAATTCTAATCAAAGAAAAACTATATAAAATAGATGTATAATACACTGATATGTTTTTATTGAATCCAAAATAATTAAACAACAGTATTCCAAACACAATTATTATTCCTGTTAAAATAGAATTAACAATTAAATTTTCAAAAAAATTATTTTTAACAATTCTAAAATCATTTTCCAACTGTAATAATGCGGTAGGAATACCAACATTAAACATACTTATTATTGTAAAATGAATAGGCAAAAATGGATATTCAAATTTAAAGAATATTACAATTACTGCGAGTAATACAGATAGAGTTGTTTTTATAAAAAACATGCTTGATGCCTTGTTAATATTATTTATTACCCTTCTTCCTTCATTTATTATTTGAATTATGCTTGAAAAATCATCATTCATTAATATCAAATCTGCAATATTTTTTGCACCATCACTTGCAGTAAACATACTTATTCCTACATCTGCTTGTTTTAATGCTAAAATATCATTTATTCCATCTCCACACATTGCCACATGGTGATTTTTTTCTTGTAATCCTTTTATAATGAGCTTTTTTTGATGAGGTTTTACTCTTGCAAAAATAACTGTTTCTTCCAACAAATTGATTAGCTTTGAATCATCTAATTTAGAAACGTCAACATATTTTTCATATCCATTTATACCTGCTAATCTACAAATATTAGATACAGTTATTGGATCATCACCAGAAATTATTTTCACTCTTACATCATTATTATTTAAATAATTTATTATTTCATTAGAGTTTTTTCTAAGTACATCCTCAATGATTATGATTGCTAAAGTTTTAAAGGTTTCTTCTTTTTTCGATAAACACAAAACCCTATATCCTTCTTTAGCGTATTTATTTATATCGTCAATTATATTTTGTTCAAAACAAATATTTTGATATGCTCCAAGATAATATTCACTTTTGTCAAAATTTATCATGCAATATTTTAAATCTGATGAAAATGGTTTTGTATATAATTCAGATAATGTTTGCGATTCACCAAAATATTTTTTTAAAGCATCAAATGTTTGATTACCACTTTTAAATACTCTATTAAAGTTTCCAATCAACTCAAAAATGTCTGTATCAGAGTATTTTATTAATGCTTTTACATTCATTACTCCACTTGTTATAGTTCCTGTTTTATCAAAACACACGGTATCTACTCTTGCTAAATTTTCAACACTAAATAATTTTTGAATTAAAACATTTATTTTTGATAATCTTATTGCTGCTACAGATAGAGAAATACTTATTAAAAAAACTAAACCTTCAGGAATCATCCCTACAAGTGCTGCAACAACTTTTACAATAGAATTATTAAAGCTAATATTATTAACATAATACAAATTATAAAAAAGCATAAAACCTATTGGAATAATTACAACTGATATTATTTTTAAAATATTATCTATAGTTTTTCTTAATACTGATTCATTTTCTTTATGAAGTTTTGCTTCAATAATTAATTTATTTGAGAAACTATTTTTTCCTACATTAACAACCCTTCCAATTGCATCATTATTAACAATTATACTTCCACTATAAACTATTTCATTATCTTTTTTTAAAACAACATCACTTTCTCCCGTTAAAAGTGATTCATTTACATAAATACAACCACTAATTATTTCAACATCTACCATAACTTGTGAATTATTGTTTAGAAGTATAATATCATCAACAACAATTTCATCACTCTTTATAAGTGTTTTCTCATTATTTCTAATCACATAAACATTTTCTTTGTTTATTATTTTTAATTTGTCCAAAATATTCTTTGCTTTAATTTCTTGAAATATTCCTATTACAAGGTTTATTAAAACTGTAAATATAAATAATCCATTTTTATACTCTTTTACAAATACAATCATTATAAAAAGAATTAAATTTATAAAGTTAAAAAAAGTAAAAATATGATATGAAAAAATTTCTAAATAACTTTTCCCAACATAGTTATCTTTATTTACTTTTCCCTCATTCATTCTTTTTTTTACTTCAAAATCATTCAAACCACTAAAATTATTCATTCAAAAACTTTCCAATCTCATGTGAAATTTCTAATATTAAATTATAATTAGTAAATACATTAAAAATATGATCACCATCTTCAATAGATAATAACTTGGCATTTTCTTGGTTAGAAACAATATTTAATGCAACTTCAAATGGTACAACTGTATCCTTTTTACCATGTATAACTAAAACTTTTTTATCAAATGATTTAAAAATTTCTAAGATATCTATATTTAAAACATCATTTATCCATTGCATACTGTATTTCAAAGGATTTCTCCATGTAAAATCTAACTGTAAAAAACCCTTTTCTTCTATTAATTTTAAATTAGTTTCATTAAATAAACCTTTTAAACTTGTTGCACCTGCAAGAGTAATAACCTTATCAAATAACTCTTTGTTTTTTCCAGAAGTATACATAACCATACTTCCACCTTGACTCCATCCTAAAAGACAAATTTTTTTATAACCTTTTTCTTTTAAATATTCATAACATTTTAAAATATCACTTTCTGCATTTGAAAAGTCATACAATAATGAAGATTCCTTAGAATCACCATTACCACAAAAATCAAATCTAAGTGACGAAATATTATATTCCAATAACTTGTTTGCGATTACATCATAACTATTGTTAACCTCATGTTTATCACTACCTGTTCCATGAACCATTATCAAAGCTAAATCACTATTATCACACGAAGAAAATATTGCAGGTATATCATAAAAATCATTCTTTATTAAAATAAATTTATCTTTCATATTAATCACCAATATTTATTATATCAATTTTTTAAATAAGTTTATCAAATCCTAAATACAACTCCAATAAATCCACATAGTATTATCAATACTATAGGATTAATTTTAAATTTATTATATACTCCTAATAACACAAAAAATACGAGTATATTTACATATTTAAAACTATTAACTCCAAAAACTATTTCAGTATTAATAAATGTTAATATAAAGATTGGTAATGTTGCAGAAAGTATAAAGCCTATTACTGATGGTTTTATACCATAAAATATACCATTAACAATTTTTGACTCTTTAAACTTGTCAATTGTTTTTGCAATCATACAAATAACTATTACGCTTGGTGTAACAAGTGATAAGGTTGCAATAATACCTCCAATAAATCCATATCTTAAATTCCCAACATATGTTGCCATATTTATGCCTATTGGTCCAGGAGTACTCTCACTTACCGCAATCATAGTAGATAACATATCTAGAGTAAACCAATTATATTTAATGCTCATTTCCTTTAAAAATGGTATTGTTGCAAGCCCTCCACCAATTGCAAATAAACCTGTTTTAAAAAATTCAAATATCAAAGTTAAAATATCATTCATTTTTTAAACTCCGTTTCAAATTTATTTAAATATATTATTAAACCAAATATAGCAAACACAAAAACAAGCACAACAGTTGATATATTTGTAAAATAAGAAAGAATAAATGCAAATATAAATATACATCCACCAACCAAATCATTAACACTTCCTTTTAAAAGCTTAAATATTGAAGAACACATAAGTATACAAACTGCAATTCTAATTCCATTTAATGCATTTTGAACAATAAGAATTTCACTAAAATTATTTAAAATATTAGCTATTATAGAAATAATTAAAAGAGAAGGAGATATTACGCCTAAAGTACTAACAATACCTCCCAAAACACCTTTTTTATAATACCCAATAAATGTTGCTGTATTAACTGCAATTACCCCAGGGGTAACTTGTCCAATCGCAAAAAATTTCATCAAGTCTTCTTCAGTTGCCCATGACTTTTTTTCAACTATTTCTTTTTCTAACATTGGAAGCATTGCATAACCTCCACCAAAAGTAAATAATCCGATTTTAAAGAAAACTAAAAACAATTCAAAATAAATATTCATAACATTCTCCATATAAATTAATTCAAAAAATATTCTAACAAAAACTAAAAAAAAGAACTAGTTTTTTCTAGTTCTAACATAATGTCCTTCTTCAATTTCAACATATACATCAGTATCACTTACTTCTATATCTATTTTATTTTCAAAACCATTATCAAACATTTTTTTTGCTAAAGCAGGATCAGCAATTGGTGCAGTTGATAAAAGTTTTTTCGTATATTCATGTTGAGGATTTTCAAATATTTGATTGGTTTTTGCAATTTCAACTATATATCCTTTATACATTACTGCAATTCTATCAGAAATGTATTTTACAACAGACAAATCATGAGAAATAAATAAATATGTTAATTTAAACTTTTTTTGAATATCTACTAACAATTTTAAAATCTGAGCTTGGATAGAAACATCTAAAGCACTCGTAGGTTCATCACATAATATAAATTCAGGATTATTTATTATTGCTCGTGCAATGCCAATTCTTTGTCTTTGACCTCCACTAAATGCCTTAGGACGTTTATATTTTGAATCACCTTTTATTCCAACCAATTCTAAAATTTCTTCAGCTTTTTTTGTAGCTGTAGTATCATCCATATTTTTTAAAGGTTCTTTAACAATTTCAACAGCACTCATTCTAGGATTAAGTGCTGAATATGGATCTTGAAAAATAATTTGCATTTTTTCCAAATACTTTTTTTTATCTTTCTTACTTAATTTACTAATATCAACACCATTAATAAAAACACTTCCACTATTTAAAGGTTCTAAATCTAATATACCTCTTCCTAAAGTAGTTTTTCCACTTCCGCTTTCTCCAACAAGTCCTAATGTCTCACCTTTATTTAAAATAAGGTTAACATTATTAACTGCTATAACTTCGCTATATTTATTAAAACCTCTTTTTACAAATTTTTTATATGCATTTTCTATTTTAATAAACTCAGTCATTTGAAACCTCCAACCAAACCTTATGTGTTTCACTAATATCAACACATTTAACATCAGCATCACTAAATGAATAATCCTCTGTTAAAATTTCATTATTTTTATCGTCTAATTTTGCTGCATTTAACAATTGTTTTGTATATGGATGTTGAGGATTATAAAATATGTCTTCAGTAGTTCCTTTTTCAACAATTTTCCCATCGAACATAACTATTATTTCATCACTCATTCCTGCAACAACACCAAAATCATGTGTAACCAAAATAACCGTTAAATTATCATCTTTAGCAAGTTTTTTTATTGTATACAATATTTGTGCCTGTATTGTAACATCTAGAGCTGTTGTTGGTTCATCTGCAATTAACAATTTTGGTTTAATCACAAGAGCCATTGCTATCATAACCCTTTGTCTCATTCCACCTGATAATTCATGTGGATATTGTTTTAATCTTTTATACGGTTCATTTATACCTACTTTTTCTAACTCTTTTGCTGCAATATCAACTGCCTCTTTTTTTGAAACTTTTAAAAACCTCTGTATAACTTCGACCATATGATATTCAATAGTTCTTAAAGGATTAAGTGATGTCATTGGATCTTGAAATATCATTGAAATAGGTAATATATCGTTTTTATTTACATCTTTATTATCAAATAAAAAGCTAGTCCATGTTGCTTCAACCTTATCTGGTAAAATATTCATAATGCTTTTCATACTAATACTTTTACCGCTACCACTTTCTCCAACAATACCTAATACCTTACCTTTAGATACTGCTAAGTCAATTCCTTTTACAAGCACTTTATTTTGTGGAGTATGAGTTACATACAATTTTTCTAATTTTAATAAATTTTCACTCATTTTAATCCTCCTTTAAAAGTAATTCCTGAATCATATTACCAATATTATTAAAAGAATATATTATAAGCAATATAACAGCACCTGGAATAATAGCCATATAAGGTGCACTTTGCAATTTACTTTGTGCATTTTGTAATAAACTACCTAGTGATGTCATAGGTTGTTGAATACCCAATCCAAGAAAACTTAATGCAGATTCAGTCATTATAGCGCTAGATATACTTGTTGTAGCAGCAACAATTAAAACAGGTAAAACTGCAGGTAAAATATGTTTAATAATTATTTTTGAATTACTAATATTAACAAATTTTGCATAAACCACATATTCTCTTTGTTTAATAGATAAGGTTTCTCCTCTTATCATTCTTGCAATAGACATCCACGAAAATCCACCAATAACTATTATAATTGTCGTAAGACCAGGTTTTAAAAATACACTCAAAACTATTACTAATACTAACCAAGGAATAGAAGATAATACATCAACAAATCTCATAAGTATATTATCAATAACTCCACCATAATAACCAGAAATTAAACCAATAATTGTTCCTATAAATGTTGAAGTAATCATTGCTAAAAAGCCAACTAAAAGTGAAATTCTAAGTCCATATAAAACTCTAATGAAATAATCCCTGCCAAGTTCATCTGTACCGAAAATATGATTTAAACTTGGTCCTTTAGACATGTTTGTAACATCATATTTTGAAATATCAATTGGTAAATAAGGTGCAATAATTGCCAAAAGAATAAAAAACAATAAAACAATTACAGAAAAAGTATAAACTTTTGATGAAAGTATATTTTTAAATATCTTATTTATTCCCTTCATAATTAATTTCCTTTCTATTGTCTTATTCTTGGATCTACAATTGAATATAAAATATCAGCCAACAAATTCCCTAAAATAACAAGTGTTGCAGAAAAAAGCATAACAGCCATAATAACTGGATAATCAAGCGATCTTGTAGCAGTCATCAAATAAGGTCCAACTCCTGGCCACGAAAATATACTTTCTGTAATTAATGCTCCCGTAACAAGCATAGGTAGTGCCATACCAATTTGAGTAACAATAGGTATCATTACATTCCTTCCGATATGTTTAACAAATATTTCTGTTTTTGATGCATGGAATGATTTTTGTACCATTACATAATCTTCACTTATTTGCTCAATTGCACTTGCTCTAATATACCTTGTTAATCTAGGAAAAAATGCCCATGTCAATGTTAAATAAGGCATAACAAAGTGTGATAAAAAATCTAAAAAGTCATTTTCTTTACCAATTGTATGCATACCTATAATTGGAAACAATTTAAAATTATATCCAAATAAATATATTATTAACATTGCAAACCAAAATGTTGGAGTTGCAATCCCAATAGATACTATTCCATCTACAATTTTATCAATAAGCTTTCCTTTATTTGCTGCAGAAATCAAACCCAAAATTACTGCCAAAAAAAGTGCTGTTATATAAGAAGGAATAACTAATTTCATTGTTGCAATTATTCTTGTAGAAAGCTCTTTTGAAATACTAGCTTGTGTTATTAGTGAATATCCTAAATCACTTTTAAAAATATTACTTAACCATGTCCAATACTGAACAATAAATGGATCATCTAATCTGTATTTTAACCTTAGTAACTCAATTTGTTCCAAAGTCATATTTGGAGTAATCATTGTATCTAAAACATCAAAAGGAGCTATATATATCATTAAAAATACAACAAATGAAATAACAAGAAGTAAAGGGATTGCCTGTAAAACCCTTTTTATAATATATTTTCCCATTAAATATTTACCCCCTTTTTTATCTAATAATATGCACCATAGTAAACTATGGTGCAATACTAATTTATTTTATTTTTAACTTAGACATATCCTTCATTGTATAAATCGGAATTAATCCAGCTGCATCAATATTTTCTATTCTATTATTTACTGCAAGAACTTTCTTATTATCTACAATAGGATAAATAAATGCTTGTTTTGAAAGTTCATTTTGTAAATTGTTATATATTTCTTTTCTCTTTGTTTCATCTAATTCTACAGCACCATCTTCAAACAGTTTATCTGTAACATCATTTTTATATTGGAAATAGTTTGCTCTTGCACCTGTTGTAAATAATGCTTTATATTGGTCAGGATCATTACCCATAATATATCCTCCTAAAAACATATTATAGAATGTTGAACCTTCTTTTCTTAATTCTGCAAATATAGCTGAACCTTCTCCACCTGCAAGCTCAACTGTAATTCCAATTTGTGATAATTGTTGTTGAATAAGAGTCGCTTGTAATGTTTGTGCTGTATCACTCGCATTAAATGCTAAATTCAATGTTAATCCGCTAACATTTGCTTCTGCGAGTAATTCTTTTGCTTTTTCAATATTTTGTTCATATTTTTCTACATCACTTGTGTAAAAAGCATTATTTGGAGGAAGTATAGAATAAGGTAATTGATAGTATTCTTCGCTAATATATGCAGCAGTATTCATTTCCACTTTATTTAAGGCATATAAAATTGCTTGTCTTACTTTAACATCTTTTAACGCTTCAGTTGCTGTATTTAATCCTAAATATCCAACCCTATTTTCACTATAAGCATATGTATTAATTTTACTTGAATCCAAATCAGCAATTTCAGAAGGTAATACAAATGAAGCATCAACTTCACCTGTTTGTAATGCAAGTTTTCTTGTATCAGCATTGTTTATTATTCTAAAAATTACATTTTTAATATTTGCAATTCCATCATAATAATTTTCGTTTGCTTCAAATGCAATGTATTCTCCTCTTTTGTATTCTTTTAATTTGTATGGTCCACTTCCAACTGGAGATATTTCTAACTCATTAACTGAAAAATCTGCAACTGTACTATAAACGTGTTCTGGCATAATATAAGTTAATGTAGCAACATTGTTAATAGCAGCCGCACTAACACTTGGAAGTTTAAAATTTACAGTTAAATCGTCAACCTTTTCAAATTCAATTTGATTATCATTAATCCACAAATTCGAAAAATTACCATTCTCTTTTTTTGCTTTTGTATTATAAGTAAATACAACATCATCAGCATCTAATGATTCTCCATCAGACCATTTTAAGTTTTCTTTTAATTTAACAGTTACTGTTAAACCATCTTCCGAAACAGAAACACTGTCCGCAAGAACATTCTCATAAGTTCCATCACCATTAACTCTAACAAGTGGAGAATAAATCATATTTACATATGTTAATCCCCATCTATCACTTGAAGTAATTGGATTTGTTGAAGTTGGATCTCCATCAATTGCATAAGTAAATGTATCGCTATTTAATGATGAAGTTGTTTGTGTTGTTTCAGTATTTGCTGTAGTTTTATTTGCTCCACATGCTGTTAAAAATACTGATAATGCTGCAAATGCTGCAACTAAATTTATCTTTTTAATCATGCGTTTTCTCCTTTTTAATATTTGCCTAAATAAGCTTTTAAATTATATACTAATAAGTTATAAATTTCATAAATAATGCCCATATATACAATCATCTTTCATTAAATCACCACTCTTATAAAAAAACTTTCATCCTATTACAAAGGACGAAAGCTATACTTCGTGGTTCCACCTTAATTCAAAATAGTTTCACAACTATTTCCTCATCGAGTACTATCATACTCTATCACTATAACGGGTGAAACCGTCGTATTCTAATGAACATTCACTTCGATACGCAACTACAAGGTCGCATTCATTAGCTTTCATTCTCTTACTTCCACCATATGTAAGATTCTCTTTAGAACTTCCACTAACCCTTTTACCTTTTCAACATCTTTGTATGATATTATTACAAAACAGTGCTTCGATGTCAAATAATATTATTTAAAAAATAAAAAAAGCGCTTTTATACGCTAATTTTATCAATGGTGGTCCCAGCCGGGATTGAACCGGCGACACATGGATTTTCAGTCCATTGCTCTACCGACTGAGCTACAGGACCATTGGTTGCGAGGGAAGGATTTGAACCAACGACCTCCGGGTTATGAGCCCGACGAGCTACCAGGCTGCTCTACCTCGCGATGTTAAATAATGGCGGAGGAACTGGGATTCGAACCCAGGCGCCAGTTTCCCGACCTACCGGTTTTCAAGACCGGACCCTTCAACCACTTGGGTATTCCTCCAATATTTAAGATGGTGGACCCTGTAGGACTCGAACCTACGACCAACCGGTTATGAGCCGGTAGCTCTGACCAACTGAGCTAAGGGTCCGCTGTAATTTAAATGGTAGCGAGGGTGGGAGTCGAACCCACGACCTTCCGGGTATGAACCGAACGCTCTGACCAACTAAGCTACCTCGCCATAAATGGTCGGGATGGCAGGATTCGAACCTGTGACCCCTTGATCCCAAATCAAGCGCTCTACCAAGCTGAGCTACATCCCGATGGCGCGCCCAGCAGAAATCGAATCCACAACCTTTTGATCCGTAGTCAAACGCTCTATCCAGTTGAGCTATGGGCGCATACTCACTAAAATTCACAGTGCTTAATTATAATATCAAATAACTTTAATAAATGCAAGATAATTATAAAAATATTTAACTTTTGAAAATTGCAATAGTTAAATTAATATTTTTTTCAATTTTTTAAGTTTTTTCATTAAAATGACAATAAATTAGTATTTAAAATGATTTTTGTAATATTTTTTTAATATTTTTATGTTTTTAAGCATTATAAAAACATCTTTCTATTTTTTTATTTGAATTTTAATTAAACACTCTATTTATTATTTATTCAATTAATTTCATTTCTTCTAAATATAATTGTTGTGATGTTCTTACATTAAATATTTTTCTAGGATAATTATTCATAAAATCTTCTATCTTTTTAAAATACTCTTCAGGATAACTATCAAAACAAGTAAATTTAGGTATGTATCTTCTTATAAATCTATTATTTACTTCATTGCTTCCTCTTTCCCATGATGAA
>JALEZD010000006.1 GCA_022772735.1 Erysipelotrichaceae bacterium
CTCTCCTGTTTCCTCTACTTTATTTTACCATTAAAAAAGTAGATAAGACCTTTTGTTTGAGAGAACAGGATTTCTTATCTACCTCGTTAGTATATCAATTTTTTTTGCGCTTGACTATACTTCTTTGTCAACAGGCTGAAACGAACTCGTTTGAGTTCGTTTTTCTTTTAAAATTTCAATGTCTTAATTTTTTCCCATGGAAATTCTTCTCTTCCAAAGTGACCATATGAAGCTGTTTTTGCATATATAGGTTTTTTTAAGTCTAATTCTTTAATAATGTTATATACAGAAAAATCAAAATTATTTTCGATTATTTCTAATATTTTTTCATCGCTAATTTTATTTGTATTAAATGTATCAATCATTATTGATAATGGTTTTGCCATACCTATTGCATAAGATACTTGTATTTCAATTTTTTCGGCAAGTTTTGCTGCAACAATACTTTTTGCAACATATCTTGTATAATATGCAGCACTTCTATCTACCTTAGAAGGATCTTTGCTTGAAAAGCATCCTCCTCCAATTCTTCCAGCACCACCATAAGTATCAACAACAATTTTTCTTCCTGTTGTACCACTATCTCCAAAACTTCCACCCAAAATAAAGCTTCCACTTGGATTAATTATAAATTCTGTTTTTTCATCAATTAAATTTCTATCAATTATTGGATTAATTACTTTGTCTATAATGTAGTTTCTAAGACTTTCTTGGGTAATGTCTTTTGTATGTTGAGATGATACAACAATTTTATCAATCCTTTTAACTTTATTTCCTTCATATTCAATTGTTACTTGAGATTTACCATCAGGTTTAAGTGGTGAATTTGAGTCACTTTTTCTTACTGTTTCTAATTGTTTAGTAAGTTTATGAGCAAGTAAAATTGGTAGAGGCATTAATTCAGGTGTTTCATTTGTTGCATAACCAAACATTATCCCTTGATCACCTGCAGAAGTTTCACTATTTTGTACAGCGTTATTTATTTCAGGTGATTGTTTTGAAACTTTTACAATAACATTATATTCTTCCTCATACCCAATGTCTTTTAATGTTTGTTTAGCAATTTTTTCAAAATCTAAATTAGCTTTAGTAGTTGCTTCTCCGTAAATAAATATCAACTCATCTTTGATTGTTGCTTCAACAGCTATGTGACTATCTTTATCTTGTGATAGTGCCTCATCCAATATTCTATCTGCAATTGTGTCACAAATTTTATCTGGATGACCAACAGTTACTGATTCGCTTGTAAAAAATCTTTGTTTCATATTATTTCTCCTTTTTTTAAATGTCTTTTTCAATAAAAAAACTCTTTAAAGAAAGAGCTAAGTTTTATAAGCTATTTCTTTATCGTTGTTAGCATTACCACCTTGCTAGAGGTTGGTATGAGTTCTTAGAGCTAACTCTCTCCCTCATTCTTGATAAAAAGACATAATTATTAAAACATTATACAATGTTATTGTCAAATGATATTATAATATTGTTATGATGAGGTGTTTATGAAATTTAAATTAAGTAAAGAAGCTTTAGAAAATATATTAACTTATTCAATTTCTGGTATTTGTATTGTTTTTTGTTATTTTATTCTAAAAAATTTTGATGGAATAAAGACAACCTTTGTAAATTTCCTAAATATAATTATGCCATTTGTATTTGGTATGTGTATAGCATTTATTGTTTTGCCAGTTGTAAAAAATATTGAAGGTGTTTTATTAAAAAATTCTAGATTGAAAAATAAAACAAAAAGGGTTATTGCAGTTTCTGGTGGAATATTATTTTTGATATTAGTTGTTGCAAGCTTTTTTGCAATATTAATCCCACAACTTTATTCAAGTGTAAATACATTAATTGGATTACTCCCTGGATATTTAGAAAGTGCAAAGAATTTGACATTAGATTTTTTAGTTGGAAGTACTCAATTTAATCAAATTTTCGATAAAATCATTGAGTATGGAAATGTATTACTTACAACACTTCTTACAAATGCATCAACGTTTTTACCATCATTATTAAATTATTCTTATTCATTTATTATTACAATTGGTAATATGCTTATTGGATTGATAATTGCAGTCTATATGTTACTAGATAAAGAAAGATTTACATTACAAGTCAAAAAGGTTATGTATTCTATACTACCTAAAAGTTTTGGTGATAAATTAGGATATGTAGGTGACCTTACTGCAAGAATGTTTAATCAGTTTATTTTTGGAAAAGCACTCGACAGTTTAATTATTGGTGTGATTTGCTTTATTGTTCTTCAAATAGCGAATTTTCCATATGCATTACTAATAAGTTTTATTGTTGGTCTTACAAATATGATACCTGTATTTGGACCATTTATTGGTGCAATACCATCAATATTTATTTTGTTGATAATTGATCCAATAAAAGCGGCGTGGTTTGCGTTATTTATTTTGATTTTACAACAAATTGATGGAAATATAATTGGACCATCAATATTAGGTGATAGTATGGGACTACCCAGTCTATGGATAATGTTTTCTATAATAGTTGGTGGAGGGCTATTTGGAATTGTCGGTATGTTTATTGGTGTTCCAGTATTTTCAGTAATATATATACTTTCTAAGTCATTAGTAGATAAAATTTTGATAAAAAAAGGTCTAGAAATAAAATAGCTGTGAAAATTATTCACAGCTTTTTAAAACATATTTTCATCTAATTTAACACCTTTTACTTCAGAAACTTCATCACATAGAATTGCTTCGATTCCATCGTATAAAGTACTATCCATTGCAGAACATCCTAAACATGCACCAACAAGTCTAACAGTAACAATACCATTTTCATCAAAACTAACAAATTCTACATCTCCACCGTCTCTTTGAATATAAGGTCTTATTTTATTTATTGTGTATTCAATTCTTTCTAAAACATCTTCCATGTTAAAGCCTCCTAACACTTATAAAAATAATACAACAATAAAACGATTAAAGCACCTAATATGACACCACCAATTACTTCAATCCATTTATGACCAAGAACTTCTTTAACTTTTGTTTTATATATAGGTGATGTTAAGTCCAAGTCTGTTAGCTTTTGTAAATCTCTTAATAATTGTTGTGTAATTTTTATATTTTGACCAGAATAAAATCTAACATTTGCAGCATCATATAAAATAATAATTGAAAAAGAAACTGTAACTGCAAATAAAGTTGATGAGAATTTTTCTTGAAATCCTACAGATAAACTTAATGCAGTAACAAGTGCAGAATGTGAACTTGGGAATCCTCCACTTGCAAAAATTTGTTCAAAATCCCATTTTTTATTTTGTAAATAGTATATAAAAGGTTTTAATACTTGGGCAACTATTAAAGCAATAATTGAAACCCAAAGAGGAAACATTATATCTGTCATATATTAACTCCTAACTTTTAAAGTATAGCACATTAGAATAATGGTGTGCTATAATATTTGATTAGAAGAGGTGGATATAGTGCAGTATAAGATTGGTCAAATTGTAGAAGGAGTTATTACAGGTATTCAACCTTATGGTGCATTTATAATACTGGAAGATAAAACTCCTGGTTTAATTCATATTTCTGAAATTAGTGAAGGATTTGTAAAAAATGTAGAAAACTTTGTGAAGATTTCAGATAAAGTTAAAGTAAAGATTATTGATTACGATGAAAAAAATAATCAAGCGAGGTTATCTTTAAAAGCGATTAATTCTAATAGTTTTAGAAAAGAAAGAAAATCACTTAAGTATGGTAGTTTACCTCCAATGAAAATAGGGTTTAAATCGATTAAAAACTCTATGGATAAATGGATAAAAGAAGCGAAGGAGAAAAAAGAAATATGATTAAATTTGATTCAAGTCATGCACTTTTAAATGAAAAAATTAGTGATTATCAACAAGACGTTTCAAAAGTTCATAAAATGATTCATGAAAAAACCGGCAAAGGTAACGACTTTTTGGGATGGGTTGATTGGATTTTAAATTATGATAAAAACGAGTTTGAAAAAATAAAAGAAGTTGCAAATAAGGTTAGTGATAAAGCAGAAGTTTTATTGGTATGTGGAATTGGTGGATCATATTTAGGTGCACGAGCGGGAATTGAAATGATTCAAGGTCTATATGCTAAAAATAAAACTGAAGTGATTTTTGTTGGTAATAGTTTTTCTAGCACATATCTTAGTCAAGTTATTGAATATATAAAAGATAAAAGTGTTGTTTTAAATGTTATTAGTAAATCAGGAACAACAACTGAAACAGCTCTTGCATTTAGAATATTAAAAAAATTTATGGAAGAAAAATATGGTAAGGAAGAATGTAAAATTCGTATTATCGCAACTACTGATAAATCTAGAGGAACATTAAAAGCACTTGCGGATAAAGAGGGATATGCTACATTTGTAATTCCAGATGATATTGGTGGTAGATATTCTGTAATAACACCTGTTGGATTATTGCCTATGGCAATTATGGGAATAGATATTGATGAAATCTTTAAAGGTTTAAAAGCTGCTTATACCGATTTAAATGAAGAATCACTTGAAAAAAATGCTGCATATCAATATGCAGTTTCTAGAAGAATATTACAAAATCAAGGTAAAGATGCTGAAATGCTTGTTACATATGAACCACAAATGACATTAGTTGGTGAATGGTGGAAACAACTTTTTGGAGAATCAGAAGGAAAAGAAGAAAAAGGTATTCTTCCTACTTCTGCAACTTTTTCTACAGATTTACATAGTTTAGGGCAATTTATCCAAGAAGGTAAAAAAGTTTTATTTGAAACATTATTATTAGTTGAGAAACCTGCTGAAGATTTAATATTCCCTTATGATGAAAACAATGATGATGGAATGAATTATTTAAGTGGAAAAAGCATTGATTGGGTAAACAAAATGGCAATGCAAGGAACACTTGATGCTCATGAAATAACAGGTAAAGTTGGAAACTTAATAATTACAATGGAAGACACATCTGCATATACTTTTGGATATATGTGTTATTTCTTCTTTATATCATGTGCTATGACATGTTATTTATTAGATATTAATCCATTTAACCAACCAGGTGTAGAAGTTTACAAGAAAAACATGTTTAAACTTTTAGGGAAAAATTAAAAAACTCACATTGAACTGTCATATTTTATAGGGCAGTTCATTTTTTGTGAGCTTTTTTATTCCCAAATAATTTTTTCTTCTAAATTATCAGTATACGCAATATAATAATTATCTTTTACTTTTACATTATTTGTATCTATTTTATTTTTTGAAATCCAAACAACTTCTAAAGTTTTTTCTGGATATTTTTCTTTAAAATCTTTAATCAATTTTTTTCCACTTTCAATATCAAGTGTAAATAATGTTGTACTTAATATATCTGCAATACCGCTATCATTAGTTATTATACTTACTGAATTATAATACTCTGCAGGATATAAAGTTGAAGGATTAATAATGTGATGATAAGTTTTATTATCTTCACCAATATAGTATCTTTGATAATCACCACTTGTTACAAATGACATACTTCCGTCCATTTTTATGGCGATGATACTTTGTGATGAACCATTAGGATGTTGTATTCCAACTCTCCAAGGTGTTCCATCCAACTTGGTATTTATTGTTCTGTTATTTCCTCCAGCATCAACAACTCCGACTACTATATTTTTTTCTTCAAGATTCTTTGCCACAAATTCTGTCGCA
Source organism: Erysipelotrichaceae bacterium (assembly GCA_022772735.1). GTDB lineage: Bacteria > Bacillota_I > Bacilli_A > Erysipelotrichales > Erysipelotrichaceae > UBA9076. The sequence continues at coordinate 5,677 of JALEZD010000006.1, forward strand.
AATCCTTTTGCAATTCCGCCTACATCTAAAGATGCACATTCTTTTGTAAGAAATATGGTATTTTCTTTTTCATCAATTTCCACATTTTCCCAACCAACACATTTTTGAGCTTCTAATAATTCATCTTGATTAGGTACTTTTCCAAGTTTTCCTTCTGCCATTAAATCAAGTCCCTCAGTTCTATATTTATGCCAAATTTTTAAAACAGGGCCAAGTGTAATGTCAAATTCTCCATTAGAAATTGTATAAAACTCTTTTGCTTGTTTAACTAAATCAATTATAACTTTATCTACTTTTACTTTTGATATACCTGCATTGTCATTAATAGTTTTTATATTATTTATCCCTTCATAGTTATGGTAAATATCAAATAATTTATTCAATCTTTCAAATTGATTAATTGAATTGTTAAAGTATTCATCAAACTCTTCTTGTGTTTTACTTGCGACTTTGATGCTTATATAAGTATCAAAGCCTGCACTTACACTAGCGTTTGAAAACATAGTTAGTTCTTCTTTTTTTTGTGTACAGCCACTTAACAGTAAAGCCAACATTGTGATTATTTTAATTTTTTTCATGTGTGTAATTATATCATATTACCAGAATATAGTATAGAAATACGTTACATCAAATGATATAATATCCGTGTTCTATATATGAAAGGGTGGATAGTATGTCATTTTTGTTTGGGCAGATGAACCTTCATTTAAATGGTCAAAAAGAGCTAAGCTCTCATAAAGAAACAATTAAAATTCAGGCGCCATCTGTCGTTAAAGTACCCTTGGTTTACGGTAATATTGTTTATAACTTACTTGTAAAAGAGGGTGATGAAGTAAAAGTTGGTACTAAGATTGCAGAAAGAAATGATCATTTTTATGTGCCAGTTTACTCACCAGTTTCTGGTGTTGTAAAAGGTGTTGAAAAAGTTATTAATTCGTCTTTAAAACCAACTGATCATATTTCTATCGAAAACGATGGTAAATATGAAGTTAATAAACCTTTATCTCCACTTGATTTTTCAACTGCAAGTAATGAAGAATTAGTTGAGTTTGTAAAGCAAGCTGGAATTGTTGGGTGTGGAGGAGCAGGATTTCCTACATATGTAAAATATAACAATCCTAAAAATATTGAAACATTGATTATTAATGCGGTGGAATGTGAACCGTTTATTACAGCTGATTACAAGATGATAGATACAAATATGGATCTTCTTGTTACAGGTGTTAGAGCTATGTTTAAAATGTCTAATGCAAAACAAGCGTTAGTTGCGATTAAAAAAACAAAAAAAGATTTAATAGGAAAATTACAAAAAGCATTTAGTGAATATGAAAATATAAAAGTTTCTTTAGTTCCTGATGTGTATCCAATGGGTTGGGAAAGAACTTTGGTATATGAATTAACTAAAAAAAGATATCAAAAATTACCTTCTGAAGCTGGTTGTATTGTAAGTAATGCGACAACTGCAATAGCTCTTGCGAATGCATTAGTTAATGGTATGCCAATAACTCAGAAAGTTGTTACTGTTTCAGGTGATGGAATAAAAGAACCAACAAACGTTCTATGTTTTGTTGGTACACCTGTAAAAGAACTTGTTAATACTTGTGGTGGATATATTAGTGAAAATATCACTGTTATTGATGGAGGTCCAATGATGGGACGCTCTGTAACATCAGATGAGTTTGTAATAACTACAAGCACAAACGCTATAACTGTATTGCAAAGTAAAAAGGAAAAAGAAATTCCTTGTTTAAGATGTGGAAGATGTAGTGATCATTGCCCTGCAGGTCTTCAACCAGTAAGAATTAATATGGCTAATAAAACACAAGATATAGTTGCATTAGATAAGTTAAGAGTTAATGAATGTATAGAATGTGGACTTTGTACATTTGTATGTCCTTCAAAAATAGAAGTTACTGAAGGTGTAAGAAGGGCAAAGCGTTACATGGCATTGAAGGCTAAGAAATAGTAGGGGGTAAGTTATGAAATTAGTTTATAAGGTATCTCCAAATTATCGTGATAGTTTATCGACGCAAGAAATAATGATTAAGTTATGTCTTGGACTTTTAGTGGTTTTTATAGCTAGTGATGTATACTATTTTGTTAATTATGGAGTTGAGTTTGGTTTAAGGGCAATTGGACTTTTAATAAGTTCAATTATAAGTGCCATTTTAACTGAAGTTGTTTGGTGTTATTTTACAAAAAAGAACATTAAAGAGAGTTTAATGGCTTCATTTCCTTGGGTGACTGCAATTATTCTTACATTAATGTGTCAAGTTTCAGTAAGTTATTATGCACTTATTGTAAGTACAATATTATGTATATTTTTTGGTAAATTAGTTTTTGGTGGCTTTGGTCAAAATGTTTTTAATCCAGCTGCCTTAGGTAGATCAATAATTGCTGCAAGTTTTACTTCAAGTGTAGTAAATGATTTTGTTACAGGAGCTACTCCAACATCAACGATATCATCAATGGGGTGGTTTATGAGTGAAGCAACATTTAATAATGCAATAGGAAAATTTAATGGATTATTCGGGTTGTTTTTAGGTACACATTCAGGTGCAATTGGAGAAACAAGCGTTTTAATTATTTTGTTAGTCGGTATATATTTAGCATTCAAAAATGTTATTGATTATCGAGTACCTGTAGTATATATTTGTACATTATTTTTCACTACATTAATTATTGGGTTAATTAATGGTCAAGGGATTTGGTTTCCATTGTTTCATGTTTTAACAGGTGGTGCTATGTTTGGAGCAGTATTTATGATGACTGATCCCGTAACAAATCCAACTGTAATTCCAGGAAGAATTGTATTTGCGATGGGATGCGCATTTTTAACAGTTTTAATTAGAATTAATGCAAACTTGCCAGAAGGTGTTATGTATTCAATTTTATTAATGAATGCTTTAACTCCTGCAATAGAGAAAATTTTTGATTGTGGGCAAATACAAGATGAAAAGAAAAACTTAAAATATGTATTGATTACTTTAGTATGTGGAATATTAATTTGTGTAGGAATGTCTTTATACAAAGTAAGCAACACAGAGGTAGTTAGTAACAATAGTGCTAAAGTTGTAGCACTTTATAAATAAGGAGGAACGTGATGAAAAAGACAATGTATCTTGCATGTTTCCTTGGAATATTATGTGCTATTTTTGGTGGAGCAATTTCTTATGTGAATGAGCTTACAGCACCAATCATTGCACAACAAGCAATGGCCGCTGAAACTGCAATTTTTAAAGAATTAGATTCTGAAGCAACATTTAGTGAAATAGATATAACATCTGATGCTTCTGGATTTATTAAAAAAGGCTATTATGGAAAAAGTTCAAGTAATGAATATTATATATATAGTGTAAGTGTAGTAGGATTTAATACAGGTTCATCAATTGACTTTATAATTGGATTCAATAAATCTGGAGATGTTGTATTATATAATGTTATTTCACAACAAGAAACAGAAGGAATTGGTTCAAGAGTAACTACAGAAGAATTTAGTTCAACTGTACTAAATACAAAAATAAATGATTCTATTTCAGTTTTAAGTGGGGCAACTGTGTCTAGTAGTGCTGTAATTAATGGGATAAATGCAGCAAAGGCTATGTATGGTGAATCTGCAGGTGTTGCGGTTGAAACACAAGAAGTTGAAGCTCCAAGTTTAAATCTTGGAGAAAAAGTGAGTTTAAATTCAGAATTTAATGAGTTTAAAGCTGAGTGTACTCAAAATGAAAACGACGAAGAAGGAAATTTAGTGTTTGCATGTAGTGCAAGAGGCTATGGATTAATTGATCCAACAGGTCATAATGCTGAAAGTGGACATGAATATTCTAAAAACGAAATATTAGTTATGATTAATGCAGAAACAAAAGAGGTTGTAAAAATTGAAAAAGTTGCATTTGGAGATACTGAAGGTATTGGAGATGTTGCTTTTGGTGAAGAATATTTAGAAATATTTGAAAAAGCAACAATTGATTCTGAGATTGATACTGTGACAAATGCTACATGGTCTAGTAAATCTGTTGCATCAATGGTACAAGCTGCATTAAAGATGGTTGAATAGGAGGAAGGGTATGAATTTTATAAAAAATTTAAAAACAGGTTTTATTGATGAAAATCCAGTGTTTGCCCTATACCTTGGTATTTGTTCTACTTTAGCAATTACTACTTCATTAAATAATGCGCTTGGTATGGGTGTTTCAGTTATCGCTGTATTGGTATTAAGTAATGTAATTATTTCTAGCTTAAGAAAAATTATTCCAGATGAAATTAGAATTCCAGTATATATTGTAATTATTGCAGGGTTAGTTACAGTTGTTGAAATGTTAATACATGCATATTCACCAAGTTTGTATTCTGCACTTGGCTCATTTATTAATCTAATTGTAGTAAATTGCATTATTATGGGACGAGCAGAATCTTTTGCGAGTAAAAACAATGTTGTTTCAAGTGCTTTAGATGGAATTGGAATGGGACTTGGATATACAGTAAGTCTTGTAGTTATGTCATTTATTAGACAAATATTATCTACAGGTGCAATAGGACTAACAAATCCTTTTAATGAAAGTGTTATATTCAATTTACAGATAATTCCTGAAGCATTTTCTATATCGTTATTTAAAACAAATGTAGGTGCATTTTTGACTTTTGCGATTTTAGCAGCTGCACTTGCAGCATATAAAAACAAATCAGTAAGTAAGGGGGCGAAGAAATAATGACAGAAATTTTTGCTTTATTTGTTTCTTCAGTTTTAATAAATAATATTATACTTTCAAGATTTTTGGGAATTTGTCCATTTTTAGGTGTAAGTAAAAAATTAGATTCAGCATTTGGCATGGGACTTGCAGTTATATTTGTCATTTTCGGTGCTTCACTTATGTCTTATGGATTATACTATCTTGTACTTGTTCCACTTGGAATAGAATATATGAAACTTATAACATTTATTTTAGTAATTGCAACATTTGTCCAATTTACAGAAATGTTTATAAAAAAATATATTCCATCATTATATAAATCTTTAGGAATTTATCTACCATTAATTACAACTAATTGTGCTGTTTTACAAGTGGCGTTAGATAATATAGCTAATGAATATGATTTTATTAATATGATTGTATATTCTATTGCTGTTCCAGTTGGGTTTATGACTGTATTAGTTTTATTTGCTACTATCAGAGAAAGACTTGATGCATCAGATGTTCCTAATGCATTTAAAGGTAATCCAATTGCATTAGTTGTTGCAGCAATCTTAGCATTAGCTTTTAGTGCATTTGCAGGGTTAGTATAATGCCATCTTATATTGTAGCTGGATTATATGCTATGTGTATTGCAGGAATATATGGAGTTTTATATTACTTTAATCATAAAACTCCTGTTCCAAAAGGTTGTGAGGATTTAAAAGCTAATTGTGAAGGATGTAATATATCTTCATGTGAATTACATCCAGTACATGAAAATAAGGAGGATTTAAATGCTTAGTTCAATATTATCAATGTTGGTTATTGGAGCAATTTTAGGGCTTATTTTGGGTATTGCAAGTAGTTTATTCTATGTAAAGGTAGACAATAGAGTACAAGATGTTATTGCACTTTTACCAGGATATAATTGTGGTGGATGTGGTTATCCAGGCTGTGCAGGTTTAGCAGAGGCTCTGGTTAATGAAAATGTTAGTGTAAACTTATGTAAACCTAGCAAACCTGATCAAAAAGAAACAATAAATCAATATTTACAAACACATAAAGAAGCTTAGTACATCGTAAGATGTACTTTTTTTATTTATATATTATAATTAGTTTAAATTGAGGTATGTTTATGGAATACTTTGAAAAAATCGAAAGAATATTACTTAAAGAAATGAATTTGGCACTTGGTTGCACAGAACCAATTGCTATAGCCCTTTCATCCGCAAAAGCAGTATCTTACTTTGGAAAAAATAATATCAAAGTTGTCAATGTTTATTGTAGTGGTTCTGTTTTAAAAAATGCTCACTCTGTTAAAGTACCTAATGCCAAAGAAAGATGTGGCATAAAATATGCAAGTGCGTTAGGTATTTCAGGTGGTAAAAGTGAATATAATTTAGAAGTATTAAAAAATATTAATGATGAAGATATCGTTTTTGCAGATAAGTTAGTTGAAGAAAATAAAATATTAGTGAATTATGCAGAAAATGTAGATAATTTATTTGTTCAAACTTCTATAGAATATTTGGATGGGAAAAAGGTAAGTGTGGTTATTTCATCTATGCACGATCATATAAGTTTGATAAAAATAAATGATGAAGTAATTTTTGAAGATAAATTAGGTGTTAGTGATAAATTCGATTATTCAATATTATCTATTCAAAATATATATGAATTTGTTAATAAAATAGATTTTAATAAATACAGATTAATTGATGAAAAAATACAAAAATCTATAGAAGTTAACGTAAAAATTGCTGAAGAAGGCATTAAAAACCAATGGGGATTAAATGTAGGAAAATCTATACAAAAACTATGTAATAATGATGATATTTTTAGCAATGCGAAAGCACTTGCTGCTGCTGGTTCAGATGCAAGAATGAGTGGATGCTCATTGCCTGTTATGATTAATTCTGGAAGTGGTAATCAAGGAATAACTTTATCAATTCCAGTAATATATTATTCAAAAAGGAAAAACATTGATAATGACAAACTTAAAAGAGCTTTGTTATTTTCTAATTTAATATCAATTCATCAAAAGCAACACATAGGTAAATTGTCAGCTTTTTGTGGGGTTGTTTGTTCTGCTGCTTCTGCAGCATGTGGTATAGGGTATATTCATGGATTAAATTATAATCAAATTGAAATGATTATAATTAATACGCTTGTTAGTTGTGGAGGAATGTTTTGTGATGGTGCTACGCCATCATGTGCACTTAAAATATCAACTGCACTAGATTGTGCTTTTACAAGTCTTGAACTTGCAAGTAATAACATGGTATTCAAATCTAATGAAGGAATTGTAGGAATAAATGCAGAAACTACAATTGATAATATAGGAATTTTAGCTTCTAAGGAAATGAAAAATGTAGATGATTGCATTTTAAAGACAATTTCAAAATAAAAATCATAATGTCAAATTATGATTTTTTTATAAATATACATTTATTATATTTAGAATAAATAAAATTATTGATAGGGAAATTATTGATGGTAAAATCGATCTTGTTTGATTATATATATATGAGAAAATCATATATAAGATTGAATAGAACAAGAAACTTGAAACCTGTGTGTTAATATCTAGTGGAAGATATGTAATATTAAATAATAGCGCAAACATTAGCCCAGAAAATAAAATTAATTGAATTGTTGAGCTAGATATTTTAATTCTATCTAAAATGCATTTAAACGTTATTGCAGTATTAAAGCTAAATATGAAACAAAAAACAATTAATATTAGTGGAGCACCACCATAGTAAGTTAATAGGGTGCTTCTATCACTCATTATAATATATCCGTATATATAGTTTATATTTAGATATGTGAGTAATCCCATAGAAGCCAAAGCAACTAATGTAAAAAAGATTGTATCTCCAATTGCCTTTTTAGACCTATTATAATGTAGTGCGAATAAATCCCAATTGTATGTGATATTAAAAAAACCAACTATAGAAAAAATTAATGTATATGAAATTGTTAAGTTATCAATAAATTTATTTACTAATCCAACAAAAAAAGGAGTTAAAAAATAAAATAAAGATGTAATTAAAATCCTTTTAAAAGTTAGTGAAGATTTTGTTTCCATAAAAACTCTCCTGTTTCATTATTGTACTTTAAATATTTGAAAAATAAAAGTAAAAAATACTAGTATTATATACAATACGAATATATATGTTTTAAATTTGAGATATTGACTGAGAAAAAAATAAAACCTATAAAATCGAGAATAAAATAGGAAAAGTATATGTAATATAGTATAAAAAAAGTGAAAGGATAATATGCAGATGAAAAGCAATTTAACGAGTCAAGAACTTGAAAAAATTGTACTACATGTTGCCAAAATCTATAGAAAATCTAATCTTAGAAATACAATAAATAAAAATTATAATGTTAAAGAAAATAATTTGTTGTATAAACAAGATAAAGATTTTATTCACACAATTGAATGTTTACTGGGGGAATGTTCTAGGGACACTAGATGTATAATTGAAAACGAGTTTTTGAAAAAAACAGACTCCTACTGGTATTTAGATTTCTATACTAAATCTACATTTTACAGATTAAAGAAAAAGGCTGTAAAAGAGTTTATTGATTGTATGGGTATTTAAAAATGGTGGAATTTAACTTAAGGAAATATAAAGTTTTCTTAAGTTATTTTTTTGTTTAACTTTTGTAAATTATATTGTTGTTTTTTGTACAAAAGTTAACCACATATGACAAAAAAACATAAAATTCTACTGATATAATCGAAAACAGGAGGGATTTTTATGTTTGATGGAATTATAACGCCGCTAGTAACACCGTTCGATAATGATGAAAACCAAAATATAAATTATGAAGAAACATATAAATTAATAGATAAACTTATAAATAAAGGTGTAAGAGGTTTATTTATTTTAGGAAGCAATGGAGAATTTTATAATTTATCTAGTCTAGAAAAGTTAGAATTTATAAAAAATGTTGTTAATTATGTAAACAAGAGAATAAAGGTAATGGCAGGTATAGGAGCTTGTAGCTTGATAGATACTATATACCTAGCAAAAAATAGTGAAAAATTAGGAGTAGATGCATTATCATTAGTTGGACCATACTTTGTTGTACCAGATGAAGAAGAATTATTTAATTATTTTTTAGAAGTTTCTAAAAGTGTTGAAATTCCAATCGTATTGTATAATATCCCAAAATTTACTGGATACAATATTTCAAATGAATTATTTGAAAAACTATTAAATATAAAAAATATCATTGGAATAAAAGATAGTAGTGGAAACACAGAATTGCTTGATAAGTATATAATTTCAGCAAAAAAATATAATAAAGATGTATATGTCGGTTCAGATTCTAAAATATCATATGGATATTTTAAAGGAGCAAAAGGAGCCATTGCATCAACGAGTAATTTTATAACAAAAACATTAGTTAATTTATGGGACTCTTTAGAAAATAACGATTTAGTAAAAGCAGAAGAATTTCAAAAAGATATTGATGTTTTTAGGAATATTTTGAAATTAGCTACAATACCAAATATTTTAAAAAGAAGTATAAAACTAGCAAATATTGCGGATGTTGGAAGTGCTAGAAAACCATTTTTAAATATTGAAGATAGATATGATAAAGAAATAATGGAAGTTGTAGATTATTTTAATAAAAAAGGTGGAATATAATGAAATATCAAATAATAAATAAGTTATATAAATATAAGGCTATGGCTATTGTTCGTGCAAAAACTTTTGAATATGCAGATAATATTGCAGAACTTTGTATAGAAGGTGGTATACCTGTAATGGAGATTAGTTATACTTTAAATAATGCGACCGATATTATTAAAGGATTAAAAGAAAAATATAAAGATGAAATAGTTTGTGGTGCAGGGACTATATTAGACTCTCAAACTGCAAGAATAGCAATATTAGCAGGGGCTGATTTTATAATTGCACCAAATTTTGATATAGAAACAGCTAAGGTTTGTAACAGATATCAAATACCATATATGCCTGGGGTTACAAGTATTAGCGAAGCAGTTGAAGCTATGAGTTATGGTGCAAGTTTTATAAAGGCTTTTCCTATTTCAAATTTTTATGGATTTGAGTTGGTGAATGTATTTAAAACTCCAATCCCTAATATGCCTATACTTGCAAGCGGGGGAATAGATTTAGATAACCTACATATATGGCTAAAAAATGGTGTAGATTTATGTGGGTTTGGATCTTTGTTTACTAAGGGTAGTAATGAAGAAATATTAAATAATATAAAAAAAGTTAAAGAAATTATTAGTAAAGCAGTTTAAAATTTGTATTTAAAATATATAAAACGAGTACAAAAGTTGTTTATAAAAGATGTTTTTATATAAAAATAATGAATTAGAATAAAATTGTGAGGTATTTACATGATAAATTTAGTCAATGAAAAGTTAATTTTATTAAATCAAGATGCAAAGGATTGGAAGGATGCGATTAAAAAAGCATGTGAACCACTACTTAATGAAGGAAAGATAAAAGAAACTTATGTTGATGGCATTATTGAAAATGTTATTAAGTCCGGACCATACATTGTAATTGCGCCACATGTTGCAATACCACATACACATCCTGATAAAGGTGTAATTGAAAATGCGATAGGAATATGTGTTTTGAAAAATCCAATTAAATTTGGTAATGAAGCAAATGATCCAGTTAAATATTTATTTACACTTGCAGCAATTAGTGGAAACAAGCATATAGAAAGTTTATCAAGTTTGGCATTATTGCTTGAAGATGAAAAATTTTATAAGGTGCTTGATAATTCTAAAGATTCTAAGGATGTAATGTTGTTTTTACAAGAATACGAAAGGAATAAGGGAAATGTATAAAGCATTAGTTTGTTGTAGAGCGGGGATGGGTTCTAGTCTTCTGTTAAAAATTAAAACAGATCAAGTTATAAAAGAAAATAATTTTCCTATTGAGACAGAACATGGTAATTTAGATTCTTTGATTGGGTTTAATGGAGATTTAATAGTTACTATGGCAGATTTAACAGATGAACTAAAAGATAAGGTTTCATATGCTGTCGGTATTATGAACATTATGAACAAAAACGAAATAAAAGAAGGGTTAGAAAAATTTTTAAAAGAAAGGGGTAATTTATGATTGAGGCTTTATTAGGTCAAATAAGAAACACAGCATTAATAGTTGGGACAATTGCATTTATTGGTTTATTGTTGCAAAAAAAGAAAAGCTCTGAAGTGATTTCAGGTACAATGAAAACAATTATTGGATTTATGATTTTTAGCATAGGTTCAAGTTCACTTGGGGCAATAGTTAATAATTTTACTAAATTGTTTAATACAGGATTTTCTATAGCTGGTGTTACAACACAAGTAGAAGTTGCAACAGCACTTGCATTAGATACTTATGGAACAGTTGTGGCTCTTGTATTAGTTTTAGGATTTATAGTTAATTTATTAGTTGCGAAGTTTACACCATTTAAAGCTATTTTCTTAACAGGACAACACTTTTTATACTTTGCGTGTGTATTAGCACTAGTACTTGTAGCAGGTGGATTAAATGAGTTTGTAGTAGTTATTGTTGGAGGAATTCTTTTGGGTTTGGCAGGTGCGATATTACCAACTCTATGCCAACCATTTATGAATAAGCTTACAGGTAGTGATGATATTGCTATGGGACATTTTAACTGTATAGGTTATGCATTTTCTGGATATGTTGGAAAATTTGTAGGTAAAATTTCTAATGTTAAAGAAAATGATTCAGAAAATATTAAATTACCAGGTTTTTTATCACTATTTAGAGATTTTATATTTTCAGTTGCTGTATTTATGGTTGTATTATTCTATGTTGCAGTAATAGCGTGTGTTGTAAATGGTCATATGGATGTTGTTAAAGAACTTGCAAAAAATGATATATGGTTTATTTATCCTTTACTTCAAGGATTACAATTTGCAGCAGGTATGAGTGTACTTATTTATGGAGTAAGACAATTTATTGCAGAAATAACTGCAGCGTTTGTTGCAATATCTGAAAAATATATTCCAAATTCTAAACCAGCAGTTGATTGTCCAGCAGTGTTTCCTTATGCACCAGTTTCAGTTGTGCTTGGATTTGTTGGATCATTTGTAGGTGGATTGTTTGGAATGGCACTTATGATAATTTTTAAAAGCCCGGTAATTATGATTCCAGCAGCAGGTATTTGTTTCTTCTCTGGAGGTACAAGTGGAGTGTTTGGAAGTGTTTATGGTGGATATAAAGGTGCTTTATTAGGTTCTTTCTTAGTAGGTATTGGTTTGGTATGCTTACCATTAATACTATATCCTGCATTTGCTCAACTAGGAATAGCAACTGCTTCATTCCCGAATGTTGATTACAATATTGTAGGTTCAATTTTACACTGGATTATACAATTAATTAAGGGAGTATTTTAAACCGGGGTAAGATAAAATCTTACCCTTTAAATTTATTAATATATTAGGAGTTTATATGAATGATTTTAAAGATATAGCATATAGAGAAATAAGTGAATATTTAAATGAATGTGATTTAAAAGAAATAGATGCTGCTTCTAGTTTGATTTTAAAAAGTATAAATAATGGAGGAAGAGTACACTTGACGGGAATAGGGAAGCCAAGTTATGTCGCAAAATATATGGCATCTCTTCTATCATCGTTAGGTATACCATCGTATTTTTTAGATACAGTAGAAGCTGTTCACGGAAGTTTAGGTCAAGTAAAACAAGATGATGTTGTAATTGCAATTTCTAATAGTGGAGAAACAATCGAGCTTTTAACAAGTATACATGCTTTATTAAAATTAAATAACAATCTAATTTCTGTAACAAGAAACAGTGATTCAAGTTTGGCAAAATTATCAAAAGTTCATATTAAAGCTGGTGTCAATAAAGAGGGGGATGTAATAAATAAGCCGCCAAGATTGTCTATAATATCAGAAATGCTTGCATTACAAATATTAAGTTTGAAATTACAGGATGAGATTAATTTGAATGTTGATAATTATAAAATGTATCATCCAGCTGGAAGTATAGGTAAAAGTTTAAAGGTATAATGAATAGAAAAAGGGTGGGTTTATGCAACAGGGAATAATAGAAATTTTAAATATTTTAGTTAGTGAAGAATATCATTTTGTTAGTGCTTGCTGTATTAAACTTTCCATAACAAGAAGGCAATTTATATATAGATTAGAAAAAATAAATGATATTCTATATTTTAATGAATTAAAACAGATAAAGATTAAAGATGATAAATTTTCTTTGAATCATAATCAAATAAAGTTTTTTAAAGAGCTTATTAAAAATTCTAATTTGAGCTATAACTATAATTTAAAAGAAAGAAAAGCTATTGCATATATTTTACTTTTTTCAAAAGTTTGTTTCTTAGATAACTATGCGTTAAATGATATTTTAAAAGTGAGTAGATCTACATCGATAAATACTATTAAACAATTAAAAGATGATTTTAAAGATAAAGAAATAGATATATTATATTCAAGAGAAAAAGGATATTATTTGATAGGTGAAGAATTAGAAATAAGAAACTACTTTACTAAAATTATAATTGATTTAATAACTGTTAAAAGAAATACGTTACTTTTTGATAAGATAATTCATGATTATGATTTTAATTTATATGATTATGTATACTCACTATTAGACGACTTGTCTAGTAAACATAATATAACTTATATAAAAGATAAAATAAGAGAATTTATATATTTATTTATATTTTTGATTAAAAGAATAGAAAGTGGAAATTCTTTAAAAGAAGCAGTTAAAATTTATACTGGAAGTAAAGAGTATTTATTTAGTTTAGAGTTTGCTAGATTATTTAATATAAAAAATGAAAATGAAGTTGAATATATTTGTGCTTGGGTTTTAGCAAGTAGTGTTGGAGATTTTCAAAGCGATGATTTAACTGATGAGTTGAGAGTAATTATTTTGAAAATTTTACAAAGGTTTGAAAGATTATCTGCAAGTTATTTTCCAAATAAAGAAGATGCTTTTGAACAAATTTATAGTCACTTTAAACCAGCGTATTATAGGTTGATATTTAAAATACCTATATATAATCCACTTACTGAAAAAATAAAAAAAGAATATTTTGATATCTACAACTTAGTGATGGAATCTATAAAACCGTTAGTTAACAGTTATAAGATAGAAATACCAACAGATGAAGTGGCATTTTTAACAATGCATTTTGTATTATTACTTAATCTAGGAAAACAAGAAGAAACAAATAAACCTAAAGCATGTGTTGTATGCACTAATGGAATTGCAGGTTCTATAATTTTATATAATGAACTTATAAGATTATTTCCAAATTTAGACTTTGATTTACCTATTGATTATCAAAATTATAAAAAAAATTATGAAGATTATGACATAGTTTTTACAAGCAATATAGATATAACACTTGATAATTTGAAACCTTATGTAGTAAAGGTTAATCCTATAATGAGTAAAAAAGAAAAACAAATATTAGTAGAAAAAGTATTTGAATATTTTGGTAGAGTTTCAGGTTTTGACGATAAAGTTGATAGAATAATGAATGCATTAGAAAGTTATACAGATATTAACGATAGTATTAAGATAAGGTTAAAAGATGAGTTAATTAATATAATGTATGAAAATACCAATGTGACATATGGAGAGCTAGGAATATTTGATTTATTGGAAAAAGATCAAATAATATTTAATAACGATATTGATAAATGGAATAGTGCTTTGTATGTTGCTGGAAAACCTCTTGTGGAAAAAGGTTATATAAGTAAAGAGTATTTAAGCTCAATATTAACTGCAGAATATCATCAAAGTTATTTTATAATAAGTCCCCATTTAGCATTACCACATACTAATAAACCTGAATATGTTAATAAGGCATGTATGTCATTTCTTATATTTGATGAAGAAAAAAGATTTGAAGAACTTGACAATAAACCTATCAAATATATAGTTTTACTTGCATCAAAAAATAATGCTAATCACTTATCTGCAATGAGAGAATTATTAGAACTTTTGGAAGATGGAAACTTTTATGAAGTTTTAAATGAAAAAGATAATTTAAGGGTGTATGATTATATACGATATAAATTTAGAATAAATCATATAAAAAGTTAATTAATAATTAAAATAGAATTTTTAAGTTATCATTAAGCTTATATATAACTGTAATGTAAAAAATTTATTGATTGTATGGGCATTTAAAAAATGATAGAATTTAACTTAAGGAAATCTTGAATTTTCTTGAGTTATTTTTATTTATGGAGGAGGAAAAATATGCTAAAAGGAATAGCAGCATCTCAAGGGATAGCGCTTGCAAAGGTTTATAAATTGCAACAACCAGTTTTAAATATTGAGAGAAAAGAAGCTTCAAGCGATGAATTAGAAAAATTAGAAAATGCTTTTATAAAAACAATTAAAGATATAGAAACAGTTAAAGAAAGGGCTGCTGTAAACTTATCAGAAGAAGAGCTTGCAATCTTTGACGCACATTTAATGATGGCAAATGATCCTGAAATTAAAGATCAAATTGCATTTATGATTAAAGATGAAAATGTTAATGCAGAATATGCTACAAAAACAGTTGCAAATAATACAATTGCAATGTTTGAAAGTATGGAAGATGCGTATTTTAAGGAAAGAGCTGCAGATATAAAAGATGTAATGTTTAGATTGCAATGCAATTTACTTGGTGTACAAATTCCTGATTTAACTGCAATTGATGAAGAAGTAATAATTGTTGCTGAGGATTTGACTCCTTCAGATACAGCGCAATTAAATAAAAAATATACTTTAGGATTTGCAACAGCTATTGGAGGTAGAACATCACATAGTGCAATTATGGCAAGAAGTTTAGAAATACCTGCAGTTGTTGGTTGTAAAAATATTCTAGAAACATTAAATCATGGTGACTTTATAATTTTAGATGCAATAAATGGTGATGTAATTGTTAATCCATCTGAAGATGATAAAAAATTATATTTGAAGAAACAAGAAGAATTTAAAAATGAAAAAGAAGCATTGAAAATACTTATCAATGAAAAAAGTATTACACTAGATGGACATGAGGTTGAACTTGCAGGTAATATAGGTACTCCAAAAGATGTTAATGGTGTAATTGAAAATGGTGGAGAAGGTGTTGGGTTATATAGAACAGAATTCTTATATATGGATTCTGAAAATGACTTCCCAGATGAAGAAGCACAATTTGAAGCATACAAAAAAGTTTTAGAGGCAATGAATGGTAAAAAAGTTGTAATTAGAACTTTAGATATCGGTGGAGATAAAAAATTAAATTATTTTGAATTTCCAGAAGAAATGAACCCTTTCTTAGGGTATAGAGCTGTTAGATTTTGCTTAGATAGAGATGATATATTTAGAACGCAACTTAGAGCTTTAATTAGAGCAAGTGCATATGGTAAATTGTGTATAATGTTCCCAATGATAGCAACATTACAAGAATTTAGAAATGCAAAAGCTATTTTTGAAGAAGAAAAAGCAAAACTAGTTAGTGAAGGTGTAAAAATTGGTGAAAAGATTGAAGTTGGTATTATGGTTGAAATTCCTGCAGCTGCAATACTTGCGGATAGATTTGCCAAAGAAGCAGATTTCTTCTCAATCGGTACAAACGATTTGGTACAATATTCAATGGCTGCTGATAGAATGTCAGAAAAAGTTTCATATTTATACCAACCATTAAATCCATCTTTATTACGACTAATAAAACTTGCTATTGATGGAGCACATAAAGAAGGAAAATGGTGTGGTATGTGTGGAGAAATGGCAGGAGATCCATTAGCTGCTCCAATTTTATTGGGACTTGGCTTAGATGAATTCTCAATGAGTGCTACTAGTATTTTAAATTCTAGAAAAATAATAAGATCTTTAAGTAAGGCAGATATGGAAAAACTTGCATTAGAAGCATTAAATAAAGATACTGAAGAAGAAGTTGTTGAATTAATCAAAAATAGTTTAAAATAGAAGTGTAGATTACACTTCTTTTTTGTGAAAGGATATTATATGAAAAAAGTAATGTTTGTTTCTAGTACTGGTGGACATTTATCAGAGTTATTGAAGTTAGAGCCTTTATTTAAAGAATTTGATTATCATTTGGTGACTGAAAAAACAAAATCTAATATTTCTTTAAAAGAAAAATATAAAGTGAGTTATTTGGTTTATGGTACAAAAAAACAATTATTTTCTTATTTTTTTAAATTTGCATTTAACATTTTAAAATCTTTTTATTTATTTTTAAAATATCAACCAGATTATGTGGTAACTACAGGAACCCATACTGCTGTTCCGCTTTGTTATATCGCACACTTATTTAAAAGAAAAGTTATCTTTATTGAAACCTTTGCGAATGCAAAATCACAAACACAAGCTGGTAAAATGATATATCCTATTGCAGATTTATTTATTGTTCAATGGGAAAGTATGTTGGAGTTTTATCCTAATGCAATATATGGAGGTTGGATTTTTTAATGATATTAGTTACACTTGGGACTCAAGATAAAGAGTTTGTAAGATTATTGAATGCTGTTGAAAAAGCAATTTTAGAAAAAGAAATTACTGATGATGTAATTGTTCAGGCTGGTTTTACTAATTTTAAATCACAAAATATGAAGGTTTTTGATTATATTGATATTGACTTGTTTAATAAATATGTAGATGAAGCAAGTTTAATCATTACACATGGTGGTGTTGGTACAATAATGAATGCACTATCAAAAGGAAAAAAAATAATAGGTGCTGCACGACTTGCTAAATATGGTGAACATCATAATGATCATCAAATTGAAATTTTAGAAAATTTTGATGAAAATGGATACTTAATTTATGCAAAAGAATTAGATGATTTTGGCAAATATATAAAAAATATTAAAACATTTACACCAAAACAATATAAAAGCAATACTGAAAATATGATAAATTTAATAAGAAATTATATAAATAAATAAAAAAATATGATATTATTACATAAACTTTAAATAAGTGCGAGACACTTAAAAGGAGATATAAGATTTTATTTATAGTGACCTTTAAGTGATTAAAGGTCTTTTTTATAGGAGAAAATATGAGTTTAGTATTAAAAAATGGAAATGTATTTTATAAAAACAGATTTCAAATTAAAGATTTATTTATTGATAATTCAGGCAAACTTTTTATTATCGATGATGTTGATATTGATGCAGATGAGGTTATTGATATTTCAGGTTGTCATATAATGCCAAGTTTTATTAGCCTATATGATGATAAACAGTTTAATGAAGGATATACAGTTTCTATAATGTCAAGTGAAAAAAACGGAGATTTTATTATATCAGATGATTTAGGCAATAAGGATGCGATTGCCTATTTGATTGATGAGCATAAACCTATTAATACAAATGAAGATTTACTTTTTATTTCTGATAGTGTAAATGACAAAATTTTAAAAATGTATAATACATTACATATTAAAAAAATAAAAAAAGAAGAAATTAAATTTTTAATAAATAAAGGGAATAAAAACTTAACATGTGATGTGGATATAGATGAATTGATAATTAATAGAGATTTTATTAAATATATTAAAGATAAAACAATTAAGTGTGTTAGTGGAAAAAACTCATTTTGTAAATTGTATACAAATTTTGTAAAGGAAAAACTTTTAACACTTGAAGAAGTAGTAAACTTAGTTAGTTTAAATATTGCGGATATTTTTTGTTTGGATAATGTCATTGAAAATTTTGAAATCGCAAATATATGTATTTTTGATTTAAATAAATCTTATAGAGAAAATAAAAACGCACCCTATATATTTGGTAAGTGTCTAATGACAATTAGTGATGGGAAAGTAGTTTTTAAAGATAATACATTATAGAGGAGATAAAAAATATGAGAGATGTGATTATTGCGTGTGACTTTTCTTCAAAGGAAGAAACATTAAACTTTTTAAATAAGTTTAATAACAAAAATTTATTTTTGAAAATTGGTATGGAACTTTTTTATTCAACAGGGATAGATTTTGTCAAAGAATTAAAAAAAGAAGGATATAAAATATTCTTGGATTTAAAGTTACATGATATTCCTAATACTGTATATAAAACAATTAAAATGTTATCTAATATAGGAGTTGATATAATCAATGTTCATGCTGCTGGAGGTATTGAAATGATGCAGGCAGCAAAAAAAGCTATTGAAGAAAATAAATCTAAAACGCAATTAATTGCTGTAACACAACTTACAAGTATCACAGAAGAAGTTATGCAAAATGAATTATTAATAAAAAATACATTAATTGAAACTGTAATAAAATATGCTCAAAATACAAAAAAGGCAAATTTAGATGGAATTGTATGTAGTCCATTAGAGGTGAAATATGTAAAAGAAGTGTGTGGAAGCGATTTTATCTGTGTTACACCTGGTATTCGTTTTTTACAAAGCAGTAAAGATGATCAAAAAAGGGTTACAACACCTCAGCAAGCAAAAGAATTAGGAAGTACATATATAGTTGTTGGAAGAGTTATAACTTCATCTGATAATCCAGAAGAAGTATATAATATTTGTGTAGAGGAGTTTAAATAATGGAAAAATTAATCGCAAAAAATTTATTAGAAATTAAAGCAGTTTTTTTGAATGTAGAAAATCCGTTTACTTGGGCAAGTGGAATAAAATCTCCAATATATTGTGATAATAGATTAACTTTATCTGATGTACATGTTAGAAATAATGTTGAAACCTCTTTAGCAAATGTTGTAAAAGAAAAGTTTCCAGAGTGTGAAATGATAATGGGTACTGCAACTGCAGGTATAGCTCATAGTGCAATAGTTGCGCACCTTCTAGAATTACCTTGTGGATATGTAAGAAGTGGCAGTAAAGATCACGGTAGAAAAAACTTGATTGAAGGAAACTGCCCTGAAGGAAAAAAAGTAGTAGTTATTGAGGATTTAGTTTCTACTGCAAAAAGTTCAATGGAAGTTATTAATATCCTAAAAGAAAATAATATTGAAGTTTTAGGAGTTGTTTCAATATTTACTTATGGTATGAAGAAAGCCATAGATACATTTAAAGAAAATAATATTAAACATTATTCACTTTCTAATTTTGATATATTAGTCGATGTTGCGGTTGAAATGAATTATATTAAGTTGGAAGATAAAGTAAAACTATTAAAGTTTAGAGATAATCCAAATGATGAAAGTTGGATATTTAATTGAATCATAGTTAAAAATATGATATCCTTAATGAGGATAACAAATTTTTCCCCAATATAGAAATGGGGTTTTTTTATGGAACAATTTACAGTATTTGACTACGAAGACATTCAGTTAATTCCAAATAAGTGCATAGTAAAAAGCAGGGCTGAATGTGATACATCAATTAAATTTGGTAAACATAAATTTAAATTACCAGTTGTGCCTGCAAATATGCAAACGATAATAGATGAGAATTTAGCAATTCAACTTGCAAAAAATGGATACTTTTACATAATGCATAGATTTGATGAACAATCTAGAATACCTTTTATAAAAAAGATGAATGAATTAAATTTGATTTCATCAATAAGTGTGGGAGTAAAAGATAATGAATATAAGTTTATTGAAGAAATTCGTGACAATAATTTAATGCCCGATTATATTACAATAGATATAGCACATGGACATTCAAATTCTGTTATAGAGATGATAAAACATATAAAGAAAAATTTACCAGACACATTTGTTATTGCAGGTAATGTTGGTACTCCAGAAGGTGTTAGAGAATTGGAAAATGCTGGTGCAGATGCAACTAAAGTTGGAATAGGTCCGGGTAAAGTGTGTATTACAAAAATTAAAACAGGTTTTGGCACAGGGGGTTGGCAATTAGCTGCGCTTAGATGGTGTGCTAAAGCTGCTAGAAAACCAATTATTGCTGATGGTGGAATTAGAACCAATGGAGATATTGCTAAATCAATTAGATTTGGTGCAACAATGGTTATGATTGGATCACTTTTTGCTGGTCATGAAGAATCACCTGGAGAAATTATTATTGAAAATGGTAAAAAAATGAAAGAATACTTTGGAAGTGCTTCTGAATATCAAAAAGGTGAGAAAAAGAATGTTGAAGGTAAAAGGATGCTTTTAGAATATAAAGGATTAATAAATGATACTTTAACTGAAATGCAACAAGATTTACAATCATCTATATCATATGCAGGTGGTAAAGATATAAATGCAATAAGATATGTTGATTATGTTATTGTTAAAAATTCAATTTTCAACGGTGATTAATGACATTAATTGTATCTTTTGGTATAATACCATGGTAAAAAATGAAAGGTGGTAATATTTAATGGGTAGAGCTCATGAGGTAAGAGCAGCATCAATGGCTAAAACTGCTGCAATGAAATCTAAATTGTATTCTAGGTTTGGTAAGGAATTATATATGGCTGCAAAAGCAGGTGTTCCTGATCCCGATATGAATTTAACATTAAAAAGAAAAATTCAAGAAGCAAAAGCAAACCAAGTACCTGCTGATGTTATTAAAAGGGCAATAGAAAAAGCTAAAGGTGGAACTGTAGAAAATTATATTGCGAATAGATATGAAGGATTTGGTCCTGGTGCAAGTACTGTTATAATTGATTGTTTGACAGATAATGTTAATAGAACAGTAAGTGAAGTTAAAACTTGTTTTAACAAAGCTCATGCCAAACTTGGTGTTAGCGGAAGTGTTTCATATAATTATAGTGAAGTTGGATTATTTTCATTTGAATATAGTGATGACGAAGGAATGCTAGAAGCATTAATACTTGCAGAGGTTGATGTAGTTGATTTAGAAGTTGAAGATGGAATAATGAGTGTTCAAGTTGCAATATCTGATTTCCATAAAGCACAAATGGCAATTGAAGAGTTAATTCCAGATGTAAAATTTGATGTTTGTGAAATAACAATGTTACCAAATGAATATACAACACTAACAGAGAGTGAAGATATTGAATTGTTTAATAGATTGATAAATTTATTAAATGAAGTTGATGATGTTCAACAAGTTTATCATAATGTACAACTTTAAAAAATAAAGATTATTGTTTGAAGTTTAAAACTTTGACTTTAATCTTTCTTTTTTTTTATTAAAGTAATATTATAAATATTGTGGAGAATATTTTATGAAAAGAATAATAACATATGGAACTTTTGATTTATTACATTATGGACATATACAACTTTTAAAAAGAGCAAAAGCTTTAGGTGATTATTTAATTGTTGCATTATCAACTGATGATTTTAATGCACTTGCAAAAGGTAAAAAAGCATATCATAGTTATGAAGAAAGAAAATTGATGCTTGAAGCTATTAGATATGTTGATCTTGTAATACCTGAGGAAAATTGGGAACAAAAAAAACATGATATTGTTAAATACCATGCAGATGTAATGGTTATTGGTGACGATTGGAAGGGTAAATTTGATGAGTTAAATGATTTATGTGAAGTTATTTATCTTCCAAGAACTGAAGGTATAAGTACAACTAAAATAAGAAAAGATTTAGAAAAAGCTACATATTAATATATATTAAACCACCTATTTCATTTTTGATTAATTCATGGTGGTTTTTTTCTTTTAACATACTTGCATATGTTAAGCAAGATTTATATTCTATTTCTCTATAACCATCTTGTATTTTTGAAAATCTACTTGCAATGTTTACATTTTTTAAACTTTTTAAATAATTTCTTCCTTTATTATTCATCGCAAGAATTCTAATAGTATTTAATTCCTCAAGTTTTTTTATGTCTTCTTTTTTTATGTGATTTATTAAATGAATTAGAATTCTTTTGATTCGACTTGAAGTGTATCGTTTTGTGGTTGAGTTTTTTAAAAAAATATCTAAATTTTCACTAATTAATGCTTGTTTTATTAAATGGTTTTCAATTCCTTCACTAACTAAAAATATTTCTTGTAGATATTTTTTTTCTAAAGTTAATAATAAATATCTTATTAATGGATAAAATTTATTAAGTGTCATTAATTCTCCATTTGTTAGTTCATCATACATTAAAGAAGATTCACATTTTGTTCCATTTAAAAATGCATTTCTTATTGCAGAAGCACTACTTATTTCTTGTATGGATAAATCATGATAATGATTTGTTCTTTGAATGGTATGTGGTTTAATGTTTGTTTTTAAAATTTCTTTTAAGTATGCAACTGCAAGAATGTCGTTTGGCTGCATAGTTTTTGATAATAATCCATAAGATTTAACAAAGCTGTTACCCACACTCAAACTTTCTTTTAAGTTATCGGCATTTATTGATGTTTTTGATATTTCTATTAATTCTTCTAGATTATTAGATTCTGAACCAAAAACAATATCACTTACTCCTGCAAGATTTAAACATTTAACTGCGCCATATGCAAATTGAGTAGCACTTTGAACAGAAAAAACATAAGGGAGTTCAATTACTAAATCAACACCGTTTAAAATTGCAGCTTTTGCTCTTTTCCATTTATCTATTATTGCTGGTTCACCCCTTTGTACAAAATTCCCAGACATAACTGCAATTAGCACATCTGGTTTTGTAATTTCTTTAGTTTTTTCTATATGTAATTTATGACCTTTATGTAAAGGATTATATTCTACAATTATTCCAACAGCTTTCAAATTTATCACCCATAATATAATAGCATATATGCTATTATATTATTAAGGAGATAAAAAGATGAATATAAAAATTTATAGTAGTGTTTTTAAACCTAAAGAAGTAAAAGGTAACATTCTAGTAATACATGGAATGTGTGAACATAAACAAAGATATGAAAGTTTTGCTAAATTTTTGGCAAAAAAAGGATTTATGGTTTATACATATGATCAAGTTGGACATGGAACACAACTAACAAAAGAAGAGTTAGGATATTTTGATGGAGGATTTTCGTCACTTGTTGAAGTTGCTCATAATATGTGTATAGAAATCAGAAAAGAAAATGATGCACCATTATTTTTGTTCGCACATAGTATGGGAAGTATAGTTGCAAGATGTTTGATAAAGAAATATCCTTCAATAATTGATGGGGTAATTTTAAGTGGTGCACCTAATTATAAAAAGAATGTACCATTAATTAGAACAATTTTAAAAATGAATTATATTCTTTTTAAAGAAAAAACAAAAAATGAAAAAATATTTAAAATAATAGGAAAAATTTTTAACAAAAAAATTGAAAATCCAGAAACCGATTTTGACTGGTTGAGCTATAATAAAGAAAATGTAGTAAATTTTATTAACGATGAATATTGTGGTTTTCCATTTACCAATAAAGGATATTATGATTTGTTAGATGGATTATATGACACAAAAGATGGTTATGATGTAAAAAACAAGCAAATGCCAATTTTATTTATTGCTGGTAAAGATGATCCTGTTACAGGATTTGAAAAAGGGTTAAATGATTCAGTTAATATTTTGAATAATGCTGGTTATGAAAATGTAGAAATAAAAGTGTATGATAATTCAAGACATGAGCTTTTATTTGAAGAAGTAAGTGAAAAAGTGATAAATGATGTAGAACAATGGTTATCTTTAAAAGTTAATCAAGAGGTTTATTAAAAAGGCTAAAAATATTGACTTTAGATGTTGTTTTGATATAATTAATTGCGTTAACGAGTAGGAGAAATATGCTTTTGAGGTGGACAAGAACAGAACTGTTGAATAAATTGGATTCAAAAGTGTCGTTTGATGAATACCTTTCATTTGAACCTGAAGCTTTTATAGACAATAAAAGATTGAAAGGTTTGGAAGATGTGCATGTAAGTGGCGATGGCTATTATATTGCAGATCTTGATATCTTTGAAGTAGATATGGTTGTTTCTGGAATAATGATTACTCCATGTGCCATAACTAATGAAGACATTGAGGTTTCCTTTGAATTTGATTCACAAAT
The DNA here is from genome assembly GCA_022772735.1 of Erysipelotrichaceae bacterium. Taxonomy (GTDB): domain Bacteria; phylum Bacillota_I; class Bacilli_A; order Erysipelotrichales; family Erysipelotrichaceae; genus UBA9076. Next base: position 30,262 of record JALEZD010000006.1, read on the forward strand.
TGAATTTTCTTTTGTAGATACTGATGATGTAGATGTTTATGTTGTAGAAAATGATATTGTGGAGCTTATTCCCGTTATATTCCAGTTGATTAATCTGGAGGTACCACTAAAGGCAGTTAGTAGTGGTAATGTAGAATATCCAAATGGAGAAGGTTGGCGTATCATCAGTGAAGAAGATTTAAAATCATCAAAAAAGGATGAGATTGACCCACGTTTAGCCAAACTTAAAGATTTTAAATTCAGTGATGACGAGTAGGAGGTGTCTAAATGGCTGTACAACAAAGAAGAAATTCAAAAACCAGAAAAAATAAGCGCAGAACTCATTTTAAACTTGAAGCGCCTACATTGGTTAAATGCCCAACATGTGGTGAAGCAAAAAGACCGCATCATCAATGTCCAAGCTGCTTAAGCAAATAAGATATTGATATTTTATATAACTGCATTATTGCAGTTTTTATTTTGACTTTAATTTTTAATGATTAAAGTCTTTTTTTATTTCTTAAGAAAAATAATCATAAAAAATATTCCAAATTTAATGTTTGTAGTATATAATTGTGGTAGTCAGTGTCATAAAGTGGTGGAAAGTGGGTGATGATATGTTTATTGGAGAATATATTCATTCTTTGGATAGTAAAAAACGTATCATTATGCCTGTTAAATTTCGTGAGGAATTAGGGGACAAATTCATAATCACAAAGGGATTGGATGGCTGCTTAACAGTTTATACAACTGAAAAATGGAAAGAAGTATTATCTAAATTAGAACAATTACCAAATACAAAAAAGGAGATTAGGCTTTATATTAGAGGACTTACATCAAAAGCTACTGAATGTGAGTGTGATGCTCAAGGTAGAATACAATTACCTTCATTTTTAATTCAAGAGGCATCACTAGAAAAGCAATGTGTTTTTGTGGGAGTTTCTAATAAGGTTGAAATTTGGTCAAAAGAGAAATGGGAAAGCTACTATGCAGAGGCAAGTGATTCTTTTGATGAAATTGCAGAAACTATTACAGACTATTTACAATGAAACATTATAGTGTGATGTTGAATGAGACTATTGATTTATTAAACATAAAAGAAGATGGAATTTATGTTGATGGAACCCTTGGTAGAGCTGGTCATAGTAAGGAAATAGTCAAAAGGCTTAAAAATGGTAGATTGTATTGTTTTGATAAAGACTTAGACGCAATTAATGAATCCAAAAAAATTTTAAAAGATTATTTGGATAAAGTTACATTTATCCATGATAGCTTTGAAAATATTGGGAAATATATAAAAGAAATTGATGGCTTTTTATTAGATTTAGGTGTAAGTTCACCACAGTTTGATGATGGTGAGAGAGGTTTTAGTTATAGATTCAATGCAAGACTTGATATGAGAATGGATAAAACTCAAGAACTTGATGCATATAAAGTTATCAATGAATATAGTTTTAATTCATTAGTTAATATTCTTTACAAGTATGGTGAAGAAAAAAATGCAAAACTAATTGCAAGAGGTATAGAAAAAAGTCGTTTAAACAAACCAATTGAAACAACATTTGAACTTGTTGATGTGATTAAAAAATTTCTTCCAATGAAAGTGTTAAATAAAAAAGGACATCCTGCAAAACAAACATTTCAAGCAATTAGAATTGAAGTTAACAATGAAATAGAAGTTTTAGAAAAAAGTATAGAAGATGCATGTAAACTTTTAAATATTAATGGTAGAGGTGTAGTTATTACATTTCATTCTTTAGAAGATAGAATAGTAAAAACACTGTTTAATAAATTATCAACAGTAGAAAAAATTGATAAAAGAATACCATTATTGCCAAATGAAATAGAATCTGCAGATTATATTTTATTAAACAAAAAACCTATTGTTGCTTCTGAAAAAGAACTAGAAGAAAATAATAGATCACATAGTGCAAAGCTTAGGGGATTAGAAAGGATTAATTAGTATGGCGAAGTTAGTAAAAACAAAAAAGAAAAAAACACTTAAATTTCAAAATTTTTCATTTTTCTTTACATTTGTATCTGGTTTTATGTATTTAATTTCTAGTTTGTTTTTGCGTTCTTATAATAATTCTTTAAGTTTGAAGAAACAATCAATAATTTCTCAAATAAATACTATTGAAGTAGAAAATGAGGCAATAAATATTGCGATTCAAAATCTAAGTACTAGAGACAGAGTTGTAGCAATCGCAAATGAAAATGGACTAAATCTTGATCAAAATAATATAATAACCATAACTAATGGTGAATAAGGATGAAAAGAAGAAAAAACAATATAGTCTTATTAATATTTATATCAACATTAGTAGTAATGATAATGTTAGCTGCTAATGTTTTTTTAGTATCTGTAAATAAAATACATTTAAGAAGTAAAACTAATCTGAAAGACTATGCAAACTCTGCAAATACACATACAGAAATCATCAAAGCAAATAGAGGATATATATATGATAGAAGCGGCAATATAATTGCTCAAGATAATAGAACCTATAACATATATGCGATACTAGATTCTTCTAGACCAAGCATAAAAGGGGTTGTTTCATATGTCTCAGATCCAGAATATACTGCACAAGTTTTATCAGATATTTTAAAAATGGATTATCAAACATGTCTAAATTATTTAACAAAAGATGTATATCAAACAGAACTTGGGACTGCTGGAAGAAATTTATCAAAAGAAACAAAAGATTTAATTGATAGTTATAAACTGCCTGGAATAGAATTTACATCATCTGTAAAAAGATCATATCCACTAGGAGTTTTTGCACCATATATAATAGGATTCGCTCAATCTGATGAAGGTGGTAGTACAATTGGTAAAATGGGTGCCGAATTATATCTTGATGAATATTTAAGAGGACAAGATGGTTCAAGAGTGTATCAAGCAGATAAAAACGGATATATATTACCTGGGATGAGAGAAAATATTACAAGTGCAATAAATGGTAAAAATGTTTATTTAACATTAGATAAAGAGGTACAAGAATCTTTAGAACAAGCGTTTTTAATGACAAAATCACAATTTAATGCAGACAGGATATGGGGTTCTGTGATGGAAATTAAAACAGGAAAGATTATTGCTTGGGGACAATATCCATCTTTTGATCCAAATACACTAAATATAACTGATTATAATAATTATGGTGCACAACTTCCATTTGAACCTGGTTCAACTTTAAAAACATTTGTATGGGCAGCAGCAATGAATGAAGGATTGTATGAAAATTTACCTGAAGTATATAGTGGGCCATTTTGTTATAGTGCTAAAAATAGAAATCCATATCGAGTTGAAGGGAAAGGACTTGGTTGCATTACAAATGCTGGCTATAAAAATTATGGATGGACAAATTATGATTATGGATTAATTTATTCTTCAAATACTATAACAGCTTCTTTAGAAACAGAAATAATAACTCCAGATATTTATTTAGATTATTTAGGTAAATTCGGATTTTTTAACCCTGTAAATACAGATGGAATGCGTGAAGAAACGGGTGTTTTAAACTTTACATGGCCATCAGATAAATTGGCTCTTTCATATGGACAAGGTTCAACTGTAACAATGCTTCAAATGTTGCAAGCGTATAGTGCTGTTTTTTCAGATGGAACAATGGTAAAACCATATTTTGTAGATTCTATTAGAGATCCTTTAAACAATGATGTGATTTATAAAGCTGAAACAACAGTTGTTGGGAATCCTATCAGTGCAGATACCGCAAAAAGACTGCAAGAGTTACTTAGTAGAGTAGTTAATGACGATGATGGGACTGCAAAATATTACAGAATTCCTGAAACCACAATTATTGGTAAAACAGGAACAACTCAATTAGCTGTGTCTGGTAGCTATAAATCAGGAAAAACAATTGTTTCACTAATGTCTGCAATGCCAAAAGATGATCCAAAATATATGATTTACTACTGCTTTGAAGCAGATTATAACAAAAATGCACATTATCATACTGAAGCAATTTCTTCTTTTTTAAGAAAAGTTGCAATGAGATTTAATATCACTGACAATATCACAAATAATGTTGAACAAACTGAAGAAGTTGTTAGTGAGAAAAAAGAAATAAATACTTATGATATGGTAAATTTAACAAATCACTCATTAGATTATGCAAAAAATAAACTCAATGAATTAGGTGTGGATATTATTGTTTTAGGTGATGGCGATAGAGTTATTGATCAATATCCGAATGAAAATTCTGTTGTCTCAACAAATCAAAAAGTATTTTTACTTACTAGTTCTTCTGGATTTTTGATGCCTAATATGACAGGGTGGACAAGAAAAGATGTTGTTGGTTTTTGGGATGTAAGTGATGTTGGGTTAAAAATTACTGGATTTGGAAAGGTTGTTGCACAAAGTGTGATTGAAAATACTTACATTTCTAAAGGAACAGAAATTGAGGTTGTATTGGAATAAGTTGTGTTATAATTGTTTAGCATCTAAGGGAGATAGAGTTTATGTATATAAATGTGGTTATTGCAGGACTAGTAAGTTTATTATTAGTTTTAGTATTAATGCCAATTTTAATTAAGTTTTTAAAGTCATTAAGCGTTAATCAAAGTGTTAATCAATATGCACTTGAACAATATAAAACAAAAGAAAAAACTCCAATAATGGGAGGGATACTTTTTGTGATTGTTCCTATACTTATTACTTTTATTTTTGTTGGTATAAGCAACATTGGTATATTTATAGTTATGTTATCATTTTTTGGGTATAGTATTATTGGTTTTATCGATGATTATTTAATATTTTCAAGAAGTAATAACAATGGATTAAGTGCTAGAAATAAATTTTTGCTACAGTTATTGCTTGCAATTGTGTTTTTTGTTTTATATAAAAGCTATGTTGATTTATCTATCTTTATCCCTATTTTAAAAATTAATGTTAATATTTCTTATTTTTATATAGTGTTAATATTTTTTATGCTTACAGGATCTTCTAATGCTGTTAATTTAACTGATGGTATGGATGGTTTGGCTGGCGGTTGTATGGTTATAGCTTTAATTCCGTATTTGGTATTTTCAATAATAGATAAAAATTATCAGTTATCAATTTTCATTTCTAGCTTAATTGGGGCGCTTATAGGATATTTAAAGTTTAATATTTCACCTGCAAAAATATATATGGGTGACACAGGTTCTTTAGCTTTAGGAGCTGTTTTAGCAGCTATATCAATAGTTATGAAAAAAGAGGTTTTATTAATAATTATAGGTGGGGTATTTGTTTGGGAAACCCTGTGTGTAATTATTCAAATTGGTTCTGTTAAACTTAGAGGTAAAAGAGTTTTTAAATATACACCAATTCATTATAGTTTTGTTTTAGATGGAGTAAGTGAGAAAAGAGTTGTAAAATCATTTTGGATTTTAGCATCAATATTTTCTTTTTTAGGACTTTTTATAGGACTAATCTAATTTACTAATATTAAAAATTTATATATAATTATTTAGTATGTTTGGAGGCACTATGGACACTTATATACAAATGGCTATGGTAATAAAGCTCTCTATACTTAGAAGAAACAGTAATCCTAATTTCACATATGAGCATATTGAAAATGTTATGTATAAAGAAATTTGGAAAAATAAAAAACCTTCATTAATAAATGAAGCAATTAATGATATTATGAAATTAACTGCTGAACAAATTGTTATGTTTTTGTCTAAACAAGCAATAATTGAAGGGAAATCTAAGAGGATTGATGAGTTTACAGATTTATTAGGAGGCAAAGAGAATGGATAAAAAGAAAAATAAAGGGAGTTTATATTTATTCTTTTTAGTGGTTGCGATTATTTTTGGTGTTGTTTTAACCACATATAAGGGGATTTTAAATAATATAACTCTTGGTCTTGATTTAAAAGGTGGATTTGAAATTTTATATGAAGTTACACCACTTAATGAAGAATCAACTCTAGATATGAGTGCTGTTGCGAATAGCGTTAGAAAAAGAGTTGATGTTTTGGGTGTTAGTGAACCACAAATTGTAATTGAAGGTGAAGATAGAATTCGTGTTCAACTTGCAGGTGTTAGTAACCCTGATAGTGCAAGAAATATTTTAGGAACAACTGCGAATTTATCATTTAGAGATGTAGATAATAATTTGTTGTCAGATGCTAGTATTATACAAGAAGGTGGAGCTAGTTTATCTTATGATGAAAATGGTAGACCAATTGTATCTTTGAAAATTAAAGATCAAGCAAAATTTGCTGAAATAACTAGAACTGTATCTCAAAAACCAGTTGGACAAAATATTATGATTATATGGCTTGATTTTGAAGAAGGTGACACATATGTTGCTGAATCTCAAAAAGCAGCTATTGGACAAGAAACAAAATATATTAGTGCTGCAAGTGTAAATTCTGAAATTTCAGGTGATTGTATAATAAGTGGTAATTTTAGCGAAGTTGAAGCAAGAACTCTTGCTGGACTTATTAATTCTGGTAGTTTACCTGTAAAAATGACAGAAATTTCAAGTAATGTAGTCAGTGCTGATTTTGGGGTTGACGCATTAAATGAAACTGCTATTGCAGGTGTTGTAGGTTCATTACTTGTATTTGCATTTATGATATTTATGTATAGACTTCCAGGTATTGTCTCTAGCATTATGCTTGTTGTATATATATATGCAGTATTCTTAATTTATTCTCTGATGGGTGCAGTATTTACTCTTCCAGGTATTGCAGCACTTGTTCTTGGAATAGGTATGACAGTAGATGCCAATATTATAACTTTTGAAAGAATTAAGGATGAACTTTATAAAGGAAGAAGTATACCAAATGCAGTTGCTGAAGGTGAAAAAATGTCTTTTGCAACTATATTTGATGCTCAATTTACAACTCTTTTAGCCGGGTTAATCATGTATATGTTTGGTAATGGCTCAGTAAAAGGTTTTGCAACAATGCTTATGATTACTGTGCTTTGTACATTATTATTAAATGTTGGGGTTTCTAGATTTTTATTAAATTTAATAATGAAGTCAAATATTGCTGATGATAAATATTCTTGGTTTAATGTTAAAAAGAGCAATATTCCAAATATAAGTAAGAATGAAGAACAATTTTATTTTGGACCATTAAAAAAATATGATTATATTGGAATAAGTAAAAAATATAGTAAATTTGTTATAGGTTTATGTGTATTGATTGTGCTTGTTTCTGGATTTAATTTTATAAATAAAAAAGGCTTTGTCAATTTGGGGATAGATTTTTCTAGTGGAACAAAGTTAACTATTATTTCTGATGAGACAATAAATGTAAAAGATGTTGAAAAAACAATGTCTGATTTAGGATATTCATCAGGATTTAAATATCAAACATCAGGGGAAAATACAGTTTATGCAATAACTAGTTCTGCATTAAGTGTTGAACAACTTTCAACAATAAAGGCTGAATTCACTAAAATATATGGATTAGAACCTGGTGATAATGTTGTTACACCTACAGTTGGTAGAGATTTAGTTAGAAATGCAGTTTTATTATCACTTCTTGCATGGCTAGCAATGATGGCATACATAACTGTTAGATTTAAATGGGATTATGCAATTAGTTGCATTGTTGCTTTATTACATGATGTATTTATTGTTTTAGGAATATTTGCTTTATTTAGACTTGAAGTTAATACAGAATTGATTTCAGTTATTCTTGCGATTATTGGATATTCTATTAACAACTCAATTGTTGTTTTTGATAGAATTAGAGAAACGCTTAATGATTATAATGGTCCATTAAATAAAGATGTTTATATAAAACTTATTAATGATGCAAATGATCATACAGCAATTAGATCAATATATAGTTCAATTACAACAATATTGCCAATCATCGTTTTACTTGCGATAGGTTCATCTGCAATATTTACATTCACTTTTGCAATGTTTATTGGATTAATTGCCGGAACTTTATCAAGTATGTTTATTGCACCATACATATGGTATTTGATAAGAATTAACTCAAAATCAAAACCAAAGAAAACAAAAAAAGTATATAAAGAAGATTTAGATGAATATACTATAAAAGGTATTAACGCATAAAGAAGCTAAGGCTTCTTTTTGTTTTTGATATACTGAAATTTCACTTGTGAAAAAAAGTAAAAAAATAATTAGTAAACTAGTTAAGCATTTTAATTCACATATTAAAAATGTCGTGCTATAATTCATAAGGAGGTTGAGATATGGCATTCATTCATTCATTTGAAAGCTTTGGCACAGTGGATGGTCCTGGTGTAAGATTTGTTGTTTTTACTCAAGGGTGTCCTATGCGTTGTAAATATTGTCATAACCCTGATACATGGAAATTTAGTGAAGGAAAACAATATAGTGCGCAAGAAGTAAGAACACAAATTTTAAAATATAAAAACTATATTAAAAAAGGTGGAGTTACAGTAAGTGGTGGAGAGCCACTAGCTCAAATAGATTTTTTGATTGAACTATTTACTTTACTTAAAGAGGATGGAATACATACATGCGTTGATACATCTGGAGTAATGTTTGATAAAAACAATTTAAAACTAGTTGAGAAATACGACAAATTATTAAAATTAACTGACTTATTTATAGTAGATATTAAACATATAGATAGAGAAGCTCACCTTGATTTAACAGCTCAACCAATTGATAGGCCCCAAGATTTTATTAAATACTTAAGTGATAATAAAAAAGATATGTGGATAAGAGTTGTTCTTGTAGATGGATATACCAATGATGAAGGAGTTTTAAGAAGAATTAGAAGTTTTATTGATACATTAAGCAATGTGTTAAGGGTAGAAGTGTTACCATATCATTCTATGGGAACAGTTAAATATGAAAAAATGAATATAGATTATCCATTTAAAGGTATGGAAAGACCAAGTAAAGAATCTATAGATAAAGCAAAAGAAATATTAGGAGCATTTGATTATGTTAAATAATATAAATTACAAAGATATTATCAAAGATGATAAAGTTATGATTTTAGTTTCAGGTGAGGGTTGTGCAAATTGTATAACAATGTTGCCAACTGTGAACAATATAGTTGAAAAGTATCCTCAGATTATGCTACATATAATAGAGGTTGATGAAGATACTCAAGAATTAATAGAAGAGTATAACATTGAAAAAGTACCTTCAGTATTATTGTTTGAAAATGGTAGCCTACTTGCAAAAATAAGTGGTTATCAGCCTGATGAAATATTCGAGTTATACGTTAAAGATAAATTTAAGCTATAGGAGGAAAATTAAATGCAAGAAAGTTGGAAAGGATTTGTTGGCGGTAGATGGGATAAGGAAGTCGATGTAAGAGACTTTATACAAAAGAATTATACTGAATATTTAGGTGATGATTCATTCTTAGCTGGGCCAACAGAAGCAACAAAAGCTCTATGGGCACAAGTAATGGAGCTAAACAAACAGGAAGCTGCTGCAGGAGGAGTATTAGATGCTGATACAAAAGTTGTAAGTAGACTTACTTCACATGGTCCAGGTTATTTAAACGAAAATTTAGAAAAAATTGTTGGTTTTCAAACTGATAAACCATTTAAAAGAAGTTTGCAACCTTTTGGTGGAATAAGAATGAGTGCAACTTCTCTTGAAGCATATGGATTTAAATTGGATCCAGAAGTTGAAGAGATTTTTACAAAATATCGTAAAACACATAATCAAGGGGTATTTGATGCGTATACTCCAGAAATGCGTCTTGCAAGAAAAACAGGTATAATCACTGGGCTTCCTGATGCTTATGGTAGAGGTAGAATTGTTGGAGATTATAGAAGAGTTGCTTTATATGGAACTGACTTCTTAATTGCTGATAAACAAGCATTATTAGATAAAATTCTTCTTGGAACTATGGATGAAGATAGAATTAGGGAAAGAGAAGAAATCTCTGAGCAAATAAGAGCATTAAAAGATTTGGCTAAAATGGCACAAATATATGGAAAAGATATAAGTAAACCTGCTTCAAATGCAAGAGAAGCTGTTCAAAACTTATACTTTGGATATTTAGGTGCTGTTAAAGATCAAAATGGTGCTGCAATGTCTTTAGGAAGAACAAGTACTTTCTTAGATATCTATATTGAAAGAGATTTAAAAGCAGGATTAATCACTGAAGAAGAAGCACAAGAATTAATGGATCATTTTGTAATGAAATTAAGACTTGTTAAATTCATGAGAACTCCTGAATATAACGAGTTATTCTCTGGAGATCCAACATGGGTTACTGAGTCTATTGCTGGTATGTCATTGGATGGAAGATCATTAGTTACTAAAAACTCATTCCGTGTTTTACATACATTAGTTAACTTAGGACCAGCACCAGAACCAAACTTAACTGTTTTATGGTCAACAAAATTACCTGATAACTTCAAACGTTTCTGCGCTAAGATTTCAATTGAAACAAGTTCAATTCAATACGAAAATGATGATTTAATGAGAGTTGAAATGGGTGATGATTACTGTATTGCTTGTTGTGTATCTAGCATGAGAGTTGGTAAAGATATGCAATTCTTTGGTGCTCGTGCAAACCTAGCTAAATGTTTATTGTATGCAATAAATGGTGGTATTGACGAAAAACAAAAAATTCAAGTTTCTCCAAGATTTGAACCAATTAAATCTGAGTATTTAAACTATGAAGAAGTTGTTGCAAAATATGACCAAATGATGCAATGGTTGGCTGGATTATATGTTAATACATTAAATGTAATACATTATATGCATGATAAATACTCTTATGAAGCTATAGAAATGGCATTACATGATCATAACGTAAGACGTTTCTTTGCTACAGGGATTGCAGGACTTTCTGTTGTTGCTGACTCATTATCTGCAATTAAATATGCAAAAGTTAAAACAATCAGAGATGCAGATGGAATAGCAATTGATTATGAAATTGAAGGTGATTTCCCTAAATATGGAAATAATGATGATAGAGTTGATTTAATTGCTGCTGATTTAGTTAAAAAGTTTATGAATATGATTAAGGAACATAAAACATATAGAAATGGTGTTCCTACAATGAGTATCTTAACAATTACATCAAATGTTGTTTATGGTAAGAAGACAGGTAATACACCTGATGGAAGAAAAGCAGGAGAACCATTAGCTCCAGGTGCAAATCCAATGCATGGTCGTGATACTAACGGTGCTGTTGCTTCATTAGAATCAGTTGCAAAATTACCTTATGAATATTCAAGAGATGGTATTTCAAATACATTCTCTATTGTTCCTGATGCTTTAGGAAAAGATGACAGTAAATAGGAGGAAAATACAATGTCAAATCAAATCGAAAATTTAGTAACACTTATAGATGGCTATGCTCAAAGCGGAGGTCATCACCTAAATGTTAACGTGTTTAATCGTGAAACATTATTGGATGCACAAAAACACCCAGAAAAATATCCACAATTAACAATTCGTGTTTCTGGTTATGCAGTTAACTTCAACAAATTAACTAAAGAACAACAAGATGATGTAATTGCACGTACAATGCACGAAGCAATGTAGTTATAAAGAAAATCGATATTTATGAGCAGAGTTAATCTGCTCTTTTATTTTTGTTGCTTTATTTTATGGAATTTTGTTTAAAACTAACAAATATAAAAAAATACCAACAAATTACAAGTTGCTTTTAGATATATTATATTAATTTAATATTGTATAATTAAAAAGGTGATTATATGAATTTTAATGAATTTAGAAAAAAATATCAAGTGTTTAACTTTAATGGATATGATATATATGAAGATGAAAAAAATATTGAAATAACTTATTATTTTGAAATTGAAGGATTGAGTAAATTCTATCCTAAATGGACAATTAAAAAAAATACAAACAAGTGTTTTAAAGAATTAAAATCATTTAAAGAGTGTGTTTTTTCTCTTGGACTTGTTGAATTAATAAGCTATTGGAAACTTACTTGCTCACCAATTGTAAATATTTTTTCAAATAGTTTGGATGAATACCAAATAAAATGGTGGAAAAAATTATATTTCTATGGTTTGGGAGAATTTTTTTACGTAAATAAAATTAAAACTAATATGAATGATTTTATGGAAATAAAAACATTTGGAGAAAAAATAGAAGGAAAGAGTGATGATTTTAAATTAAAAGGTAATTTAATTCCTGTTGGTGGCGGAAAGGATTCTTTTGTATCTTTGGAACTTTTAAAAGATTTTTTTGAAGATAATCATACATATGTTATTAATAATGTAAAATCAGCAATTAATGCGAGTGTTGCTGCTGGTTATAGTGAAAAATTAATTAATGTTCAAAGAACATTAGACAATAACATGATTAAATTAAATAAAGAAGGCTTTTTAAACGGGCATACACCATTTAGTGCTTTAGTAGCATTCTCATCAATTATTGTTGCAATGATTTATAGTAAAAAATATATTTGCCTGTCAAATGAAGCAAGTGCTAATGAAAGTACAGTATTAAATGATGAAGTTAATCATCAATATTCTAAATCTTATGAATTTGAAAGTGATTTTAATGAATATGTGTCTAAATATATTACAAATGAAATTAAATATTTTTCACTTTTAAGACCTTTAAGTGAATTTGATATTACTCATATTTTCTCAAAATTAAAAAAATATCATAAAGTATTTAGAAGTTGTAATGTTGGAAGTAAAAGTGGTGTTTGGTGTAACAAATGTGCTAAGTGTCTTTTTGTTTATGTTATGCTTTCTGCATTTTTAAATGATGATGAACTTTATGAAATTTTTAATGAAAATTTATTAGAAAGTGAAGAAATGTACGAGCTTTTAAAAGAACTTAGTGGTCTAAAAGAAAATAAACCATTTGAATGTGTAGGTACAAGATCTGAAGTTAATTCTGCTATTTTAAAAGCTATAAAACTAAGAGGCGAGAATATTCCACTTTTATATAAAAAATATTTAAAAGAAACTTCTTATGTTGAAGTTTACGATGAACAATACTTTAATAGTGAAAATTTTGTTCCAGATAAATATATTGAGATAATTAAAAATAAATTGAAGGAGCTAAAAAATGCATAACAAAATATTAAATGAATTTAAAGGTAAAAAAATATTAATATGGGGTATGGGTAAAGAAGGCTTATCTTCATATAAATTTATAAAAAAACATTTGCCAGAAATGAAGTTATATTTATCTGATAGTAAATGTATTGATAAAGAACAATATTTTAATGATATCATTGTCGATGAAAAATTATTAAACCTAAATGAATACGATTTAGTTTTGAAAGCTCCCGGAATAGTTTTACATGACCATTTTGAAAATGTTCAATCTCAATCATCTATATTTCTTAAATATTTTAAAGAAAATGTTATAGGAATAACAGGTACTAAAGGGAAAAGTACTACTTCAACTCTTTTATATCATGTACTAAAAGAAAATTATCCAAGTACATTTTTAGTTGGTAATATAGGAGTACCTTGTTTCGATATTATTGATGAGATGTTGGAAGATAGTGTTATTGTTTTTGAAATTTCTTGTCATCAACTTGAACATAGTAAATATTCTCCACATCTTAGTGTTTTATTAAATATTTATGAAGAACATTTAGATCACTATAAATCGTTTGAGGATTATAAAACTGCTAAAAAACAAATATATTTAAATCAAGATGAAAGAGATATTGCAATAATTAATTCTGATTTAAAAAATGAAATAGATAATAGAAATAATATAGTATGGTCAAATGAAACAATATATGCAAAAGATAATGTATTATTTAATGATTTATCTTCTATAAAAATTGAAAAAACAAATTTAATTGGTAAACATAATATGTATAATATGGCAATTGTATATTATATTGCACATGTTCTTTATGGTGTAACAAACAATACATTTCTTAAAAGAATTGAATCATTTACTCCTTTAGCACATAGATTAGAAAATATTGGAACTTACGATGGTATAACTTATATTAATGATTCTATTTCAACAATTGGACAAGCTACAATTCAAGCTTTAGAGAGTATTACAGATGTTGGAAGTGTTCTTATAGGAGGAATGGATAGAGGTATTGATTATACTCAATTAATAGAATATTTAAAAAAATCAAATGTTGAAAATATTATTTTAATGTATGAAACTGGAAAACGAATATTTAATAGTTTAAAAAGAGAAAATGTTTATATTGTGAATGATTTATATGAAGCTGTGAGTCTTGCGAAAAAAATTACAAAAAAGGGTAAATCTTGTGTTTTATCTCCAGCAGCCGCAAGTTATGGTTATTTTAAAAACTTTGAAGATAGAGGAGAAGAATTTAAGAGGTTAGTAATGTGAAATATGATTTAAAAGAGATAAATCTCACAGGTTTTAATCCGTTAATTGATATACTTTTAGACAGTAATAATATAAGTGATGATGAAAAGAAACAATTGTTTCAAAGTGAACTTTATTTATCTACATCAAAAGCAGATTGTGTAATAAATGCAGTAGAAAGAATAAAAAAAGCAAAAGAAAATAATGAATTAGTTTTTGTTGGTGGAGATTATGATGCTGATGGTATTTGTGCAACAACAATAATGAAAGATACTTTAGATAAATTAGGGATAAGATGTGGATATTATATACCTGATAGATTTAAAGAAGGGTATGGATTAAACAAAAATACAGTGCAGCTTGCTTTTGAAAAAGGTTATAGTTTGATAATAACGGTTGATAATGGTGTAAAAGCTTTTGAAGCCTTAGAATGTGCTAAAAATCTTGGAATTGATGTGATTATAACTGATCATCATTTAATTGAAGAAAAATTAGATTTTACATGTGTTCATCCTGATTATATGGAAAGTAAATTTAAATCTATGTGTGGAGCTGGGGTTGCATTACAGATTTCAAGAAATTTAATTGGAGAATATGATTTTCATACGGCACTTGCTTGTATTGCGACAATTGGTGATGTTATGCCGATATTAAATGAAAATAGAAATATAATAAAACATGGATTGAAAATTTTAAATAAACACATTTATAAAGTGTTTGATTTATTAATCGATAAAAAAGATATAAATGTTATGGATATTTCTTATTCAATAGTTCCTAAATTAAACGCATTAGGAAGGCTTTCTGATAAATTTAATCCTAATGATATTATTCGTTATTATTTTTTAGAAAAAGATATAAAAAAAGTTATTCTCATGAGTGATTTGATAAATAGAGTTAACAAACTTAGAAAAGATTTAAGTAATAAGATGAGTGATTTAGCTTTATCATTAATAGATGATGATAATATTATAATTTTAGAAAATAAAGATTTTCATGAAGGAATAGTTGGACTTGTTGCAGGTAAAATTTCAAATATGTATAATAAACCATCAATTATTTTGAATAATCATAATGGAATTTTAAAAGGTAGCGCAAGAAGTATCGAGGGTTTTAATTTACATGAATACTTGAAAAATAATTATACAAATTATTTAAGTTTTGGAGGGCATAGCCAAGCGGTTGGTTTATCAATAAAAGAAGAAGATTTTGAATATTTTAAGGATTTGATAAAAGAAAACTATAAAAATGTAAATAACTTAGAAATTAAAAAAACTGTATATAAAATTAATATTGAAAGTCTAAGCTTAAATAATGTAAAAGAGTTATTTTTACTAGAACCATTTGGACAAGGTATTAAATTTCCTCTAATATATGTTGAAGATTTAAAAAATATTAAATACTCATTAGTAAAAAATATTTATCCAAAGTATGTATTAAATGAGCATTTAGAAGCTATTTGTTTTGAAAAAACAATTGATAATAAAGTAGAAAAACCAAATATGATTATTGGAAATATAACTTTAAATAATTTTAAAGGGAAAGAAAGTGTTTCAATAAATATTAAAGATATAGAATAATTATATTAATTATTGTATAATAGTCCTGTTATTTAGGAGGCATTATGGATTTAAAAGAATATATAGCAAATGTACCAAATTTTCCAAAGGAAGGTATATTATTTAGAGATATTACTCCATTAATGCAAGATGGTCTTGCATTCTATGAAGCAACTTCAAAAATGGAAGAATTTGCTAGAAAATTAGGTGTTGACATTATTGTAGGACCAGAGAGCAGAGGATTTATTTTTGGATGTCCTGTTGCGTATAGTATGAAAATTGGATTTGTTCCAGTTAGAAAACCTGGAAAACTTCCAAGAAAGACTGTTAGTTGTAAATATGATTTAGAATATGGTTCTAATGAATTACATATGCATGAAGATTCAATAAAAAAAGGTCAAAAAGTACTAATTATTGATGATTTACTTGCAACAGGTGGCACTGTCAAGGCAACAATAGAACTAATCGAAAAAATGGGTGGAGAAGTTGTTGGATGTGCATTTTTGATTGAACTTACTGACTTAAAAGGCAGAGAAGTATTAGAAGGCTACAACGTATTTTCTATATTAAGCTATTAACCGAAGGATACTTCGGTTTTTATAAAAAAAGGGGTGATTAAAATGGTAAGTGTAAAAAAGGTTTGTGCAGAAGATGTTTTAAGTGAGGCAAAACAATACATTACCAACCCAGAAAGTCTATCACTAATTCAAAACTCTTTGAATTATGCTTTTGAAAAACATGCTGGTCAATTTAGAAGAAATGGAGAACCCTACATAGTTCACATTTGGAATGTAAGTTATATTCTTGCAAAATTAAGGGTTGGACCAAAAACAATATGTGCAGGTATACTGCATGATATTATTGAAGATTGTGATGTTTCAAAGGAGCAACTTGCTTTAGATTTTGATGAAGAAATCGCAAATCTTGTAGAAAGTGTAACAAAAATTGGTAATATTTCAGTAAAAAACATGAAAGAATACCAAGCCGCAAATCACAGAAAACTTTTTATTGCAATGGCAAAAGATGTTAGGGTTATTCTTATCAAACTTGTTGATAGATTGCATAATATGAGAACTTTGCAATATATGTCTGAAGAAAAACAAAAAAGAATTGCGAGTGAAACTTTAGAAGTTTATGCTCCGATTGCACATAGGCTAGGGATTAGTGAGATAAAAAATGAATTAGAAGACTTAAGTTTTTTATATTTAGATTCTGAAGAATATCATCATATTGCACGACTTTTAGAAGCTAAAAAAAGTGAAAGAGACGCAATGGTTAAAAAAATGATTGAAGATATAAGCGCAATGCTTACACTTCATAATATTAAATATAGAATTTTTGGAAGAAGTAAACATCTTTACAGTATATATAGAAAAATGACTATAAAAGGTAAAAGATTTGAAGAAATATTAGACTTACTTGCGATAAGAATTGTTACTGAAACAGAATTGAATTGTTATGAAACGTTAGGATATATTCATGCACAATATAGACCAATTCCAGGTAGATTAAAAGATTATATTGCAATGCCAAAAATGAACATGTATCAGTCATTACATACTACAATTGTAGGTGATGCAGGAAGTATTTTTGAAATACAAATTAGAACTGAGGAAATGGACAGTATTGCTGAAAGAGGGGTTGCAGCGCACTGGAGGTATAAAGAAGGTTCTAAATATGATCCAAGAGCTGAACAAAAAGAAATTGAAGATAAATTGAGTTGGTTTAAAGAGTTTACAACTCTAACAGGAGAAAGTGAAGATAATACTCCTACAGATTATATGGAAACATTAACTAGAGATATATTTGAAGCTAATGTTTATGTAATGACTCCTATGGGAAAAGTTATAGATTTGCCAAATGGTTCAACTCCTATTGATTTTGCATATAGAGTTCATACTGATGTAGGACATTCTGCAATAGGCGCAATTGTTAATGATGCATTAGTACCATTAAATACAGTTTTAAAAACTGGAGATGTTGTACAAATAAAAACAAGTAAACAATTTCCTGATCCAAGTGAAGACTGGTTAAAATTTGTAAAGACAAATCAGGCTAGAAATAAAATTAAAAATTATCTACTTAAAAAAGAATTTGAAAGAAGACAAGAAAAAGTAGAAATTGGAGAAAAAATTATTTCTGATGAGCTTAAAAAACGTGGTTTTGATTTGAAAGAATTTATGGATAAAAAGAAAATTGAAAATATATCTGGCTTTTTTCAAGTTGATAACTATGTTGATTTAATGTATGGTGTTTCTCAAAAATCTATTAATCCGATAAGTGTTGTTGAAAAACTAACAAATCAAAAAAAGCCATATTTAGATAGTGAACTAATAAATAAAATAAATAGTAAAGATTATAAAAGGCAAAGTACTTCTAAAAATGGTTTAAAGGTAAGTGGTATTGATTCAATGATGATGTCTTTAGCACAATGCTGTAGACCAGTCTATAAAGATTCAATTGTGGGTTATATTACGAAAGGACAAGGTGTTAAGGTACATAGAAGTAATTGTCCAAATATTGTGAATTTAACTACACGATTAATTGATGTTGAATGGGAAGACAGTGTAAATGTTAATACAAGATATGATGCTAATGTACTTGTTGTATCTAGAGATAGAAACTTTCTTTTTACAGATATAGTTACAGTAGTTTCTCAATATAAAGGTAATATGATATCAATAAATTCAACAGTTAATCAAGAAGAGTTAACTGTTACAACAAAGATGACAATACAGGTTATGGATTTAGATCATTTAAATACAATAATGACTAACTTAAAAAAGGTAGATAGTGTTATTGTTGTAGAAAGACAATTTATATAGTTGTATATTGATTATTTTTAAATTATAATATTTGCATATTCTATGATGAAGAGGTTATTTAAGTTGATTTATAGAGAGTTGATATTTGGTGAAATTCAACAATTGATTTAAATAATTGACACTTTTGAGAAGTTATTTTGAAACAAGTAGAAATAACCGTTAGCTGCGTTAAAGTTTTAAGGGCATCTATTACTAGATGAACTAAGGTGGTATCGCGTAAAAATTAACGTCCTTAGAATAGGACGTTTTTTATTTAAGGAGGGTTATATGAGTTATCAAGCACCAAGAGGAACACAAGACATTTTGCCAGAAAAAATTGGAGGTTGGCAAAGACTAGAAAAAATTATTAAAGCATTTTGTGATTTGTATAGGTATGAGGAAATTAGAACACCTGTTTTTGAAGATACTAGTGTTTTTAAAAGAGAAAATGATAGTTCTGATATGGTTAATAAAGAAATGTATAGTTTCACTATGGGAAGTGACAATCTTACACTAAGACCAGAAGGTACTGCAGGAGTTATAAGGTCATTTGTACAACACAAATTATTTGGTTCAATGGAACTTCCTGTGAAGCTTTATTATATGGGAGAAATGTTTAGACATGAAAGACCACAAAAAGGAAGATATCGTCAATTTAATCAATTTGGTGTTGAAAATATAGGTATAAAAAGTCCACTAGCTGATGCAGAAATAATTGCTTTTGGTTATAGTTTAATAAAAGCACTCGGCATAACAGAAGTTAGTGTTTTAATTAATACCTTAGGTGATAATTTTTCTAGAGAAGAATATAAATCAAAGTTAAAAGAACATTTTAAAAATGATTTAGGTTGTTTATGTGAAGATTGCAAAAGAAGATATCAACAAAATCCACTTAGAATTTTAGACTGTAAAGTCGATAAAGATTTAGATATTATAAAAAATGCACCATCACTTTCAGAATCATTAAATGATGAAAGTAAAAAATATTTTGAAGAAGTTTTAAAAGCTCTTGATGATTTAAATATTCCATATAAAGTTGATGATAAACTTGTAAGAGGTCTAGATTATTATAGTCATACAGTATTTGAAGTTGTATCAACACATTCTGAATCTGGATCACAATCAACTTTATTGGCAGGTGGAAGATATGATAATTTAGTATCTTATTTTGGAGGACCAGAACTTTCAGGTGTGGGATTTGCTGCTGGGATGGAAAGATTGCTTTTGACTATGGAATTAGAAAACATAAAGCTTGAAGAAGATAATCCACTTGATGTTTATATAATTAGTTTAAGCAATACTGGAAATTATCCATTAAATGTTGCAACAATGTGCAGAGCATATGGATTTAGTTGCGAAATTAATATGATTGAAAGATCAATGAAATCGCAGTTTAAATCTGTTGAAAGAAAAAAAGCAAAAAATGTAATTATAATTGGTGAAGATGAAGTAAAAAATAATAAAGTTAATATTAAAAATATTGAAACACAAAAACAAATTGTAGCATCATATGATGAAATAATAGATGTTTTAGAAGAATTTATGGAAGGAGACCATCATGAATAGAACAATGTTAAATGGTGATTTAAGACTAAGTGATGTTAATAAAGAAGTAACATTAGTTGGTTGGGTTAGTAAAAGAAGAAATTTAGGTTCACTAGTATTTATTGATTTAAGAGATTATAGTGGAATAGTTCAACTTGTTTTTGATGAAACAATGGAAGAAAAGGTAAGAGATGTAAGAAATGAATTTGTACTAGAAGTTAAAGGTATTGTTCATGAAAGAAAAGACAAAAACAATAAAATTAAAACTGGTGAAATAGAAGTAAAATGTTTTGAAGTTAAAATAATAAATAAAGCAAAAACTACACCACTTTTAATTCAAGATGACACAGACGCTTTAGAAGACACAAGATTAAAATATAGATATTTAGACCTAAGAAGAGATGTTTTACAACAAAACATAAGACTTAGACATAAAGTTTGTATGGTTGTAAGAAACTATCTTAGTGAGCAAGGTTTTGTAGAAATTGAAACTCCTATATTATGTAAATCTACACCTGAAGGAGCAAGAGATTATCTTGTACCAAGCAGAATATTTAAGGGTAATTTTTATGCATTACCTCAATCACCACAAATTTATAAACAACTTTGCATGGTTGGTGGTTTCGATAGATATTTTCAAATAGCTAGATGTTTTAGAGATGAAGATTTAAGAGCAGATAGACAGCCAGAGTTTACACAGATTGATATTGAAATGTCTTTTGTTGAAGAAAATGACGTGTGGAGTATGGTTGAATCATTAATGTTTAAAGTATTTAAAGAAATTAAAAATGTTGATTTAGATTCATTTGTAAGAATACCATATGTTGAATGCATGAGAAGATTTGGTAGTGATAAACCTGATTTAAGATTTGGTATGGAATTAAATGAAATAAGTGATATATTTTCAAATACAGAATTTACAGTTTTTAAAAATATCTTAGAAAAAAACGGTAAAATAAATTGTATTGTCGTAAAAAATAGTGCCGATAAATTTTCTAGAAAAGATTTAGACAAACTTCAAGAATTTGTGAAAATTTATAATGCAAAAGCATTATCATACTTAAAAATGGAAAATGAAATTCTTACAGGAAGTATCGCTAAAGTAATAAGTGATAATGAAAAAGAACAGCTAATTAATAAACTTCAACTAGAAAATAATGATTTGGTTTTAATTGTTGCGGATGAAGGATATATTTCTAATATTTCTTTAGGTGCTCTTAGAAATAAATTAGGACATGAATTAAATTTGATTGATAAAAACAAATATGCATTTTTATGGGTTACAGATTTCCCAATGTTTGAATATAGTAAAGAAGAAGATAGATATGTTGCAGCACATCATCCATTTACTTCTGTAAAACCTGAAGATGTAGACAGATTATTTAGTGATCCAGCAAATGTTTACTCTCGTGCATATGATTTGGTTTTAAATGGATATGAACTATTGAGTGGATCAATAAGAATACATGATCAACAAATGCAAGCTAAAGTTTTTGAAGCAATAGGTTTATCAATGGAAGAAGCAAAGGCTAAGTTTGGATTTTTCTTGGAAGCATTTAGTTATGGAACTCCTCCTCATGGTGGTGTGGGTATTGGCTTAGAAAGATTAATAATGATTTTATGTGATACAGACAATATTAGAGATGTTGTTGCTTTCCCTAAAACTGCAAGTGCCTCTGATTTAATGAGTGAAGCACCAAATAAAGTTGACGAAAAACAATTAAACGAATTAGGCATTAAATTAAAAGATTAAATAAATATATGATATAATTACAAAGCCAAAGGGGATACATATATTTCCTACACTTTGATATACGGGAGTTTCAAGTTATTACATTGTGTTGAATGCCTTTTATTAGGAATCCTAATGTGTAATACAGTTCACCCACCTAGACATACTAGGGACATATCATACCTCTTTGGTTTTAATTTGATTTCAAACAAGCTGAAAAGGCTTGTTTTATTATTTCTTAATATCTTGTATTAAGTTTGTAAAAAGGTTAAAATATTAAGGTAGATAGGTGGTGTATTATGACAGAATTTTGGTCTTCATTGTTATATTTGCTTGGTGGAATGATAATTGGTGGAGGTTTAGGGTATTTTTTCACTAGAAGAATGTTTGAAAAACAATTAAAAGAAAATCCTCCAATTAATGAAAAAATGATTAGAGCTATGTTTTTACAAATGGGTAGAAAACCATCAGAGGCACAGATAAAACAAATTATGAAATCAATGGGACAATAGGAAACTATAGTCCATTTTTAAATTTATGATTAAAAAAATTATAATTTGGATTTCTGTAATTTTTATAGTTTTTTCTGGAATCGTTTTTTCTGTACTAGTATACCAAGGTTATAAAAGATATGAAGAAGCTACATCTATATTTACTGTTGAAGAAGTAGGTAATCAAGTTATTAATTCTGATTATTATGTTAGTTATGAAAAGATTGATGAAGATTTTGTAAATGCATTAGTTGCAATAGAAGACAATCGTTTTTTTAAAAGAAAAGGAATTGATTTTATTGCGATTGGTAGAGCAGTAGTTTTTAATTTGATAAAAGGAAAAGTTTCTCAAGGTGGGAGTACAATAACTCAACAACTTGCAAAAAACTTATATTTTACTCATACAAAGTCACTTACTAGAAAAATTGCGGAAGTATTTTTTGTGGATGATTTTGAAAAGAATTTTACACATGAAGAAATTTTTGCGATGTATGCCAATGTTATTTATTATGGTGATAATAATTATGGCATACTTGATGCGAGTAAAAATTATTTTGGGAAATCTCCTGATGATTTATCTTTATATGAAGCGTCACTTCTTGCAGGGTTACCACAATCCCCAAGTAAATATCAATTAAGTAATGGGTATGAGGAAGCACATAAAAGGCAAAAAAAGGTATTATCTGCAATGCTTAAGTATGGATATATAACTGAAAAAGAGTATAATGATACATTGTCATTACAAAATGAATAAAGGAGAAATTTTATGATTGATATTAATAAGATAGTTAATGAAGTTGTTGAAAAGGTTAAAGCTAATCCAGAATTGATTTCTAGTTTTACAAAAGAACCAATTGAAACAGTTAAAAAACTTGTTGGTAGTGAAGTTAATGATATTGATTTAGAAAAGATTGTAAATCAAGCTAAAGATTTAATTATAAAAAATACAGATATTAATGATGCATTAAAAAAAGTAAATAACCTTTTTAACTAATCGTGGTTTACCACGATTTTTTATTATATAATTCTTATATGAAAAAAATATTATTGATTATTTTAAATTTATTTATTGTTTCTTGTAGCAAAACAAAAATTGTAACCGAAACTAAATATAGCTATAAAGATTATGCTTGTCTAATTGATTTGTATGAAATAAAAAAGGAAATGCTTTTAAATAAATACAATAGTAGATATGCTATTAATAACGATTATATTGGTGAAATTAGAATTGGAAATAATTTGATAAATGAGTATATTGTTCAAAGTAATGATAATGAATTTTATTTAGAAAATGATTTTAATAAAAACTATTATTCTTCTGGAAGTGTTTTTATGGATTTTGAGAATAAATTAGGTGATCAAAATTTAATATTCTACGGTCATTATGTATATAAAGATGAAACAATTATGTTTTCACCATTACACATTTTAAAAAATAAAGATAATTATGAAGAAAATAAATATATTGAAATTGATTTTAAAGATTATACAAAAAAATATATTGTTTCTAATGTTTTCTATTATGATTTAGGTAATGAAAATTTAGAGTATTATTATCCAAATTATAATAACTTTAATGAATATTATAATAATGTTAAAAAAATAGATTTTTATGATAGTGGTGTTGAAATAAAAAGCGATGATAAATTTATTACTTTACAAACTTGTGTAAGAAATAGAGATGATTTAAGATTAATTGTACTTGCAAAGGAGATAGAATGATGAAACTGTTGATTGATAAAACTGGTATGAATAGATCACTTACAAGAATGGCACATGAAATAATAGAAAAGAATAAGGGTGTAGAAAATGTTGTTTTGGTAGGTATAAAAACTAGAGGTATTTTTTTGGCAAAAAGATTAAAAGAATATATTGATAAATTTGAAAATACTAATATAGTATGTACTGAAATAGACATATCATTTTGGAGAGATGATATAGTTGATGGAAGTTATGAAATTCATAATTTAGATGTTGATGTTAGAAATAAAATTGTTGTTTTAATTGATGATGTGCTATTTAGTGGACGAACAGTAAGGGCAGCTATGGATGGAATATTTCATAATGCACGTGCTAAAGAAATTCAACTTGCAGTTTTAGTGGATAGAGGACATAGAGAATTACCCATTAGAGCAGATTATGTAGGAAAAAATATACCTACTTCAACAAATGAAAATGTGGTTGTCTTAATTGATGAAGTTGATAATGATGAAGGGATATATATTGAATAATGGCTAAAAGCCATTTTTATATTTTGGTAAAAATATTTAATTTTTTTGTGATAAAGTTATTAGACTGGGAGGATTAAAATATGTTTGATTTTTTTAATTGGGAAAGTATGATAGATAAAAAATATATTTTAGGTGAAATTCCAAGTAATAAAGAAATATATAAAAAAACTTTTAATATTGCATGGCCAAGTGCAATGGAGGCAATTGCCCTTGCATTAATCGGTGCAGTTGACATGATGATGGTAGGTAATCTAGGGGCAAATTCTATTGCTTCTGTTGGAATAACAAATCAACCTAAATTTCTTATACTGGCACCAATACTTGCATTAAATATTGCTGTTACTGTGCTTGTATCAAGAAGAAAAGGTGAAAATAACAAAGATAGTGCAAATTCGTATTTAAAAACAGCCTTATGTACAAGTTTTTTATTAACAATTATTTTATCAAGTTCAGCGATTATTTTTGCAAAGGAAATATTAACTTTTGCAGGTGCTAATAAAGATTATATTGATTTAGGAATTGCGTATTTTAGAATAATTATGATCGGTAATTTGTTTTATAGTGTAGCTCTTACAATTAGTGCAGCACAACGAGGGGTTGGACAAACAAAAGTGTCATTAAAAATTAATTTAGTGGCGAATATTGTCAATTTAATTCTTAATGCTATTTTAATAAATGGATTATTTGGCTTTCCTAGACTTGAAGTAATTGGGGCAGCAATCGCAACAAGTATTGGGAATTTTGTTGCACTATTAGTTGGTATAAAATCTCTATTTAATGAAGATAGTTTTTTAAATGTTAAAATTCATAGAAAGTGGTTTAGTTTTGAAGCATTAAATGATTTATCAAAACTTGCGAGTGCATCTATTTTCGAACAGTTGTTTTTAAGAGTTGGGTTTTTAATGTATTCAAAAGGTGTTGCAGGGTTAGGAACAACTGAGTTTGCAGCACATCAAGTTGTAATGAATGTTATGCATATTACATTTGCATTAGGAGATGGACTTTCTATTGCAACAAGTTCACTTGTTGGGCAAAGCCTTGGATCAAACAGAAGTGATTTAGCAATTATTCATGGCAAAGTAAGTCAAAGAATTGGTATGGTAATAGCATTTTTTGCTTGTTTATTTACAATAGTGTTTAAAAATGAAATATTAAGCTTTTTTACAAATGATACAAATGTAATTAAAACTGCATTTATGCCTATGATGATTTTATCATCATGTATTTTATTTCAAATCCCACAAGTTATAACAGTAGGCTCATTAAGAGGAGCAGGTGATGTTAAGTTTGTTGCAACATTAATGCTTATAAGTGTAGCAATTATCAGACCGGGATTGACATATATTTTATGTTATCCATTCAACATGGGTTTAATAGGTGCATGGTTGTCAGTTTTACTAGATCAATTAACAAGAAATGTAATAAGTTCGATAAGATTTAAACAAGCAAAATGGATAAAAATCGAGGTATAAAATGTTAGCTTATGCTAACCCACTTTATTCTAGAAAAACCGGTTAACTTGTTTTATAATAGGTTTATCTAATAGGGAGGGAAATATGAACCTAGATAAAAAAATATATCAATCTATGGATGGAAATACTGCAACAGCTCATGCTGCATATGCATTTACTGAAGTTGCTGCAATATATCCAATAACTCCAAGTTCACCTATGGCTGAGGTTGTAGATCAATGGTCATCACTTGGAAGAAAAAATATTTTTAATTCAGTTGTTAAAGTAATTGAAATGCAATCTGAAGCAGGAGCAGCTGGTTCAGTACATGGAGCATTACAAGGAGGAGCTTTATCAACAACATTTACAGCATCACAAGGTCTACTTTTGATGATTCCGAATTTATACAAAATGCAAGGTGAATTATTACCTGGAGTAATACATGTTGCTGCAAGATCAATTGCAACAAGAGCTCTTAGTATTTTTGGGGATCATCAAGATGTTTATGCTGCAAGACAAACAGGTGTTCCAATGCTTTGTTCACACAGTGTACAAGAATGTATGGATTTAGCAGGAGTTGCACATTTGTCTGCAATTAAGGCAAAAACTCCATTTATTCACTTTTTTGATGGATTTAGAACTTCACATGAAATTCAAAAGATTGAAGTGATGGATCAAGAATTTTTAAAGAGTTTACTTGATACTAATAAACTTAATGAATTTAAAAATACTGCATTAAATCCACATAGTAATCCTGTTACTCGTGGTGGTGCAGAAAATGATGATATTTATTTCCAAGGTCGTGAAGCGCAAAATCTACATTATGATGCAGTTGCAGATGTTGTAAATGAATATTTATTAAAAGTTAGCGAACATACTGGTAGAAATTATGCACCATTTACTTATTATGGAGCAAGTGATGCAGAAAGAATTATTATTGCGATGGGATCTGTTACTGAAGCAATTTCAGAAACAATTGATGCTTTATTAGCTAAAGGCGAAAAAGTTGGTATGATAAAGGTTCATTTATTCAGACCTTTCTCAACTAAATATTTATTAAATGTACTACCATCTACAGTTAAAAAGATTGCAGTGTTAGATAGATCTAAAGAAATTGGAACAAGAGAACCGTTATATTTAGATATCTTGAACTCTTTACAAGGAAAAGATATTAAGATAATTGGTGGTAGATATGGATTAAGTTCTAAAGATACAAATGTTACTCATATAAATGCTGTGTATGAAGAACTAAAAAAAGAAAATCCAAAAGTAGAGTTTACAATTGGTATCAAAGATGATGTTACTAATTTGTCATTAGATCCAGTTGAACTTGTAAGAGAAACTGATTATACATCATGTTTATTCTATGGATTAGGTTCTGATGGAACAGTTAGTGCGAATAAAAATACAATCAAAATTATTGGTGATAATACAGATCAATATGCTCAAGCATATTTTGCGTATGATTCTAAAAAAGCAGGTGGAATCACTAGATCTCACTTAAGATTTGGTAAATCTCCAATTAAG
Source organism: Erysipelotrichaceae bacterium (assembly GCA_022772735.1). GTDB lineage: Bacteria > Bacillota_I > Bacilli_A > Erysipelotrichales > Erysipelotrichaceae > UBA9076. Next base: position 57,836 of record JALEZD010000006.1, read on the forward strand.
TCTACATATTATGTAAACGAAGCTGATTTTATTTCTTGTTCTCTTGATTCTTTCTGTTTTAAATATGATATGATTAAACCTTTAAAACAAGGTGGAACTTTCTTATTAAATACAACATTTAAAGCAGAAGATATTGCAAAACATTTACCAAATAGAATGCTTGCAGGTTTAGCAAGTAAAAATGCTAAGTTCTATATTATAGATGCTACTGAAATTGCTCAAAAAATTGGAATGGGTAGAAGAACAAATACAATTCTTCAATCAGCATTCTTCGCATTAAATGAACAAATTATGTCATATGAACAAGCCGTTATTTTAATGAAAGAAATGGCTAAAAAATCTTACTCTAAAAAAGGTGATGATGTTGTTGCATTAAACTACAATGCGATTGATTCAGGTAAAGAAGGATTAGTTGAAATTAAAGTATTAGATGAATGGAAAAACTTACCATTTAAACCACTTAGAGAAAAAAGTGATGATGAATACTTTGAAAATCATGCAATGGCAATGAATGAGTTAGAAGGATATGAATTACCTGTAAGTCATTTCTTAAACAATAATTTGTTAGATGGTTCTTTAAGAAATAATGTTGCTTACTCTGAAAAACGTGCAATTGCAACTCAAGTTCCAAGATGGAATCCTGATAACTGTATTCAATGTGGAATATGTTCATTTGTGTGTCCTCACTCAACAATTAGAACATTCTTATTAACTGATGAAGAAATTAAAAATGCACCAATGGAATTTGAAACACTTAAAGCTGTTGGTAAAGGAGTTGAAGAATTAAGATATAGAATTCAAGTTTCTCCTGCAAACTGTGTTGGATGTACTTTGTGTTCTGTTGAATGTCCTGGTAAAGGTGGAAATAAAGCATTAACAATGGTTGATGTAAATGAAGAATTACATAAAGAACCTTTAGCAACTTATTTGTATAAGGGAACAGAATATAAAACTGATTACTTTCCAACAACAACACTTAAAGGTTCACAATTCTTAATGCCATACTTTGAGGTTTCTGCGGCATGTCCAGGTTGTGGAGAAACACCATATTATAGACTTGTTTCTCAATTGTTTGGTAAAGATTTATTGATTGCCAATGCTACTGGATGTTCAAGTATTTATTGTGGTTCAACACCAAGTTCACCATTTGTTACTGATAAAGATGGAGAAGGTGTTGCATGGGCAAATAGCTTGTTTGAAGATAATGCTGAATTTGGATTTGGTATGGCAATTGCTCAAAACTATAAAGAATCTAAAATTTTAAATATTATGGAAACTAATATGGATAGTGTTGAAGAAAACCTAAAAGGTTTATTCACAGACTATATTAACGCTGGAACAGACAGAGTTAGACAGCGTCAAATTAAAAATGATTTGGTTTCTGCAATAAAAGCAAGTTCGAATGAATCTGTAAAAGAATTGTTAGATTATGAACGTGATTTAATTGGTAAATCTTGTTGGATTATTGGTGGAGACGGATGGGCTTATGATATCGGATATGGTGGATTAGACCATGTTCTTGCTAATAATATGAATGTAAATGTTCTTGTATTAGATACAGAGGTATATTCAAATACAGGTGGGCAATCTTCTAAATCATCTCAAGCAGCAAGTATTGCTAAATTTGCTGCAGGTGGTAAAGCTCAAGCTAAAAAAGATTTAGGACAAATTGCAATGGCTTATGGACATGTGTATGTTGCTTCTATTTGTATGGGTGCAGATAGAAACCAAACATTAAAGGCTATAAGAGAAGCTGAAAGTTATAATGGACCATCATTGATAATTGCATATTCACCATGTATCGAACATGGAATCAAAGGTGGATTAGCAATGCATCAAAAAGAGCAAAAACTTGCTGTTGAATGTGGATATGTAACTTTATACCGTTTTGATCCAAGAAATGAATCTAAGCCACTTACAATAGATTCTAAGGCACCTAAATGGGAAACATTTAATGATTTCTTGATGAATGAAACAAGATTCTCTCAATTGATTAAATTAAAAGGTCAAGAAGCCGCAGATGAAATGTTTGCGAAAACATTAAAAGATGCTAAAAAGAGATATAATAGACTTGTTGGATTATCTAAAGAAGTAGTTGAAGAATAATTATTTTAAAACAGTTTTAGAGAATATACTAAAACTGTTTTATTATGTGATATATTTTTTATATAATGTCACATAACAGTTTATTTTGTAAAAAAGAAGATTATTAATCTTCTTTTTTTCACATTAAGTACAATTTTTTAAATTAGTTTTAAATATATTGAGGGTTATTGAATTATTTTTTTGAAAATAATACGAAAAATTATAAAATGTTCTTCCCTTCGAGTGTTGTTATATGAAAAAAATAAATAGTTTTAATAAATTAGAATATTTATATATTACATAAACAAGGGGGAACTATGAAAAAGTTGTATAAAATATTGTTATCAATATTATGTTTAATAATGTTGTTTACAAGTTTAAATGTAATTGCTGAGGAATCAGTTAATAATACAGGAGAAACACCCACAGAAATAAATGAGGAAACAAGTACAGAATTAAAAACGGAAACTAGTGAAGAAATAAATGAAAATGTTGTTGAAGAGTTACCAACAGAATCTAAATCAAGTGGTGTAGAATTATCTACTACAAATGAAAATCATACTCCACAATTAGATTTATCACAAAATGTAGCTGAAACAACAACTAATGAAACTAGAAGTGTTTCTACAAGGCAAAGTACTTCTTTAGCTACAATTCAAATAAATAGCATTGTTACAACACCTATTGAAACAGGGACAGTGACTTCTTTTTATGTTGATGTGCAAATTTCAGGTACGGATACTTTATTTGAAAATGGATATTCTATTACAAAACTTCCTAAAAATAAGTTTGATAAAATAACAAGCAGCAGTGTTTCAACTGCTGAAAATGTAACTAATGTGCAGATAACTGAAGATAGTGATTTTTATTATGTAAAAATGTACTATAAACCATTAAGTGGAGGTACACAGGTTTCAATTCCATTAAAAGTAACATTGTCAAATAATAAATCTTATAATGGTGAAGTAATTAATGTTTATACGGAATTATATAATGCTAATAACGAAAAGGTTTCAGAAAATAGTACAAGTATTACTGCAAGCACATCTGTTTTAAAAATAGAAAGAGCAAATACAAATCCTTTTCCAACCACATATTATTTGGGTGATGGTATTTTAGATTCAACAAAAACTCTTATAATAAATAGCGAATTTAATGTTATAGAAAGTTTAGGTGTTAGAAGGACTTCAATAATTAGTACAGGAGGAGATTCACGACCAATAAGACTTGCAATAACAATTCCAGAAAATGTGATTTTTGATTCAACAATAAATAACGAATGGATGCAAGATCCAACAAATGATAGAGTTATTTACAAAGATATTAATTTTAATGGAGAAATGGGTTATAATGCTTTAAAATTCAAATTTAATAATTATTTAATTTCTGATGGATTTACATATAAATATAAAGCTAATTATATTAATGATGATGGAAGTTTAGATGAAGTAAACAGTGCAATAGAAAAAACACAAAAAATATTTTTTCGTTATGTGCCAATAACAAATTATGCATCAATAAAAAAGGATAGTTTTTCCGTTTATGAAAAAAGTAAAATTATAAAACTTGATGGTGCAAATGAAGATCTTAGAATGCATTTTACCCTTGATATTACACATTCGTCACAAACAACTACTAATGAAATTTCTAAAGTTAAATATATTGAAGACATACCGCAATACGAAGGGATTTTATATTCATATTCATTTAATATTTCTAACTTAGATGCATTTGAAAGTGAAGATATTCAGAAACTTTCAAATAATAAACTTGTAGGTGTTTTAGCTGATGGAAGTGAAGAAGTTATTTTAGAAGATATCAATTTCATTTCTGGTTCAAATAGAGTATATAAAAATATTTTAAATCCTAAATATTATAAAAGTATAAAACTTATTTTTGATGAAGAAATTAATATTAAATACATAAATAATAATCCTGTTTTAAAATTGTTTTTAAGTTTTGGATTTACTGAAAATGAGTTAAATAATATTAAAACCGAATTAGAAAAAAATACAGTTGTATATGTTTATAAAACTAATAATGTGCACCTATATGACGAATATGGGAATTTTTCTAAAAGTAACACTATAAATAATTATAGAAAAGAGAGATTATTTTTTCGCAATAGTTCAATTAATTTTTCAAAGTCAATTATTCAACAAAATGAAAATTTATTGGCATACTCAAAGTTTCAATTTGCAAATGGTATTACAGAGAATAAAATTTTAAATGATGTAAAATTTATTATACTTGCTGATCCAGAGTTTATATATAATGGTTCTAAACTACCTGCAAATGAAACTGCGCATGTTCTATCTGAAAGTTATGAAACAATATATGATTATAAGGGAACAGGTAAAACTGCTTATATTCACTCATTCGAAAAAATTACAATGTTAGAAAATCCTAATTATAATAATTCAAATTTTAATACTGATGTAAGTTTGATATCTGATTTTACTGCAGCTAGAGAGTTAACTGAAGGACAACATATTTTTGAAGGTATTCTATTTTGGGGTGCAGACAATGATATTCAGGTTGGAACTAGTGTACCAACTGATAAATATGATGTTAATAATAATGGTGATTTTCAAGAAAGATTTGGATATACAACAAGTTCAGTATTATTCACTCCACCAAAGGAATTAGTAATATCAAAGAAATCAAAATATGTATCTGATACAGATACAAAATATGCATTATCATCATATGGAGATGAAGGAGAATTAATAGATTATTCAATAGAGATATTCAACAATAGTGATATAGTACAAAATGAAAAAACATTAATAGATGTATTACCATATGTTGGAGATAAATCAATAGTAAAAAACCAAGCAGGAGAATATGTAAACAGGGGAAGTGAATTTAAACCGGTACTAGTAGGACCATTAACTCCAAAACAAGGATATACATACTACTATAGTGTAGATACACCAAAAGGGACAATAGAAGAGAATGTAAATGCGAATTGGAGTAGTAGTGTAAGTGATTATACAAAAGTAACAATGGTAAAGATAGTTATGGATAGTGGATATGGAATACAACCACAAGTTACA
>JALEZD010000011.1 GCA_022772735.1 Erysipelotrichaceae bacterium
TCCAAAACAACTGTTAATATTTAAGGAGTAGTTATATAGTTTTATAGCTATGTTGTTTCAAATGATTCCAAAACATCAGCAAGTGTTTTTAGTTTATCCAGTTTGTTTTATAGCTATGTTGTTTCAAATGATTCCAAAACATATTGAATTTGTTATTAGCGTTGTTAAATGTTTTATAGCTATGTTGTTTCAAATGATTTTAGATGTATATATAATTTTCTGAAAACTTTTATAAATTTTCTGAAAATTTTTAATAAAACTGTTGACATTGTAAAATATTAATTATATATTTTATTGCATAAAGACAAAGAAAAGGAAAGTAAATTAGAGCGAAGTCATAAAGAGATTTCTACAATTGGTGAGAGTAGAAAGATGAATACTAATTGAAAATGGCCTTGGAGTTGCGTATCGAAATGTTAAAACATTAGGTTACGACGTGTTCACCCGTTAAAGTGATAGAGTATGATAGTACTCGAAGAGGAAACAATTGCGAAGTTGTTTTGAATTAAGGTGGTAACACGAAGTTTGTATGCTTTCGTCCTTTATGGATGAAAGCATTTTTTGTTATAAGGAGGCAAGTTTTATGATAGATATTGTTGGTGTAAATAAAACATTTTATGTTAAAAACAAAAAAGTCGAAGCATTAAAAAATGTTTCATTACATATAGATAAAGGTGATATTCATGGAATCATTGGATATAGTGGTGCAGGGAAAAGTACACTCATAAGATTAATAAATGCTTTAGAAAAACCGAACGAAGGCATAATAAAGATTAATGGAATAGATATTAATAAGCTAAATCAAAGTGATCTTAGAAAAACAAGAAAAAAAATCGGTATGATATTTCAAAACTTTAATTTATTAAATAGTGCAAATGTTTATGAAAATATTGCTGCTCCACTAAAAAATCACACTGGGCTAAGTAAAAGTGAAATAGATAAAAAGGTCAAAGAACTACTTGAACTTGTTGATTTGTCGGATAAAGAAAAAGCGTATCCAAATCAATTAAGTGGAGGTCAAAAACAAAGGGTAGCCATCGCAAGGGCATTATCAAACAATCCAGAAATTCTATTATGTGATGAAGCAACATCTGCATTAGATCCAAATACAACAAAATCAATTCTTAATTTAATAAAAGAGGTAAAAGATAAATTCAATATAACGGTAGTATTAATTACCCATCAAATGGAAGTAGTTAAATATATATGTAATAAAGTATCAGTTATGGAAAATGGAAATATCGTAGAAAACGGTAATATTATAGATATATTCACTTCCGGTAAAAAAGAAATAACAAAAGAGTTTGTTGCACAAACAATACATCAAGAAGGTGTAAAAGAAAAACAGTTAGAAATAAAAAAAGATTTCTACAAGTTAAGCTTTGTTGGAGAAAATGTAGATAATCCACTGATTGCTGAAATGCTACAAAAGTTTAATGTAACAATAAGTATTTTATATGGGAACATTGAAAAATTATATGACACTACATATGGAAATCTTATAGTAACAATGGATGGAGAAAAAGTTGAAGACTCCTTAAATTATTTAAGAAGTAAGGGAGTAATAATAGAGGTAATAAAATATGATAGATGAAATAATATTTAATTTAGTTAAATACAGTCCTAACCTTATTAAAGCATTAAAAGAAACACTTATCATGGTTAGTATATCAGGGTTATTTGCAACACTTTTTGGAATACCAATAGGAATAATTCTTGCAACAACAAATGAACAAGGATTATTAAAAAATAAAGTTGTTTATTCAATATTATCAAAATTAATAAACACATTGAGATCAATTCCGTTTGCAATACTTGTAGCATCAATTCCATGGCTAGTAAGAGCCATTGTAAATACAACAATAGGAGTTAAAGGTGCAATAGTTCCGCTAATAATCGCAAGCACACCATTTATGGCAAGGCAGGTAGAATTAGCATTATCTAAAGTAGATAAAGGAGTTATTGAAGCTTATCAAGCTATGGGATTTAGTAACTTTGACATAATTTTGAAAGTACTTTTAAAAGAAGGACAAGGAGGAATTATTCAAGGAGTTACATTATCACTAGTAAGTTTAGTTGGCTTTTCTGCAATCGCAGGAACTGTAGGTGGAGGAGGGCTAGGTGATTTTGCGCTTAGATATGGATATAGTTCATTTAATCCATACTTGATGTTTATCACACTAGTGATTATTATTGCCCTTGTATTTATTATTCAATGGGTAGGAGATTTAATTTTAAAAGAAGTTGTTCATTAATGAAGGAGAAAGAAAAATGAAAAAACTTATATTGTCATTATTTGCATCAATTATATTATTAGGATGTTCATCAACAAAAACAGAAGAAACATCAAAAGCAGAAACAAAAGAAGTAACAGAAGTAAGAACATACAAATTGGGAGTAAATGGTACAGACCATACAATTTGGGATGGAGTAAGAGAAAGACTTAAAGAAAAAGGTATTGAAATAGAATATGTAGAATTTACTGACTATGTTCAACCAAACATTGCATTATCAGATGGAGAAATTGATTTAAATGCATTCCAAACAGTTATATATTTTGAAAATTTTATTAAAGAAAACAATATAACAAATTTAACTCACATTGGGTATACTCAAGTTGCACCAATGGGAATTTACTCTAAAAAGTATGCAACAAAAGAAGAAATACCAACAGATAAAAAACTTACAATCGCAATTCCAAACGATACAACAAATGGTGGCAGAGCAATCAAATTCCTTGAACAACTAGGATACATTAAAGTTGATCCATCAGTAGGAAATATTCCTAAGATAGTTGATATTACAGAATATGTAGTTGAATTAGAAATAGTTGAAATGGTTGCTACACAAATACCAGCTTCACTACCAGATTTAGATTTTGCAGTAATTAACAATGGAGTTGCATATCAAGCTGGGCTAACAATCGCAAAGGATGCATTAGCTTATGAAGACTATAAAGCAGAAGGAATGGAAAACTATTGGAATATTATAGCGGTTAAAACAGAAGATGCAACAAAAGAAGACTTCTTAACAATTGTTAAAGAATATCAAACTGATGAAACAAAAAAAGCTATTGAAGAATATTATGGAGGCCAATCTATACCAGTTTGGGAATAAAATATGAATTTTAAAGAAAGAATAAACGAATTTATAGACAAAAACATTGAAAGTTATAAAGAAATTGCAAAAGATATACATAGAAATCCAGAAGTAAGCAACTATGAATTTCATGCATGTGAGGTTTTATCAAATAAGCTAAAGGAAGAAGGTTTTGAAGTAAAAGTAGATGTTGCAGGGCATAGAACAGGATTTGTTGCATCATACAAATCAAAAAAAGAAGGTCCTGTTGCAGTTTTTCTTGCAGAATATGATGCACTTGTTGGAATAGGACATGCATGTGGACACAATTTATTTGGTGTAAATAGTTCTTTGGCAGCAGTTGCATTAAAAAATGTTATTGATGAAATTGGTGGAGAAGTTAGGGTTTATGGTACACCAGGAGAAGAAGGTGGAGAAAACGGAAGTGCAAAAGGAAGTTTTGTAAGAGAAGGTTTTCTAGATGATGTTGATTTTGCATTATGTGCACATCCTGGAAGTTCAAATAAGTTATCAACTCGCTCTTTAGCAGTTCATCCTGTTGTAATAAAATTTTACGGAAAACCTGCACATGCTGCAGCAAGCCCTGAAGAAGGTATTAATGCATTAGATGCACTTATACAAACATATAATGCTATAAACGCATTAAGACAACATGTAACAAGTGATGTTAGAATTCATGGAATAATCACAAAAGGTGGAGATGCACCTAATATCGTTCCTGAATATGCTGAAGCAAAATTCTTTATACGAGCAAACACAAAAAAACAAGTTTATTCTTTAAGAGAAAAATTTGACAATATTGTTAAGGGTGCAGCTTTACAAACAGGTGCAACTGGAACAATAGAGTTATATCAAAACGCTGTAGATGATATGGTTTTAACTCCACTACTAGATGAAATTTATGCAAAAAATGTTGAGAGTTTAAATCATGAGGTTGATTATACAGATAAAAAGGGAATTGGTTCAAGTGATGTTGGTAATGTTTCATATGTAGTGCCAACAATACAGCCTACATTTAAAATATCTATAAACCCAATTATTGGGCATACTGAAGATTTTAAAAATGCTTCATGTAGTGAATATGGATTAGATGCAATAAGATTTTCATCAAAAGCACTTGCACATACTGCAATAGATTTATTATTAGATAAAGAGTTATTAAATAATGTTAAAAAACAACATAAAGAAGCTCTTGAAAAAGTAAACAACATTTAAGCACAAATTATTGTGCTTTTTAATTTAATATAAATAATTGTAAAGAATAGTTGACATTTATGTAAAATATAATATACTAAATGTAAAGAATAATTTACATAAAGTAAAAAATTCTTTACAGGAGGATATAGAATGAACAACATTTATACAAAGCGTCAAAGTTTATGGGTTTTAATTAGTTATTTTTTAGGATATACATTTTTATTTCAAATATTAGCATTAGATATATTATTAGTAATGGGGCAATCATTGGAAGATGCAATCACTAATTCATCATATATATATGTACCATTAACATCAGTAATTATTTTATATTTATCAATAAATGTTATTAAAGATTCACTAATTTATTTAAAAGAAAATTTTAAAAAACTTATAGGGCATGTGCTTAAGTTTGGTGGATTATGTTTAATTAGTAATATTATATGTGGTAATTTAATAAGATTTATAACAAGTTCTAGTGCAGAAAATCAACAGTCAATAATTGAGTCATTAAATAAAGCTCCAGCTTTAACAATATTTTTAGGAATTATATTTGCACCAATTGTAGAGGAATTAGTGTTTAGAGAAGTTATTTTTAAAAAAATATATATTAAATTTGGTAAAAATGCAGCATATTTTATTAGTTCATTTTTATTCGCATTAGTTCATGTTTTAGTTTCAATACTAAGTGGGAATTGGATCGCTACATTATTTATTATTCAATATTTTGTTATAGGTTATTTTATGTGTTTAATTTATGAAAAGCATAAAAATGTAATTGCTTCAATTCTTCTACATTTTTTCAACAATTTAATTGCAATGATTATGTTATTGGCATATTTATCAACAATATAGGTGAATTTTATGAAGTTAAAAAATAGAGTGAAGGAGTTACGAGCAAGGAATAATATTAATCAGCAGGATTTAGCAACTAGAGTCAATGTTTCAAGGCAAACAATTTCGTCTATAGAAGGTGGTAATTACCATCCTTCTATACTTCTAGCACTAATTATTGCAAAAGAGTTTAATGTTTCAGTGAATGAGTTATTTTATTTGGAGGAAGATAATGAAAACTAAAAATATAATAGTATTTATTTTGTTTCTTATATTATGTGGAACAATTGGGTATTTTTTTGGATATTATTCAGTTGGTGAAGGACTGAATATTGCAAGTATTTCTGAAAATATTGAGAAAATTTCTTCTGTTTTATTTTATGGAATATTATTACTTGTTATTTATCAAGTTTATTTAATACTAAAAGTTAATAGTGATATGAAAATATTTAATGATGATGAAGCGTATACTCGATTAAATAAAAATTTATCATCTGCGATAACTGTTTCAGATATTATTGGGATACTTACATTTATGCTTTTTGGATTAAGTGTAAATTTTGAACAAGCAATAGGTGTTGGTATATTCTCAAGTAAATTTCAACTTATATTTTATTTGTTTTATTTGTTTTTCGCACTTTTCACACAAGTATATAGTGTATTGTGTTATAAAAAAATTGCCCCAGAAAAAAAGGGAGATCCACTATCATTTAGCTTTAACAAAGATTGGTTTGAATCTTGTGATGAAGCAGAAAAAATTAAAATTGGGCAAGCGTCATATGAAAGTTTTAAAGTTACAAGATTGGTTGGATTTTGTTTGTTAATATTATCTGTGGTGTTAAGAATACTTAATAAAATAGATTTATATTCAACTCTTTTTATAGGTTTGATACTTATTGTACAGTTTATTGTTTATGTATTAAATGCATCTAAAGATGGTTATTAAAATAAGGATTTTTCCTTATTTTTTTGTTAATATGTAGGTGAAAACGGAGAATGTATTTATGAGTAATAACTTGAAAGCTAAAGTTTTGAAAAAAGGCAAACATGGAATTGTAAGAGCAATATTTAGTCGTGTTGGCTTAGTTTTATTTTTGCTAGTTTTACAAATTTACTTAGTAATTAGTTTATTTAGTTATGTAACAAGCAATTTCCCACATGTGATTGGTGGATATATATTTTTAACATCAATAATGGTTTTATATATTGTTAATATGAAAATGGATTCTTTATCTAAAATTACATGGATGGTTTTAATTATTATTTTGCCACTTTTTGGAACATTATTTTTCTGGTATACAAAAACCGAAATAGGACATAGAGTTTTAAAATCAAGGGTTACTAAATTAGTTAATGATTCTAGAGGTGTGTTACAAGTTGAAAAAATTGAAAATTTAAGTGACGAACTAAGATCACTTTCTAATTATTTAAATAGAAGTGGTAACTTTCCTATATATAAAAATAGTTTTGTAAAATATTTTTCTCTTGGAGAATATAAATTTGAAGAAATGCTTATACAATTAGAAAAAGCAGAGAAATTTATATTTTTAGAATATTTTATAATTGAAGAAGGATTAATGTGGGGGAAAATATTAGATATATTGAAGAGAAAAGCAAGTGAGGGTGTTGAAGTAAGAGTCTTATATGACGGAACTTGTGCATTTTCAACTCTTCCGTATAATTATCCAAAGTATTTAAAAAAATTTAATATCAAATGTAAAATGTTTGCGCCAATTACTCCTTTTGTATCTACACACTATAATTACAGAGATCATAGGAAAATATTAGTGATTGATGGCAAGGTTGCATTTAATGGAGGAATAAATCTTGCGGATGAATATATAAATTTTTATGAAAGATTTGGTCATTGGAAGGATACAGCAATAATGATTGAAGGGGAAGCAGTAAAAAGCTTTACTTTGATGTTTTTACAAATGTGGTATGTTGATGAAAAAATTGAGAACTTTGATAAATATGTAAATGTTTCTTTAGAGAAAAATATTAACTCTAGTGGGTATGTTATACCATATGGAGATTTTCCATTGGATGATGATAAAGTTGGGGAGAGGGTATACATGGATATCCTCAATAGATCAAATAAATATGTTCATATTATGACTCCATATTTGATATTAGATTCAGAGCTTGAAAATGCGATAAAATTTGCATCAGAAAGAGGTGTAGATGTTAAGATAATACTTCCAGCAATTCCTGATAAAAAAACTCCATATGCACTTGCAAAAACACATTATAAATCACTTTTAGAATCGGGTGTAAAAATATATGAATATACCCCTGGATTTGTGCATGCTAAAGTATTTGTAAGTGATGATATCAAGGGTGTTGTTGGAACAATAAATTTGGATTATAGAAGCTTGTATCATCATTTTGAATGTGCAACTTATATGTATGATTGTGAGTGTATAAAAGATATTGAAGATGATTTTATGAGTACTCTAAATAAATGTAAAAAAATAACAATTAATGATGTGAATAATGAAAAATTAAGTGTAAAAATAACCGGATTTATAATGAAAATATTAGCTCCATTGATGTAAAAAATGGTAAGCGTTTGCTAATATTTGGTAAGCTAAAGCTAATTTTTATCATAATCTATTTACAAAAAAATTAATGAGTTTATAATTGGAAATAGTTCTCAATAAGGAGTAAAGATGATTTATAGAAATACAAGACAGAGAAAAGAAGTCTATGATGTTATCAAGGGTGTAAACAGACATTTAACCGCTGAACAAGTTATGGAAGTTCTTAAAAAAGAAAATAAAAAGGTTGGATTAGCTACTGTTTATAGAAACTTGAACTATCTTAGCGAAAACAAACTTATTAGAAAGTTTGAGGAAAATGGAGTTGTTTTCTATGATGGAAACCCTGAGACTCATGATCATTTACATTGTGTTATATGTAATAAATATTTTGATATACCAAGCCTTGTAAAAGATAAGGATTTATCAAAAATTGAGCGTGATTGGGGTTTCAAAGTCGAAGAACATTTTATGACTTATGAGGGTGTGTGTGGAAACTGTAGGAAAATAGGAGGCTAAAATATGGAACTAAAAGGGTCAAAAACAGAAGCTAATTTACAAGCGGCATTTGCTGGAGAAAGCATGGCAAGAGGTAAATATACTTACTTTGCAATGAAGGCACGCGAAGATGGTATGGAACAAATTGCTAGAATTTTTGAAGAAACAGCATTAAATGAACAAACTCATGCAATGTTATGGTTTAAAGCTTTACATAATGATGAAATTCCAGAACTTGCAACATGTTTACAAATGGCTGCAGATGGTGAAAATTACGAATGGACAGATATGTATAAAAACTTTGCAGCTGTAGCTCGTGAAGAAGGATTTAATAAAATTGCTGCTCAATTTGATATGGTAGCAAGTGTTGAAAAAAGACACGAAGAAAGATATATTACATTATTAAATAATGTAAAAGAAGATAAAGTGTTTAAAAAAGATGAACCAGTTGTTTGGATTTGTGAAATCTGTGGATACACACTAGAAAGTAAAGTAGCTCCAGCAAAATGTCCTTTATGCGGATATACAAGAGCATACTTTGAAGTTTTATCAAATAATTATTAATACTAAAGGTGAATTAGGTGAACTTGATGAGTTCACCTTTTAAATTTATTAGATAAATTTTCTGTGTAAATATATAAGTTTTAAAATATTCAGATAAAAAAGTTTGACAATGCTAACCGGTAGTAATATACTGTCATTATTAGGTATACCTCATTAAAACGATAAGGAGAGATTATGAAAAGAATTTTATTAGCCTTTTTGGGTATTTTATTTATAACAGGTTGCACAAAAGTAAACAATACAACAGTTGAAACACCAAGTGAAACTGTATCAACAGAAAAAATCAATGTTGCTGTTACAACATCATTTTTAGAAGATATGGTTAGTGTACTTGCAAAAGATATAGTTAATCCAGTATTAATTATTCCAGCTGGAGAAGATCCACATACATATGAACCTAAGCCTGAAGATTATCAAAAGTTATCAGATGCGAATTTAATTTTGTATCATGGATTGCATTTTGAAGGTAAGATGGTTGAGGTTTTAGAATCAAAAAATGCATATTCTGTCACAAAAGATTTTGATGAAAAAGATTTGTTAGTAATGGAAGAAGATGGAGTTAAAATTACAGATCCACATTTTTGGTTTGATATTGAACTATATAAGATGGCAGTGAAAAATGCAGCAAATGCATTAATTGCACATGTACCAAACAGTAAAGAAGTTATTGAAAAAAATTTAAATGAGTATATTTTAAAACTTGATGAATTAAAAGACTATGGTATTAAAAAAATATCTGAAATAGATAAAACAAGTAGAATATTAATTACACCTCATGATGCATTTGGCTATTTTTCTAGACAATATGATATTGAAGTAAAAGCACCACAAGGAGTTAGTACGGATTCAGAACTTTCTACAAATGAAATGGCTGAAACTGCTAAATTCATCGTGGATAATAAAGTAAAAGCTATATTTGCTGAAACAACTACTGATCCATCAAGAATGGAAAAGTTAAAAGAATCATGTAAAGAAAAAGGGTTTGATGTAGAAGTTGTATCAGGGGAAGGTAAAGAATTATTTAGTGATTCTTTAGGTGTAAAAGGAAGTAGTGAAGATAATTATTTATCAATGGTAAAACATAATATTGATTTAATACATGAATATTTAAAATAAATTTAGGAGTGACTATGAGTGTTGTAAGGATAGAAGATTTAACAGTTGCATATGATGATAAACCTGTATTATGGGATATAGATTTAGAAATTTCCTCAAATAGTATTACTGCAATAGTTGGACCAAACGGAGCAGGTAAGTCTACACTTTTAAAGTGTATATTAAATTTTGTAAAACCATTATCAGGTAAGGTTTCATTTTTCGATAAACCATTAAAGAATTCTTTGGATAAAATTGCATATGTTCCTCAACACTCATCAGTCAATTGGGATTTTCCAATATCAGTTTTTGATGTTGTACTTATGGGAAGATATAGTGGTATAAAACTTTTTAAAAGAATAAATAAAGAAGAAAAAGAAAAAGCCATGAATGCATTATCTGAAATGAATCTCTTGGATTTAAAAGATAGGCAAATTAGTGAACTTTCTGGTGGACAAAAACAGAGAGTTTTTATTGCAAGAGCACTTTGTAAGCAAGCTGATTTATTAATTATGGATGAACCTCTTGCTGGAGTAGATAAAACAAGTGAAAAAATCATTATGGATAAAATGAAAACTCTTAAAGAAGAAGGAAAAACTATAATATGTGTACATCATGATTTGAATACTTTAAAGCAATATTTTGATCATATTGTTTTAATTAACAGAATAGTAGTTGCAAGTGGAAAAATAGATGAAATTTTGACAAAAGAAAATATTGAAAAAGCATATTCTGAGGTGATATATGAGTAATATACTTTTTTCATATGATTTTCAAGTTGTTGCGCTAGGAACGATGATTTTAGCTATGTCTAGTGCTGTTGTAGGTTGTTTTAGTGTTTATAAAGGTCAAAGTTTAATTGGTGATGCGATTGGACATTCTACATTTCCAGGAATAATTTTGGCTTTTATGTTTTTTCAAAGTAAAAATCCAATACTATTAACTATTGGTGCAATAATCTCTGGTGGATTAGCATATAAAATAATTCAATTGATTGAATCAAATAGTAAAATTAAATTGGATGCAGCATTAGCAATCGTGTTAACTGGATTTTTTGGATTTGGTTTAGCATTAAAATCTTATATTCAAGGGCATCCACAGTATAGCAATATTTCCCAATCTGGGCTTAAAGGATATATTTTTGGGGTTGCGGCATTTATTACTAAAGCGGATGTTTTAATAATTGCAATTTTTTCTATTTTTGTACTTGTGTTAGTTTTTATTTTTTATGAAGAACTTGTGATAAGTACATTTGATAAAAACTATGCGAAAACTATAGGTATTAACAATAAAATAATAGATTTGATTCTTTTAATAATGATGATTACTTTAATATCACTTGGATTAAAAAGTGTAGGAGCAATATTAATTTCTTCATTTTTACTTATTCCTTGCATATGTGCGAATCAATATTCTAAAAATATTAAGAATGTTTTATTTATTTCAATGTTTGTTGGTGCGATATCTTCATTTTTAGGAAGTTACTTTAGCAGTGCAATAAAAGGATTTTCTACAGGTCCAATGATTATATTGTTTATGTGTTTTTTTACAATTTTTTCAATGTTATTTGGAAAATATGGAATATTTAAGAGGTTTATTAAATTATGATTGAAGTTTTATTTGTACTTATAGCAACATCACTTGCTTGTTCAATATTAGGACCTTTTATTGTGCTTAGAAATTTATCTATGATGGCTGATGCTTTGTCGCATTCAGTTTTATTGGGAATTGTATTAGCTTTTATTTTAGTTGGTGATTTAAATTCAATATTTTTAAGTTTGAATGCTGCAGTATTTGGAGTTATAACAGTATATTTTGTTGAGCTGCTTTCAAAAAAGAGATTAGTAAAACATGAAGATGCACTAGGAATTGTTTTTCCAATGTTTTTTTCTTTGGCTGTAGTAATTATTACAAAAATGTTTAGAAATGCACATTTAGATGTGGATATTGTTTTAATGGGAAATCCTCTTTTTGCACCATTTATTAGAATTTTTAACTTACCTAAATCACTTGTTTTAATGTCAGTTGTTTTCTTTATTAATTTGATTTTTGTAATATTATTTTTTAAGGAACTTAAAATTTCTACATTTGATAAGGAATTTGCAATGTTAAACAAAATAAAAATTAATAGAATTTACTATTCACTTATGACTTTGACCTCAATAACATGTGTTAGTGCTTTTGATAGTGTAGGAGCAATTTTGGTAATTTCTCTTTTTGTATGTCCAAGTGTTGTTGCATATTTATTCTCAAAAAGTTTAAAACAAATGATTGTATTGTCGTTAATTTTTGGAATTATTAATTGTATTATTGGTTATTATATTGGTATATCGCTTAATGTTTCTATTACTGGAGTATGTAGTTTTACAGGTATGTTGATGTGTGTTATTGCGGTGTTTATTAATAGAAATGGAATAATTTATAAAGTTTTAAAAAATATAAAAAACAGAAATAAAATTATGCATGATTTAATACTCATTCATATATTTAAACATAACAAAAATTTTAATGAATTGGGTTATAATTCCATACATGAACATTTGAATTGGAAAAAAGAATTGAGTGATAAGTTCTTAAATGATTTAATAGTTAGTGGATATGTTGTTAAGGATGATAGTTTGGGTATTTATCAGCTATCACAAAGTGGCTTATCTTATGTTAGAATGTTGTTAAGGTGATTTTTATGACTAATAATAGAGAAGATTATTTAAAGGTAATATTTAAGTTAAATGAAAGTGGAAATAAAGTGAATAATAAACTTATTGCACAGCATTTAAATGTGGCACCAGCCTCAGTTTCAGAAATGTTGAAGAAACTTTCTAAAGAGGGGTTAATAGTTATTCACAATTATAATATTGATTTAACTGATAAGGCTATTTCGATTACTAAGGATATATTAAGTAAACATAGATTGTGGGAAACATTTTTGTTAACTAAAATGAATTATAAATGGCAAGATGTTCATGAACAGGCTGAGAAACTTGAACATGTTACTGATGAAAGTTTAAAAAGTAAGTTGAATGAATTTTTGAATTTTCCCAAATGTTGTCCACATGGTTCAATAATTTATGAAAATCAAGAGAGTGAAATTGATGAAATTATTTCTATGGATCTTTTAAAAGTTAAAGAAAAAGCAAAGATAATAAGAGTCCATAGTGATAGAGATTTGTTATCCTATTTAGATAGGTTGGGTTTAAATATTAATAGTGAATTTAAAGTTGTTGAAAGAGATTTATTTGATAATTCTATGAAAATAGAGTTTATGGATAAAGAAATAGTGATTTCTTTTAAGGCTTTATCAGCGATATATGTTATTAAAATTTAAAATATTTTTATGATATAAATCATATATTTAGTGTAAAATGGTTAATCTTTTAAGCTGAAGCTTCGAGAAAATTAATAGTGAAAAACATGGGAAAAATAACTAATATTAAATAAACCCCAATTTAAAAGACAAGCAAAATTACTAAATAAAAACAAGTATTTAAAAAAAATAATTTTAATGTATACTCCTAATTAACAAGAGAAACAAATTTTATGAAAGGAGTATATGTATGAAAGAACTAACATCAAAAGAACTCAAAGTATTATATCTAAGAAAAGTAGAGTGTTATTCTCAAGAAGAAATTGCTGTAAAGTTAAATTATTTTATAAGGCAAGTTCAGAGAATACAAAAGTCCGCTGAGGAAAAAATAATAAACAGTTTTATGCCAAACATAATAGAAACATATAAAAAAGAAGTGTCTTAAATTTAAGACGCTTTTTATTTGTTAAAAGTTGTCATATATACGACATCAAGATGTCGTGTTCAAACAGTTTTAATTAAGAGATAATATGCATGTATCGATACAAACAAGTTTATTACTCACTTAGAAAGTAAAAAAAACATATTTAAACAATAAAGAAAATTAGAAAGAAAGGAGGATTTAAATATGAAAAAAATTGAAAAAGTGATTTTTCCGATGAATACAATTAAAATTAGTCAAGGTCAATTATATGATGGTCAAAATGCTTCTCACCAAAACAGACATGCATGGGATTTAGTTGGACAATTCTCCTCAGATAAAATAAATTATGAAGAAGCATATGCACCATGTACTTGTAAGCTTATAAGATTTCCAAAAGAAAATGAATTCAATGAAGATAGAAAAACTAATACAGCTTATTTTGGGACTTGCGATGAAGATGGGAATCCAACTGAAGTAATGTGTGCAGATGGACAAATGAGAATTTTGACATTTGCATTAACACATTGTGATGATTTTAATAGAGATGTTATCAAAGACAAAATTTATTTACCTGGAGAATTATTTTATAAAGAAGGAGGACGTGGGGAAGATAAAGATACTGGCAAGAAAGGGGATGGTACGTTTGCAACGCACATCCATATAGAAGTTGCAGAAGATTGGCATCCTGAAGGTAAAGCAAACAGAGAAGTGTATGTAGATGGAATTCCATATACCACATGGCAAATGGAGAATACATTAGATTTACAAAAAATATTTTTTAGACTCCCTAATCAAAAATACATACATAATGATATTAAAGAAGGAATTACAATTGACAATTTCCCTCTTACACAATCAAGATATGTAGAAGAATCAGAATTGAGGTATAAAATATCAAAAGAAAAATATAAAAATGTGGATATCGCATATGTTGTATTGAATAATACGTTATATGATTTAAAATTGAAGCATGCATTTGGATACAATGATTTTTTGGGAAATTCACTTAAAAACTATTGTTCTAGTGATGACAATGATTTAGTTGCAATAAATGGAGGTCCATTTATACAAAAAAATGGCAAATATTTAAATATTTTAGGTGTACTAAAATTAAAAAGAGAAAATCCAATTGGCAATAATGATTTAAATCCGAAAATTGGATTTAAAAATGGTAGATTGATAGAAATAAGCTATCCAATAAGTAATCAGGCAGAACTTGCAAGATATGATTGGATTAGATCGTGTAATAAATTTGTTTTGATTAAAAATGCACAATCTGTACATACAAATACAGATAATCCTGAATTTTATAGTACAGTAGCTCATAGTGCAATAGGACAATGTAAAAATGGTGATTATATTTTATTCTGTAGTGAGCCTGGTTTGACTTTAAAAGATATTACTACATTTTTATTGGAAAAAGGGTGTATAGTAGCTTTTAATTTAGGAGATGGGAATAAATCAGCGTTAGTTATAAAAAAAGAATATATTATCAAAAATAGTTCTAATGATGTTGATTTACTTGATGCAATTATAGTAACTAATAAACAACATCACAATGATTTTGGTAAACTAAAAATGAGAATAATTAATAGCCCAATAACAGTGAGGTATTCTACAGAAAAATTAACTATTCCAGTTGAAGAAATAGTTGAAGTAAACTATTTAGGTATTCCATATGAAGGATTGCAAACAGGCAATTTAATTTATCAAGGAAAAGAATATTATTTTGAATATAATCAAAACAATATGGTTTTATTTGGAAATATATTAAATCAAAGATATTTTATTCATTTTTATTCTAAATCTGAAGAAGGTGTAGAGAATGTTTCCATAAATGGGATAGAAATATTCACTAACAAAATAGTAAAGGTGCCTTTAGATGTAGATATAAAAATTATAGAAGTAGTAAAAAGGAATGATGAAATATTTGTAGTTGGGGTATTAGATGATAAGTTGATAGAAATAAAATATGAGCATACTAAGTCATACATAAGTAATCATTTTGAGACGTCTGGAATTGGTTAAAAATAAAAAGGTGGATATTTATCATTTTATTGATAAATACCCATCTTTTATTGTTTTTACAATAAAATTTTAATTATATTTAAAAGCTTATACTTTATACAATTGGTATGTTTTTATTTATTCAATATTTAATTCATTAGGGATAATGTATGGTTATCTTTGTATTTAAAATACCTAATATTTTTTTATGACATAATCTCTCTAAAGATACTAATATTTAAATATCATAAGTAGAATTAAATATGTCTGTATATAAACCATAAAAAAATGATATGCACTGGTGTTTTAGATGGTAAAATCGTATTATTTGAATTAGAATATTCTTTAATGTGTCTAATCAATTATCATAAAATAGAGTCTGGAGGATGGGACTCTTAAACAGCTTAAAAAATGAATGTCTTTTAGAGATAGTAATATAAAGTGTATAGCTTTTATGCTTTTTACTTAAACACTTTATTTGATTCATCCTTATTTTCCAGAAAATTTAAATGATTTTTATGGAAGCCTTATACTGTATAGTTTACAACCGTATTCTTCATCAAATTGATATGATTGCATTTCCTCCATAGATAATCCATCAGGATATATGTATATATATCCATCTTCATATTTAAAATATTTGACATATGATTCATCATATAATTCTTCTATTTTTTTTTGGATTTCCTCAGAAGTAAATTTATATCCATAATAACTATAAAAGTCTTTATCAATTCTATTAAAAACTCCACCAAAAAATACTACAGGTGTCTCTGCTAATACAAAACTAATATGGTTTTGATTATCCCAGTATCTTAATTTTAAAGTCATAGAAGTAGATGTATCATCTAAACTTTCACGATGCCCATAAAAAACCCCCCTAGGACAAATAAAATGTAAACCATCAACAGGTGATTTACTATCAAACTTAGAAAAATCCACATCATCTAATGATTGAGGAATTTCTGGAGGGATATATCCTGGTCCTACATAAATATTATATATATTGGTATCAAAAATAGT
This sequence comes from Erysipelotrichaceae bacterium, assembly GCA_022772735.1. Taxonomy (GTDB): domain Bacteria; phylum Bacillota_I; class Bacilli_A; order Erysipelotrichales; family Erysipelotrichaceae; genus UBA9076. The sequence goes on from JALEZD010000011.1 coordinate 16,586, forward strand.
TGGTGTTCGAGTAGGTATTATAGTAGTTGTTGGAGTCATAGTCGGAGTATAAGTTGGGGTTATAGTAGGAGTTGGAATAGGGAATTGAAATATAGGTGTTTGAGTAGGGGTTATTGTTGTTGCACTTTCATTTTTAATAGAACAACCTACAAGTAAAATTGAAAGTAATAAACATATTATTTTTTTCATAGGCACACCTCTTATTTAATAAAATTATACAATAAGAAAACATGTCGTTTTCTTACAATTT
>JALEZD010000012.1 GCA_022772735.1 Erysipelotrichaceae bacterium
GGATGGCAAAATGGAGTTGGTATTTTACACAAAAAACACCTATTTCATTTATTTTTTACGATTATATTACTAATTTATTTGATTTAACATTTAAAAAAGTGATACTTTCATTTGAAAGTACCGCTTTGTCAACAAACTGAAGAGGAAATTTAATTTCCTCTTTTTAATGTGTTTAGTGCAGCTTCATAATTTGGATGATTAGCATTTTCTTCCAAATATTCAGCATAAATAACTTTATTTTCTTCATCAAGTATAAATACTGCTCTATTCAACAATCTTAATTCTTCAATTAAAACACCATAAGATTGTCCAAAAGAAACATCTCTGTGGTCACTTAGTGTTACTATATTTTCCAAACCTGCAGCACCACACCACTTCTTAAAAGCAAATGGCAAGTCACAAGAAACTGTAATAACTACCACATTTTCAATTCCTGAACATTCTTCATTAAATTTGCGAGTTTGAAAATCACATACTCCTGTGTCAATAGATGGAATAACGCTAATAACCTTTATTTTCCCTAAAAAATCATTCAATTTAACATTTTCTAAAGAACTTGATAACAAATTAAAATCTGGTGCAATATCTCCTACTTTAACTCTTTCACCAATAAGTGTAACTGGATTTCCTTTAAATGTTGCCATAATAAACCTCCCTATTAATTAAATTATATTATGTATAATCTTTATTAATAAGTAATATGCTCAATTATTTTATAATTTCCCATTCAATCTCTTTAAATCCTAACAATATTTTATCTCCATTAATTATAATAGGTCTTTTAACAAGCATGCCATCTGAAGAAAGAAGTTTTATCTTTTCATCATCAGTCATATCCTCTAATTTATTTTTTAAATCTAATTCTTTGTATTTCAAACCACTAGTATTAAAAAATTTTTTCAAAGGGTAACCACTTAATTTATACCATTTGCATAATTCCTCTTCTGTAGGATTTTGTTCTTTAATATCCCTTTTTTCATATTTAATATTGTTGTTATCTAACCATTTTTTTGCCTTTTGACATGTAGAACATTTTGGATATTCAATAAATATCATATTTTACCTCCATTATTTTTGTTATTATACCAAGTTGGTATAATACATTCCATATTATTAAACCATTTTAAAATCTCATTTGCCTGATTTTTCATGGATATAACTTCTTTTTCATTTATTGAAGTAGCCCAAGGTAAAGAACTTAACACGTTACTTGAAATATATAAACAAAGTAATTTCCAAAATTCACTTGGAACATCTTTTTCAAAGTATCCATCTATTATACCACTCGCAAAATCAAAAGAAATTTGTGCAGACCATACAATTCTATTAAATTCTTCCCACGGATCACCAAAATCAAACTTCTCAAAATCAATAATATAAATATCTTCTTTATTATCAAACATCATATTATTAATGTGAAAATCTCCATGTTGAAATACAATCGGTCTACCTTTTAACAAATTTCTATTTTTTTGTATATAATCTATAAATATATAATCATTATCATATTTTTCATTACATTCAATATAGTTTTTGATTTTTACATCTATTTTATTATTAAATTTTTTCTCCCAGTCTACATTTTTATCAACATTTATTGAATGTATTTTTTTCAGACTCTGTCCCATTCTATACCCATAGTCATATTTCATTTCATCAGAATATTTATATATTAAATCTTTTGCATCATGTCCATCTATCCAAGAATATAATGTAAAAACGCTTTTATTATCAGTAAAGATTTTAATAGGTTCACACATTGAAACACCCTTTAAAAAACATTCTTCGCTATATTTAAATTCCTGATTTTTTCTATTTAAAAATTCTATATTTGATTGTTTTAACAAATATACCTTTTTTTCAAAAATAACTTTATATTTCAAATCATTTGAATATCCTTTATCAATAACTTCTTTATATAAAAATTCCATAATTTATTAACTCCATAAAAAAATACTCTATATTAATTATAGAGTATTCAAATATTAATTACTCACCTTTTTCAAGTGCAAGCGTTCTTGTAGTTAAATCACAAATCTCAGATGGACCATAATATTGAATTGCCCCTGGATATGTATAAGCAGTTTCAACAGCCCATTCATCTCTATTTGCTTCAAAGAATTTGAATGGTTTACCTTCAAGTTCAACTAACGCTTTTTTGATAACTGGTTTATCTTCACCATGTCTTCTTTCGATGTTCATCATTTTTGTAATTGGCATACCACCAGCAATCCATTCATCAGCAGATTTAGAAAGATTCGAAACTTTTGATAAATATCCATTATAACCATATTGAATTAACATAAAAGCATTATATCCAAGTGAATAGCAATAATCAGCATCAAAATTTGATGGGAATGCACATCTTCCTTCATATCCAAAGAAATGATGTAATGCATTAAATTTGCCTTTATATGTACCTGATTTCTTTCTACCATCTAAAACATCTTTTACAAGTGAAGAGAATAATTTTTCAGATTCAATTAATGAAACTTGAACATTTCCATGTGGATCTCTTTCAAGGAATAATTGTTGTTGTATTCCTTCAGGAAGAATTGAGAATACATCCATAGATTCTTTTGTCAAACCTTTTTCAATAAATGCATACTTTTCTTTCCAATTTGCTAAAGCGTTAAATGCATCAGCTTTACTTCCCGCAAGAAGTTCATTTATTTCATGAATTAAAACAGAAAATTCTGGTACAAATTCAACTACACCTTCTGGAATAATAGCTACACCAAAATTCATACCTTTAGCTGCTCTTTTTTCAACAGAATCTGCAATATAATTAGCTATTTGTGATAAAGACATCTTCTTTGCTGCAACTTCTTCAGAAATTAAACAAATATTTGGTTGAGTTTCTAAAGCACATTCAAGAGCAACATGCGATGCAGAGCGTCCCATAACCTTAACAAAATGCCAATACTTTTTAGCTGAGTTTGCATCTCTTTCAATATTACCAATTAATTCACTATAAGTTTTTGTAGCAGTATCAAATCCAAATGAACATTCAATATCTTCATTTTTTAAATCGCCATCAATTGTTTTTGGACAACCAATAACTTGTACATTTGCATCATGTGCTGCAAAATATTCTGCAAGAACTGCAGCATTTGTATTTGAATCATCACCACCAATAATAACTATTGCTGTTATACCATGTTTTTTACAAACTTCTGCAGCAACCGCAAATTGTGCTTCTGATTCTAATTTTGTTCTACCTGAACCAATAATATCAAATCCACCAGTATTTCTAAATTGGTTGATATATTCATCATCAAAAATTAAATAATCATCATCCAACAATCCACTTGGTCCATTTTTAAATCCATATAAAACATTTTCTTTATTAGTTGCTTTTAATGCATCATATAAACCGCACACAACATTATGTCCACCAGGTGCTTGTCCACCAGATAAAATAACTCCTACAACTTGTTTTTTAGCCTCTGATGTATTTTGTCCTTTTTGGAATGTAATTTCTTTTTTACCATATGTATTTGGGAAAAGTGCTTTAATTTTTTCTTGATCAGCTACACTTTTTGTTTCTTCTCCCTCTTTTACACAAATTTCTGAAATACCATTTCTAAGCATTTTAGGTAGCTTAGGTTCATAAGTATATCTAGCTTTTTGAAGTGGTGATAATTTAGTCATATTTTTACTCCTTTTTTCATTTAACCATACAATTAGAATACCAAAAATTACAAAAATAAACAAATATATACTGTACTATTTTTTGTTAATTATTAATACTACACCACAGTGAAATTTCTTTTATAAACTCTATTGGTAAATTATCTGAATATGGAATTTGAATTGCCCCTTTACTAAATTTATAGCCTTTTTCTTTTATTCTCAAAGCAAAATGTTCAATTGCTAATGCACCTGGATAAATTCCAATATGGTTTTTATTAGAGGCAAAATGAATTATGTTTCTTTCCTTTTTAAATGTTGGCATTCCCCAAGAAATTTTTTCTTCACAAAATGGTAGTACTTCCTTAATCGCATTATAAACTTCAAACAAATTTTTTTGAACACTGCTATCTTGACTTAATATATATTCTTCTATTTTCATATATCCCTTTCTAATATTAAAAATAATATTTTAAAATTACACTCTATATGCATCATATTTAAATTGATTTTGATTTTTTAGTTTCTAAATCTTCTACTATTTTTTTATACATAATATCATCAAGTTTATAATATTTTCTATAGATGAAATACCCAAAAACAATAATTATAAGAGGTATAATCAACATTGAAGTTTTAAAAATATGAACATGTAAAACTGATAAATCTTGCGGACCTGAACTATTTTTAATATTCGATAAAATTATAGTGATGCCTACTATACCTGAGGCAATTGCTGAACCCATCTTTGCAACAAAAGGTTGGAGCGATAAAGTAATTGAATCATTTCTACGCCCTAATTTCCATTCGCCATATTCAACACAATCTGAAATAAACATTAACATTAAAATTTGAATAAAACCTTCTCCAAAGAAAATAATAACACCTGATAGAGAAACAAAAATAATATTTTCAGAAAAGTAAAAACAAATATATCCTATACAAACTAAAATTGTCCCAAAACCATAAAGCCATCTCCTTCCAAATTTAGAAGATAAATATGGAAAAGACATTAATGCAAGAAGTTGTGAAACACCCAAAATCCCTGCAAAAACACTATAAAAATCTTGATTACCAAAAATATATTGAAAATAATAAATCCCTAAAGATGTAGTTGTTGTATTTGCAATAGTAAATAAAACCATAGCTAAAACAACCCAAAGAAGCTGATCGTTTTTAAAAATAGTTTGGATAATATCTTTTAAACCCGCAGATTTTTGAATAGATCTTTCATCTCTATTTTCTTTTACAACTAACAACATTATTCCCAAACAAAATATCATTATTATTGAAACAATTATTGATAAACAGAAATATGCATTTTGCATGCCATTTAAAGCTTTTGACAACATTTGAGTTATTGGAACAATTCCAATCACAACACTAAAAATACCTATATCAGCACAAATTTTAGCAATAGAGCCTATTTTCTCTTTAGCATTTTGATTTTTACTAAGCGATGGAAGCATAGACCAATAAGAAATATCATGAGCTGTAAATGCTAATCCCCACAAAAGATAAACAATTGTAAAATATATTAAATAAACAGTTTCATTATCCGTAGGATTAAAAAACAGTAAGATAGTCATCACTGCAGAAACTATACTTCCTCCAAATATCCATGGCTTAAATTTACCAAATCGTGATTTTGTATTATCAATCAAATATCCCATTACAGGATCATTTAATGCATCAAAAATACGTAACAAAACCATAACCACTGTTATTATTCCTAACCCTTTAACACTTACCCCTTTAACATCTGTTAGATAATACATTAAATACATTGCAGACATGGCATAAACCATATCCCTACCAAGAGTACCAATACCATAAAACTTATTTAATTTTTCTCTTTTCATCTTCTATTCCTCAACTCTTTTTCACTTAACAAATCACTTAATATATTAATTTCACCATGATGATACTTTTGGATAGAAACATATTTTTCATAAGTCTTTTCACTCACTGCTTTATCTTCAATTATCTGTTTGAAAAAATATCCACTATTTTTTATAGTTCTTTTTTGAGTATCATAATCAATATGTACTATACCAAATCTAGGACGTTCTCCTTCTTTCCATTCAAAATTATCAGTAAAACACCAATGGTAATAATGCGTTACTGGAAGTTTTGTATCTATTATAACTTTTAAATGCTCGTATATATATCTACATCTAAATTCATCTCTATTATCGCAGGTACCGTTTTCTGTAATTCTAATTGGAAGTTGAATAATCTCATAAAGATTCTTACATGCCCATGATAATCCTTCGGGATATATTTCCCAGCCTAAATCAGTTTTTTGTGTATTTTCTTTCGTAACATCTTGAAAGTTTTTAACAAGCCCTCGGGTATAATAATTAATTCCTATACTATCTAAATATTTACCTTTAGGAAATTTCATTAAATTTCTAAAAGGAAATATAAACTCTCCTAAGGCAAAAGCTTTAAATATTCCATCCTGAAACAAAAATGACAATAACTTAGCCCCCACTTTATCTATTACTGAATTTGAGTATGGTTCAAAATATCTATAGTTTAATGCAAATGTAACAACAGGTTTATTCAAACCTTTTTCCTTATAAAACTCATGTATAAATTTATAACAAGATATATGGCAAGCAACAAAAACATTCATTACCTGTATCGTTTTTAATAAATTTTTTTCTTCTTGAAGCCACTCCCCGAAAAAATATCCTTGTGTTGCATAAACATTGGGCTCATTAATTGTGCAATAATCACTTATCAAATCATATACATTTCCAATAACATACTTTACAAATCTAACGAAAATTTTTACATTGCTCTCTTTTTCAAATCCACCCATATCTTCAAACCATTGTGGATGACTGAAATGGTGAAGTGTTAATAAAATATTAATACCTCTTTTTTTCATCAGTTTGATTTCTTCAATATATCTTTCCATTGCCTCATAATTAAACCTTCCATTTTCAGGTTCAATTCTTGCCCATTCAACACTCATTCTATATTCTTTAATACCCAACTCACATAGTAAATCTATATCTTCTTCATAACGATTCCAGTGATCGGTAGCACGTTTAATATTGGAATTATCAATTATTTTCCCACAATCAGAATATTTATTCCAATTTGAATTAACCTCTCCACCTTCAATTTGTGCAGATGCAGTCGCAACCCCCAATTTTAAATTATGTAAATCTAACATATTCCCCTCCTTAATTTATGTAAGCGCATACTTTAATATATATTTTAAATTAATTAAAACATTTTGTAAAAATTAATTCATATTAAAAAGATTGATTTTTCTGCATAAAACCAATCTTTTATTTTCTATTTATGATTTATAAGATACAGTTACTTTCTTCTTTTAAAATTCACAAAAACAATTCCACCCATTGCAACTATTAATAAAACAATATAAATTGCAATTGTATTTTTATCACCAGTATCAGGTACACGATATTCTCTAAGTGAAAATTGAGAATTAGTTTTTGTGATAGTTACATTTGGTTTTGATTTAGGAATGTAAGTATTTATTACTTTGAATCCATTAATTGCATCACCCTTAATTTCAATTTTATGTTCAGGCAAATTCATTTCTGTAAGTGTATATCTATTTAGGCTTATTTCATTTCCATTACCATCATACTTATTAACTTTAAAAAGTGCTTGCCAATTACCTGTTGCATTTACAGGTAATGAATCCACAACAACTCCATCTAAGAGCAAGTTAACTGTTGTACTTGGTAAAATTTTACCTATCCATTCTACACTCACAGGAATTTCGACTTTTTCTTGAGAAATATTTTTTATCACAAAACCATCATTCATATTTCCACTTATATTAGCCTTATAATCAGGATTTTCCACTTCTTTTACAGTATAGGAATACATGTTTCCATTTGAATCGTTCACTTCTAAATCTTCAAATGTATATTTCCAATTAGATGATGCATCAATTGTTTGAGTTTTAATTTCAACATTGTTTCTTAAAAGTTTTACAACAACACTATTAAGAGAATTACCCACCCACTCTTTTTTTACATCAATGTATCTGTATTCAGGTAAATAATTTCTAACAGAATTTGTTGAACCAAAAGTAGTTGAACCAGAATATCTGACTTGAAAATTATTGATCGAAAACGCATTAGATAAAGCGATACTATCATATTCAGGTGCAGACATATTCAAAATAATGTTTAGTTTCTCTCTTGAATTTAATTTCTCGTTAGATTTCATTACAATTTTAATTGCAGTTACTTTTGTATAGTCATCTACCTGTGTTTTCCAAATCTGGCTGTTTACTGCCACATTAGCATCTAAACTAGGATTTGCATCTGTCGTATAATAAATTACATATTTATTTGAAGCATCAACTGTATTTTCTTTAATATCTACAATTGGTCCTAAAAGTTTATTTGAAAAAGCAGAATTTCTATTATCTCCTACAAATGGAAATACATCATAAATTTCTATTCCTGACACTGCTATGGAAGTATTATTAGTAACTTCTAACTTATATTGAAATTTTCCTCCACTTACACCACTATCATAATTTGTATGTATTGCCTCACTCCATGATTTATTAGTATCAATCGCATCATTTTTTGATGCACCTTCTAAACTTCTTATGTATTTTCTACTAAATACCATACTAGGCATTTGAACTTTAACTTTTGATGTTGCCTCTAAAATGTTATCGGATGTTGAGCCATCTAAATCAATGTCTAATGTATCAATAATTCTATTTGTTGAAGCTATATCAACATTATTTTGTATAGAATCTACTTTTGTAAAATCTTCAAAAAAATACACATGATTATCGTTATTATAGCCAATAGAATCATTTTCTGCTTCTGCAGGTATTGCCTTTTCGTTAACTTGAATGTTGTAAATACCTAAAGATATTTTATATGGATTAGCTATATCTGTACTACTAAACTCTACTACTCTTGCGGTTTTTAATTTTATTTTAATAGCCGTTCTTCCTGTATTATTATAATTTTCAATATATTCAACAGACTCAATTCTATTTTTATCAAAAAATTCTCCAACTCGAGTATTTGGTGTGATATTTAATCCTGCAGGTAATAAATCAATAATGGTAGGGTTATTTAATAGTCTATTTTTACTTAACCAATTCAAATCAATAATCACATTAAATAAATTTATTATGCTGCCAGGTTTCAATGTTACATTAGAATTGGTTATTTTGTTCATACTAATTTTTTCTGATAGAGGAACAAAATATTTTGCGGCAGAAGCAATCGGTTCTATTTTTGTAGTTTGACCATTAACATTCTCAAATTCACCAGTTAATTGTGCTTTATTTACAATATTTCTAACATCTGAGTACTCTAATGCATAAGGATTTTTAAAATTCATCAAAACTTGTATAGAAAATGCTTCCGACGGTGATAAAGGAGTTCCATCTTTTCTCACAATTTTGACAATAGGAAATTCAATATCAGTTATAGTTGGAACATTTTCAGGAGTTAGTGTTCCATTATTAACACTATCAACGTAGCCCTTAATTGTATTTTGAGTTGTAGTATTCAATTCATCACCAATCGCAAAAACCTGAGTACTTCCATCCGTACGAACTCCAACTATTTGATATAAATCATTTAAATTCTTATTTGTAGAATCAGAGATTTTAACTACTTTAGTTATATATAATCTAGAATCATATTTACTTGCATCTTCAATGATTTCGTAATTTTTTAAATTGTAAGGTAGATTGTTATTAATATTAATCAAATATTGTAATCTTTCTGCATGTAATCCATACTTATCAAAAACAACTGTATGATTAATATTCCCTTTACTTATTAAACCATTACCATTAACAGCAGTTGCATCTATTTTGAAAGAAACACTATCATTTTGAGTATAAGTATCATTTCCATTAAAAGAACTTGATTCTATCGTAACTTCATTTACATAATCTTTATATTTACCATTTTCTTTTACAGGTGCATTAGGGAATGATAAATACAATCCTATTTTTACTAATTGATTTCTTGTATCAATTCTTGTTAAATCACCATTAAAACCAGATGTATCAACATTATATGTATAAGAAACAGCCTTTCCATCCGAACTTAAAACCCAACCAGGATTAATCGCAGGATTAAAATACGCAGTTTTCTCTTGTCCATTTGCATCAATATAAGTTGGCAATGTATCAATAATGGTAGTTTTGTCATTTAGCCTTGCACCTTTTTGTCCTAGTGAACCGTAAGTTAAATCGTATGTAAAAGCCACATATTCTGCTTTTGCTGGATCAATATAATTAGTATTTCCAAAAGTTGCAGAACCACCTTGTATTATTGTTCCATTTGCTTGTATTCCATTGACTTTTTTTACAGCGACTCTTTCTTGATATTTCATTTTATATGTAGCATCAGTAGCGTCACTTATTAAATTCCCATCAGCTGTGTATGCTTTTACAGTTGGTGTTAAAGTATATCCATTAGGGGTTAATCTATCGGTAAAACTAAAGTTAAAAGGAATTGTTATCTCTGTAGAACTATCGACAGTTTTTAAATTGATTTTGTAAGAAGTTGTATTATTTGCTGAATCAACTAAAAGCTCTGCACTATTTGCAACGTTTCCAATATTTACATTTAACAAATCTAAAAATTTATTAGTTATTATTTCTGTAGAATTTTCTTCTCTTAATAAAGTTGGAAAAGACAGTATTAAATATGCCCCTTCAATAGGTGAAGTAAGGGTTGTACCATCTACTTTGATTGAGTTTGTCAATTTATTTAAACCATATTCTTCAGTAACAGGTGGTGTAGTAAAACTGACAATAAATTTATTTTGTGTTGGTGCTCTTAATGCCTCAGGTTGATTTAAAGATGACACTGAAGCTGAAGTATCTCCTTGATTTTCTGATGATGTTTCTGATTTTACAATTTCACTAACATCAACAGATAATATTTCTTCAAATAATTCATCTACTTTTTTATATTTAACTTTAAAATCGTATTTTTTGTTTTCAAACGCATTAAAGGTTGCAGATATCCCAGTAACCACTGAATCATCCGGCAACAATATCTCAGTAAATTCAAACCCTTCGTCAACAGTTACATTTAAATTAACTTTGACACTTTGCTTGTCTTCACTTACTTCTTTGACAAATTCATAACCTAGATTTGTACCACGCAATGTTTCAGCTTTCACAGATCCTATTGGCAATAAAACTAGTATGCAAAAAGTAGCTAAAAACACACTTAAAAGCTTTTTAAATATCATATTACACTCCAAAATTTCTATATAATAATTTTTATTGAATCAAACTCATTATAATGTATTTTTATATGAAGTGGAACAATAATAATCGTACTTTATATAATATTTAATAAATATGGTGTTTTTTTATATATTTTCACTAAATTTTTTATAAGAAATTACTTAAAAATCATAAAAACTTATATATTTTACAAAATATAATTATTTAAAAATATGTTAGCTAATATTAGATTTATTACTTTTATAATGTTTAACCTAATTTTCTTTTATATTATTTAAAGTTTGTCAATAAACAGATTGTTTCTACATGAGAATTTCTGTACAAACCCCTTATAATTCATTAACAATCCTCGTCCCTAAATCATTATTTTATCCAAAGTCAGATTATAAAACGAAATCATTAAGTAATTATATTCAAAATTTTTTATATCTTCTTTATAATTTCTTTAATTTCACATAAGAAAAATCAAATTGTAATTCTAAATAGCTTATTATCTTATCCGACAAATTGTGTAATTCCACTAAATATCTTTGATAACTCATACCGTCAAAACAACTTTCTATAATTCCGTAAAATGGTTTATCTATATATTCAGGCATAATAACATTTGAACCATTAAGATTGTAATGCATCATACAATTACGTAATTGTGTTTTAAAAATTTTTTCTCCTTCCTTAATTATTTCAATAAGTCCTTCCGTTTCAACATATTTATGCTTATTACTTCTACAATAATTTTTAAATCGCTCCAATGCACGTAATGTGTAATACGATACAATATATTCCACTCTAAACATCCATGTATTCCCATCTGTCAATAGCGGTCTTAATATGTATTTTACAAAATTCATATTACACAATAAATGCAAGAAGAAAAGATTTAGTTCTTTTAATGTGTTTCGTAAAAATAATTTATTTTTATTATTTGTGTTTATATCACAATAGTAATTTATTTTAATAGATTTATGTGGTCTTTCGACAACGAGATCATTTAAGAAATTTGAAAAGCCTTCGCGAACCGCTGCAACAAATGAACCTATTTGACAACCCATCTTATAACTCTTCTCTTCCAATGTAGGGTCGAACATATTTTTTACAGACAAAAAATCCGCTAATTGTTGCGTATTCCCTATAATAACTCCAGTATCAGTCCAGTAACTTCCAAGATTAAAATGAATATTTATATTTTTTAAAAAATTAAATCGAAGTTGATTTTTAAAATATTCATTCTGAGTATCATCAACAAATGCTACTCTTTTCAAGGATTTTTCGAATCTTTCTGAATATGCTTTTATATGATTACGAATATCCTTAAAATTCTTTTGCATAGATTCCTGCAAAAAATTCTCACCCATATATTCTTGACACGACTGAACAAACAGAACATAGTATGGTATAATTCCCATAGCGAAAACAGCATCTCCTTCTGTTTGCAATAGAGAATATATGGTCTCAGCATCCTCTCGTATGAGAAGAGCTGTTATTAATTTTTCTAACGAAGATATTTCACACATGTAGTCCCCCTCATTATAATCAATACTAAGAATGTGCAATATAGTATTCTTTATTATATAAAAATCTACACTTAAATCTTTTTGAGTTTCTATTTAAATCGATTTTTTAATTCCAATTTGTACAGCAACATCATTATCTACACAAACATAAGACTTCCGAAGCTTTCAGCTATTTATTCTTCAAAGTAGTCTGAATATACTAGCAGTAATATTAAAACCCAAAACGGATTAAAACTGCGAGAATTTATTACCTTTATACCATAAATCTTGACTAATATTTATATTGTTAATTCAATATTTTACTTTAAAAATAAAATCTATTAAATCATACTTTTCTTGATGTTTTGTTAATAGTAATAAATGTACCTACTTCTAATGCTTCACTTCTATAATTTTTTCTTAAGTAAAATAATCATTATAACAATATTTCTTTCACAGATATTGGATTTAGCCCTAAATAAATTTACATGTATTTTAGTGCCCATTCTTTGCACAAATTCATCAACAATACCTTTATACAAATATTATTTAGGAATATTACAGCAAATTCACAGAATCAGCATTTTACTTTTTGGGGGTGTTTTAAACAAAATCCTTTATTTATTTTATCTGAACATATAGAATAGATATTATTTTGAAAAAATTTTTTCTATGTTATATAGTTCAATAATTTCATTAATATTCATCCTTTTCACCCAGCTATAAAGTTACAAATAATATCTTCTATTCTCTTTGTATAATATCCGGCGCTTAAATCACTTGTAGAATAGTATTTTACTCTTAAAACATCATTTTCATCTATACAATATTGAACATATCAAATATAACTATACTTCACATAATTGTATCAAATCATCTTAAAATACTTCAACGAACCAATATAGCTTCTTCTTTTTCAATTGAACACTTCAACACTTTTTGATTCAAATTTTTAGATATATTATAGTGCTCCCTAATATCTAAGCCATACTTTTTCTTAACCTGAGCAATATAAAGTGTAGATACCTTAAATCCATACTTTTTAAAAACGTGATTTTGATTTTTTTCATAAATCAATTTACTTTCATTACTAGCTATATACATTTCATAAATTGGCAGTTATACAGTTATATACTTTTTTTATCTCGTTTAGAAAGCAACACGATTGTTTCTACATGTACTGTATGACTAAAAAAATCAATAGGAATTATTTTCTTAATCTTATATGATTTTTTTAATTCATTTAAGTTTTTTCCTAAAGTAGAAGGATTACATGAAACATACACAATCTGTTTAATATTACTTTTTAATATACTTTCAATCATAGTATTATCTAGTCCACTTCTAGGTGGATCTACAACCAAACAATCAATATCATCATATTTTGATAATACCTTTCCAGCATCACCACATACAAATTCTACATTTTTAATATTATTATTTTTGGCATTCACTTTTGCATTTAAAATTGCATCTTCAACACTTTCAACACCAATAACATTTTCAGCCTTTTTAGCAAGCATCAAAGACATTACCCCAACACCACAATAAGCTTCAAAAATCTTATTACAAGGTTTAACCAATTCAAAAACAATCCTATACATCTTTTCTGCCTGGTTTTTATTTAATTGAAAGAAAGATTTTGGAGATAAACTAACATTAAGATTATTTATATTAAAATCCAAATATTTACTACCACCCAGTATAACTTCTTTATCACCAAATATTTCAACACTTTTCTTATTAACATTTATATTTTTATACAAAGAAACAATATCTTTATTATTTAATATTTCTTGTATAAAAGCTTCACTATATTCATTATCCCCACCAACAAGTGTAACCTGACATTTATCATTTAAACATCTAATAACTAAATGTCTAATTCCCTTTTTACTCTTTATATCAAAAGACTTTATTTTATGCTTTATCAATAGTTTTAAAACGTATTTTTTAACATTTTCTAATTTTTTATCGTGTATCATACATTCATCAATTTTTATTAAATCATTTGTATTTGGCTTATATAACCCTGTATATAATCCACCATCAAAACCTATAGGAAGTTTACACTGATTTCTATAGTTATAAATATTTTCATTGCCAATAATTTCATCTATTTTTTCTTTTTGAATACCTGCATACTTATATAAAGATTCACACAATACTTCTCTTTTATATTTTAGTTGTGCAGAATAATTTAATGTCATCAATGGACAACTACATTTTTCTTGATATTTACATTTTGAATTTATTCTTTCTGGATTCACATGTAAAAACTTTTTTAATTTTGCTTTTGCAAATTTATCAATTCTATCAAATTCAACCGCAACTGTTTCATTAGGAAACACACCATCAATAAAAACAGGCTTCTTTTCAAAATAACCTATACCTTCTCCATTTATTCCCATTTTTACACACTTAATTATTTTTTTCATATATTCACCTTACACAAATTAATTATACAAAATAAAAATGCCATTGTTAATGGCATTAACCTGTTATTGCCCAAGATGGAAGCTCAGAACCTCGTCTAACTATTATAGTTTTTTGAAAATCTGTTTGATTTAAAAACTTCAACACTTCAACTTCCTCATCTTCGCTACACCCTGATAAAAGCTTTATATCCAAATCCTTTTTCAAAATATCAACCGCAACAATAGCCGCAGTAACTCTATCAGAAGCTAAAGAACCTCTATATACGCTAACCTCATTATCATTACCACCATTTGTTCCTGATAACCTTCCATATTTAACAGGATAAATTAGATTTTGATATTGAGCGTGTTTTTCCCCTTTTTCTTTAATAATTACAAGTTTGTTCGCAAGAAACAATGTATCTAATTTCTGCCAAAAAAAAGCGTTATTCTCAAATGACTTCATTAATTTACCTCATATGTAGACTATTATAACAAAGTTTCAAAAAATGTAAACAAAGAAAAAAATCTTGAAATTTTTTTCATTTATTCATTCACATGCTCATACGCCATATGAAAAATACTTTTAATATGATCATCAGATAATGTATAAAAAACGCTCTTACCTCTCTTTTTGGATTTTACTAGTCTCATCTTTTTTAATGTGCTAAGTTGATGAGAAATCGCAGAATGAGTCATGCTCAATTTATCTGCAATTTCTTTTACACAACACTCTCCATCAAATAAAACACTTAATATTTTAAGTCTAGTACTGTCAGAAAACATAGTAAAAAGCATACTCATATTATAAAATTCATCTTCATTTATGTTTTTAAATTCCAATTCCATTATTTACCTCTTCTATTTTTCTCTTTATTTAAAGCATACTTTTTAAAATATGGAACAATTGTTGATTTTTTAAACGAATATACAGTCTCTATTGAATGGTCAACAAGTTCAATAACTAACTCATCCCTATCTGTTTTCCATTTGTACTGCCAACTCAAAATATCATCCCAATAAATTAATTTACAATCATCTTTTTCACGACAATTATATACAATTGCATACTCATCAGTATATTCGATTATTTTTACATCAGGTAATATTAATAGACAAAACAAACCAGTAACTACCATTAAAACACCTATCATTGATATTGAGTCATTAAAGAAAACTATAAAAACCCCTACAACAATAAGCAAAAAAATTAAAAACATCGGTTTTACACGAACAGTTTTTAAAACAATAGGATATTGAGGAATATTTCTTTGTTTAATTACTTTACTTTTCATATATTGATTATAACATGTATTGTTATTGATTAAATATTTTTACTAAGTGGTGTATACTATTATAGGTGATTATTATGAAAAAATTTAAATTTGATTTAACACATAAAAGCAGTAATACAAATGCAAGATGTGGAATTATTCAAACTCCACATGGAATTGTTGAAACTCCAATTTTTATGCCTGTAGGCACTCTAGCAACAGTAAAGTTTTTATCTCCTGAAGAAATTAAAGAAATTGGTTCAGGTATTATACTTTCAAACACCTACCATTTATGGCTTAGACCAGGCGCAGATATTGTTGAAAAAGCTGGTGGTGTACAAAAGTTTATGAATTATAATGGACCAATGCTTACTGATAGTGGAGGATTTCAAGTGTTCTCTTTATCAAAACACAGAAAAATAGAAGAAGAAGGAGTTACATTTAGATCGCATTTAAATGGTGATAAGTTATTTTTATCTCCTGAAAAATCTATTCAACTACAAAATCAAATTGGTGCAGATATTATCATGTCATTTGATGAATGTATCCCATATCCTGCAGAATATAAATACGCAAAAAACAGTGTTGAAAGAACAATTAGATGGGCAAAAAGAGGAAAAGATGCACACAAAAGAGATGATCAGGCACTTTTTGGGATTGTCCAAGGTGGAGAGTATGAAGATTTAAGAGAACATTGTGCAAAATCACTTGTAGAAATGGATTTTGATGGTTATTCAATTGGTGGTACATCTGTAGGTGAAGATAAAGAAACCATGTACAAAATGATTGATTTGTCTATAAAACATCTCCCAGAAAATAAACCAAGATACCTAATGGGTGTTGGTGCAGTAAATGATCTTTTAGAAGGTGTTGAAAGAGGAGTTGATATGTTTGACTGTGTACTTCCAACACGAATCGCAAGACACGGTACATTAATGACCAGCAACGGGAGAATAAACATTAAAAAAGCTATATACAAAGAAGACTTCTCACCACTTGATGAAAAATGTGACTGTTATACTTGTAGAAATTTTACAAAAGCATATTTAAATCATTTATTCAGAAGTAATGAAGGTTTAGGGGATAGACTATGCTCCATTCATAATTTAAGATATTTACTTAACCTTATGGAAGGAATAAGAAAATCGATAAAAGAAGATAGATTTAAAGAATTTAAACAAGAAATCTATGAAACATTAAAATTTGATGAAAGAGGTTTTTAATGAAAACTGAAGAGTTTAACTTTGAATTACCACAAGAGCTTATAGCACAACATCCTGTAGAAGATAGATCAAGTAGTAGACTTCTTGTGTTGCACAAAAACACTAAAGAAATAGAACACAAATACTTTTATGATATTATCAACTATTTAAAAAAAGGCGATATTTTAGTAAGAAATAACACTAGAGTTATTCCTGCCAGACTTTTTGGAATAAAAGAAGAAACAAACGCCCATGTTGAACTGCTACTTTTAAAACAAAATGGCGATATTTGGGAATGTCTTGCAGGTAATGCAAAAGTAATTAAAGTTGGCACATTAATAAGATTTAACAATGGCGAACTAAAAGCTAGATGTATAGAAGTAAAAGAAAAAGGTATAAGAATCATGGAAATGATTTACGAAGGTGTATTTTTAGAAGTTTTAGAAAAACTTGGAAATATACCTTTACCACCATACATAAAAGAAAAGTTGGCAGACAAAGAAAAATATCAAACAGTTTATGCAAAAATAAATGGAAGTGCAGCTGCACCTACTGCTGGACTACATTTTACCGATGAAATATTTAAACAACTCGAAAAAAAAGGAGTAGAGGTTGTTGATATAACATTACATGTAGGTTTAGGTACATTTAAACCTATGGATACTGAAAATGTTGAAGAACACAAAATGCATTCTGAAATTTACATGATGGATAAAGAAGTTGCACAAAAGCTTAATAACGCAAAAAAAGAAAACAGAAAAATCATAACTGTTGGAACTACTTCAACAAGAACTTTAGAAGCTATATATCAAAAATACGGTCAATTTGTAGAATGTTCTGGAGAAACAGATATCTTTATTTATCCAGGATATAAATGGAAAGTAGTTGACTGTATTATCACCAATTTTCATCTTCCTAAATCAACACTAATAATGATGATTTCATCATTTACAGATAAAGATTTAATTTTAGAAACATATAAAGCAGCTATTAAAGAAAGGTATAGATTCTTCTCATTTGGAGATGCAATGTTTATTACAAATGAATAAAATAAATTACTATGAAAAAAGTATAGAAGAAATAGAAAAAATAAAACTTTTAAAACAAAAACCAAGCATTTTAATTCATGCCTGTTGTGCACCATGTAGTGCATTCCCATTAGAATTTTTAACTGAATATTTTGATGTTACGATATACTACAATAACTCTAACATCTATCCTGAATCAGAATATTATCAAAGATTAAATGAACTAAAAGATTTTTTAAAAACAGACCACCCCGAAGTTAAAATTATTATACCTAAATACGAAAATGAAAAATACAATAAAATGTTAAGTGCTTTTGGTGCCATGCCTGAAGGAAGAGAAAGATGTTTTGCTTGTTATTCATTTAGAATGAATCAAGGATATAAATTCGCATTTGAAAATAATTTTGACTACTATACTACAATAATGACAATATCTAGACATAAAAACAGTCAAAAACTAAACGAAATTGGTAGCCAACTAGAAAAAAAATATCCAAAAACAAAATACTTCTATAGTGATTTTAAAAAGAAACAAGGATTAGAAAAAGGAAACAAAATCGCTAGAGAACATGATATGTATAGACAAGACTATTGTGGATGTGTTTATTCATATAATGCAAGAAACATTATAGAAAAGGAAAATAACAATGAATGAAATAACATACTTAATTATTCAAGCTGAAAAGTTTCTTGAAGAAAAAGAATATGAGTTATGTGCTTCATATAACTTAGACACTTGGATTAGCCTTAAAGAATACATGATGCAAAATGATATGAAATCTTTGAACGATATATATTTCAAAACTAAAGAAGATACTAAAATAGTAAAAGACTGGTTTAAAAACTTTATAGTAGATGCAGTAAATGAAGCTCAATTTAAAACAAATATAGAAATAATATCTGGAATAATTTCATATATGGAACTTTCAGACAAGGAATTAATAGAAAAAAATAGAGAATTAGCTGATTCATACTTTAATATAGGTGAATATGAAACATGTGAAAACCTATATAAAACATATATTGAAAAAAATCCTAAAGTTCTTGAATACTACTATGGTTATGCATTAACACTAATAAATAGACAAGAATTTATTAAAGCAATAAACATTTTAGAAGAAGGAATAGACAATTCATTCAAAGACGATTATTTCCTTAACCCTGCATTTGAAGTATTAATTGATACATATGAAAATATAAATGAATTTGAAAATGCAAATAAAACAAGAGAAAAACAAAACACTTTTAAGAAATTATCCTAAAAGTGTTTTTTTATTTCATTGATTAGTGAATTCATTGATCCAATAAACTCATAATTTTTTTCCTTGTTGTCACCTAATAAATCATCATTTACGATATAAACTTTAATACCTAAGCTATTTGCACCAGTATCTTCAAACAAATCATTTCCAATCATTATTGTATTAGATACATCAAGATTATTTTTTTCAATAATTTCTTTAAAATAAAGTGGATTAGGCTTACAATAGTGATAATTTTCAAAAGTAGTTATTTCTATAAAATCTTCAATTTTTAAACCTGCCCATTTAATTCTAGTATAAGTTGCGATTTTAGGAAAAAGTGGGTTTGTTGCACATACGATTTGATATCCCTTTTCCTTTAAAACATCAATTAGTATTTTTGATTCTTTTTTAATATAAGTATACTGTTGATATTTTAAAAAATCATTCAAATAAAAATCTTCAAATTTTTTATCAAAATACTCTTTTTCAAATCCAATGCAATCACAAAAAACTTTCCAAAATTTCTCCTCATTGCTTTGTATACCATTATTTGCATACATTGCCTCAATACCCTTTTTTAAAGAGCTAATAAATAATGCTGAATCAATTTCACTAAATTTAGACAACAACCCTTTGAAATAATGTTCAACAAATTCATTTTGATTCATTCCTAATAGTGTTCCATCTAAATCAATTAATGCACATTTCATACAAGCCTCTTTTCAAAACCACCTGTAACCTTGGTTGAATTCATAATAATAAATGCTTGAGGATCTAATTCTTGAATCATTTTCTTTATTCTAATAGATTCTAGCTTAGAACATACTGTTACCAT
Organism: Erysipelotrichaceae bacterium; assembly: GCA_022772735.1. Classification (GTDB taxonomy): domain Bacteria; phylum Bacillota_I; class Bacilli_A; order Erysipelotrichales; family Erysipelotrichaceae; genus UBA9076. Next base: position 20,373 of record JALEZD010000012.1, read on the forward strand.
CACTTCTAAATCTGTATTTGTATATGCCCCATAACCTTCCCAATAAGTAACTCCACGCATAAATTTCTTCATAATTACATCTTTAACTTCTTTATTTTTAGTAAATACCATTAAACTAATTTCAATATTTTGATAGTGGAAATAATCCATTGCCATTGAAGCAATTGTAGAGTAAATAATCGAATATATCGCAATACCCACATCAAATAAAACTGCACATGTTGCATAAATAAAAAAGTTAATAATCATTGACAGTCCACCAACACTAAAATTCGATTTTTTTATGCTTGAATAAACCCCAATAATATCTAATCCGCCAGTACTAGCACCACTAAGTAAAACAATTCCACAACCAGCTCCAGAAATAATTGCCCCAATTATTATATTTGAAAGCATATCATCAAGAATTGGAGATTTTGGTATAGGTACAATTGTAAAAAATATAGTTTGCAAAACAACAGAAATTAGCGTTCCAAAAAAGAATTTTCTAGATAAGTTTTTATAAGCCATATATAAAAGAGGAATGTTTATTCCCATATTTATTATTCCTGCAATGTCAAATTTAAATGAGATTTTTAATATATCATATAATAATGTTCTTATAAGTTGTGAAGTACCAATTATTCCACCATTATATATTCCAATTGGAACAATAAATACATTCACTCCCACAACAAATAAAATTGAACCAAGAATAAGAGTAACATAATCCTTTATTACAGGATGAACATTTTCTAAAACCTTCATTATCCTAGCAACTCTACTTTACTAATTACATCACCATTTTTCATTTTTAAAACTGCTTCAATGTTATTAGTAACTTGTCCAAAAACAGTATGCACTCCATCTAAATGTGGTTGTGGATTATGACATATAAAAAACTGACAACATCCTGTATTTTTACCTGCATGTGCCATACTCATAGTACCTAAAATATGCTTATGAATATTTTTTTCTGTTTCACATGGTATTGTATATCCCAAACTTCCTGTACCATTCCCATAAGGACATCCCCCTTGTGAGACAAACCCAGGTATAACTCTATGAAATGTTTTTCCATCATAATATCCATCATTTATTAGTTTTACAAAATTGCTTACAGTTATTGGAGTTTCATCTGGATATAGTTCAAATAAAATCTCTTCACCATTTTGCATTGTAATTTTACCATTTATTAATTTCATATCTGTAATCTCCTTTTATACGTATTTTAAAGATACCTATTTATAATATCAATAATATTAATATAAATACACAAAAATGTTTAGTGTTTTTTTATTATTTTTTCAAATAAAAAACCACATATTTATTATTTTTATATGTGGTCTTATTTTTGTATTAATTTACTATTTTTCTAAATCCTTTAATTGAATATTTAAAAGTTCAACAACTTTTTTGTTTGATTTTATAACTTCAACAATAGTATTTGATTCTTCAGAAGCTTCATTACCAATTAAACTATTAAAGTATATTTCTCCAAGCTTTGTATAATGTTGTCTAATAACTCTTTCATGATTTCCAATTTGAGATTTTAATTCAAGTTTTTTTGCTTCTAAATCAAGTTTACTACCTAATTTATTTACTCCTTCTTCAAATTGTTTAACTGTAGTATTTAAAATACCTTCAACATCTTTCATAAAATCATTCATCTTTTTTCTCCTTTTTAACTAGATTGTTAACAATATTTTTTATTTCATCTACATCCTTCATACCTTGAGATATTAAATCACTAATACCCCCGACAATAATCTTTGCATAATATTCAGGACTTTTTATGTTTAGCTTCTCATCAGCATTCCCTTTTTCAAGTATTTTTGTTAATTCTTCACTAGCAATTTTCTTTGCATCTTCGATTGTTTTGGTTGTAAGTTGTACCATATCATTTGCGCTATCTTTATCAAACTTATCCCAAAATTCCTCAAATGAATTACTAATATTTTCTACAAAGGTATTAAGTTGAGTTTCAAAATCACAGTTTTTAAGATCTTTTTCTATGCCTTGTTTAAAATCTTTATTGTATCTTCTTACAAGTTCATCAATAACATCATCTTTAGATTTGAAATAATAATAGAATAGACCTTGAGCTATATTTAATTCCTTAACAATTGCACTAACAGCCGTATTGGCTATTCCATTTTTTGCGAACAATTTCTCTGCAACATCAATTATTTCACTTTTTCTTTCTTCACTATCTTTACTGATACGCATCTTTCCACCTCCTATATTTAATATACATCTTGACTGACTGATTGTCAATCAAATATTTCTTTTGAATTTTTTTAATATTTAATATATTCTTATTGTATGAAAATACTTTGTCCAATTTGTAAACATGAACTCTTAAAAAATGAAAAAACTTATTCATGTATTAATAAGCATTGTTTTGATATTTCAAAATATGGTTATTTAAATATTGATATTAAAAATTCTCCATCAGGTGATAATAAAGAAATGGTTAATTCACGAACAAGTTTTTTAAATCAAAATTATTATCTACCATTAAAAACTGAATTAAATAATATAATAAAAAATTTAAATAAAAACACTATTTTAGACTTAGCATGTGGTGAAGGCTACTACACAAAAGATTTTCCAGTAAAACAAAAATTTGCGATAGACCTATCTAAAGAAGCAATTAAACATGCATCAAAAAGCGATAAATCTACCCAATATATTATTTCATCTATATACAACCTTCCATTTGAAAATTCTACCTTTGATCTAATAACAACTATCTTTGCCCCAATTTCATTTGATGAAATAAATAGAGTATTAAAAAATGATGGCTATTTTATACTTGTTTCACCAAATAAAAATCATTTAATTGAACTTAAAAATGTATTGTATGATACTCCATACTTAAATCAGGATACAACTATTGAACAATTTAATTTATTATCAACAAATAATATAGACTACACATTTACAGTTGATAACACAATGTTAAAAAACTTATTTAAAATGACACCTTATTATTATAAAACAAGTAAAAAAGATGCAGATAAGTTAAATGACATAAATACCTTAACAATCAGTGCATCTTTCAATATTTCTGTTTATAGTAAAATTTTACCAATACAAGTATAACCTTCAAGAGTTTCAGAATCAGTTTCAAAAACAAATTCGAAATTCTTTTTTTCATTTTCAAAGGCGATTGCTGTATTCGCAAGTGATATTCCAATATCCAAATCCGTTAATGAATAAAACATATTCATAATTTTATTTTCCTTTTTAAATACATAAATAAAATTATTTTTTTCTAGAAAATACCACGGTTGTCCATTCAAGCCAGATTGAGCTAATCTTGTTGCCTCAAAAAATTTTAAATTTCCATTATAAATTTCAGAAACATTTTTTCTTTTAAACTCTTCATTTCTAAAAAGATTTCCAGCTGCATACCCAAACCCAATAACGATAATTGTATCTTTTTCATATTTCGTATCAGCTAATCCCAACCATACACTTCCTAATCCTATTGACGCAAGCCATAGTGTCCATTTTTGCAAAATGTAGCCGATATTAACTAAATTAGTTTGATTTTTTTTACCACTAACAACCAAATAATGTGGCGCCCTTGCAAAATTAAAACCCTTTAATTCACTATAACCTTTTAAAGAAATACTAAACTCCACACTATTTGATACACCAGAATATAACTTTACCTTTTCTAAGACATAATCAACATTTTCAATTTTTTTATCTAAAAATTTCCTTATGCTTTTTCTTTTAAAAATAAAATCATATAAATTTTCCTTATATAAATCATGCTTTAAAATATAACTTTTTACAGCTTCATCTATTTTATTACTATTTCTATTTGATTTTAAATTTTCTCTAATCTCACTAGATGATACATCTTCTTTTTCTAAATTGGTATATATTATATTATTCTTATAATCAGATAAAAAATCTAAGAGAACATCATCATTTCTACTAATAACTAATAGCTTATAATTATTTAAAATATACTCATAGTTTTTCCACTTATTAAAATAACTTAAATTATCAAATCCTAAAACAAAATATATCTCATCATTAGGATATTGACTTTTAAAATAATCTAATGTTTCATATGTGTATTTCAAACCATTTTTAACTTCGTAATCCGAAACTAGAAGGTTATCTTTATCACAAATTAATTTAAGCATATTATATCTGTGTATTCCATCAATCAAATCTTTTTTTTGATAATCATCTCCCGTTGGAACAAATATCAATTTATCAATATATCCATTTTCTAATAATTTATCTGCAATTTTTTTATGTTTAACATGTGGAGGGTTAAAACTACCCCCAAAAATTCCTATTTTCATATTTCAATGTTTTCCAAATCATTCAACCAAATTTCATAATCAGCGTCACTTGGCATTCTTAAATCACCTCTAGGTGACAATGACACACTACCAACTTTAACGCCATCAGGCATACAATTACGTTTAAATTGTTGAGTAAAAAACCTTCTAACAAAAACCTTTAGCCATTTTAAAATTGTTTCATTATCAAATTCATCTTTAAATGTATTACATGCAATATAATAAATTTTGCTTGGTTTAGCACCATATCTTAAAAAATGATATAAGAAAAAGTCATGTAATATATATGGTCCAACATTATCTTCTGTTTTTTGAGCAATATTTCCATTTGAGTCTGGAGGCAATAATTCAGGAGAAATAGGAGTATTTAGTATATCATTTAATACATCTTTACACTCTGTGTTATGCTCTTTAAAATAACCAATTAAATATTTAATTAATGTTTTTGGAATCGAGCTGTTTATTGCATACATACTCATATGATCACCATTATAAGTACACCAACCAAGTGCAAGTTCACTCAAATCACCCGTACCAATAACAAGCGCATTCTCTTTATTAGCAACATCCATTAAAATTTGTGTTCTTTCTCTTGCTTGAGAATTTTCATATGTGACATCATGTATATTTACATCATGTTTAATATCTTTAAAATGTTGTAAAACTGCATCTTTAATGCTTATTTCTTTTAATGTTGCGTTAAATATTTTTGCCAAATTTAATGCATTTTCATAAGTTCTATCTGTAGTACCAAAACCTGGCATTGTAATTGCAATAATATTTTTATTGTCAATATTTAATATTTTATTTGCTTTAACAATAATTAAGAAAGCTAAAGTTGAATCTAGCCCACCTGATAAACCAAGTACCGTCTTTTTACAATTTATTTGCATCATTCTTCTTGCAAGTGCATAACTTTGTATATTAATTATTTCTTCAAAAGTTTTTTCTTGATTAACTTCAGGTACAAATGGAGTTTTACTGTAATATCTAGCTAAATTTTGCGATTTATCAAATAATGTAAAATTAACATATCGATATTTACTTTCTAATTCAAATGTAGTATTTTTACTTCTTTCATTTATTAACCTTTCAACATCAATATCTGCATAAATTATTTCACCATCAAAATTGAATCTTTCACCTTCACATAATAAACTACCATTTTCATATATATATGTTGCGCCAGAAAATAATAAATCACTACTACTTTCACAAACGTTATTTGAAGCATATACATATGCGCAAATATTTTTTGCACTCTGTATTTTTATTAAATCTTTTCTATATTCATTTTTACCAACAAGTTCATTACTAGATGATAAATTAAATATAATATTTGCACCATTTGAAGATAAATCTGTACTCTTAGGTTTAACACTCCATAAATCTTCACAAATTTCTATTCCGAAACAAACTTTTCCACTTTTAAATAATAAATCATCTCCAATAAAAACATTATGTCCATTTAATAAAATTTCACTTTTATTTAATTTTTCACTAGAAACAAACCATCTTTTTTCATAAAATTCATTATAATTTGGTATAGACTTTTTACAAGTAACTCCTAAATACTTCCCATTTTCAATAACAATAGCACAATTAAATAATTTAAAATCTATTTTTAAAACACTTCCTACAATTATAGTGATAGGTTTATTAACACTATATTTTCTAAGTTGCTCTAATACAAAATTACACTCCTCAATTAATATATCTTGAAAAAATAAATCACCACATGTATAACCACATAAACTAAGTTCTCCAAAACTAATAATATCTACCTCTGATTTTATCGCATCATCAATTTTCTTTTTTAAATCTATTAAATTATATTTAGGATTTGCGATTTTAAGCTTGTTATTTGCACTAGCGACTCTTATAAAACCATATTGTTTCATTATTCAACACCTGCACTTTTTTTATGTTCTAAAATCATTTTCTTCTTTAAATCAAGTAAATTTCTACTTAAATCAACATAATATTTATGTGGTTTAACTAAACGCTTTATTTCAGGATAAATTGTTCCAATTTGCACATTACAATATATTTGTTTTGTAAATATATCTGGATCCTCATAAACAAGTTTACCATCTTTAAATAACTCTACTTGTAATTCTTTTACAATATAATCTTTAATAACTGTTGTATTAAATTCATTAAGTGGATCTATTAATGTGAATGTATCTTCAGGAATTATTTCATCATGCAATGCCATTACATCTCCTAATGCAAATCCAGTTTTTTTATCAAAAAATCTATAAAGTTTTTTATAACCCGGATTGATAATTTTAATTGCATCATTACTTATTTTTATTCTAGGAATAATATGTCCTTCTTTTTCAACTGCAACAAGTTTGTAAACTACTCCAACCCTCTCTTTTGGTGCTGCAATATTATCACCTGCACCAATCAAATCAAACTTAGAACCTTGTATTCTCAAGGCATTTATTGTATGTGGATCAATACCATTAGATATTGTTATTTTACAGTCTTGCATTCCTGCTTCATCAAGTATTTCTCTAACTTTTTTTGATAAATATGATAAGTCACCACTATCAATACGAACACCTTTTAACCTGTACCCATTTGGAATCAAATAATCATTCGCAACTTTAATCGCATTAACAACTCCACTTTTTATTGTGTCATATGTATCAATTAAAAACACAGAATCATTTGGAAATGACTTCGCAAATTTCAAAAATGCTTCATATTCACTTTCTTCTGCAGAAACCATAGAATGTGCCATTGTTCCCATAACAGGAATTCCATATTCTTTAGCTGCCATTACATTAGAAGTACCAACACACCCAGCAATATATGCACATTTACTTGCCAAAACTGCTGCCTCTGGCCCATCAGCTCTCCTTGCGCCAAATTCTAAAATAGGTATGCCATTAGCTGATTCAACCATTCTTTTTGCAGCAGTTGTAAATTTTATACAACTATTTAAATATGAAAGTATAGTTGTTTCAATAAGCTGTGCTTCAATTAAATTAGCTTTAACACTTATAAGTATTTCATTATCAAAAATAACTGTACCATCAGGCACAATCCAAATATCACCTCTAAATTTAAAATTTCTTAAATATTCTAAAAATTTTTCATTAAATCGTTTTGTACTTCTAAGATATTCTATATCTTCATCTGTAAATTTTAAATTTTGTATATATTGAATGATATTATCCACACCACCCATTATTGCATAACCGCTACCAAATGGAATATTTCTAAAGAAACCATCAAAATATGCAACACTATCTAATGCATTATCATCAAAATATGCTTGAGCCATAGTTAACTCATACAAATCCGTCATCATTGTTTTATTTTCCATAAATACCCCTTATATTTTTAGACTTAATACATGCTTTTTTTACTGCTTCACAAACAGTATTACATACTCTATCATCAAATGCTGAAACAATTACATTTTCTTCATTTAGTTGCGAATAATCTATTAAACTTGCAATCGCAACACTAGCAGCCATTTTCGCATCATCATCAATTTTTGTGGCTTTAGCCTCTAAAGCTCCTTTAAATATTCCAGGAAATGCCAATAAATTATTAACTTGATTTGGTCTATCAGATCTACCAGTACCAACAATATATGCTCCTGCATCTTTTGCATCATCATATGAAATTTCAGGTTCAGGATTTGCCATCGCAAATACAATAGATTTTTCATTCATCTTTTTTATCATTTCTTTAGAAACAATTCCTTTTGCAGATACTCCAACAAAAATATCAGCATTTTCAAAAGATAGTTCAAAACTAAAGTTTTTATCATCTAAATTTACATATTCTAATAACTCTTTTTTCAAATCATCATAAATTTCAATATCTTTTTTAGTTAAAATTCCATCTTTATCAAATGCATATATTTTTCTAAAACCATACTTATACATCATTCTAATTATAGAGCTTCCTGCTGCACCTGTACCACTAACAATAACTTTACATTCACTTGCAGATTTTTCAATCAGTTTAAGACTATTAATTAAAGCAGCTAAAACTACTATTGCAGTTCCATGTTGATCATCATGGAAGACAGGAATGTTCATTTCATTTATCAATCTTCTTTCAATTTCAACACAGCGAGGTGCACTTATATCTTCAAGATTTATTCCACCAATTCCACATTCAATAGATTTGCATATTTTAATAATTTCTTCACTATCTTGAGTATTTAAAACCAAAGGAAATGCATCTATTCCAGCAAATTTCTTCATAAGCATTGCTTTACCTTCCATTACAGGCAAAGAAGCACCACCACCAATATTTCCTAATCCTAAAACTGCACTTCCATCACTGATTATCGCAACAGTGTTTCCTCTATTTGTATATTTGTATGAATTATTTTCATCATTATAAATTTCTAAACAAGGTGCAGCAACTCCTGGTGTATAAGCTAAAGATAAATCATCTTTATTTTCACAAGGAACTTTTATTTTTATTTCAAGTTTACCCTTATTTTCTTCATGTAGCTTTAAAGCTTTTTTATAAATGTCCATATAGTTCTCCTATTTATAAATATCATTACCATTTACATCAATTCCCACAAATACTGGAAAATCTTCAACATATAACTCATAAACTGCTTCACTTAATAAATCTTCAAACGCGACTAGTTTACTTTTTTTTATACACTTTGCAAGCAAAGCACCTGCGCCTCCTATCGCAACAAAATAACATGCCTTATTTTTTACAATAGAAGCTTTTACCTCATCAGATCTAAATCCTTTACCTATCATACCTTTTAGACCATTATCTAACAATATAGGTGTAAACTTATCCATTCTTGATGATGTTGTTGGACCAGCACTTTCAAATTTATTTAATTCACTGTTTATCGTTGGACCAACATAATAAATTGTTTGATTTTTAATATCAAATGGTAATTGTTCATTTCTTTCCATCAACTCTACAAACCTTTTATGTGCAGCATCTCTTGCAGTATATATAACTCCATTTAAATATACTTGTTCGCCCGCAACTAAATCTAATATATCACTATCTTTTAATGGTAAATATAATTTTTTCATAATTTAAAACTCCAACTTAACATGCCTTAAAGCATGACAACAAATACTAACTGCACATGGTAAGCCAGCTATATGTGTTGGATAATGCTCAATCATAACTTTTAAAGCTGTAGTTTTACCCTTCAATCCTAGAGGTCCTATATTCAAATTATTTATTTCTTCAAGTAATTCTTGTTCAAATTCAGCATATCTTTCATCTGTATTTTGTGTATTTAAATCCCTCAATAATGCTTTTTTCGCAAGAAAAGGTGCATATTCAAAATTACCACCGATACCTATTCCAACAACAATAGGTGGACACGCATTTGGACCTGCCAATTTTATTGTTTCAATAACGAAATCCTTTACACCTGATTTACCATCACTAGGCTTAAGCATTGTCATTTTTGACATGTTTTCTGAACCAAATCCTTTTGCAGTAAGAATTATCTCTAATTTATCCCCTTCGTTTATATCAACATATATCAATACAGGTGTATTATCTTTTGTATTTACTCTATCAAATAGTGGATCACAAACTATTGATTTTCTTAAAAAATAATTTTTGTATCCTAATGACACACCTTTATTAATCGCATCATTTAAACTTCCACCATCTATCACAACATTCTTTCCAATAGATACATATGCACTAACCATACCTGTATCCTGACAAATTGGTACTTTATTAGTTTTTGATATTTCAGCATTTTCCAATAAAATTCCCATTACTTTTCTACTACGGTCAGTGTCTTCATTTAAATAACCATTTTTAAGTTTGTCATATACATCTTTTGGATATTCACTAGAAAGTTTTAAACACGCATTTTTAATACTTTCAACAATCAAATCAAAATTTATTTTCTTCATATAACCTCTTTAATAATTTTAACACAGTAATTGATAAGAATAACTTTAATATAGTAAAAATAGCTTATGTGCCAAATAATATTTGTGTGTTAAAATAGTAAATATAATTATCAAGGAGTCATCATGAACATAAAACTATTAATAAATTCATACATACCATCACTTACAAAATCAGAAAAAAAAGTTGCAGAATATATTCTTGATAGTAATGACGAAATTTTATATTATACACTACAAGATATTTCTAAAAAAACTGGTGTCGGAGAAGCAACAGTTATGAGATTTTGTAACAAAATAGGTTTTGAAAAATTCGCAAACTTAAAGCTGTTAATCGCAAAAGAAACAATTGACAACACAATAGATGAAAACTTAGATACAACAACTTTTGTAAAAGAATCATTAAATCAAACAATAAATAATACAAGTTCATTACTTTCAACTGAAAGTTTAAATAAAGCTGTTAATCTAATTGAACAAACTAAAAGAATTTGGTTTTTTGGAGTTGGTTCTTCAGGATTATCTGCACTTCAAGCAGAAGCCAATTTTGCACGTATTGGTATTCTCTCCAAAGCAATTTCAGATCCTCATTTTCAAGCAATGAGCTCATCATGCTTCAACAAAGATGATTTAGTTATCGCATTTTCTATTTCTGGTTCAACAAAGGATATTTATGATTCACTCATTATCGCAAAAGATGCAAATGCAAAAATAATAGTAATCACAAATTACATAGAATCTCCATTATCGCTACTTGCGGATTGTACATTGTTAACTGCCGCAAAAGAAAATTTATTAAAAGGTGGTTCCGTTTCTGGTTCAATATCACAATTAATGGTAATTGATGCATTAAAAAGTGAATATATTAAAAGAAATGAAAAAATTGTTAAGCAACGTCAGGAAAAAACTGCAAAATCAATTTTAAACAAATCATTATAAATATTTTTCAATAACTTTTTTCAAAATTAAAGTATTTAAATAAATATATAATCCAAACCCAAATAGAAGATATATACCAATACTAATATAAAATGTTAAAGATGTATAAAAAGTAATATATAAAGTTAGAACCATTATTAATGATGTTAAAATGGTTCTTTTTATATTCATCACAAATAATATAAATGCATTTTTTAATGATAATAAAAAGTTATTCTTAAATTTAGATTCAATTAAAAAATACATATTAAATACACTATTTAGTAAAATAATTAAAAAAATTATCACAACTTGAAATACTTTATTACTGAAGATAAATAAATAAATTATTAAAGATAAATTAATTAATACATTTAAAACAAAAGATAATATAGTTCTTTTTATATTTAATTTATATGATAAAAAATAATCTTGAATTATTGAATTACCACTGTTATCAATAAATTTTAAACATGCGTAATATGTACTAGACAAACTTGTCCCTATCGTAATAATACCTAAACTTCCAAATATAAAACAAAAATTCAAAATTATTATATTCGCAATAAAATTTAAACTTTTATACAAAAAACCTTCTTCTTTTATAAATGCCATAAATACCCCACAACTAGTATATAATACACCAAAGGAAAAGAAAAAGATACCCGAAATAATAGGGTATCTAATAAACCTGGCAACTTGCTACTTTCACTATGGCAGGCATAGCTATCATCACCGTAAAGATGCTTAACTTCTGTGTTCGGAATG
>JALEZD010000013.1 GCA_022772735.1 Erysipelotrichaceae bacterium
TGTAACTTGTGGTTGTATTCCATATCCACTATCCATAACTATCTTTACCATTGTTACTTTTGTATAATCACTTACACTACTACTCCAATTCGCATTTACATTCTCTTCTATTGTCCCTTTTGGTGTATCTACACTATAGTAATATGTATATCCTTGTTTTGGAGTTAATGGTCCTACTAGTACTGGTTTAAATTCACTTCCCCTGTTTACATATTCTCCTGCTTGGTTTTTTACTATTGATTTATCTCCAACATATGGCAATACATCTATTAATGTTTTTTCATTTTGTACTATATCACTATTGTTGAATATCTCTATTGAGTAATCTATTAATTCTCCTTCATCTCCATATGATGATAATGCATATTTTGTATCTGTATCAGATACATATTTTGATTTCTTTGATATTACTAATTCCTTTGGTGGAGTGAATAACACTGACCTTGTGGTATATCCAAAAAGCTCTGTATTATTTCCATCATTATCTGAATCATATCTATCAGCACTATAAGAATGCCCTAATATTGTAGTATTATCATCCCAAATCAAAATAGTTTCAAAATTGTGTTTTCCCTCACTCAACTCTCTTGTAGACATAAATGTAGAAGCTGTAGAAATATATTTGTAAGAGATAACACCAGCAATTGAATTAGCTGTAATTATTTTATTTGTAACATCATGAATATAAGCAGTTTTCCCTGTTCCTTTATAATCATATATTGTTTCATAATTACTAGATAAACCTGAATTGGTTGATGTAGAACCTTTATATACAAATTCCGGATCACTTAAAAATATTATTTTTAATCCTGTAATTTCTCTATTTTCTAATATCTTTCCACTAAAAGAAAAAGACGAATTATATTTAACATCAGAATTTAATAAAACAGTTGGATAACTAACATTAGATGATGGTGCGAGAAAAGTTATCTTTTCATATTCAATTGAAAAGAAATCTTTGGCGGTTGAAGTCCCCAAACTACTAGTTACCGTATTACCATTATAATATCTAGCTTGACTATTTTGTTTCAAATATTCCTTAACAATATTCATTTGATTTTCTGTTAAACCCATTTTGTATTGCATATAAACAACTGGGCTATTGTTAACATATTTAAATTCAATTTCTTCATCATAAACAAGTTTTATACTCTTATAATGCTTTGGATTTGTAATATCCACAAAACTCGCTGTTGTTTGTAAAGGTATATTTGTCGCAATAGTTTCTTCACTTCCATCAGGTAAAACACCTATCAATTTATTTTTTAAAAGTTTAGCCTTATTTGCATCATCCATCCCTGATTGATTACTTGTATTAATATAATATCTATAGCCAAGTAAAGTTGCCTCAAACTCAGGTGTGTCTTCCATTGATTTAACTTTTGTGACTATATCTCCTTCTTGAGTAGATGAATGTGAAAAACCTGTTATCCATGTAATAGTTAAATTTTCTGTAGTTGGTCTAACTACAAATTGATATGGACTAACATTTTTATAAGACTTTCCTGTACCTGTTAAAGCAGTATATAAAAATGTATCTGTACTTGTAGCTATTGTCCCACCTCTAGTTTCATCAATACTCCCATCAGTATTAACACTATTTGTTTTATAATTTAAAACAAGTTTTCTATCAATTGGATAGTTATCAAATTTTAACTGAATGTTAAGTCCGGTAATATAACCAGAATAGGCTTCATCAATAGTAAAATCCTTATATGCAACTCTAGTTGTTGGATCATATGACCAGCCACTATTAAGTGTTGTATCAAAAACTACATTTTCTGGGATTGTAATTGAGAATCTTACTGGTCTAGAATCTCCTCCACTATAAGGTGATGTAGAACTATCTGTATGTTTAAAGCTTAGTTGTCTACTTAAAACATAAGTAGAATTAATTAAAGTTTTTGTCGAATCTAAATTATTATCAGTTACTATTCTTGTAATACTTCCCGATGAAATTGCAGATGGTTCAATTGTTTTTACAGTAAAAGTTCCATTTCCTGAATCTAATAATGTATTATTTGAGTCATAAAATTCTGTTGGTATGTTTATTAATTCATTTTCTTGGGACTGTCTTTGTCTTAATGTCGCATTAACTGGAACTGCAATTTGTGAACCACCATTTAAAGTTTTGTAATTTAATCTAACAATATGATAATTTTCATCTTGTAATATTTGAGCATTAAGTAGGTTTGCTGCTGGAGAAATATCACCTATAGAAATAGCTTTATATTTAGATTTAGGAAACTTAGTGAGTGAATATGTGTTTTCATGAATTGTATCTATTCCAGATATTTTTACATCTATATAATATGGCTCAAGTTTATTTGTTACTATTGTGTCTCCCGAATCCACTTTTCTAACTGTAATATCTACTGATGAACTTTGTCTTGTAGAAACACTTCTAAGCATAGAAGAATCTACTGTATTTTCTGAAGATACCTCTTCTGATACATCTTCTGAATCATCAGAAAAATTATACTCTTCACTAGGAGTATTAGGTGTTGTCTCTGGTTGAGATGTTTCTGGTTGCACTATTTCAGGTGTGGGTTCAATAGAGCCCTCCACACTTTCATTTGTAGCACTTTCGTTAATAGTTTCTGAATTTTCATTGGAGTTTCCAATAGGAGCCTCAGTTGGTTGAGATGTTACTTCTTCAACAGGAACTCCCTCTGTATTTTCAGCATATGTATCTTGATAAATACTTATTGAAGTAAAAACCACCAACATACAAATTATTGATATTGCTATTTTTTTGATATTTATCATAGTAATCCTTTCTTTAACATTTCTCGTATATTGAGAATTTTAATTAATCTTAAAATGTTTTTTAATCAAAATAAAAAGAACAGAAACATTCTATTATACTTTCATTATTTTGAATACCAATTAATTATATTTGTTGTGTCAATTTTTTCAATTGTTTTGCACTTTTTGACACTACTTTTAAATTTTTTAGTAATTTTCTCTTAATTTAAGACATTTATAAAAAAATTAATTGTAAAAAACTTTACACCCCTCTCAACATTATTGAGTGTATAAGATAATATTTTTATAATTTATCTAGGAGGAAAATTATAAATGAAAAATATAATTTTAAAATATTTTTGTTTTTTTACAGCATTTATAGCTATGTTTTCTTTGATAACTCCTGTAAATGCTTGTACGGGTGTTATTGTAGGAGGAGATGTATCAGAAGATGGAAACTATATTTTTGGTAGAACTGAAGATTTAGAAATTAACCATAATAAAATTTACTCTATACATCCTGCAAAAACATATTCAAAAGGTTCAAAAATAAAAGATGTTTCATATGATGAAAATTTAGGTTATGAATTTGAATTCCCTCACGATTCATATAAATACACATCAATCAGTGATACAACACCGGAATATGGAATTTTTGATGAAGCAGGGTTTAATGAAAAGGGACTGATTGCTGATATGACAGTTTCTGCAAGTGCAAATGATGCTGTTTTAGGTGTAGATCCTTATCTAGATGGAAGTGATGAAACTAAAAACATTGGAATCACTGAAGCAATAATAACAACTGTAGTATTATCAACTGCTGATAATGCAAAAGATGCTGTTGGCTTAATTGCTGATGAAGTTGCACAAAAAGGTGCGGCAGAGGGAAATGGTTTAGTTGTCGGCGATACAAAAGAAATATGGTATATGGAAATTTATACTGGACATCAATTTGTTGCAATGAAATATCCAAGAGACAAATTTTCTGTATTTCCTAATACTTTTTGGATTAATGAAGTCACTTTAGATAAAGGTGAAGAAAAAGAAAATTATATAATTTCTAAGGATGGTAATTTTATATATTCAAAAGGAATTTTTGAAACTGCAGTAAAAGCAAATAAATTTGTTGGAGATGAAGCTAAAAATTTAATTGATTTGGCTAAATCTTATGGTCCAGAAGAATTAAGAGGATCAAACAGGTCTAGAATGTGTTCTGGAATACTTCATTTAAATCCAAAAGCCAATGTTACACTTGAAGATGATGTATACCCATTTTTACAAAGTACTGATTCTAAAATAACATTAGAAAATGTATTTACATTTACTCAAAACCGCTTAGAAAATATAAATTTAGAAGCTGATGATTTAAGTAAAGACAGTTTATATCCAATTGGAAATAGAAACACTATGGAAGCTCATATATTCCATACAAGTAAAGATAATGATGCTACTTACCCTGGTATTATGTGGTTGGCTTTAGGTTCTCCACTTGTATCACCATTTGTTGCTTACTATCCAAACCAAGAAAAAGGAATTGATGAAGCAATTAATACTTCTAATGAATATACAGATAATTCAGTATATTGGACTGCCATGGATATTCTTCATATGGTAGAAATAAATAGAAAAGAATTTATGCCAATTGTCGATAAACATTTAAAACCAATTCAAGATAAATTTATTAAAAACGCTAATTTAAATCCAATGAGTGGCGAAGAATCTACAAAAGTTAATAATTCTGATGCTAAAGAATCATTTGAAACCATGAAAAAATTACAAGCAGAATTAAAAGAATTATATTCTGACTTCTTAAAGAACAATTCATATAAATCTATGCTTAAAGCAAATAAAAAAACAGCCAATTTATCTGGAAGCTTTATTGAAGTCGAGGCTGACACTGCTGATACTAAATTAAATATTTCAATAAACACAGAAAAAAATGAAATCACACTTGTTGATAACTATGGAAATCCTATAACATCATTAAAAAAACCTGTTAAATTTTATATAAATAAAATTGGATTTGAAAGTGATATAAAACAATTATCAGATACTGCCATTCCAGTAAAATTAAATGGAGAATATTATGAATTCGAAAGTGATAAAACAACAATAGGATTTAATAATAGCGAAGAAAAAATCAATGTTGAAACAAAAAAACCAAATAGCACAAATAAAATAATTATTGGTTCACTAGTTGCTTTAGCAGTAGTACTAATATTTAGATTTACAAAGAAAAAATAAATATTTAAACATAAAAAAAGTTATCAAAATTGATAACTTTTTTTGTTTAATTACTTAATTGAAGCGAAGTATTTAATTGTTCTAACCATTTGGCTAGTGTAACTATTTTCATTATCATACCATGCAACAACTTGAACTTGGTAAGTTTCATCATCAACTTTAGTTACCATTGTTTGAGTTGCATCGAAGATTGAACCATGTGTTTCACCAACGATATCGCTAGAAACTAATTCTTCTTCAGTATATCCAAATGAATCATTTGCTGCTGCTTTCATAGCTGCATTAATTCCTTCAACTGTAACATCTTTTCCTTTAACTACAGCAACTAATAAAGTTGTAGAACCTGTAGGAACTGGAACTCTTTGTGCAGAACCGATTAATTTTCCATTTAATTCAGGAATAACTAAACCGATAGCCTTTGCAGCACCTGTTGAGTTAGGAACGATATTTGCTGCTGCTGCACGAGCACGGCGTAAATCACCTTTACGGTGAGGTCCATCTAATACCATTTGGTCACCAGTATAAGCATGAACAGTTGTCATGATACCTGATTGAATTGGAGCATATTTATTTAAAGTATATGCCATTGGAGCTAAGCAGTTTGTTGTACATGAAGCTGCAGAGATAATTGTATCTTCAGCACTTAAAATTCCTTCATTTACACCGAATACAACTGTTGGTAAATCATTTCCTGCAGGAGCTGAAATAACAACTTTTTTAGCACCAGCTGTAATATGTGCAGCTGCTTTTGCTTTAGATGTGTAGAATCCTGTACATTCAAGAACTACATCTACATCTAATTCTCCCCAAGGAAGTTTGCTAGCATCAGCTTCCTTATAAATTTTAATTGTTTCTCCATCAACTGTGATTGTGTCTTCACCAGCTGTTACTGTATGACCAGCATATTTACCTTGTGCTGAATCATATTTTAATAAGTGTGCAAGCATTGCAGGATCTGTTAAATCGTTGATTGCAACAACGTCATATCCTTCTGCTTCAAACATTTGTCTGAACGCTAAACGACCGATACGTCCAAAACCATTAATCGCTACTTTTACATCTGCCATTTTATGACCTCCTTATGATGCATTAAAATTATAAGATTATATTTTGTTAGTGTCAATTAAGGTTACCGTTTTTAAACGATAAATTGAATAATTTTTCACAATTTTAATACAAATCACTAATATAAAGTGGTTTACTACTTAGTAGTAAAATTTCTTCAACACTAACCAAACTACAATTAAACAACCTATTAAAAAGTTCAGGGTTATTTAATCTCATCATCATAAAATCTTTAACCTTATATTTTGCATTAGGAAATAGTTTATCTAGCTTTTCAGCACTACTAACATTTAAATAAACAGTATGTCTTTGTTGAAGTGCCACATTTAAAAGTTTAAATAAACTAAGTGTATCAGAATATATACACTCTCCAATATGAATAACTTTATTTTCAACTTTCATTACTGCATATCCTTTTATTTCATTATTTTCATAATATGCAACAATTCTACCACCTTGTTCATTTAAACCCTGCTTTAATTTTTCAAAATCTTCCAATGTCTTTATTCTGTATCCATTAAATCTTCTCATAAAACCAGAATATAGTTTTAACATATCAATAGCACTTGGATCATAAATACAACCATCATTTGTTATTCTTTGTACATCATCCCTAGTTAATTCATACTCATTTCTTCTATACAAAACTCTAAATCCATATTTTAAAAACAAATCAACATTTTTTGTATTAACTAAACTAACTAATTCGCTATGTTCTAGATTGTCAATGACAGTATTTAAAATCTTATCCATATTACCCATATTTTGATATTTAGGCAATGTTGCAGCCATCATTATAGTTGATGCAAAAATTGGTCTTCCATTAATCATGATTACACCATCAACCATACTAAGTGCTGAAACAACTTTATTATCCATAATTTCAATAATTGTTTTTTCAGGTTTTAAAACAGATTTAAATAAATAATCTACTATTCTTTTATTTTCATTTGGAAAACAAGTAAGATATAAATCTTTAACATTCCCCATTAAGTTTAAAGTAGCTCTTTTCACAATATTACTCCTTATGTTCAGTATATTCTACATCAATCACATCAGGATTATTTTGTGTCTTTTCAACATTATCCCAATTATTATAATTCCCATCTTCATTTAAAACCTTATCTTCATTCATTGATGTGAAAATTTTGAAGGATTTATATCTTAAATACCAAATAAATATAACAATTCCTCCAAGAATAACTAAAATTAACCACCAAAAATATCTTAAAAGAAAGCTAAGTATTAAAAATATTACAATCAATGAAATGATGCTTGTTTGTCTGCTTCTCATATTTTCTCTCTTTCTAGTTGCTTTAAAGCTAACTCATGTATTTTCGTAAATCTATGCTTCATTCCAGATTTACTCATTGATACTCCAAATTCTTTCGTGTAAGCCTCACTTAATTCATTTAAGCTAAGCTCTGGATGATTTTTTCTTAGTTTTATAACCTCTTGAAGTTTAATATCTAAATTTTCAATTTTTATTGTTCTTTCTAAAATTCCTATATCATCCAGTTGATTTTTTGCGGCTTTCATCGTTTTCATTTCATTCGCAACTTCACAATTGTCTAGCCTAACCAGACTATTTTTAAAATCTCTTCCAATTCTAATATCTTCATATTTCATTAATGCATTAAACGCTCCAATAACCTTTAAAAAGTCAGCTATTTTATCCGCAGCTTTTAAATACACAACATGATTTCCTCTTCTAACTATATTTTTTGAAGGTAAATTAAATCTCTCCATTAATTTAATTATAAATTGTGCGTGTTCAAAGCTATTTGTACTAATTTCAAGATGATAATTAGTTTTTTGTGGTGCATTAACACTACCACTTGCCATAAACGCACCTGCAAGATACGCCTTTGCACAACATTCTTTTAATACAATTTTTCCTAAAGGAACATCTAATAAACCTCTATTACTATATAAACACAAATCCAACAAAATATCTTTCACTTTATTTAAAACTCTTATATTGTAAATATTATTCTTCTTTAGATTCATCTTTTTTACTACTGATAAACTTGTTTCAACATCATAAAGCTCTCTAAGCAATGACCAAATTCTTTTCGCAATTGTTGCGTTTTCTGACTTTATAAGTAAATTCAATCCTGAATTAGTAATATTTAGAGTTGAACAAAGTTTTATCAAAGCAGATAATTCGGCTTTTTTACAACATTCTTTTAAATCTAATTGAGAAATTTCATGCTTTACATCACTTGTAAATGACATATTATCCCTCCTTTAATAGCTTTTGGACAACTTCTTTTATTTTATTGTAATCATGCCTGATTAAATTATCCTTAAAATCAAGAAGTGGATAACTTTCAATTTCATATTCATGATTATCTTTTAAAACTCTAACAAGAGTACTACCTTCCTTTAGATACTTATTTATTAAATTATTTGGAACTATATCACTCGCAATAACTACCTTATCAACTGTTGCACCATGTCTTAAAAGTGCATCAACATGTTCCTCAACACTATATCCATCTGTCTCTCCAGGCTGACTCATCACATTACAAAAATAAACTTTTTTTGCCTTACTTTTTTTAAGCGCATCATCAATATCCTTGATTATTATATTAGGTAGAATACTCGTATATAATGAACCAATACCATATATTATTAAATCTGCATTTAATATAGCTTTAATCGCAGAAGGAGTTGCCCTAACATCATGATCATAAAAAACTTCTGTAATTCTATTATCAAAATTAGGAATATTTGCTTCACCTTTCACTATTGTTCCATCAATCATTTTCGCATAAAGTGTAACAAGCTGAAGACTTGCAGGAATAATTTTTCCTTTTACATTTAGTATCTTCTCAATTGTAGCTATTGCTTCCATAAAACTTCCACAAGATTTGGTTAAAGCAGTTAAAATTAAATTCCCTAAATTATGCCCTTGTACATCGGTATCTTCGCTATCTTCGCTTGACTCAAACCTAAAATCCATTAAAGTTGACAACAAAGACTCACTTTCTGCAAGTGAAACCATAACATTTCTAATATCACCCATTGCTGGTATATCAAAATGCTTTCTTAATCTTCCAGTAGAACCACCATCATCCGCAACTGTAACTATTGCTGTTAAATCTATATCTTCCACAAGTTTTAGACCTCTACAAATGGCAGCTTGTCCATGCCCTCCACCTATAATGACGACTCTTTTTTTATTTGATTTCATTTAGTCCTACCTTATCTCTGTGTTCTTTATAACAGTTATATTTTTCACTATATTTTTCATATAAATAATTTGTAATTGTTACAGATCTATGTTGTCCACCAGTACAACCAATCGCAACCGTAAAATGATTTTTACCTTCTAATACATATCTTTCAAACGAAAAATCTAAAAATTCAATTAATTTAGCGACAAATTCTTTAGTTTCTTTTTTTTCCATTACATAATCATAAACAATTTTATCATCACCAGAATATGGTCTTAAATCTTCTTCCCAATATGGATTTGGTAAAAATCTTACATCAAACATTAAATCTGCATCCATTGGCACACCATGTTTGTAACCAAAAGAAACAAAACTTATTGAAAACACAGGAACTTGTGATTTAGAAAAATATTTTTCTATCTTACTCTTTAATTCCTTAAAATTTAAAAATGTAGTATCCAAAGTTAAAAATGCTTGATCTTTCAAATTAATAAACATTTCTCTTTCAGTTGAAATAGCTTCTTCCAAGGTATTTGACATATTACTTACCAAAAGAGGATGAGTTCTTCTTGTTGATTTATATCTATGAAGTAAAACATCATTTGATGCATCTAAAAACAACATTCTAACATCTAAATCAGTTCCTTTAAATACTCTAACAAAGTCCATTAAATCATTGGCAGAAGTAGCAAGTGCAATATAATTAAATCTTACATCACTACTGTTTTGAATCAATTCTGCAAGCATATCTAAAAGTTGAACAGGAAATTGATCGATACAATGATATCCCATATCCTCAAGTACACTCATTGCGCTTGATTTCCCTGCCCCAGACATTCCACTTATCAAAATAACCCTTTTTTTATTCATAAATTCTACCTCATAAAAATTGTACCACGCACCCTAGTGTTTCACAATAAAACAAATATAGAAATACAATGTGAAATTATGTTAATTTTTTTAATTTATTAAAATAACTAAAAAACGCTTAAATCAAGCGTTTTAGTCTTTAATATAGTGATATGCGTTTTGACCTGCAATTGCTCCATCACTTGTTGCAGTTACAATTTGGCGTAACTCTTTTCTATTGCAATCTCCTGCACTAAAAATCCCAGGAACCTTAGTTTCCATTTTTTCATTTACCAAGATATAACCATTTTCATCAGTTATATTTAAATCACTTACAAATGATGTGTTAGGAATTGAGCCTATATAAGGGAAAATTCCATCAACATTAAGTTTTGTTATTTCTTTTGTATCAACATTTTCAATAACTAACCCATCAACTTTTTTATCTCCAGTAATCTCTACAGGTATATGTTTTTTTATTATTTCAATTTTTGGATGATTTAAAACTTTGTTTTGCACAATTTCTTCAGCTCTAAACACATCTCTTCTAATTATTATGTAAAGTTTATTTACACCTTCTGCAAGATATAGAGCTTCTTCAAGTGCACTATTACCACCACCAATTACTGCAACATCCTTACCTTTAAAAAATGTTGCATCACATACTGCACAATAAGATACACCTCTACTTGCAAGTTCTAACTCTCCTGGAATATTTAATAATCTTTCTTTTGTTCCTGTCGCAATTATTACTGCTTTAGCCTCGTATTCATTACCATCAGCACACTTTATTTTTTTATACTCACCATCAGTTATATTAACAACATCCCCATATAGATAAGATACATTAAGATTTTGAGTATGTTCAAACATTTTCATAGATAAATCTGCACCATTAACTTCTGAATAACTTGGATAGTTTTGTATATCAAATGTTTTTACCATTTTCCCGCCAGGTGCCATAGATTCTAACATCGCAACATTTAAACCAGCTCTTTTAGCATAAATTGCTGCAGTCATACCTGCAGGACCTGCACCAATTACTATTACATCATATCTGTTGTCCATGATAATTTATTCTCCTTTATAATCTGTTTAACCTCTATCAAATCACTAATTAGTTTATTCGGTTTGCTGTTTCGTAAAGACATTTCTCTATCTTTTGAAAATAAATAACCAATAGTATAAACCCCTGCATTTTTACCAGCACTTATATCAGTTGAACTATCGCCAATATATATGCACTCATCGTGTCCTTCATTTAATAACTTACAGGCTTTTAATATTCCCTCTGGATCTGGCTTAGGTTTTTTTGCATCATCAAGACCAATAATCACATCAAACATTTCTTCCATTTGAAACATATTTAAACCAAATTTTACACCTTCATTTAATTTTGAAGAAACTATTCCTAATTTATATCCTTCAGACTTTAAATAACTAACTAGTTCTTTTGAGTTTACCATTAGATTAACATATTCTTTGTGTGCTTTAAAATTATATGCTTTATACTCCTCAATCAGTTCATCAACATTTCTTTCTGGGAAATATTTTTCAAACATTTCTTTTAATGGTGGTCCTAAAACTTCCACTTGTTTTTGTTTGTCAAATTCTTCAACATTACGATACTTTTCAAATAAATATTTATATGTTTGTATAATCGCAGGAGCGCTATCAATTAAAGTACCATCTAAATCAAAAAGTATAACTGGTTTTTTCTTTTTAATAAATATTTCAAACACACCAAAAATTCCTACTAACCCTACCACAATAAATAATATAGAGATTACTTGGGCCATTCTTAATCCCAAAAACATCAAACTATCAGTTCTAAATCCTTCAACAATAAATCTAGTAATACCATACCATATCAAATAGATATATATCATATCACCTCTTTTATTACGGTTAAATTTCTTATAAACATAATTAATCAAAATAAAACCTAAAATATTTAGTGAACTTTCCCATAAAAATGTTGGTTGTCTATACGCATTATCAATATACATTCCATCTTTGATAAATTTTGGAAAATTATTATAAAAACTTTCACTTACTATGTTTCCATAAGCTTCTTTATTAATAAAATTACCCCATCTACCAATCGCTTGTGCAATAAGTATATTAGGTACAATCGCATCAGCCATTCTTAAAAAGCTCATTTTATTTTTCTTAGTATAGTAGTATCCATATAGTGCACCACCAAAAAGTCCACCTTGAATCGCAAGACCTCCTTCAAAAATATACAAGAATTTAATTGGATTAGATAAATAATAATCAGGATATGAAAATAAACAATACCAAATCCTTGCACCAACAATACCGAATAAAAAACAACCAAAAAACAAATCATCAACTACATTACTTGAATATCCGTTCTTTTTTAGATTTTTAACAGAAAATATATACGCAACAAGTGCACCACTGAGCATTGTTATTGCATACCATTTTATTGATAAAACTCCAAAAGAAACAAAAGTAGTACTATCTGGAAAAAATACCATTATTTACCCTCCCTATTCATTTCATTTTGTTTTTGTATATATTCATATACTTTATTTTCAAATTCTTTTGCACTATTAAAACCTTGTTCAGTCAATCTATAATTTGTAACTGCAGACTCAACAATTACTCCCATAGATCTTCCTTCTTTTACAGGTAAAATCAAACTTGGAATTTCTACACCTAAAATCCTAGTGTAACTCATATCCTCATTCCCAACTCTTGTATATGATGCATTTGAATCAAATTTTTCTAATTTAATAACTATATTTATATTAAATTTTTTAAGAAGTGAACTTGCACCAAACATTTTTGCAACATCTATTATTCCAATACCTCGTATTTCAAGCATTCCCTCAAGCAACATGTGTGGTCTACCTACGATTGTATTATGAACTCTACTTACATCAACTCTATCATCCGCAACAAGCACGTGCCCTCTTTTTATTAATTCAAGTGCAATTTCAGATTTACCCATTCCACTTTCACCAATTATCAAAACTCCTACTCCATAAACACTCATCAAAACTCCATGAAGAGTATCACTTGGCGCAAGCCTTTCATCTAAAAAGGTTATTATATCTACCATATCTCTATAAGTTGGTGCACTAGAAGAGAAAATTGGAAAATTATTTTGTTCAGCAATTTCTTTTAAAACACGAGGACACTCAAAATTTCTTGTAATTAAAATCATTGGAGTAAGCGCATCAGTTATTAATTTAAAACGTTCTCTTTGAACATCTTCAGGCATCTCATCAATATATTCCATCTCCTTACTACCAATTATTACAAGTCTTCTTGGTTCAGTAAGCTTTTGGTATCCACTAAGCTCTAGACCTGGACGATTAACATCTGGCACAACAATCCATCTATTTAATGATTCTTCATTACCTGTTATTTGTTTATAGTTAAAGAAATCTTTAATTTCTTTAATTTTTACTTTTCCTTCATATTCTTCCATTAGCTACTCCTCTTTAAAATTTGTTTTAAATATTGACCAGTATAACTTTCATTTACTTTAGCTACATCTTCAGGTGTTCCCTTGGCAATAATCATTCCCCCACCATCGCCACCTTCTGGTCCTAAATCAATAATATAGTCTGCATTTTTAATTACATCTAGGTTATGCTCAATTATTAAAACTGTATCTCCATTTTCAACAATTCTTTGTAAAACACTCAATAGTTTTTTTACATCATGTGTATGTAATCCAGTTGTTGGCTCATCAAGCACATAAACTGTTTTCCCTGTAGCTTTCTTTTGAAGCTCTGAAGCCAGTTTAACTCTTTGTGCTTCTCCACCACTTATTGTTGTACTAGATTGTCCAAGTTTTATATAACCTAATCCTACATCACTTAATGTTTGCAGTTTATCTTTTATTTTATGAATTGAAGAGAAAAACATAATCGCATCTTCAACAGTCATATCAAGAACTTCACTAATATTTTTATCTTTAAACTTAACTTGTAAAGTTTCCTCATTATATCGTTGTCCATGACATATTTCACATGGTACAAATACATCAGGCAAAAAGTTCATACTAATTCTTTTAACCCCATCACCTTGACAAGCTTCACATCTTCCCCCTTTAACATTAAAAGAAAATCTTCCTTTGTCATAGCCTTTTAATTTTGCTTCTGGAGTTAGCGCAAAAATATCTCTTATATCATCAAAAACACCTGTATAAGTTACTGGATTACTTCTTGGAGTTCTTCCAATTGGATCTTGGCTTATTTCTATTACCTTATCAATATTTTCTAAACCTTTAATACTCTTATGTAATCCTGGTTTAACTTTTTTTCTACCTAAAGATTGCATAACAGCTTTTAAAAATATCTCATTCACAAGTGTACTTTTACCACTTCCGCTAACACCACTAACAACACTCATACACCCAAGAGGAATTTTTACATTAACATTTTTTAAATTATTTTCTTTTGCACCAAAAATTTCTATAAAATTACCATTCCCTTTTCTTCTTGTTTTAGGAATTTCTATTTTAAGTGTTTGTGCAAGATATTGACCAGTAATTGAATTTTTATTATTCATAACTTCTTGTGGTGTACCAGCCGCAATAACTTCTCCTCCATGAACACCTGCACCAGGTCCAATATCCACAATGTAATCAGATTCCATCATTGTTTCTTCATCATGTTCTACAACTAAAACACTATTACCTAAATCTCTCATATTTTTTAGCGTTTTAATTAGCTTAGAATTATCTCTTTGGTGAAGACCAATACTTGGTTCATCTAAAACATACAATACACCTGTTAAACTAGAACCTATCTGTGTCGCAAGTCGTATTCTTTGTGCTTCTCCACCACTTAATGTTCCTGCTAGTCTATTTAATGTTAAATAATCTAACCCAACATCTTTTAAAAACTTTAATCTGCTTTTTATTTCTTTAAGTATTAATTCAGCAATAATCTTTTGTGTTTCATTTAAATTTAAATCATTTACCCAATCATATGCTTCTTTAATTGACATTAAAGTAAATTGATATATGTTTTTATCATGAACTTTTACACTAAGTGCTTGTTCATTAAGTCTTTGACCTTTACATTTTGGACAAGTATTTTCCATCATAAATGATTGATACCACTCTTTACTCATAGAACTTGTAGTTTCTACAAATCTTCTTTCAATCAATGTTTTAATACCCTCTATATAATCGTTTCTAGTAAAAATATTTCCACTAGAACTTGTAATTGTGTATTTTATCGGCTCATTAGAACCATGTAAAACAACATCCAATTCTTTTTTACTAAAGTCTTTAAGAGGTTTATTTACATCTATTTTATAATGCCTTAAAAGAGTTCTAAATGTTTGCCATTCAATATTTTCAGTATTAACAATATTTTTATAATATCTTATACCACCTTCCATGATAGATAAGTTATTATCTGGAATTAATAAATCTATATCAACTTCCATTGTCATACCCAATCCCTTACAACAATCACAAGCTCCGATTGGCGCATTAAAAGAAAATAATCTTGGCTCTAAATTAGGAACTGAAAATCCACATATAGGACATGCATAATTACTTGAAAAAAGAAGTTCTTCATCTTTTGTACTTACTATTGCATTACCATTTCCTAACTTTAATGCTGTTTCTAGTGAATCATGTAACCTACTTCTTGAATCATCACTTTTTACAATTCTATCTACAACAACATCAATATTATGTTTTTTATTTTTATCAAGTTCTTCAATTTCTTCAAGAACTTTAATTTCACCATCTATTCTTGCACGAATAAAACCATCTTTAATTAATTTTGCAATTAAATCTTTATGAGTTCCTTTTTTATCTTTGATTATTGGACCCATTACTTCCATTCTAGTTTTATTTTCAAAATCCATCAATCTATCTAGCATTTGAGTTATTGTTTGCGCAGTAATTGGAACATTATGAAAAGGGCAATAAGGAATACCTACTCTTGCATATAAAAGTCTTAAATAATCATATATTTCCGTAACAGTTCCCACTGTACTTCGAGGATTACTAGAAGTTGTTTTTTGATCAATGGAAATTGCAGGACTTAACCCTTCAATAAATTCAACATTTGGTTTTTCTACTCCACCCAAAAACTGTCTAGCATATGCACTAAGAGATTCAACATATCTTCTTTGTCCTTCAGCATATATTGTATCAAACGCAAGTGAAGTTTTTCCTGAACCACTCACACCTGTCATAATAACTAATTTATCTCTAGGTATTTCTAAATCTATATTTTTTAAATTGTTTTCTTTTGCACCTTTAATAATAATTTTATCCATGGTTATACCTCCTAAGAATTATACTACCTTTAATTAATTACCTCAAACATTAAGCAAAATCATAGATTTTTAAATAATAATTAAATAATATTAAACTAGAGGTGATTCATATGAAAATTTTTGCAGCATTGCTTTCTTTAGCTTTTTTGTTTGGATGTAATAAAAAACAAAACTTTACAGTAATTAATCAAGAAGAAGCTTACAATATGATTAATACACAAAATGTTGTAATTCTTGATGTAAGAACTAAAGAAGAATTTAATGAAGGATATATTCCAAACGCAATTAATATTGAACTAAACAATTTAAAAGATGAAGTTTCAAATATTATTGAAGACAAAAACTCAACAATACTTGTATATTGCAGAAGTGGTAATAGGAGTAATCAAGCAGCACATATTTTAAGTGATTTAGGATACACAAGTGTATACGACTTTGGTGGTATTACAACTTGGCAATATGAAATAGTAAAATAATCCAAACAAATTTAAGTGAACTATATTTAAAAAGTTCACTTTTTTATTAAAAAAGGTGGATTAATATCCACCAAATAAATCTAAATCATCATTTATTTCATTTTCACTATATGTTTCAAAATCACTTTTATACATATAAGTAACATCTTTTTCAACTTTAGTATCCAAAACCTTTTCGATTTTAACAATAACTCCTTCAAATCTTTCGTCATTGTTGAAGTTGCCATAACTCGCAAGTCCACTTGGTCCAACCCCAAAATACTCCCCTGCGATTTTCGCATCAATCACAAACTCAATAATATGACCATTATGCGCAGCACATCCATTAGTAGCACTATCAGACTTTGCATCAACTTTAACAATAGGCAATACAATTCCTGTATCTAATGTAAAATAAAATCTTGAGCCAATTTCTCCAAAATTACTCGCAAGTGCTGCTCCAATAAAACCATCTTCATCATATAAAAATCCGGTTGTTTCATCTATAGTCATTTTTTCATGAATGTGTTTGTATTGTTTTGAATTTACATTTGTAACTGCTTGATAAGGCATATATGTTTTTGCACTAACATTAAAACAAACATCCATTTCTTCAGTTTCAAACTCTTTTTCATATGCATCAAAATGATCAATACTAAACTCTTCAGAAGTAAAGCCTGATCCAAAAATAAATATAAATCCGCAAATTAATGCAGTACTAATCTTTCTTAAAAATTTACTTTGCATATTTCGATTTTAACACATTAAGATTTCTTAAGCAAATTACTGTTGATAAAACTCTTCCAATGTCAAATTAGATTCAAATACTTTTTTGGCTTCTTCAATTCCAATAAATCTATAATGCCATGGATTATACATTACTCCAGTAATACTTTCTTTTCCTTTTGGATATCTCATTATAAACCCATATTTATATGAATTTTCACTTAGCCATTTACCAGCTTTTCCACTACCAAAACATTGTTTTAGTTTACAGCCATCATTAGCTGATAAATCTACAGCTAATCCAAGTTGATGTTCGCTAGCACCTGGAGTCGCATCCATTCTA
This sequence comes from Erysipelotrichaceae bacterium, assembly GCA_022772735.1. Lineage (GTDB taxonomy): Bacteria > Bacillota_I > Bacilli_A > Erysipelotrichales > Erysipelotrichaceae > UBA9076. Next base: position 17,898 of record JALEZD010000013.1, read on the forward strand.
TTCGCAACTTTTCTACCATATTTTTCTTCATATGTATACCAAAGACTTTTTTGTTGTTTATAAGATCTATATCCACTTACAACATTTAAGTTAATTCCCGCTTCTTTTGCTGCATTGAACATTTCTTCAAGTTGAGATGCAGCTTCAGGTCTTAATTGTTGATTATCATCATTAGACACATTCAAACTAATAAGCTCAGGAACATATGACTCTGATATCATATTACTTTTATTCACAAGTCGATTAATACTTGAATCACTTGTAATGTCAATTTTAACTTCTTCAACAACGGGTTCAGCACTAGCCTCTGGAGTAACAACAGGTTCAATTGTTGGAGTAGGAGTTTCAATAATTATTGTTTCCTTTTTAACTGGTCTATTAAAATACAGAAAAACTAAACCTGCGCATATAAATACTCCTAAAACTACTATTGCAATAACTTTGTTTCTAATTTTATCCACAATACTACCTCCTAATTATTTTTAAGTGTATCCCTCATGCTTTTTCTTAAGCTCTTCCCCACGATTGTACTTGCTGCACCAAACTGTATTGCAAATCCTGCCCTTGTTTCAATTACCTTAGTGGCACCTAGTTGTAACAATTTACCTGCATCAAGATGTGATGAGTCAAAAAGTTGAATTGTCAATTTATTTATTGAAGTATTAATCATCTTTATATTTGATGTTCCACCAATAGCTTCAAGTATTCCATCTGTAAGTCGTTTGGTTGTACCTGTATTAAATAAATCAACCGCAAGCTGTCTAAAATAAAATCTTGTAAAAACAAAATATAATATCCCCGTAATAACCCCAACAATTACAACCATTCGTATTGAATTAGATAAACTACTTACTCTTAAATAGGTAATAAGCTCAATAATTGTCCCCGGCATTGCAACAACAGTACTTGTACCATTGTAATTAAAACCTAACGAAATACCCAATACTTGAAAAATCGCAAACAAACTCCCACTAACAAACACATGGAAAAAATAAAGCAATGGACAAAGTATTATTAAAAGTAATTCCAAAGGAAGTAGTGTACCAAAAATCATTGATATAATAGTTGAAATCACAAAAAACATGAATAATCTTCTTTTTTCAAATTTATCGGTATAAATTGTATATATTGCCCAAATCATTGAAGGAACTGCAAATATATTCAATACATAATAAGGAGTAATAAATCTACCTACATTAGTTTGTAAGGTATTTGATGCAATAGATGTTGTCCATATACTTACATCACCCGCAATACTTTCTCCAACTATGTTACTCCAAGTTCCTCCTGCAGCTTGAAACCAAAATGGATTTCTAATTAAATTCGCAAGATGGAATGTTGATAAAATCCTATCAAATATTCCATAAACAAATAAACTAATTGGATTTGTAATGTCACTGGAAATAAACTTTATTATTTCACTTAAAAAGTTGTTGTAAATATATGAATATCCTAATGAAGCTAAAATTCCTGCAAGTATACAATAAAAGATATTCAAAATAACTGCATGTGTGTCTTTATCAATAAACCCCAAGAAACCATATTGAGATTTATTTCTTGATTGAGAAAAAGATATTCTTGTTAGAAAAACTACAATTAAAGCACCTATAAGACCTGTTTGTAGTGGATAATTAACTCCTGAAAGGCGTAATATATTACTCGATGTAAAATTTATTCCAAAAATAGACGCAAAAGCTGAAGATGGTAATGTTTTATCCGCAAAAAACAAAGTCATTGATAAAAAACTTATATATCCAATAAATCCAGACATTGTAGTTACGGCACCATTCACTCTTCGATTTACGCTTCTTAAAAGAACAATAAAAGGCATATATGCGATTATCAAACTACCTATTCTCATAAAAAGTTCTGCAAATAATATAACAACTTCATTTTTTATCACAAAAAGTGACGAAAAAGCTTGATTAACCAATATATTACCAATTCCATAAAGTACAATACCCAACATGATTACTTTTAAAGGAAATTGTAAAATTTCTAAAAAGGATCTCCATAATTTCATATATTCTACCTCGATTAATTAAAATAAACTTTGTAATTTTTTAAAATAAGATATTTCTCTAAATCTTAACATATTAATCTTTTTATCACATAATTTTACTGTAATAACTTTGTTTCCATCAAGTTTTGTATGATATGCATCATGGCACAATATAGCACCATTAAAATCACTAGATTTAAAAGTTATAATAGAGTTTTCACTCATAACTATTGGTACTCCAAGTGATCTATACGAACTATGATGTATCCCCGCAATTTCACTCATTTGTATTAAAGGTAATCCTTCTTGTATTACAGCACCATTTAATGATCTATTATATGCACTACTTCCAATTTGAGTACATACGCACATACCAGTACCTCTAAAAGTTTCAAACTCTAAACCATTTACTGTTATATCTAGCACTTGAGTCTTAAGAGAGTTTTCTATTCTCATTTCGTTAACCGCATAATATTTTTTTTCTTTATCAACTTCTACTTCTAAAAGTTGATATTTTACAATTTTTTTTGTTTTATTTAAAAAATCATCTAAAAACTCATCAAGTTCATCAGATTTATAATCAGTAAAAAAACCTAGTGTTCCTGTGTGTATACCATAAAAATATGTTGTATCCAAATTCTCAATATTTTCGTGAACTGCCTTTAAAAATGTTCCATCTCCACCAATTACTATTACATATTCAGGTTTTTCATCTAAATATTCAAATCCGTTATCAATTAATACTTTTTTAATTTTTTTATCTAAATCTTTTGATATGTCATCATATCTTACTATTGTCTTAAAAGTTTTCATATTTTAATTATAACTTAGTTTTTCTAATTAATCATTAAAGTTGTGGTAATATGAATTAAAGAGGTGTGTTTATGTTTGCAGGAAAAATAGAAAAAGAATATAAAATGATGCTTACAAAAAAACAATTTGATACTATTAAAAAACATTATTTATTTGATAAAACAAATACTCAAATAAATCATTATTTTAATTCTGTAAATAATTTTAAAAAAAACTATGCATTGAGGATAAGAGAATTAAATAACACATTTATATTCACCCTTAAAATGAATAATGAAAATGGGAAATTAGAATATGAATTTGAAATAGATAATTTAGATATCAATCACAACAAAATAAAAAGTTTATTAAAAGAGCTAAATATTGATGATGAATTTTATCCAATTGGCACTATGAAAACCATACGACATATTTTAAATGATGAATTTGGTGAGTTGTGTTTGGATGAAAATCACTACTTTGATAAAGTTGACTATGAAATAGAATATGAACTTTTTGATTATACCCAAGATAAACTAGAACACTTTAAAAACATTTTAAAAACATTTGATATTGAATTTGTTTTAAATAAAAAAAGTAAATTAAAAAGATTTAAAGACGAATTAAATAAAGTTGGTTAAAATATGAATAACATTTCTGAAATCTATAAAAAATGGATAAACAATCAAAATTTTAAAGATATACAAACTATAAATGAACCAAATAAAATATATTTTAAACACGGGCTAATAGAAGGTTGTGTAGAATTTTATAGTTTAAAAAAAGAAATAGTTGAATTAAAAATTGTAAACCTAACAAATAATGAAAATAAATTCTTTTTACACTTTGAGTTAAATAATATTGAGCGTGCAAAAGAATTGTTTACTGAAATGATTGAATGTTTATTGGATTTAAAAAACAACAATAAAACAAAAGTTCTTATATGTTGTACAAGTGGTATTACTTCAAGTTATTTTTGTGAAAAACTAAATGAATACTCCAAAAAAGAAAATATTACATTTGAATTTTATGCAAGTAATTATTCAGAAATTTACTCTAAAGGAATTGATTTTGAATATATCTTGCTTACACCACAAATAAAACATCAATCAGATGAAATAAAAAATATTTTTAAAGATAAAATCGTAGAAGATATACCTGTAAAAACCTTTGCGACTTATGACATTTTTAAAATTTTTGAGTTACTATCCAAAACTAAAAATAGTAATGTAACATACTCACCAAAAAGAGTTAATAAACCTTTAAAACTTGGTACTTACCTTGTAATTTGTATAATACACTATTATCAAAACTTTAAAATAGTTTACTCTATATATAATCAATGTGAAAAAATAAATCAAGGAGAGATATTAAAAAATAAATATTCTTTGAAAGATATTGAAGATTTTTTAGACTATGCATCATTCTCATTCCCAAATATTGAAAAAATTTATATTTGTACGCCAGGTATGATAAACAATAATTTGTTAAGTTTTCCATTTTTTAATATTTATGATCAAGATTTAGTAGAAAACTTTTCAAAAAAATACAATAAACAATTTTATTTATGTAATGATGCAAATGCACTCGCAAGAGGATATTTTGAAGAATATAAAAATATTGATAACTTTATACTATATTATTCTCCACTAGCAAGTAGAGTTGGTGGCGCTGGAATAATTATCGACAACAAGTTATACAACGGTAATAATGGGCTTGCAGGTGAAGTACAGTTTTATCAAAAATTACTCATCTTTTCAGATGATGTAAATACTCTTTCAAAAACAATTGAAGGACAAATAGAATTATGCTACAAACAATTACTTATATTAATATCTTGTTTTTCACCAGATAAAATTGCTTTATGTTGTCCAATGATTACTGATTTATCAAAAGTAAAACAAAACTTACAAAAATATATACCAAATAGGTTTATACCACAAATTATTAAAGTTGATGAAGATATTGAAACTATGGTTTATGGTGCGATATTACTCGCAAATGAAACTTAGTTTCTTTTTATATTTACAACTACAAATAGCCCTAATCCAACAAATATTGTTGAAATTAAAAACGGAAAAATATTATTAAACGCAAATAAATAGCTTGATAATATTGCACCAAAAATCATTGCGATTGATCTTACACTATTTTGTAGCCCTAACGCTATTGATTGTTCTTCTTTAATTGTGTTTTTAATACATGTACTTTGTAAAATAGGTAAATGTATAGTATCTATAACCATTATTAGTATACCTAAAACAATAAATAACATATTTATATTAGAAACATTGATAAATAATAAATACATAATAAATAAAATTAAAATATAAAATTTTATCCACTTAAATATATTTTTTGAATTTTGAATTTTTAATGTGAAACTAAAATTTATGGCTATTGATAAAATACCAACTATTCCCTTTATTAAACCATTAATGGTAGGAGTAACATTTAAAACATTGATTAAGTAATACGCAAACATTTGCGTTAATGAAGTGGATGAAACAAATAAACAAAATGTCAGTAACATTACAGAAATTTGTATTCTGTTTAACTTTATTCCTAAATCAAATAATTTTTTTGTTACAAGTTTATCGTTATTAACTTTTACATCAACAATAAAAAACAAAATAAATGCTGCCACAAAATATATTAAAGATTGTAAGGCTACAGGCAAATATATATTAATTCCACCTAAAAAACCCCCAAAAAAATATCCAACTGTTCCTCCAACTGTAAAAAAAGTTGATAACTTCGTAATATAACTTGATTTTTCGTTTTCATCACTAATCAAAGCAAAATAGTATGGCATACCAATAAATACACCTGCAATAAACATACCTGAGATTGCTCTACTTAAAAGCATTACATAAACATTATTACCTATCAAAAACAAAAATTGACCAAACGCATATCCCATACAACATACAATAAAAATTAAATTGATTTTTATTTTATTTAACTTTTTTGCCCAAAAGAAAGAAAATAGAAAGTTGAATAAAGACATCATTGAAAATGCTAAACCAAATAATGTACTTTCAAATCCTCTTATATTAAATAATGTTGGAGTTATTGGATGAGCTAAATTAGCAGCTAAACCTAATATTCCATATACAAACAAAATAAATTTTTTACTATTTTTCATACTGCCCCTAATCATAAAGTTAGGAAATTACAAATGTAATTTCCTAAACCTTTATCGCAAAAATATTACCTTCTTTTTCTTTAAGAATCAAATCTTTTTTTATCATTACAAACTTTCTTCCTCTTAAATTTGTAACTAATATCATTGTTGTCATATCAACATTATTACTTTTGAAAAAATCATGATTAACTTCTAATAGTAGTTGACCTTTTTTTACATTATCACCGATTTTAACATGGGGAACAAAGCCTTTTCCTTCATATTTTATAGTGTCTAATCCTACATGTATTAAATATTCATTTCTATCGACTGCTTTAATACCAATCGCATGATTAGTAGGAAACAAAGCAACTATTTCCCCATCAACCGGTGAAAAAACATTGCCATTTAAAAATTTCACTGCAAATCCATCACCCATACTTCTAGATGAAAATACTGGATCACTGACCTTATCTAAATCAATAATTTCTCCAGATATAGGTGAAATAAAATCTATAGGTTTTGGCTTAAAAATATTAAACATCTTCAAAACATTTCCTTCCCATACAATATGTTACTTTTAAATTAAAATCTTTATCAACCACTAATATATCCGCATCTTTTCCTTTTTCAAGTGAGCCTTTTTTATCAAAGACACCAATATATTTAGCACTATTTTCAGATGTCATTTTTATAATGTCATGAACACTTGGATTAACATTGTTTTTTAAATTTTGAATTGACCTAATATAACTTAACTCTAAATCTTTAATATCATCATAATTTGTTCTATCAAAAACTTTTTCACTTCCATCCTCGTTTCTAATGATAAATTTATCACCATCAGGAATAAAATATTGTTTTCTAACATAATGATATCTTTCTTTTTCTATCTGTGAAATTCCAGCATTATCTGTAGTCATAATTATTCTGTTTGCACCTTTTAATTTGTATGCAATTTGAAACGCTTCTTTTTTTACTGTAATTCCTGTTTGTTTGGCAAATTCACAATATAGATCATCAAAATATAATGCACTACCTGCAACACCTAACTCTCTATGGTGAAACCCACTCATTCCACTAAACATATGTGTAACACCATTTACACCTAATTCTTTAAGTTTTTTAATAGTTTCAAATGTTGCACAAGAATGACCAATGCTTATTTGTATATTATTTTTATTACAATATTTTATGACCTCAGCTGCACCTTCTAATTCTATTGCCATAGTCATTAACTTAATAGAATTCATAACATTTTGAGAATCTACTAATTTCTTCATTACATCAACAGAAGGTTTTAAAAAGTTATTAACATTCATCATCCCTTTATTACTTTCATTAACAAATGGACCTTCTAAATGAATTCCTAATAATGTAGAACCTTCTTTTTGATTGTTCATAACATTTCCAACAGAATTAATACCTTTTATGAGTTCATCAATAGGTTCAGCACCTGTTGTAGCCAAAAAACTTGTAACACCAGCTTTTGGAAGATGTTTTTTCATTTCATATAATTGTTTTTCATCTCTACTACTTACAAAACTACCTGTTCCCCATCCATGTAAGTGCTGATCAATAAATCCTGGAATTATTAAATAATCTGAATAATCAACATAATCATTTGTATTTACTGAATCTACAATATCATCAATTATTCCATTATTAATTATTAAATAGCCTTCTTTTTTTACTTGATTGGGTAAATAAATATTTTTAGAATAAATTATCATTTAATTATCCTTTCATTTTATCATCAACTGCATTTCTTACAAATTCAACAAGTGGACCATATACTACATGTATGTGATTTGAAGATGGGAAAAACACACCTGAACATCCTGAATCTTTTAAAAGCTTATTATCAATTTTATTTTTATCTTTAAAATCAACTCTTAATCTTGTAATACAATTCTCAACAGAAACAATATTATCTTTTCCACCTAAACCTTCAATAACTAAATCTGCAATTTCATCAAATCTTTTTTCTTTAATTAATATATTGTCACTTGATGCATCTTCTTCTCTTCCAGGAGTAGGAACATTAAATTTTACAATATACCACTTAAATAAATAGTAAATTATTATAGCTTCAATAACTCCAACAATAACTATATTTATCCAATTGGAATTTTTATACATTACTCCAAAAATTATAAAATCAAATATTGTACCTCTTATATATCCTACAGCTGTTCCCATAAAATGTAATGCAATACCACCGATTGCTCCAATTATTGCATACAAACCATATAATACTGGTGCAATAAATAAGAATGTAAATTCTAATGGCTCTGTAACATTACCGAAAAAAGCAGTAGCAATACTTGCGATTATTAACCCTTTAGCGATTGCTTTATTTTCATTATAGGCTGTTTTATACATTGCAAGTCCAATTGCAGGGAAAACAAATAATGCTCGTACCATTTGGTTTTGTGCACCAAATCTTGTAAGTTCAGGCATTAATTTCCAATATTCACTATCTGGTCCAAGTTTAAATAAAATTTCATTCATTGCATCTAAATATCCGATATATTGTGTTCCATTTATTGTATATACTCCACCGGCTTCGGTAAATCTTAACATCGCATTCCAAACATGATGTAATCCAAATGGTATCAATAATCTATTTACAACACCATTCAATATTTGTCCAATAATTGGACTCAATAATAAACCTGACATACTTGAAAATAACGCAATTAAATATTGCCAGAAAAATGGTATAACCAAACCTAAACAAACACAGGCAAACATAGTTATTAAAGGAACTGATTTTCTTCCTGCAAAAAAAGCAAATGCAATTGGAAGCTGCAAATTATAAAATTTATCAGTTGCGATTGCCGCAAATAACCCTGCAAGTATTCCACCAAAAACGTTAACATTTACAGTTTGAATACCAAGAACCATACTTTGCCCTGCGACAGCTATATTCCCCTCTTTAATAAGTAATCCTGTATTACTTAGATAAACATTCATTACAATTAATAGTGTTAAATATCCAAGTACTGATGAAAAAACTGCAATACCTTTGTCTTTTTTAGACATTCCATATGCAACACCCATCGCAAATAGTAAAGGTAAATTCCCAAATATAACATCACTTACTTTTCTAATACCTAAAAAAACCTGATTAATAAAAGGATTTCCCAAAAAAGGTAGTAACTCTATCATGTATTTTTGAGAAAATGCTCCTGAAATACCTAATAAAAACCCAACTGGTGCCATCACTCCTATAGGTAATAAAAGCGATCTACCAAACCTTTGAATGCTTTCACTATACTTTTTCATTATTTTATCTCCTTATTATGTTTTTTTAATGTCCAATACCCCTTATTCACATCAATTAAATCGTCTAAAACTTTTTTTGCAATTTGTGGATCTATTATTGTTCTATTTAGTGTTAAAGCTTCAATAGCTTTATCATAATCTTCTTCCAAACATGCCTCAACGGTTAATTTTTCATACGCATGTTGGTTTTCCATCAACCCCTTATAAAAAGGTTTGATTTCACCATATTTTTCAACAATCACACCATCTTTTCCAAGTTTACCGACAAGTTCAACAATTGCATCATTTGAAAAATTTGTAATTAAGTTATTATTTCTTGTCATTATTACAAATTCATCTTTTAAATCATATAAAATTGATCTTGCGACTTCTACCATTAAATTTCCAAAAACTGAACCTTTTAAAATTGTTGAATTTTCATATGTTGCATTTTCACACATTTCAAATACTTCTTTTTCTCTGCTATCTCTTGCCTCATCTGCCCTTGTATATTCTGGATTACTTTCACCTACAATTTCATTAGGGAAAAAATAATATTGTAAATATGTGTTAGGTAAATATTCTGGAAAAAATGATAAATATTTATTTACCCTTTTATATGTTTCTAACCATGATGTAGATCTTTGTTCAGCATTATAAGGTTTAAAATCATTATTTTTTAAATAATCTTTTAAACTATTTAAATAACTTTTTCCATTTTTATCATAAATGTCTGTGAACCACCCAAAATGATTTAATCCAAAATATTTACATGATAATTCACTTTGTTTTAAATTCAAAATTTTTGCATATGATCGCATCATGGAATACGGTTGATCACATAAGTTGAGTATACGTTTATCATTTGGAAACACTTTATCTAAAGCTAAGGCAACAATTGCTGCAGGATTTGTATAATTTAAAATCCATGCATTTGTATTTATATTTCTTATGTCATTAACCATTTCTATCATTGCCTTAATAGATCTCATCCCATACGCAAAACCACCTGGACCACATGTTTCTTGACCAACAACCCCATATTTAAGAGGTATTTTTTCATCAAGACTTCTCATTTCAATGTTTCCTGCTCTCATTTGCACTAATACTGCATCACAATTTTCATATGCGATTTTTTTATCTGTTGTAAAAATAACTTCTAGTTCAGGAAGCTCCTTTTGTAAAACAATTCTTATATAATTTTCCATTTTTGACATTCTGTTATTATCTATATCAAAGAAAATTAATTTTTTTAATAAGAAACTGTCTTTGTAGTCAATAATAGAGCCTACTAGTGCAGGTGTTCTGGAGCTTCCTGCACCAACAACTGTAATGTTTAACCCTTTCATAACTCACCGTCCTTTGTTAAGTAAATTATATTTTTTAACATTATAGCTAGGCAATGTAAAGCTAATTTCCTTGAAAAAAAATAAAAACTTAGGTAACCAATTCTTACCTAAGTAACTATATAATTTTTTTATTTTCAAACAAATTTTTTATTGAATCAAATAAAAGCTCTATTAAAATAAATATTCCAATTCTAGAATTATCATCATTATCACTTGTATCAAAAGAATCAGACGCAACATATAAATTAATATCTGAAAGCTTTGCGAGTGAATTATGAGTAAATGATGTAATTGATATTATTTTAGCTTGCCTTGATTTAACAATTTTTGCAGTTTCTAAAATTTTTGCAGTTTCTCCTGATAGAGATATTAAAACAAACAGCTCTCTTTTATCAACTTTTTTTGCAGCGAGTGTTAAAAGATTATAATCATCAATTAAAATGCACTTAATTCCAATTATCAAAAGTAATCTGCTTAAATGTAATGCACAAGTTTTTGAAGTTCCCCTAGCTGCAATATAAACAGTATTCGCATTAATTATTTTTTTTGATGCAGATTTAATTGTTTCAGTATTTATTAAGTTTTTATTCATTTCTATTATTTTAAAAATATCTGATTTATTTTTATTACTTTTTTTTGAATTATCATTATTTTTTAAATAATACTTAAGTTCAACAAAACCTGCAAAACCTAGCTTTTTTGACATATTAATAACTACGGTTTTAGAAGTAAACATTTTTTTTGCAAGTTCATTAATATTTATATCTTTTATTTCATCAATATTTTCAAATATATAATTACAAACTCTTTTTTCCGCTTCAGTAAGTAAATCATATTTTGCAATTATTTTATCCATTAATAATTATTCTCCTGTAAATGTTAATAAAATCTATAAATTTCTTTTAAATCCTAAATATCTTCTACCTTGAAAACTAAGAATTCCTGAATCTTGTTCACAAAGTTGTCCATATTCAATTCCTGAAACTTTTAATTCCAATCTATCTCCTGTATCAAATTCAAATGTGACAAAATAGCTTGTATTTGTTGATGTAAAATTATTATGTGAACTGTGCCTAGTGTCCATTCTTTTAGAAACAACTTTTGAATTAACATTTAATTTAGGTGAATTATTATTTCTATTCCATTCAGAAATTCCCATAATAATAGTATAAGCCATTAAAATAAAGATTGCTGCCATTATAAAAAATGGGATAAACGAATGAATTGAGAAAAAACCATTATCTATTAAAAAACCATGCATAAATTACTCCTTTCCATATAAAAACTTTTATTAAATTATAACTCATTTAACAAAATAAAAAAATACTCTCAGTTTTTTGAGAGTACTTTTAAGACTATTTATTAAATAAATCATAAACATGCGAAACTGGTGTATGATATTGAATTGCTTCTATAGTTTTCGCAAGCATATATGCAACAGATAATTGTTTAATTTTGTTTGTTTTTGCAGCTTTTTCACTAGTTAATTCTATAGTGTTTGTAACTATAATTTGACTTATACATGATTCATGAATTATTTCTAAAGCAGTTCTAGAAAATACACCATGAGTTATTGCCGCTAAAACTTCTCTAGCTCCATGTTGTTTTAAAAGTTCACACCCTGCTACAAGTGAGCCAGCTGTATCACAAATATCATCAACCACAATACATATTTTATCCTTAACATCCCCAATGACATTTTGTGCTTCAACCACATTTGGCCTTGGTCTTCTTTTATCAATAATTGCAATTGGTGCATCTAACTGGAATGCCAAATTTCTTGCACGAACTGTTCCACCATGATCTGGAGAAACAACCACAATATCATCTTTATTAAAGTTTAAACTTTTAATATATTGACCTAGCATTGGTATTGCAGTTAAATCATCAATAGGTATATTAAAGAATCCTTGTATTTGAGAAGCATGTAAATCCACTGTAATGCATCTATTTGCTCCTGCTGCTTGTATTAAATCTGCAACTAACTTCGCAGTAATTGGTTGCCTAGGTTTTGCTTTCCTATCTTGTCTTGCATATCCAAAATATGGAATGACAACATTAATTTCTTTTGCACTAGCTCTTTTACATGCGTCACAACAAACTAATACTTCCATCAATCTTTCTGTAACAGGCGCATTTGTAGATTGAATTATATATACATTTCTTCCTCTAACAGTTTCTTCAGGTTCAACAAGAATTTCACCATCCGCAAAATGATAAACACTTATTTTTCCTTGAGGTATTTGTAACAAACTACAAATTTCTTTAGTAAGCTCAACGCTAGAAGATAATGCAAATACAACTATTTCATTCATCATAATTAAATTTCAATAACCCCCTATTTAGATTTATATTTCTTTCCATAACCTTTTTTTATTTCTTGTCTGCTTCTTGCGATTGCCATATCGCCATCTTCGACATCTTCATTTACAGTTGAACCTGCCGCAACAACTGTATCCTTACCAATAGTTATTGGTGCAATAAGATTTGAATTGCTACCAACAAATGCTCCATCTTTTATAGTAGTTCTATATTTGTTTTTACCATCATAATTTACAGTAACAACACCACATCCTATATTAACTCTACTTCCAACATCACTATCTCCAAGATATGTTAAATGTGCACAACTACTATGATATCCAAAATGCGTGTTTTTAAATTCAACAAAGTTTCCTACTCTATTTTCACTTTCAACAACACTATTCATTCTAAAATGTGCATATGGTCCAATAGTACATTTATCTTTTACTTCACTATCAACAATATGACTAGAATCTATCACACAATCTTTTCCTACTTTCCCATTTACAATCATTGACTGAGGAAGTATTACAGAGTTTTCTTTTATTATTGATTTACCTTGAATATAAACATTTGGATAAATAATAACATCTTTTTCAATGACTGCATTTTTATCAATGTAAGTCACATTAGAATCTATTATTGTTACTCCATTTTTCATATGCTTTTCATTTATTTCTTTTTGCATATATTTGTTTGCTTTTTCAAGTTCAACTCTGTCATTAATACCTGCAACTTCTTCATTGTTTTTAGCTAAAATTGTTTTAACCTTATATCCTTTTGATATCAAAATTGCAGCTAAATCTGTAATGTAATACTCTTTTTGAGCATTATCATTTTTAAGCTCTTTAACAGCTTCAAATAAAATCTCATTGTCGAATCCATAGATGCCTGTATTAATCTCTTTGATTAATTTTTCATCTTCACTTGCATCTTTGTACTCCACAATTTTCTCTAAATATCCTTCAGAGTTTTTTACAATTCTTCCATACGATTTTGCATCATCAAGTTTTGCGCTTAATATAACCATTGCGCAACCATCAAGCTCACTATAAATTTTCTCTAAAGTTTCGCTTTTTAAACAAGGAGTATCACCATTTACGACAAGTGTTTTTCCTTTTAATCCTTCTAATTGTTTAGCCTGCATAATCGCATGTCCTGTTCCAAGTTGAACCTCTTGTAAAGCATATTCACATTTATCTTTAAGATAATTTTCAATTATTTCATGTCCATATCCTACAACAGAAATAACTCTTTGTGCTCCTGCTTCTTTGACACTATCTAAAATATGTTCAATCATTGGAGTTTGACATATCTTATGCATAACCTTTGGTAAACTAGAATTCATTCTTGTACCTTTTCCTGCTGCCATTATTACTGCATATTTCATAGTCTGCTTATCTCCCATATATATTCTAAAGGAAAAAAATAAATTATTAAAGGGTAAATAAAAACAAATAGGGACTATACATGCATTATAAATTGGAAAAATCAATAAATTTTACAAAATAAAACCTAGAATTAAATCTAGGCTAATTATTTAATAACTTTTTTATTTCATCTTCTATTTTAGAAATTGATGTTGTTGGAGAAAATCTTTTAATAACATTTCCATTTTTATCAACTAAAAATTTAGTAAAGTTCCACTTTATATCACTACCAAATATAGAGCCTTTCTTTGATTTTAAAAATTTAAAAAGTTCACTTGCATTTTTTCCGTTAACTTCTATCTTTGCAAATTGTGGAAATGTAATTCCAAATCTACCTTCACAAAACATTTTTATTTCTTCATTACTTCCTGAAGCTTGATTACCAAATTGATTACATGGGAAATCTAATATCTCAAAACCAGTTTCTTTATATTTATCATAAAGTTCCTGTAAAGGCTTATATTGTGGAGTAAAACCACAGCCTGTAGCTGTATTTACAATCAAAATAATCTTCCCTTCATACTTTCTTAAACTCACATCTTCATTTTTTATATCCTTAACAACAATATCGTATATATTCATACATACCTCCAATATCGATAAATTATACTCTTTAATATAATATTTTTATAGTTTTACCACTTCTTTTTATTAAATTATCAGATTCCAAAATATTAATTTCTCTCATCATTGCTGATCTATCAAC
>JALEZD010000022.1 GCA_022772735.1 Erysipelotrichaceae bacterium
GGATGGCAAAATGGAGTTGGTATTTTACACAAAAAACACCTATTTCATTTATTTTTTACGATTATATTACTAATTTATTTGATTTAACATTTAAAAAAGTGATACTTTCATTTGAAAGTACCGCTTTGTCAACAAACTGAAACGAACTCAAACGAGTTCGTTTTATTTTGTTTCAGATGTTGCTGTTTGCCCAGCTATTCTACCAAATACTGTAATATCTGTTATCGCAACGCTTCCTAATCTATTGTTTCCATGAATGCCACCAGTTACTTCTCCAGCTGCATACAATCCTTTTATGACATTGCCATCTTTATCAAGTACATGAGTCTGTGTATCAATTTTTATTCCACCCATTGTATGATGAACAGCAGGTGCAAATTTAACTAACCAATATGGACCTTCTTCAATTTTATATAATGTTCCACGTTTGTTAAATTCTAAATCTTTTCCACCATCAACATAACCATTCCATACTTTAACAGTTTCTTCAAGAGTTTTTGCATCAACTCCCATTTTTTCTGCAACCTCTGCAAGTGTATCAGCCTCTACTAAATAACCCTTTTCCATTAAGTCATCTACTTCGCTTTTGTGATTTAATAATACGCCTGCTTCTTCTGCAGCTTTCTTCGTCATTAATTCGTATCCTACTGAACCAGTTTGAGCTTTTACTGCCATAGATATTGCATATCTCGTATTTAATTCTTCAACAAATCTTTTACCTTCTTTATTTACCATTATAGTCATACCTTTTAATCTTGTATCATCTACATAAAGAAGTGCACCTGTTTCTGGATTACAAACTGGATAAAGTTGAATATATTCCATACCTACTAAATCAGCACCAATATTTGAAGCCATTATTATACCATCACCATCGATACCTTTTGCGTTGGTAGATAAAACACTTTCATCTACATTTGGATCATATTTTTTTCTCATTTCAACATTATTGCCAAAACCACCTGTTGTTAAAATTACACCCTTTGTTTCAAATTCATAATTAGCTTTTTCACCTTCAGCTTTTAATCCAATAACTTCATTTTTTTCGTTAACTATCAACTCTGTTGCTTTAGTATTTAACATCACAGGTATATTTAACTCTTCAATTTTCTTTTTTAATTTACCTACAGGTTCAGTTCCTCTTGCACCTAAAGGTATCAAAGATCTTTTAACTGAATGACCTCCAAAAAACATTAATTCATTTTCCCATTCAACATTAACAACTTCACTTAACCATTTAGAATCATTTAATGCGTTGTCTGCTAAAACTCTAATTAAATCAGGATTTCCACCTGCTTTAAGAACATCTTCGTATAATAAATCTGCACTATCTTCAATACCCTCTTGTTTTTGAAGATCATTTCCTGGAGCAGCCATTTCAGCTCCTGAAATTAATGTGTTACCACCTACAAAAGGCATTTTTTCAATAATAACAACATCTTCTGCACCATTTAGTTTTGCTTCAATTGCTGCAATCATTCCAGCTCCACCAGCACCAACCACAACTATTTGATGACTTTCTTTTATAGTTTCTTTTTCTTTAGAAGTTTCTTCAACCACCTTTTTTGCAAGTAGGCTTTCATCTCCACCCGCTTTACTTAAAGCATTTTTTAACGCTTCAAATGTTGCGTTTGATGTAAATGTTGCTCCACTAACTGCATCAACTTCCAAACTATTTGTCTCAATAACTTTGTTTAAAATTATTGTTGATGCTTCTCCATAACCAGCTGTTTCCTTTGTTTCTACAACTTCTGCATCAACAATTGTGCTGTCTTTAATTGAAATGCTAATTTTTACATCACCATTTCTACCTTTACCTACACCAGTAAAAGTTCCATCTTTTAAAGATGATACTGCTTGTTTGCTAGAACAGCCAAAAACTAAAAACAAGCTAACTAATAATGTTATTATTCTCTTCATTTTTCTCTCCTTAAGACAATTTTATTCTTATGTGAATAAAAAAGCAAGTGATTTAAAGAAAGATTTGTGATTTTTTTATTAAATATTTATTGGTTTTCTTGTTTGTTTTTACTAATAATTAATACTATTAAAAATATACTTATTAATATCGTTATAATGAATAGAATAAAATAATTGTTATCTAATAAATTTATAAATCTATGTTTTTTTATATCCTCAGATAATTTTTTTGAGCTATCATCTTTATTTTTTTCAGATTTATTATCATCTAATTTTAAATCTTTTGTTTCATTTTTTGAAACTATTGTTTCTTTTTTTAAGTTTTCTTCTTTTTTTACTGTTGGAGAAGTTACAATATCATTTTTATATGATGTTTTTGTATTATTATTTGTTGCTGAAGACACTATATCATACGTTTTATTTTTATTTTTTGTCGCAGAAGAAATTATATCATATGTATTGTTTTTACTTTTTGTTGCTGAAGTGATAAAATCACTGTTTTTTGTATTTAATGTTTTCTTAGTTGGTGATGTTACAATATCATTTTTATGATAAGAAGTAAGATCAAATTTTTCATTCTCAATAACAAAATCATTTAAATTTGGTGGAATTAAAATTGATAACCACTTAGTTTTATCTTCAGATACATTATAAAATAGGGTGTTTATACTTCCGTCAATAAATTTTGTTTTTGATTTACTATCAATGATTATACTTTCATCTTTTAATTTACCTAATCTTGTATTAGAATTCCCACCACTTAAATATACATACCTTGTATTTACTTTGCCAGTACCACTAATTGATTTCCCACCTTCTAAATATGTTCCATTTCCTCCACTAGCAATTAACTTTCCATTACCTTTAATTTCACTGTTATTTAATATTATTGCATCTCCGCCTAATGTTGTTGTGGCATATAAACCACCACCAAAAACACCTAAAACACTATTATCTTTAATATCAATTGAACCATTTTCAACTTCCATTCCAATTTGACCAGAATATGGTCTATTCGTATTAGGATCATCTCCTGTAGGTGATTCATCCCCCTTTACAAAAACTTGCCCATTTATTGTTACATTTCCATTTACTTTAATTACTGCATTTACATTCTTTCGTGCAACTTTCCCATCAGTTAGATTGTTTGTATTAGAATATATCAAACAATTTTCTAGTGTCGCACCATCATTTAAAACTATTTGTCCATTAATAGAGGAACCAGTTAAAAAATTATTTGTTAATGGATCATAGTTTACTTGAAGTTTGCCTCCATTTAACACAGTTATTGTTCCATAAATTGAAGAGTCTCTAATATTTAATCTAGAATTATTTTTAACAATAATATTAACACTACTTAAAACTTTCATATTAACAAGTGTTAAATCTGTATTATCATCAATAATTAATGTTTGTTTTATTTCAGGATTTGCATCACCCAAAACACCATATGTCCCTGAAGCGTGTGAACCATACCATGCTTTAATTTCTCTAGGTACAGTAACTGTTTCATTATCTGAAAACTTTGAAATATACCATGGTTTCATGTCCCATATATATTTGCCATCTTCCATTTTTTTAGCATTACTTAATTTTAAATGATTAACTAGCATTTCAGATTGTGAATATACTTCAAAAAACAATTCATTACTTACTGCTTTTCTTCCAAGTTCATCTACAATTTCAACTTTAACTGGATATACACCGATATTTTTTGGTGTTCCTGATAAAGTTAATTTACCTGAAGAAATAGAATAAACACCTTTCATACCACTTCTTTCGTCAATAATAACCTTTGATTTTGTTGCATCAACTTTAATATGTTTAAGTGTTGATAAGTTTTTCCAACTTTCTTCTTTTAATTCTTTATCTTCACTAACTTCAATTACAACATCTGAATTTTGATTAACACTTGCGGAAGATGATGCACCACTAATTGCATCATAACCTTTCTGATTTACCATTGCATTTTCAAAATAACCTTTAATTCTAATATTAAGTGGCAATATATCTTCATTATTATTTTCAATAGGTAAATGTTCTATTACATATGTATCCTTGTCTTTGTTTTTTTCTTTAATTTTAATATGAAATACAATCTTACCATCTATTGCAATCTTAACAATATCATTTGATTTTAATGTTCCAATCTGAATTTCTGAATCTTCCAAATAATAATTAGTACTTGGATTAAACACACCTCCACTACTAGATGATTTAGAATAATATTTGTCATTTACTTTTATACTGCTTACATTTTTTATTAAAGATTTATTTTTTAAAATAATTGAATGCCTGAATTTTTTATCTTCTACTGAAATTTCTATTTCTTTTTCAGTATCATCAGTATTTATAATATATTTTTCATTAGTTTTTTCTAAATTCAAAATATTTTGATATTTATTTAAATCTGTAATCTTATAGTTTAAATTATCTCTATCTTTTGAAACTATAGTAATTACATTGTCTTTTTCAAGTTGATTTATGTAAAGTTTTGAATTTTCATCTATTAAATATTCTTTATTTAAATAAGATAAACTTGTATTATTAATTTTTTTATATTCTACATTATTAACTAAAATATTAGTAATATTTTTTACATAATCAATATTATCAAATTCAATCACATATCCATTTTTCACATTATCAAAAGAAGTTGTTGTTATATTTATATCTTTTTTTATTTCTTCTGAATTATCAATATTTGTTTCAACATAAGCATTACTGCTTTCTAAAGATAAAGTACCATCTATTGAATTAATAACTGTTATTTTATAATTTTTTTCTTCATAACCGTTAGAAACTATTTTAATAATATCGTTTACAATTAATCTGTTTATATATAACTCTTTATTCGATTTATTATATTGTGCAATATCATCATTAAAGTTTTTTGAGTCAATATTTAGATATTTTACATTATTAACATATATTTCACTTATGTTATTTACATACTCAGCATTATTAAATTCTAAAACTCCAGACTTAAATAAACTAGAATATTTACTATTTAATAATTTTAATTCATTTTCTGTATTTTCTTTATCTAAAGTATTATTAGTTATCTCAAAAGATAAGTTATTTTTATCTGCATTAATTACTTTAAAAATAAATTCATTCCCTTGATTTTTTATTTTTACAATATCATTATTATTAAGTTTATTTATAAAAAGAACATTATCACTTATCAAATATTCATTATTAAATCCAAAATAATAACCTGTTGTTTTAATATATTCTGTATCATTTACACTTACTTTTTCAATTGTTGATACATAATTATCATCACTAAATTTAAACCTATATCCCCCTCTTCCATAATCGTATCCACTCTCACTAATTCCTAAAGAATCAGCATATACATTTTTTGATAAACAAGTAAAAAACATTAAAAATGTTATTAAAGTTTTTATAATTTTCATTCTACACCTCTCACTAATGAATAATTATAAGTTAGCACACACTAACTAGTCAATGTGATAAACCTTAAGATTGAAATCAAATTACTTACATAAGTTTTAAAATTTTCATTTTAAAAGGATAGCATCATACTATCCTCTATGTTTTGTTTTTAATTAATATTTTATAGTTTTAAAGTTTCTAATACTTTTTGACATCTTGCACATACGCCGTTTTCATCATGTTCTTCACTTATATTCCAACATCTTGGACATACAACTCCACTCGCAAAACTTACTTCCACACTTAAATCATCATCTTCAATAAATTCTACTTTAGAAACTATTAACCATTGTGCAACATTACCTTCAAACAATTCACTTAAAAGATTTATTAATTCTTTATTTGCCTTAACTGTTAATTTAGCTTCTAAAGGCTTTCCAATAATTTTTTCCGCTCTTGCAAGCTCTAATGACTTAAATGCAACGTCTCTAAATTCGTTTACTTTAATAAATTTGCTTTTTATTTCTTCTGCATCAGTATAAACATTTGAAATAGGGAAATGTGTGTAATGTACAGAGTTTTGTTCATCATTATTAAATACATCCCAAATTTCATCCATAGTAAATACTAATATTGGTGCCCACAATTTACATAGCGCATCCACAACATTCCAAATAACACTTTGTACTTGTCTTCTTCTTAAAGAATCTTTTGCCTCAATGTATAGAATATCTTTTGTGAAGTCCAAATAGTATGAACTTAATTCGTTAATCATTAAGTTAGTCATTTTCCCCGTTGCACCAACATAATCATATTTCATATAATCATCTACAACAGATTTTATAGTTTCATTTAATCTAACCATAATAAACTTATCAACTGGTGCGAGTTTATCATAATTTATCATATCTTTTTTAGGATCAAAATCAGTTGGATTAATATTTCCTAACATAAATTTAAAAGTATTTCTAACTTTTCTATATTGCTCAGTGACTTGTTTTAAATTATCATCACCTATTCTCATATCTTGTTTAAAATCAACTGTTGCTGCCCAGAGTCTAAATATATCTGCTCCGCTCTTATTTATTACATCCATTGGATTTACAACATTTCCAATTGATTTACTCATTTTAACACCTTTAGAATCGTTTACATAACCATGTGATAACACTGTCTTATATGGTGCTTTACCATTAATAGCTGTACCAATAATCAATGATGAGTTAAACCAACCTCTATATTGATCACTACCTTCAAAATATAAATCTGCTGGGTAACTTAGTCCTCTTGCTTGTAATTCTTGATGTGAAGAACCAGAGTCAAACCAAACATCCATTATATCTGTTTCTTTTGTAAAATTACCATTAGGAGATTTATTATTCTTATATCCATCTGGCAACAGTTCTTTTGCATCTTTCTCAAACCAAACATTTGAGCCATATTTACCAAATAAGTCTATTATATGGTCAAATACTTCTTTCTCAATTATAGGTGATTTATCTTCATTAAATATGATAGGAATTGGTACACCCCATAGTCTTTGACGAGATATACACCAATCACCTCTATCTTTTATCATATTATATAGTCTTGCTTCTCCCCAATCATTTTCCCATTTAACTTCTTTTATTTGATTCAAAAGTTGTTCTCTAATTTTTTCTATACTACAAAACCATTGAACAGTAGCTCTAAAAATAACTGGTTTTTTTAATCTATCATCATGTGGATAACTATGGACAATATTTTCAATTGCTAATAAATGATTAGATGCATGTAATAATGAAATAACCTTTTTACTACAATCATCAACAAATAGTCCTTCAAGCTCACTTCCTGCATCTTTAGTCATACAACCTTTTTCATCTACAGGGCAATATGCATCAAGACCATATTTAACTCCAACATAGTAGTCATCTAATCCATGACCTGGTGCTGTATGAACACATCCTGTACCATCTTCATCAGTTACATGGTCTCCTAAAATTATTATTGAAACTTTATCTTCATAAAGTGGATGTACACATTTAATGTTTTCAAGTTCACTTCCCTTATATGTCTTGATTACATTACATTTTTCTAAATTGAATTTTTCAATTAATTTATCTTTTAAACTTTCTGCAACAATTAATTTTCCCTTTTCGCTATCAATTACAACATAGTTTAAAAGAGGATTTAAACATATAGCTAAGTTTGCAGGGATTGTCCAAGGAGTAGTTGTCCAAATAACAAATTTTTCATCACCATTTAAAACATTATTACCATCTTTTACATCGAATGGTACATAAATAGTTGGATCTTTTTTATCCATATAAACAATTTCAGAATCTGCAACGGCTGTTTCTGAAAAAGGAGACCAATAAATTGGTTTTAAACCTTGGAAAATCAAACCATCTAATGCCATTTTTGAAAAAGCTTCAATTTGTCTTTTTTCAAAATCTTTTAATAATGTAATATATGGATTAGCATAATCTGCAATTTGACCAAGTCTTTTTTCTGTAGATTTTTGTAATTCAATTTGTTTAAAAGCATATTCCTCACAAAGTTTTCTAAACTCTGCTGCAGATATTTTTTTTCTATCAACACCTAATTTTTGAATAGCATTTTCTATAGGTAAACCATGAGTATCCCACCCTGGGAAAAAAGGTGTATAATATCCTGCCATCGCATGTGTTCTTACAATAAAATCTTTTATACTTCTATTCATTGCAGTTCCTGCATGTAAATTTCCATTGGCATATGGTGGACCATCATGTAGAACAAATGGTTTTTCGTCTTTATGGGCATTTAAAAACTTTTCATAATAGTTGTCATCTTCCCATTTTTTCAAAATAACGGGTTCTTTTGTAGGTAAATTTCCACGCATCTCAAAATCAGTACGTGGCATTAAAAGCGTTTCTTTGTAATCTGTCATATAATCCTTCTCCTCCAATAAAAAAACGTCCTAATCTAAGGACGTAAAATTACGCGGTACCACCTTAGTTCATCCTAGTAGGATGCACTTAATGCTTTAACGCAGCAAACGATTGCTAAACAATAAGTGATATCTATCTTATAACAAGTACCTATTTTCACCAAACATAGGTTCTCTATAACTTGCTTTTAAGTGACGTGTCTTATCTAATGCATTCTTTTTTCAGCTTCATCCAGCCACCTTAAATCAGGTAAATCTGGAAGTTTAAAATCTTCAATATTTTTATACATGATATCCAATTTTTCATGTAAATCTGTTTTCATTCCTTCTGCACTTGTAGATAATCTAGATAAATCAGTTAAAATTAATCTAGAAATCGATAACGCTTCTTTTATAATTATATCTGCATTTTCCTGTGCAGTTTTAATAATAGAATTAGCTTCTTGTATTGCAGCTCTTGATATAATATCTGCAGATTTTCTATTGTTTTCATAATCATTATTTAGATTTACATATCTTGTTCTAAGTTCATCTAATAAAAGGGTTGATTGCTCAAGTTTTTGTGAGTATAGTTCAAGTTTTCTCTTTAAATCAGCAACTTGTTTTTCTAAATAATCAACTCTATCATCAACCGCAAATCTATCATACCCATTTTTCATGAGTCGAAATTTTTGTTTATGACTTGTCACTATACTCCCCTTTCTAAATAAACTTTTCAATTCCTACCAAAATTTTATCTTTTTTTGTACTTTTTATTATACCTTTATAAATAAAACGTCCTTTGCCTTTAATAGAAATTATACAGTCATTATTACACAACTTATTTATTTCTGCAATTACAATATGGTTAATCTTGACTCTGTCATCTTTTAGTATTTCTTGAGCTTCTTTTCTAGAACAATTCATAATTGCAGACACAATATTATCTATTCTTGGACTGCTTATAATTTTTTCAAAATACTGTGTTTTAACTATTCTATTTTTAAAAACATCACTAACCTCAAATTTTATTGTTATATTTTTTATCTCAATAAAGTTTTCTATTAAAAACCTCATAAAATTTTCAGTTGTATACAAATAAATAAACTCATCTTCAACAAAAAAGTCTCCAACTTGATTTCTGTTTATTGAAAGCGACATCAAAGCCCCTAAAATATCTCTGTGAGTTATACTATTGTATTTATTGTCAAATTTAGCTTTTAAACAAACAATATTAAAATTATTTATTTCACCAAAATAAGCTTTGCAACATTCGGCATTTTCATAACCACCCCATATTGTAAATTTATATTTTTTGCCAACATAATTTTTTAAAATTGTTTGTTCTTCAGGTGTTAGAAAATTTGTTTCTGTTACAACATTATAATCTTTTGATTGTTCAATTAAATCATCAATTCTAGATATTAATCGCTTATAATCAATATTCATTGTTATCTAAACTTATTGCACCATCAACTCCTATTGAACTTGGAGTAAGTAAAATTGTATTATGCGCAATCTTTTGTATAGTACCATCAAGCGCAAAAACTGTACCTGTTAAAAAATCTATTGTTCTTTGTGCATAATCCCTTTGTAAACGATGTAAATTCACTACACATGCTCTTCTTTGTTTTAAATGTTTTGCGATTTCTTCAACTTCATCAAAACTTCTTGGTTCAAATAAAACCATTTTTGTATCTGAAGACATCTTATTTATTTTAGTACGAGGTTCTTCATAAGAACTAATTGCTTTTGCTTCCTCTCGTGTTATTTCTAATTCTTCTTCAATTTCATCTGCTTCTTCGTTTTGGAATAATTTTCCAAACATATTTTTAATGCCCATAATAACCTCCATTTTTAGTCATTATATCATATTTTTCACAATAAAAAAAAAAGAGAATAAATACTTTTATTCTCCAGAATGATCTAAACTAATTGAACCATCAACTCCTATTGAACTTGGAGTAAGTAAAATTGTATTATGCGCAATCTTTTGTATAGTACCATCAAGCGCAAAAACTGTGCCTGTCAAAAAATCTATTGTTCTTTGTGCATAATCTCTTTGTAAACGATGTAAATTTACCACACATGCTTTTTTATGTTTTAAATGACGTGCAATTTCTTCTGCTTCATCAAAACTTCTTGGTTCAAATAAAACCATTTGTGTATTACCACTTGAAGTAACTTTTTTTACCTTTTCAACAGGTGCACTTCTTCTTACTTCTCTTGTCGGTTCTACTCGTCTATTGTCTTCTACATATTCATATTCATCTTCGTCTTCTACTTCATCAATAGGTGCAACAAAGTTTAGTATCTTATCCTTCAAACCCATACTTAAATTCCCTCCATAAATACTGCTTGTAGTATAATACAATATTTTAACAGAAAATAACAAGTTTTTCTCATTTTAATGTAAATTTTTAGATAAAAATTTATTTAAAACATTTTTATAATATAAAATTTCTAAATTCATATTTATTAAATCTCTACTATCAAGTCTTTCTTTATAAAATCTTAGTTCATACATAATTTTATTTTTTTCACCATTATCTACAGTTTCATAATATTTTTTTATGTATTCATCAATAACTTCAAAATTGTAAATATACTCAAAATCAAATTTATTATTTATTATATTGTAATTGACAATTTGTTTATCAATATATATAAAATTAATAAACAAAAACGATAATGAAACTAATAAAACTGAAATTTTCATATAGTTGTAGTTTATATATAAAGAAAATATATGAAACAAAATAACAAAAACCATTAAACCCATAAAAATTAAAGTATTAAATCTAGAGCTTGTTAAACCATAAACCCCTACATAAACAAACATCCTAAGCAATCCCATTATAGTAATTATTAAAGTTTGAAATCCTATAATCGACAGTAAATATTTCTCATTTTTGTCAATATGTTTAACAATAGAAAAAACAATAAAATTTATAAATGAAACTACACTTAATTCAAAAAAACCTTTTCTTGCATAACTTGAAATTTCAGATGCTGTTTTAATATTTATATCATAGTTTAAATAGGTGTATAAAATACTTAACAAATACACTGAATATAAACAAACTAATGAAATTAAAATAGTTTTTAAAACTATATCATCAAAATTTATTATTTTTTTATGTTTATCTAAAGATAATTTGTTTATATTTGTGTATAAAGCACTAAACATTCCACTTGCAAGTATTAGTGAAAAGATAAAATATGGTATGTTTAATATACTTGAAAAATCAAAATAAATTAATTTATTAATAATTTTATTAAATGTTATATCTGTTACCATTAAAAGAGAAGATATAAATATTAATATTGGTATTGATATAAACATGCCCAATATAATTCTAGAAAATACATTTGAAGTTGATTTTTCAAAATGAAAAATACTTTTTAAAAATAAATTGAAATTTTTTAGTGGAATTACAACAATTTTTTCCCATAAATCTTTTAGAATAAATTCATCTATTAAATCATTAGTTCTATTACCACTTAAAGTAATTAACCAATACCCCATACTAACAAACAGCATGTTATATGTAAAAAAATTTATAGAATAATTTTCAAATATTGAAAAAGATAAACTAACTAAAATAAGATATACTAAATATATTTTATGATTTTTATTTACTTTAACTCCCTTCATTTTAAAATACCATAATGTTAAACATATAATCATTAACGTAAATAGAGTAATTGAAAATCCACCTTTATTTAATTCAAATATATTTACAGTAAAAAAATAAGTAAGTATATACATCAAAAACGCACAAATTTTTTCTGTATTTGTTATCATATTAATCCTCCTTAACGTATTCTAAAATATCACTAGGTTGACAATCTAAAACTTCACATAATACTTCAAGAGTACTAAATCTTATGGCTTTTGCTTTACCAGTTTTTAAAATTGATAGATTTGCTTGTGTAATACCAACTTTTTCTGATAATTCTTTTACAGATATTTTTCTTTTTGCCATCATTACATCTAAATTTACAATAATTGCCATAATCTACACCGTAAAATCGTTTTCTTCTTTGATAATTATTGCTTGTTCAAACACATTTTTTATAACTCTCAATATCATTCCCATAAAAAACGAAACAAAAAACCCAAATATCCATAAATAAAAATAAAATGAGGAAATGAAACATATTATAGAAATTATAAAAGATGCCCAGCTTAAATACCTTAAATATTTTATATTTTCTTTTGTAAATACATTTTTATTTTCTATATTTTTGATAAGTTTCATTAAAATTATTAAAATATAAAACCCTATTAAAATACACAAATAAAAACTAAATAATAGATTTATTGTTATATTGTTATATCCTCTAAGATTTATATAAAACTTTAAAATTGGATATAAAAAAATTGTAAATAAAAATAATACAAACTGTGATAACATTATTAAATATTTTGTAACAACTATTGAATTATATTTTTTCATTTTTATTCCTCCTATATAAATTATAGTCAGACATTTATTGTTTTTCAAGTAAAAATTATTGTTTTTCGATATATAAAGCTAATAAAAAAGTGAACATTAAGTTCACTAAAATGAATCTATTATATCTTCTGTAATATTTGTACAAATAGCAACAGCTAAATCAACTGCAGAATTAAAGTCATCTAAAGAAACAAAACAATTGCTAGTATGAATATATCTTACAGGTACACCAATTACAATTGTAGGTATATCTTTTTTATGTATATATGCAGCATTTGTTC
Source organism: Erysipelotrichaceae bacterium (assembly GCA_022772735.1). GTDB lineage: Bacteria > Bacillota_I > Bacilli_A > Erysipelotrichales > Erysipelotrichaceae > UBA9076. The sequence goes on from JALEZD010000022.1 coordinate 12,957, forward strand.
CTCCACCACTTCTTACTCCTTCTTGAACAGGAATGTTAAGTTTTTTTGCTAAATCAACTGCATATTTTTGAAATCTTGGATTTGTAATCATTGTACTATCCATATTTCTTAACATACAACCTTTGTTTATTGCAGCTTGAATCATATAAGATTCGCTAAATGTATCATCTGCAGGTGTCCCTTCAAAACATATTGCAATTTTAGGTTGTAATTTTTCTACATTATTAATTATTCCCCTTGTACCTACCTCTTCTTGAGTTGAAAATGAAGCTTTTACATCTACAGATAATTTCAAATCTTTTAATCTTTTTAAAGTTTCAATCTCTGCTGCAACACCTATTCTACAGTCAAATGCTTTTCCTAAAAAAAGTCTTCTATTTTCATCATAAGTACATTTAACATTAGGCACTCCAACACTTGCAAGTTTAAGCTTATAATATTCCAAAACCTCTTTATCACTTGATGCTCCACAATCTAAAACCATATTATTTATTGATAAAGGAGCATTTTTATCAGCTTCACTCATAAAATGAACTGGTTTTGATGAAACTATACAATCAATTAGTTTTCCATCAGTATTTTTAAAACTAAAGTTGCTTGTAGGAAGTGAAGCTGCTGCCCAGCCACCAATAGTAAGAAATCTCATTGTACCATTTGGTTTTATTCCCTGTATCATCAATCCAACTTCATCCATATGTGAATCAAGCATAACAGAATATTTTCCAGTGTTTGAATTTAATTCACATCTTACATTTCTAAGAGTATCTTCTTCAAGATTTTTAAAATCTTTTAATTCTTCTTTTACAATATTACAAACATCATCTTCAAATCCGCTTGGTCCAAATGCATCAGAAAGTTTTTTTATTAAATTAATATTTTCCATTACTTTGTATCTCCTTTCAATTTATTTTGTTTAATTACTTTTAATCTACTAAATTCTTCTCTTTCTTTTTCTTCTAAAACTTCTGTAATATTTTTTATTGTCCACTCAAAATTAGGTATAACAATATTTTTTAAAGCATTGGCTCTTTTTTGTGTTTTTCTAATAACATTTGCAAGTCTATATACACTATTATCAACTTCTGCAAGTATCACAGTAAGTTTTTTTATTTTTTGAAATTGAATATAAGCCTCATCTATTGATGAACTACTATTTTCTAAACCGTAACTTATTTCTAAAGGAGAATCTTCTAAGCTAACATTAGGAACTTCAACTCCCATAACACTCCTATAAGTAAGATGAACACCATTATCCACAGGAACTTGACGAACTATATTAGTTATAACACCACTTGATAAATTAGCTTGTTGTAGATTGTAATACCCCATTTCATATGCTTTAGTTATTTCATCTCTTATAAGTTTAACCTTATCAACAAGCTCCATCATTTCTCTAATTAATACATTTCGTTTCCTATCCATTAAATCATAACCTGTTTTTGCAAGAACTAAAGATTTTTTAGCTTGTATAAGATTTCCCTTTGTTGCAAAAACTTGTTTTGCCATAATTATTTATCTCCTTTTAATGCAAGTTCAATTGTATGTTCTGCATGAATTGGATCATAATTTTCTTTTATCAATGCAGTATCTAATCTATCTAAAGCACTAATAGGTAATGTAGATAATAATGCCCAACTTAAATTAAGTGTTTCATTTATTGTTCTTTTCGCACCAAATCCTTGCCCCACAAATACACTTTCAAATTTTCTTCCAAATTCAATGTATTTTTTATCTAAAGCTGAAAGTTCATCTTCACCAATTACAGAAGCTAAACTTCTTGCCTCAATAACTTTTGCATAACTTGAAAAAAGCTGATTCGCAACATCTTTGTGATCTTTTCTAGTATATCCTTCCCCTATACCATCTTTCATCAATCTTGAAAGAGAAGCCAAAATATTGATTGGCGGATAAATGTTATTCATATGTAAATCTCTATCTAAAACAATTTGGCCTTCTGTTATGTAGCCTGTTAAGTCAGGTACTGGATGTGTAATATCATCATTTGGCATAGTTAATATAGGAATTTGTGTAACTGAACCTTGTTTCCCTTTAACAATACCTGCTCTTTCATAAAGAGAAGCTAAATCAGAATACAAATATCCTGGATACCCTTTTCTACCAGGAATTTCACCTTTGCTACTAGAGAATTCTCTAAGTGCTTCACAATATGATGTCATATCAGTAAGTATAACTAATATATGCATTCCACATTCATATGCCAAATATTCTGCAGCTGTCAAAGCACATCTTGGAGTAATAATTCTTTCAATTATTGGATCATTTGATAAATTTATAAACATACAAACTTTTTCCATTACGCCTGTTTCATCAAATGATTTTTTAAAATATTCTGCAACGTCATTTTTTACACCCATTGCACCAAAAACAATACCAAACTCTTTATTTTCTTCTTCAGCAATTTGTGCCTGTCTTACAATTTGAACAGCCAACTTATCATGAGGCAAACCAGAACCAGAGAAAATAGGTAATTTTTGACCTCTAATTAATGTATTTAATCCATCAATCGCAGAAATACCAGTATTTATATAGTTTCTAGGGTATTCTCTAGATACAGGGTTAAGTGGTGCACCATTTATGTCAGAAAACTTTTCAGCATAAACTTCCCCTAATTCATCAATTGGTTTCCCAGAACCATTAAAAGTTCTACCCAATATTTCTCTTGATAATGCTAGTTCCATTGGTTTTCCTGTGAATTTAGTTTTTGTATTAGATAAAGACATTCCAGCTGTACCATCAAAAACTTGAATTATAGCTTTCTTTCCAACAATTTGTACAACTCTTCCAATTCTTGGAGCATCATCACTAATTTGTATTTCGACTATTTCTTCATTTGAAACATAGTCAACATCATCTAATACAACAAGTGATCCCTTTATATCATCTAATCCTAATAGAGAAACTGTCATATATTTTCTCCTTTCTATTCGATTGTGGCTAATGCCAAATCAATTTTATTATTATATCCATCTAACAATTCTATTTCATTATTTTTTACATCATATTTCATTTTTATAACATCTTCAAATATTCCAGTTTTTAAAATCAAACTAACTGGAACTCTTTTAGAAACATATTGTTTTGATGCTTTAAATAAGTATGAAATAACCTTCAACATCTTATATTGTTTTTCAAGAGATACATAAGTATCTTCTACATGAAATGAGTTTTGTTGTAAAAAACCAATTCTAACAACTCTAGCAATTTCTAACAGAAGTTTTTGTTCTTCTGGTAAAACATCTGAACCAATTAATTTTACAATTTCCATTAATTTGGTTTCTTCATGTAATATAGAAATTATTTCAGCTTGAAGTTTCATAAAATCCATCGCAATGTTTTTTTCGTAATATCTTGATAAATCATCAATATATTCACTATAGCTTAAATTCCAGTTAACAGATGGATAATGTCTTGTGTATGCCAAAGACTTATCTAATGCCCAAAAACTTCTAATAAATCTTTTTGTATTTTGTGTTACAGGCTCGGAGAAATCTCCACCTTGAGGAGAAACTGCACCAATGATTGTTAATGAACCTTCAAGTCCAGATAATGTTTCAACATATCCACTTCTTTCATAAAACTGTGCAATTCTACTTGGTAAATATGCTGGATAACCTTCTTCAGCAGGCATCTCTTCTAGTCTACCTGATATCTCTCTAAGTGCTTCAGCCCATCTTGATGTTGAATCAGCCATAATAGCTACATGATATCCCATATCTCTATAATATTCTGCAAGAGTACATCCTGTATAAATACTTGCTTCACGAGCAGCAACCGGCATATTAGACGTATTAGCAATTAAACAAGTTCTTGAAATTAATGGAACATTAGATTTTGGATCAATTAACTCAGCAAATTCTTCCAAAACCTGAGTCATTTCATTACCACGCTCTCCACAGCCAACATATATTATTATATCAGCATCACACCACTTGGCAATTTGGTGTTGAAGCATAGTTTTACCAGCCCCAAACCCACCTGGGATTGCTGCTGCACCACCTTTAGCTATTGGAAAAACTGTATCAATAACTCTTTGACCGGTAATTAGTGGAGCACTTATAGATTTTCTATGATTAACAGGTCTTGGATTTCTTATTGGCCATTTTTGTGCTAATTTAACTTCATGTATAATACCTTTTTCATCTTCAACTTCAATTAACGTTTCACAAACAGTATACATACCATTTTCTACAACTTTAACTACTTTCCCATTTACACCATATGGAATCATTGAGCGATGCTCAATTAATTTTGTTTCAGGGCAAATCGCAAAGATTTGACCTTGTTTAACAACATCATTTAACTTAACTTTTAAAGTTACATTCCATTTTTTGTTTTCATCTAAAGCGGGTATTGTTTTTCCAGCATTAATAAAAGCTCCTTGACTTTTTGCTATATCCCCCAATGGTCGTTCAATACCATCAAAAATATTTTCTAAAATACCTGGACCTAATGTGGCACTTAGTAAAGAATTTGATTTTTTTACTTCTTCATTTGGTTTTAAACCTGTAGTTGATTCATAAACTTGAATAGTTGTTTCATTATCATTTATAGAAATTACTTCACCTAAAAGTTCTTTTTCTCCTACATAAACCATTTCTAACATTCCAAAATCTTTTGTGTTTTTTACAGTTACAATTGGTCCATTTATTGAATAAATTACATTCTTCATAAACTACTCCTAAAATGTGTATCCAGAATTATTCTGAAACCATTTTTTTGCTTCTTTAAGTTTTGTATCCAAAGTAAAATCAAATTCAATATTCACATTAGAATTAATAACTTTGAAACCACCAATTAATAAATTGGTTTGTTTAATATCATTTTTAATAGATTTCTTTGATAAAAACTCTTTAAAAAAATCTTTTTCTTTTTCATTAACATAAAAAACTGAATTTTCATCCAAACATTTTATTTTTGAAAAACATTTTTCTACATATAAAACATATTCATCACTTAAAACAAATTTTTTAAGTTTTGATTCAACTTCTTTAAAAACATTTTCAACAAGTATTTGTCTTTTATTTAAAAGTTCTCTTTTTGTACGCAATTTAGCTTGAGAAGATTCAGTTGCACTTTGAACTTTTAAGTCATTCAATTCTTTTTCATAATATGTTTCTATTTCTTTTTTTAATCCTTCTTTAAACATCAACATTTGATCATCATGTGAATATTCAACTTCATGTTTAATTTGATTTTCTACAATTTTTTCTTGTTCTTTAACATCGTTAATAATTGTATTATATGCTTCTAGTCGTTCTCCCATTTTAATCCTCCTACAGTTTGATACCAATTGCTTCGCTAATGTACCTGTCAATTGTTTCTCCAATTTTTGCAGAACCATGACGGTCTGGTATCTCTACTAACAAAGGCTTTGATAATGTTAATTTGTATTCAGAAATAACATCAGGACATTCATTAATAATTTTTGTCGTCATTAAAACAATTGCAATTTCTTCATTTTTTAAACATTTATCAAGTTCTTCTAAAATTTCATGTCTTTCATGAACAACAACACCATCAATACCAGAAAGTTTCATTCCTACATATGTATCTGTGTTATCACTTATACAAAATATTTTCATAAATACTCCTTAAACTATAGATTGTTAATAATTAAAATTGAAATTAATAGACCGTAAATAGCTACCCCTTCACCAAGTGCAACGAAAATTATAGCTTTACCGAAATTATCAGAGTTTTCTGAAATTGCCCCAATTGCAGCTGGAGCAGCAGCAGCAACCGCAATACCTGCACCAAGAGCACTTAATCCTGTAGATAATGCAGCAGCAAAAAATCCAATACCTTGAGCATTTGTACCAACAATTGAAATTGTTGTTTCTGCCTCTTGAGCAAATGTTGTTAAACCATTAAATTGAAGAATAAATGCAATTAAAAATACACCTGAAAAAATACTTATTTGAGCTAATAATCTACTTTTGCAATTTTTTGCATTAACTCCCTTTGAAACAAAATACCATAAAGGTCCAATAACTAGTGCAACCGCAAATAACGGTGCTAATACTTCAAACATTGATAACATAAATTCTCCTCCTTAATCTTCATATGTCAATATTTTATATTTTTTTCCGCCACCAATATAATAACGACTAAACATTTCATAATACTCTAATCTTAGTGTTTGTATTCCTACAATTAATCCTTCAAGTCCCATAACAAATATGTTTCCAAGAATAAACACTATTGGACCAGATTTTCCAGTCATTTCTACAAGTGTCATAACAACTAACATCATTCCTGCATGGCTTAATACAAACCCTCCAACCCTTAAATATGACAGTGAATTTGTAACAAAGCTAAGCATTATTTCTAAAACTTCAAATATAGTTTCTAATACAAAGTTTCCCCAACCTGCATGTGGTTTCGGATTTTCTTTTTCAATTAATTTACCAAGTGGTTCTTTAAAGAAGAAAAGTAAAATTGGTATACCTACAAATATAGCTAGGTATACAGGTTTTGTAATATTTATTGAATACATTGCATTTAAAATAATTGCACATAAAACATATCCATAAAATACGAATCCTGCTATTCCATTTTGACTAAATAAAGCTTCTTCAAGTTTATGTTGTTTAAATTTAACAAATATATTAATAATCATAGTTATTAATATTAATACAGCACCAATTGCAACTGCACTTATAAGAAGAGCCATTGTATTTGATGATGCCATTACATCAAACAGTTTTTCCCTTACATTAAATAAACTTTGATGAATAGGATTTAATATATGTTCATCACCAAACACTGATCCAAATAAAAATCCAAATATCATTGAGGTAATACCTACTCTTGCGATTACACCCATAAGTCTATTTTTCTTTTTTATTTCAAAAAAAGTTCCAAGTAAAAATAATATAAATCCTTGTCCTAAATCACCAAACATTATTCCAAATAAAATACAATATGTTATTCCTACGAATACTGTTGGATCTATTTCGTTATAGCCAGGTAAGCTATACATATCAATAAATAGTTCAAAAGGTTTAAAAAACCAATTATTTTTTAACTCTGTTGGTGGTTTTAAATTTGAAACATCTTTTACATCCTTTATTCTAAAATCAACAGGAATTCCATCAAATGACTTTTTAAATTCATCAACTTTACCTTCAGGGACAAATCCACAAACAACATGTTTTTCATCCATAATTAATACATATTGATGTAGCTGATGTAATTCATCATTTATACTACAAAAAGTATATACATCATTTAATTTTTCACTATACTTTTGTACAACTTTTTTAACATCTATATTAGGAATTGAAATTCTTTCTAGATATAAACTATCAAATATTTTATTTATTTGGCGTGAAAATGCCACACTTGTAGTATATAACACCCAATAATATTGATTGTTTTCATGTAATTTATTAACAATAAACGGTTGTTTACTGTGCATTGTTAACTTTTTAAAACTTTCATGTGATAATCTACCAAACCCAAACGATAAATATCTACATTTATGTATTTTTTCAAAATCATATTCATTTAATTTATCTAATGCAATTTTATCATCATCAGTTAAATAAGTAGAATCCTTGCTGATTGCTAAACTAACTTGTTCTTCAAGTTCAAGAATAAATTCATTTATTTCTTCCTTTGTATAATGTTTTGAAATATCATCTTTAACTTTCAAATTTAATCCAATGTTATAACCAAGAGTTTTTAGTGTAGTAATATATTCTGAATAAATGTTTTCATCAGATATTAATTTACCACCATTTTCCTCAGTAATTATGTTTATTGCTGGTTCAGGATGTAATAAGTTAGACTTAACACACGCCAGCAACATTTTATCCAGATGTTCTGCATCTGTGTTTGTCGCAACAAACTTCATTTTTGTAATTGCCATATATATCTCCTAATATATCAATAGGCGGCTAACTTGTTCTAAAGGTACTTTATACCTTGCCCCCTCTATAATATCAATTATGTTTTGAATTTCTGTTTCGCACAATACAAAGTAAGCTAATAACACAACTTCTGATTCTGAGCTAAAGTACATGTAATGTTTACTTATTTCATATTTAATTTTCTTTACATAATATTCAAATCTATCAGTTTTAAAATCTCCCATATAATACAAATATTTTGAGCTTTTAAGTTTAGATATGACTTCCTCACCACTGCAATTATCAATAATTTCAAATAGTGATTGTTTATTAAAATATTTATATATTGGAATTAAATAACTCTTTATAACTGCAGGTGATGCTTTAAAATATTTTTTTAATCTATATATTTTAGTTAAATTATCAAGTTCAATTCCAGTTAAAATAATATCTTCAATTGCTTTTAACTCTTGTCCTTTGAAATTTTTCCTTGATAACCTTAAAATTTCCTCATAATAAAGTGATGTAAGAGAATATTCCAATCCAACAAAGTCTATATCTTCTATCTTCACTTTTTTATATTTTTCTACAACATTAAAATATGGGGTATTTTTAATAACTTCAAGTAATTCATCAAATGTATGAACATCTACAAGTTTCTTCATATCGAATTTAGTATGTTCACCAATAAACATTGGCATCATAGCTATTAACTCCGTTTTATCTTCACTTATAAACCCTCTAACTGTATTAAGTATTTGAGTTATTTCATGAAATATAACTATAAAGTCATAAAAATCTCCATCATTTGCAGTTGAATATTTTAAAATTTTAGGATATCTTCTAAAAACATCCATTCTTATCAAATTTTCTAACTGACCTCTATGTATAGATTTTTCATTTATTCCATCCAATGTTTTTTTGAAATAAGTTTCATTTTTTAAAAATGCAGCTACTTCTGAAATATCTTTTTTTTGTAATAAAATCTGATAATCACTGCTTTTTAATCGTTTTCCAAACAAGGATTTTGTTTTAATCATCATCGCATTATTATTCATATATTCACCTAATCGATACATTTATTGAATAATAATTCTACCCATTCATCATATTTATTATTATATATATCTTCCAATTTCTTGATATTTTCATCCAAGAACTTCTTATTTAAAGCTTCATTCATTTTTATTTGTTCATCAAGCTCTAATTTACTTTGTTTAACTTTTTCTTTGATTTTAGCCCAAGCTTCTTCACTTAATTCTCTTTTTTCATTTTCAAGATTAAGTTTAAGCGCATTTTTTTCATTATGCCTTATTTCAAGATTTTCTTGGACACACAAGTCAAGGTTTATCAATTCTTTAATTTCATCTATACCCATATTTTCCACCTCGTACGATGTTATATTATAATACTATAAATATTTCTTTTCAAACAAAAAAATAGATAGTTTGAACTATCTATTAAAAAATGCATATATTACAAAATAAAATATACCTAAAATCAATAAAATAGGTGGAACAAATGTAATGAAGGCAGCAATAAACATTGCGATATAATCATCTTTCTCTAATTTACTGAGATTTTCATCAATTTGTTTATCATCCAATTTTTGTTTATATTGATTTCTTTTTTTGATCCAATGCAACATAATGTCCTTTTTCAACAAGTGTCATTTTATTGTTGTTTTCATATATACCATCATCTGTAAACTGACGCTTAGCTCTGTTAGAATCATTTTCTATAGAATATTCTTCATCATAAATACTTACTTCTATATCTCTAGATTCCATAGATGGTATAGAACTTAATAACATCTTAGTATAAGCGTGTTGAGGATTATCAAATATATCATAGTTATCCGCAAGCTCAACCATATTTCCAAAATACATAACACCAATTCTATCACAAATATTATTTATTACGCTTAAATCATGTGATATAAACAAATATGTTAAATTTTCTTCATTTTTTAGCTTTTGTAGTAACTCAATTATTTGAGCTTGAATACTAACGTCAAGTGCACTTACTGCTTCATCACACACAATAAACTTAGGTTTTAATGCTAGTGCTCTAGCAATACCAATTCTTTGACGCTGTCCACCTGAAAATTGGTGAGGATATCTGTGTATAAAACTTTTTTCTAAACCACATTTTATCATTGTTTCAACAACATATTGTTCAAGTTCAACAGAATTCTTTTTAAACATTCCATGTGCAATTAAAGCTTCAGATATTATTTGTCCAACTGTCATCCTTGGATTTAGTGAAGAATATGGATCTTGGAAAATTATTTGTATATCTCTTCTCATTACTCTTATTTCTTCATTTGTAAGTTTTGTTAAATCAATTCCATAATCTTTAAATGATTTTAACTCTTCATAATTTTCTGAATCTTTTTGTTTAAGTTCTAATTCAACAATTTTGCTTCTAACTTCATCTAATAAAGCTTTATCTTCATTAGATTTACTTTTCTCGTATGCAACACCATATTTATATTCATCTAAAAGTAAAGTTTTTGCATATTTAAATTCACTGTCACTTAGATTGTATAAAGGTCCTGAAAGGCGAGCTAAAACTCTATATTCTCTCATTGCTGCATCTAGCTTACTTTGAGAATTTTTTGCAATTGCATTCTCTTTATTTTTAATAAATTTACTTCTATAACTTTCAAAGTTATTTAAATATTTGAGAATATATTTAGGTTGAAACTCATATATACTTCTACCATAATATATTGTATTTCCTCTATCTTGTTTATATAGTTGTAAGATAACCCTTCCTAAAGTTGATTTCCCACATCCACTTTCACCAACAAGTCCAAATGTTTCACTTTCATATATTTCGATATCAATGCCATTATTAGCTTTTAAAAACTTAGGTTTAGAAAATAATTTACTTCCACTTGAAATAGGGAAATACTGTTTTAAATCTTCTGTCTTAATTAATATCTTGCTCATTAATTATTTCCCCTTTCTATAACATCTAATGAAATGATTTTCTTCAACTTCATATAATTCTGGTTCTTGGTTTTCAATTTCTTCAAAAGTATATTCCTCTGGAAGAATTAATGGATTATGATTCAAGAAATTTGTTTCATCTCTTAGTCTTGTTTTTATTCTAGGTATTGCCTTTAACAAGCTTAAAGTGTATGGATGTAAAAATTTATTTTTTTCAAATAATAATTCTCTTGGAGCACTTTCAACTATCTTACCTTTATACATTACAACTATGTCATCTGCCATTTGGTTAATTACCCCTAAATCATGTGTTATAAACATAATTGATGTTCCTGTTTCTTTCTTAAGTTCATTCATTAATTTTAATATTTGAGCTTGAATTGTAACATCTAAGGCTGTAGTTGGTTCATCTGCAATTAATAATTTTGGCTTACATGCAAGAGCCATTGCTATCATAACCCTTTGACGCATACCACCAGATAATTGGAATGGATAAGATTTGTTTACATTTTCAGGGTTATTAATTCTTACAAGTTTCAACATTTCTAATGCTCTATCTTCTGCATCTTTTTTACTTAATCCTTGATGTAACATTAAAACTTCACTTATTTGCTTATTTATTGTAAAAACAGGATTTAATGAAGTCATTGGTTCCTGAAATATTACTGAAACATCATTACCTCTAATTTTAGCCATTTCAGTCTCGGAGAAATTAGTTATATCAACTCCATCAAAAATTATTTGACCATCATAAATTTTTTGATTTTTTTCAAAAAGCTTTAATATTGACATTGCAGTTTGAGATTTTCCGCTTCCACTTTCACCAACAACCCCAAGTGTTCTTCCATGTTCAAGAGAAAAGCTAACACCATTTACTGCTTTAACCAAACCTTTTTTTGTATCAAAGTAAGTATGTAAATTTTTAATTTCTATTAATTTTGCCATTATTACACCTCCTACTTCTCATTAGATTTAGGATCCATAGCTTCTCTAAATCCATCTCCAATTAAGTTTACCGATAAAACTGCAATAATTATCATCGCAGTAGGGAATACCCATCTCCACCAATAAATATCAACAACGCTTGCTTCTTGAGCATTTGTAAGCATATTTCCCCATGAAGGGATTGGCGATTGTATACCAAACCCTAAAAATGACAACCCAGATTCTGTAAGCATTGTTCCAGCATAACCAAGTGTAATACTTACAATCGCAATATTTAACACACTTGGAAGTATGTGTTTCAAAATAATTGTACTCTCTTTTAAACCTAACGCTCTTGCTGCTAATACAAAATCTTTTTCTCTTTCAATTAAAATTTGCCCACGAATTAACCTTGAAAGACCAACCCATGAAAGTAATCCAATAAGCACCATTACTAAATACATTTTTTGTGTTGCAGTCATTCTATTACCAATCGCAAAAGATAATGTCATTACAAGTGGTAAAAATGGTATTGAAGATATTATTTCTCCAATTCTTTGAATTAAATTATCAATCCAACCACCTACAAATCCTGAAATCAATCCTGCACTCATACCTATAATAGATGTAATTAATACAGCAATAATACCAACGAATAAAGAAATTTTTCCTCCGTGGAATATTCTTGTAAGTAAATCTCTACCTAATTCATCACTTCCTAAAATAAAGCCTTTATTTCCCCAAGAACTTATATTACCAAATTCATCAACAGCATAGAATTGGAAGTAATTTCCCATTAAATTTTCTACTTTACCTTTAAATGTAGGTACATTTAACTCTCCTAAAACATTTTTCCCAAGCATTTTAACTTCACCATTTTCTGTTAAAAGTGCAAAGGCATTATATCCCGCTTGAACTTGCACAATTTTATCAGTTATTTCTTCATTTTCACTTAGTAATAGTTTTGAACCACTATTCCCCCAAGTGTAAACTTTTCCATTTTCATCAATGGCAATAGCATTATTCTTATTTATAGCAATATCTACTACTTTTACAGAACCATCAGTTAATTCTGTAGGTAAAGTTGTTGCAACATAACCTTTACCAGCAATTCCCAATGTTCCATCATCTAATAAATATAAAACATTAAATTTACCAGCTTCTGCTTTTACTATTCTACCCATCCAGTCTTTTTTAACAATATCCTGACCTTGAGCTTGATCGCCCCAAACATAAGCTTTTCCATTTAGTGTTACAACTCCAGAAAAATCTTTACCTGCAAAAAGTTGTTTTACATTTCCAGTGATAACAGATGCAACTGAACTAGGAATATCTGCTTGATTAGCAATATTATTTCCCCATCCAATATATTCTCCACTAGTAAGTCTTGCGATTATAAATGAATCACCTACCGTAAAATCTTCAACTTTAGAGTTTTTAACTTTATCTGGAACTTTTTTTACATTTTTAATATCTACTCCCCATATATGAAGTTTTCCATCATTATCTAAGGCAACACTAAATGATGTTCCTGATTCAATTTTCTTCAAATTTCCATTTAATTGTTTTGGAAAATTTAACATATTAGTTCCAGGAGCGATATTTCTTAGTTCAGGCTCGCTGTAGAAAAAATCAACAGGATTTAATGCAGCACCTATAACTATAAATAAAACTAATGATATAAATCCGATAAGTCCTACCATTGCAAGTTTATTTTCAATAAAATTATTAAAAACAGCTCTTGTTGGTGTAATGATTGTACTATCATCTGTAACAGTTAAATTTTCAATTTTCTTTTTAGTACCAAAAATTCCTAAGAAGGCACTAAATATTGATTTATTTTTTTTATTCATTTTTATACCTCCTTATTTCAATTTAACTCTTGGATCTACAAGTGCATATGCAATATCAGTAATTAAATTAGTCATTACATAAACAATTGAGAAAAATAAATTTAAACTTGTAATCATATCATAATCTAATGAACTTAAAGCTTCTACAAGAACTCTTCCCATTCCATTCCATGAGAATACAGTTTCAGTAATTACAGAACCCGCAAATAAACTACCAATTGAACCAATAACTATTGTAACAACAGGTATTAAAGCATTTCTAAATGCATGAGAATATACAATAACTTTTTGGCTTAATCCTTTAGCACGAGCAGTTCTGATAAAATCTTGACTTAAAACATCCAACATTGCACTTCTTACATATCTAATAGTTCCAGCAAGACTCATAATTGTTAAAGTCGTAACTGGTAATATTAAGCGTCTTGCCCAATCTATTAGATAAGCACTGCCTTTTAAACTAGCAGAAGGCATTGAGCCTGTAGGTAATAATTTAAGTTTTAATGCAAAAACATATATTAATAGCAAAGAGATAAAAAATGACGGCACACTTGTTCCAATAAGTGAAAAAACTTGCCAAAATTGGTCATATAATGATCCACGCTTAACGGCAGACTTAATTCCAGCAAAAATTGAAATAGTAAGAGAAAAGAACACTACGAAAACATTCAAAATAATGGTATTTTGAAGAGGTGTCTTAATAGCTGAAACAACAGATTTATTATAAGTCGTTGAAGTTCCTAAATCTCCTTTTGCAACTCTTGTTATCCACTTAATATACTGAATAGGTAAGGGTTTATCCAATCCATATGCAGCTGTCAATTCTTGTCTTAATCTAGTTTTTTCTTCAACTCTTGTAACTTTGCTTTGAATAATTTTTGTTTCAATTGGATCTCCAGGCATTATTTTTGTAATACCAAAAATCAATATTGAAATAGCAAACACAACAGGAATTAAAGATAAAATCCTTCTAATTATGTACTTTATCATTTTTCTATCTCCTTTGCCACAAAAGAAGATAGACTCATTTAAGAGCTATCTTCTAATAAAATTAATTACAAATAAATTAGTAACTATTTAAGTTTGATTTGTTCAACTACATATACCCAACCGTTGAACGAAGTTGTAGGTAATTCTGCAACTTTATCTCCGTTGTAGTAATCACGATATACATTTGCATAAAGTGGCAAAAATGGAAGAATTTCATTGTAACGAGTTTGATATTCTAACCATAATTTAGAATATTCATCTCTTTGTGTTCTATCTAATTTTCTCATTTTTTCAGATAATTCATCTAATACTGGATCACTTATTTCCATTGGGTTTTCAGATGTTCCAGCCAAACGAGAATGGTTAGTTAGATATGGATCAAATATTGCCGTAAAGCTTGTTGCTAAGTTAAAGATATTATATCTATCTTCAGATGGGTGTTTAGACCAATAGTAGTATTGATCGATTAATGCGTTCCAATCACCTAAAGTACTTTCATATTTGATACCAACTTTTTCACCATTAGTTGTTAAATTTGATTTTAATAAATCAGTAACAGGGTTGTTTTCTGTACCGAAGTGTTTAATTACTAATTCTTCTTTATTTGCGTTGTATCTGCTTCCACTTCCAGCAACCCATGGAGTAGTTCCATCTGCTTGGAATTTATATTCAGATTGATCTAATTCTTTATTAGCTTCATCAATTGAGAAGTCATAACTATTTAATTCACTTAAAGCTTCTTTATTTTCGATATACATCCATTGTGCAGTAGCAACTTCTGCATTAACTGCAATACCATTTCCAGCTCCTAAGAACGAAGAAATTAAACTTTGTCTATCGATAATATGAGCAAGCGCTCTACGAACATGAACATCTTTTGTAGGACCATCTGTGAATCCCATAGGCATATGTCCATAACCTAATCTGTCATATTTTGTTGAAGGGAAACCTTTTTCTTCAAGTTTTTCAACAATATCAGCTTGGAATTGAGCAGCAACAATATCAACTTCACCGTTAATTAAACGTTCACCAGCAAGGTTTGAGTTTGTATTACCACGAATAATAATTGTTTCAATTGTTGGTTTGTTACCATCTTGGTCTCCAGCATAATTTGGATTTACTTTTAAAATTACTTCGTTATTTTCAAATGATTCAAGTGTATATGGACCAGCCACTACAGTTGGTTTATGTAAATATCCATCTTCAGCAATAATAGCCTTAGCAACATCATCTAGATTAACACCTGTTAATGTTGTACCATTATCATCACTTACGATTTCAGCACCTGATGCAAGAACATGTAATGGTGCAGGTTCAAATGTAACGTATAATAAATCATAGAAATAAGGTATAAAATCTTTAGAAATTGTTACTGTGAAAGTTAAATCATCAACTAGTTTTAACCCTTTGTGGTAACCATTTTCTCCTTCTTTTTCACCTAATTGTTCTTTTGCTGCCTTAACAACTTCTAATGCAGCATTGTATTCATTACTTCCTTCTTCTGCAGATTGTAATGTTTCATTAGCATCTTTTGTTGCTTCAACATATGCATCATAATTTTCATATAACACACCTGCTTTATAAGCATCTTCACCAATAACTGAACCGTCAGTTGCAACACTTGCACCAACACCAGCATATTCATCTGATAGTTTTAATAATGTAGAGAATACATAGTCTTTTGCAGTTAAAGCTTCCCCATCAGACCATTTTAAACCTTCGTTTAGTTTAATTGTATAAACTGTATCTCCATTTGCATCAAGTTCATTTGTAACTTCTTTTACAAATGTTGAGTTAACTTTAAGCTCCCCAGAACCAGTTGTATAAACTGTACTTGCCTTACCTGTAAGAAGCATCTTAACATTAGCATCTTCATAAGTATTTCCAAAACCTTGGAAGAAGTTACCTTTAATTACGTTAGAATCAACGATTAACTGCCCACCAACTTTAGTTTCAGTAGAAGATGTTGAACTACTTGATGTTCCACTACAAGCAACAAGCATTAAAGACAATGTAGATAAACTAGCCACTTTTAGTAATTTTTTCATCTTAATCTTTCCCTCCTATATCTTTTAGATATCAACACATAAATTTCATGTAATTTTCACAAAACTACAATCAAAAAATAAATATGTATGTTCTTAATTATAAGAAACAATATTTAATTGTCAATATTTTTATGAAAAAAACAAGAAAAATTTTTATGAAAATATTTTCATAAATTATTCTTGTTCACTTAACTCTTCCCACTTAGTCATTAGATTTTCAATTTTATTATGAATTTCATCAATTTCTTCATCTAACTCATTCATTTTTCTATAATCGTGATAGTACTCTGGGATAAATCTTAGTTCTCGTTTATTTTCAAGAAGATTTTCCAAATCATTAATTTGTGTTTCTAATTTTTTTATCTCTTTCTTTATGTTTATATTTTTTACTGTCTTTACTTCTTCTTTTACTTTTACTTTTTCTTTTTTTTCTTCATTAACTTCTTCTTTATTAAAATATTGATTGTATCCATATGGGAAATATGTAGCTTTACCGTTTTCAATTAATAAAATTGATGTTGCGATTTGTTTAATAAAATATCTATCATGAGACACAAACAGTATGGTTCCAGTATAATCTTTTAAAGAATCTTCTAATGCCTCTTTTCCTGGTATATCCAAATGATTTGTGGGTTCATCTAGAATTAAAAAATTAGCCTTTTTTAATAACAGTTTTGCAAGACTTAATCTAACCTTTTCTCCACCTGATAAAACTTCAACATTTTTAAACACATCATCAGAACTAAATAAAAACTGTCCAAGTATAGTTCTTATTGTTGTTCTATCTAATTCAGGATATTCATCCCAAAGTTCTTCTAAAACTGTTTTATTAGAATTAAACTGAGTTAAATTTTGATCAAAATAGCCAACTTCAATTTGATGACCATATAAATAACTCCCTCCAAGAGAATCTTTTTGATTTACTATAGTTTTTAAAAAAGTTGATTTTCCTGTACCATTGTCACCTATTATTGCAATTTTATTACCTTGCATAATTTCTAAATTTATTTCACACAAAACATTATCATAGCCAACTTTTAAATCCTCAATTAAAAGCACATTTTTCCCACCTTTTATTTTAGGAGTAAATCGTGCTTTAAATGTTTTATTGTCACTTAAAGTCGGTTCATCAATTTTATCCATTCTCTCTAAATATTTTATTTTACTTTGTGCAAATGCAGCTTTATTTTTTTTATATCTAAATTTTTCAATTAGTGTTTCAATTCTTTCAATTTCATTTTGTTGTCGATTATATGCAGAAATTTGTTTTTCTAAATCTTGTTTTTTCTGTTCAACATATTTTGTGTAATTGCCAATATATTTATTCATTTGACCATATTCTATTTCATAAACCATATCAACAATATCATCCAAAAACATTCTGTCATGTGAAACCAAAACAATTGCTTTGGGATATTTTTTCAAATAACCTTCTAACCATTCAATTGTATTTAAATCTAAATGGTTTGTAGGTTCATCTAAAAGTAGTATATCTGGTTTTATTAAAAGTAATTTCACAAATGCAATTCTTGTTTTTTGACCACCAGAAAATGTTTTTATTTCTCTTTTTAAATCTGATTCATCAAATCCAAATTTTGTAAAAACATTCATCATTTCAGACATATAGTCATAACCACGCTTTTCCTCAAATTTATTTTGAAGTTCAGCATATTTATTTAAAATTTTTTCAGAAAAATCATACTTCATTATTTCTTCTAATTTTTCTAATTCATCTTTTAAAATAAAAATTTCTTCAAAAGCTTTATTTAATTCGTCTAATACTGTTTGATTTTCATCTTCTATTGATGATTGAGATAAATACCCAATAGTTAATCCATTTTGTTTATGAATATTTCCTTTATCCAAACTTTCAATTCCATTAATACATTTTAAAAGTGTTGATTTTCCACATCCATTTCTTCCAACAACAGCAATTTTTTCCGTATTTTTTATTTCAAATTGAATATCTTCAAATACAGTATTGCCCCCAAAATATTTACTTCCTTTATTAATTTGATAAATCATTTTACAACCTTATATCTACTATATGTTTAGGATTGCGCTTTTCTATTGGTGGAAGTGTATTATAACTTTTTGCGATTGCCATACATAAATATTCATGGGGTTTATTTGCGATTGGTAATTTTGTATCCTCAAAATCAACATATTGAATTGGATATATTTCATCTTTCTTAAAAATAAATGGTTTCAATGGGCTTTTAAATGTCCAGCATAAATCAAAGCCTATATACTTTGAATTTTTATTAATTTTTCCATAAAATATTGCATTTTGTACAAACAAAGTTTTCAGCAATATAGGATTGATATGTAAATTATCAAAAAGTACTATTAATGGCATTAATAAGTAGTTAAAAAGTCTAAATGGTAAATCAATAATTTTATTATTAGAACAATAATCATATACAAATACATCCACAAAAATACCATCACATTCTTTAATTCTATTTTCTAATAAAGTATTTGTCTCTTTAATATAAGTTCCCTTTTTTCTAATTTTCATTGCAGGTATTAAAGGATTATACTTTTTATTTGTTTCAAAACAATGAAAAACATATTTATCAGGTAATTCTCTTTTTAAAACATCAATAAATTTTAAATAATCTTCTCTCATCATTGCAATATCTGCGTCATCATCCCATGGTATAAAACCTTTATGACGAACTGCACCTAATGCACTTCCTCCGTTTAAAAAATATGGTATATCATTCTTCCTACAAATAATATCAATATCTTTAAGCATTTCTAAAAGTACATTATGTACATCTTTAACAGTTATTACACTTCCATCATTATTTTCTTTTAAAATATATTCCATAATCAAAAAAGAAAGCCAAAGTGACTTTCATCCTTTCTAAAATAATAAGTTCTTTGGTGTTCTTGCGAAAGGTATAACATCTCTAATATTTTGCATACCTGTTAAATAAAGCATAAATCTTTCAAACCCCAAACCAAATCCAGCGTGTTTACATCCACCATATCTTCTTAAATCTAAATACCATGATAAACCTTCTTCATGAATATTAAGTTCGTTCATTCTTGATTTTAATAAGTCTAATCTTTCTTCTCTTTGAGAACCACCAACAAGTTCACCAACTCCTGGTACAAGCAAATCACATGCTGCAACAGTTTTTTTATCATCATTTAAACGCATATAAAATGCTTTAATATCTTTTGGATAATCAGTTAAGAAAACCGGCCCTTTTACTACTTGTTCAGATAAATATCTTTCATGTTCAGTATTTAAGTCAACACCCCAAGTAACCTTATTTTCAAATTTAACATCAGCTTTTGTCAAAATATCAATTGCTTCTGTATAAGTCATTCTTCTGAAATCTGCATTTTTTACAAAGTTTAATCTATCTAATAATCCTTTGTCTATAAACTCATTAAAAAATTTCATTTCTTCAGGACAATTATCCATAACATACTCAATGCAATATTTAATCATATCTTCGATTAAATTCATATTATCATCTAAATCCGCAAAGGCCATTTCTGGTTCAATCATCCAAAATTCAGCAGCATGAGTTGTAGTATTAGAATTTTCTGCTCTAAATGTTGGTCCAAATGTGTAAACATCCCTAAAAGCTAATGCAAAAGCTTCAGCTTGAAGTTGACCAGAAACAGTTAAACTAGCCTTTTTCCCAAAAAAATCTTCTTCATAATTTTGATCATGTCTAGTTGTTACTGTAAATACCTCTCCTGCACCTTCGGCATCATTTCCAGTAATAATTGGTGCGTGTACATAAATAAAGCCTTGGTTTTGGAAAAACTCATGGATTGCCATTGAAAGAACAGATCTAACTCTAAATACTGCATTAAATGTATTAGTTCTAACCCTCAAATGCCCTATTTCTCTTAAATATTCAAATGAATGTCTCTTCTTTTGTAATGGGTATGTGTTATCACAATATCCTTCTACAACTATTTCTTTTACTTCTAATTCAAAAGGTTGTTTAGAATTAGGAGTTTCTTTGTATAAGCCTGTTACTTTTATGGCTGCACCTGTTAAAAGTTTGCTTACTTCTTCAAAATTAGCCAAATTATCTGTATAAACAAGTTGGACATTTTTAAAATATGTACCATCGTTTAATTCAATAAAACCAACAGATTTACTATTTCTATTAGTTTTTATCCAACCTTGCATTTCTACATATTCAATTTGATCTTTTTCAACATCACTTCTACTGTTTTTAAAATCATACAGTTCTCGTGCAGTCATAAAACTTAACATAAACTTTCCTCTTTCCTTATTTTTTTATAGCATTTGTATCAAAAACTAACTCTTGAATACTTGCAACAACACTTACCACCTTAACACTAACACCTTTAGGTACAACAAAGTGTTCTGATGTAAAGTCAACTATTCCAGTTATACCATTTTCAATTAATATATCAACAGTTTCCTGAATGTTTTGTGTTACAGTTAATATCGCAATTCTACATCCCTTAGGAATGTGATTAGAAATTTCACTGATTGGATAAACCGGAACACTACTACCTTGAACTTTCTCAGGGTATAAATCAAATGCACAAATAATCTCACCAACGACATTATTCCATTTGTTGTAATTCAATAATGCTTTACCCAAATTTCCAGCACCAACAAGAATAATTTTTTCATCAAAACTTAATCCTAAATGGCTACTAAAAATTTCAATCAAACTATCAACATCATAACCATATCCTTGTTTTCCCAATTTACCAATAAAAGAAAAATCTCTTCTAATTGTAGTTGGTTCAATCGCAACATAAGATGATAAGTCTTTAGACATTATTCTTGTAATTCCAACTTCTTTCAAATGTCTTAAAGCTTTTAAATATATTGGATATCTTTGTAAAGTTGCCTTTGGTACAATTTTGTTATCTTCCATGCTATCATTTACCACAAATCTCGGTTTATGGATTCCTTTCTATAAATAATATAGTTAATCAACTATCGCAATTATTATAATAACAAATTTTTTTTATTTTGTGAAATATTTAACTCCATTAACATTCTATATCTTTACTTGGTTGTGCACCAAAATTTAAATCAGATATTAACCCATGATTAAACGCAATACTTCCTGCAGCTCCAATCATTGCAGCATTATCTGTACAACACCAAAGTGGTGGAATTGTTAACTTTACATTTTCATGTTTTTTTATCATTTCATTCATTAGCTCTCTTAATCTTGTATTAGCAGCAACACCACCAGCTAAAACTACATGTTTTGGTTTGAAATCCGAAATAGCTTTATCTGTAATTTTTATTATTTGTGCCAATGCACTTTCTTGAAAGCTAAATGCTATATCAGCATTAATTACTTCTTCATTGTTTCTTTCTAATCTGTTTTTAAGTTGAATAACAGCTGATTTTAAACCAGAAAATGAAAAGTCGTATTGATTTTCAGTTTTTGGAATTGGTAATGTATAGTTTGATTTGCCTTCTTTTGCAAGTTTATCTATCGCTGGTCCTCCAGGATAAGATAATCCTAACACTCTTGCAACTTTATCATACGCTTCACCAATCGCATCATCTTGAGTTGTACCAACAACTTCAAAACTCCATTCATCTTTCATGATAACTAGTTCACTATGGCCTCCAGACACAACTAAAGCTAATAGTGGAAACATTAAGTCATCAACAAATGTATTCGCATATATATGCCCAATTATATGATGAATAGGCACTATCGGCTTATTATACATCCAAGCTAACGTTTTTGCTGCAATAATTCCCACATGCAATGATCCAATCAAACCCGGTCCTTGAGTTAGCGCAATTGCATCTATTTTATCCATTGTTAAATTCGCTTTTTTTAAGGCTTCTTCAATTACCACAGAAATATTTTCAACATGTATTCTTGAGGCAACTTCTGGTACAACACCGCCATACAATTTATGAACATTTATTTGACTACTTACTATATTAGAAAGTATTTCTTTATCATTCTTTATAATAGAACATGCAGTTTCATCACAACTTGTTTCTATAGCTAAAATATATTTATCCACTATAAGCACCTCCTAAAGGTTTAATCATAAGATATGCATCTTCATGATTATCAACATAATATCCTTTTCTCACATTAACTTTAATAAATCCATTTTTCTCATAAAATTTTATTGCATTAAAATTACTTACTCTAACTTCTAAAGTTATATTTTCACACATGTTTTTTTCAACTTCTTCTATGCATTTATTCATTAAAGTTTTTCCATATCCTTTGTTTTGAAAAGATTTTTTTATTGCAATATTTGTTATTTGTGCACTTTCAAATGTAATCCAAAATCCAATATATCCAATAATTGTTTCATCTACTAATACATAATATTTCGCAAACGGATTATCATTTAATTCATACAAAAAATCTTCTTTTTTCCATGGAGTTGAAAAAACTTCATTTTCAATAGATAATAGTTGATCTAAATCGTTCTCTTTTAATTCTCTTACTATCATTTTTTAACTAAATATTCACTTGCTTCTTTTAAGTAAGTAGGCACTAACAAATGAATATTATCCACCTTTTCCCAAAATTTTTTTAAACTTATAAAATTATTTGATAAATTATTATAAATATCATTTTTCCCAAAAACGCTTAAATCACCAACAATATTTTTTTCATCTAAAAAATCTTTTATATCGTCAATCTCTTTAACACATGTTTCTACAACAATATCACCTTTGTTATACTCACCATAATATACTCTATTACCTCTTGCGTCCATAATTACAGAAGCATTATCAATATCTCCTGCATATAATCTGAGTGTATCTAACGTATATAATGGAATATTTCTAATGCTACACATAACCTTTGCAACACTCATCGCAATTCTTACTCCTGTATAACTGCCCGGACCTTTACTAATTACTACCTCATCAATGTCAAAAGGTTTAATATTCGCAATTTTACAAACTTCATTTAATTTATCAAATATCAATTCAGATTGTTTTTTTAAACAAATTTCTTGATAACTTGCAATAACTTTATCATCTTTGATGATTGATAAAGCTAAAAGTTTATGACTTGTATCCATACAAAGTGTAATCATTTTAAATCTCCTAACATATCTTCATATTTTCTCCCATGTGGGATTAAAGTAATCTCTCTATAATTATTTTCAATTATATTAATTACTATTTCTAAATATTCATTACCAATTAACTCAATTATATAATTTGGCCATTCTATAACAGTTAAACCATCATCATCTATTTGTTCTTCAAATCCTAAATCTTGATGTAAACCTTCTAATCTATACGCATCGATATGATTTAAAGTTAATCTTCCTGAATAAATTTTTAAAATATTAAATGTTGGGCTATTAATTGTTTTTTTTATATCCAAACCCTTCGCAATACCTTGTGTTAGTGATGTTTTGCCAGCACCTAAATCTCCTGTCAAAGTAAAAATCATTCCTTTTTTTACAAGTTCTCCTAATTTTTTACCAAAACTTCGAGTTTCATCAATATTTTTACAAATAATTTTATACATTTTTCACCTCGTAAAACACTAGTATATAATACACCAAAGGAAAAGAAAAAGATACCCGAAATAATAGGGTATCTAATAAACCTGGCAACTTGCTACTTTCACTATGGCAGGCATAGCTATCATCACCGTAAAGATGCTTAACTTCTGTGTTCGGAATG
>JALEZD010000014.1 GCA_022772735.1 Erysipelotrichaceae bacterium
ATTCATAAAATCTTCTATCTTTTTAAAATACTCTTCAGGATAACTATCAAAACAAGTAAATTTAGGTATGTATCTTCTTATAAATCTATTATTTACTTCATTGCTTCCTCTTTCCCATGATGAATAAGGATGGCAATAATACAATCTTGTTCTATTCTTATCCTGGTTTATTTTTGATTTTACAATCTCATCAATATTATGTAACCTTAAAAATTGTACTTTCATATTTATTTTTGACACTTTATTAAGTATAATTTAATTAAAGGTAGTGATGTTGTTTGTAATAATTTTGGATGACAGGAGATGATGATTATGAGTTATTACAATCTACAGCGTTTTAAAAACGGTGACACATTAAACTAATTATAATTTTATTGCAATATTACAAGATACATTCTAATTTTTTCATTTTGATTTTGATGATTAAGGAGTATATATGTGGCAAAAGAAAAAATATTCTGGTAAATGGGAAGTACATTATGGATATATAGAAGGTTGTGAACCTAGACACTCATTAGGTTGCTTTGCTGCCACATACAAAAAAATAGGATAAATATATGTCATTAAGAAAAATTTCAACAATATTAATATTTATAGCATTTGCTTTGAGTACAATTTTTGGTTTATTTTTTAGTAGTTATGTCGATCAAGTTAAAATTATATATAAATCAATAGGTGGTTTAGGATTAATAATAATGTTATATGATTACACATTCAATATGACAGAAAAAAATAAACATTAATTGATGCTATAACAAAAACTTTGAAATTAAAATAAAAAAATAGAGATGAATAAAAAAAACATCTCTATTTTTTATTTATATCTTTCTAAGTTTATTAACCTTATTTGGTTTAGTATTAATAATATCTCCCAGCACATAAGCCTTATTTAAATGCACAACTCTTTTTGTTTCAATATCATCCTCTGTGCTATTCAATTCATTAATATACTCTGTAAATTTAAACTCACTTATATCTGATAAATAAGCTTTATATGGTCTTATTTTTGATTTTACTACTATCGCATATCCTTTTTTTATTTCACTAAGAATTTCATCAGCTGTCATTAATGCTCGCCCTGTTAATGATTGTGTTTGATTTTTGCTAGTATTAAATAAGCTAAATGTTGTTGGTGAGTTTAAAGATGTTACCTGGATTGTTTTGTTGCCTAATGTATCACTTATTAACTTTGCCTCTTTGTTATCATTTGCTGAAATGAATATTTTTAGCTTACAGTTATTTTTAATTATATCTTTTACATGCTCTCCATATAATTCTGCCAAATTTGCATCACTTTGCACATATAGATAATAACGTATATTACTTGCTCTACTTACAGTTAATTTCTTTACAAATTCATTTTGTCTTGGTAAATTAGTAAACTCATTAAATATCATGTGTATTCTTCTAGGTATATAATTATCCTTAAATTTCATACTTTCAACAGTTAGCCTTCTAAAAACGGTATCATAAAAAAGGTTTACTATCTTATCCATGTTGCTTGTTTCATATGGGTAAATCACAAATATTAGTGTTGGTTTTTTACTCATATCTGCTAAATCTTTTATATCAAAATCACTTTCACTCATTTGATCTGCAATCTTATTTAACGCAAAAGTGCTTAATGATGTTGCTATATTTACAAAAAAGGACATTTTTGTCCTATCTAAAGCTAATTTTGCTGGTGCATATGATATTTTCTCCATGATACTTCTTTCAGGACTATTAAACCAATCATTCAAATCACAACGCTCATTTCCATCACTATCAATTTTTATCTCACCTTTTTCGGCTAATGTTCTATATACTGAAGAAAAGTTTTTATAAACCTTTGGAATATTTTGCATACATAAAGAAAGTGATAATGCTGTTATTACTGCCCTTCTACCTTCTAGCCATATTTTATTATCTTCATTAACTCCTGATCCTCCAGGTTCAAGTGAATTAGCTATCATAGATGATTCTAACTGTGCTTCTTCAAACTCATTATTTTTTACATGGCTTATCACTTCTTCAAGTGGATTCCATCTATCTTCCCAATCATTTTTTCTAAGGTCTATACACTTCACGTTAAAACCTTTTTTTATTGCATATTTTTTCCAACGCTTAAATTGTTCTTTCTTAGGATCATTAATTACTGCACATTCACCATGATCTATTACTGTTTTTATTAGCTGGCTAACCTCTCTTCTATCTTTACCATCTCCCGTACTGGCAACACAATAAACATGATCATTAGAGGTGTCAATAAGTGCTACATTACCTTTTCTATCATAGTATATAATCGGTCCTGCACCCTTCCCATATTCTAATTTTCCTGATTCATCTAAATATTTTATATATTCATTATTTTTTACATCATCAATCTTATAGTATTCAAATTCACTTTCAGTATAAAGTTCATCTACATCACTAAATCGTGCTGTTCCATACTCTCCATCTATTTTTAAGCCTTTATTTCCAAGTCCAAATATAAATACTATTATCGGCAACAAAAATAAAACAAACGCTATTAAATAATGTTTCCCAAATACCATTTCATACATACCTATAAAATTTAAAAACCATAAAGCTCTTAATTTTTTTCCATCAAAAAAACTTCCATAGTACATTGTTAATAGTGGCACAACATAAAATATATAAACTGCAATTAGTATACCTATAATTTTATTCTTGTTCTTTTTCATGTTCTTTAGCCCTTTTTTCAATCATTCGTATGTCAATTTCATTAGTTTTAAAATTTAATGCAAGTAAAAGTGATCTGTCTAAAAATTGATTGGTTAACGCTTTAAATTCATACGCAGCTTTAAACGCAAAATAGTCATTATAATAGAGTTTTGTAACAGTATCTTTACAATTGCTTTTTATTATTCCACTCTTTTTTATTTCTTTAAGTATCATATTTCCTATTTCATGTTTAAGTCGTTTTATTTGCTCATTTTCATAATTTTCGACTTTATTATTTTTACCATATAGTATTTTATAATCATTACCTATCTTATTTAAAACTTCAGTGTAGTCTTTAAATTTATCATCATATTTATCTAACAACACATCTACAACTATCATTATCCTTTTATATGCCTCTGGACTAGTTTGTTCTAAATAATTCATCGTAAGCCGTCCACCACTTTTCATAAAAATGCTGGCATCAATTAAAACACTTGCAATTGTTTTATCTTGAAAGCTTAACTCAAAATTTAACATACTTTGTATAATATTTTGTTTTAAAAGTTTATCTAATTCTATCTCCTCCATATAATCTTTTATAAGTTCTTTTTGTTCTTTTTTTAATTGATCTTTATCTTGAAAAAGTTCTAAATTTTTTAATAATGTATTAGCTAAAATACTTCTAATTCTCATTACTTTTTTCTTTGAAATTAAATTTAAATTTTTCTTTGTTTTACTATAAATATAAAAGTGAATATGTGGGTTTTCTGTATTAGTATGATAAAATCCTCCCCATACAACATCTGTTCTATTTATATTCATTTGCGTTATAGACTTTTTGATAAATTTGTTCGCAAGATTAACCCAATCTCTTTTTGTGTTTATACCCATACACTTTGCATCAAATTCTTTCAAAGATATAACACCTGTATATATCTCATTTGGTTTATATCTCTCATATTCTTTCAAACAATCCTCTTTACTTTTATCTCCTAAAAAATCAAAACCTACTGTATCACTTGCAGTAGGTCTTAAATAATAATCTAACATATTTTCTACTTCATTTATATCTGTAACTTCTTTATCAACTGCTTCATCTCTACTTACATAATTTGTAAAATCTTTAAAAGTTGAGGATGAGTAAATTTCTTTTCGTTTTAAATTTAAAAACATCACTCCCATAATATTTTTACCTCAATGCATTTAAATAATCATCTATACTTTCTGTTTCATTATTTTCTAATTCTTTATTATCATTTTCTTCTTTGTTATCACTAATTTTAATTTCTTCTTTAGTTTTTTTATTTAAAATATTTTCAATTTTATTTTTTAAATTTTCACTTCTTTTTTCTAATTCTTTTTCTTCTTTTAATAATTTCTTTAATTCAAAAATCTCTTTACTAAGATTGACAATTTTATTGTTTAAATTATTAATTTCTTTTTCTTTTTTGATTATTAAAACTTCTAACTTTTTCATGATTTTTTCCTCCAATACTTTTAATTAATTTTTGTTGTGCCTAAACATCTTATCTTTAAAATCTTCTATAAAAATTTGTTTATCATCCATATACTTACTATATGTTTCTTCATTAATTTCAGATGCAGTTGCCATATATAGTCTTTCTGATAACCATGCTATTTCTGCATACATATCTAATAACATTTTATCTTGTTGTCTTATAAAACTTATTACACGATTTTCTATTATTGAACTCAAAGATTTTTCAACTATACTAATACTTTCAAGTATTCCTCTATTTGCGTAATCTGCATTAGTTTCCTTATACAATATATTTCTAACAACATCAGATATTGATACATTTAATTCTTCAGCTGTTGCACTTAAATAGTTATAAACTTCTAATGGAACTCTCGTACTTGCAATAACTTTTGAATCAGTTGTTTTTATATATTTTATTTGTAAATTAGTTACCCATCTTTCAAGTATTTCTTTTGTGGATGGTCTTATGTTATTATCACCTTCCATAAATTTGTATAATGTATTTCTACTTATATTTAAATCTTTAGAAAGCTCATATAAAGATATGTTATATTCATTTAGTTTTTCTAAAATCTTTTCTCTTAAATCATTCACTTTGCAATCTCCTTTTTTTAATTTTTTTAAAATTGTTTTTTAAAATTTTAATTACAATTTTTTTATAAATTTGAATTACATTTTTTTATTTTTGTTTCAAAAAATTTTTTAACTTTTTTTTAAAATCTTTTAAACAATTTTTTAATTTTTTATTTTAACTTTTTTTATTTTTTCTATTTTATTTTTTTAAATTTTTGATCACATTATTTTAAAAAAATTAATCAGCTTTTTTTAAATTTTATAAAAATTTTTTTATAAAAAATACAATTTTTTATTTTCTGTAAAACATTAACTTTTATGTTTTTTACGAAACAGACTGTCAATACTGAACGTTTAACCATTACATTTTTGAACGTCAAAAAATGCCCTATTTATGCACTCTGTAGACTTTTTGAACACTTTTTCTAACAAATGAACGTTTACTATTACAAATGACGTTCATTTTCTAAAATGTCAAAATATCGCTTAAAATGGGCAGTTTCTTATTTTCAATATTTTTTTAACTAGTTCATTTATTACAAATAAGTTAAGTATTGAACTAGTAATTACATTTTTGAAACTGTTTGCGACACTGTCGCAAAGCCTTATTTGTAACTTTTACGAAGTAAAATGTTACAAACCTTATCCTGCTTTTAAATAGTGGCAGTTATTGACACTATTTAAAAGTCTGGGCGAATAAATTCCCAAGTAATATTTTAATAAAAATTTCA
The DNA here is from genome assembly GCA_022772735.1 of Erysipelotrichaceae bacterium. Lineage (GTDB taxonomy): Bacteria > Bacillota_I > Bacilli_A > Erysipelotrichales > Erysipelotrichaceae > UBA9076. The sequence continues at coordinate 5,476 of JALEZD010000014.1, forward strand.
ATTTGTTTTCTTTAAAAAAAGTTGATTGAAATCTTAAAAAAACAGAAGTGTTTTTCTTCTGTTTTAATTTGATTTTTCTGTAATTATATATGCAGGTTTTATATCATTTCCTTTTAAAATTTCATCATACATATTTAATAATTCTTGATTTAAAATTGAGTAATATTTTTGATTAGTAAATAACTCATCACTTACAATAGCTAGTGCTTTTTGTTCAACAGGTCTTATATCATTTGGCTTTATTTTTTTGAAAATACACATTAATCCTTTAAAGAAAAGTTGTGGACTCTCTTCGTACAAATGCTTTAAATTTTTATAAACAATTTCTAGCATTTGATACTGTATAATTTCGCTCATCTCTTCCTCAATAACTTCTTCTAATATCTTTTTATAATGTTCTTTTGGTACAACAGTTTCTTTATACATATAAGTCATATCTGAAATTGTTTGTGCCATTTGATTTGGTTTTTGTTGTATAAATTCATTATATTTTTTGTTCATATTTCTTCCTCCATTAAATATCAACTCGATAACTTATTTCATTCATCAGTTCCCACTTATCCATCTCTAATATTTGATTAACATTATACTTTTCATTCAACATTTTAACTAAGCCATTATATATACTTTCTCTTGATAAATAATCACTTTTTAAATAAATGTAATCTATGTGTTCTGCAATTTTAATTGCTTCATTTTGATTTATATCTGTGTCTATTTGCAGGTAGTATATATCTCTACTTTGTTTAAGTTTATTGTATAATTCATATCCAATTAATTCATACATTTTACAAATATCTACATCAATTAATTCTTGTTTTATCATCTCAATATTCATCATTCTCACCTTAATTTTATCTATAATCATTTAAGTAAATACAATTTATATTAACTAAAACTTAATTCAATATAATTATCTTCATTAATCTTAAATGTTGCGTAATTGTCTTTTCTATGATGATAAAATGCATACTGTTCAAACAAATAATCACATAAATCATTTTCATCATTAATGATGTATTCTTTAATGCCACTACAACCTAGCATTTGAAAACTTACATTATTATTTTTTGTTACATCAATTAAACTTTTCAATAAGTCAGGAATTTCTTGTTTCTTAGTTTCATCTATAACCAATTTATCAACTTTTTTTGATAATAAATTCAGTACTGAAAAAAATCTAATTTCTTCATCTTTCAACTTAACACCATCAATAACTGCTTTTGTAATTTCCATATTCATGAACTAATCCTCCTCTAATTTTTTTATTAGCTTTTTAAGCTATTTTGTTCATGACTAAAAAATTTGCATAAGTTTAAATGAATATTACAAGGGTGCTTTAGCACAACGCTTGCCCTTGTAATATGAATGACTTATGCATTAATTTTTAATGAACAAATAGCTTAAAAGATAATTTAAAAAGAAGCGTTAGCTTCATGAATAAAGTATGATTTTCTTTAAGAAAATCATGAGCCATTTTAATTACTTCCAAATTTTGATTCTGGCTTTTCTCTACAAGGACTACCTTTTAAACTACACAAATTTTGTAAGCCTTTTTCTTTGTATCCAGTTCCAAAAGACAAGTCTCCATTCCATCTATTAATAAAATCATTAATATTATCATTGCCTAAATTAAATATCTCAACATGAACATGTGGACCTGTTGTATTTCCACTTTTACCAACTTGCCCAATAACATCACCTGCATTAACAATGCTTCCAGTTAAAACAGGTGTACCTTTGCTCATGTGTATATACTTAACTACATACAAAGTATTATTAATATTTGTAAGTAAATACACCTGGTTTCCTCCTCCTGGACTTCCTCCAGCACCACACATATTCCCTATTCCACCATTATTTTCGCATCCGTCAAAAGAAGCTAATATAACTCCATTCCCAGCTGCAAATATGGATGTGCCTATAGGTGCTGCATAATCGATTCCTAGATGTATTCCTGAGCCAAAATTTGCAGGATAGTACCAAGTACCTGCTGATACTCTTCCACCATTAATTGGTCTTATCCAGCCTTCAGATGCAATTATATTATTTAAATCATCCATATTTAAATTATCCAAAATATTTTTAATATATCCCCAATTAGAAACAATATCTTCATCAAGCCCCAAATAAAAACCAATAGAACTTGCAATATTAATTATTGTCTTTTCTTTTTCATTACCTTCCAACATATCTTTTAAAACATGATTTCTAATTACATCTTCTACAAATGTATCATCATCTTTAAAAACACATTCTCTTTCTTGAATATATTTAATTTTAGCGTCTGGTTTCCACTTTTCTCCTTTTATATTCCCAATAATATCTACACTTAATTTTGTAGGATTATCTAGTATAGTATCAACATGTACTTTTTCTTCATATGCTTCAGGTTGAATAAATTTGCCATTTTCATCATAATAACCATCAGGAATAATCTTTTTCATCTCATAATAATTAATTACGCAAACATAACCCTTCTGTGCAACTTCAATAACATCTTCTTTTGTATATTCTTTATTAATATTTACAAATATACCTAACAATCTTGAAGGAGGCACATATACTTTGTCATACTCCATAATACTATCTATGACCGTTTTAAATATCTTTTCCATTTCTTGTGTTTCATCATCAAAAAATTTAATCATCGTTTTATTATAGTTATTCACAACTGGAACTATAATAAAAATTAAAAAAAATAAAAACCCAATAAAAAAACCTAAAATATATTTCATTTAATCAACTCCGGAATTTTAAATGATTTTATATATTTTAGAATTATTTTTATTTTGGATTCTTTTTTAACATCTAAACTGGTTTTTCTAAAACTAGAGTATACCTTTTTAAGTTTTTTAATATGTCTTTTGTTTGATTTTTTAATTTTAATATTATTAAAGTAATTAATTATTTTCATAATAACTGAATTACTTAAACATATTTTTTCTTTTTCCTCGCTAATAAAATAATTATTTATATCTTCAGCTTTATCTAAATCAATGAATCTATACTCTGAATAAAAATTAACATCTATTTTATGTAACATATTGACTAAATATAAATGATTACTAGCATCTTTTACAACCATAGTAACTTTTTTGTTTGTTATATCTTTTAATAGTTTTGCGATTGCAAAACTATCTGCATCACTATTAAATAAATCATTATCTATAATAAGTTCATTTATTGAATCTGTGGTACAGTTTGTTAAATCACTTATGAGTGTCGTCCTTAAATAAAGACTTTTATTCACATAATCACTATACAATAGTTTAATAACTATCACCTCCTAAAAAATAAAATGTGGACAAAAGTACTATTCAAAGTACTTTTCTGTGCCACATTAACCTTTATTCGCAAAACTATCAAATAGTTTTAGTAAATATTGTAATTCAACTTTTATTCTAAGTTTACTGCCATCTCCTGTATCTAGGATACACTCTCCTCTTCCTGGATTATTTTTAAAATATTCTAATTCTTCTTTTCTATACTCATCCATCTTGCTTAAAATCTCGTATGCATCTTGATCAACTTTAAATATCATTCTGTATTGTGATTGTGAAAATATCGTATAGCCTGTTGAATTTTTTAAAGTTGTCGCAATTTCTTGTGTTGCAAAAGTTATACCACCTAAGTACTTTCTAATTCTTCGACTATTCGATTTTTCGATATCATCAATTTCTTCAAGATTACTTTCAATGAAAATATGTCCTTCATCCTTATATATCCTTTTCATTTGTTTAACTCCTGAAGATATAATGTATCCCCAAATCAGCGTTTGACAGTTAAAATACTGCATTTTAAACATTTCTTTATCTTTTCCAAAAAGTCCACTAAAATCAAATAATATTAAATTATTAGAATATAAATCTATTGTTGTATGTCCATTGAATATATCACCTTCAACACCATATGCTAAAGAGTGCAAATCAAGCATTATTGATGTCCATAGTCTTTCTGGAACTAAATTATGTTCTTTAGAATTTATATCATTTTTTATTTTTTCTGCTTCTTTATATAAATCTGTAAAAATTGGAAATTCATCATTTCGCATATTTAAAATTTCTTTTACAGTTGTATTTTTTGTAATATTATACTTTTCATACATTTTATATAAAAATAGTTCTATTATCTTGATTTTATCATCTGCATCATCTTTATTTCTAAACAACATTCTAAAAAATTGTCTTAAAAATAAGATATGACTGGATAATGGCTTTTTATGCAATATTAAATTAGTATCTTCATTTTCATCCTCTTTATCTTGAAAATCAATTCTTACTTGAAGTGGATTGATACATCCATTTTCAGCACTAGAAGTATCTACTATGTTGCCTCCCATATACTTAGCCATTCGTTTTAACTGATTACCTTCTATATCTAGGATAAATTGTTTTTCACCTCTTGCATATCTATACCATATAAGTAAAAGTAATAATGTAGTTTTACCAGATCCTGACGCACCTGCAATAAATTCATTGTAGTTAAATCTATAATCATCCACATATGATCCACTATAAAATACTGGTCCATTTGACTGGGTTTTTCCTATAAGAATTGGTAACATTTCATCCATCAAATCATCCTTGATAAAAGGATATCCTAATGCGATTACATCATTAACTATTTGCTTTGCGTAAGTATCATAATACTTACAGTTTAACAAAGGTGCATTAGCTTCTAACAAATTATTTTGTTCAAAAAATCCCTCTCTTAAAATAATGCTTTTCTTTTCAAAACCTTCTTTAATTGTACTTACATTTTCCTTTAATTTTTCTAGTGATATTGCTTTTGTTCTGATACAACAAAAAACATTATGTCCACTCATGTCTGTTATAGATATTTTATTTATAACTTCCATCTGTGCTGCAATCTCTTTTTGTAATTCTGCACGATCAGAATCTTTATGTGTTTTATTTAACTCATTTCTAAGCTCTGTTAATCTTTCATTATAGATCTTTTTAAGATTACTTATATTACACTTTTTAAAACACATTGATACATCACAATCTCTAAAATCACATAACCTATTTAACCACCCTAAAAAAGCTCCATCAGGATACCCTGCAAAGTAAAGTATCTTTTGATATACTCCATCAGAATAAATATAATCAAAAAGTTTATTTGTTTTAAACTCAAATGTATCTACATCTACAAAATCATTAATACTAAAGTTAACACTATCATAGTATTTAGGTATCTTTCTATATTTACTTTTAATAGGATTAAAGTATCTATAATTTAACGATATTAGATCTTTTCTTGATAATTCTTCTACACTTATTCCTGCCGACTTAAACTGCTTAATTATGTTTAATCTTTTTTCTTCAAATAATTTTGTATTTGAAGCACTAAATATAAAATAATAAACTTTTTTTACTATATTTTTACTCAAAACGTTATCCATAATAACTATTTTTTCTCTCTCTAAAATAGTCTTTCTTAATGTATCCTGTTTGTTATTAATGTCTAGTGTTTTTATTACATCATTTATTTGATCAATATACTTTTTTACATCAACTTCCTCTTCCACAACTTCAATTTGAAATTCATTTATATCTATCTTGTTCAAGAAAAAAGTAAATTCCTCATGCACTCTTTTTATATCATCATTTTTATATGCTCTTAGCCTTATAGGTTCTACTCTAAAAGCTCCTATAAGTTGATTTTTATCATTAACAACATTACTATCTGTAACTTTGTATTTTTTAGAAGTTCTCTTAACCATAAACCATCATCTGCCCTTCTTTTTTATTCTTTAAATTTATATTTCTTACATTGCAAAAAAATATAATAAAAATATTTCCATATAATATCTATTATTCTTATATTTAAGTCTGGTATAACAATAATTAATACTGCAACAACTGAAGGTAGCGTAGTTATACTAGTAAAAAATTCTTTACTACCTTCATAATATTTACCTATTGTAATATAGTTTACTACTGAAGCTAAAACTATAATTATTGCCTCTTTCCATGTCCAGAAAATGAAAGTAGGTATCTTTCCATTTCTTTTTGGTATCTGATATCTATTCATTTAAATCATCCCTTCTAAAATCAAAGTAATCATCAAAATCTTTCATTGCATCATAAAAATTATCATTTTGAGTATAGCTATTTGTATCACTATAATTTGATACATTACTTACATCATTGTTAAGTGAAGAAAAACTATCACTATAAGAATTACTGTTATATCCACCATCTGAACTTTTGTCATTGTACGAATTTTGTGTAGTTGTGCTTCCAGAGTTGCTACTTAATCCTGTACTTGTATTATTTGATGAATATCCACTCGAACTACTAGATGGAGCTGTTGCTGAAGTCGAATTAGAGTTGTTGCTTTGACTATTTGAAGAATTATTATTGCTGCCAGAATTTGTGATTACTGTTTTATCTGCACTGTCCATTTTGTCGCTTGAAGTAGAATTAGAATATACACTATTTCCTGAAGAAGACTTGTTTGTAGAGATTTCACTAAAATAGTTTGGTAAACCTCCTAACATTCCTAGTCCTCCAGCAACTGCTGCACCTGCAAGTCTTAACCCACTTGCTCCCCATTGACTAATTAAATATGAAGAATTTTGTAGTCCTTGATGCTGCACTTTAAAAATACTCATTATTTTTGCAGGCACTCTACTAACAAAAACTAATCCACTAAATAATCCTAAAAAATTAAACAGTGGATGTGAATTATAAGATGAAACAAATTGCACAAACAACATACAAAAATAAAAACTCCATAGCTGCATAATATTAAGAACTAAAATACCTAGCATTTCTTTTAGATGGTATTCAAGTCCATCTTTATTGCCTGTCATAACACCTGCACTTGTATATGGTAAAAGCATCATGTCATATGCATATAATAGGCTTCTAGATAGGAATTGAGATGCAATAAGCATTAATATCACTAAAGTGATTATACCCACTATAGCTGTATAAAACTCTCTAATTTGATAATGATATTCACCTTTAGAAAACCAGGTTGCCCCTTTTGTTTTAGAGTTATAATCAAATGCAAGTCTATTGACTTTTGCATTCTGATAATCAACCATAAACACCTCAGCTTTAGCCAATCCTACATTTGCAACTTTAACTACCGTTTCAAAAACCAAAGTATCTAATACACTATAAGAAAATGTATAATCTATACTACTTACTTTTGTTAAGTTACTTGTATATTCAGCTAAACTACAATTACATAATCTATTTTCACGAATATTTGCAATATTATCTTTTGTTTTATAGAATACTATTTTCTCAAATCCTGCCAATTCTTCAGCTATGACATAATTTGTATCCTCATAATAATAAGTATCTCCATTTTTTCTTAATATTTTTCCATTTGAATCTCTATAATATTCAAAAATTGAATTATTATACTGTATTTGTTTTAATTCACTTCCAATAGTATCTGCAAGTGGTAATGATAATGCAACAGTCTGATTATAAAAATAAGGGGCTATATAATAAAAAGTCCCTGATATTATAGTTGTCAATATAATACCCTTAACTAAATTATATGCCCCTCCATCTTTTTTATGTAATCCTAGCTTAATAAATGAATATACAGTTACTGCAATCGTATATGTAGTAACTGTTGGAATCACTAAGTTTTTTGCAACACTTAATACAAACTGTGAAGATGCAAAATTAACATTAGATGCAGGAATTAGTAAGTTCGTATTTACTCCATATAAAAGTTCTAAAATTCCACTTACTAACCCCCATAAAATCTCTCTTATAAAATCATTTATTGCATCCATCTTATTGTTTCCAGAAGTCAATGAACCAAGGTATTAAGTAAGTTGCAGATACAATTCCTATAAGTACAAACAAAACAATAAAAAGCCAACTTTTATATTGTTCTTTTTTTGATGGTGATGACACACCATACATAATCAACAATCCTATAATTACTGCAATAAAAAGTGGTCTTGACATGACAATAAAATTGCTGCCTAGCATAGTCCAAAATTCATTCCATTTGTTTACAAAAATATCCATAATTTTTCTCCTTTATCTTTCTATTTCTTCTTTTAGTATTTCAGCATTAATCTTTACATCTAATACTGATTCATATTTATTTTTTTCTTTTTTAACTTTTAATGCATTAAACTTAAAATCACAAGGAACTTTAAGTTTAAACATAAAGTCCTCTGCATGTATTAGTTTTTCTAAAATATGTATTTCATCACCATATAATCTTGAATTTCTAGGAAATATAAACACATACCATTTTTTATCATTTTTAACATAACTTCTTTTTAAATATTTTGTATTAATATAAATACTTATCATATTTCCTTCCAAAATATCACCTCCTTTCACTAGTACAAATTAAAATGTGGCAAATTGCCACATTTTTTTCTGTATTCTAATTAAATGTTTTATAAACTTCTATCATACCTATGTTTCTGTTGTTTCTTTTCTATTCGAACATCTAACTCTACATTTAAGTGCTTCTTTTCAAATGCCTGCATCAATTCATTAAAATCACTGCTCTCTAATTCTTCAATTAATGCGAGCTTATCATTGTATGATAGTCCATCATACATACTCTCTATTCCAAGTTCTCTAGCTTTTTCTACAAGAAATTCTATTCCTTCTTTTTCTTTAGGATGATTAATATCTTTTATTAATCCAAACATATCATTTAAATTTAATGTTTTATCATTCAAAATTTCTAAATCTAAGTTTTTTTCTTGTCTAAAAGAAAAAGGCTCTAATTCGCCCTTGTCATTGTATCTCTCTATTGATTTTACTTTTTCAAATATTTTACTATCTTTAAAATATTCCTTGTCTTTTCTTTCAAAATAAGTTTCTAAATAAGCATTTATACTATCATCCACTATATAGTCTGAAATAAAATCTCCTACATTTTCTCTTGCGATTCCTAAATGTAAATATTTATTATCTTTAGTTTGTACTATTAAATGACTACTCTTTAAGTTTGTATACTTATTTGTCTGTTCATAAATATATCCATTTTCTAAGTTCTCCATAAACTCTTTAAATGTATTTATTCTATTTGCTACATCATTTATCTTAAAGGCATTATTACTTGATATTCTTCTATATATTTCTTCATCACTTAGATTATTATAGATAATATAATCATATAATCCTCTTCCCTTAATTTGATGTTCTTTCGTATTGATATAATGTAACCCTAATAAATGAGGTAAACTTCTATTGTTTATATTAATATCAAAACTTTTACTTTCTCCTGATATTTTTATATCTGTATTATTAAATTGTTTATACCATTTTAGTATTTCCTGTACTTTATAATTTTCTTCCATATATTTCTCCTAAAATATAAAAAAGGCACTCATAAACATGAATGCCTTTCAAATTAGTTTTATTGCTTTTTACGAATCACTCGCCCACTAGCATTTAAGTCTACCGATAACTATAAACGGTAATACAGTTTTCGCTAAAGCATTATTATTTCTAACCCCATAACGCTCACTGGGCAAGTAGGTATGTACGACCTACCGAGCTCATTTCTCATGTTTATTGTATCATAATTAGTATTAAAATAATTACAAAAATTAAAATGTGGCAAATTGCCACAAATTATAAATCACAAAACTCAGCAAATATCAAATTCATTTAATTTGATAGTCCATAAATAATTACTCCACCAACAAAAGCAACACTTAGTATTATTTTGAAAATAGGTATTGTTATAAATTTTATTATTGCTAATAACATCAATATTACTAGAATGATAAAAATAATGCTTACTATAACATCCCATCCACTTTTTATATCTTTAAAACTATTTTTAAAAATATAAACGAGCAAAAAAATAGAAGATGCTATTAAACCTATAGCAATAAAAAAATACGTAATTATTATATAATTTTTGAATTTGATTAATTCAAAATCATTTTTTCCTAAATAAATTAAATTCATCAATTCTTTATTTAACTTTGATAGAAAGTATAAATATATTAATGAAATAAGCAAATACAGAGTAGCAATTATATTTATCGTTCTATTACGATAGCATTTAATTAACTCATTAATACTATTTTTCATAAATTTTTCTTTTATGCAGGATATTATCTAATATAATAATTAATTTTTGATTTTTTCTTATAGAATTGAAATAATTTACTAATGATAAAAACACGATAATTATAATAAATAATATTGTAATACCTATAATTATTGAAGCAATTATTACTAGTTCTCTTTCATCATTTTTATTATTTAAAGTAATTTTTACTGTTTTATAAACAAGATTAACTAACTCACCGAATAATCCAGTCATTAACGACATTGCAACTGAAATAGCAATCAATGTTAATATGTTTATTTTTGTTTCGTATTTAGATTTTAAATCAGCGTATTTAATTAATAGTTCACTATCAGATAATTTATTAAATCTATCAATTTCTTTCTTATACTTTAAAAAATCTCTTTCTTCAACTCTTTCTTGAGTAAAATAATAAATATCCATAATTTCTCCTTTCAATTAAATATAGTATCAAAAATATTGTAATTTAAATCAACAATTGTATAAATGTGGCAATTTGCCACATTCAAATATTTATTAAATTTAGATACTAACACCTCTTATTTTATTTAATTTTTTAACTTTATTTACACTTTGATTGATACTCATATCTCTTTTCTGGTTTTCAGGTACAAAATTAAACTCCAAACTTTTATCTATTTCTATCCCTCTATCAATATGACTAAGTAAGTAGTTAGTTGCTCTTTCGCCTTCCTTAATTGCATTAATAAGCATACTAGGTTTATCCTGAAGATGTTTTATCCAAGACTCAACATATGCTTTATGATTTTCTATTTGCATGGTAGATTGTTCAAGTCCTATTTCAAAAGCCATAAAACAACTTGTAATTTCGGCAACTAGTTCTTCATAAGCATATTTTTCATCGGCAAAATTATATGACTTTATCCTATCTAATCTTTTGCTTGATCCTGTCGCATGACCTAGTTCATGTAAAATCGTTGAGTTCAATTCATATTCACTATTAAAAAATTGTGGTAAAGGAACATGAATATCATCATTTAACATTGAATAATATGCACGATTACCTCCATCGTAATTTATAGGAACTCCCATACTATTACTAATTTTTAATACTGATTCTTTAAGTTCATATTCGCTCAGTTTATGATTCTCTAACTTTTTATTTAAAGGTGGTAGTCCTTTAATTAGGTCTCCATTGAATACAGTGAATTGTTTTGAATACAATTTGTATCTATTTCCAATTTTTTCTTCAAGGTTTTCTAACTCTTGCCAGCTAATATATTTTTTCTCAATTATGTCATAAGGAAAGTAATACTCAACTTTTACCCCACGACCTTTTGCATTTTCTAGTTTGTACCCTTTTTCTTGTATCTGTTTAAATGTATACCATCTATTATCTTTGTATCCATTGTTTATTGCAGTAAAAAAAAGATGGAATCTATTCAATCCCTTATACTTACCCCCATTAGAGCTTTCAGGTGAAAATAAGTCTGTATTCATTTCCCACCCTTTTTTCCAATCTAGTCCTTTTTCATATAAAACTTTGATAAACTCTTTTACAATATTCAATCTAAACTCGCTAATACTTTCTTTGTTAAGTTCTTTTGATATGGTATGGCTAATAGAAACTGTTTTCAAAATATTATTTTTTAGTAATTTTCTATTTTTTACAAGTAATTCATTTGCATCTTTACACTCTCCGTATATATTAACAATTCTATTTTTTATGCCCAAATTATTTAATTCCTGTTTTAATAGTTTACTTGCTTTTATACCTGCATCATCATTATCTAACGCTATTAAAAATTCATTAGGATACCTATCAATTTTTATTTTATTAATAAATTTATTCATATTTGCAACACTTCCTAGTGCAATCGCAAAACCTCCAGCCTCCCATATACTTAATGCATCTATTTCACCTTCAGTAATAAAAATAGGTTCATCTATACTACTGATATGTTCGTATAGGTAAACCTCATTTCTTCCTACCTTCTGATATCTTATACTTGCATTATCATCAATATTTCTTACAACATAGCTTGTCTTGCTTGTTGGTATAATTATTGCATTTCTTTCTTCATCATATCCTAATTTATACTTACTAATAGTTTTGATACCTATACCTCTTTTTTCAAAATAATCAACATTCATAGATGACATCATCCATATTCTAAAACTTTCACTATAATCAATCTCTTTTTGATTTACATAGTTAACACTTTGAGTAAAATCTAAATTAATTTCTTTATTACCACTAAGCTCAACTACTTTTTCAACTTGCAGCTTAAAATCATTAATATCATAGTCTTGCCCCACAAGGTTAAAAATATCATATACCTTTCCACAAGCAAAACATTTGCATATGTTTAGCTTTCTTGAAAATGCCATTGATGGATTTTTGTCTTGATGCTCAGGATTCAAACATCTAAAACTTCTATTTATATTTATATTTCTTTGTTGTAAATAATCCTCTATATATCCTTTTAAAACTTCTACATCATTCATTATCCCTTTCCTCTATTTCATTTATTTCATCAATACTAATAGTTTCTTCATCTATCCATATTATTTCGCTCTTAACAATCATTGTCTTATTATCCATGCTATATACCTCTGCCTAATTTCTTATTTAATTTTCTTTTCATAGATATTGTATGCTTATTTTCTAATTTTATATCATTAAGTTTTGTATTTTCTAAGTTTTTTACTTCTATTTTATTAACAACCTCTTTTACTCTATCACTTGCATATTGTAGTGCTTTTTTATCATTAAAAATAGCTAAGTTTACTATCTCATCACTATCTCTTAAACGTTCGCTGGCAAATTGCAAAGCTCTTCCACTATTAGAAACAGCTAATTCTACTATATCTTTATTATCTCTAATCCTTTCACTTGCATATTCTAACGCATTACCATGCTTAGAAATAGCTAATCCTACTATTTCTTTACTATCTCTTAATCTTTCACTAGCATATTTTAATGCTCTCCCATTATTACTAATAGCTATTTTGATTATATTTTCATCATCCTTTAAATATTCTCCAGCATACTCTAAAGCTACTCCCCTCTTAGAAACTGCAAGTTTCACAATTTCCTCATCATCTTTAAAATTCTCATGTACATGTTTTAATACATAAGAATTTTCAATGATTGCCTTTTTTATAAATTCTCTATCAGATTTCAACCTATCACTTGCTAAAGAGAATAAAATTTCGTCTTCAATAACATCTAGCACTATTTCTTCATCATCCCTTAAACGCTCACTTGCGTAAGCAAAATTATAAGGTGCAAATAAAACACTTACTCTTTCTTTTGCTAACTCTCTTTCTAACTCTCTTAATTTTTTTATTCCCTCAGGAAAAAGTTTAACTGTTGATAATTTATAATTATTATCATTAACATCTAAACTCATTACTTTTCTTACATAATTCTCAAATTTCTCTTGAATTTTGTATTGATTTTTTTCTATTATTTTATCTTGTTGTTTTGGTAATATGTTATTTATTTCAATAACTTTGTCTTTAGGTATGTATAGTGATTTTTCAAAATCTAATCCTAGTCTTTTAAAATAAGGATTATCTGTTTCAAATTTTATTTCAAAATATGAATTACCATCTTTTTTATCATATATTTCATCTAATGGTATATACCAACTTTCTTCCCCATTGTATATACCGACATAATTTCTACTAGCTTTTTCAATTAATTGTTCACTACCTGTTCTTGCGATAGTTTCTGCAATAAAGGTTTGGTCTACTGTAACTAGTTTATAGTTTGACATTCTTTTTTACCTCCATTTTATTTTCTTATAAAAAACATGAGATGAATTTAATCTTCCCATTTGACAATTGCATTTCCGCTATTATCAATTCCTTCAATAGTTTCGTAAACCCACTCTGAGTCATAAACATTTCCACCACCAGAATTATTTGCAGGCACTTCTACTATCTTTTCAATATACACAGGCTTTTCAACTACTTGTGGTTTAATAACAGTACATGAATAACCATCACCATTATATCCATCCTTACATATACAACTTTTTCCATCCCAAATTGCATTCACATCACATTTTGGAATATCATTGAAATTAATTGTTTTTGTAGTAGTATTGTTACTACTATCTGTATATGTATATACTATTTTATTTTCTTCTTCATAGCAGTGAACCTTTTCAATAACATTTCCATCTACATTATCTTCAGCTGATTTTATATACTCTTTACACCCTTTATAAAATTCATCATTATATATATCCGTTTCCAATAGTTCTATTGTTGCAGCTTTTCTATCGACTATTTTTAAATATAATGTTTTAGTGATTTTATCTAGTCTATTCTTTATTTCATACTCGACATTAAAAGTACCTATCTTGTTAGTATCTATTTCTGGCAAAATCAAATCACCATTTTTTGCTTCAGCAATGTATTCAGCAGCAATAAATTCACCTCCATATTCTAACTCTACAAATTCTTGTTTTAGTGATAACTTAAGAGGTTTAAAGTATGTAAGTAGTGCATCTTTAGATAGAAATACAACTATTGATAATATACCTATAAGTATTCCAATAATAAGTACTAAAGTTATATTATGATATTTAAACTTTGGATAATCATTTATAATGTGGCAATTTGCCACATCATTATTTTCTATAGTTTTTTCTGATATAATTTCTTCTTTTAAACCATCTTTAGTATCATAATCAAAACTATCTGAAGTATTATAATCTTCAATTTCTTCTAAATTTTCTTCAATGTGGCAATTTGCCACATCATTATTTTCTGTATTTTCTTCTGTAGTTACTTCTTCTTTAATATTCTCTACATTCTCAATAACTTCGCCTGTTTCTTTATTTATCAAAACATACTCATTACCATTATCAATAATTTCTGTATTTTTTCTTAAATTTTGATAATCAGATTCTATGTTTGTTTCAATAACTGAATAATCTTGTTTTATCTCGCTATGATATTCACTAATAATATAATTTTCATTGTTTTTTTCGATTGCTTTTTCAATCGGATCTAATTTTAAATTTGGATAAACAATATTTTTGGTTTCTTTTTCTTCAATTAAAACTTCATTTATATAATCTGTATCTACTTGCAATATCTCTATGTTTTGTAAATCTTTAGGAGATAAAACAAACTCTCTATCAAATTCATCAATAATTACTACTGACTTTTTACTTATAGTTAGCAATTGTAATATACTACTTTCTAAATGATTTTTTATTAAATTCTTTTTTAATTTAGTATCTTTTATTTCTATAATTTTAAAACTGTCATTAATTTTCAAATCACTTATCTTCAACATTTACACCTCCTTTCACTAATAAAAACTAAAATGTGGCAATTTGCCACATTTTAGTTTATTTGAATATCTAATCTATCTAAATTTACATCAAACAGTTCTTCACCCATTTTTCTAATCTGTCTTTTTCTCTTATTTGGTTTTACATTCTTTACAACAACTGAATTATCTGATTTGCTTACTTCAATAGTTTCACATACTTCTCCAATTAGATAACCTATTGGTGCTTGTACTTCACATACATATAGTGTGCTATCTTTTCTTAATCCTGGAAGATTAAAAGCACCTTTCTCTATTGAAAATTGTTCTGATTGTCCTGTACTTTCATTGTAAGCATAGTATAAGCCATCAGGAATTGTAGTAATAACTGCAAATCCATCTTTTCCGGTAAATACTTCTTTTACATATTCAAACTTTTCATTTGTAATAGTAAACTTAGTATTTTCTTGTGGTTGCTTATCCAATTTTTCTTTAAAAATAACACTACCATCAGCTAATTTATACACTTCTTTTTCAACAACTTCTACTACTTGTTGTCCTTCAACTGTATCTCCTACTTTTAAGTTTTTCCAATCATATTTATATTCAAGTTCATTTCTGAAGTCTTTAACAATATATCCACCGGTTACTTGTCTACCAATATATCTATTATCACGATCTATATTAACCGTTCTGTGTTCCCAAATTTCATATCTTTCTCTGGTGTTGACATTAACTGCTTTGAATATACCTCCAGTTGATTCATATATAACAAATGTTAAATCCTCATACTTTACC
>JALEZD010000015.1 GCA_022772735.1 Erysipelotrichaceae bacterium
AATTGACGTGTTTGTTTAATTTCCTATTCAGTTTTCAGAGATCGTTTCTACCACATCCTCGCTTGCGCTCCCCTGTGGTGCCTAACTATAATATCAACTATATACTCCTATGTCAACATCTTTTTTCCTTTTTTTCTAAAAAAATTTTTTAAGCTCAATTTCAATTGATAATTTCCCTTCCCATTGATAATTTCGTTTTTATAATTTACTAGTTATATTGATGAAAATCCATTATATTAATTCTATTTGTTGCATTTGTTTTTATCGCTTAAAAACAACGCAAATAAACATGCAACTGTTAATAATCTATATTTTTTAACAAACATTATTCTTTAATTTTCATTAAACACTTGCCAAATCATATTTTTAAATTTATTTAAAACTCAAAATAGTATTCTTGCTTATTAATAAAGTTATGACAATCAATAAAACTTATTTTTCTGCTTGATTATAATATTTGTCTTTAAAAATTAAAAAACTAGCTGTAATAATAGTAATTTAAGCTAGTCCAATTAACATGAATTTTGTCACTTTTTAATGAAATTTATATTACAAATATAAATTATCAAATATACATAATAAATATTGTTACTATTAACATTATTTTAGAAATAATATTAATAATTTTACCTTTTTTATATGCTTCTAAGCATTTTAACTCATTAATATTCACCATTCTTTTGGCAATGTTTAATTCTATTATTCCAATCATCAATAAAATAAGACACATAATAAAACTGATGTATACATTTTTTAAAACACACAATATAGGAAATAATAATGTTATAAATACCAAATATAACAAAAAACTTTTTTTACTAAGTTCATAGTTAGTTTTAGGATTTTTTGAATAAAATAATATATTTAACATAATTAAAGCCCAATTGGATAAGACCAATCTACACACACTAATCTATTAATTAAATTTATATTTGAAACACTATTTTTGTAAGCTTGTATGTTTTTGTTTATTGATTTCTTACAATATGTTCCATGATAGTATAAATAACACTGTTCTTTGATTTGAAACTGAGTACAATTCACATGTAAATCATCTTCTAGCGCAAAAACATCGCTTGTTGTTATACAAAACATCATTGTTAAAGATAAAATTGTTGCTAGAATTTTTTCCATTCTTTACCCTCCTATATCTAATACAATAATATTGAATAAGTAACAAAAATTATAATATCGCTTGTATTTATTACTTTATAACATTTAACCCTTCTTCATTTCCTTCTATCGCTAAATTTTTATATATTTTATGTAAACAAAATTAATATAATTCTTCGTTTAAAAAATAAATTAATAATTTTTAATCAATTCTACTCATTACTTAATTAATTATACCACAAAATAATATTTATACTGTAGACTTTAGAAAAATAATGCATAGATATTATTAAATAAAATTACTTTGTTGCAAATAAAACACCACTAATCAACTTACTTTCAAAATAGTTAGATTATAGTTTTAGCTTACCATATAATTTACACATTGTTTTTTAATTTTAGATAAACAAAAACACTCATTTGTAACACTAACCCTAAATATATTACGTGAAATTGATCTCGAATTGTAAATTTGTCTATAAAACCCATATTAAATATAATCAATAAAAACAAATTTGGTATTATATATATTAAATGTACTATTTTTTTCATATTTTAAATTATAGATTCATAAATGAAATAATCTCTACTTATAATTTCATGAATCTTCACACTACCTCTAATATATATTTTCTAATCAACAAGTCAATTTACGATTTCTTCTTTGTGTATTCACCCACAAAATATATTGTAAAATTAACTTATTAAATTTAATTTATAGTAAATACTTCGTATAAATTACAATTTCTCCGTATAAATGTTTGTATTTTTTGCCAAAATAATTTTGTTTTATGATTTACTTTAAAACATTATATTGAAGTATGTGCCTTCCTCCTGATTGAATAGTAGCACAATACTCAAAAAAAGTTACCCCTTACATTTAAAGATTGAAGTGCTATAATTGTTATAATGATTGTCAAAAAATAATATTATAATTAAACTTATTTACAATATTGTAAAAACATTACTTTTTATTATTTATACAATAATTTTCAATGTTGTTTTTAACAAAGTTAATGTATTATTTAATTTTTATTTAATACTGTTAAAATAACGGTTTTAAATATTTAAACTAAAAAATGAATTAATTAAATTGCAGTACAATTCATATAATCCATTTCATGTAATAAATATTATTTTTTAACTTGAGCTTTTATTTGTTTTTGGTATTTATTGTAATATCTGTTTATACATTCATCATTGAATGGCTCTTTCATATTTTGTATATCTTTAAGTAACTCTTTAAGTTCACTTTCAATTATTTCCTTTATTTCATCAGAATATTGATATTTTTTACTATGAACTTTATACTCTTCCTCATCAAGAATTTCATAGTCTCCACTAGGATATAGTTTAACATCCAAATCATAATCAATATTTTTTATTGCCTCCCCATCAAATAAACTTGGTGAAGCTAAATTACAATAATAATATATACCACTTTTTCTAATCATAGTAATTACATTAAACCACTTTTTAGTATAGAAGAAACAAATTGCAGGTTCTCTTGTATACCATCTTCTACCATCAGCTTCTATTACCCATGTTTTATTTGTAACTACAACATATCTTTCATCACTTACTTCAATTACTAAGCCTTTGCTCCATGTTCTATGAAGGCTACCATCATGTTTATAACTCTGAATGTATACACTACTTCCAACTTCTAACATAAATTTACCTCCTAAAACATAAACATTATAACAGAAAAAAATCCTCTTATATATCAAGAGGAATAATTTTTAAAATTATTTTTTTACATAATTAAATTTGTATTTTGTTTTATTTAGTGAATTTATCAATAGAGGAACAACAATAATAGCAACTACTAATGTTGCAAAATTGTAATAGAAATTGTATCCAAATGAATTAATCCATGCAGCACTACTTCCTGCCACACTTCCTTCTGGAAACCAAAAATACACACCCGATAATAAAGTACATAAAAACCTTATTACCCCCATAAAAAACACTCCAACATATACATTATTAACTTTTTTCACTTTCGGCAAGAAACTAGCAAAACCAACCATAGTCATTGGAATTATATAATCAAGAATATATTGTATTTGATTTATATACCATTGATATTTTCCAAACATAAAACCAACAAGCCACCAATAAAATCCTACTGCCATACCTTTTTTATAGCCCAAATGATACGAGGCAATAAAAACCGGAATTACCGCAAGAGATATTGAACCACCTTGTGGCATCTTCAAAAACGGAATAAATTCACCAAAATATTCCAAAACATTGGCAAGAGCAACATAAATTGCCATAAAACTTAGATCTAATACTCGATTTCTTTTCATAAAAAAACACCTCCATAATACGAGGCGTAAGGATACATGAAACTCCCTACGCTAGTCTTAACTAGATCAGGTGATAAGGGTTTTTCTCAACACAAAGTGTACCCCTGTTCACATATTTATTATATCATATAAATATAAACAAGGAGAATATATATGGAAATTTTCAAAAAACAAATAGATTTATTAGTAGAAGAAAGTGATATTATTGCCAAACTAGCAAATATAAGTGCATTTTTAAATGAATATTTTAATGATATAAACTGGGTTGGATTTTATCTAAATAAAAATCAAGAATTAATACTTGGACCTTTTCAAGGAAAAGTTGCATGCACAAAAATCCCTTTTAATAAAGGTGTTTGCGGATTTAGTGCTACAAACAAAAAAAGTATAATCGTTGATAATGTACACGATTTTAAAGATCATATTGCTTGTGATACAAACAGCAATTCAGAAATTGTTGTCCCAATAATTGTTGATGATGAAATCTTTGGAGTAATTGATGTTGATTCACCAAAATTCAATAGATTTACAGAAGAAGATAAAAAGAAGCTAGAATATGTAGCTTCTTGTATTTCAAAAAGTTTGTAATTATCTGTAATAACTATATGAGTTAAAACCTTCAAAATATCGTGTTGCTTCATCTACTGCATCATTTACACTAAATAAAGCTATTGGGCACAAACCAATATTGCCTTTTTCAATTCTAGAAAGTTTATCCAGAGCTTGAAAAGGAAATTTAAAATCTTGATTTTCCAGTTTTAAATCCAAGTATTTTTTCCAAACTCTAACTCCATTTCTATTAACTGCAGCACCGTTTACAATAATTGGTCTACAATCACAAGCATATTCCGCAAGATGTATAGATGTGCATTTTTCAACACCTACGCCAATTAATAAACAATATGCTCGTAATTCATATAATCTTGCCATTGGTGATTCTGAAGACAGTGGAAAATGTAATGATTGATGATTACATAAATGATATGCATGTTTACCTTTTGCAACAAAAGATTTAGATGGATGTGAAGATATAACAACATTTTCTCTTCTTCTAAAATTTTCTACTATACTTCCACCATCATAGGTATCACTTGAATTTTTATCAAACGAAGGGATATTATCCCTTACTTTTTTTATTTGATCATATTCAATTAGTGGATTTTCCCATCTACTAACTTCTGAATTTTCATTCATATTAAGTGGCATTACCAAAGTACCATCTTCACCAAGTATTTCAAGTAATGCATCAACAACAGTTTGAGCTCCACCTATTACATATCCAAGCGAAAAAAGAGAAGAATGAACTTCTAAAACCATCCCTTCTCTAACTCCAACTTGATAAAGAGATTCAATTATCTCAGTTTTGCTAATTGTTTTATCAATTACATTACTCATTTAAACTTACTTCCCGTGTGCTATCTTACTCGCTGCAGCTGCAGCAATTGCTCCTATAATATCATCAATAAAAGTATTACATCTAGTCTTATCTTTATTTAAAACCCCAATAATTCCTGGTTTTGTTTTATCTATATAACCAAAATTTGTTAAAGCTATTGAGCCATATAAATTACATATACCATATGCAAGAACTTCATCTACACCATAAAGTGAAAAATCTTTATCTAATATTTTTGATAAATCTTTAGTGTAAAAAACTTTATCATCACTTGCAATATCTATATTTATTCCTGTAATTATAGCATGTTGAACTTCTCTTTTATTTATAACAGAAATAATAGTTTCTTTAATTTCTTCATTGTTTATTTCTTTTAAATAAGGTTTTTGTAAATATATTACACACTCTACAATATCATCTAGAGTTACACCTCTTTTATTTAAAAGTTCTATACATTCTTCAAAATGATTAATCATACTTACCCTTTTAATTCACAATATTTCTTTGCGATTTCACTACCAAGTCTAGCATTATTAAATACTAACTGAATATTTGACTCTAAACTACTTCCACCAGTCAATTCTTTTACTTTTCCTAGCAAGTATGGTGTAGATTCTTTACCATGCACACCTGCTTTATCCATTTCTTGAATTGCTTCTTTAATAACTTCATCCATTTTTGCTTCATCTAATGAATATTCTTCAGGAATAGGATTTGTAACTAAAACACCACCATCTAGTTTCATATCTCTTTTTGCTTTAATTACATTTGCAATTTCATCAGCACTATCCATTTTATAATCCACGCTAAATTTTGATGTTCTTGAATAGAACGCTGGTAAAGTTTTTGTCTTATATCCTAAAACAGGAACTCCAAATGTTTCTAGATATTCTAAAGTTAATCCTAAATCAAGTATTGCTTTTGCTCCTGCACAAATAACAGTAACATTTGTATTAGCTAGCTCTTGTAAATCAGCTGAAATATCAAATGTTGTTTCTGCTCCTCTATGTACTCCACCAATTCCACCAGTTACAAACACTTCAATATTTGCCATAGATGCAAAAAGCATTGTTGTTGCAACAGTTGTTGCACCCCATTCTTTTTTAGCCATAATAACTGGAACATCTCTTCTAGAAACTTTTTCTATACCTTTTCTTTTTCCAAATTCTTCTATTTCATCAGGATTCATACCAACAACTACTATACCATCAATAATACCAATTGTTGCAGGTATACAGCCGTTATCTCTAATAATTTTTTCAACTTCAAGTGCTGTTTTCACATTTTGTGGATATGGCATTCCATGAGATATAATTGTAGATTCTAATGCCACAACCGGTTTATTCTCTTGAATAGCCTTTTTCACTTCATCACTAACTCTTAAATACATAACTTTTCCTCCTCTATGTTTAAATTTTCAATCTCTTCCTCAATCATTTTATCACAAAGTTTACTATTTACTGTATCTTTACATTTAATAGTACATACTGCAGCACCAATCGCATACTTTCCTCTTTCAAGTAAACTTTTATTTTGTAATCTAGCTTTTATGTATGCAGATAAAAAAGAATCTCCACCACCAGTTGCATTTATTACATCAACCTTATTATGTTTTATCCAATATCTCTCATTTTTATCTGCCAAAATAACTCCGTCTTCAGCAAGACTAATAATAATTTCTTCCACACCATTTTTTAAAAAATAATCAATATTTAAATTTGCAGTTTCTTTATCTTTTATAAAATAACCACTAAATATTTCTGCTTCATACTTATTCGGTTTAAATATGTTTATATATTTAAATAAACCTTTTACCTTAACTGCTTTAATGCTACTTATTGGATCCATCGCAATAACACAAGGTGATTTTTTCAAAATATATTCAATTATTTCTTTTGTTAAATTTGTATCTACTACTAGCACATCATCTTTATTAATTTTTTTAATAAATTCATCAATGAGTTTATAATCAAGTTCATCAAGTATTTTCATATCACTCATACCTAAATACATATCATTTTTTTCATTTAATATTGCTAAATATATTGATGATGAATGATTATCTACAACTTTGCTAAATGATAAATCTATATTTTTATTTAATAAATCATTATACATTCCTTTGCCAAATGCATCACTTGAAAAAACACTAATAAAACTAACATTTTCTTTTAAGTTCGCAAGATTTTCAGCAATATTTCTACCAACTCCTCCATATGTCAGCTTTATATTTCCTGGGTTTGAATTGTACTCTTTTAAAGGTTCGAAACTAGAACCCGAAATATCTATATTAGCTCCACCAACTACATACACTTTATTCATTTATTTCTTCCTTTCAAAATGAAGATATTTCTGTGCAAAAACTTTTGAAACAAGTGCATTACATGCTAAAGATAAACTCAAATCATTTCCAGAAACGTCAAAAATATGATTTTTTTCTTTAATAACACGTATATTTTCTCTAAGTGAATTTTCAAACGATTCACAAAATTTATCGTATGCTAAAGTTTCACCATATTCAATGACCTTTAAATCAATCCCCTTTTTAATATCTTGTAAATTAAGTATATTCTTTAAAGCACTTATAGCTATTAAATAAGAAAGATGAATTCTATCATATTGTTTTCTTTTTGATGGTTTAGGCAGCAATTTCCATTTAACATAATTATTTATACTTGCAGGAGTAATAATTTTTTCTTCTCCATTATTAAAAATTGATAAATATCTTTCTACAAGTGTAACTACCTGATCTTTATAAAGTTCAACATCTGGAAGCTCCTTCCAACGAGGAAGCTTAAAATCTGAAACATATTCCATCCAATCTTCAAAGTCTTTGTACATAATATCCTCTCTTTATTAGATTTTACCATGACACACTTATATAAAAAAAGCACCAAAGTGCTATTTTAAATTTTCTTTTAAATAATTTATGCTATTTATTGCATTTTCAACCAACTCAACACCTGCACTTTTATTATTTAAAATTAAAAATCCATCCATTAAAGCTTTTTTTAATGCAAATGTTTTTTCTTCAGTATATTTCGACAAATCATAATCATTTAATGATATTAAAACTTCTCTTAACCTTTGATTTAACTTAAAAAGTTTATCTTCTTCATTAACTTCCGTAAATAAGTCTTTTAAACTCCATTCAGAATTTTTTTCAGTATGTAATATCTTTATTCCATTAAATTCTATATTATTTTTCAAAAATATATTGCTAAGGCTTTTGATATCATCAACACTTAAATTATCCATTATCATATAGGTTTTATCATACAATTTACACTCTCCATTAAAAGAGTTAAACAAGAAAATATCCTTAACCTTACTACTTAAATCTTTATCATAAAATCTGTTAAATCTATAATCATTTAGTTCTTCAATATTTACCAACTTACTGAATAATTCATCATTCAAATTATAAAATGCTAAAGATTTCATTGAACAGCTTCCTCACTAACTAATTTCCCCACAACTACCCATCTAGAATCATTGTCATTTCTAACACATGTTTGAAGGCTTATAAGATTATCTGTTTCACTTATTTCTACTCCAGTATCATATAGCTTATGAGTATCTATGTATGTTTTATATTGATTAAATTGTTCACCTGTAATATCAGATTCTTGATATATCGGGAAATCAGCTGCATTGTATTTTATTATTGCAACCATTTCATATCTTTTAACTTTATTATCTAAAAACAATGAAAAGTTTTTGTTTACTTCATAGTTTTCTTTATTTGTTAAAGTTGCTAAAGGTGTAAACATTAATTTTGCATTGTTATAAACATAGTGCCCATACAAAGTAATGTTTTTTGAGTCAAGTGTTTGTAAATAGTCTTGAAACACTGTTCCATGTGAACTCTTTTCTTTATTGATATCTCTATTTAAATAATATTCATTATCTGTATATCTAACAAATGGTAAATCTATTAATCCACTGTCAAAAACAATCCATCCATAAAAATCATTATTTATACTTTTTAAATGTGCAAATCTTTCAGCATATGTTTCTTTCTTTTCTTCAGAATCAACTGTCGTTAAAGTATCTTCTAATTTAAATTCATTTTGTATGCCGATTGTTTTATTTTCTTCTGTACTTATTTTGAATATATTATAACCACTGTAAATAATCACTAATATTAAAATTGCTGAAATAAGATTAACAACCCATGGTTTTAGACTTTTCTTTCTTTTCATAAATTCCCTCCAAACCCAATATAATAATATCAAAATTGTTAAAAATAATTAACTCATACGAACAATTATATTTTTAAACTTATCAATATAATGTAAAATATACATATAAGTGAGGTCAAAATGAAACAATTTATTATTCCATTTTTTTACTTAACGACTCTTAATGGTTTTTATATAACAATATTTAAAAAAAAATTTGAAGAATGTTTGCCTATATCTATACTATCTTCAGTTACTTTGATGATAATTACAGGTTTTATAGATAAACTATCATATGGGTTTTATTTAACATTATTGATGATAACATATTTTATTATCTTTACAATTTATAAACTCATAAAAGATAAAAATTATATAAAATTTATAATAGAAAAGTTTTTTACAATAGGCTTTATTTTTTTTGTAATACTATACATATATATAATGCTTTTGCATCATGAAACCACATTTTTATATTGGGATGAATTTATGCATTGGGGCTTTATGGCTAAAGAAAGTTTTAGATTAAATGCATTTTATTCTGGAATATTATCATTTTTAAGAGTTCACAAAGATTACCCTCCTTTTTCAACTATTTTAGAAGTATTATGGTGTAGACTTAGTGGAAATTACTATAGTGAACCATTTACATTTAGAGCGTTATCTATATTATTGATAAGTTTTATAATTCCTATATTCTCTAAGCTTTCAAAGCATAAAAAAACAGACTATTTTAAAGGATTATTTATTGTACTTATTTTCCTTCTTGGACAAGTTATTGTATATAATGATTTTTTCCCATCAATGGTAGATTCTATATATACAGATTTTGTTTTAGGTGCTTTATGTGCTTATGGAATGTTTAGTGCATATACTATTGATGAAATAAATGTATTTAATTCTTTAAAACTTACTTTAATCTTAATTTCTACGATTTTATGTAAACAGATGGGACTTCCATTTTATTTATTAATTATTTTTGTTTTCTTAATAAAAAATCACAAAAAGATAAATATTAAAAATCTAATGCATATTATTTTAATTATAGTTATTCCATTTATTTTTTATAAAGCTTGGAATATATATATAACTTCACTTAATTTAAACGGACAATTTAGTATTACACAAATAAAATTGAGTGAATTAGGTAATATTATGCTATATAAAATTGGTAAAAATCACCAAATTATGGCATACGCAAACTTTTTAAATGCATTATTTAATAGACCGATATTAGCCTCACCTATAAAATTAAATTATGTATTAGCTGCTATTTTATTATCATTAAAAATATTAATTTTGGAAAAAATATATTTAAAGGATTTTAAATTATCTTTATCTTATTTAATTGGTGGTATTGGATATGGATTTGCAATGTTACTTTTATATATTTTCTCATTTAATGATTATGAAGGCCCACTACTTGCTAGTTATGAAAGATATCTTGGAACATATATTTATATAGGATTCATGCTTATTGTATTTTTATTTTCAAATATAATAACATCAAAAAGTACAAAGAAATATGTATATATAATTATTATTTCATTATTTATTTCAACATCTTATTCAAACATTAACAAGCTAGTTCCCACAAAAAATACAACAAGTTATTTATACAATCCTACTTATTCAAGTTTAATTAATGTTATAAATAAAAACGAGATAATTTATAAAAAGATATTAATTATTGCTCAATATCAAAATGATATAAAAGAAGTTGCTCAATATTCTCATCCATTTAATGATTTCTACATCGCAACTATTGGTAAACCAAAATATGATGGTGATATAAACGCATGGGATATTAGCCTTGAAGAATTTAAAAATTTTCTTTATGAATTTGATTATTTATTTATTTCAAATAGTGATGAACCATTTTATAATGATTTTTGGACTAAAATAACTGATTTAGAGCTTTTAAACAACCAATTTTACAAAATAATAAAAGAAAATAACATTTTAAGTTTTGAATATATAAATTAAGGAAAGTTATGGAATTTTTAAGTTATAAATTTTTAGGAAATAGTGAATTAATAAAAATAATACTTGTTTGTACTTCAGTAAGTTTTTTAACATTTATATTTTTTAAGTATGCACTAAAAACAAAAAAATATTTACCAATTTCAATAATAACAATTTGTTATTCAATAATATCTTTATGGACCTTAGGTAGCACAAAATTCCCAAAAACTCAATGGCAACCCATAATGGATAATCAAGAAATTATTTTTGAAGTTATTGGTAATAATAAAATAAATAAAATTTATGCAGTATATGGAATTGGTGACACAAACAATAATCCAGATACTTATCAAATAGGAAGTGAAAATATTTATATTTATGGTTCAAATGATAATTTAAACTATAGTTTAATTACTGATTTAAATAATGGAAGTATTTATCAATATATAATAAGAGATGTTGATGTTAACTATAAATATATAAAAATAGTTGCAACTGAAAAAAATTCTACATTAAATGAAATTTCATTTAAAAATAATGAAAATATTTTAAAATTGAAAATACTGAGTGATCTACAATCTAAGTACCCTGCATCACTTTTGATTGATGAACAAAATCTAATACCTAATGAACCTACATATTTTGATGAAGGATTTTTTGATGAGGTGTATCACCCAAGAAACGCTGAAGAAATTGTAAAAGGTCAATACATGTACCCTTCTGTACATCCTCTTTTTGGAACAACAATTATTGCTTTTTTTATAAAAATATTTGGACTCAGTCCTTTTGCATGGAGAATTGGTGGTGCAATATTTGGAATAATGATGGTACCATTAATCTATTTGATATGTAAAAAACTTTTTAATAATGAATACCTAAGCAATGTTGGTGCAATACTGTTTTGTTGTGATTTTATGCATATTACTACATCAAGAATCGGTACTTTAGAACCTTTTAGTGTATTTTTTATACTTTTAATGTCATATTTTATGATTTTATATTGTTATGAGAACAATTTTAAAAAAGAATTAAAGTATTTGGCATATTGTGGAGTTGCTATGGGTTTTGGCTGGAGTAGCAAATGGACTGTAATTTACTCATCTATAGGATTAGCTATAATATTTTTTAAATCATTATTTACAAAAAATAAAAATAAATTTATAAAAACCATATTGTGGTGTATTTTATGGTTTATATTTGTTCCAAGTGTAATTTATTATTTTTCATTTTTTATAACAAAAATATACAGAACCAATCACTTTACAATATCAAACATAATTAATCACAATATAGCTATGTACAATTATCATAAAAATTTAAAAGCAACTCATCCATTTCAAAGCGTATGGTATGAATGGCTATTAAATTTAAAACCTATTTGGTACTACTCAAAAACATTAAACGATAATTCTAGATTAACAATTTCATGTTTTTCAAATCCTGTTATTTCATATGCTGGAATAATATCTTTAGTATACACTTTTTATTTATCATTTAGATATAAAATACAGAGTGGTTTTATAATCTCCATTAGCTTTCTTAGTGCAATATTACCATGGGTTTTTATAGATAGATGTTTATTTTCATATCATTTTTATCCTTCAACTCCATTTTTAATTTTATCAATAATATTCTGCTTAAATCATTTAATGTCTAAATACAACATAAAAAAATTAATTAATATTTTTGTATTTGTTTGTATTTTTGTATTTATAATGTTTCTTCCTGTAATTTGTGGTTTTAAAACTACAAGTTTCTACTATAATAATTTTTTGACATGGTTTTCAACATGGTATTTTGGAGCGTAAAATGAAAAAGAAAGAATATTTATTTTTATTAACTATAACAATTTTATTCATGTTTCCATACATAATAAACAATAGACTTCCTATAGAACACGACACATTTTTTCATTTAAGTCGAATTGAGGGATATGCGACTGCATTAAAAAACTGGGATGTCTTGCCAAAAATTTATTTTTTTAAAAATCAAGGTTTTGGATATGCAAGTCCCATATTCTATAACGATTTATTTTTACTTATACCTAGTATCTTATATAATTTAGGCTTTAGTTTGTCATTTACCTATAAACTTACTGTTTTTATTGCAACATTTTTATCATCATTATCAATGTTTTATTTGTTAAAAAGAATAGATAAAAACCCATATTCTCCTTATATTGCTTCTTTTATTTACACATTTAGTAATTACCATATAACAGATACATATGTAAGAGGTGCCTTAGGTGAAATGTTTGCATTTATATTTTTACCTCTTGTGTTATGTGGGATTTACAATCTATTATATGACAATAAAAACTGGAAAATGTTATGTTTTTCATTTATGGGGCTTTTATTATCACATAATATATCATTTATTTTTGGATTAATAATTTTATATATTTTTTGTGTTTTTAATTTTAAAAATTTTAAATTTTTTAAAGGTGTAATTATTGCAGGTATAATTTGTTTTATTTTATCCTTATGGTATTTTATCCCACTATTAGAAGGTATTCTAAGTCATGACATATATTTAAATTATTACAAGGACTCAAGTTTAGATAAAAGTACCCTGAATTTTTTACAGTTATTTGAAAATAAAACTATATTTGGATATGGATTAAAATCAAATCTATTATTTATGAATGTAAGTTTGGGATGGTTTATAACAATTGTTCCTATCATGTATATCTTCAAAAAAAATAAGGATAAATTTGTTTCATTATGTATGTTTATTGGTTACGTTGCTTTAATTTTAACACTAGATTTTATTCCTGTAAGTTTTATAAATTTAATAGCAACTATTCAATTTGCATGGAGGCTAAATACAATTGCCATGGTTTGTTTAAGCATACCTGCAGCAATTAGCTTCTCTAGACTATGTAATAAAAAGATTTATTTAATTATAATATCATTTATTTTTACAATAGAAGCTGTATATCATCTTTACCCTGTTTTAAATAGAAATTTTTTTATTACAAACAAAACAAAATACGAACATCTTCTTGCAGGAGAAATTATAGATCCATTTTATTATGCTGATTATAACAGGATAGAACTTGCTGGTGCAGATTATCTCCCAATAAAAAGCCCTGATTTTAGATATCATGATGGATGTATTTATTCTAATAACACAAAAATAACTTGCGATTTTTCAAGAAAATACAATAATATTTCCTTTGATGTTGATAGGATAGAAAATATAACTCTACCAATTACATACTATAAAGGTTATGTAGTATATATAAATGATAAAAAAATAAATACTTTTGAAAGTAATAACGGATTAGTTGAATTTACGCCTACAGAAATTGGAACATATACTCTAAAATATCAATGGACTTTCTTGCAAAAAATATCGTTTATAATAAGTTTATTTTCCTTTGGAATTTATATAATTTTTAACTTCATCCTTAATCCAAAAATCAAAAGAGTTAGGATTAAATCCAAAATCAATTGATGCTTCTTTATGTGAATATGCTCTTGGTTCAACTAATCGTTGAACCTTTTCTCTAATATCTATTTCAGAAAATGTCAGATAATATAATATAAGAGCTCCGGAATATGCGATAAAAAACGGAATACTAAAAAATATTGGTTTCCTATTTAAGTTATATGCAATAATGTTTAATATTTCAATTAGCTCAATTGGCTTTTCACCAGATAAATCATAGTTTTTTCCTTTTGTTTTCTCTTCATTCATTAATAACTGAAAATATGCCTTCCCTAAATCTTTTTGATGTATAGGCTGTAAAAAATATTTTGCACCATTTACTATAGGAAATAATTTTAATTTATCTACCATTTTGATAAAAACACACATATTATTATCATCTAAGCTTCCAAAAATCATTGTAGGTCTTATTATAGTAATTTTTATTTCTTTACCAAGAGTAACTTTTTTAATTTCTTCTTCAATTTCTATATACTCTTTGCTAGCTGATTTATATTTAGAGTATATGCCCGTTGTATGAACTAGAATTACCCAATTAACATTATTTTTTATTGCAGCTTTAACTACATTAATAGATTTTTTAATACCAGCTATATGAAAAATAACATCCATATTTTTTGTGGTATGTAATACTTCATCAAAATTATATAAATCAACATTAACTTTTTTTACATTATTTGGAAAATTAACATTTCTTCTCACACTAGCATATAAATTGTAATCGTGAACATTATTATTTAATTCCTCTAAAAAATATTTTCCTGTTCTACCATTTAAACCTGTAATAAACAAATTTTTCATATCAAATCACCAATCATACTTTCAATACTATTTTACAATAATATTGGAATTAAATTAAAAAAATACTATACTAATAGTAGTAAGTAAGGAGAAAATAAATAATGTTATTAGTTATCGCAACAATTGTATTAGCTGGTTTTGTACTTTATATGAAAATAAAGGAATATAAAGAATTAAAGAATATTTATAGTGAAATACTAGAAAATAAAAAATTTGAAAAACTAGACTTACAAAAAAACAGTTATATAATTGCTTTGATACTTATTATATTTGGTATTATTTCAATCGTTTTCGGAATAATTTTAAAAGAAGTTTCAACTGCAACAATGGGATTATTAATAATACTCTTAATCCTAAGTGAAGTAATGACTTCTAAATTTAAAAATGTTTATTATTATAATGATTCAAATTTTGTGGTAAATGGAAAAATACTTAGATATAAAAGTATTAAAAAAATTGATATAGGAAAATTTCCATTTCGCCAATCAAATATAACTACCTTAAGTAATGAAAACTATGTAGTTGCTAAAAAATTTGCACTATTTTTAAAAGATAAAATCAACAAAAAATAAGAGTATTAAATTTAACTCTTATTTTTTCATATATTTTTTTCAATCAACCAGCTTTTTATAGTTTCCAAAGTTTTATTTTTAAATTTACCAGACTCATACATATGATCTGCTCCATCAAAAATTTCTAATAAAACATCTTTATATTTTTTCGAAGTTTTTATAGCAATTTCTTTTACAGTCATTTTATCCTTTGTACCACTCACTATCAAAACAGGGCAACTTATTTTATCAAATTGTACATATGCACTTCTTTTTTTATCAAAAAACGGAAAAGCCATTTGCGCATATACTCTACCTGACTCTGGTACTAATTCATCAAACAATTTTTGTTTTAAATTAATGTCTTGCTCATTCATACAATAATCAAAAAAAGCATGTTTGTAAGGTGGCATTGGCTTTTTCCAAAATCCCCATCTTAAAAAATGTTTATAAAAACATATTACCATCGTTGGATAAAACGCAAACATTCCTCCTGTTGGAGCAGGTCCTAAAAGTATCATTCCTTTTGTTTTTATTTTTGATGCAACAAGCTGAGCAATTAAACATCCTAGTGAATGTCCAAGTAAAATAGGTGGATTATCTAATTTTAAAGCATAATCTATTATGTCATTAACATAGTCTTCCAATTCAACATTACCAACTTTTGCAAGTACTTCATCATAGGGTAAATCATGGTATCTTAAACTTGGTGTATGAACATTTAATCCCATATCATTTAAACCATTCGCAAAATCTTTCCAAACATTTCCATTACACCATGTTCCATGTATTAAAATAATGTGTGTTTTATTCATAAAATCCTCCAAAATACTTTGAATATCAAAATAATTTTAACACACTACCTTATATAATAAAAGACGCTTTTAAGCGCCTTTATGATCTAAGAATTGCATTAAGTTTTTCTTCTAATTTAGCTAATATATTACTGTGTACTTCCGAAACTTCTGATTCTGTAAGAGTTTTATCTTTTGATTGATATACAATTCTTAAAGCAATTGATTTTTTATTAGTTTCAATATGTTCACCAGTATATACATCAAAAATTTCTAAACTTTTTACAAGTTTGCCACTATTACTATTTATAACCTTAATTACTTTTTCTACTTCTAAATCTCTATCTATTACAATTGCAATATCTCTAGAAACACTTGGATATTTATCAATAGGAACAAATTTTGTTTTAGAAGTTTTAATTTCATTTAATAAATCTAATCTTATCTCTGCATATAAAACTCTATCCAAATTCCACTTTTTACTAATTAATGGATGAATTTCACCAAAAACACCAATCATTTTATCTTGAATTTTGATTTTTGCACTTCTATATGGGTGAAAATTTATTAAATCCACATCATTTTTTTCAATTGTATATCTATTATCATCAATACCTATCTTCTTTAGATATGTTTCAATAATACCTTTTAAAGAATAATAATCTGAGCTTATCTTAACATTATGAAGTTTTGAATATTGCAAATTGTCTGTAAGTACAATTCCAAGTCTAGTTTGCATGCAATCTTCTTCATACACATTACTTATTTCAAACAA
Organism: Erysipelotrichaceae bacterium; assembly: GCA_022772735.1. Classification (GTDB taxonomy): domain Bacteria; phylum Bacillota_I; class Bacilli_A; order Erysipelotrichales; family Erysipelotrichaceae; genus UBA9076. The sequence continues at coordinate 17,348 of JALEZD010000015.1, forward strand.
ATTAATATTTGTTGCTTTTCTGTTTGAATTATATGAAACACATTCAAGAATACTTGGCATCAAATTATTTCTTACAAATTTTCTATCATCACTTAATGGTGAAGCAAGTTTTATATGTTTCCCAAATGGTAAAACAGAATTATTAACATATTCTTCTTTTACAAGTGAATATGTAACTATTTCACTTAAACCTAATGATGTCATAACAGACTTTGTAAGTCTTTCTAATTTTTGTTTTTCATCAAGTTGTCCAATAGTCGCAACCATTGTAGGAAGTGTTGCATTTAAACTATCATATCCAATAAGCCTTATTATTTCTTCATCTAAATCTTCAGGTATTTTTAAATCTGTTCTATAACTTGGAATTACACAAGTAAACTTTTCATTCTCAACACTAACATCTAAGTCTAATGCTTTTAAAACAGAAACTACTTCCTCAATTGAATAATTTGTTCCTAGATGTTTATTACAATGTGTTAATGTTTCTACAACAACTGTAGGTTTATAGTTGTTTTCACCATACTGTATTGTTTCTTCAATTCCACTGGCATCTGCTAACTCAATTAATAAATCAGTTGCCCTATCAATAGCCTTTTGTTGACCTAAAGGTTCAATACCTTTAATAAATCTACTTGAAGCCTCTGTCATGATACCTAATCTATTTGCAGTATTTCTAATTGAAACATGATTAAACATAGCTGCTTCAATAATAATCGATTTTGTATTTTCATCTATTTTAGAAGTATCTCCACCAATAACACCTGCAATACCAATAATATTACCTTCATTTGTTATTGCAATATCACCTTTTTGTATTGGATATTCTATACCATCTAGCGCAACAATATTACCCTCAATATCATCAACAACTCTAATGATTTTTTGACTAATTTTATCTGCATCATAAAAATGAAGTGGTTGACCTGTTTCAAGCATTACAAAATTACTAATATCTACTACATTATTTATTGATTTTATTCCAGCACTTCTTAAATAATCAACCATCCATTTAGGTGATTTTTTAACTTGTACATTTTTTATTATTTTCCCTAAAAATAATGGACAATTTTTTGTACCGCTTTCAACAGTTAAGCTACTTTTTAATGCAGAATAGCTATTTTTCATATCAGGAAGATTTGCTTTTCTTCTTAAAACAGCTCCAACCTCTTTCGCAACTGACCACATAGCCATACAGTCAGCTCTGTTTGGAGTTTGTGAGGCATCTAACACAACATCATCTAATCCTAAATATTTTAATGGATCTTCTCCAATCAAAGCATTATCATTTAAAATTTCAATGCCATTACATTGTTCTTCACTTAAATATTTTTTATCGACACCAAGTTCAAATAAAGAACAAATCATACCATTAGATTCTACTCCACGAATTTTACCAACTTTTATTGTAATTTCTGGTAACACAGCTCCAACTTTTGCTACAATAACTTTTTTTGCATCATAAATATTTTTTGCACCACAGACAATTTGAACATCACCCTCACCATAATTAACAACTACAACATTTAAATGATCAGAATCGGGGTGGGGTTTTACATCTTTAACTTCAGCAATAACTAAATTATTCCCTTTAGCAATAGGTTTCACTTCTTCAATCTCTAAACCAGACTCTGTTAGTTTAGTTGCAAGAGTTTCAGGACTTATACCATCTAAATCAATATATTCTTTTAGCCAATTATAACTTATTTTCATAACTATTCTCCTTAATCAAATCTATCAAATGTCTTTAAAAAACGAACATCATTTGTATAGAAATTTCTTATATCGTCTATACCATATTTAAGCATTGCAACTCTTTCAAGTCCTATCCCAAATGCAAAACCACTACATTTTGTAGAATCAAATCCGGCCATTTCTAAAACATTAGGATGTACCATTCCAGCACCTAATATTTCGATGTATCCAGTATTTTTGCATACAGAGCAACCTTTACCACCACATATATGACAAGATACATCTATTTCAACACTTGGCTCTGTAAATTGAAAATAACTAGGTCTAAATCTTAGTTTTCTACCCTTTCCAAACATTGCATCAGCTAAAAACTGTAGTGTACCTTTCAAGTCAGCTAATGTAATGTTTTCAGCAACAACCAAACCTTCAGCTTGCATAAATTGATGAGAGTGAGTCGCATCATCGTCATCTCTTCTATACACTTTTCCTGGACAAATAACTTTTATTGGTAATTTTCCATTTGCTTTTTCTAACTCTCTTGTTTGTATTGCTGTTGTATGAGTTCTAAGTAACACTTCTGGATTTATATAAAATGTGTCCTGCATATCTCTTGCTGGATGATCTGCTGGTATGTTTGCTCTTTCAAAGTTATATAAATCATACTCAACTTCTGGACCTTCAGCCACTGTATATCCAAGTCCTATGAATAGATCTTCTATCTCTTTTTTGATATTCATAAGTGGATGTGTAGTTCCTATAACTTGTTTATAACTTGGCAAAGTAACATCAATTTTTTCTCTTTCTAATTTCTTTATAAGTTCTATAGCTTCTAACTCTTTTACTTTTTCTTCAATTATTTTTGTAACTTCCTGTTTTAATTCATTTACCATTTGCCCAAATTTTGGCTTTTCATCATTGCTTAATGATTTCATTTCACTCATCAATTCTTGAATTTGACCTTTTTTACCTAAAAATTTTATTTTAAGTTGTTGTAAAAGTTCCATTTCATTTGAATTATTAATTAATTCTAATACTTCTTCTTTAATTTTATTAATTTTTTCCATATTTCCTCCCAATAAAAAAAGTCATTCCAATTCAGGAACGACTAATCGCGGTACCATCCTGTTTCATCTTTAAAAGACACACCTTAATTTGATAACGGTAATCCCGTAGAGTATTAATCTCACTGTAAAGGTGAATTCAAGACACTTTTTATAAAATACTCACACCAAATGTATTTCTCTCTTAATAATAGTTTGTCTATACTAGTCCTTCATTAACGCTTTAAAGATATTATACATATTAAAAGTATGTAATTGCAATGATTTTTAGAATATAGTAACTAATTTATTTTTTAAAAAATTTAATAATCTCAACAATTATTACCGGACATATTGCAAGAGCAAATGCAATTGACAAATAGTTGATACTTAAAGGAATAATATTAAATATAGAATTTATTGGTGTATACATTACAATAAATTGCAAACTCAATCCAATTAATAATGAATATATTAGGTATTTGTTGTTAAAAAGATTTTTATTAAAAATACTCTTTGAACTTTTGATATTAAATGAATGGAATAATTGTGAAATAGATATAGTCATAAATGCCATACTCATACCAATTTCATGATTTACATTATTACCAATAACATAAGAAGTAAGAGTCAACATACCTACCATTATACCTTGCCATACGATTGTCCACCAAAGTCCATTTGCAAAAAAGCTTTCATCTTTTGCTCGTGGTTTTTCATTCATAATATCATCTGATGCAGGCTCCATTCCAAGGGCAAATGCTGGAAGTGTATCAGTAACTAAATTTACCCAAAGAAGATGTACAGGCATTAGTGGAATTCCCAAGCTAATAAAACCAAATGAATTAACTAAACTAGCAACAAATATAGTAAATACTTCTCCAATATTACTTGATAATAGGAAATGAACATCTTTTTTAATATTATTATAAATTCCTCTTCCTTCTTTTACTGCAGAAATAATTGTCGCAAAGTTATCATCAGTTAAAATCATGTCTGCTGCATTTTTAGTAACATCTGTTCCAGTAATACCCATTGCACAACCGATATCTGCTGCCTTTAATGCAGGTGAATCATTAACCCCATCACCAGTCATCGCAACCACTTTACCCTTTGATTTCCACATATTAACGATTCTTACTTTATGTTCTGGAGCAACTCTTGCATAAACACTTATATTTTCTATTTCATTAAATAATGTTTCATCATCCATTTCATTAAGCATTAAACCAGTTATAGCCTTTTGACCTTCATTTAATATACCTAACTGTTTTGCAATAGCACTTGCGGTAGTTATATGGTCTCCTGTAATCATTACAGTTTTAATTCCACCTCTTTTTGCTTCTTCTATTGCTTTTTTTACTTCTACTCTAGGTGGATCAATCATTCCAATTAACCCAATAAATTCCATATCACTTTCAATAATATTACTATCATCTAAAACTGGTATTTCATCCCATTTTTTTATTGCAATCGCAAGAACTCTTAATGCATCATTTGCCATTGTTTCATTTGCATCATATGCCTTTTCAAAACTATTAGTGCATCTAGATAAAATAACATCTGGCGCACCTTTTGTATAACTATATATTCCTTCATCACTACTATAAAATACAGTCATCATCTTTCTAGATGAATCAAATGCAATTTCACCTTCTCTTGTATATTTTGTTTTTAATAACTCTTTAGTATCACCCATTTTAAATGAAGCTTCCACCATTGCTATTTCTGTTGGATCCCCAATTGAAATTATTTTATTATTTATATCTCTTTTTACTTCAGCATCAGTACAAAGCGTAAAATATCTAAGCAATTCTTTTGTAGATTCATTTTCCTCAAAATCATTAATTTCTTCATTTCTAAATGTTTTAACAACTGTCATTTTATTTTGAGTTAATGTTCCTGTTTTATCTGAACATACAATTGATGCACTACCTAGTGTTTCTACTGCAGGTAATCTTCTAATAATTGCATTCTTTTTAACCATTTTAGTAACACCCATTGACAAAACAATTGTAACTACTGTTGCTAAACCTTCTGGTATAGCTGCAACAGCAAGGGCAACTGCAGTTTTAAATGCATCTAATATTTCTAAACCACTGTATAATTCAAGACCAAATACGACTATACATATAACAAAACACATAATACTAATCACATTACTAACTTGTGATAATTTTATTTGAAGTGGTGTTACTTCTTTTGTTTCACTCATAAGCATACTGGCTATTTTACCCACTTCATTTTTCATACCTACACTAGTAACAATCATTGTACCTCTGCCATAAGTACAAACTGTACTTGCAAAAGCCATATTTTTCATATCTCCTAGTGCACAGTTTTCTTCATCAATAACGCTACTTATCTTATTAACAGGTAGTGATTCACCTGTTAATGCACTTTCATCTACCTGTAAATTAAATGATTCAATTATTCTTCCATCACTTGGAACATAATCTCCTGCCTCTAATGATACAATATCACCAACAACTATTTCAGATGATGGAATACTTATCCTTTCTCCATTTCTGATAGCTTTAGCATTTGGTGCACTCATCTTCTTTAAGGTTTCTAAAGATTTTTCAGCATTATTTTCTTGATATACTCCTAAAATAGCATTAAGCATTACAACAATTAATATTATTAAGCTTTCTATCCATTCATGTGGATCAATCACAACAGAAACAACAGCTGCAATAATTAACACAATTATTAATGGATCTGTAAATTGTTGTAAAAATTTTACAAATAATGATGTTTTTTTCTGTTCAACCAATTCATTTTTTCCATACTTTTCTCTTGAAAAAATAATTTGTTCTTCTTTTAAGCCATACTCAAAATTACTTGATAAATCTTTAATAACTTCATTTTTGTCTTTATTATGAAACATATTTGCTCTCCTTTACAATATAAAAACAAGACTATCTATCGGTCTTGCTTATCATTACTGATATTATATCCGGATTGTAATCAATCGTGTTGACGAATATAATTTCCTAAAAGGTGAGCTACTCCCCTATAAATATAATAATCATTCTACATTTTTTTGATAAAAATACAAGTATTTAATCTTAAAATATTTTAAAAATAAATTTTAAATATATAATTATTATATGGAAAAAGTTAGATATTTTATAATTGTTGAAGGACAAGTTCAAAATGTTGGATTTAGAATCTTCACTCAAATGAAAGCAATACCTTTAAATATTACTGGTTATGCAAAAAATTTGGATAATGGAATGGTTGAAATATGTGCACAAGGATATAAATCAAACATAAATACATTAATAAAAGAAATAAAAAAAGGAAATAGATTTATTAATGTTGAAAACATTTCTATAAAGGAAATTCCATTAGTAGAAAACGAAAAAAAATTCATTTCTTTATAATTTCAAAAATGTAACCGTTTACTTGTGAAAAATATATCAAAAGTTATTGCATTATATTTATTTAGGTGTTATATTACTAAAGTAAGTGAAATTAATCACAACGGAGGATATATGAGCACAAAAGAAAATGTGAATTTAACACCAAATAAAGAAGTTAATGAAAAAGTTGCAAAAGCGGTAATTGCCCTTGATAACTATGCAAACTTCGACCAAGAAAAAATTGATTATATAGTTGCAAAATGTTCAGTTGCTGCCCTTGACAAACACGGTGAACTTGCAAAATTAGCTGTTGAAGAAACAAAACGTGGTGTATTTGAAGATAAAGCTACAAAAAATTTATTTGCATGTGAATATGTAGTTAATCATATGCGTCATTTAAAAACAGTTGGTGTAATAAGTGAAGATGAAGTAAAAGGACTTACTTATGTTGCTGAACCTGTTGGTGTTATTGCAGGTATTACTCCTGTTACTAACCCTACTTCTACAGTAATATTTAAAGCATTGATTAGTTTAAAAACTAGAAATCCTATAATCTTTGCTTTCCATCCAAGTGCACAAAAATGTTCAAAGGCTGCTGCTGAAGTTGTTTATAAAGCTGCAGTATTAGCTGGTGCACCTGAAAATTGTATTCAATGGATTGAAGCTCCAAGCATGGAAGCTACTTCTTCATTAATGAATCATCCTAATGTTGCAACAATTCTTGCGACTGGTGGAAACGCAATGGTTAAAGCAGCTTATTCTTGTGGTAAACCTGCGTTAGGTGTAGGTGCTGGTAATGTTCCTGCATATATTGAAACAACTGCAAATTTAAAACAAGCTGTAAATGATATTGCACTTTCTAAAGCGTTTGATAACGGTATGATTTGTGCAAGTGAACAAGCTGTTATTGTTGATAAAGAAGTATACAACGATGTTAAAGAATTATTTAAAAATTACAATGTCCATTATGCAAGTAAAAAAGAAAAAGAATTACTTGAAGCATATATGTTTGGAGTAAAAGCTTACTCTAAAGATGTAGAAAAAGCTGTATTAAATCCTGCCGTTGTTGGACAAACAGCTCATTGGATTGCTCAACAAGCTGGATTTGAAGTTGATTTAAAAACAAGCATAATAATTGCTGAATGTAAAGAAGTTGGAATAAATGAACCACTTACTAGGGAAAAATTATCTCCAGTTCTTGCAATGTTAAAGGCTGACTCAATTGAAGATGGTTTAGATAAATCTGAAGCAATGGTTATGTTTAACGGAATTGGTCACTCAGCAGCAATCCACACTGAAAATGCAGAATTAGCTAAAAAATTTGGTACAAGAATTAAAGCATGTCGTATTATTTGGAATTCACCAAGTACATTTGGTGGTATAGGTAATGTATACAACTCATTTATTCCATCTTTAACATTAGGATGTGGTTCTTATGGACACAACTCTGTTTCAGATAACGTAAGTGCTATTAACTTATTAAATATTAAAAAGATTGGTAAAAGGAGAAATAACATGCAATGGTTCAAAATCCCTTCAAAAATCTACTTTGAAAGAGACTCAATTGAATATCTACATGATATGCAAGATGTAGAAAGAGTATTTATTGTTACTGATAGATCAATGGTTGATTTAGGATTTGTAAGTAAGATTAATGAACAATTAAGTAGAAGAAGAAATAAAGTACAAGTTCAATTATTCTGTGATGTTGAACCAGATCCAGATATTACAACTGTTAAAAAAGGTGTAAGCCTAATGGAAGCATTTAGACCAGATACAATTATCGCTATTGGTGGTGGTTCACCAATGGATGCTGCAAAAGGTATGTGGTTATTCTATGAGCAACCTGATGTAAACTTTGATGATTTAAAACAAAAATTTATGGATATTAGAAAACGTGCTTTCAAATATCCAGAATTAGGTAAAAAATCTAAGTTAGTATGTATTCCAACAACATCAGGTACAGGTTCTGAAGTTACTCCATTTGCAGTTATAAGTGATAAAGCTGCTGGTAAAAAATATCCACTAGCTGATTACTCATTAACTCCTACAGTAGCAATTATTGATCCTGCATTAACTGTTAATCTTCCATCATTTATTACTGCTGACACAGGACTTGATGTATTAACACACGCTACTGAAGCTTATGTTTCTACTCTTGCTAGTGATTATACTGATGGACTTGCTTTACAAGCAATAAAAATGGTATTTGAATATTTACCTCGTGCTGTTACAAATGGAAAAAATGATTTTGAAGCTCGTGAAAAAATGCATAATGCTGCAACACTTGCAGGTATGGCATTTGCAAATGCATTCTTAGGTGTTAACCACTCACTAGCTCATAAAATTGGTGCTGAATTCCACACTGTTCATGGAAGAACTAACGCAATAATCATGCCAAATGTAATAAGATATAATGGAACAAAACCTGAAAAACCTGGAATTTGGCCAAAATACAATTACTATAAAGCTGATATTAAATATCAAGAAATTGCTAGAATGCTTGGTTTAAAAGCTTCTACACCTGCTGAAGGAGTTGAATCATTTGCACAAGCATGTCACAACTTAGCTGTTGAACTTGGTGTAAAAATGTCATTTAAAGATCAAGGAATTGATGAAAAAGAATTTATGGATAAAGTTGAAAAAATTTCATATCTTGCATATGAAGATCAATGTTCTCCAGCAAACCCAAGAATTCCTATGGTTGAAGATTTACAAAACATTCTTAAAAAGTGCTATTACGGCGAAAAGTTATAAAATCTTAAGGGGCATTTGCCCCTTTAATATTGACTAAGTTTTTGAATAAATTTATACTAGACAATATGTAAAAAAGGAGAGATATATGTACAAACAAGTATTTAGCCAAAAAGAAATTCAAAAAGCAATTAAGTTTATTAAAGTTTTTTTTGAAACAGAATTAGCAAACAGATTAAACCTAACACGAGTTAGTGCTCCCCTATTTGTACCTAAAGCAACTGGAGTAAATGATAATCTAAATAATGTTGAAAGACCTGTAAGTTTTGATGCACTTCATATGCCAGAAGTTGGAACAATTGAAATTGTTCACTCTCTTGCAAAATGGAAAAGAGTTGCCCTTCATAAATATAATTTCATTTCTGGAGAAGGTTTATACACAAATATGAATGCAGTTAGGCGTGATGAAAATCCTGATGAGGTACATTCTATTTATGTTGACCAATGGGATTTTGAAAAAGTAATGGATAAAGATGAAAGAACATTTGAATATTTAAAATCTCAAGTAGATAAGATTTATTCTGTATTTCTTGACTGTGAAAAAGAGTTATACAAAAAATATTCTCACCTTACACCTATTTTACCTCCAGCAATAACGTATGTTACATCAGAAGAATTGTTACAAAAATATCCAGATTTAACTCCTAAACAAAGAGAAAGGGAAATTGTAAAAATACATAAAGCAGTATTTTTGAGAAACATTGGTGGAAAATTATCTAATGGTAATATTCATGATAACCGTGCTGCAGATTATGATGATTGGAACTTAAATGGTGATATATTATTTTATAATCCTGTTTTAGATGATGTAATAGAACTTTCATCAATGGGAATTAGAGTTAATAAAGATTCTATGTTATCTCAACTTAATGAGTTAAATCAAAACGATAAATTAAAACTTCCATTCCATCAAATGATTGTTAATGATGAACTGCCACAAACATATGGAGGTGGTATTGGACAAAGTAGAATATGTCAATTTTTACTAAGATGTTATCATATCGGAGAAGTACAATGTTCTATATGGCCAACAAAAGTATTGAAAGAAATGGAAGAAAAAGGTATAAAACTTCTTTAATTTAAAAATAGTGATGTCATAATACATCACTATTTTTTTCTCTAAAATTATACATTGCAATTGAACCTGCAACAGCAACATTTAAAGATTCAAAACTGTTCATTTCAATTTTCACCTTTTTATTACAACAGTCAAATACTTCTTTACTAATGCCTTTTCCTTCATTACCAAGCACTATTACAACTTTTTTATTAACTACTATTTCTGACATATAATTTGAGTTATCTAAGCTAAATGCCAAAATATCGTAATTGTCAAACTTTTTTAAGGTTTCAATTAAATTACATCTTAAAAAATTCAAATGAAAAATAGCTCCTTGAGTAGATCTGATAACCTTTTCATTATATATATCAACAGAATTGTCAGATATTAATATTTGATTAAACCCAAATGCAAGTGCACTTCTTAATAATGTTCCTAAATTGCCTGGATCTTGAATTCTATCTAATGCAAGTACCTTATTACTACTTGTAAGTTTCTCATCTAGCTTCTTACACACTGCTATATATTTAACTTCTGATACATTACTACTTAACTTATTCATAACATTTTGTGTAACAAAAAATGTATTATCAAATTTAAATTTATCAAAACATCCTTCAGAAATAATTATCGTTTTAACAATGTTACACTTTAATGCTTCCTCAATTAAATGCTCTTCCTCGATTAAAAATTCATTTTTTTCATCACGATATTTTTTTAATAAAAGTTTATTCCAATTTTTAACTCTTTCGTTTTGAATAGAACTTATTACTTCATTATTTACATACATATCCATCACAACCAACTTTCCAAAACCATTTACTTGCATAGTTAATATTCATACTTTGTTTCCAAGAAAAACTTTCATCTGCAACAATAAGTGTTAATTCATTAGATATATCGTCTAATTCTTTATCATTAACGATAACACTATTTTTATTAACGACAATACTATTCCCATTAATTACAGCCTTAGCTTCTTTATTACTCTCAGCAATTAATTCTCCACTTTTAATAATTGCATAATAATTTAAATTTTTATTCCATATAAAATTATTATTTGTACCTAAACTTTGCATGAGTTCATTTTCAACCTTTGTAATTGAAGTTTTATTACTTCCATTATATTTGATAATTACAACCCCTTTAAATTCACTCGCATATTTTATAAATGCATATGGATCTGGTAAATTATTCAACAAACTAAAATATGTTGAATTTTTTAAATATTTCAAATTAATATTTATTTCTCTATTATCAATATGATTAAATTTATAATTTTCAGTCAAATATTCAGACAAATATTTAGTTATCTTATAAGCTCCCCAATTAGTATTGTGCCAAGTCTCAGAATCAACTCCAAATGCAAATCCTAAATCTTTTGATTTTTCAATAAAATCTATATATTTAATATTTAAACTATTTGCTAAATCCCATACACTCATCAATGCATTCAAATTGTCTTGATTAATATCAAATGGAGTTTTAATCAAAAGAAGTTGCATACCTTTTTTATCACATAGCTCTTTTATTTTTTTTAAATATTTAATGTCTTTTTTATCTAATTCATATTTGCTATTTCTTTCTGGTATATCCAAAAATCTAAAATTTAAATCATTTGATGGTAAATTAATATATCCAAAATGATCATAATTTGATTTATTATTCTTTATAACAAAATCATCAATATTTACTTCTTTCCATCTTTGATGATACATTCGTATATTAAATATATAATTAAATGCAGTATCTTTATCATCAATATACATCAATGTATTTATTTTTTCCATACCTGTCATTTCATCTGATGCCATTTTATAAACTGAATTAGCATGACAAACCTCTTTTGCTGGAAGCATTGTAAATACATCAAGAATTACAACTTTTGGTTTTTGAGTTTTTAATGTTTCCTTTAACATTTGGTATGAAACTTCAATTGGCTGACATGCGCTTGCATTAACATATGCATATAAATTTGTTTCATTATTTAAAATTGCTGGATTTATTCCATATTGAGTATGAGACGATCCTAAAATCACCACATCAAGCATGTTTTTAGGAATACTTTGAAATGCAGTTTTTAAATTTTTATTCCCAACAAAAAACACATAAGAAAAATATGCACATAAAATTGCAGTGATAATTAATAATAATAAAGACTTAAATAATATTTTAACAGTAGTTTTCATATTATCACCTAAAAATGTTTATAAATAAAGTCAGCAGGATTATACTGTAATCCATAAATTCCAAAAACAATAAAAATTGCAATCATACAAATATAAATAACCCATCTAATAACTACAAATTGTTTCCCAATTAAAGATGTCATATCTGCAAAATATCTACAAATTTCAATAATAATCATAAAGCAAATCAAAATTATAAACCAATTCCATTCTCTACCATTTAAATTAATTAAAGTATAATCAAAATTCATCGGTATAAAAACATTTTTTAAAGTTCTAAAAGCATCACTAAATTTCTCAAATTTAAAAAACACAAATAAAACAGAAACAAAAATATAATTTAAAAATATCCCAATAATTTTAAACAATAAATTAAAGGTTTTATTTAATTTAAACTTTGATAAAATACTATCTTCCAAAACTAACAATAATCCATGTCCCAAACCCCATATTAAAAAATTCAAAGTAGAACCATGCCACATTCCACTTAATACAAAAACAATAATTGTATTCCAATTTTTAGAAGATTTACTTTTTCTATTACCACCTAGAGGTATATAAACATAGTCTTTAAACCAAGAGCTAAGTGATATATGCCATCTTCTCCAAAATTCTTTAATGTTACTTGAAAGGTATGGTGTTTTAAAATTAATACCACAATCAACTCCAAACATCTTTGAAACTCCAATCGCAATATTGCTATAGCTATCAAAATCCAAATAAATTTGGAATGCATATAATAAAATTCCTAAAATTGTGAAACTACCTGTTAATTTTTCATTTGAAAAAATGTTATAAACGATAATTCCAAAAAAATCAGATATAACTACTTTTTCAAATATTCCACATGCACATAAAAATGCACCATTTCTAATTTTAATGTAATTAAATTCACTTGATTTTATACTTTCATTAAACTTATTAAATCTAGTTATTGGCCCTGATAAAAGTGTTGGAAAAAAAGTTATATAGTTAAAAAAGTATATAAAACTTTTTTCTGCTTTTATTTTTTTTCTAGATAAATCTATAAAATAACTTATAATCTTAAAACTATAAAATGACATACCAATTGGAACAATAAAGTTTTTATCAAAGAAATTATAATATTTTAAAATCACAAAAAACAAAACAATCGAAAAAATCCCTAAAAATAAATTTTTTTTATTTTTTTCGATTAAAATTCCAATAAAATAACTAAAAATTGTAAATATACTAATAATTACTATGTTAATTTTCAAATAAGTTAATAGAAAAAGAATATTTATTAAAAATAATACATAATATCTATATGGTTTTTTTAAAGTATAATATAAAAGAAAAGAAGTAAATAAAAATGGAATAAAAACTAGTGATGTAAAACTCATAATTAGTCTCCGTATACTAGTATTGTATCTAAAATACTCAATAATTTCTATAAATAATAGTTAATTAATTATTAATTTTTATTATGGTTAACATAAAAAAACCTTCAATTGAAGGTTTTATCTTTGGACAAAATCAAGCAACTCTTTTGCGGCATCCATAATACCATTATCACCTTTATCAGGTAATCCAAGACATGTATATATTTCTCCAACAAAGACATTTTGTTCAAAAAGCTTATTAAACATATTATCAATTAAAGGAGTTGCGATTTCTTGTTTTTGCATTGGTCCAAATGGATTCGCAAAAAATGTTGTAGATAATCCTTTTTCCTGTGTTGTTCCTAATGCAAATCTTTTGCCCTCTATAAAAGCTGGTTTTGCCTCTTCAAGTGTTTTAAACTCTTTCATTCCCCTTTTATCTGTATAATTATTTGCATACATAAAACAATCAATAGGATGATTCTTTACAACCACCTTATATGGAGCTGTTGGAACAACAACTCTTGCATTTGAAATTTCTGGATTAAAGAAAATAGATCTATCCATATCCTTGTATGCAGAACCTTTATCTAAATCATCCAATCTAACAAATGCACCAATCTCTGTACCTTGCGCAACAATTTTTCCATTTTCATCAATATGAATTGAGCCCATATCATCAAATATAACTTCTTGTCTATCAATTATTCCTTCAGCTATAGAAGATAAGGCTTCTATTGTTTCAGATTTACCTGCACCAGAGTCTCCCATAAACATTACATGCTTTTCTCGTCCATCTCTTAGATAAAGTTTAATCATTGCTCCATGAATTGGAACCCATCCTTTTTCCATAACTGCTAAATTGTGTAAAGTTAAAAACATCTTTTTAACATATCCAAAATACTCAATAACATCAGCTGCAGATACTTTCCCAATCCAAATATTTTCTTTTTTATCATGATAGAATGTTGTTTCATTTTTACCATCTGGGTTCCCAAAAAGTACTATACAATCAGGTTTTTTTACTAGGCATTCTTCCCTTGTAGCTAATTCAAACAAGTTAGGACATGCAACTGCACCAGATATAAAATCTTTATGAAAATATGCGAAAGTTAATAAACCACCCACTTTACATGGAAAACAAATCCAATCTCCATCTCCCTTAACAAATTCATTTAGAGGATTTTCAAATGTTTCACTAAACATACCCAATCTTTTATTACTTTTTGGATGAAGAATAAGTGGAGTTCTAAGCATTATTTCTGTAATAAATGGTATGCCTTTTAAAATTTCATATCCATTTGGTATATTCCAGTTTGTATTTTGTAAAAGTAAGCTAGCATGTGTTCCAGCTTGTAATTGACGATATACTGTATTTTTAGAGCCTTGAACTTTTTGTTGTATAGATCTGTAAAAACTTAAAATTAATGAATTAAATCTACTATCTGCATCAATAAAGTTTTGGATTTGATAACCTTCTTCATTTTGAGTATACATTAAAGAATATCTTTGCATGTCTCTCCAAAAATGATATGCTTCTTCAATCACTAAAAGTAGTCTATCTGGTTCATGAACACTATAATGGTCTATTTCTTTCAAATCTAAAATCATCAATAACTTTGATAATCTTATTATTTCAGATTTTGCAATATCATTTTTTTCACCTTTTGTTATCCATAAATACATATCGTGTTTATGTTTTTTAATATGATTTAAAAACAAATCTAAAAAAGCACTAAAACCTTCAGATGATACTAATTCTTCAGCATTTGTACTGTATTTTTTTGTATAATTTATTATAAATGTGTTTCTAGCATAATAAAATTCTTTGTTCATTTTGTACCTCCAACCTATTGATTATAGCATTATAGACAGTCTTTGTCTTAAAACTTCATAACTTATTGCTGCAACTGCACTACTTGCATTTAATGCATTTTTAAATTCATTTCCATATGGTATGTAAATATTTTTATCACTATTTTCCAAAACAACTTTTGATAAACCTCTCATTTCACCGCCAATTGCGATTAAAACGGGAATTTTAAAATCACATTCAAAATAAGAAATTGCATCTTTTCTCATTGCAGTATAAACAACACAGCCTTTATTTTTGGCAAACTCAATACTATTTTGTAAATTATCACTTTGGTAAATATTTATTAAATCAAAAGCACCAGCACTAGATTTAAGTATTACATTTTCAAAATCTTTATAATCTCTTTTGTTGACAATTACTCCACTACAACCAGCACTATATAATGTTCTGTAAATATATCCTAAATTAAATGGATCTTCTACCCCTTCAATTAGTGCAACAAATGAGTTCTCATTAAAACAATCTGAAATATCTTGATACATCCTATTTGATACTTTTGCTAATATTCCACCATGGCTTTTACCACTTGCAAGCTTATCAATTTCATTCTTATTAATAAAATTTATTTTTATTCCATCTTGAAAAGCTAAATTTTTTATATAATTTATATCTTTAGATTTTTTGCTTTTATCAATATAAATTTCAAAAATATTTCTATTTTTTCCTTTGATTGCCGCTTTAACGCTAAGAGCACCTTCAATAATCATAGTTTAACCTTCCTAATCATATCGCCTTCATTTACCTTAAATGGAATTTTAACCTTAACAATAGACATTGGTTTATTGGCTATTTCAATAATCTCATCTTCATCATTAACAATTTTATCAACCATAAATTTTTCATTATCAATATTTGGACCAAACACTTCCAATAAATCTTCAGTTTTAAATACATTCCTACATTGTACAAGTGTATATTCTTCATTTTGATCTAAAACTAATCCAACATAATCGTGAGTTACACCTGCTCCATTTATTCCATACAAGTGTCCACTCGCATTTGGTAAACCACCATAAAAACCTGAACTTGTAAGTCTATTTTCAGCCTTAGAAATTTCCTTTTGATAATACAAAATTCTTTCCTTACTTAATCTTTTACCTTCTTTATATATTTCATCAATAAGTTTTCTATATGTTTTTACAACAGTTGCAATGTAATAACTAGACTTCATACGACCTTCAATTTTTAAACTTGATACACCTGCTTCAATTAAATCATATATTTGTTCAACAGCCATTAAATCTTTAGAACTCATTGAAAATAAAATATCTCTATCATTTAACTCTGTTTCACCTTGATATAATCTATATTTCCATCTACAACTTTGAGCACATCCACCTCTATTTGCATCTCTTAAAGTCATTGCGTTTGATAAAGTACATCTCCCAGAGTAATTCACACACATACCTCCATGTATAAACGCCTCTGTTTCAATAGATAAATTTTTTGTTATATACTTTACATCATCAAGTGTGCATTCTCGTGCTAAAACTATTCTATCTGGTTTTATATCATCTAAATATTCTACAACCTTTGAATTTGTTAGTGAAAGTTGCGTACTCATATGAACTTCTAAACCACTTGCAACCTCTCTTGCAAGTTTTGCAATTGCAAATGAAGCAACAATAATTGCTTTAACACCTATTTTTTCAAGAGTCTGCAAATATTCTTTTAACCCTTCAAAATCACTCTCATGTGGAATGATATTAACAGTAACATGAATAACTGAACCATGTTTTTTAGCAAAATCACATGCTTCCTTTATATCTTCTATTTCAAAGTTACTTGCTCGAGTTCTAAGAGAAAATCTTTTTCCCCCTAAAAAAACAGCATCAGCACCGAATAATATTGCAGTTTTCGCTTTTTCTAAATCTCCTGCTGGAGCTAATAATTCTATTTTTTTCATCTACTTCACCAAATTTGTTGCCTTTTCCATATATCCTGTTGAAAGTGGTAAATAACTATACTTTTTATAGTATTCAGCTTTTTTATTTTCTTTTCCATTCAATATATCGCTATACATCTTTATTGCATCAACTATGCATTCACTATCTAAAAATATTCCATCAACAATAAACATTGTTACACCAGCACTATATAATTCCAAAATTTCATCAAATGATTCTTGAACATAGTCGCTAAACACCATTGTTCCTTGATCATCTTCTATAATTGGCATTTTACCATCTCTATTTTCTTCAATTAAATATAGATCTCTTCTATTTGAAATATCTGTGTCTTTACCAATAAATTCAAAATAATTTTTTATAAGTTTCCTTTTGGCATATGACATATTTAAGTATCCATGAACAATTACAGAAGTTTTACCAATTGATTTTTCTGCAATCATAATCATTTCTTCTTTAGTAATTTCTTTTGATAATACAACACCATAAATACCTTTAGATAAATGATAGTTAACATCAAAATGATTTGTAAGAATTGTATCTGGATCATATATCAATTTATCACTCATATTCAATTTTTTTGCAACTGAATATAAACCCAAATCATTAAAATATATTGCGTCAATGTCTAATTCTTTAAGAAATTGCATATATTTATATGCTTCATCTAACTCATTATCTATATATACTCTATTCATTTTTACAAACACTTTTAAAGAATGTTTCTTTGCATCCTTACATATTTCAATTATTTCATCATGCAAAAAACTTCTAGTAAGTCTATTAGCATGAAAACTATCACCTACAATTATTCCAGTTGCACCAGCTTCCTTTAGTTTACTTATATCTTCAATTTTATTAATTGTACTTAATATTTCAAACATGTTTTTTTCCTCAACTACTATATGATAATAACACAATTATCATTAAATTAATTCTCTATAACACTTTTCTTAAAGTTTTTATTAAAATATTGACATGAGTAATCTATAGTAATATTATAAACAGGTAAAATCTTGTTGAGCGTTAAGTGCCTCTTGAAAGGGAAATCTTGAGGACGAAAAGTTTATCTTGCGGTTCAACTTAGATTCCCACAAATGTGATATCAACACTCTGATACTTCACTATTGTGGAGAGGAAAGGAGTGTTTTTTATATGTTTTCAAAGAAATTTTCTACATCTATTGCAAAACTTAAATCAACAAAGTATATAGCTTTACTTGGTATTTTGATAGCTTTAAAAATTGCAATAAGCTCTAATTACATTACTGTTGGTGACAATTTAAGGGTATACTTTACATTCTTTGTTGTTGCGATTGAAGCATCAATTTTTGGTCCAGCAGTATCATTAATATCTGGATTTGTATCTGATATTTTAGGTTTCATTATTTTCCCAAGTGGTAACTTTTTTATCGGATATACAATAAGTGCAATGCTTTCAAACTTTATATATGCAATGTTCTTGTATGAACAAAACATTACTATTTTAAAAATAGCACTTTCAAAAATAACTGTGAATCTTTTTGTTAATGTTATTTTAGGTTCAACATGGAGTGCAATTATGTTTAAAAAAGCATATCTTTATTATCTAGCAAAAAGTATTGTTAAAAATACATTATTACTTCCAATAGAAATAACAATTCTTGTAGTTGCATTTACCGTATTACTACCAATCCTTACAAAAAAAGGATTGATAAAACAATCAAAATTACCATTAAAACTTTTTTAATCATCACATATAGTGATGATTTTTTCATGATTGATATATAATGAATATTGAGGTAAATATATGGTTAATTTGGATGAATTTAAAAATGTCGACTTATGTATTGTAAGCAAAAAACAATCAAAAGAAAATATTTTAGAATATTATAATTTGGGATATAAAATATTTGGTGAAAACAAAGTTCAAGAACTTTTAGAGAAAATAGATATTGCAGATGATATTAAATGGCATTTTATTGGTCATCTACAATCTAATAAAGTTAAATATATTGTTGAATTTGTATCACTTATTCACTCTGTTGACAGCATAAAATTAGTAAAGGAAATAAACTACAGATGCAACAAAATAAATAAAATAATGGATATATTAATTCAATTCAATATTTCAAATGAAAAAACAAAATTCGGTTTAAAAATAGATGATGCCTATGAATTTATTCAAAATTGTCAAAAATTCACCAATATAAATGTTAAAGGAATAATGTTAATGGGACCAAATTGTGATGACGAAAACAAAATTAGAGAAACATTTAAAACAGGATATAAATTATTTGAATCTTTAAAACAAAAATTCCCATCTATAAGTATATTATCAATGGGAATGAGTAATGATTATAAAATTGCAATTGAAGAGGGAAGTACAATGGTAAGAATTGGCTCACTACTTTTTAATGAAAAAAAGTCCATCCCAAAAAAACATATATTAAATTCAAAATAAATCCACTAATATAAAAATTCTTCAATGTATAAGTTATTTGAGGAATAATATTATAGCCCATATCATATAACATTAAATAGACAAAAACTAAAGCAATTATAAGTTTTTTTACCCATTCTTTACTCTTTTTTAACTGATAAATACTTAATCCAAACGCAAAGCATATGCATGCTTTGAAAAAAGTTAAAACAACAAATTCTTGTTCTGCTGGAACTGCTATAGTTACAAATGCATATATAAATCCTGAAATAAGTAATGTTAATAGTGGATAACCATAATAATCAAAAAATTTCTTCATAATTAAACCTTTCAATATTAAGTAGTTTATATCAACTTTCATTCATTTTCCAGTCTATATTGAAAATTTTTATTTAGAAGTTTAGAATTAATCTATTAATTGGAGGACCATTTATGAGCTTTACTAGAAAAACAGCAAATTTAACTCCAATAGAAGATACTGTATTTTCTATTGTTAAACTTGCAAAAGAAGATAAATTAAAAAATGGTGATGATGCGATAGTTGATGCAACTATAGGTTCACTTTATGATGAAAATGGTAAATTTGTAGCTTTAAAATCTGTATTTGAAAACTACGACAAAATACCTGCTGAAATTAAGGCTGAATATGCTGCAAGCTTTGTTGGCAACGATAGCTATAGGGAGCAAGTTGTTAATTGGGTATTTCAAAATAAAAAAATAAATTTACATAAAGAAGTTATTGCAACTCCTGGTGGTAGTGGTGCTATAAGTTTAACTTTTAAAAATATTTTAGAGCAAAACCAAACTGTAATTATACCCGATATTGCATGGGGAAGTTATGCTTTGATGGCATCACAAAACAATTTAAATACAGCAATATATGAAATGTTTGATAATGACAAATTTAATATTAATTCTTTTAAAGAAAAAGTTATTGAAGTATCTAAAAAACAGGATAAGGTGCTAGTAGTTATTAATGATCCATGCCATAATCCAACTGGATATTCTATGAGTATAAGTGAATGGAAAGAAGTTATATCTTTTTTAAATGAAATTTCAAAAGATGTCCCATGTGTAATTTTAAATGATATTGCTTATATTGATTACTCTTACAATTTAGAAAAATCCAGAGATTATTTATTAACATTAAATGAAATGAATGAAAATTTAATGTGTATCATAGCATTTAGTATTTCGAAGTCTTTAACATCATATGGCTTAAGATGTGGTGCAAGTTTAATACTATGTAAAAATAAAACTTATGTTAATGAAGTTAAAATTGTTTTTGAAAAAGGTGCAAGAGCTACTTGGAGTAATATTGCTAATGCTGCAATGGATAATTTTGTTTATGTCACAACAAACAATTTAACAAATTACCTTGATGAAAAACAAAAATATATAGACTTATTAAATCAAAGAGCCTCAATATTTATAAACGAAGCTAATGAATGTAAATTAAAAATTTATCCATATAAAGAAGGTTTTTTTATAACTTTAAATATTGCTGACAATAAAGAAAGAGATTTTTTACATAAAAAACTAATGGATAATCACATATACACAGTTTGTGTAAATAAAGGAATAAGAATTGCAATATGTAGTACACCAATAAACAAGGTCAAAGGTCTTGCGTATAAAATAAAAGAAATACAAAATAAATCGAAAAATAAATAGTAAAAAATATAATTAACTTTTAAGTGAACCTCATTTGATTGGTTATCCAATTTTAAGGTTCACTTTATTTTGTAATGTGATTCAAACATTTTTATTTATCTTTTAATATTATACATAATTCAATTTCTGGCTTCATAATATATTTTGTCTTTTAAATTATTGCAATATCATTAAAAAAAGTTTAAATTATATAGGTGTCACTCAGGAGAAAACAATTGAAAAATATTTTAAATTCTAAAATTAATTGTATTGATGATAATATAAATGAATTTTCTGATATAATCATAGAATTTTTACAAAATTCTGAATATATAAAGTTAAACAATTTTTATCAACACATAAACATTTCTAGATTAACTCACAGTATTAATGTTGCATACATAACTTATATCTTATGCAAAAAACTTAAATTAAACTATATAAGTGCAACAAAAGGAGCTATGTTACATGATTTCTTTTTGTATGATTGGAAACAAAAAAATGAAAGCCCATTAAAGCATTCATTAAACCATCCAAAATTTGCACTAAAAAATTCTAAAAAAATATTTGCAGTAGACAAAATTATGGAGGACTGCATTTTAAACCACATGTGGCCTTTAGGAAAATTCCCAAAAACAAATGAAGGTAGAATCGTTCAACTCGCTGATAAATATTCCACAACATATGAAGTAATAATACAATTTTCAAAAATAATAAAAACCATGTTTATAATGAAATCCATTAAATAACATGGTTTTTTATTAAATATCAGCAGAATTATCTGGAACTGATCTCAATAATATCAAGCCAACAACAAGTAATACTATAAGCGCTGCCAAACCAATTTTTGTTTGTCCACTCATTTGAGTAAGTACACCTATAATCAATGTCCCTGTAAAAGCAGCACCTTTTCCGAATATGTCAAATACCCCAAAAAATTCATTTGAATTATTTTTTGGAACAAGTCTTGAAAAATAACTTCTAGATAATGATTGAATTGCCCCTTGAAATACCGCAACACAAACTGCCAAAAACCAAAATTCCCATGCTTTATCAAGTTGTAGTGAAAATAAAACAATTAGAATATAACCAAAAACACAAATTTCTATTAATTTTCGTGTTTTAATCTTTTTAGATAAATAACCAAAAATAAGTGCAAAAGGGAATGCAACAACCTGCGTTAAAAGTAATGCCAAAAGCAAATCATTATCACCGATACCAACATCCTTACCATATGAGGTTGCTAATTCGATAATAGTATAAACACCATCAATATAGAAAAAATAAGATAACATAAAAATCCAAAGAGGTTTATTTTCTTTTATTTTGCTAAGTGTTTCTTTTACACCTTTAATAATTTCAGAAAAACTTCTTTTATAAATCACATCACTATAATGAAGTTGTTTGTAATTTTTTATAAGTGGTAAAGATGATAAAAGCCACCAAATTGCGATAATTATAAATGAAATGCCACCTGCAAGTCCAGCTGTTAATCCAAAAGATTTTGCATTAAGAATTAATATTAAACTAAACACAAAAGGAATACAGCTACCAATATATCCCCAAGCATATCCACCAGAAGATACAACATCACTTCTTTCATCTGTAGTAATGTCTGTAAGCATAGAATCATAAAATATAATACTTCCAGAACATCCAATTTTTGCGATGATAAATACTAACAAAAATAATTGCCAAGAATTTAAAAAACCTAAAAATCCACATGCCAAACAACCAAAAATCATAAAAACAGTGAAATATTTCTTTTTCTTGTCTTTACCATCAGCCCTTTTACCTAACAAAGTCCCAATGAGTGCAACAAACAATGTAGATATAGATAAACCATAACTCCAAAATGCAGTTGAATCTGAAGAAGATACCCCGGCACTTGTTGCTAAATTTTTAAAAAATATAGGAATAATTGCAGAAACCATTAATATAAAGGCAGAATTTCCTACATCATATAAAATCCAATACTTTTCAAGTTTAGTTAATTTACTTTTCATATATTCTCCCTATTTTGCTATTTTATCACTTTTAAATGTAAATTAATATAAAATATATCTCATTTATGATAATATTAGCCTAAAGAAAGGTGAATTATATGCCAGCTGCGACAACACATGCATTATCTGCACTAGATATATTAAAAAAATTACCTGAAGAAGTAAAAAATAAAATACAAAACATTAATATGTTTTGTATTGGAGCACAAGGTCCTGATTTATTCTTTTTTCATAATTATGGTGCAAAAAGTTTACAAAAAGATTTAGGAAATTATATGCATAATTATAAAATATTTGAAGTAATAGAATATATGCATAAATATGTTCACAATATTTTTGATACTGATTTAATAAGTTATTTTTATGGATATTTATGTCATTATGCATTGGATAGTGTTGTTCATCCTCTTGTATATCATAGAAGCAAATTTGGAAATCTTTCTAATGAAAAAGAAATTGTAATTCACTTTAGAATAGAAGCTTTTTTTGATAAATATATTTTAGAAAAAAAGAATTTAAAGTTTACAACGGATAAATTAGTCAAAATAAGTGATAAAAACGCTGAAAAAATCGGAAAAATGTATCAAAAACTTTTTAAAGATATTTTAAAAAAAGACGTTAAAAATGATGAAATAACAAAAACCTGTAAACAAGTATCTCAGATTTTATATCTTTTAAAACCAAACTCAAAATTAAAGTTTATGATTGTAGATAAATTAGAAGAATTAAGTAAAAAACCTAAAATGATTTCATCATTAATGCTATACAATGATTTTAAAAATAGAAATTATGTATTAAACAATAATAAAGAAGAATTTTTCAATATAAATCATAACCATATAAAATACTACAATACATTTGATGAGTTGTATTCAATTGGAATTGAAAAAGGGGTTAAAATAATTTTAAACCCCTTAGACAAATCAAATTATTATTTAGATTTTGAAGGAAATCCTATTTAATAGGATTTTTTATTTCCATTTCTCAAACTCTTCATCTGTAGCCAAAACATAATGGGTTGAAGATATATTATGAATTTTACCTTTAGTATAATCAACACCTTCTTTTTCCTTATCATATACAAGTGCAATTCTTTGTTTTTCAACTATTGGATTAGGATGAGGTATAGCTGATAAAAGAGCTTTTGTATAAGGATGAATTGGATTATTGAAAATTTCATCTGTTGTTCCTGTTTCAACAATATGCCCTAAATGCATTACCCCTATTCTATCACTTATATATTTAACCATAGACAAATCATGTGCAATAAATAAATAAGTTGTTTTAAATTCATCCTGTATATCTTTCATCAAATTAACAACCTGTGCTTGAATAGATACATCTAATGCTGAAATAGCTTCGTCCGCAATAATTAACTTAGGATTCATTATTAATGCTCTTGCAATACCAATTCTTTGCCTTTGTCCCCCTGAAAATTGATGAGGATATCTTGTGGCATGTTCTTTTGAAAGTCCAACTTTTTCTAAAATATTGTTAACCTTTTCATCTATTTCTTCTTGTGAAGAACAAACCTTTTGAATTTTTAACCCTTGCGCAATTATATCTTTTACTTTTTTTCTTGGATTTAAACAAGCCATCGGATCTTGAAATATCATCTGCATGTTTACTCTTAGATATTTTTCATCATCTTTAGATAACTTTTTATCACTAACACATTTCCCATCAAAAATTACTTTTCCATCTGTAATATCATACAATCTAATAATTGAACGCCCAGTTGTTGATTTACCACTTCCACTTTCTCCAACAAGACCATATGTTTCACCTTCATATATTTCAAAGCTAATTCCATCGACTGCTTTAACAACATAGTTTCCGTTTGCTTTAAAATATTGTTTTAAATTTTCGACTTTTAATAAAGGAGTTTTATTCATATATTTTCCTCCCTAATTTTCATTTTATCAATTCTATCTCTTAGCTCTTTAGGCATTTCAATTTTGGGAGCCCTTGGATCACATAACCAGCTACTTACTCTATGTTGCCCACCAACATCAAACAAAGGTGGTTCTTCTTTAAAATCAATTTTTAAAGCATATGGATTTCTTGTAGCAAATGCATCACCAACAACTCTATCCAACAAGTTAGGTGGACTACCCTCAATCGCAAATAATCTATCACTATTTGTTTCAATATCAGGCATACTGCTTAATAATCCCCATGTATATGGGTGTCTTGGATCATAAAAAATTTCATTTATATTTCCCTTTTCAATTATTTTTCCTGCATACATAACCGCAACATAATCCGCAACTTTTGCGACTACTCCTAAATCGTGGGTAATATAAATAACAGAAATATTTCGTTTTGTTTGTATTTCTTTAATTAATTCAAGTATTTTTGCTTGAATTGTTACATCTAAAGCTGTTGTTGGCTCATCACAAATTAATATATCTGGATCCCCACTAAGTGCAATCGCAATTACAACTCTTTGTCTCATTCCACCTGATAATTGATGTGGATATTGATTTATTCTAATTTCTGGTTTTTCAATTCCTACAAGCTGTAATAAATTTAACGCTTTTTCTTTTGCCTCTTTTTTAGAAATCTTTTTATGTTCAAGCATCGTTTCCATTATTTGATTACCAATAGTCATTGTTGGATCTAAAGAAGTCATTGGATCTTGAAACACCATTGCAATATTTTTTCCACAAAATTTATATCTAATTTCTTTTTGACTCATTTTAACCAAATCAGCTTTTTGTAAATTACCATTTTCATCTTTATAATTATAAATTATTGATCCGCTATCAATTTTACCATTTGGACTTAAAATACCTAAAATAGTTTTAACAGTGACCGATTTACCTGAGCCAGATTCACCAACAATCGCAATTGTTTCTCCCCTAAATAAATCTAATCTTACACCTCTAATCGCATTCACTTTACCGCTACTAGTTTCAAATGAAATATTTAAATCACGGATAGATAATACTCTTTCTTTTTCCATAAATCCTCCTACATTTGTTTCATTTTTGGATCAAATGCATCTCTTAATCCATCCGCAAATAAATTAAAACTAAGCATAAGTAATGCTAAAACTATTACTCCACTAAACAAAATATGTGGATAAATTGTCAGTGACTTATACCCTTCAGAAATTAATGAGCCAAGCGATGCCATTGGTGCAGGAACACCTAGTCCAACAAATGATAAAAATGCTTCAGTAAATATTGCATTAGGTATAGAAAACATACTCATAATAATTATTTGACCAAAAATGTTAGGTAAAATATCTTTAAAAATAATTGCCATATTTTTTGCACCAAGTGTTTTTGAAGCAAGTATAAACTCTGATTCCTTAATTTTTAAAACTTGTGCTCTTGCAATTCTACTCATACCAATCCATCCTGTAATCATAAGTGCAAAAATAATTGATGAAATCCCCGAAGGTAATATAAGCCCTAAAAGTGTCACAATTACAAGTGTTGGTATTCCATTTAAAATTTCTGCAATCCTTTGCATTACAATATCGACTTTTCCACCAAAATATCCTGAAATAAGTCCATAAACCATCCCAATAAATATATCAATAGCAACTGCTGTAAATGCAATTATGAGTGAAATTCTTGTACCCTCCCAAACTCTTGTAAATATATCTCTTCCTTGTGTATCACTTCCAAACCAATAATACACATCATCAAATCCTTTACTAATATATTGATTAACCCCTTTATATACACCATCAAAAATTTTAAAGTTTTCTAAAAACGGGATTCTTGGAACAAGTGATGCATGTTCAATGATAATTGATTTATATGTATGTTCATTCAAATGTGGTCCTATAATAGCCATAATAGTTATTAAAATAATAACTATACCCCCTATAACAGCACCTTTATTTTTCATAAAGCTATTAAAAACATCTCTACCATAACTTGAAGATATATAGTTCCTATCAATAAGATGTTGACCTTTATCATATGCCAAAGTAAAGTCATCATTTATTTTTTTGTTTTCTTCCATATTAATTACCCCCTTTAGCAACACGAATCCTTGGATCAATAATTCCATATAATATATCGATAATAAACATTACAAATATGTATAAAAATGAATATATAAATGCACAAGCAATTACCACATTATAGTCATTATTTTGAATTGCCAAAACCATTAATGAACCAATACCTGGAATCGCAAAAATTCTTTCAATAACCATCGATCCAGTAAGTAACCCTACAAGAATTGGTCCCATTACCGTAATAATTGGGATAAGTGTATTTCTTAATGCATGATTTAATATAACCTTATATTCTTTTACACCCTTAGATCTAACTAAAAGCATATATTCAGAATTAAACACATCAATCATTTCAGAACGAGTAAATCTTGCGATATTTGCAATTGTAAACATAGATAATGAAATTGTTGGTAAAACAGACGATAACGCAGGTTTTGAAACATTATATAAAATTGGAAACCACCCTAATTTAAAACCAATAAAATAAGCCAAACCTAATGCAATAACATACGATGGTATACTCACACCTAATATTGAAAATACAGAAAACAATGTGTCAATCCATGTATTGTGTTTAACCGCTGCAATAGTACCAAATAACAATCCTATTAAACTACCAAGTATCATTGCTTGTAATCCAATTCTTATTGAAACACTAAATCTTTCTGCAATCATAGTGCTAACATCTAAATTTTTATTAATTACATAAGATAACCCTAAATCACCAGATAACATATTTTTTGCATAATTTAAAAATCTAATTATAAATGGTTGATCTAAACCATATTTTGCGTATAGAAGTAGTCTTTGAGATTCTGTTAGCTTTTCATCATTAAATGGTGAACCAGGCATAAATTCAAGCATTAAAAATAACACAAACAATATCGTAAAAAGCGTTGCTAAACTAATTAATAATCTTTTAATAATATATTTACTCATTTAATCCTCCTTAATAAAAATATTAGAGTGACTTAACGCCACTCTAACACTTAGCTAAACATATTACTCAGCTTTAACAACATGACGATAATTATCAACTCCAGCTGTATGGAATTCGATACCACTAACTTTTGGATTAATCATCAAAGCACCACCATTTTGGTAAACAGGAACTACTGCAACATCTTCACTTACAAGTATTTTTTCTGCTTCAACCAATGATTCCCATCTTTTTAAAGAATCTGATGCATATTCACCACTAATTGCTTTATTAACAAGTTCATCGTATTTTGCACTAGAATATTTGCCATGATTCATCGCAGAACCACTTAAGAATAAATCAATGTATGTTTGAGGATCTGCATAATCTGGTCCCCAACGATGTAATGCTATTTGATATTGTTGTTCTTTCATAAGTTGCAATCTAGTTTTCTTTGGTTTACTGTTTAAAGTTACAGTTATTCCTTTTAAATTTGTTTCCAAGTTGTTTTGGATATATTCAGCAACTGCTTTACTTGCTTCTGAATCTTCAAATAATAACTCTATAGTTACATCTTGTCCAAGTTCTTTTTTTGCTTCTTCATAGTATTTTAAAGCTTCACTAGGATCATAAGAAGTTAAATCACTTACTTCTTCACGATAATCTTTTCCATTTGGACTAGTCGCAAATTTTTCAGGAATAATTCCATTTGCTTCTATTGAACCATCTTTTAAAACATTTTTTGCAATTGTTTCTCTATCAATTGCATATGAAATTGCTTTTCTTAGATTTAAATTTGCTAAAGATTCTACTTGATGATTTATTGATAAGAACCATAAATATCCTTGCAATCTTTCTGTAAAACCTGCTTCATTTTTATATGCATCTACCATTTCCCCAGAAAGTTTAACAACATCTAGATTTCCTGATTGGAATTCTAACATCGCTGATTGTGTATCTTGAATAAATCTAAATTCGATTTTTTCTTGTTTATAACTTGCAGCATCATAATATTCTGTATTTTTAACAAAAGAATATCCATTACCTGGTGTCCAACTTTCCATTACATATGGACCACTATAAATAAGGTTTTCTGGTGTTGTAGCATATTGAGAACCTTGACTTTCATAATATTCTTTATTTAATGGATAAAAACTTGGGAATGACATTAATCCCAACAAGAAATCACAAGGAATACTTAAATTAACTTCAAATGTTTTATCATCAACAGATTTAATGCCTAACTCTTCAACACCTTTTTCTCCTGAAATAACTTCTGCAGCATTAACTACATGTATTGTATCTAATAAATAATTGTATTCAGAAGATGTTTCAGGATTTGCAAGTCTTTGCCATCCAAACACAAAATCATTTGCTGTTATTGGAGTACCATTAGACCACTTTGCATCTTTTAAATAAAATGTATATTTAAGCCCATCATCACTAACTTCCCATTTTTCTGCCAAATCAGATTTAACAATTCCATTTGCATCAACTTCAACTAATCCTGCCATTGCAAGAGTCAAAGCAATAAATGAAGTACCATCTGTCGCAATACTTTGATCCATTGAACTTAAATCTGTATCTGTCGCAACGACTACTGAATTACTACTTGTCGACTGTGTAGCACTACCCTTACTACCAAAACAACCACTAAGAGTTGTAAACGATAAAATAATAAGTAATAAACTCTTTAATTTCCCTAACATACTATCCCTCCTTAAAAATATAATACAAGGATAGTTCTTATGAAAGTT
This sequence comes from Erysipelotrichaceae bacterium, assembly GCA_022772735.1. Classification (GTDB taxonomy): domain Bacteria; phylum Bacillota_I; class Bacilli_A; order Erysipelotrichales; family Erysipelotrichaceae; genus UBA9076. The sequence continues at coordinate 47,315 of JALEZD010000015.1, forward strand.
TTTGTCAACAAAAAATGTAATTTTTTCATTATTTTTATGTAAAAGTTTTCAATAGTGAATGAAAAGTATTAAAAAAGGAAGTTTTTTTTACTTCCTTATAACATTTTTATAGCCATTGATAATTTGGGAATAAGTTGTTGTTTTCTGGAAATAATATTTTGATCATATCCAGAATTTTCATCAAATTTTTGCTCAATTAAATCTTTCATGACATGAGATAATGGTCCATAAAATAAAACTAATGAACCTTCCGCAAGCACATGAGTGAAAAGCATAACAAGTAAATCAACTTTTTTATCCGCCTGTTCTTTTTCCATATTCTTCTTAAATTCAGGCAATATTTGTTGTACATCTGCCATATTGACATAATTTGTTTGAGCCACAGCTATACTGTATTCTCCCATTTCATAATGTTTTAAATCTCTATTTAAAAGCTCATGTGGACTTCTTTCTAACAGTGAAACTGATGCGCTTAACATTTCAGTCGCATATTCATCAATATTTTCAATTTCAGCTCTTTGTGCCAACCATTTAGCAATGTTTTTATCTAAATCAGTCGTAGTTGCTGACTTGAAATTCAATGTATCAGACAATATTGCACTTAAAAGTACTCCACTTATATCTTTACTAGGAATAATTCCATTTTCTTGATATAAAAGTGCAACAATTGTCGCAGTACATCCACATTTCATATTCCTATAAAAAATCGGCTTTTCAGTTTGTATATCCCCAATGTGATGATGATCAATAATTTCTTCAATTGAAGCATCCATTATATTTTTTATTGCTTGATTTTTTACGCTGTGATCTACAAGTACAAACTTTTTTCTTTTATAATTTTGCATATGATATCTAGATATTGCACCCACAACTTTACCTTCGATATCTAGTACTGGATAACTTCTTACCCTACTTTTCATCATTTTACTTGCAACATCATTCACATATTCATCTTCATAAAAACTTAAAATAGACTTAGTCATTATTTGTTTAATAGAAAATGATTCATTAATAACAGTAGCAACAGCCATTGTATCTAACTTCGTTTTTAAAATTGCACAACAATTATCTTTTGCAAGTTTTATTATTTCTTCATCAACCCATTGATCACATGTAATAACCAAACATTTTACACCTGATAATATTAATTCTTTCTGTTTGTTAAAACCATCAGAAAGTATACATATGCTATTTTTAAATTCTTGATGGTAATTACTTGTTTCAGTTAATGTCACAACAAAAACTTTACCATTGCTAGAAAATGTGGGTGGATTGTAAATTATATCAGCAGAAATAGTTTTTGCGATAGACTCTAATGATGAGGTTGCCATTAAGTCATACAATTCTTCATTCGAAAGCATCCTTATTAAAGATAAGTTGGAAGTTGAAACAATCCCAACAAGTTCTTCCTTATCATTTAAAACAAAAAGTGATCTATTACTAGTTCCAGATATCCTATCCCAAGCTTCATGCAAAGAACTATTTTCATTAATTAAGTTAGGAGTATCCATATCTATGTCTCGAATTTGACTTCTTGCATCTTTTAAAAGCAATGGATTTTCCATATTAAATCTATTTAAAATAAATTTTGTTTCATCATTTAATGGACCAAGACGACAAGCAATAGCTTTTTCACCAAGTTGACGTTTAAGCTCTGCATACGCAAGCGCAGAACATATAGAGTCTGAATCTGGGTTTTTGTGCCCAATCACATATAAATAATCATCCATATAAACACCTCTAATAACTAATAATTTCTGCTCCATCTTCACAAATTAAAATTTGATGTTCAACCTGTGCAGAATCTTTTCCATCTTTTGTGTATATTGTCCATCCATTGTATTTATCAATCACAACATCAGGAGTACCAACATTTATCATAGGTTCAATTGTAAAAATCATACCCGGAACCAAAAGCATACCAGTCCCTTTTGTACCCACATGACTTACAAAAGGTTCCTCATGAAATTCTAAACCAATGCCATGCCCCCCTAATTTTGTAACAACACTATAACCATTTTTATGGGCATGTTCACTAATTGCAGCACCAATATCACCTATATATCCCCAAGGTTTTGCAGCTTCAATACCTAGCTTCAAACATTCTTTTGTAACTTTTACAAGTCTCTTTCGTTCTTCACTAACTTCACCAATTTCAAACATCCTTGATGCATCACCATAATAACCTTGTACAATAGTTGAAACATCTACATTAATTATGTCTCCACTCTTTAATTTTTTAAGTCTACTCGGTATTCCATGACAAACTTCTTCATTAATTGATGTACAAACATTTTTAGGAAATCCTTCATATCCATAAGGAGCACATTTACCACCATTTTCAGTAGTAAACTTGTATACTAAATCATCAATTTCTTGTGTATTCATTCCAACTTTTATATTAGACTGAACAAAATTTAAAACTTCTGTATTTAATTTTGCGGCAGCCTTTATTTGCTGTATTTGCCATGGAGTTTTTATCAAACTAAAATCAGGTACTATATCCCCTTTTTGTTTGTGATATTCCATTTTATCTTTTATTCTTTGTATATAATCTTTATATGATTCTTTTTCCATTTTTACCTCTTTGTGGTGCTACCAAAGCCACCATTTCTAACAGTATTTACATCATCATCCTCAACAATACCATATTGTAAAAATATACCTTGAACAATCCCATCATGTTTATTGATGCTGAATGTTTTATTTTCTTTTGTATCATTTGTAAGTTTAATGAATATATGTCCCTCATTATCAGAATAAAAATAATCACTATCAATGATGCCAACCGTATTGTTTACCTGTAATCTAAATTTAAATCCCCAACTACTTCTTGGAAATAAACAAAGTACCCAATCTTCCTTTATTTCTACTCTAATTCCTGTAGGAATTTTAATTTCTTCATTAGGTTTTAAACTAAATGAAATAGGTGTATAAAAATCATAACCTGCAGAACCTTTTGTAGCTCGTGTAGGCAATTTGATTTCATTATATATTTCGTTTGCTTCTTCGTATGTTGAATTAAATTCTTTAATCCAGTCATTAATAAATCTATCTTGACTTACTTTATAAAATTTAGCTATTTTATTCATTATAAAAACTCCTTATTAATACAATACCATAATTTATATACTTTTCCCATTATTTAAAAGTATTATCCAATTCGCAATTACTACATCTATCGGATTAAGCATATAAATAATATCGTCACTCATTATTCTTTTTTCATCATATAAAATTTGATTTATCACCTTAGAAATCATACCCACTCTATTTAAATCATCAAAAAATTCTTTTATTTTATCGATATTTAAGCTAGGAAGTATTTCATATTCTTTATCAAATCCCTTTTTAAAAGTATCTAAAATGATATTTTCAATTTCAAAATAATCATAAACCTCATCTTTTTTCATATCTAAAATTTCCATGATTTCATCAATAACTCCATAATTCAAATCATCTACATCTAAAAATGTTTTATGTTGCTTATTCATAAAGTATTTAGTTAAATTAGAATCATCATTTAAGTTGTTATTTTTATTGAAATTCGGTTCAATTTTTAAAAACAAAATATAAAATTCGCTAAAAAAAGTAGGATTTTCAAACTTTTTGAATGTATATTTAAATCCGTCATACATCCCAAACTTTTTGTACACATCATTGAAACCATATCTTATATTTCTATCAATTACTTCTCTATCAAAATCTAAAAAACTTCCTAATTCAAATCTAGGGAAAATATATTCAACAAATTTTGTTTGTAAATATCTTGGATGTGTAACATTTGAATTTAAATCAATAACAATAATATTATTTGCACCATTGCTTAATGCCAAGTTTATTGGTAAATTATCAAAATACCCTCCATCAATAAATGATTGGTTTTCAAATTTATGGATTGGAAACGCAGGAAAACAAGAAGCAGAAGAAATTAAATAATCAACTCCTTTTTCAAGCATCATTTTCTTATCAATGAAAACAGGTTTTAAATTAGGATAAGAAACCGCAACAGCAAAAAAATCAATTTTAGATTTTTTAAGTTTTTTTGCATCAAATAAAGTTTCTATCATTTTTTTAAATGGTGATATATCTGCACCAGAATCTTGTATGTATTTTTTAAAAAAAGAAAGAATCATGTTTTTATTATTTACAATTTCTTCAAATTTAAAATCAATTTCTTTTATACCACTAACAACATCATTTAATTTAATATTATCCCAAAGTTTATACAATTCTTCATAGTCACCTTGTGCAACCATGCATCCATTTAAAGCTCCAATAGATGTTCCAGTTACAATATCAAAATTATATCCCAATTTTTTTAAAGCCTTTATAGCACCAATTTGGTAAGCCCCTTTACTACCACCACCTGCAAGAACAAGTGCATTAACCTTTTCCATATTACCTCCTTGTAACATAAACAAAAAAAGTCGAATAATCGACCTATCTTCTGTTCAATGGAGCAGATGAGCGGAATTGAACCGCCGTGTCGACCTTGGCAAGGTCGCGTTCTACCATTGAACTACATCTGCATAAATGGCGGTCCGGACGAGATTTGAACTCGCGATCTCCTCCGTGACAGGGAGGCATGTTAACCCCTACACCACCGGACCAATATACTGGCGAAGAAGGAGGGATTTGAACCCTCGCGCCGCTTTCGCGACCTATACCCTTAGCAGGGGCACCTCTTCAGCCTCTTGAGTACTTCTTCATTTAGCGCCTTTAAATATTATCATATCTAAAAATCATATGCAACTACTTTTTGAAAAATTTTTAAACAAATATTTTAAGGAGCCAAATTTTCAAAATACTACATTATAATTATTCAGCAATTGCAGCTTCTAGAGCAACCTTCATCATATTAGTAAATGAGTTTTGTCTTTCTTCTGCTGTAGTAACTTCATCACTAACAAGACTATCAGAAATTGTAAGTAAGCATGCAGCATTTTTATTTAGTACATTTGCGTTGTGGAATAGTGCAAAACTTTCCATTTCAACTGCTGTACAACCTTTAGCTACTATCTCGCTCATATAAGATGAACCTTCATGATAAAAAACATCTGAAGAGTGAATTAAACTTTCTACAACAGGAATATTTACCGCTTTACTTGCATCAAGTATTTTTTTATTAAGTTTTTCACTTGGATAAATTACATCTTTGTCATATCCGTTTTGTGTTTTCGCATAAGTAGATTCACTGTATGCACCATTAGCTAAAACAACATCAAATAGCTTTAACTCTTTTACATAAGCACCTGCAGAACCTATTCTAATAATATTTTCAACATCATATTGTGAATACAATTCATAAGAATAAATACCAATACTTGGCATACCCATACCTGAACCCATTACAGAAATTTTTTTACCTTTGTAAGTACCAGTATATCCAAACATATTTCTTACAGAATTAAATTGAACTACATCTTCTAAAAATGTTTCTGCAATAAATTTTGCACGAAGTGGATCGCCAGGCATTAATACAGTTTTTGCGATTTCACCTTTAACAGCTGAATTATGTGGTGTTGACATAAATTTTCCTCCTATTACTTGTCATTAGAATTATAACATATTTAATAACTTATTAAACACCTAATAATCAATGTGTATTCCCTCCAATAACTTTTATATCGACATCATTTTCAATTATTGCCTCAATTGATAAAATTACTCCACAAACTATATCTTCTAAATGCATATATGGTGTATCTAAGTCTTTTACTTGTTCTTTAATGAATGGAATATGAATAAATCCTGATTTAATATTTGGAAAATATCTTTCACACATATATAAAACACCATACATAACATGATTACAAACAAATGTACCCGCACTATAGCTAATTGTTGCAGGTATATTATTGTCAATTAGTTTTTTTACAATAGCTTTTATTGGTAGAGTGGAAAAATATGCAGTATCTCCATCATCAAATATTTTTTCATCAATAATTTGATTACCTTCATTATCTTTAATTCTAAAATCATTTAAATTAATCGCAACTTTTTCAACACTTATTGTTTTTCTGCCACCTGCTTGACCAAGACTTAAAACTATATCAGGTTTTTCATCAATAATAATATTTTTTATTTTATCTAAAGATTTGTATGCAACTGTTTCAATTTCGCATTTAATTATTTTATTTCCGTTTATATAATCTGGTAACTTTTTTAAAACCTCAGTTGAAGGATTAATACTCTCTCCTCCAAATGGATCAAACCCAGTAACAAGTATTTTCATATCTGTATCTCCGTTCTTTAATTAAATTATATTTCATATAGATTTTATTTGAAATACAAATTGGTTATTAATTCTGATATTAACTTTAACCAACACCAAAACTTAAATAACCTTTCTTATCATGTTTTACTACTACACTTTTTTACCTGATCAAACCTGTTAGTAAGCTATAAGTTTTACGTCTTTAGCGTCGTTGGGCTAAATATAAAAAGAGCGTTTTTTTACGCTCTAATTACCTATATTTAATTTTTAAATAAAAAAACACCAATTTTTTAGGTTAGTGTTTATTTGTCATACTTCCAATTAGCATACTTTTTATACTCTTCAGTGTTAAAGTCTTCTTCTGTGTAGCCTAATTGTTCTATAGCTACTTTTTTACGATATGCCTCATCCCATTTCTTTTTATCTGGTAAACTAAAGAAAAAATCTCTTTCAGCTTTATTTTTGAAACCTACTCCGCCATAAAGCCTATCTAGTTCTATTTCTCTATTTGTCGCAACAAAAACAGATTTGCAACAAATTTTAAGCTCTGTGCCATCTGGGAAAGCCCATTTTTTTAAATCCTCGATATATACTTCACTCAAGTTAATCACTCCTTAATTAATTTTAACACGATTTCAATATAACTTACACGATTATTCGATTTTATTTCTGTGTTTTATAGTATTTTTTTATTCCTCTTCCTAAGATAATTTCGCTTTCTGTAAAAAATGCATTTGTTCCTGTAGGGACTTTTATTATACGTTTTATCGGTCTACTTCTGAAGAAATTTTTACTCTTTATTAAACTAGAATAAGTATACCTTAAATTAACATCTATATGCCCTTTATTGTCCTTTAAAATATTAATACTATTCCCGTCGTCTTGGTTAACTTGAAAATTTTTCACATAATCATTAAGCCATTTAGGATAGTCCCAACGATAAACCAATAAATTTATTGGTGATTTATTATTTTGTATTACCTTATCTAATTACTCTATAACTTTTCTATCATCTGAATTTAGCTCTGATAACATATCTAATCTTAAATTTTCATTGTGTATAACTTACGAAAGCTTTGTGTAGTCATGCAATATCGGTACATGTTTATTATCTTCAATAATAAAGTTGTTTATCGTTTCTTTAAATAAAAGGTTATTTCTACTTATTTTATTAGTTTGTTTTTCATTTTCATTAATAGAATATCTAATATCTGTACTATTTGTAGGATATATATTATCAATCCTCTTAACTTGACTACTATCAAAAGCAACAACCATATCATCATCAACAATACCATCTTTGCGAGTGTGTTTTTTCAACTCTTGTGCATATGTAGACCATTGCCCTTTGTCAGTAACATCCCACAATAAATCCATATCATTGTCATACAAATCATAATCTTATTTATATGCATCTTCTCCAGTTATTTCATTGAATAAATTGTTATACTGTTGAAAGGTTATTGTCTTTTTATTTGAATCTATTGGATTAGTGATATTAACATATAATTCTTTAACATCCTCACCATAATTTTTAGCTGTTTCCGTATTTGGAGTCAAATATATTCCTTGTCCCAACTTACTGTCTTTAGCTAGTTTTTTTGAATCAAAAACATAAAAATTGTTAGAACCATTGTAATATACTTTTAAATTACCTTTTTCATCAACAATTTTTGTATTTTTAAAATATTCTATTTACTCTGTAGATAATTTTCTGTCTTTAGTATCTTGTAATAATCTCTTTTTACTTTCATCTTGTATAGAATTCCCTATATTTACATTTTTATTATTATCAGATATACTATGTTCGCCAGATGTAGTGAAGCTGTTAGACAATTGGAGTCTAATAATTTCACTAATTAGCTGGTTTTTTTGTGCGTTTATAGGATACGAAATTTTAGTTTTATCAATTATTTTTCATAATATCTAATAATATTTTTCCAAATACCATCAATAATAAATTGCTACATACTTGAATGTTATTATATATTTTTTTATTTAAGTTAAATTAGTTATAAATCTATTTGACTTCCTTTTCTTTGCTCAGTCATCTAATCCTCCTTAACATGTTGAATAAATCAAAAAAATAATGTATTATTTATTTGAAAGTAGTATGCCTTGACCGAATGGTCGGGGAAATACTACTTTTTATTTTTTTTCAAATATTTTTATGGACTTTTCTTTTTTATTAAACTAGCATTTACTGTTATATTCTTAATTTTTTTATAAATATTATTTGAAGAAAACAAAATAAAGCTTGTTGTAATCATGCCAATATCAAAACCCTTAATAATATACTTTTTTAATTAAACATAAAACATAATAAAAAATAGTGGTAAAAAGCTAAAAATCCCTATTTTAAGCTTTATTTTATACTTAGGAAACAGTTTATATAGATTATAAGGTTGCAAATGATTCCCTCTGTGGATATTAAGGTCCCATAAAGGATATCAAATTGTATCCATTTTCTTTGCCTACTTTCATCATATATTCCATCCGATAGAGGAAACGCTGATAAAAATCAACAATGAGTGCCACTTCGGTATCGTTCTCTATAGATCTGTTGTCATTGTACTCTGTAACCTCTTTTTCGTTTAGACCTTTCGCATATAGCAATTGGTAGGTTTCGGTACCTCTCTTGATTTTCAGCATTTGGGTATATTCGGTCTCTCTACCAGAAATCACCGCATCAATTGTGTTCTCAATATCCTTTAAGATCAGTTTCATTGAATCGAATGTGAAAAAGTTATGCTCTAAATACCATTCAAAACCAGAAGCATCTTTTCTCTTCTTATTTTCTTCAAGTTCTTCATCGAAATGTTGATAGAGAAACGGTGTTAGGTATTGATCAACATCATCATCGGCAATTGAAATTTCTATGCTTTCCATTTCTGCAACGCTATCCAAACCACCAATATTTTCATAATCGATGACCCGCACCGGCATAATCCAGAAATAAGATGAACCGTCGTGACCATCAACGATTCCAATCTCTTTCTTAAAAATGTCTCTTCCGATTATTGAAAAAGAAAGTTCCTTTATTTGAGTGAGGAGATGGTTACTTTCATATCGATTTGCAGTAGCATCACTCAGCAGCATCTGTATCTTTTCATAGGATACATGGCAGATACTCGACTTCAACAAAAAATGGTGTATAGTATAGTAAATTTCATAATCCTCCATATAGTTTGGATAATCCTCTTCAAGTAAGAACATCATATCTCTGATGCACAGCTGGGATGGATTACACATACGCATGAAATCTGTTTCCTTCTGAGGAAACAGACCTTTCATTGCGATTACAAGTTCATTCCTACTAACATCAGGATAATTAGAAACAGTAAGGGAATAATTATAATTGCTGTATTTTCCCCACCGTTTGTGTTTGTTATTGTAAACATAGTAAAGATACCCATCTCGGGTTATAAATATCATATCTTCTTCTGGGAATCTTATCGCTTCAAATGTATCGAATAATTTCATGGTAAATCATCTCCCTTCTTTGTTCATAATTTCATGTATTGTGTGACAGAGCATTACAAAAGATTATACATTTTGTCATGGAGCATGATTTTGGTGACATAATATTCTTCAGTATCCATGTACAAATATTCATCTGGGGAACTAAGGTCTACTGCGGAAAGATTACTATAATCATATATCCATGTTGTTTTATTAGATTGTTGCAATTAGCACTGCCGAATATACTCAAAAAGTAACTTCTAGTAAAAAGGCAATTTCTAAAGTGATATCTACCGACTATTACATGGCGAAGATAAAAAATAGGTTTTATCACTTCAAAAAAACAATTGATTACCATTGCTGGACAATAGTGGTGACAATATACTGTACCTTCTTGCTATGTAGCAACAATAGCGAGGAAAACACTTTGGTACCGTATATCAGGATGATCACAGCTTGTAAAATTCTCCATACATAATAAACTCTGTCAAAATAGTCTTTTCACAATGCTCATCATAGGCATTTATATCACCCATAATTTTTAGAACAGACTCGAATACGTACCCATCTATAGCGTTTGGTTTTGTAATTGATGATAGTTTGTTGACTGACTCGATTATGACATTACTAATAGCGTTTATCTAATATTCTGCATGATAAATTCTTTTCTTTGTTATAATACAACTCTACCACGGTAGGTGTCCATAAAATGGAATTTACTATAATATTACCATAATATTGTGAACATTTCTATGAGTCTACACTACTAGAAGTATATAATTTAATTAACAACAATTCAAATTCGTATCTAATTCATTTATAAAGACTTAAAATATTAAAAAAACCGCCAATTTAAGGCGTTATTTTTAATATTGGTGGAGCTGAGGGGACTTGAACCCCTGTCCAAGAATTGTCCCACATTTAAACATCTACAGTTTATCTTACATTTTATTTAAGACGATTACATGTAAGTAAGCCAACCATAATCGAATTTGTTTGATAAAAATTGTCAGAATCCTTTACTCAAACAATAAATTCATCTTATTCATTATAAATACACTATAAAGTATCTAATGACAAACACTTAATAGGTGGCTGCAATCCTATTTCGGACTATTAAGCAGCAAAAGCTAATCTGTTATTTCCGTTTATTTATTTGGTACTTAGGGTACCACTCCACTGCCGTTTAAATCAAACATAAACCTGTCGAAACCATGACAGCCCCATTTTTGATGTGAAATAATACTAGCACATATTATAAATATAGTAAATAAAAAGGAATAACCATATAATTATTCCAAATTTTATTTTATTAAGTCGAATATTTTATTGCACCCATCATCACTCAAATTATTTAATGTTTCTAATTTTTCTTTTAAACCAATAACTTCAATAGGTTCTGCAATATAAATCATATCGTTTTCTGTTTTTAAAGATGTTTCTTTATCTAAAGTCAGTTCTTCATACATTTTTTCTCCAGGTCTTAATCCTGTAAATTCAATTTTTATATCTTCATACGGTTTAAATCCAGACAATCTAATTAAATTCTCTGCCAAAGTTAAAATTTTAACTGGTGTTCCCATATCTAAAACAAATATTTCACCAGACTTTGCATAAGTAGACGCCTGAAGAACAAGTTGTGCTGCCTCTGGTATAGTCATAAAGTATCTAATTATGTTTGGATCTGTAACAGTTACAGGTCCTCCATTTTCAATTTGTCTTTTAAAAAGTGGAATTACAGAACCATTTGAACCTAATACATTTCCAAACCTAACTGCACAAAGTTTTGTAGTCCCGTTATCTTTATAACCTTGAACAATAAGTTCACACATTCTTTTAGTGGCACCCATAATATTTGTAGGATTAACAGCCTTATCAGTAGAAATTAGCACAAAATTTTCTACTCCACTTTCAATACATGCTTCAACTACATTTTTTGTTCCAAAAACATTATTTTTTATTGCTTCATTAGGAGAATCCTCCACTAATGGTACATGTTTATGTGCAGCAGCATGATAAACAACATACGGTTTATACTTAGTAATAATTTTGTTAATTCTCTCTTTATCCCTTACAGAAGCAATCAAGCAAGTTATTTTAATAGAATTAGAAATCAAACCATTTTTTTGTTTAATTTTTAATTCCTGTTGTAAATCATACATATTATTTTCATATATATCTAAAAGAACTAATTCACTAGGATTATATTTTACAATTTGTCTGCATAACTCAGATCCAATTGAACCACCTGCACCTGTCACTAATACAACATTGTTACTAATAAACTCAGAAATTAAACCATTGTTTAACTTTATTTCTCCCCTACCTAATAAATCATCAATTGATACATCTCTAATCTGTGTTTTTGAATCCAATCTATCTTGATGATAACTCATAAGTTTTGTGTTTAAAGAAATATCTTGGCATTTTTGAATTATATTTTGTATTTCATTTTTACTAGCATTAACAATCGCAATATAGGCAACATTTATTTCATACTTTTCCACAATTTTTTTCAAATCATTTGTAGTTCCTAAAACTTTTATACCTGAAACAGTTTTATTAACTTTTTGAATAGAATCATCAATAAATCCAATTATTTTAGCATTATATCTCTCTGATAATAATTCTCTTGAAAGTACAACTCCCGCATCACCAGCACCAATTATCAACGCATTTAACTTTTTTGCATTTTGAATTTTAGCACGTCTTACATATCTATAAATCATTCTAAAACCAAGCATAACCATAATTATTATCATTGCAGAAATAATAGGCAAACTTCTTGGATAATTAGGTATTTTAAAAACTAAAACAAAAATAAACCAAATTAAGTTAGAAACCATAATCGAAATACTAACCATCATTGCTTCATATATTGAAATATGTTTCCATAATGTTTCATTAGCCCTAAAAATCTTTAATGAAATTAAGTTGATAACCAAAAATATTGGCGTATACCTTAGTATTGTATCTGTGTAAACAGGATTAAAATTAAAAGAAAATTCCATTCTAACCCAAAATGCAAAAAAGTATCCAAATAAAATACAAAAAGCATCTATAATAAATAGAAAAATTGTTCTATTTCTTCTAACAAAATCCAGTTTCATGTTATACCTCTAATCTTTTAAATTATATCACTATTTTTCATTCAATTAAACAAAGTGAAAACATATCATTGTTAATGTTAAATTCATTAACAATTTCATACTCATTATTGCCAAAATAATTACCTCTATTTTCACTTCTTACAAAATAATATCCTTTAATACCTTTAAACTCATAATCAAATGTTATTTCAACATCTTTTAAGTTATTTAAATCATAATATTCTATAATATATTTCCCATAATCAAAATCAGTCACTAAACTATTTGAATTAAATTCATTTTCAAAATAGTTATAAAAGTAATTAAACCCTTCTTTCGCCTTATTTTCTGATAAAAAAGTATTAAAATATGTAGTAATATTTATAATTACCAATATAAAAATAATTTGTTTATTAAATTTATTCTTATAAACTATTATAGAAAATGCACACAAAAATATACCCAAACTAACTAACATATACTTAGGATAATAATCATGATTTCCAAAATATGCGATTAACATTAAAATAATGCAAGTTATTGGTAAAACAAACATTCCATATATTATTTTTTTCTCACATTTTTTACTAAATAAATAATTCAAAAATATTACTAAACAAATCACACAAAAAAACAGTGATAAATATAAATATCCCGTATCAAATGGAAAAATTAGACTCTCTTTAAATTTATTCAGTGTAAATATTTTACCAATTGCACCACTTGCATAAGTATTATAAGGTGTATTTATATTCGATATTACTGTAAATAAAACAACAGGCAAACACATAAAAAACGTCAACATAAAATAAACAATTTTTCTTAAATCTCTATGAATCAATATTTTAATAAACAAATAAAAATAAATTAAAAATAATGGTACAACAGATGTTTTATGAATCAAAAATGCCAAAAACGAAAATACCGATAATCTAATCCAATTATTCCTATTATTAAATTTATTTACATATAAAAATTCAAAAAAGACTAATGTAGTAAACAAAATTGTCCACGAATAACTTCTAATTTCAAATGAATAGTGAATCAAATTACCACTAAAAAAAATCAAAAGAAAGTATAACCCACATTTTTCATTAAATAATTTTGATATTTTTCTGTCTCCAATTATTAAAGTTAAAATTGTTGGGATTATTGAAAAAAATCTGCTTAAAAATATATATTCTTTATAATTACTAGCATTAAATATACTTAAAAAAAACTTTAAACAAATATAATACAAAGTTGTACTATCGAAAGCATTCTCAATTTCTAATATTTTTTTATATGAATTTTTAATCATATTTAATGTATATGTTTCATCTGTCCATATTCCATAGTTGTTAAAAATCAATAAAAACAAAAAAGTTATAACAAATAAGACAAATAATTTTTTTAGCATTTTCAAATTCATCATGATTATTTTCCCTCTTTTATTCCATCCCTTTTTAAAACTTTAAAAACTGTTAAAAACATAATTTTTAGATCAAATAAAAAGTTATATTTTGATAAATATTCTCCATCATATTTAGCTTTAACCTCAATAGGTAATTCATCTCTACCATTTACCTGTGCATACCCCGTCAATCCTGGTCTTATACTATTCGCATTATATTTATCTCTTTCTGCAATTAAATCATATTGATTCCAAAGTGCAGGTCTTGGTCCAACAATTGACATATCACCTTTTATTATATTTATCAGCTGTGGCAATTCATCTAGGCTTGTTTTTCTAATAAATTGTCCAAATTTTGTAATATACATATTTGGATTTTCTAATGTATGTGTTGGTGCATTTTTAGGTGCATCAATTCTCATAGAACGAAATTTATATATTTCAAATTCTTTTTTATCTTTTCCAATTCTTTTTTGTTTAAAAATAATTGGTCCTTTCGAATCAATCTTTATCAAAATTATTACTATGATAAAAATTGGTGAAAGACAAATCACACCTAACACAGACAATAAAAAATCAAAAAACCTTTTTAAATATTTACTATACATATTACCATACCTTCTTATTTTTAATAGCCTTATAAAAATCTTCAAGAATCATTTTATCATTTTCACTTTTTACATGGTTTCTTTCAATACAATCTTTAGCTTTTTCAGCATAAGTCTTCAAATAATTTTCATCACTCATTATTTTATTTATATAAAAATCTATATCATCAATATTATCGATACATATTGCACAATCTTCATCCCTTAAATACTGAAAACCAGCATTATTTGCAGGACATATCGCCATTAATGCTGCACCGCTTTCTAAACAATCAGTAATCTTTGTAGAAAAAGACAATCTTGTAATTAATGAATTTTTTAAATTAAAACTTTCAACATGAAGTGCTATAGAACATTCCTTATATTTAGCTTTTAATTGCTCACTATCTATTAAACCATTAAAAAATGTATCATATCCATTATTTAAAATATTATATTGTTCCTTAGATAAACTACTTCCACTATAAATTTCTAAAACAAAGTTTAATTTATCTTTGTTATATCTACCAATCACTTCAGCTAGTTTACATAGAACATCTGACCTATTTAAATATAAATTTCCTGCAAAGATTATTTTGTATGGTTTTTTTATAAAATTAATACCTTGATGTTTACAACCCTTTCTCAAAATTTTCATTGGAACATTCAATTCTTTTTCATATTCTTGCAGTTGTTGATTAGTCATTGTATACATTAAAGAATATAGTTTTGAAGTTTTTCTTACATTTCTTCTTAAATTCCATCTTCTAATCCAAAAAAGAGGATTAAAATTAATAACATTATATGAATACAAATCATCGGATACATAAGATACAATTGGTGCACTTGTATATTTTGATACAAGCCTTGTAAGCCTGAGCATTCTAACATTTCCATAACAAGGTGCAAAAATAATATCTGGATTAAAATCTTTAATAAAACTAACAAAATTTTTATTATCAATTTTTGAAAGTTTCCAAAAAAGTTCTCTAATTAAAAATATAATTTCCCATCGTTTACCTTTTTTGGATTTATTTTCAAATCTGAAATCATCAGAATTATTAAAATCACTTTCAAAAATCCGTCCTGTTTCTTTACCCTTTAAAACATTATCAATGACCATTTTATCAGTTATCTGATAATATTTATTGCATAAAGTAGTATTAGGTAAACCAGCACTACAATAAATTTGTTCAATCTCAAAATTTAAACCAGAAAAAATATTGCTTAAAACATTCCCACCATTTACATTATTATTCCAATTTTCAAGTGATAAAATTAATACTTTCATTTTCTATTCCTTACAAATTTATTCATTAAAATTGATGTTAAATTATAACCCAAAATTCTTTTTAAAATTCTGATTATTTTTACTTTTTTACTGTAACCATACTCAAGTAATACACTTAGTTTTTTTATTCTATTTTTTAAATCTTTATCTTCCACTTCAATATAATAAGCCATTAAAACCATATATTGATAAGACAAAAAGCTCAAAATCGAATTTTTTCTTTTTTTAGATATGTTATCATTATTTATCATTTCATAACATTCTTCAATCGAATTAGTTAAATCATACCCATGTTTTTTACTAAAAGTTGTAGAAATCGAACCATATCTAGACTGTCTGTAATAATAATATGGTTTATCAACTATATTAAAATCATCTAAACAAATTAAAAGCCTAATACTCCATTCAACATCTTCACTAAGAATACCCTCTTTAAAAAACAAATTATTTTTTATAAAGAAGTTTCTATTAATACACTTATTACATGCGGATGAAACATATGAAGACTCTTTTACCAAGTTTTCTATTTTTTCATCGATATCACCATTTATAACTTCACCATAATTAACTATTTTTTTCATTGTATTATCAAAATACAACTTATCAAATCCAAGCAGTATAACATTATAAGAATAAATATTATCATAAACTCTTTTTAATGCATCACTATCACTTAACATATCATCGCTATCAATAAACAATAAATATTCTCCTGAAGATTCATAAACACCTTTATTTCTAGAGCTACTTAATCCACCATTAGCTTTATGGATAACCTTGATAAAATCATATTTTTTACAATATTCATCACAAATAAGTCCGGATTTATCTTTTGAACCATCATCAACCAAAATTATTTCATAATCATTAAATGTTTGATTTATGATACTTTCTAAACATTCATCTAAATAGTCTTCAACATTATATACTGGGACAATAATACTAAAAAAAGCCATATTTAAATAACCCTATTCTTTCTTTTTAAATATCTACCTAGAACAAGTAAGATATTTTTATTTCCAATAATCGATCCAATTTTCAATATCTTAATAGCATTCATACAATCCATAATTTCATACTTTTTATCTTTAAACCAATTATCTATTTTATTTTTTTCTAGCCTATTTAAATAATCATAGTCTTGCATTACCCCAACAATAAGCATTAAATAATATGTATGCACTAATTTTTTTCTATTGCTATCTAATTTTTTTGAAAATTCATATAAATCATTACATCCAAGCATTGCATCTTCATAAAATTTAAACTTTTTAGAAGTACTTACAGAATTATTATGAATATTGTAGTTGTAAAATGGTGTATCATTTAATAGTATTTTATTTGCACTACAAAGTAGCTTTGGAACCCAAATTGCATCCTCAACCAAACTATTTTCATTAAAAAATAATTTATTTTCCATTAATAAACTCCTTTTAATAAAATATCTCCATGGGCTACTAGATAATCTATATTTACAAAGTAGCTCAATATTTCTATCAATAGAACTATTATTAATCATGCTTGCAGTTAATAAACTGTCTTTTTCAAAGATAACTTTATTTAAATCTATATTAAACATAGAATATAAACCAACAAGAATATCTACATTCCCATCAAGCATTTTTGTCATAGTATTTAGTGAATTAGGTTTAAGTGTGTCATCTGCATCCATAAACAAAATATAATCCCCACTCGCATTTATAAGTCCATTATTACGAGCAACTGCAGCACCCATATTATTTTGATTAATAACCTTAACATCATATTCTTCCAAAATAAGTTTGGTAGAATCACTACTACCATCATTAACAACAATAACCTCTAAATCATTAAAGTTTTGAACAAATATACTATCAAGTGCATTTTTTATATATTTTTGTGCATTATATGCGGGTATAATAATACTAATTAACATAAACTACTCCCTTACAACATATAATTTTAACCTATATTTAATAAAATATATATATTAGGTATAATTATTATAAAGAAAGGTATTAATATGGACATTTTATTATTTGCGTTTACCCATGACAATTTAGGAGATGACTTATTTATTAAAATAATATGTGAGAGATATCCACATGTAAATTTTCATCTTCCTCTTAAAATAGAGAATACAAATTCATCGTTTAAAAAAATAAAAAATTTATTTTGTTCAGATGAACTTTTCGATATGTATAATTCTATTAGAAAAGAAAGTATTATTAATAATCATCTAAAAATTAAAACAAATTTTGCGCTGTTAAAATACAGAAAAGTAATAGAAAAATTTGATGCTTCTGTATATATAGTTGGTAGTGCATTTATTCAAAGTGCACCAAAAAAAGGTTTCAGTAATCTAATACTATTAGAAAAAATGGTAAAGCTATCTAAAAAGTTCTTTATGTTGAATACAAACTTTGGTCCATATTTTGATGATAAATATTTAATCTTCAGCAAAACCATAATAAAAAAAATGACAGATATTTGTTTTAGAGACGAATATTCTTATAACCTGTTTAAAGATTTAAACAATGTTAGATACGCCTCGGATATAGTTCTATCTTTAAAATCAGAAAAACAAACAAATACAAATAATGTATTAGTTTCTGTTATGGATTTATCCGATTCATATATTAACTTTATTATTAATATTGTAAAAAAATTGGATGAAAGTGATTATAATTGTAAGCTTGTATCATTTTGTAATAGCCAAAACGATGACATTGCGATTGAAAAAATTAAAAAATTTGTTGATGTTGAAGCAATTTTATACAATGGAAATATAGATGAAATTTTAGACGAATTTCAAAACGCAAAACATATAATCGCAACTAGATTTCATTCTATGATAATATCATTTTCTTACAATAAAAATGTATTACCAATAATCTACAGTCAAAAAACAAAAAAAGTTATTGAAGATTCTAAGTTTAATGGTGATTACATAGAACTGGATAAACTTGATAAATATAATATTGAAATGTTGATTAATAATTTAAATGATAAAGCAAGTATATCTGATGAATATAAAAATATGTCAGAAAAACAATTTTATAAATTAGATATATTTTTTAAAGAGGAAAAATATGAAATATAAATTAAATGAAATTAAAAACAACAAATCTATATTAGAAAAGGAAAATATAAATTCTGATATATTTTTTAAAATTCTTGAAAAAAGCGAAAAATTTGATTTTAAAGAAGAAGATATTGTGATAAGTTTTGTTATTCCATCACATAATAGATACGAAATGTTGATTCAATGTATTAACAGTATATTTATGCAAAAGTATAAAAACTTTGAAATAATTGTAATTGATGATAGTTCAACACAAAATGAATACAAAAGCTTAAAAAATATGCCCATAAACTATATAAGGAACGCTACTTCTTTAGGTCCAGGCAAATCAAGACAAAAGGGATATAATATTGCAAGAGGAGATTATATAATCTTTATCGATGATGATGACTTTTATATAAATGATAACTTCTTAAATGTCGCAATAGAAAAATTAAACAAAGAAAAAAATTTAGCTTTTGTTTCTTTTAACTCTATTACATACTATGAGAATAATAATGAATTTTTATTTACTAAAATTAACGCCAAAGGATCAATAAAAAAAGAAGAATATTTTATTAATTTTGTTAAAAAATTTCAAAAACCAACCTCAACATTTACAACAATATTCAGAAAAGAACACTTAAAAAATGCAGATTTTTCAAATATGGAAATGATGAATGATTCTTCGATTTATTTAAGAGCTTTAACTCAAGGTGATGCATTTATTTTCAATAATTTTATAGGTGCTTATAGAGTCCACAACAGCAATATTTCTAAATCTATTCCACATTCATTTATCCTAGAAAATATAGATGAAAAAATTAATATTTTTAACATTGCAAATAAATCTTTTGATACAAATCTAACTCCTTGGCTAAAAAACCAGATGTATGACACTCTGATGTATTATGTAATAGATACTAAATGTAGTTTCAAAAACGCTTTAGACTTTATAACATACACGAGTAAAAAAACAAAAATAAATATTCTAACATTGATTTATTTCTATATAAAAATAAAAATAATAAAAGTTATACTTTCTAAATAGTTTTCGTTTTTATGATTTTCAATAATAACTTAAAATCTTCCTTAAATAATATACAGTTAACAGTAAAAACAAAACAAAAAATCACTATAAAAATTAATCCATACTTTATAAATGCATCAAAATATGTATAAAAATTCAAATTAATAAAATTAAATATATATATTATTATAGATAGTATAGCTACATTAAAAATCCATCTTAAATAAGACTTAGCACATGATCTATTTAATATTATTTTATTTGCGTATAATACAAAATCATTACTTCTGTATAATAATGCGATTATTGTTCCAATTAAAACACCATAAATGCCTAAAAATTTCACACCTATGATTGAGACAATAATATTTATACTCATTTCTATTATTGCTCTGTTTTGTGTTTGTTTAAAATGACCTGAAACACTTACAACACTATTCATAACTGGTTTTGCAACTTTAACAATTTCTATAAGTAAAAATAAAATAGCAAGATTTACATCTATATAATTAATATCACTAAATCCATTCGTATAAATCTTCAAAAATGGAATTAATCCTACAAAAAGTGTTATGTAACTTGAAAAACTTAAAACATAAAAAACAAATTCATTTAAATCAATCAATTTAGAAAATTTACTCTTATCTTTTGAAAAAATCTGACCAAGATAAAATGAACCACTATTATTTGCGATTGATAAAATTTGTGAAATTGCTCTAAAGAATAGACTATAAATTGTATATACGCTGACAACCTTTAAATTTGTAAACATAGTTAATATAAGCACATCTGTATTTGAAAAAATCATGTATGAAACTTGGTGAATTAGTACAGAGCTTTTTTGATTTATAGAATTATAATTGGGTTGTGCATTTAAGTTTATCCATTTATAATCTTTTTTTATTATGTACCCAATAACAAAAACCTGTAATAAATTAACTACAAAAAATGAAAATTGTACAGCAATAACATCAAACCCATTAATAATTAAAATTATTTTTGTGGCTGAAGTTAAAATATTAACAACAGTAGATAATGCTAATACAATATAATTTTTACCCTCTGCTTCAAGTAAAATTCTATATTTTCCATGAAAGAAATAATTAACAACTCCTCCCAAACCACTAAATACAATTACCAAAAATACAGTGAAATTATCAATAGATGTTTTAAAAGCTAGTGGATAAACAACCGCAAAAATAAAAATTGATAAAAGATATAAATATCCTGTTTTTTTATAATATGCACTTGTCGCACTAAGAATTGAATTAATTTCTTTTTTATCATCAGAAGCAATGGGTTTATATAATGCTTGAAGTGTTGCAGTACCAACCCCAGCTTCTAATAAATTTATATATACATAAATTTGTGTTATAGAGCTTATCAAACCGTTTATTTCTGAGCCAAAACTAGTTATAAAAAATCTTGGAAGAGCTAATCCAAGTAGAATTGTAATTATTTGACCTAAAACCCCTATAAATAAGTTATAAAATATTCTTTTACTTTTCATACTTTCCATTATACATGATAAATAAAATTTTATATGCTAAAATTAGTTAGGAATTGAGGGAATATGGTTAAAGGATACAAAAAATTTTTATATTATTTCATACCAATTTTATTAATATTAATGAGTTCATATTGTATATTTAACGGATATATTTGGCAAGATGAAGCTTTTAGTATTGCACTATCAAAGAAAAGTATACTTGAGATTATGAAAATTTCCATGAATGATGTACACCCTCCACTTTATTACATAATTTTAAAATTTGGCATATCAATACTTAATCCATTTATAAATAATATACAAATTTCGTCAAAGATAGTTTCTTTTATTCCATACATTTTAATGCATATAATATCAATTACATTGATTGAAAAGCTATTTGGAAAATTTACATCATTTTTATTTTCTATATTTTCATTAGGTATGCCTGTTTTTTTAACATATGCAATTGAAATAAGAATGTATTCATATTCATATCTGTTTGTAACATTAACAATGATTTATACTTTAAAAATCATTGAAGAAAAAAATAGTGTAAATTTTATTTACTTAGGTATTTTTACAGTTTTATCACTCTATACTCATTATTTCTCTGCATTAGCTTGCGTAATAATATATGCAATTTTAATGATATATTTAATATTAAAAGATTCAAAAAAATTAAAATTATTTTTTACTACATCATTTTTAATAAGTTTATCTTTTACATTTTGGTTATACAATTTTATACAGAGTTTATCATCAAGAATAGCATCAGATTTTTGGATACAAAAACCATCTCTAAAAGATATAATATCTTATGTTAAATTTCCATTTTCATTAATGAAATTAAATTTTATAAGTTATTTTTTAATTATTATAACTTATATGATTATTATTTTTTCATTTAAGAAAATTAAAAAATATATAATCTACTTCCCATTTTCAATACTTTTTATACTAACAACCATAGGCACACTCATATCAATTTTTATAAAGCCTATATTCATTAATAGATACATGATAGTAGCATTGGGTTGCTTCTGGCTATCTATTTCATTAATGATAAATTATAGTTTTAATTCAAAACAAAAATATGTTATATCCACAATTTATTTAATTTTATCTATATTTGTAATAGGAGATAGAATTATAATGGAAAAATTTTATAAAAATGAATTAAAAAAATTAGAAAATGCTATAGAAAAGTATGATTTAAATATTGTAACTGACGAAATGGGAATACAATTACCATTATCAATATACTTTCCAAATAAAATAATATTAAATATAAACAATAATGGAATGGATTACATGTTTGATAATATTAAAAATACTACAGTTGATGAATTAAAAAAGGAAAATATAATTATTTTAAAAAATACATCTATCTTAGATTTAAATGACTATGAAATTATAGATCAATTTTATTTAGATAATGTAGGAAAACTTAATATAATGAAAAAATTATCTAAGTGATAATTTTTTATTTAAAATATTTTTCTAAAACTTCAAAAATTCCATCATTATCATTATCTAATGTAATAATATCTGCGATTTCTTTAACTTCGCTTACTGCATTACCCATTGCAACACCAATCTGTGCATACTTCAACATAGAAATATCATTCTGGCTATCACCAAATGCAATTACATTTTCTTTTGAATAACCTAAATCACTAATAACACTATCGATTGCTGCAGCCTTATCAATATCTTTAGCAGTAAATTCAAAATAGAAACTACTAGTAAACATGCTATTAACCTCATCTTTGAAAGGTTGTTCTATATCCTTATAAATGCTATTTAAATAACTAGGTGTTGCAGCAGTTAAAATTTTATTAGGTTCAAAGTCAATAAATTTTTCTAAGCTATCTACCTCACAAAGTTTAAAACTACCACCACGAGACTCATATTGAATAACATTATAATCTCCACCTTTATAATCAATAAAACAATTATAAACATCTTCAACATACATATACCCATCATTATCAATCATAACTTTTAAATCTTTAAAATTTTTTAAGTGATTCAATATTTTCTTTGCAACTTCTATATTAATAGTTTTATTAAATAATACTTTATTTGTTTTAGCATTAACAACTTTAGAACCATTATAACAAACTATGAGCCCATCATATTCATCCATAGAAAGCTCTTTTGCAACTTTAACCATTCCACTATATGGTCTACCTGATGCAAGCACTACTTTTATACCTTTTTTTTGCAATTCAATTAACTTATCTTTCGTATTTTTACAAATTTCTCTTTTTGAATTATACAATGTTCCATCAATGTCTAAAACAATAACTTTTAATTCCATAAAACCTCCACTAAACATATAATAAATATTAAATTTATAACAATATAAAAACAATTATTATCAATTATATTGATTATTTTTTTTAAATAAATGCATCATTATTAAAAAACACCAAAAAAATCTTTCATTATGAAAGATTTTAAAGTTTATTTTTTAAATTTATATATATTTCCAGAGGTAATTCAATCCCTTTAACCTCTACAATTTTGCTAGATAGATAATTGGCAAAATCTAAAGAAAATTCTAAATTCTTATTCTTATACATGCATGAAATAATCGCACCCACATGACTATCTCCAGCACCAACAGTATCTACAACATTTGCTTCATATCCTAAAACATATTTAAATTCACCATCAAAACATACCGCACCATCACGACCTAAAGTAGTAATTACAGTATTGTTAGTTTTATTAAATAAATTAATAATGGCATCTTCAATATTTTTTATACCAACAAGTTCAATTAACTCATCACTATTTAAATGAACAATTGGCTTATAAGAAAATATTTTATTAATTAACTCTTTGTTTATTTTTTGCACTCTTGGTCCTGGTGCAAATACAATTTGTCCACTAAACCTTTCTAAAGATTTTACAAGCTCTTCGCCATCAACATCTTCAACTTCAAGTCCACAAATATATATGTAACTATAATCATTTAAATTATACTTATCTAACCATTTTGATTGAAACCTGTATTCTGCTTTATGATAAGACATAAAAGTTCTATCACCATTTTGTTCAATAAGGCAATAACAACATCCATTCTCTTCATCTACTCTTATATCGCTTTTTATACCCTTTTCAAATAATTTATTAGATACAATTTCCCCATATATACCTTTCCCCACAGGAGAAATAAAGGTATATGGAATATCCAAATTGTGTAAAACATTAACTACATTGAAAGCACAGCCACCAACACTAATTAATTGATTTTTTAGATGAATATCTTGTTGAGATAATGGTAATTTATCAATGTAAATCATTACATCACAAACAGTTGAGCCAATTATTAAACATTTTTTCATATTAACCCTCTAATTATCTTTTATGATAAAGTTTTTTCGATTGATAAATTGGATTTTGTGTCAAATTCATTCCTAATTTTTTCAATGTATTTACATCAACTTCTTGTAAAATTACTGTAGAATGTATTTCACATCCTTTTAATTTTTCAAGTTGAGAAAGTGCTAATTCAGAATTTTTATTGTTTGTTGATGATACTGCAAGGGCAATCAACACTTCATCAGGATGTAGCCTTGGATTACTATTGCCCAAATTATTTATCTTTAACTTTTGAATAGGTTCAATTACACTTGGAAGAATTAAAAATTCACTATCATCAATACCTGCAAGATGTTTTAATGTATTTAAAAGACATGAGCTAACCGCTCCTAAAAGTGAAGAGGTTTTTCCAGTAATAACTGTTCCATCACTAAGTTCAATAGCACAACAAGGACAATTATTCTCTTCTGCTTTTTTATTCGCGTATGTCACAACTTTTCTAAAAGTTGTATCAATATTTGCCTGATTCATAATTAATTCAATCTGATTAACTTCATTAATCGAAGCCAAATCCTTACGATTATTTACAAGTGCGCTATAATATCTTCTTATTATTTCATTTTTACTAGCAAGTACTGCTTCATCATTATCACTAATGCAATATCCTATCATATTTACACCCATATCTGTAGGTGATTTATATGGACAACTACCTAATATTTTTTCAAATAATGTTTTTAAAACGGGAAACACTTCAACATCCCTATTATAGTTAACTGCAAGTGTATTATAACTTTCTAAATGAAATGGATCTATCATATTAACATCTTTTAAATCGGCAGTAGCAGCTTCATACGCAAGATTTATTGGGTGTTTTAACGGTAAGTTCCACACAGGAAATGTTTCAAACTTTGCATATCCAGACATAATATTTCTTTTATTATCATGATACATTTGTGATAAACAAGTTGCCATTTTACCACTACCTGGACCTGGTGCAGTAATAATTATCAAATCTCTGGTTGTATTATGATATTCATTTAATCCATAACCTTCTTCAGAAACAATATGAGAAACATTGCTTGGATAATTTGCAATTGGATAATGGAGTATAACTTTAATATTTAATTTCTCCAATTTGTTTTTAAATGCAAGTGCTGAAGCTTGATTGTTATATTGTGTAATTACTACACATCCAACATATAAGTCAATTGCCTTAAATGCATCAATTAATCTTATTGTATCTTGGTCATATGTAATACCTAAATCACTTCTGACTTTATTTTTTTCAATGTCATTAGCATTTATAGAAATCATAACTTCTATTCTATCTTTTAGTTTCAATAACATTTTAATTTTTGTATCAGGTTGAAAACCAGGTAATATCCTAGATGCATGATAATCATCAAAGAGTTTACCACCAAGTTCCAAATACAATTTATTTCCAAATTGTGAAATTCTCTCTTCAATCTTTTCAGATTGCATTTTTATATATAAATCATTATCAAAAGCAAGTTTTCGCATTCTATCCTCCATCTACCACTATCAAAAATTGTACCAAATTATCAGATAAATGTTTACTTTAAATTTATTAAATTTTAAAAATGAAAATGTCAACATTAAGTGCATACATTTTTTCATTTTTTTATTTTTTTATATTTATAATGTTTATAGAGTTAAAATATATGCTTAAATAGGCTGTTTTTTTTAATAAAACAGCCTATTTACTTTAATTGTTACATTATAAAAAAATGTGTATATTATACAATTAATTTTTTTAAATATTTTTATATCACAGTGGAATTTTTAACATTTCTTGCATGAAAAATTCTTCTGATGTACTATAATTAAATATTTTTCTTGGATAATTATTAATCCATATTTCAACTTTTCGAATAAATTCATCAGTGAAATTTTTTATATCTTCACCTTTAGGAATGTATCGTCGTATTAGCTTATTGGCTACTTCGTTACTCCCTCTTTCCCATGATGAGTAAGGATGGCAATAATATAACTTTGTCCTATTTTTATCCTGGTTTATTTTTGATTTTATAATCTCTTCTGAATATGAAAATTCTGAACCATTATCACAAGTTAATGTTTTAAATATTACATTAAATTTATCCTGGTATTTTTCTTCTAATGTATCTATAGCTTTTACTACTTCTTCAGCTGAATGTTTAGGTAGTTTAATTATTATTTCTTTTCTCGTTTTTCTTTCTGTTAAAACAAGTAAACTAGAACTGGAGCTTTTTTTACCTTTGACTGTATCCATCTCTCAATGCCCAAAATCATCCCTTGTTTCAACGCTTATATTTCTATCTTCAATACTATTGCCTAAAAGTCGTTTATGCATTCTTTCTCTTACTTTATTATATTTTCTTTTTCGAGTAGATTTAATTGGTAAATCTTTATTTGTAATTCTACCAAAAACATCTTTTTCAATATAACTGTACAATGTACTTACACATATAGATGTTTTAAATGATAGATCTTTTCTTTTTATCTCACCTAGGACTGCAGCTGGGCTATAGTGTTCATCAGCTATTTTATCTTCGATAAACTTTGCATACTTATAGTCGCATCCAATCTTAATTGATACACCTTTGGCTAATAAGTTATTTTCGTACCTATTTTGTGCAAGATCACAACTATAACCTGCGATTTCAATTAATTTTGTACTTCTCTTGATATATAACCCTCTTTTTAACTCTCTTGAAATAGTTGATTCATGAACTCTCAATATTTTTGCAATTTCACAATTCTTCTTTCCTTGATTATATAAAGTTTCGATTTTAATTCTATCTCTTTTAGTTAAGTGTTTATAATGTTTCATAATAAAAACTTCTCTCTTTATATAATTATAATAAAATGATTTGAAATAAAAAAATATCAATTATGATTTTTTATTCTGACATAAAAAATTTGCTTCTTTCTTTTAAAATCTTTAATGCATATTCCATATACTCTTTTAATTCTTTCTCATTCATATGCATTATTTTCTTTCCAATTATTCCTGAATCTGACTTCAAAAAATCAGGACACTTTATGCTATGGAGATTTCCGTTTTCAAAAAACATACTTAGTTTTTGTTCTGTGATCCATTTTTCTATTTTTGTTTTATCTTCAAAATAATTATTAAAACAACCATTATCTTCTATAATCTCTTCTAATGTTTTTGGCATTTGATCTTGCCAAAATAGACCTCTTCTTTGTAGTTTCCTACTCGGCAAAATCATTACATTCGCTCTAGTTATTGCAAAATCAGATAAATCAAATAATAGTTTATGATTTTCTTCTTTCTTTAACTCTTCAACTTCTTTCAAACTTAATTCATCTTTTAATAAATGTAAATTATGTAATTTACAATACTGGTTTATTATTGAAAACATAGAAAACATCATATCTGCTTTTAGTATATCTTCATTCTCCTTTAGCTCATCTTTCACTAACATGCAATCTAAATCATGTTCAATTCTATTACTCTTTTTTTTGACTTTATAATACATTAATAAATTAAATAAATTATTATTATCAGTATATTTTTCACCTAAATATTTTTTAATAACTTCATATCTATCATCCATTTTACAAAACACCTCCAAGTAATTTTAAAATCTCTTGATTTATCTTTATATTATCATCTTTTTGCATCCATGGCTGATAAATCATTGTCCATCTGCCATCTAATTCAACCCCAATAACCCCAATATATTTTTTATCTTCTAGATATTGAAGATATTTTTCTTCAATTATTTTTCTTTTTTCTAATGGTATTACTACAAATACTTTATGACAAAATTCTAAGCTCAATTCAGCTTGTGCTATAGCCTTTTTAATATCACTAAGTTTAAATTCCCAACCTATAAAAGTAACTATACTATCTCCTTCAGGTCTTTCTACTGTTTCAACAGTTATTAAATCCACCCCACCATGTCTAGCGTTAGATTCAAACTGATATTTCAATATATTTTTCCTATAATTGTATTTTTTCCAAAATGCATCTCTTAACTGTTTTTCCTCTACAAATATCATTTTTCTATTGTTCCTTTCGCTAATTCTTTATTTAAACCTATTCTTTTTTTGTTCAGTAACACTTTACCTAAAGTCCTTTCAGTATCTTCTACACCCTTTTCTTCAGCATTATTTTCTTTTGCTTCCAATGAACTTTTTGATACTTCATAGTCTTTTATCCATTTCTCAACAAGTTCTATTGGTAGTCCATATTTCTTTGTTAATTCCTCAATGCTTAACTCTGAATTATAATCAGAAATAACATTTTCAATTAGTTGCTCTGAAGTTGATTTTTTTTCTTTAATTTTTAAACTTTTTACTTTTGTATTGAATGCTTTATTTATGTCAAACCATAAAACTTCTTTTAGATCTGTTCTTTCTTCCAGTTTAGAATTAGCAATATTGTTTTTATAAAAATTAAACTTATTATATGGATAATATCTAGTTAGAATTGGATTTTTTCTTTGCCTTAGTACTAATGCTTCTCCCAGACTCAACTTACTTAATCTCGATGTTGAAATTACAGGTGTAGTTTCAAAATATCCTTTTTCCTTGTTCCAAACAAGTTTATCTCCTGCCCTTTTAGAGATTTCTGTTAATGTGTCTATATCTCCACCTAATAAATAAACTGTGTTCATTACATTGTTTTTAATTGATTTAGCAATTTCCTTTCCATAATTTTTATCAAGTTGAGAATAATCTTGTATAACCATATGCATTCTTACCCCTCTACTTCTTGACGCTGCTAAAATACTATCAACATCTTTTAAAGCTGGTGATATTCCAAATTCATCATAAACAATATTTACTGGATACTTTAATCTTTGATTATCTTCTTTTCTCGCTAATTTTATAATTTCTTCATAGAACTGTTTAATAAAAATAGTAACCAATGGATAGTAAGTTTTCTTTTCGTCATGCACAATAATAAATACGGCTAATTTCTTTTCATTAAATTCATTAAAGTCAAACTCACTTACTCCTGTCATATTAACTATACTGTCATTTAAAATTGCTATATCAAGTTTATCTGCAAATACTGATGTTATACTTCCTCTTGTGTTTTGGGCAGTAGTAAAAAACTCGCCTAATTTTAAAACAGATTGATCTGTAGGTTCTCTATAATTATCTAAATACTTTTTAAGCAAAAATACTTCTTTACCTGGTTGTTGTCCACCAATATTTGTTAAACCTTGATTCAATAATATTTTAATAGATTTTAAATTTATCATCTCTTCAGGTAAATAAGTTTCTTCTCCTTTTTCATCTACTGTTTTTTCTTCTAATAAAAAGGCTACTAATCCTTCTATAAGAATTGCAGCTTGGTTATTCCAAAATGGTTCTTTTACATTTGCATCATATGTTAGTGTATTTGCTATGTCTTTGAGTAATTCAAATGCTTCACTAAAATCAGGTTTGGGTAATACTTTACTATTGTATTCAATATTCAATTTCTTTTGTTCGATTTCATTATTAAGTTTTTGTATCTGTGTTTCATCTGCTGATGATTTTAAATAAAATTCTAATTTGTTCTTTAGCCTTTTTAATTCATTTTTTAATTTTTTATTTTCATTACTTATTCTTAATAACTCTGCACTACCTACTATTATTAAATCATTTTTATTTTGTGCTTCTCTATATTTTTTAATAATAAGTCCCAATGGATTCCAACATATTGATTTTTTAGGTTCAACAAAATTAATTACTCTAACTTCATATCCTGATTCTTTTAGTTGGTGTTTATGAATCTTGTATAACTCACCTTTTAAATCATTGATAAGCATACTCTCTCCAGCCATTCTTAAATTTTCAATCATTGGATGAATTAAGCTATATGTTTTACCTGAGTTAGTAGTACCAATTATTAAAGTATGATTATCATTTGAATCCACATACATCATATTCTTATATGTTAAAATCGGAAGTCCGCCTCTTCTATAAGTTATTTCTTCTCCAATTTTCCATTTCTTTTTTGTATTAAGTTTGTAATCATCACTAATATTAAATTTGTAAACTCCATTGTTATTTAATATAAAAATAATCTCATTGTAAAATTTTTTTAAACTATCAAAAGTATCATCAAAAATATCTCTTAAATGGAATTTTGAAATAATTAAAGTTAATAAAAATCCTCCAACTATAAAAGCAATATTCACTTTAACTAAATTTACATCATATATGATTTTTTTATTAGAAATTGTTTCAAATAAAAATTTGGCATGAATCATGCCAAACATAAATAATGGTAATGGTATAAATACCCAAGTTAAAATTTTACATATATTATTAAAATCTATATTGTTCTTTTTACCTGCTGAATTAAAACTAATTCTTTGTAATCCTTTTTTAGTTTCACTTCCTGACAACAAATGATTAAATTGTATTTTTTCATCCTTCGTCATTCTTCTAGCTTCTTTTCTTCTTGCTCTTTCTTTTTTGCTGAAGAATAAATTAATTAATACATCTAACCAAAAATATAGTGCAATAAATGATAACAAGTAAAAATATGCATTACTTCCATTTACAATTAAATAATTAAAATCTAATGTATACCCTATAGTCTTATTTAGTATAATATAAGACACTTGTATACCAATTATGTAAACACTAATAAAAATCCCAAAAAAACTAACTATTAATACAATAAATTTATTAGCTATATTCATTACTATAACCCCTATTCATATTCAAATACCTTTCAATTTCTTCTTCAATTTCTTTTGTATTTTTGCCTATGCTACCTTTAGCTTTATGAAACAGATTATGTTTAAATGTTGTATTACTTTTGATAAACGAATTAAAAATTCTATTTGGATTAAAATCAAACTTAGCAGCTTTTTCATACCCAAAGCTTTTAGCTGCTTCTATATATTTTTTTGCATAATTCAAATCTCTTTCTACATACTTTCCCACCAAATAAAAAACTCCAAGCCTATAATTAGCTTCAGGATCCCCTCTATCAACAAGAATTTTTATTATATTTAAACACTCTCTATTATTTTGTTTGTCTAAAATACTGGCAAGGTAATTTAAATCTTTATTATTTGTTAACTCAAATTTTTTGGCATAATATAAAGCTAAATCATAGTTTACTTCTCCAAGATTACCAAAAAAATATAATTTAGAAAGCTTTAAACTGCTCTCCTTTGTTGGATATTTATTAAAATTATCTAATAACTCTTTTTGAGCTTCATCAAGAAGTTTATTAATATTTTCTTTTGTATTAAATTCGTGTTGAACCTTATTTTTTAATAGTATATTCGCTAATCTTATCTTCAAATCAGGATTCGATATATCAAGTTCTCTTAGACATTCAGCATATATCTTTGTTGCTTTTTCATAATTAATTTCTGTACCCAATCCATTTTCATATAATTTTGCAAGAATAATTTTTGAATTGGTGTCAATCTCTCCTTTATTATTCTTTGACTCTAAACACTCAAATACTTCTTTATAACAATCTTGCATAAAATTAATATTCCTAAATTTAATTAGTCTTCTTCTCATAAACTCAGCTATTTTATATGTGGCTAAAGGATTAGGTTCCTTTACTTCTGAATAATATTTAAATGCTTTCTCGTAATCCCTTTCTACCCCCAATCCATTTTCATACAAATTTCCAAGTGCTATTTTAGAAAATGAATAATTTTCAGATTTTTTATAGTATTCCATAGATTTTTCATAATTAACATTATCAATCCCTAAATCATAATGATGAAATTTTCCTAATTTATATGCCCAAAGATTACTATTTGTTTTTTTATAAAGCTCTAATATGATTTTGTAGCTATTATTTAACAGTTCTGCATAATCTAAATTATTTTTATTTAAACTAGGATATTTATTTATTAATTTTGCTAAATTTTGCATAGCCAATGGATTGTTTCCCAAAGATTTTTTATACATTATTTCATAGGCTTTTAAATTATCTTTTTTTATTTCTTTACTGCCATATAAATATTTCATTCCCAATTTGTATTCGTCATCATAAATATTATTAAATCTTGTACTATCATTAATGTTTTCATCATCAATTGCTTCACTGGTTTCAGGGTTTATATAACTGTTATTATCGGTAACTCTATCATCCATATCATTCATATAATTAAATTGTTTCTTTAGTGAAAGCAAATAATTCGCAATTAAAATATGTATTTTTCTCAACTCAACATCTTTTATCTTATAATCAAATTCTTCATTACTTTCTTTTGTAATTTCATTTAGTTCATCAATTTTTGTTACAAAATTTTGATAACTATCTTTAATAAAATCATTTTCAAGAATATCTTTTACAATATCATCTACTTCTTTTCTATAAGGTTTAATGTGAATTGAATTATATTGTAATCTACCTTTTTCAGGTAATTTAATAAATAAATTTTGAACTTTTGTAAATAATTTTAGATCCATTTCTTTAACCTTATTTATCAAAATGTTTTTAGTTTCATTTTTATTATTTAACAAATTTTTATAAGTTTCTTTAAATGAATTATTACTAAGTTCCATTTTCATAGTTTCTTTATCTATTACATCTTTTATTAATTGCAACTGTGTCTGTGTTAGTTTTCCTCTACTTCTTGTTTTATCTTTTTCAAAAAACACCAAATGTACATGAGGACGTTTTGTATTAGTATGATAGTTTGCCCACCACATAACATTATTATTTTCTATTTCTAATTTCTTAAAAATAGTTGGTAGTATTCTTGATAACATATTTCCATAGTCATTAATATTATTTAATCCAATCTTTTTTGTTGTTTCATAATCTCTATGAGAAATTACTAAGTCCCAAATAATATCTCCATCTTTATTAAAATACTTAATTGCTTCATCTCTAAATATTTCTCTACTTACATCATCCAACAATCCGTAATTTGTAAATGTATTTTCATCAATCAACAAATCATCATCTACTTTTTCCATTTCTCTACCTGTATAATCAAAAAAGCTTTTATGTTCATTTTCTTCATCAATTCGTTTATGATTTGCATCTTCTCTACCAGTGTAATCAAAAAATCCATTCTTACCAAAAATTGCATACGTTGTTAAAATACCTTTAAATCTTGAACCAGGAGGTGCTGGTTTACCATACTGTAAAAATCTTGATGTACATACAGCTCTATTCATTTTCTTCTAAAACTTCATCACTTTTTTTATTAAAAATTTTTTCTACCTCGCTATCAAGTTCAATATATTTGTTATAAATTTTTTCTAATTTTTTTAATTCTTCATTCATTATTAAATTATTTTTTGTAAGTTCGTTTATCTTTTTTGTATTAACTTCTAAATCTTTTTTTATTTTTTGAATTTTAATTTCCATCTTTTTTAAGTTATTCATATTGTTTTATTCTCCTCTTCTTCTAATCATTTTTTGAATTTTTTCATCTACTGTTTCTTCAATGTATGTATCTTTATCAATAACTGCATCTATCATTTCATTACTAGTATTTAAATCTAAAAGTTTAAAAAACATCAAAAGTAGTTCTGTATTTTTTAAATTTTGTAGTGATATATCTTTCCATGCATCTTGAATTTTTACCAAATAATTTTCAAATAAATCTTTAGTTTGACTTGCAAAAAAGTTGTAATATGGGTGTCCTTTTTTAGAATCCATTTGTTGTAAATAATAAAACTCTATTGCTTCTTCTATAATTTCAGCTTTAGTTCTTGCAACAACATTGTATTTACTTGAGTTTTCTATTTCTAAATTTTCTAACTCAAACAATTGATTTTCTGTTTGACTTGATACTCTAATACTCAAAATACTTTTTGCCATTTTTTATATTTCCTTCCTCTAGTTTTTTAGATTATCTTTATTTTTTATTTTCATTTTTTAAAATTTTAATTTTAATTTTTATTATTTTTTTATTTGGAAAATGCGTATACAATCGTATACAAAAGTGTATACAAATGTATACATTCGTATACGAAATGTTTACAAACGTATACGATTAGTGAATTAAGAAAAAACCTTTTAGAAAAAGCCTTTTTGACGAAAAAATCAAGCTGTGCTTGATTGTTCAAACCGAAAATCGTATACGATTTTCCTTATCCTGTTTTACCTATATTTTTACGATTTTTATAGAACATTTAGAAACTCAATAAGAAAGAGCAGAATTTTTTTCATCTGCTCTATCCATTTTAAATTTTTAATTTCTGATTAAGTCTTTGTATATTATTGGAGCAACATTCAATGGGTCAAGTACTGTACTTCTACTTGTGCTTGATTGGAATTGAATGTGAACATGAGGACCAGTAACTTTTCCAGTGGCACCCTCTTGTCCAATAATATCTCCTCTATTAACATAATCTCCTGCTTGATAAGATGATGGACTTTGTAAGTGATTGTACTTAACAAAAAGTCCACTCACACTATCTTGAATCATAATAGTATTTCCACTAATACTATCATAACCATTGAGTATTACTTTGCCACCGACACCTGCTCGAATATTTTCTCCTAAACCTCTGCTGTGTTTTGGTTGAACATCTACTCCAGTATGACCTGGATAGCATCGATTGAAATCGCAGGTTACCTTTATTTCATCAAATGGAATTAAGAAGTCTAGTAATCCAGCATTAACATCAATATTATCTATATCAGTATACTTAATGACACCACCAGTAATTCCTGTAGGCTGCCCCATAAGTATCATTGGATTAAAATATTGTTTTTCTCCTTCAATTAGTCTGTAAGTAAAAATTTGTATGTTGCTTGTTGCATAACCAATCTCTTGTAATACTTCAACATTTTTTCCTAAAGGAACATTTATGTTTGCATTTTTATATTCAATATAAAACTCCCAACCTTTTCTATCAGATTTAAAAATAGTAGTATCATTTTCTTTTGATTCAAGTTTCATATTTGTAAAAGATAAAATACTTCCAGTTCCACTTCCTTCTGTATAACTTAAAAATTCAAGTGCAGCACTGTTGTCTTTATCAATAACTTTATATCCATAGCGGTCTTCTGACTTATAATCAGTAAAAGGTGGCTGATATGGAAACACCCACCTTTCTTCTCTGACTAATACACATTTTGTTTCAGGATGATTATCTTCACATTCATCGATGTAGTAATCTTCTTCAACATAATCCAAAATCCATTCACTATCTTTTTCAATTACTTCTGAAGCATTAGTTGTATTTGAAATTTTTTCTACTTTTTTGTAGTGTTCTTTTTGAAATAATTTTGGAAGTCTTATATCTTCAAACAAATCTAAAGGTACAGATCCTTTCCACTCTTTTAATTCATTTTTATATATTCCAAATATCTCACTACCATCAAGTGAAATTAAAGGATTTATAAAATTACCATTACCATCAAAATAGCTAGCACATTGATTAAGTGCTTGTATCTTATCCTCATTTTCATTTACATAAATACAAGTTAACAGTTCATCGTAGTCAAATGATGTATGATTCCCTGCTTGCCATTCATCAATTACTTTTCGATAATCTTCAGTTGTATCAAGTTCTTTATTACCACTAAAAATATTAATTACTTTTTCACTCATATGTTGTACTAAGATAACAGGAAGCATCGCAATTACAATTACTAAAGCAAAACAAATAAAAACAAACATACCTTTGAAAAGTATTGTTACTGCTTTTTTAAATAATATTTTTTCAATTTCCTTCAAGATTATTTTGCTCCCATATCTATTAACTCAGCATCTGTCGCAATAACATTAATAGGTATTCTTTTATTACCTGCAATAAACAATCCTTCCCCTTGATTAAATGATTGTATTAACTCTTTTTCACTATCATTTAATACTACAAGTTTTTGTAAATCTTCTGCAGCATCTTTTTCTAGTTGCATACACAACTTGTAAACAGCATTATTGAAAATTGCTTTACCATCAGTTAAAACTTTTGGATCTGCAAAATCTCGTGGCTCTTGAGTTCCTAAAAGCATCGATGTGGTATATTTTCTTGCACGCCTATAAAACTGTGATATTAATTTTGATGTACTTCCTTCAAGTATCATAGTATGCCCTTCATCAAGTACAAATGCACTATAATTACTATTTTCTAGACACGCACCCCAGCTGAATTTAAACATAATGTGATATAAAGCATTTCTTAAATTTTCAGATTGGTTGAACATAGCCTTTGTACCAAAAGATATAATTGGTCTTTCTGTATTTCTTATATTAATTTGTGTTTGACCATTAAAGTAAATACTCCATTCATTCATTATTCTGCTCATTTTAATTTTGAGCTGACTTAATAATCTTTCCTCATCAGGATTGATTTTTTCTTTTCTCAAATAATTTATTCTTTCTTCTAAACACTCATCAAAAGTTGTAAAAGTAGGCATATCCTTATATGTTAGTTTTTCAAATGTTTCATATTTACCATTAATATCTTTTTTAATTCCGACCTTTTCATATGATTTAATTACTATACCACCTACAACAGTTAAAATATCTTCATCTATTTGAGGGTACAAAAACTTAATTACTTGGTTTACATCTTCAATAACATTAAATATTGATAATTCTGTATCCCACATCTTTTCAAGCCAATCAGGATCGTCATCTTCAACATCATTTGGCTTTAAATCAAATACATTTATTACTGCATTTCTGTGACCCCACTTAATATAACTTCCACCATATTTTTTAGTCATTATTTCATTCTTATCTTCAGGGTCTATCCAAATAATTGTTACTTTATTCTTTATAAAGTTTCTTATAATTAAATTCATTGCAGTTGTTTTACCTGAGCCTGACTTACCAACCACAATAATATTTCCATTTATTCTTTGATTAAACTTACTTTCTTCAACATTATTTTTATAGTAAAAAGGATCAAACAATATTATTCCATTATTCTGTAATTCTTTTCCTAGCAAAAATCCTTTACTATCCTTAAGAGTTTCAAATATAAAAGGATACAGCCCTGCAACTCCATATGATGGTAGTGGAACACCTAAATTGTTTTTTATAGTTTCAGGAAGCTTGCTGTCAATAAATAAAGGACATACAGTTCTTAATAACATTTCTTGCATTAAAACTACATTAGTAGTTTTAAAACCTATAGAATTAAGTCTGTCTTTTAAGTCTTTCTTGAGTGATGCAAGTGTTTTGACATCATCTGCATACACACTAAATACTATAGTTACGTTGTGTGTTTGATCTTGGTTTCTAACTATTTCTTCAATGTACGCTTGGAGTGAATCTAAATCATTAGTTAGTCTTTGTGATAAATGTGGATCTCTTGTTTTTCTTAACTCTTGTAATTTTTCTTGATAGTCTTTTTTAAGTAAACTTGCAATATTCATATCAAGTCTATTTGTAGTTAAAAATACCTTATAGTTAGGATCACTTACAAAATCACACAATATACCTAGCCAAAATCTAGGTGGTAATTGAGTAACAAGTATGTTAGATACAAATTTATCCCCCATTACATATTTATCCTTTTCTAAAGAAAATGCAGTAGGTGCTAATTTTGATTTTTTAATATATTTACTATCAGGCTTAATATTTGGAATAGGTTTTAAATCTGTATCAAACCTTTCAAATGTTTCTGTTGTATCTACAACCTTATATGAGTCTGTTTCTTCGTCATATACCATGTTTTGATTTTCATAACTAAAAATACCTCTACTATAATAAAAGTCGTTTATAAGTGGGTTTTCAAACACATAGGACATATAGTTATAATAATCTCTTTTATTTAATTCCTTTGGTTCAAATCCAGCATACTTAAATTCATTTATTAAATCTAAAAACTCTTTCTCCATATCCTTAAGTTCTTTTGTTTTAATCATTACAAAAAACTCAAGTTCTCTATATGTATCTCTAAAGTTTTCTATTTTTATCAAGTCATTTTGAATAAGTTTTTTACATTCTAAATCTTCTTCATAAATATCTTTATTAAGTAAATCAGATATATGTTCATCTGCATTTACTGGACTAAATACAAAGTTAAAAAACATATTTGATTTTAATCTATTTAAACATAGTCTTATCTTATTTAATCTTCGATTTTGTTCTTGTGTATCATCAATGAAAATATTATGAGGATGAAGTTTTATACCTTTAATATATTCCTCTTTTTTATTCTTTTTTAATTTGATGTAATAATCTTCAATTTCATCAATATCAATCCATCCTAGAGTAGTTGCAACTTTTGATTTTATCTTTTTAATATCACTTTTGGCTTGTTTTATTTTCTTAAATTCTCTTTTTTCAATTTTACTCATTTTTTTAGTTTTATTAAATAACCACATATATTCACTCCTTTCCAAATAAAAAAATTGGCATGAATCATGCCAAACTTACATATCCATGCCATAATCATTATAAATTTCTTCTTCCTTAAAAGAAAAAGGCTCTAATTCGCCTTGTTCATTGTATTTTTCTATAGAAATTATTCTTTCTCTTATTAAAGAATCTTTATAATATTTATCATTATTCGCAAGAATATATGTTTCTAATTTTTTGTCAATAACAGTATATTCAATTAAAGTATTTTCACCACTAACACTTAATAATCCTAAATGTAATATTTTATTATCCTTGTTTTCTATTATAAAGTGTTGACTATTTATAGATGTACCTACTTTAGTATTTTCTACAAGTTCACCACTTTCTAAATTCTCCATAAAATATCTAAATGTGTCTACTCTATCACTTATACTTTGCAACATCGTTACATTATTATTTCTCACAAGTCCAAATATTTCTTCATCACTTTTGTTATAACAAAAATAAAATAAATCTAGCCCTTTTATTAATTGATTTTCTTCTAGAGTATATTGTAATCCCAAAAGATGAGGTAATATACTTGTTTTGATTTCAATATTAAATTTACTGTTGGTGGTACTTATTAATAAATGTGTTTTATTAAATTGACTCCACCAATCCATAATGTCTTTAATTTTATGATTCATTATAATTTCCTTTCTAAAAATAAAAAAAAATAGCCATAAGGCTATAAAATAAACTAGTTTTAGTATTTCTGCTCCATCTTTCGACTTCTTCACACACTTACTAAAGTATGCCAACAACTAGAAATGACAATATAAGATTTCGACCGCAGGTTTTCTGACGCTCTGCGTTGCAGCATAGTGCTTATATCCACTAAGATCTCATTTATCTGTACATATTATACCACAAAAAATATAATACAAAATAATTTATTCATTATTTTCTTCTGCAATCCTGTATTTATATATTCCTTCCCATATATATCTTTTTTTGGAATTGAAAAATATAAAATATAACTTTAAAAACTCAAGTAGATTATGATAAATGCTGAATGGTGTTATTAAAGCAAAAGTAATTAAAGCCGGCAAAGATATAATACCTATAATAATGAAATGTCTTCCACTAAAAACTAATAAATATATTAATAAAAAAGCTAAACTAACTAATGTTCCACTTACTGCAATAACAAGGTCAATTATCCTATATCTATTACTTATAAATCTTCCCCGTTTAAAATTTTTAGGACTATTGAACATTATTACCTCCTCTTGCATCTCTTACTGCGTTTCTTACTCTTACTGCATTTCCACCTAAAGTATTTTTTATATTACCTCTTGCATCTCTTTTAGGACTAAAAACTCTATTTGCACTGGCTTTATATAAAGATTGAAAACCTTTGTTGGCCAATCTTCCAACTGTTGTTTGATTATTCTTCCATCCAGCTTGATTAAGCCAAGAGCCATTCTGTGTATATCCACTATAAGAACTTTTATTATCATTTGAACTACTAGCACCGTAAGAGTCTGTACCTGCCCCTGAAGTTCCACTATTTCCTCCTGAATCATAACTAGGAGTATTCCCTCCACTACTAGGTAAGCCACCATTTGCATTTCCACTACCACCAAAACTAGAACCTCCTGATGAACTGTTGCCCATATTAGGCATAGCCATTCCTGCCATAGCTGAAGCTGATAATGATTCTGCACCCATTGATCTACTAGCACCATAAACACCTGCAGCACCAAGAGTTGTTGCTATTGAACCAGCTACACCTGCAAGTTTTAAAGCACTTGATATTCCACTAGTTAACATATTTAATGATTGCATTTGTTGGAAAGCTGTTGCTGTTCCAATATCTCCTCCAAGTAATTGTGCAATTCCTTGAGGTGCGTTCATGATTGTAAATAGTCCTCCCATAAAGAAAACAATTTTTGCAATTGCTGATAACTGTGTAACATAATTTATTCCTGTAAAAACTAGAAATATTAGTAACACCTGAAAGAATGCTGTTAATAAATCTGCAATAAATAGCTTAAACCATGTTTCAAATGTATTATCATTTTCTACCACAATACCTGAAACAGCATATGGACTAATTAATATTTTTAATAACATACTGAATAATCTTTGTGTTACTTGTAGCCCAATAAAC
Organism: Erysipelotrichaceae bacterium; assembly: GCA_022772735.1. Taxonomy (GTDB): domain Bacteria; phylum Bacillota_I; class Bacilli_A; order Erysipelotrichales; family Erysipelotrichaceae; genus UBA9076. The sequence goes on from JALEZD010000015.1 coordinate 88,647, forward strand.
AAAAACATCATTGCACCTAACCCAGCTGTAATAAGTACAAAAAATAATTCTATTGTTCCAGGAAAATATAAATATTTTCCTCCACTTTTATTATTTATATTAATTATATCTAGTACTAATCCATCACCTAACCCACCAGCTTTTTTAAACATCAATGATGGTGTGGTTGCTCCATCGATGCCTATTATACCTGCCAAGTTAGTTGTCATTCCACTTGTAATTGATGATAAACCTTCTAAAAATACTGGTAGTAATACTAATACAAAACCAATGGCAAATAGTCTTACAATGATTTCTTGAGGCTTTAATTTATCAAGTGTATCTTCATCATACTGTGCTTTGAAGTATAAAAAACTCAGTCTAGCAACAATAAATAAAAACATAAACACTAGTAAAGCTTTCCACCAATCCCATATGAAATTAAAGTTAAATAAGTTTAGTGTTAATATTTCAATTACAATTCCATAACAAAGATCCATTATTAAAAAGCACATTTCACAAAAAAGCCATACAATAACCCTTATTATATCTATCGCAATATTGGTAACATTCATATTCTTCATTCCTTTCTATTAGTGAAAAAGGAGCTATCTCTAGCCCCTTCTTTTCTTCTTTGGCATGAATCATGCCAAACTTTTTTATAGTCCAAATACTTTCATAATAGCAGCAATACTTTCTACTACTACAGCCCAAAATATATACTTTTTAATTGATTTTGCAATAGGTTTTTGTTCTTTTTCATCATCATCTTTACCCATCCAAGTAATATATTTTCCAATACACCCTACAACACATACTAAAGGTACTGCCCATAACAAGAAACTAGTAAATGGTGTTATATAACTTTCTGCTAGTGACTTTGCAGCAGCTTCATCAAATCCAACTGCCTTAACATCTGTAAAAAAGCTACTTACAACCAAAGTAGCTATTGTAGTTATTTTTAAAATATTTTTTTTCATATAATTTTTCTCCTATTCTTCCAAAACAAAAAACGGCATGAATCATGCCGTTACATTATTTTATATTATTTTTATACTTAACAATTTTATGCAAAAGCTTTTCTAGATTGTTTACAACAATCTTCTTATACAACCATTCTTCAAAAGGCAAATAAATAATTACAATTAAAATTGCTTTTATAGAGCCTGACATAAGAATCCACTGTACACTATCTTTATTAAATGACGACTTTATAAAAATATATTTCATAAAAATTTCGAATATTTTATCATGAAACGCATCAAATAAGGTGAATATAATTAATACAATAAATACACAAAAATTTAATTTAAATTTTTTCACTGCTAAACTGTGCTCTATTTTTTCTATTACATCATTACCAGTATTCTTATTATCCAAAATACCGTTCATTTTTGTGGAACCTAACAACTTATAAATTGTACTATAATCTAAAAAATTTATTACTATTGAGATAAATAGCGAAAATATTGACCAATATTTAATATTTAATATCCCCAAAATAAAAACTACTATAAACATCTCTATAATTAACTTTATCCCAACTTTTTCTATAATAAATTTGACATAAGATATAGATAGAAAAATTAAAAAAACATTTGAAATTAATTCAAATAAAATAATTGAGTCTATTTTGAACATTACATAGTATAGGCATATAGCAAAGTATATACTAAAACAAAAAAACAAAAATGAAAAATATCTAAGGTCCCCTTTTTTTAGTGATTTTAGAAACAAAAAATTTTTTCCTAATAAAATAATCGTAAATAGCAAATGTAAAATATTTTCAAATTTAAGAAAACCAAAATTATTTATATATATTTTAATATAGAAAAGACTGCCAATATTCCATATAATAATAAAGATTGACAATAATATTGACCTATATTTCTCTATAAAGTTTATAATCTTATTTTTACAAAAATTATATTTCTTTTTTACTTCTTCGATCATATTTTTATCTCCCCATTTTTTCTACTCCCACTTAACTATAGCATTTCCACTACCATCTATGCCTTCGATATTTTCATATATCCATCCTGAATCATAAGTAGTTGTATTACTACTACTTGTAGAACTTCCTGAAGGTACTTCCACTATTTTTTCAATGTAAACTGGCTTTTCAATAACTTGTGGCTTATTAATAATACAAGAATACCCATCACCGCTATATCCTGCATTACAAACACAATTAGAACCATCCCATGTTGCATTTAAATCACATTTAGGTACACTTTTAAAGTTAATAGTTTCAGTAGTGCTATTATTACTGCTATCTGTATAAGAATATATTATTTTATTTTCTGTTTCTTCACAAGATACTTTATCAATAATATTTCCGTCTACATTATCATTTGCAAATTCTATATATGATTTACATCCTTTATAGAATTGATCATTATATATATCAGTCGCATTTAATTGTATTATTGGGGATACTTTATCAACAATTTCAAGTTCAAGTTCTACAGAAATTACTTTTTTAGGATTCTTGATTTTATATATTACTTTTTGATTACCTAAAACATTTGTATTTACATCTTCAGGTAAAATAAGTTCTATATTTTCTCCTTCAGAATACTCTTTAACATAATTCATAGGTATAAATGCTTCATTGTAATTTAGTATTACTTTTTTATCTATAAGAACTAAATTTAGTTTTTGAAAATATAAAGTTAATTCATCTTTCGCAAACAATCCTCCTAAAATCAAAACAATAAATACTCCTGAAAAAACAGATAGTAGTATTAGATTCTTCAAATGTTTTTTTGTAAGTTCTGCATTTCGGTTTTCATCTATCTTTTTTTCGTTTTTTATTTTTATTCGAACATGATTCATCTGTTCATGACCAAACTCAACTTTCGCAAATTTATCAATATCTTCAAATGTTAGTCCATCTTCAAATGCCAATCTTATTTCTTCCATTTGTAAGCTATCAAATTTAGGTTTTGCATAAATATCTACTTGTGTTGTAGTAAGTCCATGTTCAAAACCTTTTTTAACTTGTTCAAGCTGTTGTATTGTCAAACCTTGTTGTCTATATTCTTGTAAATACTTTTCTAAAATATCATCCACCCCCCTTTCAAATAAAAAAACGGCATGAATCATGCCAAACTACATTCCCATTTCATATTCTTCTACATAATTATCAAATGTGGTTTCTTTTTTCTTTTCACTTAAATTTAATTCTTGGTCAACTTCAGCTAATCTTAATATTTTTTGCTTAAGTTCTTCAGCTTGTTCAAATGGTTTTCCTAATGAATTTTTAGCACTTTCAAATGAATTATTTAAAGTTGCTAATTCTTCTTCTAAAATTGGTACCTTTTTCTCAAGTGAATCTAAAGTGTTGTTTATCCTAGTTAAATTACCTAAAGCATCACTACCCAATTCTCCACGATAAATTCCATTCTTTTCTAAACTATACATATAAAAATTAGTATAAGGCTCATATTCAACACTCAAATTAAAACCTCTATATACTCCAATTTCACGTTTTCTTTCTCCTGTTACAAGTTCAGTTAAAAGTATAAGTAAATATTTACCAGCTTCTTTTTTATCTTCAAAAGTTTTTCCATTTAAAACAATTTTAAAATCATCTGTTACAGGTTCAACTGATTTTATATCATCTTTTAACTTTTCAAGCCTTCTAGTTGTTGTAAATATCTTTGTAGGATATTCTTCTTTAACCTTAGTTTCTAAGTCTTGTTGACTGTTTCTATGGCTTGTTTCAAGCATATAAAGATTAGCTATTTCATTTTCTAAAACCATTTTTTCTTTTATTAGTGGATTACCTGTAGCTAGTGCTTTAATCTCAGAATAATCAAGTGATAATTCATCAGTTTCATTTATTACCCTTGCAGGTGTTTTCGAGGTAATAATTTGAGATATAAATTTTTGTTTATTTTCTAATGTTTGCCATAAGTAGCTATCAAAAGTACCCTCTGTTACATATCTGTAAATAAACACTTCTTCATTTGTATTACCTTGTCTTATAATTCTTCCACTTCTTTGTTCTAAGTCTGACGGACGCCAAGGTACATCTAAATCATGAATCGCAATCAGTTTGTCCTGAATATTAACTCCAGTACCTAACTTTTGTGTAGATCCTAAAACAATTCTTACATCACCTTTTTGTACTAACTCAAATAACTTTGCACGTTTAATTTCTGTATCGTAATCGTGAATAAATGCAATTTCATTTTCATTCATACCTTTATTGATAAGTTTATTTTTTATATCATCATATACATTAAACTTATCTTTATTTGGTGTACTCATATCACAAAAAATAATTTGAGTAAGTTTATCTTCTTTAGTATTTTCTGCAATTTCAAATGCTTTACTAACACATTTATTTACCTTTGATTTTTCATCATCGGGCAATAATTCATTTATAAGTCTTTGATCTAATGCTAGTTTTTTACCATCCCCTGTTAGCTTTAACATATTATCTTCAGTAGGATCTACTAGATTATCTCTAATATTATCTGCCCTTTTTGATATTGATTCTAATATCATTTTTTGTGTTTCACTTGCTTCAGTAATTATTACTTCATAATTAGCTTCAGGTGTCGGAAGGTTTAACATATCTGCTGTTTGAATATCTGCAATCTCTCCAAAAAGATTTAATAGTTCAGGAATGTTATGAAATTTCGCAAATCTACCTTTTATTTGGAAACCATTACCTTCAGGCTTTAATTCCAATTTTCTAGTAATTACTCCAAATGTACTTGCCCAAGCATCAAAACTTAATATTTTTTTATTTGATAAGGTATCAGATTGTAGATAACTTTGCATAGTGTATAGTTCAGTCATTGAATTACTTATAGCTGTTCCAGTCGCAAATATTATTCTTCCATTTTCTAAACTATTAATATAATCACATTTCATTTTCATGTCAACGGCTCTAAGTGATGATGTTCTATTAATTCCTGCAATTTTACTAGACTTTGTTTCAACACCTAAGTTTTTAAACATATGTGCTTCATCTACATATATTCTATCTACTCCAAGTTTTTCAAAAGGGATTGTATCATCTTTACCCATTCTAGCTATATTACTTTCTAGTTTTGCTTGAAGTGATTTTTTTCTTTGTTGAATCTCTTTAATACTAAAATTTCTTCTATTTCTATCTAATGTTGACAATGAGTCTTCCATAAATTGTAGCTCATCAAGTTTTCTTTCTATAAATTCATTTTGAAATTCTACACTTAATTCAATTTTTCCAAATTGTTCATGAGTTAGTATTATGCCATCATAATTACCTGTTGCCATTTTACCAACAAAATATCTTCTATTTTCTTTAGTTAAGTCTTTTTCTTTAACTACAAGTAAGTTAGCTGTTGGATACAGTTTCATGAATGATTGTGCAAATTGTTTATTTACTGCTTTAGGTACTACATACATCGGCTTATTACTTAGTCCCATTCTTTTTGCTTCCATTCCTGATGCAATCATCGTAAATGTTTTACCAGCACCAACTGTATGTGCTAAAAGTGTATTTTTTCCATACAATGTTCTTGCAATGGCATTTTTTTGATAATCTCTTAATTTAATATTTTCATTTATTCCATTAAATGATAAATGTGATCCATCATAATTTCTTTTCACAAAACCATTAAATAATCTGTTATATTTATCAACTAAATACTTTCTTCTATCAATATCATTAAATATCCAACGCTTAAACTCTAATCTAATCATATCTGCCTTTTGATTAGCCAATAACGTTTCTTGTTTATTCAATACTCTTTCTTTTTTACCATCTTCCTCAAAAGTATCATAAACTTCGATTGTACTTAGATTTAATATTTTTTCTAACAACTCAAATCCATTTACTCTTTTTGTTCCATAAGTATGTCTTAACATTGTTCCATAACCATATTGTGTTTTATTTGATATATTCCATTTATCTAACTCTTCCACATATGTAACACGAACATCTCTTTTAGCCCAATGTCCTGATTCAAATAGTTCATGTACAAATTGTTGAATATACTTATCATCAATCCAAGTTGCTCCAAGTTCTATTGAAATTTCACTTGCGTCTAAGTCTTTTGGAAGTACATTTACTAACGCTCTTTTTTGGTGCATTAATTTTTCTACAATCTCAGCTTCGCCTTCAACTTCATAATGTTCTATCCAACTATTTACACATTTGATTTTTTCTCGAATATCTCCAGTTAAATATTCATCATAAGTTACATATTTAAACTCTGAATTATTTTCCAAATAAAAATCCACTTCATTAATCATTGGTTCAATAGATGTTTGATTTATATCTAAAAATATTTGTCCTTGTAACAAATCTATAGTTTCTTTTTTGCTTTTGTTTAACAAATTTTGAATAAATGTAATATCTACTTTACCTTTTTCAGTTAACGAATATATTAAGGCTTCACTAGGATTATCACTATGAGTTATTTCAATTTTTTTATTTATAGTTCTGTTATACGCAATATCACTGAGTCCAACTAAATTTTTATCCTTATCAAGTATCTCAATACTTGATACCAAATAATAATCATTATCTTGTTCTAGTATTCTTTCATTTTTTCCAACATTTAAAAGTCCATATTTAGAAATATAACTACTATGCAAACTTCTTAATTCACTTTGTAAAATATTAAGTTTTGAATTATCATCACTTTCTAGTTGAACATTAATAATATTTTTCAATACCTCTTTTATTTGGATATAATCTATTACTCTATTAATATCTTTAATATTGAATTTCTGTTCAACTAATTCATTATTGTTATTATAAAATACTTTGTCATCAACAATTACATAACTATATTGTTCATGTGTAACATTATTTTTAATTATTATTGGTGCTTCCTTTTCTTCGGCATGAATCATGCCAAAATTATTGAGTACTTTAATTTTAGAAAAAGCATTTTGAAGTTTTTCATTATAATCATCAGTTCTACTACAAACAATAATATTTCTACCAAATTTATTAGTTTTAACCTCAATATTACCAGTAACCATTTCAGGATTGTCAACATAATAACTGTTATATCTTAATCCATTTTCATCAGTTTTTAAATAAACCCAGTCGTCAATATTCTTTTCTAATTGTTCTCTTTTTTGTAAAAAGATAATATCAGTAGTTACCGCTGTGTTTGCATTTCCACTAAATGTTTTATTGTCTAGTCTAATAGCACCTAAAAGCTCACATCTTTCAGAAATATATTTTCTAATACTAATGTTTTCTTTATCCATTGTCCCTGATGAGGTAATAAATGCAATAACTCCACCAACTCTTACTTTATCAATGGTTTTTTCAAAATAATAATCATGTATTAAAAAATTATTTTTATTATAATTTTCATCAAAAACTTTAAAATCACCAAATGGTATATTAGAAATTGCTGCATCAAAACTATCGTTTAAAATATCAACTTTTTCATATCCTGAAATACATATATTACTTTCAGGATATAAATATTTAGCTATCTTACCTGTAATGCTGTCTAATTCAATACCAGTAAATTTATACCTATTATCACTATACCCAATAAATTTTCCTATCCCACAACTGGGTTCTAGTACACTTCCATTTTTTAAACCAATTCTATCAAGAGTTTCATATATTCCTTTAATAATACTTTGAGGAGTATAAAATGCACTTAATGTGCTTTCTACAGCTGAAGTATATTCCTCTTTATTCAGCAGGCTTTTAATTTCGTTTCTAGCTATAGCCCACTGACCTGTTTTTCTTTCATCAAATACTTCAGAAAGTCCACCCCAACCAACAAACTTTGATAATATCTCTTTTTCTTCTTTAGTTGCATTTCTATTTTCACTATCTAATTTTTTTACTAGTCTTATAGCTTCAATGTTATTATTAATTCTTTCGGAAGGTAAATAATCTATTTCATCAGATAAAATAAAATTAATATTTTCTTCTTTGGCATGATTCATGCCAGACTCTTTTTCACTGTTTAATTCTTCTTCATATTTATGTAACAGTTCATCAGTCCATGTAACACTATATCCAAGTTTTGCAATTTTATCATAATATTTTGATAACTCTTTATTATTGACAAGTTTTTGTAGTTCATCTAAATCTTCATAATGTATGCCTGTATTATCTTGTGCGATATAATCATCAAATTCATTGTTTAGATTGTTTTTAAATTCTTTTAAATCTACATCATATTCTTTAAAAGCTACTATATTTTTCCCAGTTACAGTTATAAGTTCTTTAAAGTTTTCTAGGTCATATTGAATTTGTAATTCATATTCTTCAGTATCTCCTAGTCCATCAGTATAACAAACATCAAGTAATTTAATATTTTCAAAAGTTTCTTGGCTTAACGGCTCACTATCATATTCTCTAGAAATAAAATCATTGTACGAATCTCTAATTTCTTCTAAGGAAATTATTTCATTATCATTAGCTAAATTAACTTCTTTATTTGGTTCATAATTAGTATTATCATCAAAAGATATTTCACCATTAAATGCAAAGTAAAGTTCCTCTTCACTCATCTGTTTTTTAAGTTCCGTATCTTTAAGTTCTCTAAAAGTTTTTGGAAAATCTTCTAAAATAAGTCTTTGTGCGTTTAACTCTTCAAGTTCATTTATATTAAAATATCCCCATTCAGCTTCTTCCCCTAAAACAAGCCCATATGCATTTTTAGTTTCAGGATCATATTCACACATATACCATGTCCAACTACTTCTAAATGGTATAAAAAAAGCTGCATATACAGTTTTGTCTGCATTTGCAACCTTCTCTTGACTATAAATATTAGGTACTGAGTCTAGTATTTTTTTATTAATTAAAATGTTTGGATTATCTATTTCATCCTTACTGTTATCCAATCCCAATCCATCTTGGTTATCGGCTGATTGATAAATTGGTTCACTATCATCTCCTCTAAAATCTGTGTGTCCACTTGTTGATTCTGTAATTTGTAAGCTATCCTCCAATTCTCTATCTCTGTTTGCATATTCCACAGATAATTCACTGTTAAGTTCTGTAACCACAGAGATTCCAGGAATACCTTCTCGTTCTCTATTAGATAGCTTCTCCTCATTAATCCCCACTTGTTCAGCAATGATTCGTCCATCTCTTTCTCCTGTACTGCCAACTCTTGATAAGGTATTAAAACTGGTGTTTTCTCCTCTCCCATTTCCACTAGTTGATACTTCATTCCCAATTTCTCGGCTAGTTCTGTTGGATTGACTGGTGTCAATATTCCATTCTCTTCTATAAACTTCTGATTGTTTATTGTTAATTTTCTCATTTTCTAGCTCCTTTTCAATTTTTATATCAATTTCATTACCCATTTTGATAATATCACCTATTAACTCTTTTGCAACATATGATAATGAATTAAGAACATTATCTGTTAATCTAGTGTTTTCTTTTAACATTTGATGATATTTTAAATTTTCAAAGTTATATTCATAATCTAATTTTAATCTAAAGTTTGTAATAATTTTGACTGATTCAACTAGAAAATTATAATACTCCCTTTTTTCTTCATCTTGTAATTGATGTTTTTCTATAAAATTTAAACCTTCAGCATTTGAGTAATTAAATGCTAATTTATCAAGTATTGATAAATCTTCAAGTCCATTATCTCCACCACTTTCTTGTATTAGTGTGTCAAATATACTTATATGTTTATTTTCATCATATTCCCATATTTTTACAGGACTTGTCCCATTTTTACCTTTTGTTTGTGATATGTCAAATACATAATTTAAATACTGTTTATTGCTTTTAAAATCTGTAATTATATATCCAATTCCTTTAGATCCTTTTATTGGAATTCTATTGTACTTTTTTACCCACTGTTCATAAGTAGTACATGCAGTTGCGTGTCTGCATTGTGCAAAAATATTACTTTGTAGGTTGCTATTAAATTTATAGTTAAATGCAATAACTCTTAAATAGTCAATATAACTATCTAAGTCATTTGCGATTTCATATCTAGCATTCTTAATATTATTTTTAACTATTCCAATTCTTTCATTCATATAACTTCCTCCTTTCCAAATAAAAATTTGGCATGAATCATGCCAAACTAAATTTTTATTCCGTTTACACTTTTTTGAAGAATTATAAATTCATTTTAATTCTTTCTCAGCATATTTATCAAATTCTTCTTTTGTAAATGTATAGACATTTTTATACAAATATCCTTTAGCTTTATTAAATCCAAAAAACACAAAACTTTCATTTGCTTTTGTGCTTAATATTTTAGCAATTTCATTTCGTGAACAACTTTCATTTGTTTGATTTTCTTCTTTGGTATGATTCATGCCAAACTCTTTTTCACATTTACCCTTATTTTGTCCTTCATCATATACCAAAACAAACTCAGCTTTACTCTTAATATCATTAATATTCTTATTTTCATTGTCACTATATAATAACAGAGATGATATATATTTAAGTCTAATTTTATCAGTTTCTCTTTCACTTGTGGTTTTGTTTTTGAATTCAATAAATACGATTTTATCTTTTTTTTCTAAATTTTTAATAGCATCAACTGATTTTATAAACTCTTGATTTAATTTGTTTTCTTTTGCATAATCTTCTTTAAATTTATCAAAATCAATTGCCATAATCCCTGATTCGCTCATATATACTCTATTTATAGAATCTAAAGATATTTCTTTAAGAGTTTTTAATGTGTACTTACTCAAACTTAATATCCTCCAAATCTTGAAAAGGCTTTGCCATAATTTTATAGATTTGTTCTAAATCTTCAGTTACATTTTTAAAAACTGAATAGTTATCTTCGTTACTCGCCAAATAATAATTACATTTTTTTGAAATGTTGTATTTTTTTGTAAATATATCAATAGCATTTAAAAAATAAGGGCTATGTGTTGTAAGCAATATATGTAGATTAAATTCCTTTTGTAAAAGTACAATCAATTCAGCAAATATTATCTGCCATTCAGGATGTAGATGTATTTCAGGTTCATCTAAAATAATTGTTCCATTTTCTTTTATTGATCCATTTGACAATAATATTTTTAGGATAGAAAATGTTTTTAGACCAGCAGATAAGCTTTTTACATCAATTTCTTTTTTCAACTTGTCATCTTTATATTTTAATCTGCCAGCTGAATATTGAAAATCTCCATTAACAATATTTTTTAAATTATTTAATATATTATCTAGTTTTTCTTTTGCAAGTATTTCATCAACAATACGCTCGTTACTAATTGTTCTTAATTTATGTAACAAATTCAATTCTGGTAAAATATTATATCTATCAAAAATAGATGTTCGTCTAGTATCTGGTATTTTATCAAGTATAAATGGATTATCTATGTAAATTACATCTGTATAAATATTAATTTCATTATTGTTTGATATTTCAGTACTCTCATTTTGTACAGAAAAAACAATTTTTATATTTTTATTTTTAATATTTAAATTTATACTTCCTTCATTACTATTAACATTAATGGTATTACCATTAAAAATAGTATTAAAAACTCTAGAAACAAGAGAATTAATTATTATTTCTTTAGGAATATTAAGTATTTTATAAACTCTATCGATTAAATCATCTGTTATAACATCATTCAAATTTCGTTCAAATTTATAGTGATAATTTTCTAATATATTAAAAATTTCTTTTTTTATATCATCTTTTTCAATTGTACTTTTTGTAATTTTATCTTCAAAATGATCAATAACTTTTCGTGATATATCTGCTTCCCAACCAAAAAATTCTGTCCATGCTTCATCAGAAAAAAGTAATTCTGAAACCTCTTTAAATATATTCTGTAAAGTTCTTTTTATTTCTGAGTTTATTCTTTGTTCGTTATTTTTAAATCCAGTAAATATAGAATATAATGTTTTTCCAACTGTACTTTTACCAGTATTATTTTCTCCAGCAATAACAGTTATACCTTCTATGTTTATTTCAGCAGATTTAACTTTCCCTATATTTTGTAAAGATAATTTCATAAAATCTCCTTTCACAGGTTCAATAATAAGTGCAATATAAGTTTAACATATTTACTAATTTTTTATAACTAATAACATAAATAAACTAATATTGATTCACAAAATATTTTTAACTATTTCATTTTTTCGTTCATACAATATTAATAATTACCTAATAGAAAGTTGGCATGAATCATGCCAAACATAAAATATTAATTTTATCTGTATTTTTTTAATAATGTTTCTAAACTATCAATAAATCTTTCCACTTCTGCTTTATTTGTATAATCTAAATATTTTCTAGTATTTAATCCTGAATATATTTCATCTAAATCAACATCATCTAGTTTAATAATTATTACTCTTTCATCATTTGACTTTATTAATTTTTGATATAATATATCAATTTCATGTCTAGCATATTTAGAAGTTAATGTATTCTTACTTACAAACACAAGAAATAATTTGCTTTTTCTAAGCCCTTTATTTATTTCATCATTAATACTATCTCCATAGTCAATATCAACTCTATCTATCCAAATAGGTAAACTTAATCTTCTACATCTTTCTTCAAATTCATACACAATTTCTTTGTCCTTATGGCTGTATGAAATAAAAATCGAATTATAATCAACAACATTTTTATATCCATTTTTTTCCATTTCAGACATCGGTATAAATGCACACATATTGTTAATAGTGAATTTAATACTATCTAAATCTTCATTAATTCTTAATGTTATTAAATCCCATTTTTTATCCTTTATACTTTTTTCAAATACTGTATTCCAATTTTCTGTAGTTTCTTTTATAACATTATATTCTCTTGCAATATCATCTATTATTTCGATATTTTTTTCATTATCTCTTATGCATAAAACTATAGCTAAATTATAAGGTATATTATTTACTCCAATAGCTACCATTCCACTACTTGATACAACTTTATTAACTTTATAAACAAAATCCATATATTCATCTCTTTTTCCATAGGGTATTTTATAAACTACATCTTTCATATTATCCTCCATTATAATAACAATCTGTAGTTTCATTGTATCATAATATTTAACCCTATAACCTTCATCTTCTAATAACCAGCTTATAAGAGAAAAAATAAGTTGTATTTCTCTATAGGTAATAGATAAATTCTCTAAGTTATTTTCATAAATAATACTTCCTCTTGATATAAAACTATTACTTATTACTTTATACATTACATTATTTTTAGTTTTAATAGATGTTTGTAATATTTCATCAATTATTTGTTTAAAAGACTTCATATATTTATGTTTGGCATGATTCATGTCAAAACTATATTTCTAAGTTATTTTCAAAGTATGAAAGTTCATCACTATACTGTTCACTTACAACTTTTTCAAAATTAACATTGGAAAAATTAAAATCAATATTATCAATATAAGTATCTACTAAACTATAGTAATCAATGTTTTTTCTGTTTATTAAATCTTCATTAAAATCTGTGTATTCAGGAAGTTGTATGGTTACATAAACATCAGGATAATTTTCACCTATCCAACTTCTTAATTTTAATGCTTCTTCTTTTCCCCTTTTATCATTATCATAACCTATAATAATTTTCTTTATTTCTTTGTCTAAATCTCTTTTTAATATATGAAAATTTAAGCAGTTAATTCCTTTTTGTATACCATTTACAGATAAATAACAATTTTCTCCATGGAAATCATATGTTTCTCTATAACTCATTTGATCTATTACACCTTCAGTAATGATTAATACACTTTTATCTTTACCTTCATAGTAAATACCTACTTCATCAATCGAACCAGGTAATTCTCGTTTGTAATCTGCAAAAACACTTCTTCTAGAACCAAATAATTTTTTATCGTCAAACTTACCAACAAAAACAATATTTTTTTGTTTATCTTGATAAATTATTCCTTTTCTTAAATAATCTTTGACTATTTCATAATCTATGCATCTAGTTTTAGTTAAATATGAAATTATTGCCTTATCGTTTTCTGCGTGTAAAGGCAACTTCAATTCTTTAATATTTTTTGATGAGTTATTTTTTTGTTTTATAAGTGAATAGTCTATACTTAAATCATTTTCGAGGTAATAATCATTTAATTTTTTAATAGCTTCTTTTGTAGTTAATTCTTCAAACTCTTTTACAAAATCTATTATGCTGCCACCAGCACCAGTTGAAAATCTATAAAAAGTATTTGTAGGATATATCTTACATGAATCATGTTCTTTTAATGAGTAAATTTCTCTTCCTTCTTTTACTACTGAATACCCTTGTGCAATCGCATACTCAATGATACTTATATCTTCTTTAATTCTATTAATACTAACTCTAGTTTCTGACAATTTTATTCTCCTTTCTATTAATGAAAAAAGGGGCTTAAATTAAATAGCCCCTTTATACTTTGGCATGAATCATGCCAAAATTATTTTTTTAAAAGCAATATTGTTTTTATTGTTTGATATGGGAAAATAAATACACCAGCAAGCATTGAAATTGAAAATTTGATACCAAAATATAACATCCATCCAAATATAGACATTACTATAAACATTTTCGGCTGCACTAAATTTAAGTATTTCCAACCCCAATAAGCACACATAATTACATAATATAGCCCAAATTTCATATAAATTGTTATTTCTTGTTGCTGAGATAAAGCACCTACAATAATTATTGAAATTAACAATGATATGCCTAAATCTTTTAAATAGGTATTTAAAATAATTTTTTTGTCCATACATTCACTCCTTTTAAATAAAAAGTTGGCATGATTCATGCCAAACTACATATTTATTCTATTGTTTCATTTGCTTTATTGCTTGAAAACAACTCAACTGAATCAGCAACTACTGTTAATCTATATCTTTTCACTCCATCTTTTTCGTATGTATTATTTTTTAATTTTCCTTCAACACTTACAGAATCACCTTTCTTTGCAAATTTATTTAAAAATACTGCACTACTTTCAAAAGCTGTAATATCTATAAAATCTACTTCTTCTTTATTTCTTTTTACTGCAATAGAAAATTGTGTAAACTCTTTTCCATTTTCTGATTTTTTTAATTCTATTTCTTTTGTGATCTTTCCTGTTAAAATAACTTTATTCATTTTTATTCTCCTTCATTTTCTAAAAATTAAAAACGGCATGAATCATGCCAAATTTCATATCTATATCATAATAATTATTTATATCTTTTTCTTCTTCAAAACTCTACTATTTCATACCCTCTGTCTTTCAGTGCATTTATTAATTTTTTCTTCTCATTTTCAAGTTCTTCAGCATTTGCTCCAAATCGACATTTCTTTTTCTCTATTTCACTCAATCTTGCTGCGATAGCATCATCAGTTTCCTTTGCCATTTCTTTAACAATTAGCATTTGTCCTCTAATAAGACCATAATTGTCATATAAAATACATGGCATTCCTGCGTTTTTCCTTGAAACCAACTGTTTCATTTTAAAATCGAACAGTTCAAGTTTTTCTCTTGATTTTTTAAATTTAAACATAGGTTTTTTACCACATTTCATACATTGCAACTGATAAAGATAATATGTATTTCCACAATCATCATTTATACATTCAATAAATTTATGTGGTTTAAAATCATGTTTACAAATTTTTAACATAATAGACTATCCTTCCAATAAAATTAATTTAGCTAAACTCCCAAATGGTTTTTCATAAATATCACATACAGGTATACTTTTGAAATTAATAGTTTCAATAGTGTTATTATTACTACTATCTGTGTACTCAGTAGTTAAAGTTAAATAAAAGAATTGTATACTCCTTTAAACTTCTTTCATGTCTACTAATATCTAGGTTATTAATACCCCTTATAATATGATTTTAATTCTGCTAATACATCACATTTATTATATATACAACCATCTATATCAACAATTTTGTCATTGATTGTATTTACCATTATTGTATCATACCAATATTTTTCCATGTCTTTTTTATGGATTAAGCTGCCCATTATTTCATGTGGATCATCAACTACATAATTTTTCCCTTGTAATGCACCACAATGAATACAGCCATTAGAAATATAACCTGCTTTTGTAGTATTACTATATCTAAATTTAATAGTTTTAAATTTCCTAGTCATACAGACATCTAAAAATGGTAAATCTCCCAATCCTGGTGTCCAAAATTCTCCACTAAAATATTCATCAAACTCTTCCAGCTCATATCCTAAATAATATGAATAAACACATGTCAACTCTTTACATTTCCAACAAATTTTATTCCACTTGTAAATATCTACTCCATTTTCTTCTATATATTTGAATACATAATCATGTACTTTAATTATAGATTTACATTTCGGATAATTAGTACAACCTGCAAAATCACTATATTTACCTGTTCTCATAATATAATTACCATTGCATTTATCACAAGAAATCCTGTTAAAAAACTGAGATTTTTTAACATATTTAATTTCCTTTTTATTTGTCTTTTTTTTAAATCCTCTAAAAAATAAGAGTTTTTTTAATAATGAGTCAATCATAAATTTTCTCCATATAAACCATACATTTAATTTCAAGAATTTATCATACTAATCAAATTATAATACATATGAATAATTTAGCCTACTTGATGATTATAAAAATTTATAAATTTCTTTTATTTCTCATTACTTTTGTAAGTTTTTATTTGAATATTCTGTCCAATTGTGTCATCATTCTCATTTTCGCCCATTTTTCTTATTTGACGTTTGCGTTTATTAGGTTTTACATTTTTTACTACTACGCTATTATCTGATTTTGATACTTCTATTGTTTCACATACCTCTCCAATTAAATATCCAATAGGTGCTTGTACTTCACATACATAAAGCTTGCTGTCCTTTCTTAAACCAGGTAAATTGAAAGCACCTTTTTCGATGCTAAACTGTTCTGATTGTCCAGTTGACTCATTATATGCATAGTACAGTCCATCTGGTATGCTTGTAACTACTGCAAAACCATCTTTGCCTGTTGTAACTTCCTTAATAACTTCAAACTTCTCATTTGATATTAATATTTTAGAATTTTCTTGTGGTTTTTTATCTAACTTTTCTTTAAAAATAATTGTGCCATCTGCAAGTTTAAATACTTCTTTTTCAACAACTTCTACTACTTGTTGTCCTTCAACTGTATCTCCCACTTTTATATTACTCCAGTTATATTTATATTCAAGTTCATTTCTAAAGTCTTTTACTATGTAGCCACCTGTTACTTGTCTGCCAATATATCTATTATCACGATCTATATTAACCGTTCTGTGTTCCCAAATTTCATATCTTTCTCTGGTGTTGACATTAACTGCTTTGAATATACCTCCAGTTGATTCATATATAACAAATGTTAAATCCTCATACTTTACC
>JALEZD010000018.1 GCA_022772735.1 Erysipelotrichaceae bacterium
CTGTTAATGATTGTGTTTGATTTTTGCTAGTATTAAATAAGCTAAATGTTGTTGGTGAGTTTAAAGATGTTACCTGGATTGTTTTGTTGCCTAATGTATCACTTATTAACTTTGCCTCTTTATTATCATTTGCTGAAATGAATATTTTTAGCTTACATTTATTTTTAATTATATCTTTTACATGCTCTTCATCTATTTTTAAACATTTATTATCGATTCCAAATATAAATATTATTATTGTCAATAAAACAAAATAAACACACTATTAAATAATGTTTCCCAAATACCATTAATAAATAGAAATAAAATTTAAAAACCATAAGGCTCTTAACTTTTTCCATCAAAAAACTTCTACAATAAATTATTAATAGTGACACAACATATAATATATAAATTGCAATTAGTATTACTATAAATTTTATAAAAAAACTATTGCATATTTTAAAACTATACCCTATAATAATAAAGCATGATTTACAGTGGTTCCTTGGCCAAGTGGTAAGGCATCAGACTGCAACTCTGTGATCGCCAGTTCGAATCTGGCAGGAACCTCCAGAAATGGGGCTGTGGCGGAATAGGCAGACGCATCGGACTTAAAATCCGGTGGTAGAAATACCGTATGGGTTCAAGTCCCATCAGCCCCACCATTCTAGTTAATTAACTCTTCAGAAATGAAGAGTTTTTTATTATATATTGTATACAAAATAAAAAAAGCGCTACTACTCGCTTTCTTTATTTTATATTTTATACGGGAGAAAGAAATTTATTTATCAATCTTTTGATTGATTGTCTTTAGTATATAGCCCATTTGTGATAATTATATGTTTAATATGTGAAAGTTTTGTGTAAAAACAAAAACTCTCATGAAGAGAGTCTTATTGATTTTTTACTCTAATCCAAAGATCAGATAATTCTTTCTTTAAAGTTTCATTGTATTTGAAAACTTCATCTTTTTCATAACCACTTCTTGGCAAATAAGCATCATTACTTTCATAATAACCACCTTTTCCTGATAGTGCTTTTAAAACTTCATCATTAACTGATGCATATCCAACTGTTTCAGAAATTGAATAAGCTTGATCATACCCCAAAACAAAATTAATAAATTCATTTGCTAATGCTGGACAACTTGCATTTTTTGGAATAACCATAGAATCAGACCATATATTAGTTCCAGATTTTGGCGCATGGTATGCCATATCAGAATTTTCAGAAATTACATATGCTGCATCTCCACTATACATAATTGCAATGTCTTTTTCACCATTAGCCATCGCATCAATAACTTCATCTGTAACATATGCAGGATCAACAGCTTTTTTACTATTTGTTAACCACTCATATGCTTTTTGTATTTCTTCAGGACTTTCTGTATTCATTGAATACCCAAGTGCTTTAAACGCAACCATAAAGCTATCTCTTTCAGAATCATACATAAAAACTTTTCCTTTGTATATTTCATCTAACAAAATATTAAATCCTTTTTCTTCAACAATAGCTGGGTCAACATTATTTTTATTATACAAAATACCTACTGAACCCCAAAAATATGGAACTGAATATGTATTATCTGGATCAAATGGTAGATTTTTAACACCATCTGTAAGAACATCTAAATTAGTTATTACACTTTTATCGATAGGTTGCAACATATCTTCAGCAATTAATCTTTCAATTGTATAATCTGAAGGAACCAATATATCATATGAAGAACCTCCCATTAATTTTGTATACATAATTTCATTCGATTCATATAAATCGTATTTAACTGTTGCATTATACGCTTTTTCAAAATCTTTTATAGTATTTGGACCAATGTATTCACCCCAGTTATAAACATTTAAAACATTACAGCCAAACTTTTCTTTTGCATCCATAACTTGTGCAACTTCACTTGTTGATTTTGAGCCACATGCTGACAATAAAATACCAAGTGATATTAATGATGAAACTTTAAACAAATTTTTCATTTTCTTTCCTCTTTCTTTCTTTAATAATTGGCACAACATTAATAATTATTAATACAACTGTTATTACCGCAACTAAAATAGTAGACAATGCGTTAATAGTTGGATTAATCCTTTTTACATTTGCATATACATAAATTGAAATATTATTAATACCAGGACCTGTAGTAAATAATGATATTACAAAATCATCAAATGACATCGTAAAAGCAACTAATGCCCCACTTATTATCCCTGGTTTAATTTGTGGAATAATAACCTTAAATAAGGCTTGCATTGGAGTACACCCCAAATCAAGCGCAGCCTCTGCCAAATTATTATCTATTTGTCTAAGTCTTGGCATTATGCTTAAGATTACATAAGGTATACAAAATGCAATATGTGCTAAAAGCATCGTTAAGAATCCAGTTTTTATTCTTAATGATGTAAAAAACAACATAAAACCTATAGCTGTTACAATATCAGGATTTAACATAGGTAAGTTATTTATTTGATTAATAGATTCTTTCAATAATTTGTTAGATTTACTCAAACCAATCGCAGTTATTGTCCCCACTACAGTTGATATTATTGTAGCTAAAACTGCAATAATAACAGTATAGTATATAGCTTCCATTATTGTTCTATCATTAAACATCTTATGATACCACTCTAATGAAAAACCTGTAAAATTGCTTAATGATTTACTATCATTAAAACTAAATAACACAACATATATAATTGGCAAATAAAAGAATAATAATATAATTGTTAAATAAAATTTAGAAAATAATTGATTTGACTTTTTCATTTCACAGTCACCTCTCTATTATCTCTATCTAATTTTTTGGTTATATACATAGAAATTAAAATGATAATAGCCATAATAAGTGAAATTGCAGAACCAAAATTCCAATCACCTGTAGAAACAAAATAATTTTCAATCAAATTTCCAATTAAAACATAATCTCCACCACCCAATAATTTAGGAATAAAGAAACTTGAAACTGCCGGTAAGAAAACCAAGGTAATACCACTTATAACTCCTGGTAAAGAAAGTGGAAGAACAACTTTATAAAATGTTTGCCATTTATTGGCTCCAAGGTCTGAAGCAGCAGTTATCAAACTTTGATCCATTTTACTTAATGAGGTATAAATTTGAAGAATCATAAATGGTAAGAAGTTATAAACCATCCCAATATAAACTTTCACTTCCCCACTTAAAGGTAATCCATTAAGTATTCCTCTCCAAGCATATGTTCTAACTAACATGTTAATCCACATAGGTAATGTAATAAGTAAAATAATCATGTTTTGTTTATTAATATTTAATTTTGAAATAAAATATGCAGCTGGATATCCAAACATAATACATATTACAGTTGTAATTATCGCTAAAACTAGCGATCTATATAAAACATTAGGGAAAATACTGTCTTTAAAAAATCTAATAAAATTATTTAAAGTAAATTGAAATGTTAGTACATCATTTCCTTTGGTAGTAAAGGCATAAAGTACTATCATAAGCATTGGAATAACTATCATTATTACCATCCATACAACATATGGATATACTAATCTAGAAAAACCTTTCATTAATAACTACCCAACTTACTCATAACATGAATATCTTCAGGAGAAAAACTTAATCCTACCTTTTGCCCTTCTTCCTTATATTCAGTTGTATGGATTTTAAGTTCTCTACCCATTGTAGAGAATGTAATCTTATAATCCCCTTCTTTTATATCTTCATCGTCAAAATCATATTTAACATCCCAAATTTCTACAGGACTTTCATCTTCAAGAGACCATGCTGTTGCATTTGCCCATCGTTTTAAATCTGTATCTAATGCAATACTTTCTTTAATCTCATCAACTGTTTTATAAAAGTCAAATGCTTGAACCGCCTCTTCATTTATTTTATCTTCTGTATAAATTGGTTCAACCACAGTTATATTAACTGTAATTTGTGTACCTTTGCTTGTTTTAAAAGTACATGGATAAACACCAGTTTTTTCTAAAACATCATATTCAACATTTGTTAAAGAAACATCTTCATCATCAAAGGTCCATGCCTGCGCATTTGCTCTTGCAATAACTTCTGAATCACTTAATGTTTTAACATCTTCTAAATCCATATAAAAGTTACTAGCACTTATCTTTTCTTTAGCATTTTCATTTACTACATCCTTATTACCTAAAACATGCATTGTAACTGTTTTTGATGTACCTGATGCTGTTTCAACTACAATTTCATAGTGAACACCCTTAAATAAAACAGATTTAACTTCTCCGTTAATAATACCTTTATTTCTAGGCACAATATCGATATCTTCTGGTCTAATTACAACATCAACCAACTCATTTTTCTTAAAACCAAAATCCACACATTTATAATCATGATCATCAAAGTTAACTAAATAATCTTCTTTCATTATTGCATCGATTATATTGCTTTCCCCAATAAACTTTGCAACATATTCATTTATTGGCTCATTATATATTTCAGTTGGGGTACCAATCTGTTGTATTTCACCATCTTTCATAACAACAATTTTATCAGACATTGTTAAAGCCTCTTCTTGATCGTGAGTTACAAAAATAAATGTAATCCCTACTTCTTGTTGAATTCTCTTTAATTCTATTTGCATTTCTTTTCTAAGTTTTAAATCTAATGCTCCTAAAGGTTCATCAAGCAATAAAACATTCGGTTCATTTACTAATGCCCTTGCAATCGCAACTCTTTGTTGTTGACCACCAGATAAAAGTGTTACATCTCTTTTTCCAAAACCTTCTAGACCAACAAGAGAAAGCATACGATTAACTTTTTGTTCAATAATATCATTTGATTGTTTTTTTATTTTTAAACCAAATGCAATATTGTCATATACATTTAAATGTGGAAATAAAGCATATTTTTGAAAAACTGTATTAATATCTCTTTTATAAGCAGGAATATTAGAAATATCTTTACCATCAATAATTACAGTTCCTTCATCAGCTTCTAAAAAACCACCTAAAATCCTAAGCAAAGTAGTCTTTCCACAACCAGATGGACCAAGAAGTGTAACAAATTCATTTTCATAAATATCAAGGTTTATCCCCTTTAATACTATTTGATTATCAAATGCTTTAACTATATTTTTAAATTGAATCAACTTTTTCATATCTATCTCCCTTAAAATATTGGCGGGTTACATACCCAAATAACTTTTGCAACTACATTTGATGTGTTTTTTAAAAAATGCTCACTAGATCCTCTTATATAAAAGGTTTCACCTTTTTTAACATTTAATTTTTTGTGATTGGCAATATTAAGTGTAATTTTTCCACTTAATACATATCCAAATTCTTCTCCTTCATGTGGCGGTATAACATTACTTGTACCATTTGGCTTAATTTCAAGTATAATCGGCTCCATTTGATTTTTCTGGGCATTAGGAACAATCCAAAACGTTGTAAATTCTTCTTGTTCATCAATAAAATAATCATCACTTTTAAATACTACTTTTTCATCAACTTCTTCTTTAAAAAATTGTGACATAGTTGTACCAAGTGCCTCAGTTATATCTTCTAATGTTTGAATTGAAGGTGATGTTAAATTTCTTTCTAACTGAGAAAGAAAGCCTTTTGTAAGTTCACACCTACTTGCTAATTCCTCTAAAGTCAATCCATTTTTAGACCTTAACTGTTTTATTCTATTACCTATATCCATAAAAATGCTCCTGTTTACTTTAACTAAACTTTTTTTCATTTATTGTTAAACCTATTTTATTATATAAAATAACAAATATAATGCAATATATTTTAATAAAAAAAGATTGATTTTTTTAATCAATCTTATTTAACACTTGATACAAATTTTACTAAATTAGGTTTTGGAACATATCCAACTGATTGTTCAACTTTTTCACCGTTTTTAAATGCTAATAAAGTAGGAATAGTTGTAATACCATATCTTTGTGCTACTTCAATATTTTCATCTACATTTACTTTTACAAAAGAAACACCTTCCGTTTCGTTTGCAACTTCTTCAAAAACTGGTGCAAGCATTTTGCATGGTCCACACCAATCTGCATAAAAGTCAACTACAACAGAAGTATTATTCGCTAAGATTTCATCAAATTCTTTAACATTTTCTACAATTTTCATTTTAATAATCCTCCATATTTCAAATTATATATATCAAACAAATGAATTACTAGTGATTTGCTCAAAGTTTACTAGCTGCATCTTTATCTAATACAACAGTAACACTTGGGTGATTTTGTAAAACACTTGCAGGACAATCGACACTTATTTCACCTTTAATCATTCCATAAACCGCATCAGCCTTATTTAATCCTGTCGCAATTACTAAAATATTTTTTGCTTGCATTATTGAAGAAATACCCATTGTAATTGCTTTTGTAGGAACTTCATCTAATGAATTAAAAAATCTTGCATTATCTAATCTTGTTCTTTCTTGTAATTCAACTATATTTGTTTTTGTATCAAATGATGTTCCTGGTTCATTAAAGCCAATATGCCCATTTCCACCAATTCCCAAAACTTGAATATCAATAACATATTCATTTAATGCTTTATCATAATCACTACATAACTCTTGTAAATCTTTTCCTACTGCACTAGGTATATGAATATTTTCTTCAGGAATATCTAAGTTATCAAACAAATTTTTGTGCATGAAAGTCCAATATGTTTGATCATGCTCCTTATCTAACCCAATATATTCATCTAAATTAAAAGTTATACAATTTTTATAAGAATATCCTTTTTTGTAATCTTCCTGCATATTTTTATATAAACCAATTGGGCTTGAACCTGTAGCTAACCCCAGAACTGGTTTTTCCTTATCGCTAATAACTTTTTTTAGAGCTTTAAACGCTTCTAAACTAACTTCTTCATAAGTATCTTTTATAATTATATTAAACATCTTTTTCTCCTTTACTTGACTATATTTTATCATATTAATTAAATTATTCTATTTCTATATAGTAAGAAGTTGTAAAACTTTTACCTTTTTCTAAGATAATTGTTCCTTCTCTATTTTTAAACTCCACATCCGTGTAATTAAAATCAGTATGTCCATGCCATGGTTCAAGGCAAATAAATGGTGCATCTTTTTTTGTCCATATTGCAAACCATCTATAGCCATTTATTCCAATTTTAAGTGAATTAATTCCATTAGTGAGTTTTACATAAGAACTTTTTAACCATTCAAAACATAAAGTATCAACTGGATTAAACAAATTACGAGTAAGTTTTATAATTTTTCCTTCTAATCTAAAATCACCTAGAATATTTTTTGAATCTTCATTATTACTAAATTCAAGCATATAATCAGAAAAATTGTCACCTTTTGAAAATGGAACATTAAATGCAGGATGTAAGCCAAAACTAAATGGCATTTCAAACTCATTTTCATTTTTAATTTCGTATGTAATTAATAATTTTTTATTTTTTAACTCATATGTAACTGTTAACTTGAATTTAAATGGATATTGTCTAAGTGTCTCATCATTACTTAAAAATTCCAAAACAACTTTTTTATCATCTTGATAAATACAATTAAACTCTGCATTTCTTGTAAATCCATGATTTGTATCAAATTTATAAGTTTTTCCATCTATCGTGTATTCTTTATTATAAATACTTCCGACAATAGGAAATAATATTGGATTTCTATTACCCCAAAATTTTGAATCACCTTGCCACATGTACTCAATTTCATTTTTTAAATCATAAAAACTAATTATTTCTGCAGCATGATTTTGAATATCAACTCTTACTGAATCATTAACTAAACTATACATAATAACCTCCTTATACTATTATAAATCAATTCTTAAGATTAAATTAATATTTTAAAAAAATATCATGGTATAATTACTAAGGTATTTAAAAGGAGTTAGTATGGCAAAAAAAAGAGTACTTAAAGCGAGTATTCGTAAATTTTCTAAAAAAACATTACTAATCATAACGGTTGTAATAGTTAGTATACTTATCAATGCATATATTGCTGCAATGATTGTTTTGAAAGGTCCTTCTCCTACATTTTCTAACTTAGTAGTAAGTACTATGATGGAAACTAGAAGAGGAAGAGGATTAATGAGATTATTTTTTACAAAAGAAGAAATTGAAAAAATAAGTGCACAAAATTCGATTTCTACTGTAACAGAAATAACTGATTATATTGAAGATGGTTTTGATATCCCTGA
This sequence comes from Erysipelotrichaceae bacterium, assembly GCA_022772735.1. Taxonomy (GTDB): domain Bacteria; phylum Bacillota_I; class Bacilli_A; order Erysipelotrichales; family Erysipelotrichaceae; genus UBA9076. The sequence continues at coordinate 8,168 of JALEZD010000018.1, forward strand.
AGATAAGAAAGATAAAATTGATGTTATTGATATAAAAGGTCCTACATATAGTGGGAAAATGATGATTGTTTATGACCCATCTAGAATTCAACTTGGTGTAAATACACTAATGGATTCAACATACACAAAAGGATTTTTAGTTGAGGAATTTGTCAAAGCAGAAAATGCAGTTGCAGGAATTAATGCAGGTGGCTTTGATGATCCAGGTGGAAAAGGTGATGGTTCTATTCCATATGGAATAGTTATAAAAGATGGAGAACTTGTCGGTGGAAAGTTAAATGACTATAATAAAGTTATTGGTTTTAATAAGCACAATAGGCTTGTTGTTGGTGAAATGACAGGTGCTCAAGCACTCGAATATGGTATAACAGACGCTGTTACATTTGGTCCAATCTTTATAGTAAATTATGTTCCTGTTGAAATAACTGGTACAGGCGGAGGATTAAATCCTAGAACTGTTATAGGTCAAAGAGAAGATGGTGCTGTACTACTTTTGGTAATTGATGGCAGGCAAACAAACTCAATTGGAGCAACATATGCAGATTGTGTAAGTATTATGTTAGAATATGGAGCTATGAATGCCGCAAACTTAGATGGTGGTTCAAGTTCTGTAATGGTTTATAATGGTGAAATAATAAATAGTGTTGTTTCACTAAGTGGAGATAGAGCAGTTCCAACTGCATGGATAGTAAAATGAAAAGAAAATCAGTAAGAGATAGATCAAAAGTAGAAAGAAGTTTTTATTTTAAATTATTAATGGCATTTGTTATTACAAATTTAATAGGTGTACTTATTCTTGGTTATATTTCATATAGGTTAAGAAAATATGAGGAAGCTACCCCTACAGGTGCAATTCGTGCATATCTTGAACTTGTAAAAAATAAAGATTATGACAAAATTTATGATGAATCTAAACTTGTATTTGCACAATTTAATCCTAAAGAAGATTATACAAACTATTTAAAAAGTATATATGAAAATGTTGATTTAGACAGTGCAACATTTGCAAGACAAAGTTATTCAAATGATGAATTTAGCTATTATAATATAAAAATTAATAATGAAACAATTTCTACAGTACAACTAAAAAAAGATGATAAACTTTATCATGTAAAAACTTTATCAAGTGTTTGGAATTTTAAGTTTGATGTTGCAGATAATATAGAGTTTTCCATTAATGAACAACTTGTTGATAATGGTTATATAAGTGAAACAGATGTTAAAACAAACGCTTATACAAATACCCAAGATCAAAGCAATGTTCCTAATATTACAAGATACCATTTGGATAATTTTGTAAATATACCTAAAGTTGTTACAAATAACAATGATTATCTAGCAGTAAAAGATTTTATTGAAGACCAATTCTACATTGGAAAAATACCAATTAACGAAGAAAAAATAGAATTAGAAGAATTAATTCAAAAAACCGCAGAAACATATTCTAAATATATAACTGAAGATGAAACATTCTACAATCTTAAAAAACTTCTAAACAAAAACACCACTTTTTATGAAGGAATTTCTTCTTTCTATAACGGATGGTATTCGTCTCATGAAAGTGTTGATTTTTTAAACACTGAAATTTATGATGTTATTAAACTGTCAGATAATGCTTTTATTGGAACAATAAAATATGATTATCAAGTTATCGCAAAAGATAAAACTCAAAACTATCCTACTACATACCAATTATTTTTCTTAAAAGAAAACGATAAGTGGCTATGTACAAATATTATTTCAAGTAAATAAGGAATTCATTCAAAATTCCTTATTTTTATTTATATTTTTCAATTATTTTTTCCAATTCATTTTTTGTAACACCTACAACACTTCCATGTCTTACATCATTTTCTGGCAGTTTAATTTGATTTTCTTCAAACCAAAGTATATCGTGTTTTTCTTTTAAATTATTAAAATGTCCTGCATAAAACTTACCATTAGGATAGTTATCCATATAAATAAAATAACCACCATTTTTATCTTTAAAAACAAAAGGTCCTTCCATATATTTTACAACATTTAAAAACTGTTCATCATATGCCTTATTAAACCCTTCAAGTGTTTCACCCTCTGCGTAAAATATAGTTTGTGCAGCTTTTCTTTCATCTTTATAAAACATATAATTACTGCCATTTACTCTTATTATTGTCCCATCAATAACACTATATCCCGGATTAAAATATATATATGGATAATCAAACTCACTGAAATCTGCAGTTGTTGATGCAAATATTGGTCCACCTTTTTCGCCATTTTCATTAATAAATCCGTTATCACTGAAATACATGTAATATTTGTCAGTTTTTAAATCGTAGTAAAACTCTGGAGCCCACGCTCTTTCCCCAGTCATTTTTAAACCAGCATCATAATAAGCCACTTGTATTAAATTTTGTTGGTTAAAATCTAATAGTCCTGTATCTTTAAACACATAAATATTAGGATTATCAAACCCTTCAGTCGCAACAATCATAAAATCACCATTTTTATCTCTAGATATAAATGGATCTCTTATTCTTCTACTTCCTAATTGACTTGTTATTTTTGTGTTTAACTTTTCCCAATTAACTCCATCATAGCTATATGCCAAATATCCAGTTTCTTCTTCTAACTCGCCATTAAAGTATGACATTATATAACCTTCAATTTTATCCATTAAAATAACATCAAAACTCTCTTTGAAAGAATGTTCACCATTAACTAACTTAACATGCAATTTAATGTTTTCTTTTTCATTTAAACCTACCTTTTTTATAGTGTTGTTTTCAATAACCGCATTACCTTCAATTTCCCAATAAACATCACTGCCATTTTCAAGTTCATCTATCAAGATATGTCCATCATGAATCACTTTATCAACATAATTATATATCTTTTTACTATCTCTAATTAGCCTTCTATTTTCATCATTTTTTCTAACATTTACTATAAAATCTTTTGTTGCTGAAAAACCATTTATATTAAGTGTTGCATTTAAAATAACAGCGGTATCTTCATCAACTTCTTTCATTATTACTCCTCTATAATCAATAACATCTTTATTACTGCTAGTCCATTCAACTAAATGACCTTCAATTTTATAATTATCAATCCAATAATCATGTATTAAATCATCACTTTCACTAATATTTATTGTATCCAATAAAACTGATGGTAATTTTTTATTATATTCTTCTAAAATTGTTTTATCTTCTAAAACTTTATCTTTTAAAATCAAACCACTATAAAATCCATTAGAATTTTCACCTATAATAAATTCATTTAGATTAATATTATTTTTGATTTTCCCTTTACTTACTAATACACCATTTAAATAAACACTTGCATTATTACCATTAACATTTATTACAACATAATTAAAACGATTACTTTTTAATGTATCTTCCTTTTTAGCAACAACCCAATTCCCTTCATCATCAAAAAGGGTTAATCCACTATATGAATTATTCTCAACATTATATCCTGATGATGTTAACTTTATATAATTATCACTATCCCCCATATTTAAAACTACTGTATTTGTTTTATTTGAATTTGACTTATACCAAAAAGAAATACTATATTCATCTTTTAAAATAATTTCATTTTTAAAAGTTTCATTATTAAATTTATCTTTTTCCCATAAAGTATCACTATCAACATTTTTACTCAAATTAACTTTATTGCTACAAGATGCCAATAAACAAAATACAAATAGTCCTAATATTTTTTTCATATTTAAGCTAGCTCCTTATTATAATGACGTTTGAATAATCCAATTATTCTTTTAATAAGATTTCTAAATGAACAATACATTATGATATATATAATAAAAATTATTAAACTTATAGAAGTACCTAAAATAACACAAGAAATCAAAAAATTTATTGTAGAAGCTTTAATGTATAAAATATAGTTATTCCATATTAATCTACTTAAAAACCCAATAATTACTGCAATTAAAACTCTAGAAAATACCATTTTATAATACATTTGTACATTTAAATTAAACACTTTTTTATAAACTAATTTTGGATTGTATAAAAAATCAACAACCCAATTAGTTATAAGAGTTGCGGCTAACACACCAGCAATACCCCAAAAATTAATTAATATTATTGATAAGACAACTTTAGATAATGCAAGAAAGTATGCATTATTTTTTGCATCTCTAAACAGTCCATTAGCATCCCTAGAAATAATAATTGGCTCTCTGATTGTTAAATAAAAAATATTAATTGCAAACATTAAAACAATAACAAAAGGAATTCCATTTAATTCTTGTCTTTTGAGTATAATTGGTATAAATTGATCCATTACAGTAAAAATACAAATAGAAACTATTGTTCCAATAAAACTTGCAAAATTAAAAAATTCTGTAAAAACTTTATAGGAATCAGCTCTTGAGTCATTAAATAAATTACCAAAACTATTTAATGTTGAACTAATTACACTATTTACTATTTTATAAACAAACTCATTCAAATAACTATATACCGCATACACTCCAGACATAGCATAACCTAAAAACATTGATATAACTATATTATCTGTATTATTAGTCGCAAGTGTAGATAGTCTTTGAATAATTGTATATTTGGAATTATCTAAAAATGTTTTGTCATTAGAAATTTTCACATTCTTTAGCCAAGGATAATTTTTTATAGCAATTTTTCTAGCAATGTAATTTGCAATTAATATATTTAACCCCTCAATAATAAGTGTGTAAAAAAATGACTGTTTCATTAAAATAACAACTATCATAAATATCATTCTTAATATTGAAAAAGTCTGAATCCATATGTTTATTTTATATTCTTTTTGATCAGCAATTATTACAAGATTTGGTCCCATTAAAAAATAAGAAACCCCATAAGGCAATGCAAGTATTAAAAAAACCATCATTGTCTGTATATAATCAAACGGTGACTTTGCAAAAAAAGGAAATAAAATTGATAAAACAACAGAGAATGAGATAACTAAAACACCTGTTATGTTAAATATTTTTTTTGCACCACTATAAATTTTCAAAACTTCTTCTCTATCATTATTTGCAAGTGGTTTAAAAAGTAATTGTCTAAATGCTAAAGAATACGCAATCTCACACACATTTAAAAAAGTAATAATTTGTGCAATTGTTACTTGAAACCCATTTACACTACTTCCATACAATCCTAAAAATAGGCTTAACTTTACAAACCCTAATATAGGCAAAATAACAGAAGTGATTAAATTTACTAAAAAGTTGTAAAAAGAATAACGTGTGCGCATTTAAATTCCTTTCCTATTTAATAAAAAGTTTAAATATTGGATATGTATATAAATTAAAATAATTTATAAATATTCTATTTTTTAAACTAAGATTTTTTATGTACTTATTATTTTTCCAATCAGGAAAATTTTCAGTCATAAACTTATTACTTTCTAAATACAATTCTTTAAAAATATTTGATCTAATAAACCTAAACATCCCATAAAATCTTAGATGTTCAATACTTAAATACTCTATTTCATCTCTATATAAATCAAACAAATTTTCTTTTTTAAAATTTTCAACAACACTATTTATAATATTAAATATTTCAAATAATCTTTTACTTTTTGTTGAGTTCATTATAGAACCTTCCCTTTGTCTATAATGAACATATACTTCATTAATATAACCAATTTTTTTTGTCTTGGCGAAAATTAATGTTGTTACTGGTATATCCTCATACCAAGTATTTATTGGATAAGTATATCCATATTCTTTAAAATATTTTGACTTATAAAGTTTATTCCATGCAAACATAGGTGATAACAAAGCTCTTTTAGAAATATCTTTAACATTTAAATTTGATAATCCATTTAAAATCCATTTTTTATTAGAATTTTCATAAAAATATTCAATATCACAAATAACTACATCATGACCTTCTTCCATTTTTTGTGCCATCATTTCATACATATTGTATTCAATATAGTCATCACTATCTAAAAAGCCAATGTATTTACCTGTTGCATATTTTACACCAAAATTTCTAGCATCAGATAATCCACCATTTTCTTTATGTACGAGCTTTACAATATTTGGATATCTTTTAACATAGCCCTCAACAATATTCACACTATTGTCGCTACTTCCATCATTAACAACAATAACTTCTATATCTTTGAGTGTTTGATTAACAAGTGAATTTAAGCACTCATTAATGTATTTTTCCACATTATACATGGGTACAATAACAGAAACTAACATATTTAACCTCTATATTTTTTTAAAAGTTTTTTCTTTATATGTCTAAAAGTTTTCTTTGAATATTTTTTGTCTAATAACATTCTATCTTTAAATCTTTCTATTATTTGTGATTTAGAATGTTTTTTATAGTATTTTAAAATTTCATTACTGTATGGCAATAAATTTTCTATTAATGAATATATAAAATCAATAGCTTCACTAACTTCTAATAAATCTCCATCTACCCTTTTTACTTGTTCAATAATAAATTTATAACTTTCAAAAATTCTGTAATAAAACATAGGATTTGGTGTATATGATTTTGCTTGATTTAATATTTCATTAAAGACAGAAATATGTGCATATATGGCCTTCACTCTAACATCAGTCATAGTATTACCTTTTCTATTTACCAAATAATACGCACAAGCCTTATCAGTATAAATTATTTTTTTTGCATTTAAATAACTCAGATAAAATAACATATTATCTGTATATCCAACTTTAGTTAAAAACTTTATGTCTTTAGCTACATCTTTTTTATACAACTTAGAATGTGGACTTGGATCAACAAATAGTATATCTTCATATTGAGTTGTATTACTATTATATACTGTGTTTGTTTTTAATGTAGTAAATGCAGTATTATACGCAAAATCATAATCAACATCATTATTATCTTCATATATAAAATATTTGGCTCCAATTGTTATATCTGCATCTGAATATACAGCAAGATTATATAAGTGACTTAAAGCATCCTTTTCTAAATAGTCATCTGGATCACAGATTATAAAATATTCTGTTTCACACATACTTATTGCCAATTGTAAAACTGAGCCATATCCACCATTTTCTTTGTATATTGCTTTAAACATATCTGGGTAATTTAAAGCATATTCTTCCATAATTTCCTTTGAATTATCTAAAGAACCATCATTTACTGCATAGATGACAAAATCTTTAAAATCTTGATTTAAAAGTGAATCAAAACATTTTCTCAAATATTTTTCAACATTATAAATTGGAACAATTATAGTTATTTTTTTCATATATTACCTCTTTATTAATTTTCTAAGTTTCAAATAAGTTTTAAGAAAAAACTTATTTGCATATATCCAATTATTTTTTTCTCTAAGGATATTGTATTTACATTTAGGGAATTCTGGCCACATATTATCTATTACATAAAAACAAACATCTATATATTTTTCTACCATATCCCATTCATTAACATTCCTTGTTTTCTTTAAACATTCAAGGATATTGACACCACCTAAAAATTTTAATTCCTCATAATATTTTTCATAAATGCCTTTTTCTTTAAAATAATCTACATTTATTTTTACCATATCTAATACATGATATACATTATTATTAAATTGTTGTGTTATATTACCTGGTCTATCAGATAGATAATTATATAATGGTTCATTTATAAATGATATTTTATCACAATTTACAAGTAATCTATATGTAGTCCCTAAATCTTCATAATAATATCCATAAGGATAGCTAATATTATTTTTCAAAAATAAATCCCTTAAATACATTTTATTCCAAGCAGCATTCAATATTCCTATCAATAGCTCTTTATTTTCTTTAATATTATAAGTTTTATTTTCATAAAAATTATTTTTAATTATTTGTGAAGTATTATTTTTTAAGTTATGCTGCATAACATCAAATATAACCATTTCACTTTGATCTGATTCTAATTTATTAACACATTTCTCCATTGCAGTATCATATAAATAATCATCACTATCTAAAAAATAAATATACTTTCCTATAGCTTTTTCCATACCTGCATTTCTTGCAGAACTTAAACCACCATTAACTTTATTAATTAAAGAAAACCTTTTATCTTTTTCTACAAATTTTTTACATATTTCTTCACTACCATCTAAACTACCATCATTGACTAATAAACATTCAAAATCTTTAAAAGTTTGATTACATACAGAATCTAGACACTTTTCAAGATAATTCTCAACATTATAAATTGATACTACTATACTAAGCATTACCATTTTCTAAACTACCTTTCTTAAATCTTTGTAAAACTTCCATTAATAAACTTGCCTTAAATAAATACAGAATAATCAAATATGTTAATCCACCAAAGCCAATTTGGATTAAATTAACAATAAAACTACTTCCTAATAAAACACCTGTAAAATATGTCACTAATCCCATGACTAAAGAAGAAAAAACAACCAAAAATAGCTCTTTTATTTCTATAGACACTTTCAACTTATCTTTTACATAAATCCATTGGATTAAAGTAACCGCAAACTCTGCCGCAACAGAACCTATTATCGCACCATAAGCACCATAACTAGGGATTAATGTATAATTTATACAAAAATTTATTATTGCTCCACTTATAACAGAAATTGTATATTTTTTAAAATCGCCTACTGGAACCATATATTGTGTACCAAAAACATTACTTAGAGATATAAATAATATTATTGGAGCAGCACATTTAATAAGAAGCCCTGCTTGAGCATATTCTGGTGGCAAAAACCAATTAATAAAATTCTGAATTACTCCAAAAATACCAAAAATCATTGGAATTGAAAGATACAATGCAATTTTAAATGTTTTATTTAGATAATTATTTATTGAATCCATATCTCCTTTAACAAAAACATTCGCAACTCTAGGTAACATAACACTTCCTAAAGAAGTAATAAAGAATAAAAACATTTTTACAAATTGTTGAGATTGTCTGTATAAATTAACATGATCAATGCTGTTATACAAATAACCTAACATTGTTATATCTAATAGTGAATATACGCTAATTGCAATCTGTGGTATAAAAAGTGTTAAATTAGGTTTAATATGCTTTAAAACTCCTTTTAAACTTATCTTTTCAAATGAGATATACTGCTTTAACTGTAACCACATAATAAACTGACCACAAACTCCAAGTATCGTATTTAAATATACAAATTTTTCTAAATCATTTGGACCTTTAATAAGTATTAAAATTAAACAAACATTTACAATTTTAACTATCATATTTCTAATACTTGCTTTTTTAAAATCTTCAACACCATAAAAAAACCAAGTAATATCTAATGAAACACTTAAAAGAGTTATTCCTTGTATTAATAATATATTTATATAATCAGTTTTAAATGCTACTAAGAAAATAACAAATGCAAAACTGGATAATAACATACTTAAAAACTGCATTGAGAATATTTCAAAAAAAGTTTTTGACAATAATTTTTTATCATCTCTAACTCTAGCTATTTCTCTATTGCCATAAATATTCACACCCATTATTCCAAATAATACAAACCATTGTATTAAATTTCCTGTAAAGTCATTTATACTTAAAACCGTTAAGCCCATAACTCTTGTAAGATATGGGGTTGTTATAAACGGGGTAACAACAATCAAAAGTTGATAAATTACACTATATATATAATTGCTTGTAAGCTTCTTATCCATTTTTTAATCACCTATGTAATTATATCATGTATAAATGTGTAGTGATACATCAAAAAAAGACCTAAAGGCCTTTTAACTTTTCATAAAGATTTAATGCTGCATCAACAATTGCATCCATATTATAATATCTAAATTCTGCAAGTCTTCCCAATAAGTATAAATTTTTAAAATTATCTGATAATTTTACATATTCTTTATACTTTTCTTCAATTTCCTTTGTGAAAATAGGATAATATGGTATGTTACCTTTTTTTGAATTTCTATTATATGGATAAGGATATTCAATCGCAATTGTTGTCATATTCAAATTATCATCTTCCATCAAATGTTTGTATTCTGTAATTCTTGTATACTCATTTTCATCAGAAGGAGTAGGATAATTTACAGTACCACATTTTTGATATGTACCCTTATGACTTTCTGAAACAAATTCTAAACTTCTATAAGGCAATTCACCTAATGTATAGTCAAATAACTCATCAATTGCACCAGTATATATTACTTTACCTGAAAATTCTTCATCATTTAAATATATTTTATTTTTTTCAGTATCAAATTTTAATACATCTTTACATTCTGTTTCTAATAAAATTTCAATGTTTTTACTTGCTAAAAGATTTTCAAATAAACTAGTAAATCCATCTTTAGGCATTTGTTGATATTCATCTTGAAAATATCTATCATCATATGAAATATGCACTGGAACTCTGCCTGTAACTGCTGGATCAATCTCTTCAGGAGATAAGCCCCATTGTTTCATAGTGTAATATTTAAATACATTTTCATAAATAAACTCTGCCAATTCTTTTATTTCAGAATTTTCATTTTTTCTAAGCTCTAATATAGGAACTTTTGTTTCCATTCCATATGTTTCAATAAGCAAACTCTTTAATTTGTTTGCTTTATCATTTTCAAATACTTCTTCAATAGAAGTTAAATTAAATGGGATTGGAACTAATTTATCACAAACTTTACCAAGTACTCTGTGTTCATATTTATACCATTTGGTATAATTGCTTAAAAAATCAACAACTTTTTTATTAGAAGTGTGAAAAATATGTGGTCCATATTTGTGGTATCTAACATTTGACTCATCAATAAAATCATACATATTACCACCAATTTGACTTCTTTTTTCAATTATTAGTACCCTTTTATTGTCACTAGCAAATCTATTTGCAATTACACTGCCAGCAAATCCTGCACCAACAACAACTACATCATATTTCATTTTTTATCTCCCACTATACATTTTGTCATAGTAGTTTTTATACTCACCACTTACGATTTCTTCCCACCAAGATTTATTATCCAAATACCAATTTATTGTTTGCATTATTCCTGTTTCAAAATTATATTCAGGTTTCCATCCTAATGTTTTAGATATATAACTTGCATCAATCGCATATCTTTGGTCATGACCAGGTCTATCTTTAACATAATTAATTAAACTTTCAGATTTATCTAATGCTTTTAAAATAGTTTTTACCACTTCAATATTGGCTCTTTCATTATTACCACCAATATTATAAACTTCTCCAACTTTGCCATTTCTGATAATTAAATCTATTGCACTGCAATGATCTTTAACATGTAACCAGTCTCTAACATTTAACCCTTCACCATACACTGGTAAAGTTTTATCATCTAGTGCCCTTGCGATCATTAATGGAATAAGTTTTTCTGGAAATTGAAATGGTCCATAATTATTTGAACATCTAGAAATAGTAATAGGTAATTTAAATGTTCTATAATATGCCAAAACAAGTAAATCAGCACTTGCCTTTGATGCACTATATGGTGAAGAAGTATGTAATGGAGTTGTCTCTTTAAATAGTAAATCAGGTCTATCTAATGGTAAATCACCATAAACTTCATCTGTAGAAACTTGATGGTATCTCTTAACTCCATATTTTCTAGATGCATCCATTAAAACTTGTGTTCCCAAAATATTAGTTTTTAAAAATACTCCTGGATCTTCAATAGATCTATCTACATGCGATTCAGCCGCAAAATTTACAACAACATCAAAATTTTCTTCAGAAAAAAGTTTGAATATTGCTTCTCTATCACAAATATCTTCTTTTACAAATTTTATTTTATCTAATACAGGCTGTAAAGTTTTAAGATTTCCTGCATATGTTAATAAATCTAAAACAACTATCTCATCTTCTGGATGTTTTTCAAGTAAATAATAAACAAAGTTACTTCCTATAAATCCTGCTCCACCTGTAACTAAAATTTTCATTTTAAATCCTCCTTTAGTTTTAAAACTTCTAACTCTATTCCTTTTTTAATATCAAAGTTAATATTAAAGTCGGTTAATTTTTTTAGTTTATCATTAGATAATACTATTGATTTAATAATCGGTACATTAATATTACTTTTTTCTATTTCTATTTTTTTACCAGAATAATGCTCAACATATTTAATTACTTCTTTAATACTTGTTCCAGACTTTGAAGAAATGTTTATTATTTCATTATTTATATCAAAATCAATTAGTTTTTTTACTGCATTTGTAAAATCATCTATGTAAATATAATCTCTGACACTAGATTCATCTGCCCATAAATAAAATTTTTTATTTTCAAGTGCACTTTTAACTAATATATCAATAACACCTTGTGTTTTATTTGGTTCAAAGATTCCACCATACGGATTTGTAGGCCTTAAAATCAAATAATCAATACCTGTAGATTTTAACATGTTTTCTAGCATATATTTACTTTTAGCATACACACTCTGTGGATTTAATGGATGACTCTCATTTATTGGCTCATAACAGTCTCCATAAATTGTTCCACCACTTGATAACATAATAAACCTTTTAATATTTTTATTTTTTAAAACATTGAACAATATTTCATATTTTTCTTTAACAAAATTAAGTTTATCTAAATTATCTTCAGTATTAGAAACAAGAGATATACAATCTATAATTATGCAATCATCAAAATCTTCATTCAATAAATTTTCTTTATTAAACAAATCAAGTTCTCTAAAATTATTTGTTTTATCACTATAATAATTTTTTAAACCTAAAATCTCACAATCAAAACTAGTTTTTAATACTTCATTGATATTAAAACCTAAATAGCCACAACCTAAAATTTTAATTCTCATTTTTAATCCTTATTGTATGTAGTATGCAAGCTACCATTTGCAACATTAATTAAATGTTGCCCATAATTACTTTTACCATATAAACTAGCAGCATCTAAAAGTTGTTCTTTTGTTATCCACTTATTGTAATATGCAATTTCTTCCGGAACTGAAATTTTAATTCCTTGCACTTCTTCTATTGTTTTTATATAGTTAGTAGCTTTAGATAATGATTCAATTGTACCTGTATCTAACCAGGCAAATCCCCTGCCAAATAGTTCACATTCAAGTTCATTATTTTCTAAATAAATTTTATTTAAATCGGTTATTTCATATTCACCTCTGGCACTTGGTTTTAATCCTTTTGCATATTCTACGACTCTATTATCATAAAAATAAAGTCCAACAACTGCATAGTTACTTTTAGGATTTTTTGGTTTTTCTTCAAGTGAAATAACTTTTCCACTCTTATCAAACTCTACTACCCCAAATCTTTCAGGATCATTTACATACTGTCCAAAAACTGTTGCACCAGATGTTTTGTTTTTTGCTTTTTTCAATATTTCAGCAAATTTATTACCATAAAAAATGTTGTCTCCAAGTATCATACATACATTGTCATCTTTAATAAACTCTTCACCCAAAACAAACGCTTGTGCTAATCCATTAGGAACCTCTTGAATTTTATATTCCAATTTAATTCCAAATTGACTACCATCACCCAATAATCTTTTAAAATTGTCTATATCTTGTGGTGTTGATATTATCAATATCTCTTTAATTTGAGCTAGCATTAATGTTGATAATGGATAATAAATCATTGGTTTATCATATATTGGTAACAATTGTTTTGATGTTACCTTTGTAAGTGGATAAAGTCTAGTTCCACTTCCTCCTGCAAGTATTATTCCTTTCATAGTTTCCTCCACCAATTTATTATAACAAACCAATACAAATTAAAAAAGCATGAGTTAAATCATGCTTCTACAAATCCAATTGCACATGCACCTGGTCCTGCATGTACACCAACTACTGCACCAATTTCGACAATTTGTTCTACTTTATAACCTTTTTCTTCTAAAAGTGATTTTAAAATTAATGCACCTTCATTATTTTTTGTATATCCCAAATAAATTGGTTCACTAGTATCAATTTTGTGACTCATTGCTTTTTCAAATATGGAATTAATCATTTGTTTGTATCCACGAGCTTTTGTAACAACTTCTAATTTCCCATCGTTTAAACCGATAATTGGTTTTACTTTTAAAAGTGTACCTGCAAAACCAGCAACTTTAGAAAGTCTTCCACCTTTAACTAAAAATTCAAGTGTATCAAACCCTGCATATAATACAGTTTTATCAATCATAGATTTAATTGTATTAACAATTTCTTCACAACTTTTATTTTCATCTCTAAGTTTAACAGCTTTATTTACTAGTAGTTTTAATGGCATTGCAGCAACTCTACTATCGACAACTTCAACCCTATTTTTAACATCAAAGCTTGCAATTTTTGCACTTTGAATTGTTCCACTTAATTCACCAGATATTCCGATGAAAATAATATCATCATTTGTTTCTTCATATTTTTTATATACATCATAGAACTGTGATGGTGAGGGTTGTGATGTAGTTGGATAATCTTTACTTACTAATAGTTCATAAAATTCTCTACTTCCTAACTCTACCCTATCTAAATAACTTTTTTCTTTAAAAACTATATTTAAGGGTACAACGTCTATATTTAATTGTTTTGCTTCTTCTATTGTGAAATCTGAAGTTGAATCAGTTATAATTCTAATCATCTATATTTCTCCTTTAAATACATAGCGATTATATCAACTATTACTTTGATAGTCAAACCATTAAATCATACCAGATAAAAAAACAGATACACTTGTATAAATGTATCTGCATATTTTATTAAGGTGTTGGCTGAGAATTATTTTCTTCTCCTGATGTTCCTCCGTTTTCCCCACCGGAAGTTCCTCCGTTTTGATTTCCACTATTATCTGGAGTTGGTGGTAATTGACATGCACCATTCCATGTACCACCTTTAGATTCACAATCAATTTGTTCTTGTGATTTTTGAGGTGAATCATTACATTGATTGTTATACCAATGTTTCCCTGACTCTTTACAAGCTTCTTCTGGTGTTTTTTGTGGTGAATCATTACATTGGTTGTTATACCAATGTTTGCCTGCAAGTGAACATCCTTTTTGTGTATTTAAATCATTTACACATTGGTTTCCTTCTAGTTTTTGACCTTCTGGACATGATTGCTTAACTAAACAATTCCCATTATCCCATGTTTTTCCATTTGCTTTACATCCAATTTCTGTACTTTCATCGTTTACACATTGGTTTCCTTCTAATTTTTTTCCAGCAGGACATGTGGTTGCACTTGGAGTTGGTGATGAATTATTTTTCTTGTATATAACAGTAACATCAACATTTGCTGTTGCTGTTCCATTTACAATTGTTGGATTTGCAGTATAACCTGAAATTTCTGGACTGTTTATATGATATGAACCATTTTCATCTGTTTTTCCTTCATACTTAACATGTGCTTCACTACCGTCTTCATATTTATATCTTACAACAACATCAAATTTACCAGTTGTTGCTTTTGTAGCAGCAGTATTTCCTGTAACACTTACAGTTATTTCTGTAACATTAGAAACTTTAATTCCAGCTCTAACACTTTGCTCAAAAATTATATTATCTCCATAATTTCCACAGTTTCCATTTGTTGAACAATCAACTCTATTAACATGTATTGTTATTCCTCTACTACTAGCCCATGACTGTATCGCATCTACTCCTTTACCAATAAAGTTAAGTACAGTATCAGGAACTTCAGAAGGTACTATTTTTTCAGAATATGTTTCATTAGATACAGTTGGTGCAACGAAAACCCAATTAGCATCCCATCTGTAGGTCTTAAAGGTACTTATTGTATCATCAGTTTGCATATTTCTTAAAATAGCTGCTCTATTATCTTTAATTGAACCTTCATACAATCTAATTATTGAAAGAGTAAGTTGCAAAGACTCATTCCAAATTCCAGAGTTATAGCCAGATACTCTTGAACCCTCAATTTGTATTACATTTTCTAAATGTGAATCATCGTAATATCTGTTTGCTTTTTTCATAACATGATTAAACAAATCAATAAGTTGATTAACACTTAAATTTGTAGATACATTATCTCCAGCTGCATCTAATACATTCAATAATTTATTTAAATCAGCAGTACGCATTGCCTTTGTCAAAATTGCCTTAATAACTTGTTGTTGATTTGCCTGTCTTTGGAAATCACCTGAAGCATACAAATGCCTTTCTCTTGCGAAAGCTAAAGCTTGTTCACCATTTAATGGTGCATTTTCACCTTTTGGAACCCAAACAGTATAATGACCTCTTTGAGTTGATGAACTTTGTCCAACAAACTCATATGGATTGTTTACAACAATCCCACCAAGTGCGTCAACCATTTCAACTATTCCTTTAAAGTTACTTTCAAAGTAATAATCTATATCAACACCCATAAGTTTTGAAACCGTATCAATTGTACATTGTCTGCTTCTAACTCTGGCATGACCAAGTTTATCTGAAGATTGACCACTATAACAAGCAATTGGAACATAACTATCACGAGGTATTGAAGTCATTGTAAGCTTCATACTTATTGGATTAAACGAAGCAAGAATAACTGCATCACTTCTTCCCTCATCTACTCCAAGTACAAGAACTGTAAATGGTTCTTTTGTAATATCCTTATCAGATGTTTTTGTTGCTTCAACTGCAACTGAGCTTGAGAATGTCGAAATTGCTTTAGTGTTTTTTAATAAATCACTATATCCATCATTAACTTCAAATATTCCAATATAATTACTTGGAAGTGCAGCAGCATCTACATCACTATTAAATAAAGCTAACAACAATTCATTATTATCATTAAATTCTCTATAAGAAACATTAATTTTTTTATTTGTAAGTTCTGTTTTTGCAAGTTCACCATTTGTACTGCCACTAACAATCCCTACAGTTTTTCCTTCTAAACCTTCTTCTGTTTCTATTTTAAACTCAGCTTTTTCATCATATATTACAAAACTTGTTTCAACTTTTTCACTTGTGTCGCCTTTTTGAACAATTTTGTTTAAATTCTTATTAACTTTTAAAACTGCATATGTGCCATAACTTCCAATAGAAAATAAAAGTACTCCCATTGTAACAAGTGTATTAAAAAATACAGTTCTTTTAGTTCTTACAGTCAAAATATAAACAATATTTAATGTTAATAATATTAAAAGCATTACAATATTGATAATTGCAAATATTGTTTTACTTATGTTACTAAATCTATTAAGATTCACAAAAATAAATGCCCAAAGTATATTGGTAAATAATACAATCACACCAAATATAATATTAAACAAGGACATATTTCTTTTGATTTTTTTATTTTTCATCTTTACATTTGTCATTGAAATACCTCCTATTCAGCTTTTTGAGCATCCCAATCATCATACATTGAAACTATTTCATATCTACCGTTGTTGTTAATGATTGTAAAATGTCCTACTTTCTGAAATTCATCAACATTAATTGCTGATGATTTTTTATAAGTCCATGTAACATCTAGATAATAAGCCTTATAAGTTTCACCATTTACATTATAGTCAACTGCATCAAGTGCTGGAGCACTTTCAATACTTTCAACTTCTATCAAATTTTCTCTTCCATACTTTTGAATATATAAATCTAAATCTTTGTAAAATCCATATCTATTTTCTTCAGAAAAACTAGTAAATTTTGGCCCGTATACATATTGAAGACCGCCAACTTCATAGTTTCCATCCTTATTTGTCCAAGTAAAATGGTCGATGACAAAACATCTAGCAACATATTCTGCAATAACATGAGGATCATCTTTTTTTATTGCAGCAGTAAGCTCTTTAAAATTATCCCTTAATAAAGGAGTTGGATTATTACCAATAGAATATAAAGAGTTAGAAATAGAACTGTTTTTATCTAATTCTAAAGTTGATGTTGAAGCATTACTAGATTTACTTGCAACATTAAAAATATTAAAAATAAATACAGCTATTGTAATTACTGATATTCCTAAAACTGTAAGTATTAAAATACCATTTGTATTCTTTTTCTTTTTAACTGTTTTTGTATTCATTTAAACCTCCGTTATTCATAAGTTTTTCTAACTATGTAACTTGGACGATTTTTTACTTCCATATAGGTTTTAGACAAATACTCTCCAATAATACCCAAAGCTAATAATTGTATTCCACCTAAAAACATAATTATAATAACCATACTTGGCCATCCTGCAACTGGATCTTTAAAAATCAGTGTTCTAAAAAACACAAATAAAATCATAACAAATGAAACTCCAGAAATGAATAGACCTAATAATGTCGCAATTCTAAGAGGTGCAATTGTAAACGCAACAATACCATCAATTGCATAAGCAAACAATTTCCAAAAAGACCAACTTGTTTCACCAGCCACTCTTTCTACATTTTCATACTCTAAATAAACTGTTTTATAACCAACCCAAGCAAATATACCTTTTGAAAATCTATTGTATTCTTTTAATCTTAATATAGAATCTACAACAGACCTTTTCATCATTCTAAAATCTCTTGCACCATCTACAATTTCAACTTCACTAAACTTATTAATCAATTTATAAAATTCTCTTGCAAAAAATGACCTTATTTTTGGTTCACCTTTTCTAGTAACTCTTCTTGTACCAACAATATCAATATCTTGTGTTTCCATTATTTCCAACATTTTTGGAATAAAACTTGGGGGATCTTGTAAATCAGCATCCATAACTGTAATAAAATCACCTCTTGCAGCTTCAAGGCCAGCAAGAAGACCACTTTCTTTTCCAAAATTTCTTGAAAAATCTATTACTCTTACATGATTTTTATGTAGTTCATATAATTTAATTAATTCTTGTAATGTATTATCTTTTGAGCCATCATTCACAAAAATTATTTCATAGCCCATTTTTAAATTCTCACAAACTTTTGAAGTTGCATCATAAAATAAAGCAACTGTTTCTTGTTCGTTATAACATGGAACCACTATAGATATAAGATGCATAACATACCTCCATAATACTAATATTATACGCTACCTAAAAATAATTGTATATCATATTTAAAATCTATGGTTTTTTTATCCTTAAGTTTTTTTAAGAATTTTATTAGAAAAAAACATCAAAATACCATATAAAATCATACCGATAACACTTAATAAACTACCCAATTTAAACCCATAGGGTAAAAATTTAACTTCAACATCTTGATATCCTTCAATAGCCTCAAAACTTAAAAATCCACCGTTTGATTCAAAAGAATTAACCTTATTTCCATTTATGTAGATATTAAATCCTTTACTAAAAGGAATAGGAATATTTACTATTGTATTTTTTTCACTAGAAAATCCAAATAAGACTTCATTTTCTTTTAATACAACATAATCTTCTTTAATATTTGAATATCCATTAAATTTAATGTTTTCATCACTTATTAAGCAAGTATTTATTTGACATCCATTACTATCATTATACTTTCTATAGATTTTATAACTTTTAACAAATTCAGATTCTGAAATATTTTTATAAATAGGTATTCCCTTAAAACTGCCTATTACCTCATATTTATCAAATGGAATATTATTTATATCTGTACTTATTGCATATTTAACATTTAAAAACTCTAAGATTTTTTTATCTTTTATTTCTAAAACCCAAGGTAAATATTTACTTACTTCAGAAAAGTTGTTCAATTTTATATTTTGATAATTAAGTGTACTATCATAAGTATTTACAGACATCAATCCATAATCCAGATTTAAATTATTTGAATAATCCCAATATATAGTAGGAATATCAACATAAACCCTATAAAATCCATTGTCTATTTCCTTTAAATAAGTTTCTAATTCATCATTTTCACCTAGAACACTATGTACCCCATTAATAAACGATTTGTCAAAATTACTATAGAAACTATTTTTATAAACAGATATATATGAATATATACAGAGTTCAAAAACTATAAAATATAAAACATATTTTTTATTTTTAATAAAATGATATGCAATAATCGTTAATAAACAAATTAATAAATGATATTTATATTCATTAAATATATTAATGTTATATATATAACCTAAAATAGGAGTACTTATTATAAGAACTATTACAACTATAAAAGTTATTTTTTTTAATAATTTAAAATCTAATTTTTCATCTAAAACTTCCAACATTAAAACAATATTTATTAAACAAAAATAATTTAACCATCTAAATGTTGCCTCACTAAATCCCTGATAGATTGAAGAAAAAAATGGAATTAATAACATTAAATATAATATTATGTATATTATTTTATTAATATTTTTTTTAATAATTGAATAAGGGATTAAAATTGATGATATTGATGAAGTAAAGATAAAAACACTTAAAACACTGTTATATTTACTCACATATCTATATACTGAATTAAACTCATTTAATCTATTACTTGTAAAATTAAATGGAAAAAAAAGTCCAACTAAAATACTAAAATATATTTTTATTTCAGAATAAAATAAAAAGTCGGAACTTTTTGACAATCGTGGATTATCCGACAAAAATAGTATAGACGGTAAAAGGACAATACTTGAAATCAAAACTGCAATAAAATAATATCTAATCAAAATTAGAGTTTTAATAAAAAACTGATTTATATCTAATCTGTTTTTAAAATAAACGTAAATATAATAAAAAATAGTAAAAAAAGATAAACCAAAAAAGAAATAATAATTAGTAATTATCAAAAATATTGTAATAAGTATAAAACCATTAAATTTATTTTCAAGTAAATATTTATCAATTGTATAAAAATAAAGTGGTACAAAAATACAGAAAGAATGAAAAAATGGATCTTTAATTATATCTAAACTATATGATGAAAATGTATAAAGCAAACTACCAATAATCACAAAAGTGCTTTTAAATCCTTTATATTTTAAAAGTTTATACATACAACAAGATGATATAATAAATTTAATAAATGTCTGTATCATTACAACATAATGATATTTGAGTCTTGTAAATACAAACAACAAATCAAAAATATCTTGATAATAAAACATCTTAGACGAATAATAATCATTTCCTAAAAAATAATCCCATGAATAAAAAGGAAATTTAAAATTTTTAATTGAATTTATTATAATATTTTTAAATGAAACATAAAAAGAACTATACTGTGTCCTCATATCCCATCCAATTACATAAGCTTTTTCGCTAATCAAATAAGGAATAAAAATGAATGAAGATATAAATATAGTTAAAAATATTAATATAGATATTTCTTTTAAGTTCTTTTTATTTATCATATTTAAAGATTATTACTTTTCTCACTTTTTTGATAAAAATAATTTATAAATTTGGCAATTGGTTTTGGCCAAAATTTTTCAAACATAATCAAATCTTGTGGACTTCTTGTATTTGCGTTTATTTCTCTTGAAGTATGAGTATCTTGATGTACCCTATGTCCCATCAATGATTTAGGAATAAAAATGAATTTACCACCTTTAATTTTAGCTAATTGTAACCAACCATACCAATCAGAATTTCCATTTAACTGATCATTAACAAAAACAGACTTTGATTTTATATTTTTTTTACAAAAAGTAACTGCTGGACAACAAATAGAATCCCCAAGACAAATAACAGATTTTTTAATTATCGGACTTCCTGCCCAAAACCTAAGTCTAAGTGGTGATAATAAAATTCTCTTTATATTTAAAAGTGTATTAGAATAAACTTTTTCACCATTTCTTATTTCAAAATAATCTGTAAAAATTATTTGTGCATTTTTTTCTTTATTATATGCCTTAACAATTTCTAATGAATAATTTTTATCATATGTATCATCTTGGTGAGCGATTGTTACAAGTTCGCTTCTTCCTGCATTCCATGCAAAGTCAAAATCTACTGCATTTCCTCCACCTTTTATTTCATTTACTACAACTTCTAAATTATATTTACTAGCTAGATTTCTAATATAATCATTATCTGTTGAAGTACCAATTAAAACATGACTAGGATAATCTTGATTTAATACAGATTTTATACATTCTTCTAAATATTCAGATTCCTTATACGCCAAAACAACATATGTATGAATTACTTCCTGATTAAATTCCCTCATTAATAAACACCCCTTAGTATTCAAAATTATTATCTATATCACAAAGTATTGGATTGTTTTTATCCCTTTGTGATACATATATATCACCATTAAAATATTTACTATAATCTATATTTAAACAATTATAATCAAGACCTCTATCATAGTCTTTATTAAAAACATTATCTACTTTATAGTTATATTCTGAATCATCTTCCACAACAAGAACTCCATGTGCAAATCCTTTCGGAATTAATACAAGCCTATTTTGATTGCCACTAAGCTCTATTAAAACACTTTGACCATAAGTAGGACTATTTTTTCTTAAGTCAACACTAATATCCACAATTTTACCTTTTGTACATCTAATAAGTTTAGATTGCGCAAATGGCTCTTTTTGATAATGAAGACCTCTTAAAACACCTTTTTTTAATGTGCTTGAGCAATTATCTTGTACAAATTCATTAAAAATACCTATTTTATTAAATGATTCCTTATTGTATATTTCCATAAAAAAACCACGTTCATCTTCATGTTTTGTAAGTTCAATAACTTTTATAGCATCAAAATATGTTTCTACAACTCTCATAACACACCTCAATCAAAGAAATTATAACATCATTTTATTTAATTGCCTATAAAGCCATGAAAATACCATAATATTCCATTTCCTAACAATTTTAAAATATTTATGTTTTATTCCACCAAACTCATTTAAATATTTATTTTTGTACCAATTTGGAAACTTATCATTTAAAAGATTAAAACCCATCATTATAGTATTGTATCTATCATCTTTATCTTTGATAAGCGAGCTTCTTAAAAAGCTATTTCCTAAGAAAAATTTAATATGAATATATTCTAATTCATCTTTATATTCATCAAATAAATTATTATTTTTGTAATAATCATATATTATATTAAAAACTGTAATCATGTTTTTAACTTGTTGATTGTTTGTATGAGTTATGCTTGTTGAAACTTGTACATAGCTTACAAATGCTTCATCAATAAATTCAACTTTTTTTAAAATACTAGATAGGCAATACAAAAAACATGCATCCTCATATCTATTTCCATCTGGAAATTTCAAATCAGATTCTTTTATTAGTGAAGTTTTATAAATTTTATTCCATAGTGTTGCAAAAAGCTTAACCATCATATCTTTACCAGCTATATATGGTCCTTCTTTTTCTAGTCTTTCTTTTTTATCACTAACCCACATAAAGTTAGAGACAACCATGTCTGCATCAGTTTCTTTTGCTTTTGCATACATTTTAAAATACATATCACTCTTAGTATAATCATCACTGTCCAAAAATCCAAAATATTCACCATTTACAAGTGATAAACCATAGTTTCTAACTGAAGCAATACCCTTATTTTCTTGATGATATACTCTTATTTTATTAGGATATTTTTTGTAGTATTCATCAATAATTTCTTTACTATTATCACTTGAGCCATCATTAATAACAATTATTTCCATATCATCAAGTGTTTGAGATAAAAGAGAATCAAGAGCTTTAGAAATATATTTTTCTGCATTAAAACATGGAACAATAACACTAACTTTAACCATTTTGTACCTCATTAACTTTATTCAATAAAATCCCAACTAAAAATGCCATAAACATAGTTGTTACAAACTGATCTAAAGTATGACCGCTTATATAAGCACATCCCATTCCAGCAACAAGTGAAAAACCATAAGTAATTATTTCTAAATTAACAAATTTTTTGAAATTCCTTAAAACTTTATAAACTCCATATATAATTATTAAAACCCAAGGCATACATGTCAAAGCCATTCCAAAATACCCAAGAGTATAAATTTGTTGTTTAAAATCTTGTTCAAGTACTATAGAACCATTCATAAATGTTGAATATCCCATTCCAAGCAACTTTTCAACAGAAGACACATTTTGCCACTTATAATTCATAAATATTGTTTGAATTTGTCTTCCACTCACTCTATCAAAAACAGGCAAAAATATTACATCAACCCAAAACTTTGGATCAAATTTGTAATTGTACCAATCAACATAATACATTGTTGGAATTGATGAAGCATATTTACCTCTTATCCCATATTGTTCAAACATAAAGATATAAAAATCATTAAATTCTTTGCTGCCAGGTATTAATGGTGCATCTTTAAGAGCTTCTCTTCCTTCATCCGCAACTCCATTTTCTAAAAGTGCTAAATCATTTACTGCATCAACCCTTTGATTTTCAACTGCAGGAGTATAATTTAATATTAGTCCAAATATTGCAGTTACAACCAATAAAAATGCAAGTATAGAAAAATTCAATTTGTTATTTTTCATAATTAAAGTATCAAACAAATATATAACAATGAATGTTGCAGGTATTATAAGTGCACCATATGTACCTACTCGTGTACCAAGTATTTGCATTGATAAACAGTGAATAAGTATTAATATTCCATTGAAAATTTTTTTGTTTTTATTTACCTCTTTAATAAAGAAATAAATAAGCATTGGAGCAAGCATAAACATTAAAATGCCAATAGTGTTACCTTCATTAAAGAAAAACTTACTTGTCAATTCTCTTGGATGATGCAATTTATATATACCATTAAACCAACTAAAGAAATTAGCAACTGTATAGCCAAAGTATGTGCTTTTTCCAAATACAAATAAATCACCCAATAAGATTGGAATAGATATCACACTACTCATAAACAAAACAATATTTTTTATTATATTTTCTTCAAACTTAAATTTATATACACAATAAATTATTCCATAAGGTAAAACTAAAGTTAAAATATATGTTAATTCTTGAAAATAATTAAATTTAAAATTTGTTGTAAAATCTAAAATCGGATACAATCTCACAGATTGCATTGAATGTAGAATAAAATATCCAGATAAAAAAGTTCCATATATAACCGCAAATATTGTTGTTTTCTTTTTATCTTTTTCTTTTATATAAAAAGTCATTAAAACTAACAAAGGAATTATGATAAACCTAATGATTGTAGAAAATCTTGGCAATCCAAAGCTATCTAAAAAATCATATAACAAATAATCCATATCTATTAATGGTTGTAAAGCTATCAACAATATTAAACAAACTTTTAATACTTTTTCATTTATAATTTTCATAATATACCCCTTTATTTTTTATAAAAAATCAGTTTCATATCTGGATTTATTCCATAGTATGCTTTAAAAACTTCCATATGGTTTGTATCCCACTCTTCAATATCTGCAGAATGAATAAATGTTTCAGGCATTCTTATTAACCACGCTTCTTTAACATCTGGATTATTTACGTAATATTCAATCTCCATATTTCTGATTTTCATATAATCGTTTACTAATCTGTATTTATATAAGTACTCATTAATTTTTAAAAATGTCAAAGTTGAAAATCCAAATACCATTATTGTAAATAATTTATTATTTATATCTATTATTGACAAAATAAAACAAATAAAAATAATCAAAAAATAAACAGTATATAAACTTGATCTTGCGCCATAAATAGGACTAATCAACATAACCAAATTTCCTGTTCCAGCCAACATTAAATATGTAATACCTTCAAAATATTTATCCTTTTTTAAAGGTCTTAATAAATAAAATATACTTATTATATATATTAAATAGAATACAGTTAAAAATAAAACGGCAGATCTACTATAAAATATATCAAAAAACATTTTTAAAAAATTTATGTTAGTTTTACTGAATAATTGTTGAGAAATAGAAACAATCACCCCTAAAAAATAGAATGGTATTAATAATTTGTTGTGTTTAAAGGAAAATAAAATTAATACTGTGCTTAAAGTAAATATTAAGTAATTGTTTTTAACAAAAGTATAATTCAAAAAATTTAACCAATTTATTGAAATCTTGTTAAATATTGATAAAGTTTTCCATTCAGGGTTATCTCTAAGTAATCTATAAGTTGAACCAGGAGATAATCTTAAAATCGCAATCCCTAAAATACTTACAAATAAAATTATAATAAATTTATTTAAAAGTTTTTTATTGCTAAAAAAACAATAAATTACAATCAATACATTTAAAAAACCTAAAATAGCTGCAATATTTTCAATACAAAGTGGAATATAAATATTTAAAGCTAAACAAAGATAAAAAATACTCTTTTTAAATTCTTTTGATTCAAAAATAATTCTTTTTACAATATTGATATATATTATTATAAAAACAAGTGGAACAACATATGTATTTCCCATTATAAATGTATAAGTTTCAATCCTTAAAATATTGGGAACTGAAAAAATTAATGCGATAACTGTAAAACAAATCAAAATAATATTTTTGTTAAATAGTTTAACTATTCCATAAAATATAGCTGTAAACATTATTGAATTAACTATATTCCATAACCATTTATTATTTGTCATAATCAAACCAAATAATTCACTAAAATATCTACCAGACCATGAAAGATACAATTTAAATGCCTGCATAAAAGGATTTCCATTTCTTCCCATAACGGCATAACCCCAATCATCACCTGCAAGTGGAGTTAAATATGAAATATATAAAAAGAAAAACATTATAAAAATACTAAATACACCAATAATAAATATATCTCTATGTTGTTTTAAATATTTCATTAAAGCACCTCAATAAACTGTTTTAAAATATCTTTGTTTGGATACTCATATTCTTTTAACTTAGATTTCATAGCCTTTAATTTGCTAGCATCACTTAAAGCGTTAAACAATCCCTCATTTAAAGCATTTTGACTGTTTTCTACAATCCATCCATAATCATCATTCATTATCTGTTCATCAACCCCACCAACTTTAGTTGATAAAACAGGAGTTTGAGCAATTAAACTTTCATTAACAACTGTCGCAAATCCTTCATATAAACTTGATAAAACAAATAAATCACATTTATTTACGATTCCATATGGATTTTTCATATATCCTAAAAAATGCACTGTATTAAGTCCAAGATCACTTACTAATTTTTTTAATTCTAATTCTTTTTCTCCACCACCAATTAAATATAGATTGTGGTATATTCCTTTATCCAAAACATATTTATGCGCCAAAATTAATCTATCTATACTTTTTTGTGGATGAAATCTAGCAACCGAAACAATATTTAATCCATCAAATTCAATAGAACATTCACTATCTATATCTTTTAAAACTTTATTAACATCCATAAGATTGTGTATTGAAATACCACTTTCAACATCAAATACCTTTTTATATGCATCTATTGCTTGAATAGAATCTGCAATATTCAAATCAATATACTGTAGCGCATTTTTCACGAGTTTCATGTGTCTTTTTGAATAATTACAAACACTATAATCAGTTAAAACCCAATTAATCTTTTTTTTGCTTTTTCCAAAAGCAGTAAAAATAGTACAAAAGCCTTCTTTAGCCGCAACTTCTACATCATATGGGATTGAATCAATTTTTTTTCTTTCTTTAATAATTCTATTTTTAATCAAACCTGTTTTCATGTAAAATATCAATCTTAATTTGTTGAAAATTGCCTTTACATCAAAACTTTTTATTATTTCAATAAGAGGTCTATCAACACTCGCAAAAAAAGATGAACCTTCATGTATTTTTACATTTTTAGGAATTTCATTTAATAACAATCCTGTTTTATGTAAAATCAAACAATCAATTTCATAAAGTTCTTCAGGTAAATTTGCCATTAATGTATTTAAAACCCTTGCAACTCCACCCATTTCCATTTCGTCATTCACAAATAATATTCTTTTTTTATTTGTCATATATTTTTAATACCAAACTCTCTAATCCCATTCTTAAAAGCTGAAAAATAATTTTTTTCTTTAATCCATAATTTTTATAAACAATATCATTCATGTAATCTGGATAATTATTTTTTAATAATTCCATATTTTGTAATAAATATTCTTTTCTAATATTTTTATTATCAAAATCTTTAATTCTAATTGTTGTTATATCAAGACCATGGACAATATACATAGAATATAATTTTTTTAAAATTATTTCTTCATTTCCTGTAGATTTAACATAATCAATACAACTCTTTATCGCATCATATATTTCAAATATTTTTTTATTTGCACTATGTGCTATACTTCCTTTTCTTTGAAAATATATATAAAATGGTTCATCGATTTTAATTATTTTTTTTGCCTTATATAACAAAATAGGAATAGTGGCTAAATCTTCATAATATTTGCCTTTAGGAAATTTAATATCATTAAACATTTCAATTTTATAAAGTTTATTACATGCACTATTATTCATTAAAATAAGATCTGGATTTTCAAATACATTTCCACAAACAAAATTCCCACCACTTGCGAAAGATGTACTTCCATCATCATATAGATATTTCATATCACAAACAACAATATCAATATCTCTATCAGTTAAATGTTGAACCATTTTTTCAAACATATCTAACTCAATAAAATCATCACTATCAATAAATGAAACATAATTACCATTTGCTTTATCAAGACCATAGTTTCTTGCATCTGATAACCCACCATTTTTTTTACTATAAATTTTTATTCTGTCATCATTGTATGATTTTATGATGTTTATTGAATTATCTGTAGAGCCATCATCTACTAAAATAATTTCTAAATTTTTATACGTTTGATTCAATATTGAATCAATACATCTATTTAAATATTTTTCAACATTATATATAGGTACAATAACACTAATTAATGGATACATTTTTTATCACCATCACTATTATATCATACCTATTTTCCCAAAAATATTTTTCTTGAAACAAAGTTATAAACCATAACTATCGCAGTCGCAATAATTTTAGAAATACTTAAAGCGAATATTTTTGTTGCATCATACAATAAAAATACAACCACTGTATTTATTAATAGTCCTATAACACTAAGCACTATAAATACAACAAATGTTTGAGTTTTAGACTTATTTTTATCCATTTCAAAAACCCAAAAAGCTGAAAGAATATAGTTGTATATTACAGAAACACAAAATGAAATCACATTAGAAACAACATAATGAATATTCATTGTATTAGTCAAAAACAACAATAAATAATAATCAATTAAAAACGCTGTTCCTCCAACAAAAACAAATTTAATTATCTGCATTAATAGTTTATTTTTTAAAATTTTATCCATCATTTATTCACCTTTTTAACCTTATAATTTGAACCAGTAAATTCTGTAGTTGAACATGCATCACTCGCAACATCAAATTCACTATTTTCCCAATATTCTAAAAGTATATAATCAACCTCATATTCAGTTAAATATTTACATGTATTTTCATAATGAGTATCTTTAATCAAATACCATGGATCCCAACTATAATGCCTTCTTGCGATTTGATAAAAATCTTCATTTATTCTATATCCATCATAGAAATAATCTCTTGCGCTAAATAGTTGGTATGCATAAGGAATAAATGTCCTAAGTGCACTTGTTTGTGAAACAACCACTAAATTTTCATCATTTGAAGAATCCACTAACTTTTTAACTTCATATATTGCTTGTAATTCATTATAAGAAATTTTTTCAAGTGGTGTTGTATTTTTTCCGCCTTTAACATAAAAGGTATAAAGCCCTTCATCTATATTAATAAAAGAATATACATTACCTAAAATAACGCAAAATAAAATTGATAACTTTAAACACCATTGACCAATATTATTCCACTTTAAAAAATTATAAACAGATATAATAAACATTAACTCTAAAAATGGATTAAATATCACTTCAATCAATCTATAGTATACTATTCCTGTTAAAAAGTATGCGATTGCAGATGTACATAATGGATTTAAAAATATTAATAGTGTAATTAAAATTAAGTTTTTAATAAATTTATCTTCATTTGTTTTAGCTTTTAAAACAAATAGTACAATACCAATCCATCTAATTACATTTAAAATATTATCTAAATAATTAGAATAAACAAAGAAATAATCTTTAATCATGTCATATTTTTGATGGTCTTCAAAATAATGTAAATAATTCGCAACATATTTATCTATATTCAAATTAATATACAAAGATGCAAGTACTAAAACTACTCCAGTTACAATAATTATTAGTTTAATATTTTTGTAAAAAAATTCATCTATTGACATCATAAATCTTCTTATAGGCTTAAAAAGTCTACCAATATAAATAATAGAAATAAAAACAATGCCAACAATCAAAAATACTTTATACACTTTACCAAACATTATTATCCCAAAAAATGCAATTGGAAATACAAACGTAAACATTTCATATATAACTTTTTCTTTTTCAATCATAAACAAATATATTGCCAAAGAAAACATTATTACAAATGAAATAAATAAGAAACTACTTGTAAAAGCCAATCCCGCAAAAATTATTATTGGAAATAAATGTTTTATATCATTAAAACCTTCTTTAATCCACCTGTATATATAAAATATCAACAATGCCCCAATAACAACTCTATATGTATTCCCATAAAAACTAAATGCGATTTTCCAATAATAAAAATTTGAATAAAACAACAAATACATTCCAACACAAAATAAAAACCATTTATTTTTTATTTCAAAATATTCAAGTATGTTTATTATAAACATGCTTGAAAAAACACTATAAATTAAACCCAATCCCCATGTACTTACTGTTATATTGGCTAAATAACTTCCAACATTAAAAACAAAGCTATTTATATTTACAAACCAACATAAAAATGATGCAAAATGATAATAACCTTGATATAAATAATAAATATCCCATTCACTACCGTAAACACCTGTTATTGGATTAAACATATTCAATTTATCTATACCTATATTTTGAGCTATATAATTTAAATATGTTGCTGAATCAGAAAGTTCAATATCCAAATATAATTTTGAGTTAATAAATGAAAAAATCAAAACACTAATAATTACAATCAAAAATTTATAATTTAAAAATTCTTTGATAACCTCTTTATAATTTTTTAAACAAAGTAATATTCCAACCCCAATTAAAAATAAACTAGTAACGATTATATAATTAAATGATAAATTAAAAATTTGGGCTGGATAATAAAGTATTTGTATTAATGCAATAAATACAACAAATCCAATAACACTTTTAAATCCTTTTTCTTTTATATTTAACAAATTAACAGTCTCAATTCCAAAACCAGAACTTATTAAAATTATAAGTAATACACTTAATATTAACCTACTCATTTTTTTCTCCTTTTAAAAATGTCAATAATTATCATTAAAATAGAAATAATACAAAAAATTATATTTGAATAAATTAATACTATGGAAATACTATTTAAATCATTCCATACAACTAACTTATTTGATAAATAAAAACAAAACAAAACACTTATTGCTATACATATAAGTTGAATATAATTCTTCTTTAATATAACAAATAATTGACTAAATATCCAAGTCATACCTAAAGTTGTACCACTAATAATCGCAAGATACATAATAGAATAATAAGGTGCAATCTCATTTCCATATAATAAACCAATCACAAATTCACCTAAAAAATATACACAGACCTCCGCAATAAATGCTAAAAATATACTCAACCCAAAAAGCATTATAACTTTTTTTATAAAATTCCCTATTTTATTTTCTAAGTAATCTTTTGCCATGTATGGAGCAAAAGAAACGATCAATATTTGTATTACTAACTGAAGAAAAATTATTATTGTATAAATAGATGAGTAAACTCCTAAAAGATTCATATCACCTATATTGGCATATCTTAATCTTGGAATTGAAACATTTAATGCACTAAGCATTTCAAAACACATTATTGGTAATGTTAATAATATTATTTTTTTAACATTTTTTAAATTAAACTGAAACTTGAAATTTATTTCTTTTAGTTTTTTATAGTTATAAAAATAAAGAACTAAAATTGTAATAAAAATCATACAAATTAATCCAAATATTAAACTTTTAGATATTGAAAGCACAATAAAAAATACTATAACTAATAAAATCGATCTAATAATCATGGATTTTGCATTAATATCCATTTTTAGCTCCCTTTGATATAAACAATCAAAAAGTTCAATCATTGCCTCAGAGAACTTAAAAATCGAATATAACAGTACCACTATATTTTGATACATATTATATCCAGAAAAAATAATTATCACTATGAGTGCTAAAATAGATATTAATATAGAAATTAATCTTACAACAATATAATCTCCATAATAAAAACCTTCTTCATTTGAAACAATATATCCTCTAA
Source organism: Erysipelotrichaceae bacterium (assembly GCA_022772735.1). Lineage (GTDB taxonomy): Bacteria > Bacillota_I > Bacilli_A > Erysipelotrichales > Erysipelotrichaceae > UBA9076. The sequence continues at coordinate 40,394 of JALEZD010000018.1, forward strand.
GTCCCCAAAGAGATATTCCATATAAAGTTGCACCAATTGACATTGCAACACTATAATACCCAGACTCTAATGTTCCAAGAATTCTTAAAATTATAAATCCAAGTATCCATAATGCTATATTATATAAAATCATACCAACAGTTGTGTATGATAAATTTTTAAATAAACTCTTATTGACCATTTTAAAATTTCCAATCTGATAGTTTTCCATTTGTAACTAAATACGCTTTATTTGCGATTTGTGCTAAAGGTGTATCAGAGTATGAATCTGAATAAAACTCTTCAATCCTAGCATTATTATAAACACTTTTATATCTTAAAACTTTTTCATAGCCATAACAATTTAAACCATCATAAATACCAGTATATTTATCTACATTTGAAGCAATTAGGTTTTTAACATTCATCTTATCACAAAATTTTTTCACTAAAAAAAATGGTGAAGCAGAAATAATTAAGTCATCATCTTTTTGCTGCAACAAATACCAATTTTGAACTTTATAATAATGCAGTTCAACAAATTCATCTAGAATATTATCAATATTATCTAAATTCTTTAAATAAGAAAACAACTTTTCTTTGAAGTTTGTTTTATCAATTACTTTTAAACCAAATAAGACTCCAAAAAATATAATTTTTGGCAAACTCAAAAAACATTTAGGATATTTAAAAAATGTATAAAATACAAAATCTCTTGTACTATCATCTTTATATATAGTTTTGTCAAAATCATATACATTCATCATTTATCCTCCAATTGATCTCTATGTATGTATAAAGAACCTTCTGTATCCATACAAAAACTATCTAAAACTTCGTAAGTTTTTTTATCAACCACACTTATACATGCATAGTTATTTGCTATATTTAATCCTACTCCATTTTTCCACATATATCCATTTGATTCAACTTTAAAAACATTATCACCTAAATAAAAATCTTTAGAAAAATAATCATAACTATAATAAGCTTCTACTTTACCATCTTCAACTTTAATTATCGCTTTTTCTTTTGGGTGATTATAAAAATCATATCCGATATTATTTAGTTTATGTTTATCTTGAGCACTAAGTAAACTCCCCTCAAAAAAATTGTAATTCATAAATAATATATGATCATCTTTTTTTATTTGTTCAAGTAATGTATCCACATCCCAAATTCTTTTAAATTTTTCTTTTTTCATATCTATTATCATCTTATGATATTCTTCATCATAAACATCACTTGATTTATCTATATTATAATTTTCATTTATATAAGTTGATAAATATTCACTTATCTTAGTTGCACCATACATGTTCGCATGCCATATATCACCATCAATATCAAAAACATATCCAATATCATTTTTAATTAAATTAAAATCAATAAAATTATATTTTGTATTTTTTTGAATAAATGTAAATATTTTTGCATCATCTTCACTTAAATAAAATGGTGTTTTAATAAGCAATAACTCTATATTATTTTCATCACACAATTTTTTTATTTTATTTAAATAATCCAAATTAACTTCTTTTATTTCACCATTATATAAATTATCAAAATTCACAATATTCAAACTATAATTTTTTCCTAAAGTATACCCAAAGTTATGCTTAACTTCTTTTTTTAATATATCCTTACCATATAATTCATACCACCTGTTATGGTATAAAGAAACATCAAAAATATTGTATAAAATATCTTCTTTATTAAATAAATTGTTAAAAGCCTCTATTTTAACTTCGCTGGTTTTTAAATTTTCTAAATTAACTCTATATATACCCTCAGTTTTACAAAAATTAATACTATCAGAAAGTCCAAAAACATCTAAAACAACTAGTTTTGGACTTTGATATTTAATTGCTTCTTTCAAAAAGTAATATGAAACTTCTATAGGTTGACACTCTCCTGAAAAAATATAACTATTTAAATCTGTTTTTTCATTTATAATAGCTGGATTAACTCCATAATAAATATGACTCGAACCCAAAAAGATTACATCCATACTATTCTTTTTCAAATTATAAAACCCTAAAACTTTATCTTTTGTATTATTATCTTCATCTAATCTATCTGGTCTTAATACTTTAGATAAAAATAAAGCCATTATTAAAACTAAAAATACAAATATAGTTAATTTCAATAATCCTTTAAATATATCTTTAATCATAAATTTCACCTTCTAAAAAGTTTGGTAAATAAAGTCACTTGCGCTATAGTTTATTCCATATTTACCAAATATCATAAAACAAAATACCAATAAAATATAAATAAACCATCTAACAAAAATATTTCTTTTATTTAACCACATCAAAACATTATATTTATTTCTAAAAAAATCTAATATAATCATTCCAAATAAAAATATAACGGTAATATTAAAATCCATTGGATTAATATTTAAAATATTTGTATCTATTTTTGTAAAATTAAGCTCAAATAATTTTTTCAATACAAACAAAGCTACATCTATACCATTTCTAAAAAATATCCAACTAAATGTCACTAACAAAAATGTAGTTATTACTCCCATAAAATTATTTATACGCATTTTATCATTGATAATTTGAAAAACACCATGTAATAACCCCCAAATCAAACAACTAAAACTAAAACCATGCCATAAACCACTAAGTAAAGATACAATTAAAATATTTGCATATTTATTTATTTTTCCTTTTCTATTACCACCTAGAGGTATATAAACATAATCTTTAAACCAAGAGCTGAGTGATATATGCCATCTTCTATAAAAATCACTAAAATTTCTAGCCAAATACGGTGTATTAAAATTTGGTTTTAAATCATAACCAAACATTTTAGAAATTCCTATAGCCATATTAGAATATGCATCAAAATCAAAATATATTTGAAAACTGTAAAAAATAACTGCTAAAAAGTAATAAGATGAAGATAGTTCTTTAATACTATATATACTACTTACAATTTCATTAATTCTTAAGACAATAACCATTTTTTCAAATAGCCCCATCATAAACAAAATAAATCCAGACTTAATATCTGAATAACTAATATCCGTTTTATATACAAAATCATTGTATCTTATTATTGGACCTGCAGTAATAACTGGAAAAAAACTTACATAACAAAAATAGTCAATGAGATTTTCATTTTTTATTTTACCATTATATTTATCTACTACATAACTCATAATTTTAAAAGAAATAAACGAAATTCCAATTATTTCTAAATAAGTACTTGTTTTAAAAAATACTAATGTAGACAAAATTAAGATATTTAAAAAAATCATTTTGTTTTTAGTGATTTTTTTTGAAATAAAATAGCACCACAAAGATATAAAAATTAAATATATCGTTCCATATAAATTAAATGAAGTATAAAAAACTATACCAATTATGATTAACAATATTTTTTTTAAAATATCATTACATAAGTGATATACACCCACATTAAATAATACAAACACAATAAATTTAATTGATGTTATTGACATTTTTACCCCTTAACTTAAAATTCAAATAAATAAGTATTATAAAACTAATTGAGCTAACAATTAATCCAACCTTTAAATATGGTACTTCATATACCATTTTAACACTATGAGACCCTTTATTGAGTTTAAATCCTAAAAAACCTAGTTGAACTTTATTTGTTTCAACTTTTTCTCCATCAACATAAACCTTCCAACCTTTATCATACCCTATTGATGTAAAAACCCATTTGTTATCACTATCAATATCTATCTTAGCTTCAATTACATCATTTTTATATTTAACATCATAAAATTTCTCTTTAAACCTTTCACTAAACCATTTTTCATAATAATCCATTGGTTTAACTTTTAAAGAAATATCATATTTTTGATTTTCATTATTACCACTTACAATAATTAAATCAACATAGGTATTTTTATCAATGTAAAAATCCAAGTAATTATATTGCCAAAAATTACCACTATATAAGAGTTTTTCTTTATAAAACATATCAACTTGTGTATTTTCTATATTACCATTTTCAATATACAAATTGACATTGTTTAAAGGATTTTCAAAAGCATAATATCTAATATCTTCAAAACCCATTTTTCCATAGTCAATTATATTAATATTACCTACAGTATTATTACTCTTTTCATCAACTATTAAATATTCTGACATTATCAAATCTTGATTTAAGTAAGTCAATTTATCAAATTCATCTTTACTAATAGTTTTATCGTATGTAAATCCGAGTTCAATAAAATTTTTATTTTCATAAATATAATAATCATCATAATACTCTTTAAAACTATATCCAAAAGGAACTTGTTTTATATCACTTTTACCATATATATATTTTACAGATAAAAGATTGTATAAATCCCAGCTTGAATATCTTTGATCCATTTGCCAATTATTTTTTATTCTCTTTAAAAAATCTTCCATTTCACTATTATAAATAGTGCTGTAAAATGAAACACCTTTAAAATCATTCTCATATGGAGTGTTAGATGTTGTATATCTAAAATTTTCTAAATATTCATCGTTGTAAATTATTCTATGAAAAGATTTATCACTTTTTAAATATTCAACAATTTTATCATCTTTTAAAACTTCTTCTGTAATTTTAAAATCAACAGGTTTATCATTTAAAACAAGCATACTAACTGAAAAAATAGCCTCAAGACTTAAAATAATAACCAAAAGTTTTTTAACTTTTTTTACATAATAAATTAAAGTTAATATTCCAATAAAACTTACAAAACACAAAATATTAAACAATCTACTTATATTACTTGTTAGAGTATATACATAGCTTATACCATAAAAAATCCAAGCCATACCAACATATACAAAAAAACTATAAAAAACATATTTGTTCTCAATTAAACCATCTTCAATTTCATCATTGATGCTCATAACTCCATATGCAATCATAAAACATATCATGTAAAACCATCGTGACTCCATATTTAGTTGTAATAAATACCAAAAGGATTTAAAAATAATCATTATAAAAAATAAAATAAAAACTGCAATTAAACTTCTTTTTCTTATTTTATTTTTAAGTTTAAATATAAGTGGTAAAAGTACACCTGATATAGCCATCATATAAAGCGAAGCACCACCACCCCAGCCGATAAAATTATATTTTTCTAAATCAATAAAAATACTCGTGCTTTCATGGTCAACTGTTGGTGCAAAAAAACCACTTAATATTTTAAATAAATCATATTTACCTATTCTAGAAAATAAAGTTATATCGCTTGAAAATCTTGGGTTACTACTCAACATGTATGCACAAGGTATAAGTATAAATGAAGAAATACCAATTGATATAAAAATCAAACAAACAAACTTAAATCCTTTTTGTATTATTTTATTAACAGTATTGTATTCAAGTTCAATCGTTCTAATTAATGCATATAAACAAATAAATGGAATAAACATATACATGAAATAGTAGTTAATCATACCAATTAATGATAGTGTTAAAACTAAACATATTATTTTATTCTCTTTCAGATACTTCTCAATAAAATACAAAACTAGTGGATATAAGATAAATGCATCTAAAAAAACATATAAATGTAAATACGAAAAAACCCACCCACTAAATGAAATAATAAATCCACCTATCAAAACACTTGTATTATGTTTAAAAACCTCTTTTGCCCATTTTGTAGTGAAAATAAATAATAAAATTATTTTTATAATATTAAAATATAAAAAAGACTGATGAACTAAATTTTTATTTAAAAAGTTTGTAAATAAGAAAAATGGGCTAAAAAGATAATAAGCCATCGCAAAAACATTTGCCCCAAAACCAATACTGAAATCATAAAATTGAAAATTATTAGTTTGAATTTTATTAATAGCCCCTAAATAAAACTGATAAATCTGATGAAAATCATCACCATTAAAAACAAGTGATGAATTATTAAATACAATAACAGGTAAAAAACCTATGAATAAACATAAGGCAACTAAAAATACATATTTATTTCTATTTAAAATTTTTTTCATTTTCTCTTTTCATTTTGATAAAATTCATTGACCTTCCACTCAAACATAAAACGTGTTTGATTTTTAAGTGCATCTAGAATTATTCCTGTCATAAACATAAATATTGATATTACACAAAGTGAAGATGCCAAAATAGCTGAAGGAACTTTACTTACAAAGTGTGTTGTACTAAATTCCAAAACAACAGGAATACCTATCAACATTCCTAAAACCCAAAATAATAGTGAAAGTCCTCCAAAAAATAAGAATGGTCTATAATTTTTAAACAAATCAAACAATGTAACTAAAACTTTTAATCCATCACTAAATGTACTAAGTTTACTATAACTCCCCTCTGGTCTATCTCTATAAACGATTGGAATTTGTTTTATTTTCATTCCATATACCAAAGAAAATATGGTCATTTCAGTTTCTATTTGAAATCCATCACTCATAATAGGCATACATTTTACATACTTTTTACTGTAAGCTCTATAGCCAGTCATTATATCATTTATATTATTTTTAAATAATTTATTAATTAATCCTTTAACTAAATTATTACCAAAATTATGAAAGCCCCTTTTATTTTCTGATTCATATGTGCCATTAGAAAGTCTATCTCCTATACACATATCTATACCCTCATTTAATACAGCATTAACTAAATCATTAACTGCTTCTGCAGGATAAGTATCATCTCCATCTACAAGTACATAGCAATCAGCCTCAATGTCTCTAAACATTGATTTAACTACATTACCTTTACCTTGTAATGGTTCTTTTCTAACTATTGCACCGGCATTTTGAGCTATCTCATATGTATTATCTGTTGAATTATTATCATAAACATATATACTTGCCATTGGTAATTCTCTTCTAAAATCTTTTATAACTTTTTCAATGGTAAGCTCTTCATTATAACATGGTACAAGTACCGCAACTTTTGCCATAATTTTCCTCCAAATATATTAATATAATACTAAAAAAATTAATCATTTACTAGTTTATGGTAAAATAAAAAAGTAAGGGAATTTTATATGAGAAAAAATTTAAGAAATTATTTTTTTACATTCATTGTACTATCAGGTTTATGTATATCATCTTTATACATTGTTTTAAAAAATCCTAAATTAATATCTGATGAAGAAAACAGACATTTAAAAACATTTCAATATTTAGAATTAACCTCTTTTTTTGATGGCTCTTTCCAAAATCAGATTGAAAGTGCGTATACTGATCAATTTCCTAAAAGAAATTTTGTAGTAAATTTTAAAAATAAAATCGATGATACATTTAGAAAAATATTATTAAATAACATAAGTGAACTAACACTTGTAAAAATTGATACAACTGACGGTTTTCCACTTTTGCGACTTGGTAATAGCGATAGAATGATAAATACAATAATTTTAGATACACCAGAAAACCAAGAGAGATTTAAAACAAGGGCATTGGAAATAAATCAACTACAAAAAAGAAATCCAGATACAAAAATATATGTCTATAGCCCTACTCAAGCACATGAAACAAGTCTTTTTGATAATGAAAATAATATAACTGCTGGTGCTAATAACCTTTGGAAAACTTTTGAAGAAAATATTGAAGTTCCTTTTAAAAGATTCAACTTAGATTCATTAGACCTCTACAAAAAAGCGTATTATATGTCTGACCATCATCCAACAAGCTATGGTGCTGATATATTTTATAATGAAATAATGAGTATGCTTAAACCAGATGATGAAACACTAAAACCTACTTTTATTGACTGTCATGTGGGTAAAACCTTTTATGGAACTTTCGCAAATAGAACAGGTAGAATTACTGCACCTGATGAATTTTGTTTATATATGTATGACATTAAAAAATATGATGTATTTGTTGAAGGAAAAAAGAAAGATGATTATGTTTATAGAAGTGATTTTAAAAACTATGTAAATGATGATACATATCCATATCATTATAATATCGCTTATAAAATTTATGATCCCATCATGGAAATAGACACTAATAGAGATGAACTAGAAAATCTATTGATTATTGGTGATTCGTATAGTAATTCAGTTTTAGATTTAATTTCTTCTCATTACAACAAAACATTTAGAGTTGCTCCATATAATTATTTAAGAGATTATGGTGAAATGTTTAATTATGACAAATTCATAAAAGAAAATGATATTGATACTGTTTTATTTATGTATACTGTTGAAAATTACTATTATAAAGATATATATGGAGATAGATATGAACAAAATGCAATTATTGAAAATGGAGGTAAATAAATGTTATTTAGCAGCTTAACTTTTTTACTTGCGTTTTTACCAATTACTTTAATACTTTATTTTTCTTTTAATAATAGAACATATAGAAATGTTATCCTTTTAATTACTAGTTTGTTTTTTTACGCATGGGGTGAACCAAAAACAATTTTTTTAATGATTTTAACAATAATAGTTAACTATTTTTTAGCTATACAAGTAGAAAAAAACAAAAAAACTTATTTATATGTATCAATTTTATTCAATATTGGATTACTATTCTTTTTTAAATATTTCAACTTTTTTATTAAAGATGTTTTATTTATAAAAAATTCAACAATAAATATTGTTTTGCCAATAGGAATATCATTTTATATATTTCAAATAATGTCATATGTAATTGATGTACATAGAAAAAAAGTAAAAGCTCAAAAAAACATAATATATCTTGGAGCATATGTTTCTATGTTTCCGCAACTTATAGCTGGTCCAATTGTAAGATATGAAACAATCGCAAGTGAGCTAATAGAAAGAAAAGAAACTTTCGAAGATTTTTCAAATGGTCTAAGACGATTTATTATAGGTTTATCTAAAAAAATAATAATAGCTAATAATATGGCAATTATTGCAGATAAAATTTTTTGGGATATAAAAGATTTATCTACACCTATTGCATGGTTAGGTGCAATCGCATATTCATTACAAATATACTATGATTTTAGTGGATATAGTGATATGGCAATAGGACTTGGTAAAATGTTTGGATTTAATTTTGATGAAAACTTTAATTATCCTTATATTGCCAAAACAGTTACTGACTTTTGGAGAAGGTGGCATATATCACTTAGCTCTTGGTTTAAAGATTATGTTTATATACCACTAGGAGGTTCAAGAGTTTCTTTAAAAAGAAGCATCATAAATTTACTAATTGTATGGTCTTTAACAGGGCTTTGGCATGGTGCTAGTTATAACTTTATTGTTTGGGGATTATTTTACGGAATAATTTTAATTCTTGAAAAGTATATATTGAATAAGTTTTTATCTAAATTTCCTATAACTCATAGGATATTAACATTAATTACAATAATAGTTGGATGGGTAATATTTAATACCTATGATTTAAACCATACTCTATATTATTTATCAAATATGTTTGTATACAATGGTACAATATCTTTAAATATGCTTAATAATTTAGGAATATTATACTTATGGCCATACTTCATCTTGGCAATACTAGGATCAACTCCTATAATAAAATTGCTTTTAGATAAATTAAATAAAATTGGATTTTTATATGATTTGTATCTTTTATTAATTTTAGGAATTTGTTTTATGTTTCTTATTAACAGTAGTTACAATCCATTTATTTACTTTAGATTTTAAAATTATCATATAAACAATAAATATTATTAAACTAACCTTTGAAATATTTTCACTAATAATTTGAATGTTAGTTTTTTTGTAATAACAAACAAACTTTAAAAGCTTATTGCTGTTGTATTCTTCTAAGTTAATTCTTATTAATCCTGTTTCATTATCATATGTTGGAATAACAGTCTTTAAATAGCTTTCATCTTCAAAAATATCAACTACATATCCTTTATAATATGATATTGGAATAATGTAATACGCATCTTTTTTAATACTCCCTACCGTAAAAATTAAACTATTATATTTACTTCTATCAAATACAGTTTTATCTTTATCCTCATTATTTGTTTTTAGAATATATCCATAGTTTTTAAAATCAATAGCTGCATTTTGATAAATATAATCTGGACTAGATATTTCAAGTGTATTATACCAATACTTATCTTTTGTAAATAATTCCACATTAGATAAATCTTTTTCACTATGAGTATATTTTATTTGACCATACTCACTAATAACTCCTAAAATATGAAAAATACTAGTTATTAATATGACTATTAATGCAATATAATTAATATAAATTAGTTTTTGTTTACTTAAAATATATCCCAATGAAATAGACATAAAACAACATACAATTGTTAAAAGTCTTTCTGGAAATTGTAAAAAAGACATAAACTTAAATAAATTCCAAGGAAAATATTTAAGAGTCATAAAAATCATTACATAACTAAAAACAAGTAAAATTTTTATAAACTTGTTAATTTTATTTTTTACAAATATTATTGTCAATGGAAATAGTAATAGTATTGGACCAACACTATTATTCAAATAAACACCATCTCCATTATAAAAATAAAACAACTCCTTAAAATCAATACCTTTAATACTGTCGGTATTAAAGTAATAGTTAATTCTATATAACTTTAATGATAATTGTTCAAACATTGGAAAAGTGAAAAAACATGTAATAAACACAGAAAAAACAGATGCAATAACTATATAAATAATGATTTTGTAGTTGTGAATTATTTTTTTGTGTTCTATAAATAAAATAAACATAAATATAATACACATTAATATAAATGTAATATTATGTGCCAAAAGCAAACCACTAAACCCAATAACTAAAAGTAAAATATTTTTTTTATTTAAATATATAATTTCATAAATAGCTTTAACTACTAGTGGCAAAAATATATATGCAAAACCTTCTCCGATCGCACCCCTTTTATATATATTTGATATAAAAAATAAATTAACAACATACACAAAAACGCTAATTAAAACATATATATTATCTTCTTTTTTATAAAAAATTTTACAGCAATTATACATGTTAAAACACGAAAAAAACACAATAAAAAATATAGTAAAATAATACACAACATATATTGGAATATTCAACAGTAATAATAAAGCAGATGGATAAAGAAATATAATCGAATAAAATAATGGACTACCATATCCAAAATTATAATTTTGTGCAAACAAAATTCGTGGGAAAAAATCACCATTTAAAATTGCATTTTTTAAAGATATTATTCTATTAATATGAAATGTTGTATCAGGTCCAAGCCTTATACTCCCTTTAAACATTGGTATACAAAAAATAAAGGCAATAATAAAACAATATAAAATTACTTTTTTATTTTTTATCATATTTAGACACTTTATAATCATTATAAACAACAAATCCAAAACAAATTAATCCAATTAAACTTGTATATACTCCATATTTAAACCATGGTGGAGTAAATTGTAAAGAAATATAATGATCCCCTTCCTCAAGGATAACTCCTAAAAATCCTCCTTGAACTTTATATGTTTCTAACTTGACTTGATTGTCAAAGACTTTCCATCCTTCGCTATATGGTATAGAAAAGAATAATACTTGTTTTTGTGAATTTGTTATATGTCCATATAATTGGTTATCATTATAATACTCAATTAATTCAAAATTATTTCTTTCTGATTCAGTAATATCACTTACTTTTTCTTTAAGTGAACCATCTATAAATAATTCATTTGCAAAATTCAAATCATGTTGCACAATATTACCATTATCATCTTCTGTTAAATTTAACTCAGTTTTAAATTTACTATAAGTAAATCCGATAGGCATATAATCTTCATATAAATACATCTTTAAATGATTAACATTGTTATAATAAGTAAACTTACCATCTGGAAGTTTTGACTCATCACTAACTATAAAATATTTAACCCCCAACATTTTTAATGCTTCAAAGTTGTTTATATTAACAATATGCCAATTATATCCATTTAATTTATTAAATAATGATAAATTTGGTTCAATTGTTGAATCATAAGTCATTGTTGAATTAAAATCTAGGTTTATTGATTGATTTAAATTCATTGTACTTGTTGGAAGTAGATCATCAGGATTTACATATATTCTATAAAATTTATCCGCATCCATACTTCTATAATAGTTAAGTGTGTTTTCATCTAAAGTTGGAGTATATTTATAATATGTAGAATTCAATAAAAATAAGTGAATACTATTCATAAGTGGTACTTCTATACAACATAAAATAAGTATTAACTTTAAATTTCCTTTTTTTAATAAAATTGTATAAATAAAGAATATAATCAGTGAAATAACAATTACAAATACATGGTTAACTTCTATTTTAATACTTATAAACATAAGTATTAATACAAATATTAGTGTGATAATATAAATAAATGAACCTTCTACAATTTTTTTAAGTTTATTTTCAAAATGTGTTAAATATATTGCAATAATTAAATTGTTAAAAAATGATATTAAAAACATCCATCTCATGCTGCTTTCACTAAAACCATGCATAAATGAACTAAGGAATGGAATTAATGCAAATACAACCAAAATTATTTCCATAATAAATATAGACTTTTCTTTCCTATCATCATTTTTTAAAAGTGAAAATATTATTGGAGCACTTATAATTCCTGTATAAATTGAATACCATGTTAAATGACCATTGCTTCCACTATTAAACATATATCCATAATTTGTAAAAAGTGTAATTGGTGCACAAATATAATTCAAAATAAATCCTAAATATACTTTTAATTCATAAAACAGACTTAATCCATAATGACCAATTCTTTCATTTTGTAAAATATATTTAAATCCTGGCACAAGCAATATTCCTGCAATCATTAATCCAACAAAAAACGAAAAAATAAGGGGAAGTGATGATTTTAAAATTTTAAAAACATTAAAATCTCTACCATGATAATAATTTGTAAAAAAGTAATAAAAAACCATAAAAATACATGTAGGAAATAAAAAGTAATAACTTGTTAGTGATAAAATAGTTACAGATAAAACAAAGAAAGTAAGTTTCTTTTTTCTACAATATATTTCAATCCCCATTATAAGTAATGGTAAAAACGCATAAAATCTATGAAACATATATTGACCTACATATAAACTTGCAATGCCACTAAATGCATAAATTATTGAAGTTGTTATAATTACACTCTCTCTTTTTAAACCAAAATTTCTTAAAAACATAGAAAAATTAAAACCAGATAAAACTACTAAAAACAAAGTAATATACATCAAACTTTTTTCAATATTTTTACTAAACAATAATATAGGCATAAATATATCACCAGTTAAATAATATAACTTTGATGAATAAAAATTATTCCCTAAATATGTATTAAAAGAATAGAAAGGAAATGTTTTTTTATTTATAAAATCCACCAACATTCTTTGATATTCTTTATAAAAGTAATTGTATTGTAATTGTTGATCTGCACTAAATAAAAATGGTCTATCTCCTAAAATATATGGTAAAAAGACTATAAACGTTATAGCCATCAAGATTAAAATTAATTTAATATGTTTAGAATATTTATTCATAATTCACCTTTGATGCAACTATGTCATCAATACTCCCTTCTATCTTGTATAATGCTCCTTCTTCAAAATAATCTATTTTCATAGCTGGATATAAATAATTCTCATATAAATAAGAATCATACCTAATTATATAAATATATCCTACACTTAATATGTTATTTTTAAATTCATCTAAGCTAATACCTTCATTAAAACTATGTACTATCATAGGATTTAAATAATATCTAACAATTGTTGGTATACTACCATTATCATTGTTACTTATTAAATAAACACCTCTATCATTTTCTACACCGTTTTTTATTTTTACTACATCATTATATAAGTAATTCCCCCAAGAGTTATATACCAATTGTGGTTTTAAATTTATTAAATTTGAACTACTTATGAAAATACCCAAAATAATATATACCACCTTATATTTGAAATCCATATTAAATAATTCAAACATAATTAAAAGTATTCCCACAAAAAGATATGTTGTTAAATATCTTTCAAAAGATGCTAATATAACACCTTCAAATGGTCCAAAGCTTGTTGTATATAAAATAAGCATTAATAGCCCATAGCCTATTCCACCAATAATATAAAAACCAGCAAGTAATATAGACTTTTTTCTGTCTTTAATGTATAAAATAAAGATTAATATTGAAATAATTAATAATGATGTAATATAACTAAAATTCAAAAAAATGTTCCTATGAAATACTGAGTTTAAATAATTAGTCGCACTAATATATTGCCAAGTATCTTTTGGAAGATAAAAAACTTTATAAAAGTTAACAATTTCTTTAAGTCCAACTTCAAATTGTTTAGGCATTAAAAATTGTGAAATATAAATTCCCCAAGATTTATAAAATATACAAGGTAGTATAACTAAAAGAATATCTGACATATTTATTTTATTTTTATTTAATAGTTTATTAAAAAAGTATATAGCTAAACACAATATAAAAAACACAAATCCAATTTGTTTTATCATTATTAAAAATATTAGAGAAATAATTTTTATAATATTATTTTTTTCATTAACTAAAATAATAATACAATATGCAATAGATATAGCTAATATTGGATCAGTATAAATAGTTTGATACATTAAGAAAGATATTTCTTTAAAAAAACATGAAGTAATTAATACAATTACTATATTAATCAATTTATTTTTTTCTATAAATGAAACTAAAAATGATAAGCTCAAAAATAATGACGCCCTTAATAAATAAGCTTCACTATAGCCATTACAAAGTTTTACCCATATAATCTGATAAAGAGTTTGAAGAGGAGGATAATCCTTATGAATAGTAAGCATTGATTCGTTAACACTATAAAGCTTATTTAACCTTAAACTTTCTTTTACCATTACTCCCCAATGAGAATAGTCATCCCATCCATTAAAGCCTTTATTAAAATTTATAAATATCACAAAGACATACAAAATCATTATCCATAAATTATCTTCATCCTTTATTATTTTTAATAAATCTTTATCTTTTTTAAAAAATAATTTATATAAAAAGTATATAAAAAATATAAAAATTATTATATTTAAAATTAAAAATGCATAATCAATATTCAAAAAAATACATAAAACATAAAAGGTTAAAATTGGAGTTACTATCGAAATAGGAAGTAATTTAAGTAATTTTACATTAACAATTGATGATAGTGCTAAAAGACATAAGGATGTATATAAAAACGGTAAAATTATTCCCATATTATTTACCCATTGACCATTCTAGCCAATCATAATGCATTTCAAAAACTCTATAATTTCCTACTTCTAAAACTTTTTGTCCACAATAGCCTATTCCATTTTCTAAATCTCTATTGTATTGTGCATCTAAAATAACATATCTAACTTCTCTTTGTTTTGAAAGCTCGCACGCTCTAATATAATCACCTTTTATTTCTTCTAATCCTATTTCATATCTGTAAAAAATTCTTTGAAATTCAGCTTCATCACTTTTATCATTTCCATATGTATATATATTATTTTTAACATTTTTTATATTTGCAATAGTAAAAGCTTCTGAAGAATAAATTTGTGATGCAATAATAACTTCTTCATTTGTATTGTTTAATATTTCTTTATTAAATCTATCTAAAACTTCAATCTCAAGATTATCCACATGATATAAATGATTAAAATCTTCATCGTTAAATCCCATAAACATCCATGTTTGATTTTTAAAAACTTCATTTGTAAATAATAAAAACATAACTACACCAAGTAAATATATATTTTTACCCTTTATTTTTTCAAACGCAAATCCAAAAAACATAAAAATTGTTAGTATGTTAAAAAATAAATCATAAATTCTAAAATAAACAACATTTGTCATATAACTCATTACAAATGTAATTACCCATGGATTAAAAAACGTAATAAAAATAATTAATGTATTAAACGCAATATAATCATTTGGTTTATTAGATTTAACATGCTTAATTAAATAGAATATTATTACCACCCAACAAAAAATACAAAATAAACTTGTAAGTATTTCTTGAATATTCGCAAATCCAAATTCAAATAAATTTTCAATACCTTCATATGCATGTCTATCAAAAAAGTTAGGTGTAATATCAAAATAAGAAATATTAAGTGTTGGAAGTTTAAAATGTGGAAGTCTTGTATATATTCCAAAAAGCAGTGGAATAGCTATTAGTATTGGTAAATAAAACTTATTTAATATTTCTTCAATTTTTTTATCAAGTTTTAAAATTACAAAGGTAAAATACAATCCATATAAACTATTAACATAATACATTACATAAACAACAAATAAGCTCACAAAAAACATCGGACCTACACTTAAAAAAACAATCTTTTTTAAATATCCAGTTTCTTTTTTTCTTGCGTAATAAAACATCAATCCATAAAGTATAAAAGCTGCAAAGAAAAATCCAGTACTTGTTTGAGAAATAATAGATATGAAACAGAGTTCTAAAATAATTAACTTTTTAATGTTAAAATTATCTAACATTGAAATTATTACTGAAAATATAACTACTATGCTAACTCTTCTAAATGAATTTCCTATATAAGGCGTTTGTAAATACCAATAGGCACCAATACTATAAATAAATAGTGTAAAACCTATTATCCAACTAGAAATATACTTATTGTATAAACTTCTAACCCAAACCATTATATCTACAATACAAAATGCCAAAATAAAAAACATTACAATTGATAAAACCCATACAACGATTGCCTCTGGTAATATACTTGGTGCAACATTAAAATTAACTAATTTTTCATAAACCCAAATCCACATTGCAGAAAAGTCATAAAAACCTTGAAAGCCATATTGATCATATAAATGTGCTGTTAAATTTGGTTGCTTAAATTTTGAAATAGTATATGGTATATAAAAATATAAATCATCCGTTCTTGTAGGAAATTTAACAAAATAATATATTGAACAAAAAACTATAAAAATTAAAAAACCAAAAATTAGTTCTTTATATACTTTTTTATAGTCGTTTATATGTTTCAAAACTATTTTATATCTAATAATAGATAAAATGACAATTATTAAAAATAATCCTATAGTAAGTATGTATATATATTTAGTTGGTAAGTTATATAGTTGTATAGGATAATACAATATTTGCAATAAACCTAGTAAAACAACAAAACCAAGTGGAGTATAAAACCTATGCTTTTCTTTATTGTAATCAATAAAATCTGAAACTAATACACCACATAAAAAGGACATTAAGATAATTATAAAGGCAAAAACAAACATCCAAAACATTCTTAATCTCCTCTCATTACTTATATTCTACCATAATCTTTTTCATATAGTCCTTTAAGATTTTTGTACAATTTTCATTTTCTAAATCCAAAATATCATAATCATATGATATCTTATCACCATAAATTATTTCTTTTATTCTATTTTTTATTTCAGAAACATCATTTGATGTGCATTTAAAACCATATTTACTAAATAATCTATAGGTAGGACTTGTTTTTTGTGCAAGTATTAATAAATCTTTTTTAAGCAATAAATATTCCAAAGACTTTGACGGTAAATAAGGTTGTATATCATTTTCATCAACAAATGTATCATATAATGCAAGTATATCACTTGAATACATATTTTCCATAACCTCATTATATGTAATCTTATCAAAACATTTGAAAATATTATCAATTTTGTATTCCTTAATTAGATTAGTATATCTGTCAAGTATTTGACCATATTGCTTAAAAATTATCAATTTATCCAAATTTGGTATTTCTTCGTTTAGTTCTTTGAGTGCTAGTAATAATTTGTCAATCTTTCGAAGTCCATAAATTCTTCCAAAGTGTGATACTATCTTTACACTATTTTGTGTTGTTTTTTTATTTAATAACTTACTATAAATATCCCAATCTTTTATATAGTTTAAAGGTATAACCATTGATTTATCTAATAGTTCTTTTTTGTGTTTATAATGGGATATCATAAAATCTCTTTGTTCTTCACAAATATAAATTATTTTATCTGCATGTTTTTGTGCAATTTTTTCATACCAACCATTCATATATATAAATATATATACATAAAAACCTATCTTTTTTATAATTGAATATTCTTTAAAAGAGTCTTCATCTTTTTTATATGGTGATTTATAAAGTGGATCAGAAAAAGACGCAATCCATACAATATCTTTTTTTAAAAATTTTTTTATTAAGAATCCAGCAAGATGGGTAAATGATGGAACACTTGAAGTATACACAAAAGAATAATTTTTTGTTTTTGCCTTTTTAAAGCAAAAAAAACAATATCTTAAAATATTAAAAAAACCAGATATTACATTTTTTCTTTCAAATGTTGCAACAACATCATCATAATCAATAAAATATTCCACATTAAACTTATTAAAGTTTTTGTCGTTTTTTAAACTTTGTTTTATACCCTCATCTTCTTTTGCTTTTAAAGCAATGACATCAAATTCAGCATCAATTCCTCTTAAATGTTTATAAGATAAAAGAGTGACTGTATCATTATAAGGAACAAAACCTCCAGGAATAACTAGAACTTTACTTTTCATCATATTCCTCTATTTTCTTTTTTAACACAGATACACTATATATTAAATTTTTAATTTCAGATGTTAATGTTGATATTTTTATAAAAAGATAAAAACACATAACATATAGTAAAAATATAAAAATTAAAAATACAGTATTGGCAGGAATTGCAATTCCGATTGTATAACTTAATTTATCAATTATCCCTGGATATGAGCTAAGAACAAGCATAACAAAACCCCATAGTATCCAAACTATAGCATATTTCAAATTCATTTTAGTTCTAATTACAGCCAAAACAATAAAAACAAGTGTAATCGCTGTTCCTAAAAACAATGTTGTTTGATAATTCATACTTAACTCCTACCACTGAAATAATAAAATACTAATAATTACATTAAACATAAATCTAATTGATCTAAATGGATTTACAAAATAACTTACTCCACCAACTCTTTCCTCCATGTCAACTTGTACTTCTGTATATTTATATTTTCTTTTAAGAACATGACAAAGAGCATCTGGCTCAGCAATAAAATTCATATTATTTGCGAAATCTTTTAAAACTTCGCCTCCCATAGCACGCATTCCACTTGTTGGATCACTTACACTCACACCTGTTTTTAGTTTAATCATAAATGATAATATTCTACTTCCTATCATGCGCATTGTATATGGCTTTGATTTATCAACAAATCTACTTCCTACAACATAGTCATACCCTTCAGAAACTTTATCTAAAAGTGATTTAATGTAAACTGGTGGGTGCTGACCATCTCCATCAATAACAATAGCTCCACCATAACCATGATTTACAGCGTATTTAAAACCAATTTGTGTTACACCTGCCAAACCAATATTATTATCTAAATCTAAATGATTTAGTTTATTTTCATCTAAAAGTCTAGGAGTATTATCTGTTGAACAATCGTTAATGACTAAATAATCATAATCTAACAGTTTAACTTTTTCTACCAACTTTTCAATATTTGATTCCTCATTAAACGCAGGAATAATAACTAATATCTTCACATTAACACCCCTCATTTATACTATTATACAAAAAACTAGCCTTATAGACTAGTCTAGTGTTGTAATATAAGCATATCACCTGCATTATCAAGATAAAATGAGCCAACTACATTGAATTTTATTTTTTCATCCAACTTTTTTTCTTTTATAAAAACTATAGTTTTTTTTCCATCCTTTGTATACTTTTCAATAACATTTTTAGGATCATTACATTCATCAAAAATTATATTATTTTTAGGCAAATAAATCATAAGTGTAAATGAAACATTTGTGTTATCAGCAATTATATAACAATCTTCATCTATACTATTTAGTACATTATTTATTTTTATAAATTCATTGGAATATTTTTTTTCAAATTGTATTCTTTCAACATTAACTATTATTCCTGATAAAAAGTAAGCAATAATAATTGTATACATAATTTTTTTATTTTGAATAAAATGAGTTGCAGTTATTGCAACAGATAACCAAAAAAGACCAAATGTAGGAAACATGAATCTCCTTGCAAAAACAGGCATATAAACATATGAAACAATTATGCCAATTAGAGTTAAAATAACTATTATGGAAATGCTAAAAATTGATTCAACATTTAAATTATTAATTTTTTTATGTAAACTTTTTAAAAGTATGTATGTGACATATATAGTAATCCCAAGTAAAATATAACTAACAAAATTATATTTCATAACTGAAAATGGAAATTTTATAAATCCAACAATATCTTTAAATGTAATTTCCTTTATCCATCCTATTCTTATAGTTGTTTCTTTAAATAGTCTTTCAAACTGAATTAACATCCATGGAATAAAACTAGCTGAAACACAAATTGATGAAATAATAAATTTAGAAATTTTAATTTTTTTATATAAAAAATAAATAAGCACTATAAAATATATTATTACCATCGTGATAGTAGAATAAAAGTGCGTATTTATTGCAAGTATTGTAAATATACTCAAAAATACATAATCTTTATTTCTATTATATCTAATTACCTTTACCATATATAAAAACGCAACTGTAACAAACATCATAGCCCATGAATACATTCTTATTTCAACTGCGTATATAAGCATCTCTGGCATAGAAATAACAAAAATATTAAACAAAAACGCTGTTTTTTTACCATATAAATCTTTTACAAGTGTAAATCCTACAAAAACCAAAATAATTATTGGCAAAAACGAAAAAAACTTAGCAGCAATAATATAATTGTTTGTAAATAAATTTGTGAAGCTAATAAAATTTTTCAACATAATATAATACATAGGTGGATGAACATCTAAGGCAAGTTCTCTAATCATTTCATAAAACTCTTTTTGTATAACAAAAAGGCTATAACCTTCATCACCATGTATATAATTATTAAAAATACAATAACCTGAAACAATTATAAAAAGAACAGGAATAAAAAAATAAATATAATTAAAAATTCTTTTCACTTTATATACCCCTTATAAAATTATGAAAACGCTTTATTTTCAAGAATATTATATATTATTTTTTCATCTATTTGAATCCTTTAATTACTGAAAGTCCACTTTTAATTAATTTTATTAAATATGGTGATTTATAAAACACTAATGCTGTAGAACATAATGTTAATAAAACACATAAAACACCTCTTAGAATAAAAATCATAAAATTATTTACATTTGGAAAACAATAATCTGCAATATAATTTATTATTACAACTTGAAGTGTTAATATTACAACTAACTTTAATAACCCAATAATGGTTTCCATTTTTTTTGTTTTAAAAACATCATTTGTAACATAATATAGTTTTCCCCACCAGAAAACTAATTTACCTACAAATGTTCCAAAATATATACCAATTAACCCATATGTATCAACTAATAATAAAGACAACACAATATTTACAAGTGCAGATATAAAAATAGGCCATTTTTCTTTAAATACATATCCTTTAATTGAGTAAATATTTTCAAGGGGTCTAAATATTAAATCAATCGCAAGATTAACAATAAGCATTATTGTAATTCCCCTTTCAATTACATAGCTTACAGTTGAAGTATCATACCAGATCATAATAAATTTATCTATCATTGTGTAAATACCTACAATAGATACAGACACAATAAAATAATTAAAAATATTCGTCATACTATAAATTTCAAATAATCCATCTATATCTTTTTCTTCGTGTAAAAAGTTTGCGAATGAATCTCTTAATGAAATAATAATTGATGAAATTAATTCAGCAAATATATTTATAATCATCATATAGTTATTTATATATCCAATAACACTTGAACCTAATTTATTAGCAATAATAAAATTATCTGTTGAATAATAAATAAAATTATAAAAAACATGATACAAAAAGTTTTTACTTTGTTTAATAATTTTTGAATCTAAAATCTCTTTAAATGATACTTTTGGAAGATGTTTTAAATATGGATGTAGTTTATTTGTTATATAAACGTTTATAATATTTAAACCTAATGTTTGCATAAATATAGCAAGTAAATACATTATGTAACTTTTAAAAATAAAAACAGCAACTGCCTTTAAAATAAACACAAAAACATCTAATAAAATATTAGCTAAATTCACTTTCCACTTTTGTTGACTAACAGTTACTATATTTGTTTTATGTATAAAAAAGTATTTAGATACACTATTTAAAAGTAAAATTATATAACTTGAATATATTACAAAATAATTATCATATTCAATAATAAACATATTATATATAAATGGCATAAAAATTAATGATACTAAAAATATTATTAAACCAATATAAAAATATATCTTTTTAAACGCAGCTACTAACCATTTAACTTTTTCTTCATCTTTTTCATTAATTGGTTTATATAAGTTATATACAAGTATAGCTGCAAATCCTATATCTATTAATCCAATCGAATAAAAAAGTCCATTAAAAAGATCAGAAACTCCTAATAAAGTTACTGACAAGTTATCCAAAAACAATTTTCTTGTAACAAAGTTTAAAACTAGTGCAAGTAATTGCATTAAAATAACAGTAAATATATTTAAAAACGAATTTTTACTTCTCATACTTTTCCTTCTATAAAATATTATGATAAATTAAAAAACAAAACAATTTCTTTAATAAATCAATTTTATAATATCTCATAATATTTTTATAGTATACACTAATAAATTTTTTAATTGAATTTAATTCGGTTAGTTCATTTTGTTCTTTTCTTAAAACTCTATAAATATCTGTATTATATTTAACTGCCATCTTTAAAACATCATATTTTATATTTAAGTTTTCTTCAAATGAAAAATTTGTTTTTTCTCTGTAAATTTTTGCAATACACTTTGCATTAAAATTATCATTTTTTTTGTTTTGAGTAATACTATTTACATTATCTACCCTATACCAATATAATTGTTGATTACTTAAAACAAACTTATTAATTTTATAAGTAATTTTATAAAGTATAGCTAAATCTTCAAAATGCATACCTACAGGAAATTTTATGTTATCAAAAAGTTCTTTCTTAAAAAGTTTATCCCACACATGAGAGCATATTTCATCTAACATTATCTTATCAAAAACTTCTTTTCCATATACTTTAGTATCTAAAAAATTATTTTTTATTTTTTCATTACTTCTAACAAAGTCAACCATCGAAATATCTGCATCATTTTCCTTTATTAATTTGTGTAAAACACTAAACATTTCAGGAAATATCTTGTCATCACTATCAACAAATCCAATATAATCACCTGTTGCCTTATCAATTCCAAAGTTTCTGGCATCAGATAACCCTCCATTAGGTTTTGAATAAAGTTTTATTCTTTCATCTTGTTTTGAAAAATTTTCTGCGATTAACAATGAATTGTCAGTAGAACCATCATTTACTAAAATTATTTCTAAATTTTTATATGTTTGATTTATTATACTTTCAATACACTCTTTCAAATATTTTTCAACATTGTATATAGGAACTACTACACTAATTTTGTCCATGATTTAAAACCTCACTAATAACCCTAACAAAATCGCTTACTGTATTTTCTATAGTATATTCTTTAATACCTAATAAAGATTTTTTAGATAATTCAGTTTTTAAGTCATCGTTTTCTACAAGTAAATTTATTGCTTTAGCGAATTCTTCAACATTTTCATTTTCAACAATTATTGCATTATTAAAATTATTATTAAACTCTATTGCAGCAACACATTTATCACTTGAAATAATAGGTAAACCAAATGACATAGCTTCATTAATTACTAATCCCCAAATATCATATCTTGTTGGAAATACAAAGATATCTGCCATTGCATAATATTCATTCAGTTCTTCTTTATTTTTAAATCCAACAAAATTTATATTATCAAGATTATTATCATTAATTATTTTTAATACTTCTTCCTGTGGTTTTCCACCTGCAATATATAATTTTATTTTTTTATTAACTTTTATCATTGATTTAACTAAAATATCATAACCTTTTCTATTTATTTGTTGACCAACTGAAAAAAGCATTATCTCTTCACCAATATTATGTTTTTTTCTTAGCTCTGATTTGTTTTTTATTAAACTTTCATTATTTTTTAAATCAGATTTTGTCAAAGAAGAAAATCTATAATTAAAAATTTTATTTTCATCCACATTATAATATTTATAATATTTGTTTACTTCTTTTCCTGAGCTTAAAAAATAATTACACTTATTCATAAAATAAGAAATAATATAATCTAGTATTCCTCTTTTTATTACTAATCCACCATCTGCAAGCATTATTACAGGCTTTTTATATTTATTAAATTTATGTGTTGCATATATACACATTTTATTTGAATAATCTGCGTTTATTAATAAATCGCAAGTATTAACTTCTTTATCAATAACTTTTTTGTAATTTTTATCTAAATATTGTACTTTTACATTACCAAAATCGCTTGAATACCAAGAGTCTTCTCTATCATTTTCTTTTCTTCTTTCAAATAATGCGTGTATCTCTAACTCTTCACTCATGAGTTTCATTACATTTACTTTATAAGGAGATGGTATATTTGAAATCCAACATATTTTAAACATTTAATACCTCCCTTTATTTTTAAGTTTAAATCTTATCCAATTAGGTAATAGAGCAAATAAATACGGTTTAAGGTATATAAAATCATTAAAAAAATTTAACTTTAATTTTTTTCTGTAATATTTTCTTAACTCAACTGCTTTTTTTATTGATTTAATATTACGCTTTTTGTAATCATTTAATGATTCACTATATCTTACAAGTGGAATATTTATATTTGCTCCTTTATATCCATTTATAAAAAATCTATACCATAAATCTAAATCTTCACATCTTTTACAAAACTCACTATTATCATATCCATTTAAATCTTTTAAAACATTTTTTTTAATCATTATTGTTGGATGATGAAATGGATATCCTCCACTAGTTAATGTATTGATAGTTGGGTTTAGCACAATTTTTCTTGTATTAATAATATTTTCGCCATCAAAAATATCCATATAACTTCCAACACAGTCAATCGATGGATTATCTATTAAATATTGAACTTGTATTTTTAATCTATCTATATAACAAACATCATCATCATCAATTCTAGCTATATATTCACCTTCAGCAATCTCCAAACATCTGTTTAGCGCACCTGCAAGTGTTAATGATTTTTCATTTTTTATTATTTTAAATATATTTGGATATTTATTATAATATTCATTCAAAATTGAAAAAGTATCATCATTTGATGCATCATCACAAACAACAATTTCAAAATCATTAAACGATTGATTTAATATTGAATTGAAAAGGTTATGTAATTTTAATGAACCATTATGTGTTCCAATTATAAATGATACCTTCTTCATTTTTAAAATCCTTCTGTACTTTCTTTAATAAAAATAGTTTTAATTGTCATTAAAATAATTTTAATGTCTAAAAATAATGAATAATTTTCAATATACATTAAATCTAAAAGTAATTTGTCTTTTAAAGTTGTATTGTATTTACCATAAACTTGTGCATATCCTGTTAAACCTGCCTTTACTTTTAATCTATGTTCAAATTCAGGTAACTCTTTGTATATGTTTTCTGCAAGTTCTGGTCTTTCAGGTCTAGGTCCAACAATTGACATATCACCATTTAAAATGTTCAAAAGCTGTGGAATTTCATCCAATCTAAATTTTCTAATAATTTTACCAATTTTTGTAATTCTATCATCACCCTCTTTAGCAACAAGAGCTTTACCATCTTTTTCAGCGTCAATTCTCATCGATCTAAACTTATATATCATAAACTCTTTCCCATATTGAGTTAATCTTACTTGTTTATAAAATACTGGACCATTATCATTAATTTTTATTAAGATTGAAACAACAAGCATAATAGGAGAAAAAATAATTAGTGCAATAAGAGATAACAACACATCAAAAAATCTTTTTATTATTTTTTCTAATTGAGATGGTCCAAACTTGTTTAAACAAAATAATGGAGTATCAATCAAATGTAGCTTTTCAGCATTATTCATAATTATTTCATTATTGGTTGGAATTAAATAAATACTTTTACTAGATTTATAGCATTCATTTATTATATAATTTTTTTCATTTTTATTTATATCAAGAATTAATATATAATCATACAAATGAATTTTATCAATTACTGCTGAAAATGTATTATCTTTAACTGAAATAATATCTTTAAAATTAAAATTTAAATCACCATTTTTCTTTAATTTATTAAGAACTGTCAAGTAGTCATCTTCATAAATTAATAAAGTATCTTTTGCAGGAAATTTAGAATATAAAAATTTCCACTCTAAATAAACTATTAAACAGCCAATAAAAATTTGTATTGTTGCGATTATTGATGAATACAAAATATTTAATAAATGATTAGCAATTAATGAGTTTTGAATATATACAATTAACGAAGTAAAAATAAGTGATAAAGAAACTGACCACATCAAATCAGAGACTTTTGAAAATGAAAGTTTATAGCCACCATATATACCCATAAAAACACTTAAAATTACTGCATAAAGTACCATTATCAATATATATCCTTTAGCAAAAAAAACAATTTCATTTGTAAAAAATACTCTAAGCATTATGAAATATGAAATTGTAAGTATTATCAAAAGAATTAAGTTTAAAAATAATTCTATTGACTTTTGTGTTCTAACTTTTTTATTCATATTTTCCTTTTCTAGTAAAACTAAAGCATTACCTTATAGTAATATACCATTAAATAATATAAATGTCACCTCAACAAAGGTGACATAAACTTTTAACCATATATTCCAATTTTTCTTAAGAGTTTTGCAACAAAAATATCTACTTTAGGTTTTTGGTTTGAAATTTTAACTTTAATCTTATTTAAAACAAAAGTATTTTGCTTTCTCAAACTATCTAATGGAAAATATCTTTCCTTGTTTCTCATTAGTATATTTATTTCATAATTTAATTTTAAAGATTCAGGATATACATAAGAAACATCTAAAATTGTATATTCTTTGTTAATAATATATTTGTTTAAATATGACTCATCATGCCATATTGCAATAATATTTTTAGATATATCTTTATCAATTTCATTTGATAATATATTACTTATATTATAAAATTCTTTCCCTGTTGCACCGAAAAAACATGCTTGTATGTAATGTTTACCTTCTTCTCCCCAATTTACATTTGCCCAACATTTTTTATTTCTATCAAGAGGATATTCATATTTATCTTTAGTATTTACATACTTAAAATGTTTTGCAACAATTATATCACCTTTTGTTGGAATAATACATTTATCAATATCCTTAACAAACATAGCATTTGCATTAAAAAAATACACATAATCATATTTTTTTATATCTTCTTTTACAGTCATAAACATTTTAAATCTCAACAAAGTATTATATGGCCAGCCTAAATCTTCAAAGTAAATAAAGCTTACATTATCAAAACTATTTGATTCAATCATTTCTTTATTATCAGTAAAAACATAAAAATGTTTTCGATCATTTTTAAACAAATGTTTTATAGCTGATTCGTAAAATTCTTCAAAAAAGCAACTATACTTACCAATACAAATGTAAAATATGCCAATATTCATCTAAATGTCCTTTCCAAAAATAAATTCTATATTTTTTAAAAACAAATCTATTTTTATCATCAATCTGTTGATAATACTTTTTTTTCTTAATTCCATTGGATTTTTTATTTCATTCCTTGGAGTTATAAAATTTAATTTTTTTCCAATTTTTTGTTCTAATCTTAATTTTTCTTCTAAATTAATGTATCCTTGTACAATTAAAAATCCATTATTATATATATATGGTCCATTAATATTGGGAACTTGAGAGATAAATTTGTAATTATCACTAATTTTTTTTGCACGAATTGAACCATAATACTCAGCAGTCCATGGAGTATCACTAGGCTTTAATAGTGAAATTAGTACCTTTTTATTCCAAATCCCTGCTTGAAGATTCAATAAATATTTACCCTTTTTATATCTTTTCTCAAATCCATACAAGTTTATATTTTCATATTTTTTATCAGTTCTTATTACAGAAAAAGACGCATTAGCAACATTATTTTCTTTCATGAATTTTAATATTTCATTAATTCTTTCATAATCAACAGTTTCTTCAACAATGTAATCATCAAGTATTAGAAATACATAATCATTTTCCAATTTGCTTAAAGTTTCAATAAATCTACTTCCCCATTCTTTAGAATCGGATGTTAAAACTTTACTTACAATTGGGCTGTATATTTTATCAATATGTTCCATACCAACAAATAATTTTCTGTTAATATTACTCCAGTGAATATTAATTTGTTCTAAAAGTATATTGACAACATCTAAATTCTTGTCACAGCTCATAATCAATACATCATAATCATTCATTTTATACCTCGTATTTTATTAACAAAACTATTAAATGTTATATAAAACCAATATGGAGTATTATAGAAGATAAATGCCATAAACTTATATCCAAAAGAGTATGAAATATCTTCTTTTTCTAATCCAATTTCAATCATATTTTTTTCAAAATCAATTTTTCTTGGATGCCTACACATATTAAACCACGGTCTTGCATAAAATGCTCCAGTATAGTGTATTATTTTTGCATTTTTTTGAGCTGCTTCTATATCACTTTTTTTATATTTTTTTCTGAAAATTGATCTTTTACATGCTGAGAATACATCACCAACATAAAATTGACTTGTAACATTAAAAGTGTGATCAAGAAAATATATTTTATTTTTACAAACACCATTTATTGTTCCTTGGTCATGATAAGCAACTTGTCCATTATGATTTCTAATAAACTCTATAAACTTTTCAACGAGATTATCCTTATTAATTTGTTTTATATTTATCAGTAAAACACCTGCATTTATGTAATTATCATATTCACATAAACCCACATCTATTCTAGCTTGTTTTGATACCGGATCAATTACACCTGCTACATAATTATCTTTAATATCTATTTCAAAAAGTTCATTTAATGGTGCAGTAACTATTGTGTCACTATCTAAATATAATGCTCTATCAATATAACTAAGTATTTCTGGAATAAATAGTCTAGCATATGTGCTAAGTGAATCGTTTAGTTTTAATGTATTTTTTGATATATTCTCAAGATATTCTGAAACATCAAAAAAAGAATAATTAATCCCCTTATCATCTAAATATTTTTTAACTCTTTCTATGTTTTGAGCAGATAAATTTGTATACATAATATTTATCTTTGAGTTGTTATTATATTTAATGAGTGAGTTTAGTGAAACTAAAAATATGTTAACAAAATTATCATCTATAGAATACACAAAATTATTTTCCATTTTTTAGACTCCTAATCTTTTCTACAATTTTATTAAAAACATCGAATGTTTTTGAATCAACATTATAATAAAGTCTTGTTAATACAAAATAAATTTTACTCATTTTGTTCTTTTTACGTGAAACACTATCTGGTAATAAACTCAAATAATATTCATAACGGTCTTTTTTAACATGAACACAATATTCATTCCATGGATGACAACCAAACATTCCTGTATAGTGAATGATTACAGGGGTATCAATAGCATTTTTATATTCATCAGGCTTGTAAAAACCTTTTTCAAAGTTCACAAAAGATTTTCCCTTCCTCTTCATCAACATTTGAGATGTAACATTATATTTAGGATGAACATAAACTGCACGTTTAGATAATAAATTATTCATTGTACCTTGATCCATATAATGAACTACACCATTTTTTTCATTTATAAAATCTATGCACTTATTTTCAATTCCCAATTCTCTCCACTTTTTTGCATTTATTAATATTACACCTGCATTAAAATAATTATCTTCTTCTTTTAGGCCTACTTTTAATTTTGTATCTGGTGTAGTGATTTCATCAACCACAGCAACCACATTATTCTCAAACTCAATATTATAAAAATCAAAAATATCTCCATCAATTACTGTATCAGCATCGATAAAAAGAACTCTATCCAAATCATCTAATTTATTTGCAATAAATATCTTTGCGTATGTCAAATTCCAATTTGCATCAGTTTTTGCAATACCATCAATAATTTTTAACTCATTTGATATATTATAAAATATTATTTTACAATCATAATTTCCAACAATTTGTTTAAGGGTTTCTTTTTGTGAATCGCTAAAGTTATTTTCAAAAACATTAATAGAAACTTCTTTATTATTTTCTAATAAAGATTTAATTGAAACTGTTAGTGGTACAAAAAATTCTGAGTTTGATACATAAGCAACATTAATCATTATAATTACACCTCACATTAAATTTGGTAAATAAACGCTAATTTTTTGATATAGCCATTTTGACAAATCATTCAAAAGCTTTTCAAATAAAAATCTAATTAATTTATCAAGCAATAGACATACACAAAAAACAAGTATAGATGAAAAAAAGCTATATAATATTAATAACATACTATTTTCAATTCCAGAAATATATAAAATATTTTTCCATATTATATCTCTTGTAAAAACATTATCATGAAGGAGATAAATACCAAAACAGCTACTAGATATTAAAGAAATATATTTATGCTCGTTTATATGTATTTTTTCAAAATATATAAATATTTCTATTGCGACTATAGAAAATAAAAATCTTTGCATTTCATAATAGTATGAATATATTTTAATCGGAGAAATCATATTTGTAGATGAAATATATAATACTGCAATCAAACTTATTAACAATACTACAAAATTTATTAAAAAGAATTTTTTTGTTTTTAATTCAATTCCAAATATTTTTATATATCCACCAGTTATATACCACAATATAGCCCATCTTAAATTATCATAAATTATATTTTGTCCTGTCAAAGATATACCTGCAATAGAAATAAATAAAATTATGATTAATACTTTTGATTCATTTTTGTTTAAAGAAAAAAACAGCCTGTTTATAAATGGAGAAAATAAAATCAAAAAAACATAAACAGAAGCAAACCAATTCAGTTGAAATAAAATAGGAAAAAACGACCTGAAAATCAGTGACCAATTCAATAAATTTCTAAAAAAGAAAATTGTAAATATTAAAAGTATTATATTATATAACCAAGTTTTTAAAATTATGTATATAATCTTTTTTATTCCTTTAAATTCTATTTGAGGTGATTTTTCACATAAAAAGTATCCAGTAATCATAAAAAATAAAATATTACCTATTCCACCACCCAATCTTATAAATTGCAGAAATAGTCTATTAAAATCAAAAATATATAGATTTTCCCATTTACCGTGAACTGAAAAGTGTGATACAACAATCAAAAACATAGAAATAATCCTAAGTAGTTCAAAGTTCATCATTTTATTTTTCATGTTTTACTCTCCTAACTGTATTTACTAGATAAATCAAAACATCTTTTAATTTAGAATTCTTGATATTAAAAATATAATATAAAAATAAAGTTATAATAAATACAATAATCGCATTCACAATGAAAGCAATATAATTGTTAGATATTCTAATATTATGAATAATAAAGTAGTTAGATATTAAAATTAATATATATTGAAAAACATAATAAACATAAAATTTAAAAAAATCAAAAATTTTATCATTTAAATTCGCATGTTTTAAAAACACATATGGTTCCCAAAAAAAACTTATAATTAGAAAAGATAAAACTGTACCTAAAACAACTCCTGTTATTCCATATTTTTTTACAAGAAGTATAGATAACAAAATATTTAATAAAGCTTCAATTAACGGTCTAATTTGATCTTTTTCTAAAATACCCATATTATGCTTGAAAGTGTATATTACCTCTTTCATTCTCATTAAAATAAAATGAAATCCTAAAATCAAAGGGAATGAAATATTTTCAATAAACTCTACCCCTGCCCATTCGCTGATGAATGGTTGAACTAAAAATGTATATAATTGTGAAACAAAAAGTCCTATAGTAAAATTTATCAATAATACCTTATGTAATAAATTATATATCGATTCTTTTGATTCAGAAGCACTATAATTACCAACTGAAGCAGAAATAGAGTTAATAAATATTCCCATAAATGAACCTAAATTACTAGTAATGAATACATAATTTGTATAAATACCTGTACCACTTAAACCTAAAAAAGTTGCGATTATCATTCTGTCAGAAGAGTTAATAATTATTGAAGAGATACTATTACTAAATAAAGCAATTGTTTTTTTTATTATAGATTTTTTTTCATCTTTTTCTAAATCTTTTGTACAATTTTCACTAAGTATTGGGTACAAATGCTTTGATGAATAATTTAATGATAAATTTAATAAGATTGTAATAATAAATTGTAAGATTAGGTATATGTAATAGTTTTGGAATAATAGTAAGGAAATACATTGAGATAAAATCAAAATAAAATCAAACATTATTTTTCTCTTATCAATAATATGCTGTTTTTCATTAATAAACAGAAACTGTATATTAGGAAAATAAAAATATGGAAAAGCAGCATTAAATAAAACAATAATAAATATAAAATTATAATTTAGATTTAGCGTAGACGATTTAATAAAATAGTTTAAAAATGGTAGTACACTTAAACCTAACACAATAAATAATACACCGATAAAAATATATATTTTTCTAAAAAAAGATAAGTATTGTTTTATTTTTTCATCATCACTTTTTGCAATGGATGTATACAATGCAACAGCCATACTTGCACCAAACCCCAATTCAGTCATGGCTAAATACATAAGAATATCATTAAACAAACCATTTACCCCTAAATATTGAACACCAAGTTTCTTGATAAATATAGTTTGTAAAATAAATTTAAAAACAATTAACAAAATCTGCCTAATTAAACCGAACGAAAAATTGTTAAATACTGATTTAACTCTACTTTTACTCATATATTTGCCTTAAAGCATATTTGATTTTTCTAAAAAAATTTACTAATGATAATTTTAATTTATGTATTTTGTATCTAAATATACTAATTTCCTTTTCTTTATATTCGTTCTTTTTCCCAATAGCTGAATAAAATATATCTCTATATTCTCTAAAATCAACAATATTAAAAATATCTGGTTTTTCTCTATATGCCATTAAAAGTATAGTTTGATCTTGGTCACAAAAACCACATCTATTTAAAGAAAGCATAGACTCTCTCATCAAATGCCAAAAATCTTTAGCATATTTACAAGGTAATTGAATAGTTGCTCCTGTTATATAATTTTTTGTCCATTTTATAATGTTAAAAATTGGATTATCATCAAATTCAATAACTTTATACATTTGTATTTTATCAATAAAACTAAAATTCAAACTAGAATTAAAATCATAATTGTAATAATGCCATCCAAAATCATGCCATACAAGTATATTACTACTATCTACAATTTCAGAAACCTCTTTTAAACAGAAATACTTTAACATCATCACATAATTGTAAGTATGTGACTGTGTTTCAGGTCTATTTTTATTATATCTATAATTAATATAACAAGGATTTGTCATTGATTTTTTTATACTCAAGTATAAATCCTCATCACATTTTAAATAATCTTCAAAAACTATAATTTTTGTTTTATCTTTCAATCCATAATCTTCTCTTATTTTTAATAACTTGCTTTCATATTTAGGAACAGTAAAAATATACATAAAGTTATGTATCATAGCCCATTCTTTGAAGTAATTAATATAATCATCATCACTTCTTTCAAATCCACTCCAACTTTCTCTTCCTAAAGGGATAAACATAGTAACGATTATAGTATTGCTCATAATGTCTCCTCACTTATAAAAGTATAACATATATAAATTATACTTTCTTCATAGTAATTAAAATGTACAGTTTATAAATAAACAACGAGATCTTTCTAATTGTATTAAACACTACGAATGAAAAACTATTATCTAAATTATACTTTTCATCAAGATATCCTGCATTTTCATAATCATTATTTTCTAAAAGTATCTTTTTTGCAATATTGGCATACCACATAACTTGCCCATTGTATATAAACTTATTTAACATTTTAAAATAAACCTTATTTTTAAATATTTCTTTAAAAACATGCTCTCCAATTTCAACTTCTTTTAATACTGCTTGTGGATTTCTTCCAATGTTAACTTCCATTCTATATACAAATAGCTTTGAATGTAGTTTGTATATATTTAAACTTTCGTAATTCTCCAAATAAAATAACCAGTCAGATATTGGCCAATATTTTTCAATTGAAAAACCCGCTGTTTTTAAAACTGCACTCTTTTTAAAATAGCAACCACTAGTCCCATATGCCATAGTTCCAGTCAAATAATTAAATATTAATGGATATTTGTATATTTTCCCTGAAAGAATTTTATTAGTATTTGTATAGCAAATTTCATTATTTGACATATTATATTGCAATGGTATTAGTATATCAATATCATTCTTTTTGCTAATAATACTATCAATCACACAAAAGTAGTTTTCACACAAAAAATCATCATCATGAATGAAAATAGTATTTTCTGATTTAGAAAGTTCAAAACACCTATTCCAATTTCCAAACATACCTAAATTTTTTTCATGTACATAATAAAAAACCGATATAGATAAATTACTAATCCAATTTAAAAACTCTTTTTTTTCTTCATTATCTTCAACATTATTATCACATACAACAACACATAATCTATTTAAATTGAAATTAATTTGCCGAGTAATGCTATTTATCGTTTCTTTCAAAAGTTCATATCTATTATATGTTGGAATTGACACACAAAAATCAAATGTTGAGTTAATGTCTACATTTTTGTATACTAATTTACTTTTTATGTTTTGTTTATCGTTAAAATTGTTAATCATCTTCTGAAACCATACTATTATAAGTCTGTAAAATTCCATCCTTAAAGCTTGTCTTATTTACAAATCCTAGAGAATATAATTCATCTTTATTAAATTGTGAATAATCAAGATGAACACCTTTTTTATCTTCATTAAAATGTAAAAGATTTTCATTGCCTAAAACTTCAATAATTTCAGTAATATAATCTTTTAATTTTTTTCTATCTTTACTTCCTATATAATACTCTTTTAAATTTTCTCCTCTTTCTGCAATAAATCTTAATGCTTCTACTGCATCATCAATATATATGAAGTCATACTCTTGCGTACATGATGAAAGCTCCACAATCTTTTTAGACAATATACTATTTAATATATAACTTATTAAGCCTACATCTTTACGTCTTAAACCATAAACATTTGAAAACATCGCACAATTGTATTTAATTTGAAAAACATTAGAATAGTATAAAGTTATCATATGTGAATATAATTTCGAAAATCCGTAAATAGAATTATTATTAAATACTATTTTTTTATAATCAAAAACACTGTCTCTACATTCATATTCCATTATGCTACCTGCATAAATAAACTTACTGACATTAATTTTATAACAAAACTCTAGTAACTGATATGAGTTTTTTATATTTTCCATTTGTATATCAAAATTGTTTCTATTGTTATCAGAAACACCTATCCATGCCAAATGGAAAAAATAATCGACTTTTTTATCAATACACTTTTTAATATATTCAATATTATTTAGATTTGTTTTTATATGACAATAGTTTTTATGTGTTATTTTTGATTCAGAAATATCAATTCCAAAAACAAAGTATTTACTACTTAATAAATTTTCTGTCAACTTTTTGCCTATAAATCCACTTGAACCACTTACAATTGCAACATTATTGTACATGAAAATAATCCTTTATAACCTTAACCATATATTCAAGTTTTTGTTTTGTCATTTTAGGAGATAATCCTATCCAAAAAGTGTTATACAATATCTTATTTGTATTTTCCAAATTTCCTACAACTCTATAAGCTGTTTCATCATCTCTTATGGAATCAAAGCAAGGATGCAAAATCATATTAGAAGAAAATAACATTCTTGTTTGTATATTATGACTCTCTATATGTTTTACAAGATCATTTCTGTTTATTCCATCCCTGACTGTTATAATAAAACCAAACCAACTTGGATCAGAATTATCAGCTGGAACTGGTAAAATCAATTTATCTTCTAAACATTTCAATCCATTATAAAGTATTTTATAGTTTTCTTTTCTTACTCTTACAAAATCATTAATTTTATCTAATTGTGCAACACCTATCGCAGCCTGCATTTCAGTAACTTTTAAATTATATCCAAAATGTGAATAAACGTATTTATGATCATATCCAATAGGAAGTTGTCCATACTGTTTATCAAATCTTCTTCCACATGCATTGTCTTGACCACTTTTGCATACACAATCTCTTCCCCAATCTCTAAATGAAAGCATTATTTTATATAAAAGAGAATTGTTTGTATATACTGCACCTCCTTCACCCATAGTCATGTGATGAGGAGGATAAAAACTAGATGTTCCTATATCACCAATTGTTCCTGTAAGTTTTGTAGTTCCATCAATATTATAAGTAGATCCTAATGCATCACAGTTATCTTCTATTAACCATAGATTATTCTCTTCACAAAATTTCTTAACTTCTCCAATATTAAATGGATTTCCCAATGTATGAGCAATCATTACTGCCTTTGTTTTTGAAGACAAAGCTCTTTTTAAGTCAGAAACTTTTATATTATATGAAGGTATATCTATGTCAAGAAAAACAGGTATTGCACCATAATTTAGTATTGGAGTTATTGTAGTTGGAAAACCAGCAGCAACTGTTATAACTTCATCACCTCTTTTTATTTGCCTTTCTTTTAAAAGAGGAGATGTAAGAGCCATAAATGCCAATAAATTTGCACTAGAACCACTATTAACTAAAGCACAATGTTTTACTCCTAAATATTTAGAAAAATCTTTCTCAAATTTGTCACAGTATCTTCCTGAAGTTAACCAAAAATCGAGTGCAGAATCTACTAAATTTACCATTTCTTTTTCATCAAAAACCCTTCCAGCATATGAAATTCTGTCTCCTGCTTTGAAGTTATCATCTTCAACCATATGCTTTTTATAATAGTTTTTTACTAATTCTAATATTTCTTTCTTATCTTCATTCATTCCCATAATTTTCTCCATCTACATAATTTTCTATCTGTTTAAGAGTTACATCAAACATGTTCTCACCTAAAAACGATTTTTTCTCCCATTCAATTGTAAGTTTTAAAGCATCGTCTATAGAAAGTTTGGGTTCCCACCCCAAAACTTTTGAAGCTTTAGAAATATCTAACTTCAAATAGTTTGCTTCATGTGGACCAAATTTATTAGTAATTACATAATTTGCATCTTTCCCCCATAATGCACAAAATTTTTTTACTAATTCTTCTGTGTTTATACAATTATTTTTATTTGGACCAATATTATAACTGCCGGAATAAAAATTATTATCGTACTGTTTCATTGCAAGTAGTAAGTAAAAATAGTTTGCTTCTAAAACATGTTGGTATGGTCTTATTGAATTTGGGTTCCTTACTTCTATGTTTTCATTCATTAATGTGTATTTTATACAATCTGGTATTATTCTATTACAAGATGAATCCCCACCACCAATAACATTTCCAGCACGGCAGGTAGAAACAGCAATATTACTACTTCTAAAAAAAGAGTTTATATAACTACTAGTTACCAATTCTGAGCATGACTTACTATTGGAATAAGGATCAAAACCATTTAGTTTATCATCTTCGTTAAAATAATAATCAGCTTTCTCAAAGTTTTGATAAACTTTATCCGTAGTAACAT
This sequence comes from Erysipelotrichaceae bacterium, assembly GCA_022772735.1. GTDB lineage: Bacteria > Bacillota_I > Bacilli_A > Erysipelotrichales > Erysipelotrichaceae > UBA9076. The sequence continues at coordinate 78,160 of JALEZD010000018.1, forward strand.
TTATAAACGATTTAACGCTCTTCACATTTCTGATACATTCACATATGTTGACTGTTCCCATCACATTAACTTCATATGTATATTTTGGATTTTCATATGAGTCAATAACAAGTGGTTGAGCTGCAAGGTGAAAAACTATTTCAGGTTCAAATCTATTAAATATTTCAAAAAGTTTATTATAATCTCTGATATCAACAATATTTGAGTTTAACTTTTTAGATAATTCAAGTTTAGAAAAAATCCCATCATCAACTGGTTCAAGAGAAACCCCACAAACATTAGCACCCATATTTAAAAGCATTGTGCTTAACCATCCCCCTTTAAAACCTGTATGTCCTGTAACAAGAACTCTTTTTCCACAATAAAATTCTTTTATATTCATATTACCAAACCATCCATGGTGCATTATTTGTTTCAATTAAATTTTCCAATTTATTTTTATCTCTTATTGTATCCATACATTGCCAAAAACCTCTATGTTTATATGCAGAAAGCTTATTCTCATTAACTAAAGTTTCAATGGTATATTTTTCAAATATAGTGCCATCGCCATCTATATAATCAAAAATTTTCTTGTCTGCAACCATGTATCCCCCATTTATCCATTCTGTATCAAATTTACTTTTTTCTCTAAACGAAGAAACTTTGCCATTTTCACATATATCTAAAATTCCAAATCTACTTTCTATTTCAACAGCACTCAATGTCAAAATAGAATTAGATTTATTATGAAATTCTATTAAACTTAATAAATCCACATTTGATAATCCATCACCATAAGTTAATAGGAACTTTTCTTCAGAAATATAATCTTTTATTCTTTTTATTCTTCCACCAGTCATTGTATCTAGACCAGTATCAACAACTGTAACTTTCCATGGTTCACTTTTATTAGAATGAATAATTATATTATCACTTTTACCAAAATCAAAAGTCACATCCGACATTGTTAAACAATAATCTCTAAACCATCTTTTAATATATTCTTGTTTATATCCTGCACATATTATGAATTCATTAAACCCATAAGAACTATAATATTTCATTATATGCCACATTATTGGTTTACCACATATTTCAATCATTGGTTTTGGTTTTAAATATGATTCTTCACTAATTCTTGTTCCATAGCCTCCAGCAAGTATGACAACTTTCATTAATTGATACTCCCTTCATTTATTAAATCTTTATATATTTTATCATATGATTCAATAACATTTTGTACTTTATTTTTTTCGGATTTTATTAAATTGTTTTCACTTATTAAACTGCAAATGTTTTTATCTCCATACATTTTTTTTATTTTAATAATATAATCTTGAACTGTATTATCACACAAAAACCCATTTTCGCCATCAATAATTAAATCATTATTTCCTCTAATATTACTTACTATACATGGAAGTCCACATTCCATAGCTTCCATAATTGAAACTGGTAATCCCTCTCTTAAAGACGGAAATATAAATACATCACTGGCATTCAATAAATCAAAAATATCATTTCTAAATCCCAAAAGTTTGACTCTATCATCCAATTTGTTTTCTATTATGTATTTTTTATAGTAATTCATTAATTTTCCATCACCAACAATTATATATTTTATATCTTTCAGCTCATCATCTTTTAAAGTATCAATTACCACCTTATGATTTTTATTTTTATTTAGTTCTCCAACAGAAATCAAAACAAAATCATCCTTTGAAAATCCAAGTTCACTTCTAATATCTTTGTTATTGATAACTCTATTACTAAAATCTACACCAACCCCATTTACAAAATATGTTTCTTTCGCATGAAACTTACTTATTGCCAATCTATAATCTTCACTATTTATTGTAATTAAAACATCTGTAATTTTAGATAATTCCTTCTCTATTGGATAATAAATTAACCAATTTATTAAAGATGATCCCTTATAAAAATGAAAACCATGCGCTGTATATATTACTTTACAACCAGTTTTTCTAGAATTTCTTGCCGCAAGTCTAGTTAAAACACCACCAACAGGAGTATGTGTATGAATTATTGAAAACTTTTCTTCATCAATTATTTTTTTCAACTTTTTATACGCAACTATATTGTCTTTATCCATAGGATTGCGTGAAAATGGCAAATCGATATATTTGTCACAATAAGGGATATCTATTTCTTTGCTATCAGTATCATTTCTGGCAATTACCCATACTTCAAATCCATTTTCTTTAAACCATTTCAAATAGGGTATATGAAATTTCAATATATGTCCTTTTAATACTGTTGCGCTAAATAAAACTTTTCTCATCTTAACCTCTTACTATATGATACAATTTTACTATATTAAAGGGAAAAAACAAATTTATGACAAACATTTTAAAGTTAAAACAAATTTACAAATATATTTTTATATTGTATTACTTAATGACAAAAATACATTTATTTAGATTTAATTTTCATTTTTTGGATAATATCTATATTATTTCAATTTTTACGATATTTGCATTTATACTAGTATTTATGGAAATAATTGAAAAATTAAAGAAAAAAACTAATATTTTCTCAAAAGAATTAGTTTTAGGTTCAATATTCATTTTAATTTACATAATTTCAACATTGTTAAATTCAAATAGAATTCCAATAATAAGTTCATCTTATTTGTTTATTTTCTTTAGTATTTTTTACAGTAATGATGGTAGCTATAATTTAGATACACTTATGAATGAAACTAAAAATATTTGTATTTTAATTTCAACAGCAATATCTATACCATCACTATTATCAATATTTATTGCCTTATTTGAAAAATATACAAATATAATAATATTAAATACTACCTCTTTTTATCATAATACACGATTAATTGGTGCAATAAACTTTTATCAGAATCCTAATCAGGTTGCGATAAACTCTTTTATTGGTTTAATATGCTCGCTAATTGTATATAACAGATTTAAAAAAGATAAAATATATATTATTTTCTGTTTAACAAATATAATATATATTTTATTTTCAGATTCAAGGTCAGCTCTTCTTGCACTAATATCCCTCATAATACTATCTGTAATATATATATTCAAAAAAAATCATATTAATAAAAAACTTTTAATAACTATACTAACAATTGTTATAGGTTTTGTGTTATCTTTTTCTATTTATATGAGTACAACAAATGAAAAAAGAAATATCTTTAGGCAAATAAACCAAATAAAATCAGCATATACAATAAACGACTTATTAAACATAGTTACTAACCAGAGATATTCTTTATATAAAGAAGCAATATCAATAGGGATTTCATCACCAATATATGGATATGGCTCTAATTCATTTGTTAAAAAGAGTATGGAAGTTTATAAAGATAAATCAATTGCAGCAATTTACACTAGTGAGGATACTCATAACATTTTTGTTTCAACATTTTTTTATACAGGAATAATTGGATTGACAATAATTATTTATATTTTTGTACTATTGTCAAAAGAATGTGTAATACTCATAAAAAATACAAGTGAAATAACTTCATATTTGTTTGTTTCTTGTTTAGTTGGAATATTTATATATTCCAACTTAGATTTAAATGTAATTTTTAGAACTCAGTTTAACGCTGTTGTTTTTTGGATGTTTGCAGGCTACATAAAAACTTATAATAATTTATCATTAAAAATATAACCTGATACTAGCCAAAAAATATAACCACTTACTTGAATGTGAAAAAGTATATTTACATCTAAAATTGAATAGAATAAAACGCCTACAACTATAGAAAAGCAGCCAACAAATAATTGAAAATTATCATGTATTCTAATTAATGATTTTTTAATAATCTTATAAAACAAATAAGAAATACAAGTTGTTCCCAAAATTCCAGTATAGTAAAAAAGCGAAAGGAATATATTATGTGGATTTTCGCCAGTAAAAACTGCTGCATATGATTTATCTCCAAAATGACTAATACTATTTTGCACAAAAGTATTTAAACCATTCCCAATTATCGGAGACTTACAACCAAGAAAAAATGCTTCGCTATACATAGAAAACCTATAATTAGTTAGTTTATCTAAAATAATTTTTAAATTATTATTATCTTGAGCTACAAAACTACTCTCTATTCTTTTTCCATTTATAAGCATAAAAACTAATAATATCATTACCAATATTACTATTACGACATATTTTAAATTAATATTAGAATTAACTGCTATACTTTTAGCCAAAAATAATTTTATCAAAAACACTAAAAATACAACTAAAATTAGAGATAAAATTGTTGATCTAGAATCGGATAAAAATACAACTAATAACCCTGAAATAATGTATATAGAATATAAAATTTTATTTTCAACAAATTTTATAAATGAAATTGCTATCCCAATAAATGCCATAATCGCAACACCATTAGGCGTATCATAATAACGTATTAAGCCAATTAATCTTGTATTTTGATAATAAGATGTTAATCCAAACATTGAAAACCCAATTTGTTCCAAAAAAGCAAATAAAATAGTTGTTAAAGAAACAATTGATATTGAATGACATAAAATACTAAATACAATATTTGATTCTACTTTTACATCATCATCCCCAATAAAAAACAACAGATAAAAAATTATTATATTACTAACAACATTAAAAAAAGGAATTCTGCCTACATTTATGTAAGATGTCAAAACACAAAGAACTATAAATAAAAATGGAATTATTACATATTTATTTAAAAGTTTTTTATAATTTCCATAATATTTTTTTATATATAAAAGTATTGTAAATAGTGCAAAAATACTCATAGGTATTGTTACACTTAAACCATGTAAGTTATACCCAAAAACATTTATTCTAGATAATAGTAAATAAACAATAAAAATAATTCTTAAAATAGATAAATTACTCATATATTTCACCATAAAGTTTTAAATATTCCTCACACATGTCTTTGTCACTCACAAAAATCTCTTTTTCAAATTCCGTATTTTCTATAACGGTTTTTACTTTTTCTAAATCAAACTTTTCAACAACATAATTTGATGTTTCACTACTTCCACCTGTTTTATAAGTAACAACTGGTAATCCACAAGCTCTAGCTTCTAAATTTACTGTTGGGTATGTATCTTCTAATGTTAAATTTAAAAAAACATCTGAATTACTATACCATTTAACTAAATCATCTACACAATTTGTTCTTTCAATACCCATTATATTTTTGGGTAGCTTAGATATTTGACTTTTATCTAAACCTATAAGTACAATCACAAATTTATCATCAATAATTTTTGATAGTTTAATATATTCTTTTAAACCTTTTTGTTTTGTAAATAACGAAGAAACACCTAATATTATTTTTTTATTAATTAAATTGTTTTTAATTTTAAAATCTTTATCAATAATAGGTTTAAAAATATTTGTATCAATAGAATTATTTATTACCTTGATTTCTTTTTCCTTAAAAAATGACTCTTTTAAGGTTTCTTTTAACCAAATTGAAGGTGTAATAATTGTTAATTTATCTAAATCAAAAACACTTTTTTTCAAATAAAAATTATTTTTAGAATTACTAAAAACCCTATAAGGATAAACATTTCTAAACTCACAATTAATGCATCCTTTTTTCCATTTGTCACAATTGTTATATTCAAAATGCGAACAAAATCCAGTAAATGCCCAGCAATCATGCATAGTCCAAATAACTTTTCTGTTATATTTTTTTAAAAAGTCAAAAAAAGTATGATAATTCAAATAAAATCCATGAATATTATGCAAATGAATAATATTCGGATTTATTTCCTTAATTTTTTTAATTATTTCTTCTGTGTTTTTATTAGAATAAAGACCATGTTTATCAAATATTAAACCTTTTATAATATGTTCTTTTTCTTCAAATTTATTATAAATTTTAAATACATTTTTAAAATTAGAAAATTCTTTCTTTTCCTTTCCTATTGCACCATCACGAGAAAAAATCACATAGCTTTCGATCTCGTTTTTTAAACAAGAATTATGAATATTAGAAACTATGCGACCTGTGCTGCCATATTCATAAACCGAATTTAGCTGCAATATCCTCATCTATTTTCTCCAAGTTGTTCTATTTACTATATCAGTATAACTTTGTATTATTTTAACTACTTTTATTGAAACATTTAAATCTTGATAATCATTAGCCAAAACAAACGGTTCATTATTTTTTTCCATTGAAGTTGAAACTTCAATAGCTTGTTCAATAGACTCTGTTGTTATTCCACCAATTATCACACTTCCTGCATCAAGTGCTTCAGGTCTTTCTGTACTAGTTCTTATTAAAACACCATTAAACTTTAACATTGCACTTTCTTCAGAAAGAGTTCCACTATCACTTAAAACACAAAATGCATTTTTTTGTAGTTTATTATAGTCAAAAAAACCAAAAGGTTTTAAATTTTTAACTCTTTCATCAAAAACAAAGTTTCTTTTTTCAATAAATTTTTTACTTCTTGGATGAGTAGAATATATTATTGGCATATTATATCTTTTCGCAACATTATTTATTGCATTCATTAAAGACATAAAGTTTTCTTCAATATCAATATTTTCTTCCCTATGTGCTGAAACAAGAATATATTTTCCTTTTTCTAGATTGAGTTCTTCTAAAACTTTACTATTGTCAATGCTTTCCATGTGTGCATGTAAAACTTCATTCATTGGAGAACCTGTCACAAATATTGTTTTTCCATCAATTCCTTCTTCAATCAAATATCTTCTAGAATTCTCTGTATATGGCAAATTAATATCAGAAATCGAATCAACAATTTTTCTATTTATCATTTCTGAAACATTCCAATCCCAGCATCTATTACCAGCTTCCATATGAAAGATAGGTGTTTTCAACCTTTTAGCGCTAATTGCACTTAAAGCACTATTAGTATCTCCTAAAACTAAAACTGCATCAGGCTTTTCTTTTGAAATAACATCGTAACTTTTTGAAATGATGTTACCCATAGTTTCCCCTAAATCTTTGCCAACTGCTTCTAAATAATAATCAGGTTTTCTCAAATTAAGCTCATTAAAAAATATATCATTTAATTCAACTGCATAATTTTGTCCTGTATGAACTAAAATATGATTAAAATATTTATCACATGCTTTAATTGTTTCAGATAGCCTAATTATTTCAGGTCTTGTACCTAATATAGTCATAAGTTTTAATTTTTTCATATTTAAACCTCCTCATAATATGTGTCTGGATTATTAACATCAAAAAGCTCATTTGCCCACATAATTGTAATCATATCTTCGCTTCCAACATTTTCAATATTATGTGTGTATCCAACTGGTATATCAATTACTTCCAATTTATTACCATTTACTTTATATTCTATTATTTCAGATTCACCAATTTTTCTAAATCTAATAATACCTTCACCCTTTACAACCAAAAATTTTTCATTTTTACTGTGATGCCAATGATTACCTTTTATTATATTGGGCTTAGAGATATTAACAGAAACTTGACCTCTATCATTTGTTTTTAAAAACTCTGTAAACGATCCTCTAAAATCACACTTCATTTCTAAAGGATACCCAAAATCATTTACATCTAAATAACTTAAATATGTTGAATATAGTTTTTTACTAAATCCACTCATTTCAGGTATTAATAAATTCTTTCTGCTTTCTTTAAATGAATATAACAAATCCGCAACTTCACCAATTGTTTTTTTATATGCAGGTCTTATATAAAGAATGTTAGAAGAGCCTTCACTTTCAAAACAGTTTATAAACCCATTAACAATATCATCAATATAAACAAATGAAATTTCTGCATCTGGATCATTTATTTTTATTTCTAAATTATTCGCAATATTATAACAAAAAGTAGCTATAACTGAATTATAGTTTGGTTTACACCATTTCCCAAACGCATTTTCAAGTCGAAATACAAACACATTTGCTCCTGTATCCTTTGCATAATTAAAAACCAAATCTTCAGCCATTTTCTTACTTTTACCATAATCATTATCTTTTTCTGCCTGAATAGATGAGCTCAAAATAATAGGAGTTTTGCAATTTTTATTTTTTAACAGTTCAATAAGTCTATATGTTAAATTTGTATTGCCATTATAAAATTCTTCATTATTAAGCGGTCTATTAACCCCTGCTAAATGTATTACAAAGTCACACTCATTAACACAATCTTCCAAAGTGTTTTTTGTATCTCTATCAAAACAAATGAAATCTATTTTTTTAATTTTTAAAGTTTCACACAAATTTTTGCCAATAAACCCACTTGAACCTGTTACTAATACCTTCATATAATCACCTATTAAATTCTAACATATATACACATTTTAATTGAAATAATTTTGTTTTGAATGATATACTTTGTCATTAAATTTTAAAATTAAAAGTTTTATTTTTCTTTTTAAAGACACATTTAAAAAAACTCTAAAAAAATTTTTATTAAACTTATTTTTAACTATTTTGGATAATTTAATTTCATTTATTTTCCTTAGTGAAAAACTGTGATATGACAATAGACACATATAAGCATAGTATGTAGATATAAGTGGATATTGTTTACTTTTCAATATATTTATTCTTTCCTCAAAAGCCTCTATACTATCTAAATTTTTTAAAGAATATTTACTATTTACAATGCTTCCTTTTCTGACTCTATAAACATATAGTTCCTTATTCAAATATCCAACTTTATTCGCAGCCAAATACAATTTATACGTAGTATATTCATCTTCATGTAATTTACCAAATGGAAATCTAATATTTTTAAATAATTTTTTTTCAAATATTTTCCCATGAGAAACAGTAAAGTTTAAACTATATCCATTATTATTGTCATACAGCTTTTCAATACATTCAAAAGGAGAAAATACCGTACAAAATTGTGAATCACATATAATTGATTTAAAATTCATATCCTTCTTATATTTTAAACTAGTCACACAAATTTCAACATTCAATTTAACAAGAGTATTATACAAATCATATATGAAACTATCCATAACATAATCGTCAGAATCTATAAAAACTATATATTCCCCATTTGATACATCAATTCCAAAATTCCTTGCGTCCGATAATCCACCATTTTTTTTATTGAATATTTTAAATCTGTCATCATTTATTATTAATTTGCTCGCAATATCGACACTATTATCAACACTTCCATCATCTATTAATAATACTTCAATATTTTTATAAGTCTGATTTTTAATACTAATAACACATTCCTCTATATAATTTTCAACATTATAAATTGGAACAATCACGCTAATTAAAGGGTTATTCTTCATTTATTTCACCTCTTAACTTAAAATCTAAAATAACTATAATTGAATATAACCATTTAGATTTTTGAAATATATAATTTAAAATACCATATTTACTGTATCCTACTAAATGCCTCAAATTTTCATCATAAAACTTTCTGTATTTAGTTCCTTCCAGTTTTCCCCAAATATTTTTTGCATAATTTGATATTTTTTTATTTTCAAAATATTCTATTCTAATACCTATATTAATATTCCCAATAAAACTTTCCAATAAATATTCATTTTTTAAATATTTAATTAAATTAAAACATTTACTATCGTATTCAAACTTTTTTATTATTCGTATAACTGTAAACATAATATCAAACTTTTTCACATCAAAACTATGAGTAACAGAACCTTTTCTTTTTATCCAGTGAAACATTATGTTTTCTAATACTTTTACATATCCTGCCATATATAAACACATTATAAAAAATTCTTGGTCTTCTCCATTTGTACAATCTACAGGATATTCTAAACTATTATTTTTTAAAAAACTATTTTTATATAAAGTATTACCAGTGCATATATACAATTTACCTCTATAGTATTTTTTTATTGCATCAAATCCCTTTATTATAGATTGCTCATTTATATTTGTTCGTAAGATCTTACCATTGTAATACCCATAGTCATAACTATAAATAATTAAATCAAAATCATTATCATTCTCTTTGACAACCTTTACTAAATTATTCTCAATTACATCATCACAGTCTAAAAACAGTATATATTTGCCTATAGAATTTGACATCCCTATATTTCTAGCATTAGATACACCCATATTACTATCTAATTTGATAAGTTTAAACTTGCCTTCTAAGTTATTCTTTAAAATATATTCTTCTATTAGCGAACATGTGTTATCACTAGAATAATCATCCACAATAATAACCTCATAATCACTACAAGTTTGATTGATTATACTATCAAATGTCCTACAAATAAATTCACTAGAATTAAATGATGGAATTACAAAAGAAACTAACATAAATATCCCTCCCCATAAATTTATCTGTCAACTTTTTAAATTAAATTTAAAAAACCAAACAGTAATAAAACTCAAAATACACACACAAACTAACCATCTTATAAATAAATCACTAATAAAATAGCCAGTGAAAACCGAATAAATTATCACTATACAGGCAAAAAGAATATAATCCCTTAATTTAAATTCATCATACCCGTATTTTGTTTTTACAATAAAATGATGAAACAACAAAAGTAATATACTAGCCATCATAGTAGAAATTGCAGCACCCAATATTCCATATTTATTAATCAAAAAATAATTAAAAACGATATTAAATAATGCACTAATAAATGTACCTACAGGTATTAATTTAGTATTTTCATTATAAAACTGAATATTAACTGGAAATGTATACAAATAACTAAAATAATATCCAATAGTTAAAACAATAATTATTATTTTATTATTTTTATAAGCACCATTACCTAATATATCCACAAGTTCTGGAAAAACAGATAAAAATCCAATAGTTAAAATTGTTGCAATTAAAACATATCTCTTTTTATATAAATTTATTTTATTAAAATTTTCTTCCTTTTTTTCTTTAAAATACCAAGGAATCCAAACAGAATTCACAGAATTTAAAACAATATTTAATATCATTGCTATTGTAAATGAAAAGCTATATAACGCTACACTTTCTTTATTCAAATACATATCTATCATAATTTTATCAGTTTGACTAATAATTTGATGCGAAATCATATGAAATACAAGTGGAATAGAAGTAAATAATATGAAATTAAAATTTTTTATCCTAAAAGTAAATTTATTTTTTCTAATCAAATAAAACCAAAAAGAAAAACAAACTATTGCTCCTGGAATCAAACCACCAATAACTCTAGAATAAAATCCACTATTAATTTTAAAAATAAGAAAAATACTTATTGCCACATTTATAAATAAGGAAAATGCAGAGATAAATAGATTTAAAATGCTTTTTTGATTTTGCATTAAATATTGGGAAACACTTATCTGAATAAAATGAAAATAGCTCTGTATCGCAATAAAAACTATAATAAATTTGTCAAAATTTAATATCATAGATATAAACTTATTAAAAAATATAAATAATAGTATAAGAAACAAAAATGAAATACTTGAAATTTTAATCGCATCTAAAACATATTCGTCATAATCTTCATCAAATTTTATTTTTGCAATGCTAAAAGTTCCATATGTCTGCAATCCAAAAATAATTGAAAGAATTGCAACCCAAGATGAAAAAAGACTAAAACTCCCATAATCAGTTAAACTCATATATTTTGTGTAAATAGGTAGGGTTATAAATGATACACCTTGTATTAAAACATTCCCGATAGTATATATAAAGCCTGTTTTAAATAGTTTATTCTTCATCACAATTTATAAATCTCTCAATCATTTTATGTATTACACAATTTGCATCATCATTAAAATTCAAGCCATCCAAAGAATATTTATATCTAAGATTGTTATCTTTTGACAAGTAATCATTTAAATCTATATAACTAATACTATTGTTCATAGCATAGCTGCTTAACCACTCGTTAAATTTAATTATTTCATTATTATCTCTTAATCTAAATAATGTATATATAACAGATGATAAATAAATTTTAATATTTTTAAAGTATTCTAAAATATTAATCATATATTTTTGTATTTCATTTTGACTATGACCAATCATAAAATCATTAACTCCTAGTGAAATAAAAACTTTATCTATTTTCTTAGTATCAAATAAATACAAATTATCATTTAATATTTTTAAACTTACCCCATCAACAGAACAGTTATTAAAACCATCAATATTAATATTCATAAATCTTGAATCACTTAAAATAATGTTTCCAACTTTTTTTAAACTACTATATCTTTTATTAAAAATACCTTTATTTATTTCTTCTCTTCTTTTGTAATCAAAAAATATATTTCCTAAACAGCTATTAAAATCATAAATATCGTCAATATCTAATGCAGTTTTTTTATCCATTAAATATGCTTTTGTTTTATCAGTCATATAACAACCGTTTTTTAAATAATAATCTTTTCTAGATATATATATTGAGCCATTTGGATAGTAAACAACTTTATTGTTTTGTCTTCTGTATTGATTATCACTTCCTATATTATCTTTGATATAACCATTTTCATCCAATTCAGTAAATAACTTTAGTGCTTTGCTACTTTCAACAAAACTAACAACATTCTCACAATCACTACTATAAAAAAGATTTAATGCATTTTTAATATCATCTTTATTTCTAAATGGTGATGTTGCCTGCAATAAAACAAAAACTTGTTTTTCATCGAATTTTTTCAAAAAATCTTTGTTAACGTCAAAAGATGTTGCATAGTCATCAGATAACTTCTTTGATCTTAAAACAACATTAATTCCTCGTTCTTCACATATTTCTTTGTAAAGCAAAGAATCTGTGCTGACATAAATATCTTCTTTTAAAAAACAGCCAGACTCAATTGCTGCATCAATTGTATGAAATATTAGTGGTTTAAAAGCAAGATACAACATATTTTTGTTTGGTAGTCCTTTAGAACCACTTCTTGCCGGTATAATGCAAACTGGTCTCATATTTATCTCCTATCTACAATCTTTTTAAATTCATTTATAAAAATTTTTTCTTCTACAAAATCAATAAATTCCAATGCAGAAGATGAATATGTTATACCCTTCTTAAATTTAAGATTAGATGAAAAAGATAAAATTTCAATTGGAAACTTTCTATCAAGTATTTTTACATCTGAGATTTTTAAATAATCAACATTATCTCTTGGATGTACTTTAATATATATTTTAAAATTATTTTTATAAGTATTGCATACATCATTATATATCGCAAATTGTTCATCTTCACTTTCAACCAACCCATCTTTAAAAAGTGGCTGAGTGAGAATCAAAATAGAATTTTCTTCAAGACTAACATTATGCACATTAAAAATATTGTCAATAATATTTTTTTTATCATTATATTGTTTTTCAAACAAAACTTTCCTTGGCAGTTCAAGAAATTTATTATTTCGATTGTCACTTGGTAAATCATTTAAATCATTGACTTCTATGTCTATACAAAATCTACTATATCCTTTAAATTTAGTTTTATTTAAAAAGAAACATTTCAACTTGTAATAAAAGCTATCTGAAGGGTTTAAAAAATCATATTTGAAACTATTATAACCATCTTCTATTAAATGATATTTTATTTTATTTCTATGTAAAAACTCTCCTATAAAACTGTAATCATTAAAAATGTAAACGTTATTGCTTTTCAAAAAATTCAACTCACTTTTTACACTGTTTGAGTATATAGGAAACTTTGAGTAATATTTTCTATCTTTTAAAACATAGATATTTTTAAATATTTTCAATTTTAAAATATCATCTTTTAAATTTTCAGCATTATAAATTGAATCCATCAAAACTAATACATTATTTTTAGAGGTATCTATTTTTAAAATAGTTATCATTAAATGATATAAAGTAAAACAAATATAAATATCTTTCAAAATAGTACCCCCCTTAAATTAATTTATAACATTATCTATTCTTTCCCTTTTTGATTTATATAAAAAATCCATTATTCCACAAAGTTGAAATTTACATAATGATAATGACCATCTAGCCTCAATATTTGTTCTTTGAATTTTATAGTTATCTGTATCCGAATAAACAAGTTGATTATTTGTCATAAATGAATACTTATAATTTTCTTTAATAATTTCATGTGCTTGCTTTGTATATGTTTCTTCTTCTCCTCCACACCAACAAAATATATCAACTTTATTATTTAGAATTTTTTGTAAGTCTTCTTTTGATTGGACAATTTCGTATTGTAATAAATCTAAGGAATCATTTTTGTTCATTCTGTGGTGTGTATAAGTATGACATCCCACAACATGTCCCCTATTTACTAAATCTATTACTTCATCGTAATTCATATAACCTTCATTATTTAATAGACCTACTGAAACAAAAAAATACCCTGTAAACCCATTTTCTTCTAAAATAGTTACTGCATTTTCATAGTTGTTTTTTAAACCATCATCAAAAGTAATTATTATACCTGGTTTGCTTAAAACTAATTCATCATTTTTAAATAATTCAAATTTCTTAAAATCTATATTTTCATAATTTTGTTTAAAAAATTCTATTTGTTTTTTAAATGTATTAATTTCTTCTCTTGGAGTTCTGTGATAATTGATTATTCTTATAGAATTATTTTTAATTAATTTTTTATTTAAAAAATTTAAAATACCAAAACTATCTAAAACTACTGAAATTAAATTTTTTATTTTTTCTATCATTGAATCACCCCACTAAACTATACATTTTTAATAACTATTATTCAAATAAAAATAAGAGTAAGTGAGTTGAATCCCAAAATTAGTAGAGCCTAATAGAGGTGTTCAATTCAGTATCACTCTTATTTATAATTATTAAACAAATCTAACTTCAATAATAATTGTTTCATTTCCTCAACAGTTAATCTTTGAGTATTATGTGAATCATATTCCTCTAAAATATTAATTTTTTCATTTCCTTTAGAAAAATATTTATCATAGTTTAAATCTCTATTATCTGCAGGAATTCTATAATAATCACCCATGTCTTCAGCTTTAGCCATTTCTTCACTTGTTACTAAAACCTCGTATAATTTTTCACCATGTCTAGTTCCTATAAAAGCCTTACCTGTATTTGAGTTTGTTAAAGAAATTATCGCATCAGCTAAAACATCAATCGTTGCTGCTGGAGCTTTTTGAACAAATGTATCGCCTTGATTACCATGTTCAAATGCATAAAGTACCAAATCAACCGCATCCTCTAATGTCATCATAAATCTTGTCATATCCGGATTAGTTATCGTAATTGGCTTCCCATTAGAAATTTGTTCTAAGAAAAGTGGAATGACACTACCACGAGATGCCATAACATTGCCATATCTTGTACAACATATAACTGTATCATCATCACTCATTTGTCTACTTCTTGCAACAACATTTTTTTCCATTAATGCTTTAGTCATCCCCATTGCATTAATTGGATATGCAGCTTTATCTGTACTTAAAAATATTGCTCTTTTAACTTTATTTTTTACACATGCACTTATTACATTATCACTTCCAATTACATTAGTTTTAACTGCTTCAATTGGATAAAATTCACAAGATGGAACTTGTTTTAGTGCAGCCGCATGAAATACATAATCTACATCTTTAAACGCATTAACTATTGAATTATAATCTCTAACATCTCCAATATAAAATTTCAACTTCTCAGCCAATTTCGGAGATTTACTTTGATACTCATGTCTCATATCATCTTGTTTTTTTTCATCACGAGATAATATTCTAATTTCTTTTATATCAGTTTCTAAAAAACGCTTTGCTACTGCATTCCCAAATGAACCAGTACCACCTGTTATAAGTAACGTTTTACCTTCAAACATGATTAATTCCTCCATTTACTACTATAGTATTATAATATTAATTTAACAATGTATCTAGTAAATACTTGTTTTATTTCACAAAATGATTTTTAAAAAATTGAATTTCATTTCAAAAGTCATAAGTAACCTCCTTATTCAAAAAAAGGCCGGTTAATCCTTCAACATATCTAAATACATATCTAATCTTGCATTGATGTATCCTGCAAACAGATTTTCCATCGCAGAAAGATTATGTTTTACATGATACTCATCAAATGCGTTGTAATAGGCAATTCTATCTGTAAACTTAATATCGATAGGTGGAAACCCTGCTTTCATCAATTCAAGATTTACAAGTAGTCTTCCGGTTCTGCCATTACCATCAATGAAAGGATGTATACCCTCAAACTCGATATGGAAACGAGCCAGTTTTGTTACGATATGTTCTGTGCTTGCAGCAAAATCACGCAACAGCTGTTCCATCTTCAATTCAATAAGATACGGCTGCACAGGTTCATGCTGAGCACCCATAATACGAACTGGAACTCTACGATATACGCCGCGATCTTCTTTCTTATCAGCAAGAACGAGATAGTGAATCTGTTTTATAATGCTCTCGCTAATCAAAACATTATCTTTCACAAGCTCACTCACAAAATCAAATGCATCTTTATGGCCAACTGCCTCCATATGGTCCTTTAATGGTTTCTGGTCAATTGTGAGACCTCGGAGTACCAAGTCTGTTTCTCTCAGGGTAAGTGTATTTCCTTCGATGGCATTAGAGTTGTACGTGTATTCCACGATAAACTCCTCATTAAGCCTTGCTACTTCTCCTGCCGTTAAAGGTCTTCTACCGTTCAATTCAATTTTTTTACGGTCGATTTGCGCCAAAAGGCTCTCCTTTGATTTGTAACGACCATCAGCAGGTTTTTTTGCATCCACAGGAATTTTCCAACCACGTCCTTCCTGGTATGCTCCCGGAATTTTCCCTTCAGCGCAAAGAACTCGGATTCTTCTATCAGAAATGCCCCATTTTTCAGAAGTCTGTTTTACTGTCATAAACATAGACTATCCCTCCAATCTAAGATATAGTATACCACTTTAACGGAACAATACTAATAATATCGGAATAATATTTCTTAGAATAACGGAATAATATAGGAATAAACATTAGAAATGGAATGTATCTATTATTTTTATAGTTCTTATTTTTCACTTATTTTATTATATTTAAAAAAACACACACCAATAAAATACCAAAACAAAACGCTTATAATTCTATCATCAAATAAAATACCAATATCTAAAAGCCCAATTATCAAACAACCAAATACAACAGACACATCAAAATACTCTTTAATTTTAAAAGTATTTTTTATATGTTTAAAAATCATAAAAATAAACGCAACTAATCCAATCAAACCACAATAAGAGAGTAGAGTTAATACTATATTATGTGTATCTTCCCAATTACCACTAATAAATGTTGAGTTTTTATCTAGAAACTCAATAGCTGCATATCTTAAATTGTTTACTCCAACCCCAAAAATAGGTCTTTGTAAAAAAACATTAAATGCCTCCTCCCAAACATAATATCTTCCACCACTTATTACATGAAAAAATTGTTTATCTAATCCTTTACCCATATACTTATATAACCACTGATACCTAAAAAGTGTATAACTAACAATAAAAATTCCAACTCCAATACCCATATATATTATTAGTTTTTTATTTTTAGTTTTAATATACCCATTAAACATTATTAAAAATGCCAATGCAAGATAGGCAGATCTACATCCACTTATTAAAAGTAAAAATATTTGTAACACAATATTTAAATAAACAACTTTATTTTTTATAAGTTTATAAGAAAATACAATAGATGCAAAACACCAATAAGCTAATTGATTTGGGTTTAAATAAAGCCCTGTATATCTTGCACCTTTAATAAGTTCAAAAAACTCATTTTGATTTGTAGAAACAGAATTATATAAAGAAATACACCCCATAATAAATGTAAATATAACGATTAGATAACCAATAATTTTCATTTCATTTTCTATATAATTTTTTTTAAGAGAAGGTACATACGGTAACATAGAAAAAATCAAATTCGCTGTTATAAGTATGTATACAAAACTGTATAAATTGTTGTATTTGATATTAATAATGGATGAAAAAATACATATTATTAGAAAAATGGATTCATATTTATATTTATTGAAATAACCCTTAAAATCAATAATCATTAAATAAAAATTATAAATCCCAACAACTGACAAAACTCCCCAAAAAATTAAAGAGCCATTAATAAAAGGTAGCTGTAAAACCGTAGTCATAGCCATGAAAAACACTAAAATTTTTATAATTAATTGTATACTTATATACTCAGATAATCTATTCAACATAAAATTATCCCCTTCTAATAATCTTTCTTATTTTTTTAATAATAGAACTAACATTTTCATTTCTTTTGATTAATCTTAAAGTAAAGACACTAATTTTATATTTGAGTATGTTTATAATATTTAAAAATCTATTCTTATAAACCATATATGGATAAAGCTCAACCATTTTACCACCAAATCTCTTTTTATAATCAGTTATTTCAAACATAAAATGGAAATTTGATTCATCATTTTTATTATCAATACAAAATTCAATTATTTTATACAAACTTACTTGACCAACATTATAAAAATCAAATTCAATATTAGAACCTATATCAGTTAAAAAATAATCTTTCCCTACATCATGTACAAGAGAAAATGCTTCTGGAATACCATTCAAAAATAAAACAGACAAAATCCCACATTCTCTAGCTGTATTATGTAAACAATTTATATATTCAAAATCTGTATTTTTATTTATACCTTTTTTATTAGTTAATCTTTCATCATTAAACTTAACCATTTTATTAATTAAATCTAAAGTTATTTCGTTTTTGATATATATTTTACTTTCAATAACAAACTCTTTATTTAATCTGCTTATATAATACCTTAAATGTTTTTTTGTTTTTTTGCCTAATAAATTATTGTACTCATCAATAGTATTAGGTAAACGCATTAAAACATCAGAATTTACTCCTGTTAAAACAGGATTAAAATTTTTTGATTCATATTTTGTATATAAATGATCTATAAATATGCAATCAACATTGAAATTTTTAAAAATATATTCCAATAAATTATCCAAAATAGATGAATCAATACTTCTCATCGCAACATATAATTCGCATTTTTTATCAATTGATGCATATATTTCAATATTATTAATTGTAAATTTATAAATATTTTTAATTTTTTTAATATATTTAAAACATGAAATTGATGAGTAAAAACTCTTTGATTGCATATCATATTCATAATCAGTAATTAATTCATCAATTTTCTCAACAAATACTTCCATATTTTACCTCCCCTTTATGATAACTTTTAATAAGAAAAATGACAATAATTATAAAATTTACTATAATATCTATATTGAAATGAGGACTAAATTGTGAACATTTTACTAATAACTCCAAAATTCCCAAAAAAAATAAATGAAGCATTTAATATTACAAACAGTCCTCTTGGTGGATGGATTGATGGATTAATTAATAATATAGATACTTCTATTTTAAATTTATCTATTTCTGTATTTGATGAAGGTAAAATAAATAACATAAAACACATAAAAACAGATAATATTGATGCATATAAAATTGATTACAAAGACAACTCAATAATCGAAAAATTTTTTAATGAAAACATATATGATATTATTCATGTAGTAGGAATAGAACATAAATACATAAAAGACATTATGAACTATTTACCATTTGAAAAAACTTTACTAAATATCACTGGAATTCAATATGAATATGAAAAGTATTTTTTTAATGATTTTTCAAAATATAATCCTTTAAAAAATCCATTTTTATCGTTAAATATGTTTATTCAACATAAAATTATTCAATCAAGAGGGAAAGTTGAAAAAGAAATACTTAAAAGATGTAAATATGTTGTCGGTAGAACAGAATTTGATAAAAAAAGCGTATTAACAATCAATCCATCATTAAAATATTTCTCATGTAATGAAATACTTAGAGATTCATTTTACACAAGCCAAAAATGGAATATTGAAAAATGCACACCCAAGACCATCTTTGTATCTCAAGGTTCACACCCAATAAAAGCTGCACATAAAGTGATAGAAATGGTTAATATTTTAAAAGAAAAATATCCTGAAATTAAATGTTATATAGCTGGCGAAAACATAGTTAGATCAAAATCTATTTTGACTTTTTTGGGTTCTAACTACGCTTCAATAATTAAATCGTTAATAAAAAAATATAAATTAAAAGAAAATATCATATACACAGGTTTTTTAAATGAAGAAGAAATGGTTAAAAAAATGTTGGGATGCAATGTATTTTTAATGCCATCTTCAATAGAAAATAGCGTAAACAGTTTACAAGAAGCAATGCTTTTAGGGATGCCCTGTGTTAGCAGTTTAGTTGGTGGTGTTAGCTCATTAGTTGATAAAAACAGCTGCTTAACATACAAATTTAATGACATAAATGATGCTGTAATAAAAATAAGTATGATTTTAGATAACACTCATCTTTCATCAATACTTGGAGAGAGTGCAATAAAAAGAATTAATAAAATAGCTGATAAAGAAGTCAATATAAAAGAATTAATCAGTATTTATAAAAATATTATAGAGGATAAGAAATGAAGGTATGCTACTACTCATCACTAGTAAGTGAAAGGTTATATAAAAAATTGTATACAAAAAAAGAAAAACCTGGTATGCAAGCACAAACATTTAATAGATTAATTGTAGAAGGTTTAATAAAAAATAACATATTTGTCAAATGCTTTTCTGTAATACCAACTTCTAAAGAACTTTTTGATTTGAATTATTTAAATGAAAAAAGCGAACATTTTTTTAAGTACTACAAAGTTTTTAATTTTCCTATCATAAAGGATGTTTATATACTATTAAAATCGTATTTTCAAACATTATATAATTTGATCATTGATAAAGAAATCGTATGTGTTATTGATGTTTTATGTTCAACAAGTGGATTAGGTGCGTCTATTGCATGTAAACATCTAAAAAAAGATTGTATTGGAATTGTAACAGATTTACCTGAATTTTTAACAAGTAATAAACTATATATTAACATGGTTTATAAAACAATTAAAAACTGCAATAAATACATATTCTTAACTCAGCCTATGAATAATCTTCTAAATAAAAACAATAAACCTTATCAAATAGTAGAAGGACTATGTATTGAAAACGAATTTAAAACAAATAACAGAGAAAAAGTTTTTATGTATGCTGGAAGCCTTGATAAAGTAAATGGAATAAGCACATTGATTGAAGCATTTTTACAAGTTGACACTAATTTTCAATTACATATATATGGTTCAGGAGATTATGAAGAACAAATAAATAAAATTTCTAAAGAAAAAACTAATATTAAATTTTTTGGTTTAGTTGACAGGGATATTATTCTTGAAAAAATAAAAAATGTATACTTTTTAATCAATCCAAGAAGCACCACAAACGAAATGGTTAAATATTCATTTCCAAGTAAAAATATGGAATATTTAGCTAGTGGTACTCCTTTCCTATGTACAAAATTACCATGTATACCAAGTGATTATCTTGAGTATATTAATTTATTTGAAAATGATGATGTTGAGGGTATAAAAAAAGGATTAGAAAAAGTCTTAAATGTTGATTATTCTACATTAGTGAATAAAGCTGAAAAAGGAAAAGAGTTTATTATTAAAAATAAGAATAACATTAGCCAAACTAAAAAAATAATTAATCTAATTGGAGATAAGAGATGAAGCTATTATTTATTTCAAATTTTATTAATCATCATCAATTACCAATATGTAATGAACTCTTTAATATACTAGGTAATAATTTTAAGTTTGTCGCTTGTGAAGAAATACCTGATGATAAATTAAAACTAGGATACAGTAATTTTGAATTACCTTACTTGATAGATGGTAGAAATAAAGAAGATGTATATCCTCTTTTAGAAGAATTTGATGTACTTCTTGCAGGAAGCTGTCCTCATGAATATATGGACTATTATATTGATAGAAAAAAATTAATTTTCATTTATTCTGAAAGAATATTCAAAGATGGAACATGGCATAAATACTCACCACTAGCACATTACAATATGTATAAATTTTATAATAAAAAATTTAATGACAATATGTATCTTCTTTGTGCAAGTGCATATACATCAAGTGATTATAACGATTTTAATTCATTTAAAAATGCTTGTTTAAAATGGGGATACTTTCCACCTATATCAAATAAATCAATAGATGAAATAGAAAATATAAAAAAATCAAATTCAATTATTTGGGTAGGAAGATTTATTGATTGGAAACATCCCGAACAAGCCATAAACCTAGGTAAATATTTAAAAGTTAAAAACTATGATTTTCAAATAAATATTATTGGAGATGGAATATTAAAAGAAAAATTACAAAAACAAATAAATGACTTAAATTTGGATAAACACATTAAAATTCATGGTCCAAAACCTTTTTTAGAAGTCAGAAAATATATGGAAGAATGTAAGATATTCATATTTACAAGCGATTTTAATGAAGGTTGGGGTGCAGTATTAAATGAAGCAATGTCAAGTGGTTGTGCATGTATTTCAAGCTATAAAGCTGGTTCAAGTTTATATTTGATAAATAATTCAAATGGAATAATTTATGATAATACTCAAAAAAGTTTAAATGAAAGTGTAGAAAAATATTTGTTAGATGAAAACCTACGAAAACAACACTCTAAAAACGCATATGAAACCATAACTAATACATGGAACTATAAAGTTGCCGCAACAAGATTGGTAAAACTATCAAAATCTATTTTAGAAAAAAATATATTAAAATTTGAAACTGGACCATTAAGTAAAGCAGAAATTATAACAAATAAAAAAGCTAAGCATTTTATTAAATAAGCTTAGCTTTTTTTACTATCCTAACAATTTTTCTAATTCGTCAAGTCTTTCTTCAAATATTTTTATTGTATTTTCAATATAATCAGCCTTTGTCATATCTACTCCAGCTTCCTTCATAACATTAATTGGATAATCACTAATTCCAGCTTTTAAGAAACCAAAATATTTATCAACATATTCTTTATTTCCACTTAAAATGCGTGATGCAAGGGCACTTGCGGCAGAAAATCCTGTTGCATATTGGAATACATAATAGTTGTAATAAAAGTGAGGTATTCTAGACCATTCTTTTGAAATATAATCATCTTGTTCAACTGATGCATAATATTTTGCGTTTAACTTTTTGTACTCTTCTGTTAAAAAGTCATGTGTTAATGGTACTCCTAATGCATCTTGTTCATGAATAAAATGTTCAAATTCAGCAAATTGTGTTTGTCTAAAAACTGTCCCTTTAACTCCATCTAAATAATGATTTAAAACATATTTTCTAACTTCAGGATTTGTTTCAGTTTTTAACAAGTATTCTGTCAATAAGTTTTCATTTGTTGTAGACGCAATTTCTGCAAGGAAAATAGGATAACTTCCATAAGTATGACTTTGGTTTTTATGAGTGTAGTAACTATGCATACTATGTCCAAGTTCATGCACAAGAGTATAAAGTTGATCTACAGAATCATGCCAATTCATCAAAATATAAGGAGCACTATCATAAACACCTGAAGAATATGCACCACTTCTTTTCCCTTCATTTTCAGTCCAGTCAATCCATCTTTCATCAAATGCACGCTTCAATAAATTAACATACTCTTCACCTAAAGGTGCTAATGCTTTTAATGTTATTTCTTTTGCTTGTTCGATAGTATAACTAATTGGAGCTTTTCCAATCATAGGCGTATACACATCATACATATACATTTTTTCTAATTTTAATGATTTTTTTCTTAAATTCAAATATCTTTGGAAAAGTGTAAGATTATTGTTTATTACATTAACTAAAGTGTCATAAACTTCTTCAGGCACAAAGTTTTCTGAAAGTGATGCATGTCTTGCAGAGTTATACCCTCTTACCTTTGCTTGGAAGTTATGATTTTTGACTGTTGTACTTAGTGTAGATGCAAATGTATTTTTTAAATTCCCAAATGTTGTATACATCATCTCATACGCTTCTTTTCTAAGAGCTCTATTATCAGATTCTAAAAGTTGTGCATATAAACCATTTGTTAATCTTTGTTTGCTTCCATCTTCAAGTGTTACTTCTCCATGTTTCAAATCCGCATTAGAAAGCTTTGAAGCAATATCTGCAGGAGAACTCAAAATTTCTTGTGCACCTGCCAATAAAGCCTCTTCTTTATCAGATAATATAAATTTCTTTTTACTTAAAAGTCTTTCAAAAAAGTGTTCATATCTTCTTAGTTCTTCATTTTCCTCAAAAAAACTTTCTAAAGTTTGTTTGTCTATACTTAACATTTCAGGTACAAATGGTGCAGTAATTTCACCATATTTCACGTATACATTTACAGTTTTCGCATACATTGCTTGATATGTTGAGTTAGCTGTATCTTGATCGGCTTTTAAATGTGAATAAACATAGGCTAATTCTAGTCTTCTTTCAAACTCTTCTTGTACTTTTAATGCATTTAATAAACTACTTGCACTTTTTTTAAAAGTTCCTGATAGCTTTTTTATTTCTTCCAAATCATTATTTAATTTAGTCACTTCTTTTTCTTGTTCTTCATCACTTTTATAAATTAAAGTTAAATCCCATGTTAAATCTTTACTAACTTCATCTCTTTTTAATTGTCTACTCATACTTCCTCCTAGTTTAATGATATAAAATATATCACACAAAAATAATTCATTCAATTTTCTTAAATAAAGTCTTTATTAAATTTATAAATAACCTTTTTTAATAATTCTTTATTAACTTTGTATTTCAGCTCGCTATTTTCAATATTACTTGCGATTAAAAGATGTGATTCAAGCAATTTCTTTATATGAAACGATACTGCAGCACTAGATATATTAAGTTTATTCGCAATTTCAATAGATTTCATATCCGTTTGTACCAAATACTTTAATACATCATATCTACTTTTATCACTTAATATCTTTAAAATTTCAAATACAGTTTCATCATTTTTTTTGTTTGTAAATGATTTTTCAAATAATGTTCCAACTACTAACATCTCTTCAAACATATAAGAAAATGTTAACAATATAGGGCTTAATACACAAATAAACTTAATATTTTCAATAACTTTATGATTTAGTTTTTTATCAAATATTTTTATATTTTCAATAAAATTATTTAAGTTAAAATTAATTTTAAATTCTTCTCTTTCTTTTTTATATTTTTTATAATATGGTGTATAAACTTTTTCAGTAAATTTCAATAAATCCACGTATTTTTTCATCATTTCTACTGGGTTTAATATAACTTTTACTACTTTCCACTTTTGCGCAACTGTATCATATAAATCGGAAAACTTATTTATCATTTTCTCCTTATTTAAAGTTTCATCATCACTCATCAAAGTTAATATATCATTTTCACTCATATTTAAAAGGTTTGTATAAAAATCATCTGTATTTTCTATTTTTTTACCTTCTTCTAAAAAATGTATTAAAATTTTTAACATAAACACAATATTATCTTCTATCAAAAAATTTTCATCCACGAAATCAAGTTTATCTTTGAACAAATTTTTTATAGCAAATATATCTTCTTTATAATCTTTAAGAATATTTTCTTTTTTTTCAGACATATAATCATCTTTTACAAAGAAATTTGTAACAAACAAAATTTCAACAATTTTATTTATACCTTCACTCGAAAACTTATTTATCATTCAACTCACTCCTTTTTAGTTTTATAAAAATCAATAACATAATTAACCAAACAATAAATATTATAGAAATAATATTTGTGTTCAAAAATGTAATTACCCAAGAAAATATCAATGATATAAAAATCATTCCAATTTGTGCATATGTATTCAATATTCCTAATATTGATGCCAAATTATCCTTTGGAAGACTATTTATAGTTCTTGCATTTAACTTAGGCTGAAGTGCTGTTACAAATACAACTTCTATAGATAAAAATATTGATAACAAATATATATTACGAAAGTAAAAACTTAAAAATACCCCTACAGCCGATATTAAACCATAAAACAAAAGTGACAATAAGCTAAATTTTTTGAATATATTTGTACTTAACATTCCACCCATTATTGAAAAAACAGTTAATAATATAGATATAGTTGAAATTGTAATTTGTGGATTTACAAAAACGAAATTTTTATATTCACTTATCATAAGTAAAATCATTGGATTTATAACAGTAAATACTCCATTAATAAATGGTGCAATTAAAAACACACTAAATAAATCAGGAAATTTTTTTAATTCATCAAACGTTTTTTTAAAGTTATTAATAAAATCTGCATATATATTTCTTTTTTCATTTATAGGTGAAACCACATTATCGCTAATTAAATTTTTCAATTTTTTTCTTATAGTTAAAATTATTATCATTGAAATAATAAATGTTCCAGCATTTATATATGCTAATTGTTGATAAGTAAAAATTCCAACCAAAATTGCACTAATTGTTCTAAAAACAATATTTAATATATTTGATGCTGTTTGTCTAAATGCACTTGCTGACTCTCTATCTTCATCATTGATAATTTTAACTGAAATGGGAATAAATAAACTTGATTCATATTGACCAGAAATATCTGATACAAAATTTAAAATAGAAATTAAAATCAATATAAATAGCGATGGATTAAAACCAAGTAAAACCCCTATTGTCAAATATAAAACAGCTCTTAAACACAAGGTGTATATTATTTTATCAACTTTATTTTTTGTCTTATCAGCAAAATATCCAGAAATAAAAGTAGTAAGAGTAGGAATTGTTTCTGAAATAGAAACAATTGCGATTGCATATTTTGGATTAGGCAATAATAAAACATAATTCATAAGTACCAAATAAAATAACACATCTCCAAAATTTGAAATCATATCCGATACAAAAGAAGTCATGTATAGTTTGTTATGTAATATCTTTTTCATAGCTAATCACCTTTTAATAAACATACATTTATTTTTTTATTAAACATATATTTAACAATTAAATATTATACATTACCTTATGTTAAGTCAATACTAAAAATTTAATTAAACACTCACTTAAATATTATTTTAATTCTAACGATTTAGATACATAACATTTATATTCTTTTTTATTGCAAAAATCATAAATTTTATTTTTAAGTTTATCATCAGTTGTATATTCTATAAGATAAACATCTATATTATTATTGTCGCAGGTGTCTATATAAGTTTTATAATATTCAAAACCATTTTTTCTTTCTCTAAAACTACTGTTTTCAAAATCAATTTCTGTAAATACTGTTTCTTGATTAATACCTTTTATAAAACTATAGATGTTTTTATATTTATTTAAATACTCTAATACATAAGTATCTCCACCATTTATTATTAAATTAGAATTTATATTAGCTATGCTTTTAAGTATTAGTGTGATTGAATTAAAAACTTCATCATTATGATATTCATAATACACATCACAGTTATCAATGAAAAAACCATCAACCCCTTTTTCATTTAAATTTTTTGCCAATCCAATAATAAATTGTTGCCATTTTTCATTTACAATATCTACCCAATATTCTCCATCCCAATTTTTATATTCTTTTAATGTCAAATCTTCATACTTTTTATAGTAATCTCTAAAAGTTTCTATAGAACCAATGTTTAAATACGAATAAACCTTTATTCCATTTCTTTTTAAAAACGAAATATTTTCTGATGTTAAATATTGTGCATCAACAACAACCATTTTATAATCAATTAATTTATTTATGCTTGAAGAATCTAAATTCAAAAAAACTCCGTACTCATTATAATTTACATTTTTAAAACAACCACACACAACTATTAAAACAAATATACAAACTATTTTTTTAATCATAAATTTATCACCCACTTACCATTAAACTATAACTAATATTTTTAAAAATCAAATTAATTTTTAATTTGTTAAAAGCCTTAATAATCAAATTCTACATAATTGAGAAAACGCTTACTAAATAGTATAATAAAAAAAATTAACTAAATAAAATTTTTACAACATTAGGAGGCAAAATGATAAAAATAAATAATGATTGGGAATTCATTGAAAAATGGAATGATAGCTTTATAAACGGAATTGAATTTGATAAAAAAATCAGAATCCCACATACTGTAGAAGAACTTCCACTTCACTATGCAAATTCTGATTCTTATCAAAAAATTTGTGGATATAAAAAAAGAATATTCTTTGACTCTAAAAACAAAGATGAAAGACATTTTATTAAATTTGATGGTGCCGCTCATATTGCAACAGTATATTTAAATGATACTAAAATCATAACAAATAAATGTGGATACACATCATTTACTTGTGAAATAACCGAAAATATTATTTATGATAAAGAAAATACAATAACTGTTAAACTTGACTCCTATGAATCAAATAACATACCTCCATTTGGTTTTGTAATAGATTATTTAACATATGGTGGCATTTATAGAGATGTATGGTTAATAAATAAACCAAAACAATTTATTAAAGATGTTTTTATAAAAACCCCTTCATTAAACGACTTAGAAATAGAAGTAGAGTTCGATGGATTAAAAGATGAAACGACATATTTAGTTAAGATTTTTTTAGAAGATGAAGAGATAATAAACAAAACTTTTAGTACAAATACTAAAATTGCTAAATTACACATAGAAAATACTAAACCATGGAGTATTGACTCTCCAACTATATATAAATGCATTGTCACACTTAAGGAAGATACATTTGAAACAACTTTTGGATTTAGAACTTTAAAAGTTACACAAAATCAATTTCTTTTAAATGATAAACCTGTTTTTATTATGGGACTTAACAGGCATCAAAGTTATCCATATATTGGTTATGCTGCAACAAGCTCCTTACAAAAGGAAGATGCAAAAATTTTAAAACACGAATTAAAATGTAATGCAGTTAGAACATCACACTATCCACAAAGTCACTATTTTATAGATGAGTGTGATAAGCTAGGTATTTTAGTATTTATAGAAATCCCTGGATGGCAACATATTGGGGATGAAAATTGGAAAAAACAAGTTTTAATAAATACCGAAGAAATGGTTAAACAATATAGAAATCATCCATCAATTATAATATGGGGAGTAAGAATTAACGAATCTGTTGACGATGATAAATTGTATGAAAAAACAAATAAAATCGCAAAAAATTTAGATCCAACAAGACTAACTGGTGGTGTACGCTATATCACAAAAAGTAATCTTCTAGAAGATATTTATACATTTAATGATTTTTCACATAATGGGACAAATAAAGGTGCATTAAATAAAAAAGAAGTAATGACAAATGTAAATAAACCATTACTTATAACAGAATCAAACGGGCATATGTTTCCGACAAAATCTTTCGATACTCAATCTAGACTTCAAGAACACGCACTAAGACATGCAAGAGTTTTAAATGATGCAATAAAAGACAAACAACATATCGGTGTATTCCAATGGTGTATGTTTGATTATGCAACACATAAAGACTTTGGTTCTGGTGATAGAATTTGTTATCACGGTGTGCTAGATAGCTTTAGAAATCCAAAACTTGCTGCCAGCGTATATTCAAGCCAACAAGATAATGAAGCCATACTTGAAGTAAGTACATCAATGGATATTGGAGATTATAATGCAGGGAATATAGACAATTTTTATATATTCACAAATGCAGATGAAATTAAAATGTATAAAAATGATCAATACATTTCAACATACAAAAATAGCCCTTTTTCTTCTTTAACTCATGGTCCAATTTTAATTGAAGATATAATAGGTAAACAGTTAGAATCAAATGAAAATTTCACATATAAACAAGCAGAAACAATAAAAAAATGTTTACTTGCAGTGAAAAAATATGGTACTAATCTTCCTTTAAAATATAAATTATTATTTGGATGGGCAATGCTTAGATATAAGATGTCATATGATGATGGAGTTAAACTATATGGCAAATATATTTCAAGTTGGGGACAAGATTCAATAAAATATAGATTTGATGCAATAAAAAATAACAAAGTTATAAAATCAGTTACTAGATGCCCAAATACAAATTTACATTTAGATATTAAAGTTTCAAATACAATATTATATGAAGGTGATACATATGATATGTCTTTAGTAAGAATTAAAGTATTAGATATGTATAATAATGTTGCAAGATATGCGCAAATCCCAATAAATGTTGAAATAGTAGGACCAGCAGAAATAATTGGACCAAAAACTATAGTCGCTGAAGGTGGGATGTGTGGATTATTTATAAAAACAATTGGAGAAACAGGAAATGCACAATTAAAAATAAAAGCATTAGATTTAGAAGAAAAAACAATAAACTTTACAATAAAATAATTAACTTTATTAATTTGTGAAATGTATAAAAGGAGAAAAATATGCATAACTTTGTTTACGAAATACCTACAAAAGTATACTTTGGTCAAGATCAAATAAACAATCTAGGAAAAGAAGTTTTAAAATATGGTAAAAATGTTTTAATTACATATGGTGGAGGTTCAATAATAAAAAACGGACTTTATGATAAAGTTGTTTCTATTCTTAAAAACCATGACATTAATATTTACAAGCTTTCAGGAATAAAACCAAATCCTAGAATAGAATCTGTAAAAGAAGGTGCAAAAATATGTAAAGAAAATAATATTGATGTTATTTTAGCAATTGGTGGAGGTTCAACAATTGATGCTTCAAAATTCATTGCAGCAAGTGCTTGTAGTGATATTGATCCTTGGGATTTTTTCAGTAAAAAAGCCCCTATAACTAGTGCATTACCTATTATCACAATATTAACACTAGCAGCTACTGGATCTGAAATGAACTCAACAGGTGTATTATCAAATACTCAAACAAATCAAAAAATGGGTAGAGATAGTGAAATGCTTATTCCTAAAGTTTCATTTTTAGATCCAACAAATACATTCACAGTAGATAAATATCAAACTGCTTGTGGAAGTGCTGATATACTTGCACATATAATAGAAGTTTATTTCAACAATGAAAATGACTTATATATGCTTGATTCAATAATGGAAGCTTTAATGAAAACAGTTATTAAGTTTACACCAATTGCACTAAATAAACCTGATGATTACACTGCTCGAGCAAATTTAATGTGGGCTTCATCTTGGGCAATTAATGGTTTTATTGATGGTGCAAAACAACATTCTTGGAGTGCACATTCAATTGAACATCAACTATCTGCATATTACGATATAACACATGGATTAGGACTTGCAATAATAATTCCAAAATGGTTGAATTACTGCCTTAGTGAAAATACTGTTGATAAATATTGTCAGTTTGCCATTAATGTATTTAATATAAATCCAAATTTAGATAAATTTGAAATTGCAAAATTAGGCATTGAAAAACTTAGTGATTTTTTCTACTCAACATTAAACTTAAATAAAACTCTAAGTGAAATAAATATTGATGATACATACTTTGAAGAAATGGCAAAAAAAGCATGTAAAGGTGATAAAATTAACGGTTTTAAAACATTAACAGAAACCGATGTAATAAACATATATAAAATGTGTTTGTAAAGTTATATAACTAATAGAAAATCAAGAGATTAATCATTATGATAATCTTGAAGTTTTCTATTTTTTTATCTGTTTCATATATTAAAAAATTATGTAATATAAAATTTAAATAAAACGATTATATTACTGAAATAAGTTATTTATTGTTAGAATAATTAATATCAAATCTATCAAGCAAAAACTTTATTGTATCCTGACCATCACAACAAGTATCAATTAAATAGGCTGAATCATTTAAAAACTCTTTTAATCCACGATAATAAAAATGCTTTTTCCTATCTTCAATTATAAACGGAATTAAATTATGCTTGAGACACTCTTTAAATGCAATTAGTCGTCCAACACGACCATTACCATCTTGAAATGGATGAATACACTCAAATTTAAAATGAAATGTAATAATATCTTCAAATGATATGTTTTCTTTTTTGTTATAGTCTTCAAGAAGTTGCTTAATATCATTTGATACACTCTTCGGTGAAGATGTTTCAATACCACCCACAAAATTTGGTTTCATTTTATATTCACCTACATTGAACCAAGATAAAGATTCATCTTTGGTTCTACTTTTTAATAAATAATGTAGATGCTTAATAATATCCTCTGTCAAATAATCTTCGGCTATGTCAATGCAATAATCAATCGCCCTAAAATGATTAACTGTTTCAATAATATCATCTACTGACATATTTTCTTCAGCACTTAATGTATTTGTTTCAAATATACGCCTTATCTGATCTTCACTTAAAGTACTTCCTTCAATGTGATTGGAATTATAAGTCATACGAATTTGTAACTCATGATATAATCCACCTGATATTCTATGTTCTTTTTCTTCTCTTAATCTTTGAAGAATTGGATTATTCGATACTATAGTGTATAGCATATTTTCGTGGCATTCAAAATAAGCACATAACTTTTTAATAACAGTTGATGCAATTTTCTCACCTTTAGAAATTTTAACAAGTGTACGTGATGAAATATTCAACAATTTCGTTAAATCTGATTTATTTAAGTTATGTTTTTTTAATAATTGTTTTAATCCATTATATTGATACATAGTCATCTCCTAAATCTTTACTTATTATATCTAAATACGATAAAAAGTAAAGATTTTAAAAGGTTATGTAAATATATTATCTAAAAATTAAAAATATTTATCATTATGGTAATCTTGAAATTTTCTATTTTTTTATTTATAATCCTTTATAAGAGAATGTTTTTTTAAAAATGTACTCGAGAGGTGGACAATAATGACTGATAAAAAGAAAAATATAACTCTAGAAAATTTCTTAGATGAAAAACTAAATGATTTAAAATCAAAAGGTTTATACAACGAAATTAAAATTTTAGATGGACAAAATGGTGCAGAAATTCAGATAGAAGGCAAAACTTTAGTCAACTTATCATCAAATAACTATCTTGGATTTGCGACAGATCAAAGAATAAAAAAAGCAGCAGAAGATGCATGCAAAGAATATGGTGCTGGTGCTGGTGCTGTTAGAAGTATAAATGGAAGTTTAGAAGTTCACAGAAAACTAGAAGAAACAATTGCAAAATTAAAAGGTACAGAAGCTGCAATTGCTTTTCAATCAGGATTCAACTGTAACATGGGGGCAATTAGTGCTGTAATGAATGAAAAAGATGCAATACTTTCAGACGCATTAAACCATGCATCTATTATTGATGGTTGTAGATTATCTAAAGCAAAAATAATTCGTGTAGCCCATTCTGATATGGAAGATTTATACAACAAAGCAAAGGAAGCTCGTGAATCAGGATTATTTGAAAAAATCATGTATATAACTGATGGTGTTTTTTCAATGGATGGTGATTTAGCTAAGCTACCAGAAATTGTAAAAATAGCAAAAGAATTTGATTTAATTACATATGTTGATGATGCTCATGGTTCTGGAGTTATGGGAAATGGCGCAGGAACAGTAAAACATTTTCATTTAGAGAAAGAAATTGACTTTCAAATGGGAACTCTTTCAAAAGCAATAGGAGTTGTAGGTGGTTATGTTGCAGGTTCAAAAAAATTAATTGACTGGTTAAAAGTTGCTGCTAGACCATTTTTGTTCTCTACTGCACTTACTCCAGCTGATGCTGCTGCTGCAACAAAAGCAATAGAATTAATGATTGATTCAAAAAAACAACAAGAAGCATTATGGAATAATGGCAATTATTTAAAAGAGCAATTGAAAGATTTAGGATTTGATATTGGTCAATCAGAAACTCCAATTACCCCAGTAATTTTAAAAGATGAAAAGTTAGCACAAACGTTTTCTAAAATGCTTTATGAAGAAGGAGTTTATGCTAAGGCTATCGTTTATCCTACTGTACCATTAAATACCGCTCGTATTCGTAATATGCCTACTGCTGCACACACAAAAGAGATGTTAGATAAGGCAATAAAGGCTTATGAAAAAGTCGGAAAAAAATTAAATGTTATTTAAAGGGAGGTAAATATGAATAGAGTATTGATTACAGGTTCTTTAGGACAAATAGGTTCAGAACTATGTACATTTTTAAGACAATATTTAGGAAGTGATAATGTTCTAGCAACCGATATAAGAAAGATAGAATCTCATCCTGTATGCACTAATGGAAACTTTAAAATATTAGATGTACTTGATGGTGATAATTTTGAAAAAATTGTTGAAGAATTTAAACCAGACACATTAATTCATTTAGCTGCACTTTTATCTGCAACCGCTGAAAAAAATCCACAATTTGCATGGAAGTTAAATATTGATGGTCTATTTACAGCATTAGAAATCTCTAAGAAATACAATTTAAAATTCTTTATACCTTCTTCAATTGCTGCATTTGGTGATAACACACCAAAAATTGATACACCACAAGATACTATACAAAGACCAAGTAGTATGTATGGAATAACAAAAGTTTCTGGAGAACTACTATGTGATTATTATCATACAAAATATGGTGTAGACACTAGAAGTTTAAGATTGCCTGGAATAATTTCATATGATACTTTACCTGGTGGAGGAACAACAGATTATGCTGTTGAAATATTTTATGATGCCCTTTCAAAAGGTTTGTATAAATGTTATATAGATGAAAATAGCTCTATGGATATGATGTACATGCCAGATACAATTAAAGCAATCGTACAACTTTTAGAAGCACCATCTGAAAATTTAAAACATCGCAACGCATACAATGTAAGTGCAATGAGCTTTACACCAAAACAAATTGCACAATCAATTAAAAAACATTTGCCAAATTTTGAAATTGTATATGAAGTAGATCCAATTAGACAAAATATTGCAAATTCTTGGCCAGATAGTATCAATAGTGATTGTGCAAAAAATGAATGGGGTTTTTCTGCAGATTATAAATTAGATGAGATGGTTGAAGATATGCTAGCTAAACTAAAAGAAAAAGGTATAGGCTGTTAAATGAAAAAAAAATTATCTAAACTAGAAAATAATAAATTTTTTGTAATTGAGCAATCAGCATTACCACAAATATACGAAAAAGTAGTATTCGCAAAAAAACTTTTAGCTAATAAAGAGGCAAAAGATATTCAAGAAGCAATTAAGATTGCAAATATTTCTCGTTCTGTTTTTTATAAATATAAAGATAAGATACATCTTTTATCAGATACATCAATTGGTAGAAAAGCATCATTAAATATATTGCTTTCACATGAAACAGGTACACTTTCTAAAGTTTTAGATATATTTGCATCTGCAAAAGTAAACATTTTAACAATATATCAAGGCATACCAATACATCAAATTGCCTCTGTACAATTAACAATTGATTTAAGTGAAATAAATACAGATATAAAATTGCTTGTTGATAAAATTTCTAATGAAACTTTCGTTTTTAAAGTTGAATTACAAATAGTAGAATAAGAAAATGATATGTGTTGTCTTTAAGAAAGATTAACATATCATTTTTTTATAATATAAAATTTTTAAATTAAAACTTACCTAAATTTGTTAAATCATATTTATTTGGCATTACTTCTTTATTATCCCAATGTTCAACTATTTTACCATTTTCTAATCTGTATATATCAAAATATGCATAATCTATATTTTGTATATAAACTTTCGAGTAAGCAACTACATAATTTCCTTGTCCCATTACCTTAAATACAAAATCATATGTAACATTGTTTTTTAATAAATATTCTTTATAAGCTGATATTCCTTGTCCTATATCCTGATTATGTTGTATCAAATTATCTGCAACATAATTCTCAAATAAATCGAAATCCTTATTTTGTAAAATATCAACCAAAAATTTCCTAATAATTTTTTTGTTTTTTTCAGTTTTATCTATATCACTAACAACAAAATCTCCATATATTGGATCTATTGATTTTACTTCTTTTGGATAATAGTCAATCACATCCCAATGTTCAACAATTTTTCCTTCTTCATCAGATTTAAATATATCAGTTGTAATCCACTGTGCCTCACCATCATTTAAATATTGGTGAACATGTACAAACACAAAATTTTCATCTTCAATTGCCCTTACGATATTCATCTTTCTTTTAGGATGTCTTTTAAAGAAGTTTTCAAAAAATTTTGCAAAACCTTCTTTTTCATCAGGTACACCTGTGCTATGTTGGGTATAAGTTTTACCCATATATTTTTCATGTACCTCTTTTATTTCACCATCTTCAATTCCTCTAATATATAAATTTTTGGCATTTTCTAATTGTTTAGACATATATTTCTTTTACTCCTTAATTAAATTTTCTTTTATCAAATACTCTTTCGCAACTTCAATTGCTGTTTTTCCTTCTACATCAACTTTATAATTCATTTCACTCATTTCTTTTGATGATATTTTATTAGATAATTTCTCTAAAATCCCTTTTAGTTCAGGATATTTTTTTAATGTTTCTTGTTTTAATAGAGGTGCTACTTGATATGGTGGGAAAAGTTGTTTATCATCTTCTAAAACTTTAAGGTTATGAGTAATTATTTTACTGTCAGTTGAAAATGCCTCAACAATATTCACATCATTACCTGCAATAGCTTGATAGCGTAATGATGGCTCCATTGTTTTTACTGTTAAATTTAATCCATATATTTCCTTCAACCCTAAATTCCCATCTTTTCTATCATTAAATTCAAGTGAGAATCCTGCAATCGCTGTATTTTCTACCTTTTTCAAATCAGAAATCATATTCAAATTATTCATAGTCGCATATTCCTGTGTAACTGCTATTGCAAAAGTATTTTGAAATTCACTTGGACTTAAATATACTAAATTATCTTGTTTTAGTATTTCTTCCCTTGCAATTTCATACACTTCTTGTGGATCATTTGATATACCATCAATTTTTTCATTCAAAAGTGTAGTAGTAATTGTTCCAGTATATTCAGGATATATATCTATACTTCCTGATTTTAATGCCTCATATAAAAAACTAGTTTTGCCAAAATTTGGCTTTATTTCTACTTTTATATCAGTTTCATTTTCAATAAGTAATTTATACATATTTATAATTATTTCTGGTTCAGCTCCAAGCTTTCCAGCAATAATAAGTTTTTTTGACTCGTTATTTGTAAGTGGAATAAAGCTAAAAACCAGTGTTAAAATTGAAACAATTAGAGCAGTTAAAATTATTTTAGGCTTTTTATTCTGTAAAAACTTAATTAATGAACTAAAAATAACTGCAAGTAAAGCTGATGAAAGTGCACCAATTATTATTAGTGAAGAATTATTTCTATCAATCCCCAAAAGAATAAAAGAACCAAGTCCCCCTGCACCAACTAGTGCAGCAAGTGTTGCAGTACCAATAATCATAACACTTGCACTTCTTACACCAGACATTAAAATCGGCATAGAAAGTGCTAATTGATATTTTTTAAGTTTTTCCCATCTATTCATTCCAAATGCAGTTGCTGCTTCTTCTAATGAAGGGTCAATTTCAGATAATCCTGTAAGTGTACTTTGAAGTATAGGAAAAATTGCATATATAACAAGTGTTACAACAGCCGGAATTGTTCCTATACCCATAAATGGTATAAAAAGTCCAAGCAAAGCAAGTGATGGAATTGTTTGAAAAATACCAGCAATTTGTAATAGCCATTCTTTTGTTTTTTTATAATTAGAAAAAATTATTCCTAATGGTACCGCAATAATAATAGCAACCAGTAATGACAACAAAGAAATTTGTAGATGCTCAAAAAGTGCTAAAACCCAATCAGATTTTTTTTCAATAAATGTTTGTAAAATGTCCATTTCCTACTCCTTTACATTAAAAAATTCTTTAACAAATTCATTACTAGGATTGTTTTTTATATCATCAGGTGTTGCTAATTGTACAATTTTGCCTTTTTTCATTAAACAAATCCTATCTGCAAGCTTTATTGCTTCATTCATATCATGTGTCACAAAAACAGTTGTCATATGATATTCATTATGAAGTTGTTTTATTAAATCTTGTAGTTGAGATTTACTGATTGGATCAAGTGCAGAAAATGGCTCATCCATAAGTAATACTTTAGGATTGGATATTATTGCTCTAAGAATTCCAATTCTTTGTTTTTCACCACCAGATAACTCACTAGGTAACCTGTTCATATATTTTTTTGGATCTAGACCAACTTCTCCCAATAACTCTTGTGTCTTTTTTAAAGTAATATTTTTATCCATTTTCTTCATTTCTGGAATAAGCGCAATATTTTCTGCAACTGTCAAATTTGGAAAAAGTGCTATTTGTTGTAAAACATATCCTGTTTCTAAACGAAGTTCTCTGAGGTTGTAATCTTTTAGTTTTTTATTTTGAAAAAGGATATCTCCTTCTGTTTGCTCAATTAATCTATTCATTAGTTTTAATGTTGTTGTTTTTCCACTTCCACTTGGTCCAACCAAAACAAAAAATTCTCCTTCTTTAATTTCAAAATTTATATCATCAAGAATTTTTCCACTTACAGGACAAGTAAGTGATACATTTGTGTAATTTATCATCAATTTTCCTCCTCAATCAATATTTTTAAAACTTCTTTAATATCTCTTGTTATTTCAATACATTGGTTATGCATTTCATTAGGAATCATAATTTTTTCTTTATTAATACTTATAAAATTTGCATTTGGATTTTGTATTGTCATTTTAAGAAATGGATAATGAATTATTGCAGGAGTATTGTATCCTACCCCAAGTTCCAAAAATAAAATATTTTTCCCTTTATAAAGCTCAATAAAATTTTCATACTCTTTCCTTTGTCTTTTTAATCCTTCGTCTTCTACAAATCTACTATCTATACGCAAATTCATAGTCATATTTTCTTTACATATTGG
This sequence comes from Erysipelotrichaceae bacterium, assembly GCA_022772735.1. Classification (GTDB taxonomy): domain Bacteria; phylum Bacillota_I; class Bacilli_A; order Erysipelotrichales; family Erysipelotrichaceae; genus UBA9076. The sequence goes on from JALEZD010000018.1 coordinate 116,918, forward strand.
ACATTTAGGAATTAGATTAGTTGGAATTTTCATATCCTTTTGTTCATTAATCATTTGCAATACTAATTCTTTATTATCATATGTTTTTTTATGACAAGGTGTTGAGCATTGAAATAAACCATAATCACCTTGCATATAAAATAACTTGTTTTTTTCAAAACCTGCTTTTTGTAATTGATGGTCAACATTTGTTGTTATAACAAAATAATCTTTATTCTTCACTATTTTTAATAAATCTTTATAAGGTTCTCCCACCTCTGTATCATATCGATTGTAATAAATATGTCTACTCCACCACGCCCAATATTCTTCTATTTTTTCAAATGGATAAAATCCTCCTGAATACATATCTGTTATTCCATATTTTTTATAGAAATCAAAGAAGTATTTATAAAATCTTTCACCAGCGTAATATAATCCGCTTGATGTTGACATACCTGCTCCAATACCTATCAATATTGCATCTGCATTTTCTAGCTTATCTTTTAATTTCTTTATTTTATCCATAGCTTTTCCTTATATATCCTTTCATCTTTATCAGTAAATACATTGAATATAACTTTTATTCTACTATCTGTTTTATTCAAAAACTCTTTAACAGTATTTATAGCTATTTCAGCAGCTTGTTCATTTGGAAAATGAAACTCACCAGTAGATATACAACAAAAAGCAATACTTGTAATATTATTTTCTATTGCTTTATTTAAACATGACATATAACATTCTTTTAACTTTTGTTTATGAGAAGTTGTTAGAGCACTAGTGACAACTGGTCCAACAGTATGAATAATATATTTACTTGGAAGATTATATGCTGGTGTTATTTTTGCATTTCCAACTTCTTCGTCTTGTTTTTGATTTTTCATTATTGAATTACATTTTAATCTAAGCTGTACTCCTGAAAAAGTGTGAATAGCATTATCAATACATTTATGATTTGGAATAAAACAACCAAGCATTTTAGAATTTGCAGCATTTACAATCGCATCAACTTTTAATAAAGTAATATCTCCCTTATAAAAGTAAATATTTTCCTCAACTTGTGTTAAATCAGATAATGAGACAATACCCTTTTTAGATATTTCTTCCTGTAAATACTCATCTTGGATTTTTAGAAACTCTTCAGTTATGGTTTTTGGCTCCCTAATATTAAGTAATGCTCTTAAAAGATTTTTTTCCTCATCTTCGCTTTGTGAAAATGAATTGTTTTTATATCTTTCGTCTTCTTTAATAAGATAATCTATTAAATATTTTATTCGTTTACTCTGCATTTTTTACTATCCTTCTACATTCAAAATTAATCTTTCTATATTTTCTTTAAATCTATTATTCAAAATAGTAAAACATTCAATGAGAATTTCTTGTTGCTTCAAGGTTAATTCATTCATGGCATCATTTTCAGCTTCTTCCAAACCATCCAATATTTTAGAAGCAAACACTTTTCCTTTTTCTGTTAATTTAACCTTTTTATAACGTTTATCATTTTCATTTTCTTCAAAATATATATATTCTTTTTCAAAAAAATTTTTTATTGTTGCATTTACAACTTGTTTTGTAGAATATGTTTTTTTACAAATGGTATTTTGAGAAATGCCATTAGGATTGTAATAAATCCACATTAAAATCAATAATGATTTACTTTGTAATCCATTTGCTCTTGCATAATATTCATAAAGACAAAAATGTTCATCTTTTTTTCTTGCGAATAATTTTGTGTTTTTTAAAACATCATTCATTAATTATAACCACCTTCCCAAAGCTCTCACTACTTTCTAAATAATCATGTGCCTGTTTTATTTCCTCTAATTTAAATATTTTTTCAGGTTTTATTTTTATTTTATAACGCTTAATATATTCAAATAATTCATTCAACTTTTCTTCAGTAACATTCCCTGAATAAAAAGTTGTTAAATACACATTGTTCTTCAACTCCATAATAGGATCAAAATCTTCTAAATACCAACTACCACCCAACAAACCTGTATTACATATAATTCCATTTTCATTTAAGTGAGAAATCGAATTTTTAATGACCTTGGGTCCAATCAAATCAAAAATTTTGTCAAAATTAAGTTTTGTTTCTAACTTATCATCCATATCTAAAACTACATCATCATATCCATATTCATTTAACTTTTTAGCTTTGTTTTCATATCTTGTACTTCCAAAAAGTTTTATATTTGGGTACTTTGCTTTTAATAATTTTGCAAAAGCTATTCCTACCCCACTTGTAGCACCTCTAACTAACACTGTATCACCTTCAGAAACTTTTAAGTTTTTTAATGATCCATAAGCAGTATAGTAAGTTTCTGGTATACTAGCTAATTCATCCCATTCAATTTCTGTATTAATTTTATATATCTGATTGTTTGGCAAAAGAACATACTCAGCATAAGAGCCATCAAATTCTCTTCCCATCTCTCCCATAATTGAAACAACTTTACAATTTATTGGTAGATTTTTTTCATCACTAGTTTCTTCAATTATACCTACACATTCAATACCTAAAATTCTAGGAAAAGTAACACTGCTTGAATAACCCTTTCTAGTAAAAATTTCAGATCTATTTATACCAAATCCTTTTACTTTCACAAGAGACCATCCATCTTTAATTTTTGGCTTTTCAACTTCAACTAATTTCAAAACATCTGAATCACCTTTTTCAAAAACTTTAATTGCTTTCATAAAATAGCCTCCTATTAGTAAAAAGTATTGGCTATATATTAATGTATATAACTTAAATAGTCAAATATTTTGACTGAATTCTTAGGTAATATATTTAAAATATATTATTTTTTATAAAATAAAAAAGTGATAACTTTTTATCATTCTAAAATTTATTTGTTTTTAGACGATTGAGTTATCACCACTATATATCTCATGTTTAAATGTATATTATTTTTAATATTAATATGTTTTAAAACACTCTAAATCAAAAACCTGATCTGCTGTCTCATTTAAAAATTCTATATCATGAGAAACAATAAATATAATGTTATTTTCTGTTTTCATTTTTTTTATTAATTTAGAAATTTTTATCATATTGTTATAATCCATTCCACTTGTTGGTTCATCAAAAAATAAAAATCTAGAATTTTTACATAAAACAGATGCAATTGCAACTCTTTGTTTTTGTCCACCAGATAAACACATAGGATGTTTATCTTTTAATTCAATAAGTTTTAGTTTAGATAGTACTTTATTAACTTCATCTTCCTTTAACTCTTTAATGCCTAACTTCATTTCCTCCTCAACTGAATCAGTAAAAAGTTGATGATTAACATCTTGCATTACAAGAGATGAGTTTTTTAATCTATCTTTTTTACCCAAAGTCTTTTCATTAAAAAGTATCTCACATTTCCCTTTTTCTTCTAAACCTGTTATCATGCGTAAAAAAGTAGATTTTCCACATCCATTTTTACCAACAATTCCATAAATATTACCTAATCCAAATGAAACATTCTCCATTTTTAATAAACTCTTATCTTTAAAATTATAAATAAGCTTTTTAATCATCAAATCTTTTCCACATATATTTTTATTTTTTTCTAAAATTGTTTTGTTTGTTGAACGAAGCCCAAGCTCTATAAGGTCTTTGCTTGTTAAAGATAAAAATTCATTTTTTGTGAAAATGTTATTGATTGTGCCACTTTGAATAAGAAAAATACGATCCACTACATCAGTTAAATAATAAATTCTATGTTCTGCGATAATAAGTGTTATACCTCTATCTTTTAAAATTTTTAGCATATCTTTTAATATGTCAATATATTTACAATCCAAATTTGATGAAGGCTCATCAAGCACAATAATCTTACATCCAGAAATATAACAAGATGCAACACATAAAATTTGTTTTTCTCCTCCGGATAACTCAAAAATACTTCGTCCCAACAAATGATTTATCGGAAAAATTTTTAGCAAATTATCCATACGAAGTTTCATTTCTTCTTTATCAAGTCCTATATTCTCAAGATAAAATAAAAGTTCCATAGTTGTATTCACATTAAAAAAATGTGTCTTAGGATTTTGAAAAACGCTTGCGATAAAAAGTGAAATTTTATAAAGTTCTAAATTTTTTATTTCTTTATCATTAACTTTAATATTCCCTGTAGCAATAACATTTTCATATTCAAAAGCTAAACCATTTATAGAGTTTATAATAGATGATTTACCACTGCCACTTTCACCAGTTAAAAGTACACATTCTCCATTTTCCACCTGTAATGTAATATCATTTAATACCTTATTATCTTTACCATAAGATAAAGAGAATTTATCTAGTATAAGCATATCCAACCTCCTATTACAATAATAGTTATTGATATAGCATAAATAAAGTCAATCATATGTATTCCAACTGTAATATATCTAGTTTTCTTAATAGGATTAGCAATACATTTTGTCTCTGCTGCTTTTGAAATATCATCTGCAATATTCGATGAAATGATTAGTAAAGGAACTGCAACATATTCTAAATATTTAATTGGATTTTTTGTTTCTATTCCCCTTATTTTCATTGCCATCCTAATATTGTTTCTTTCTTCCATAAATGATGGAAAAAAACGAAACATAACCGCTATAGGTATAGATATAGTATTAGGTATTTTTAAAAAATCCATTGATGAAACTATACTCCCAACATCTGATGTCACAATTAAAAATTTACCTGCAGAGTAAGGAATGTAAAACATTCTAAACACAAATAATAAAGAAAATATCATCTTTATGATAATTGGAAAATTTGCTAATTCTTTAAAATTAGGAATTAAAAACAAAATACCAAAAACAACAGTGTTCATTATTCCTTCTTTTTTAAAACCATTTATAAAATACATAATAGAAATAATTAATATAATACACCATTCTAAATAATTGTTTAATGAATGTAATACCGTAAATCCTAATAATCCCACAACAAAAAATTTTGTTATGGGATTTGGATTTAATCTATAAGTTTGAGCACAATACATTAAACAATACCCGCTTTTATAAAATGCTTTTTAAGAAACATTTTTCCTATATATGCGCCAATAAAACCACCTATAATTGCTCCAGTATAAACTAGTGCCATATGTGGATAAGTTATTAATCTTTCTAATGCATTAACATATTCTTTCCCCATCATCATAGATATCTCAATATATTTTTCTTTTGCCCAAAGCATTTGCATAAGCGATCCACAACACCACGTATTATAAATAGCAAATGCAATCATATTGTATTTGAATGAATTATAATTACCTAATTTTCTTATGATTTCAGCAATAAACATCACTACAATTGCATGAACTGCAAGTACATAAGTATGTCCCATTGCAAACATGAGAAGTGGAGAAAGCATCCCAAGTATAAATAGTCCCCAAGGTTTTTGTACTTTTGCCATAAATAGCATAACTATTGTTCCAGATACAACTCCCAATAATGTGGGATATATCAAAAACAAAATCGGAACCATACCAATCATTCCTACACCAAACATGACTACAAAATAAATAACTTCAAATACACCTATGGTAACTAAATCTTTAATTTTTAATCCATTTTCTTTCATATTCACCTCCTAGTAGCTAAATTCTTCTGCCAATTTTGTTTTTTGAATTAAATTTCTATAAATTTTCGATTTTTGTAATAACTCGTTATGATTTCCTATTGTTTCAACACATCCATTATCAATTACAACAATCTTGTTTACATTTTCAATAGATTTTAACCTATGAGAAATAATAATAACTGTTTTATCCTTGATTAAATTATTCAAGCTATCCTGAATTTTCTTTTCATTATCTACATCAAGACTTGCTGAAATTTCATCTAATATTAAAATTGGTGCATCTTTTAGAAAAGCCCTTGCAATAGACAACCTTTGTCTTTCTCCACCTGACAATTCTGAGCCATTCTCTCCTATCATTGTATTGAAACCATCTGGCAATTTATCTATAAAATCCATGCAATTCGCAAGTTTTGCTGCCATCTTAACTTCATCATCACTAGCACTTTCTTTTCCAAGACGAATATTTTCTAAAATACTTGTATTAAACAAAGTCACATCTTGAAAAACTATAGAAATATCTTTAAATAAAGAATCTGTAGAAACATTTTTAATATCTTTTCCATCAATCAAAATACTTCCATTATCGTAATCATAAAGCCTTGAAATTAATCTTAAAATAGAAGTTTTCCCAGAGCCTGATATGCCAACAAGCGCTGTAACTTCACCTTGTTTTGCTGTAAAGCTTACATCTTTTAATACTTGTATATTATCATCATAAGCAAATGATACATTTTTAAATTCTACGTCATATCTGGAAAACGATGTTTTTTCACCTTCTTGAAGAATAGTATTTTTAATTTCCTTAATTCGTTTAACTGCAGGTTCAATATAATAAATTTCTGCCAAACCTTCTCTTGAAATATCAAAAAGTTCTTTTATTTTTATTGCACCAATAATATATCCGATAAGATATAAAAGTGTTATTTCATTATTAACCAACAGTTTAATACCAACTACTATTACCACTGCAACACTAATATAAGAAAATAATGCAGACAATCCAACAAATATCATTGCGACAAGTTCTGTATTAAAATGAATTTTTTCACTCTCTTCCATCTTCTCATACAAAACTTTCTTTATATTTTCTGACTGGTTAAAGCTACTAATCTCTTGTTGTAATTCGATTGTTTCTTGAAAAAGTTCTGAATTATCTCTTAACACATTAAAATATTTACTAAATGAAGAAACTTCTATTTTCTTTGATAATGGTAAAATAACAAAGCTAAGAAGTGTAGGAATGATAGCTGCTAACCCTAGTTTCCAATTTCCAATCAGCATAAAAATACCCATAATAGGGAAAAATAACCACATAGCAAATACTTTAGGTATTGAATGACTAATTGCATGTTCAATTGTTCCTACATCAGACATAATAGTTTGAGATAAATCTGATAAATCATGTTTTGAAAAATAAGCTATTGGAAGCTCTGATAAATTTTCAGCAATCCCTTTTCTTAAATCTGCGGATTCCTTATATGTTGCATTATATAAGCTAACATACTCTTTAGATAACAAAACATACATGCACACTAAAGTCGATATAGCTATTATGATATAATGCCATGTACTAATTACCTTCCCTAAAATCAATTGATTAAATACTGTCATTAAAATGAACATTGGTGCAATATTAATGAAATATGTTAAAAAACAAAACCAAGTTGATTTGGAAAGATTTTTTGCGCCTTGTTTAGATAAAGAATAACGTTTTTCATAATAGTTTTTCATTAGATACCCTCCAATCATTTGCAGTTTTGTATAAATGTAATAATTTGTTATATAAACCTTCATTTTCTAATAAAAGCTCATTATTACCTCTTTCCACCACTTTACCATTTTCTAAAACAATTATTTCATCCACATTTTTGATACTTGTCATTCTATGAGCAATCATGATTACAGTCTTATTTTTCATTAAATTTTTGAAAGCCTTTTGTAATTCATATTCATTATCAGCATCAATAGAAGCACTAGCTTCATCCATAATAACTATTTTTGACTTCTTTAAAATTGCTCTTGCAATGGCAATCCTTTGTTTTTCACCACCAGATAAATAAACCCCTTTTGAGCCAATAACTATATTTTCTTTTTCTTTAAATTTAGCAATAATTTCGTCACAACCAGCAAGGCTAATTGCACTCATAACCTCTTCTCTACTTGCATTTTCATCTGCAAGAGCAACATTGTCATATATTGATTTTTTAAATAACTTGCTATCTTGAAATATAAATGAAATATTAGAAACGATTGATTCTTTTGTATATTCTTCAAGTGAATATCCACCTATTTTAATTGCGCCACTGTCTAATTTGTAGAAACCTGATAATAGTTTTGCAATAGTGGATTTACCTGAACCAGAAGGTCCTACTAAAGCATAAATTTTATTTTCTTTTAATGATAAAGAAAAATTATCTAAAACCTTGTTTTCTCCATATGAAAAACTTACATTTTCAAATTCTATATCGAAATTATCAAAATTTTCTTTTTTACCATATGATAATTTATCTTCTTGCATTTTGTTGTACAAATTTTCTAAATTATCAATTGCATAATTTGCATTAAACAGATTCATACTTGCCCACATAATCTTCATAAATGAAACCATCATAACTCCACTTAAGAAAAAAATCATAATGAGTTCTAATGTAACGATTTTGGGATCACTAATACCAGTTAAGAAAAAGCTAAGTGGGATACTTATAATTGCAATAAGACCTAAAAATATCAGTTGATATAAAACATATGGATTTTTACATGATATTGAATACTCATATGCATATTTTGAATAGTCCATAATAGCATCATGAAGTGCCTTAAAAGATTTTAATTTTGTTCCAAAAATTTTTACAACTTGCATACCTCTAATATACTCAACGGTTTCTGAACTTAGTCTATCAAGAGATGCTTGATATAGTTTCATAAATTCACCATTACCCATCATTCCATTTAATATGAGTCCACTAACAATAGTTAAAATAATAATAACTATTCCTACACGCATACTAACAACAAATGATAGAACAAGTGCGAAAATCGGTACTAAAAATGCTTGTGAATTATCTGGAAGCATATGTGCAACTGCCATATGAGTTTTAGCAGCATTATCATCTATCGTTTTTCTAATGTAGCCAGATGAATGTAAATCAAAGAACCGAAAACTCGAATCAGTTAATCCATCAATTCCTCTTTTTCTTAAATTTGTTTCTAAACGAAACGCAAGTACGTGTGAAGCTAATCCTGATACCAAATACAATAAAGCGCTTAATGTTAAATAAAAAACAATTTGTATTGAATGAAAACTTGCATTTTTAAAATTACCGCTAACAATAATTTCATTAAAAAATTTATATATATAATAATATCCGTATATCATAAAGAAAGCTGAAATACTAGATATAATAATTGATAAGTAACCATACAACTTAGTATCCGATACATATCTAAATAATTTACTATAAACTTTCATAAAAATCCTCCCTTCTTTGATTAAATATATAAATAAACATTTCTTCTAAAAGTCGTCTATTTTTCTTAAAATTTTCTCTTGCATCTAAAACATTTGAAGCAAGAAGTAGTGTATTAATAAAGTCACTAATAAATTGAAAACCGTTTGGATTAAAAAGCCATTCTGGAACATCTTTCATAATTGTTTTTAGGCTCTGTTTTGTCTGTTCTTGGAGTTCTATCATAATTTTGTTTAATTCTGGGTTTCTTTTTTTAGCAATTAGAAATTCCACATAAAGGGGCATATATGGATTTTCATCGATAATTTTGTCAACAATTTGTTTTGCTATAAATTCTTTTTCAAAACCTTTTTTACATTCTATTAAATGCTCTTGTATGATTTTATTTCTGTACTCCATTCCTAAAATCATAATGTCTTTAAAAACTTCATTAACACTTTTATAGTAGTGATAGACACCACCCTTTGATAAAGTAGTTCCTGCAATAATGTCTTCCATTGTTGTTTTTGTTAATCCTTTTGTAGAAATTACCTTCATTGCGGAATTCATAATTTCTTTTTTTCTTTCAGCTTCATTCATTCTTTTTGCTGCACACATAGAGATACCTCACTTTTGTACCGACGCAATAGTCGGTAAGAACATTTTACATCAGTTAGCGTATGCTAACAAGTATTTTTATCATATCTTGTATTATTTTTTGTAATATTTGCATAATGTGAACTTTTCAAAAAGAAAAAGGTGATTATTTTTATCACCTTAGCTGTTTACTTTATTATATGCATTAAAATTAATATACTGCAAAAATAGAATTCATCTAAATTGTTTCTTTAACCACTTTTTAACGATAAAATACCTTCTATAAGAAAATATACTCCAAATATACAAAGTAGAATAAATAATACTCTAGCAATTCCAAGTACAGTCTTTGCCCATGTGTGCTTACGTGCATTTTCAATGACAAAGCAACTTATAGAAAGGAAGGAAAGAAAATAACCTCCAAATATTCCAATTAGCCAAACTAATGACACATCACTCATACATTGTACTGGTAATCCTTTTTCTGAAGCATGATTTATTAAGATAAAATAACAAATTATAGCAACAAGATACAATAATATATTTATAAAATACAGATATCTAAGAACATGATGTCTATGGAAATAAATTATTACTATTAAAAGAAATATCATAATTATTGGTACACATAAATGCATCAAAATATATTCATCATTTATAATAATCACCTACCAATCATGTATTATTATCAAATTATATCATTTTTAACATGATTTTTAAGATTAACATTCTTAAATTAAAACATTCGATAATACCTTTGTAATTGTTAATGAAAATTCATATTTAGAATGTATAATCACTAAAGTGAACCTAATTAATTGATTCAACTTTTAGTAGATAACCACCAACTTCTGTGTTTGTGGATAGTCTACTTCAAATAGTATGGATGTTAATCCACACTAAAATGATGGAGTTATACACTACCCTTCTTATACAATTTATGTGATGCAATCCATATTTTATTAAGGATGTTTTCTTGAATAATTTAAATAGATTTGTTTTAAATTCCCTCAACCTTAATATTTATGATATAGAAGATATCAAGTCTACTAAAAAATAATAAGAACTATAATGTAGTAAATGTCACTTTAAAAAGAATTAAATGTTATTGCGTTTTTTGTGATTCTAATTGTATTGTTTCTAATGGATTTTTCTCTAAAAAATCATTAATTCTAGTGATCTGTTTTCTAATACTATCATCAATTTAAAAATTACTAGGTTTTACTGTAAAAATTGTAGTAAGTCTTTTAGCACTAACCACTACATACATCCTAAATCTTCTAAATTTTTCTATAAAATTATTACTTCTGTTATGGAATTATTGAAACAACCTAATTTAATATTCTCAAGTGTTTCTAGACTTCTTTTCATTTCAGGAAGTAGCGTAGTTAGAATTTTTGATAAATATACTCATATCTCTAGACTAACTTTCTCTGAAGCTATTTGTATTGATGAAGTTTATACTAAAGCAAATAGTTTTGATTCTAATTATTCTTGTGTGTTTTACGACTTTATTACTCATAAGCTTATAGATATTACTCCATCAAGAAGAAAAGATTTTCTACATTCTTATTTTCAATGCATACCTAAATCTGAATTGGATAATGTTAAATATGTTTGTATTAATATGTATATGCCTTATAAACAAATATCTAAAATGTATTTTAAAAAAGCTGTCATATTCATAGATTCTTCCCATATAATTAAAAATCTTATTGACAGCTTTTCTAATTTAAGAGTTAAATTAATGAAATCTTATACTTCTAACTCTTATTAATATTATCTTTTAAAAAACTTTAAATTTCTACTTCTCAATCGAAATATTAATCTCTACAATGAAGGTAAATACAATCACAAACTTAAAAAAGTTATTAACTATAGACAGAACTATTGCCTCCCTTATTTACAATACAAGGGGTATTAGAAATCATGAAAGAAGAAGAAAAAAATTATGTATGTAATTAATAAGTCTGTATTTAATTTATAATCTAGTTTTATATTTTTGTGATTACATAAAAAAAGCGACTAGATTCTATTTTAATTTAGTCGCAATTTTTATTTCTTATTTCCACACTATTTGGTGGAGATCAAAAAAAACCATATTTCAAGGCTTTTCAATATTTTCAAGTTATCAAAAGTTTATAGGATTTCACCAACAACACTACACACCCCATATAGCTCGGGTTAGTTCTATGGATAACTTTTTCATACTTTTGACTTTGTTAGTTTTTGGTAATATATCCGTAAGGTTTTTCTGTTTGTGAAAATATATCTTAAGAGCTATTCAAGTAAATTATTTTGAACTATTTAATTTATCTTCTTGTATACAATACTCCTTGATTATTCTATCATATGTGTCTTTGTTGAAACATTGCCGTGTAATATACATTTTATATCTTTTTAAAAATGGATCATTTAAAAAAATTTTTTCTATTGCAAGATATGGGCTTATTTTATAGTTATTGTTCTTTATAAGAAAATCGATAAATGTATTTGCAGTTTTATTTCTAAATAATTCTGATGATAACATCTCTATTACGCAATATTTCTTGTTTATATTATCAATATAATTTATCACGTGCTTATTCCCAGTAATAAAATTATATAATTTTGTATCATTTAAAATATATATTCCCTCTCTTTTAACAAAGGGATAAGAAATATTTGTTAATAAAACCGGAACTATCTTTACTTTATTTATATCGCATTTAATAGTTTTAAGTTTTGAATTGATGCTTTTCTTACCATTTTTATCACTAATAAAATACTTTAAATTACGTTTAAATTTATCAATATAATAGTCTAGTTCCTGAATATTGCGACAATATCCTCTCACATTATCATGTTGAAATTGAGTTTTGCACTCAATGATAAACAATGTATTATCTATACACAGTAAAATATCTAATTCGTAACTCTCACCATTACTACTTGTCTTGAGATTCTTAATGGCGCTAAGATTATATCTTAATAATAGATTATGTATGTAATCTTCATATTTCGAACCCTTTTTCGATATTTCATTATTATTGGTAAATAAAACCATTAGACTTTTTAGTGGTTCAATAATTTTTATCATTGATGGAATTAAAAGCACAAAATTGTTGTATTCAATTAAAAATGATGAGAATAAATCATTTTTGTTTTTACCAAATACCAGATGATTAAAAATAACATTTATTTCATCTTCATTAAACTTGTTTTTAAATAAATCGTTTTTTAATTCTTCTCTATCTATTTTTAGTATGTCTTTTTCAGCAATAGCTAATTTGTAGAAGTAAGTGTAAATAGAAACCCATCTTTCCAGTTTTATTCCTAAGTATTCTTCTTTTAAGTCATCACTATAAAAGAATTCTTTTAATTTTTCTCTAAAGGAATTGGAATATTTTATTATCTCATTTCCACTATCAAAATCTTTCAAAGTTTTAGCATTATTTAAATTATAATATTCTAAAAACGAAAATATTCTATCCGTAATTATTCCTTTGTTTTCACTAATATATAATTTATTAAATAATCTAGTATTTACTTTCACATCTCCGAACATCCAATTACTGATTATATCATTTACTAAATTGAGTAACTGTATTAAAACTAGAATATTATTTACATCTTTATCATCAACGTTTTGATAATATATCGACTTACCATTTATAAATCCATCTCTAAGCAATATTCCTAATCCTAAAATGATATTTTCGCTAGAAACTAGATATTGTTCTCGTTCATACTCAGAGAAAGTCTTATTTAGTTTATCTAAATTTATAGATATTTCATCATTAAACCTTTTTACCAAATTAAAATATGAACACTTCATAAGTTCAATTTTTAATATATCTTTTTTGATTAGATTTCTTTTTTTATTTAGTTTATCACCTTCTTTATATAATAGTCTAAATTTCTTATAACTATTATATGAAAGGTTATTTTTAACCCATTTTTTTATTATATGTTTAGAATAATTACTAAATAATGTTTCATTTCTGTCTGTAACAAAAAAGCCAGAGTATTTTAAAACTTTTAATATTTCTTCCTCATTTTTGTTTTTTTTAATATAATTTAAATAATTTAAAGGATTATTCTTTATATTTCTTTCAATTGAATTTATTCTCACATCATTGTATTTCTTATCCATATGAATAATCTATATTATTTTGCCAATGTTTGTCAATTTCCATTCATTAAGTATTTTCAAAGTGCAATTATTGTTTTTACAATATATAAGTTTTTGCATCTATCCCATCAATTCCACCTGTCCGTTTCAATCTTATCAACTCAATTCTACTACATTTTCTCGATGGATAGCTTCCACAAAATCATAACAATAGGAGGTCTGAGAGCAAAAGCATATGCTTCAACTCCCAGATTTCTTTGATTTCGAACTTTTTCTAGTCTTTCACTTATGTACTTTTGACAGCAAACAAACACACTCCACATGGCACTAGCTGACACCATAGCTTACACTAATACAGTTTATCGTTATCACGGTTTATGGGAACATATCAATGCTATTTTTATATGTTTGTCGGTTCGTGAAAACATATCACCTTTATTAGATGACCCTATTATCCTAAAGCAGAACAGCACTTAACTGTTTTTTTAGAAGTGCTTTTCTATCCTCTATAAATCTTGGATAATTTTCATATGAGTAATCCATATCTGGCAAATAGTTTACAGTCCTATACTGAATCTTATCTGTATTTGTAGGGTGTTGCTCGTTAAACCACTCATCAAAATCAGTAGCAAGCTTCTCTTCATTAAGCTGTGCAGCAAGAAACTGAAGATTACTTATATCATTAACCGTTGCAATGTACCAATCTAATTGTTCCTCAGGAACATCCTGCTTTCGGAGATAAGTTTTTGTAAATTTACTCTTCGGATACATATGATCTTCATGGAATTTATTACTGAAATCTAGTGATGGATATAGCAACATGAGAGTTGAAAGTGTGTCACTCTTTCCATATTTAAGTTTCAAAAGGAACTCCTCAATATCTTCATCCGTAAACTGTATGGATTTATTTGTACCTTTAAACTTATCGATGATACTATCTAATGGAAACTCATTTGTTCCGTTTGCTTTTAGAATTTCACGAATTGGTCTAATCACATTATCTGGTTGTCCACTGAATGTCTTCTTTAACAGAGAACGTATAAGCCACTTCTTTATTTTATCTTTATTATTCTTGTTTGTCCCTGAATCAACAAAGTTATCCGGCATACCATTAATAAAAAGGTAATATGCAATTGGAATCAATGCATTATTTGATGCTAGTGTTTCACCTGAATAACCAAATGATGAAACCAAAAGAACCGCCTGTTTGATAGCTTTCTTTATATTATCCCAATTGTTTTCAATTTTAATCATGTTTTGTTTGTTAAAATTGTCCACCTTAAAAGCAATATCCGTAAAATCACTAAGAACCAGCGCCGTCTTCAGCACAAAATCTTTATTGATTTTAAATCCTGCTCCTACTGCATTTACATCATCAACAAACTCAATAATTTCTTCTCTCGCATCATGGTTTTCCCACTGTGCAGAAGCTATGGATAGAAGCAAGTCAGAGTAACTTAGAGGTGTCCCTCCACTGTTGACTCTAATAAATATATTTAGAACTTTATCGAGTTTTACAGTCTTCTCTCTGTAATAACTAATTGTACCTGCCTTATTAATAATGTTATAAAGCTTGGATAGTGCATTTATAGCAAATTTTGACTGTTCTTTCGTATAATCAAAGACATCGGAGTAACTAATGTTTTCATTAACGTACATAAAAACATCACCATCTTCTTTCATATCAAGGATCTTACCAACTTCAAACCAACATTTATTTTCATCGTTTTGGACTTCTTTATCTGTAAGAAACTTGAATTCAAACTCATTATCACTGTCTGAAGGAGATGATAGCAAGTTTAAATATAATCTTCTAATTGGGTATGCATCCTGATTTTTCTTTGCCATATATTTAAGTTTATAAGCGTAAGTTCCTTTAAGTCCAATATAGATAGAAGTAAGGCGTTGCTGTCCATCAAGAACAGCTGTTACACCATCTGATCCTTTTAAATCGACTTTCTTATTATGCACCCCTTTATACTCATGATAATTTCTAATAAATCCATAAAAGTCATAGTCGTTTACGTGTTCCTTACTTATCTCCCAGAAAAGGAATGTCCCAATTGGATAGTCACGCATAAGCGAATCAAACAAAGCTTCAATCTGATCGGTATCCCAAACATATTCACGCTGAATAGATGGTAAAACATATTTATTTGCAGTAATGTCTTTCATTACCTCAGCTATTGTTAATGGTGTTTCATATGCCATAATATTATCCTCCTTAGCATTACTTCCTTTTCACATAGGTTAGATCAATATCATAACCTAGCTTTTCCATCATCTGAACAAAGGTTTTATTAACAACCCTATCTTTTTTCTTAATAATCCGGTTAACATACTGACTAGTAGTACCAATTTCTTCTGCTGGTTGCACCTGAGTCTTTCCAGTTTCAATGCATTTCACTTTTACATCCACTTCAATATTATTCTTTACCATAGAATTCACCTTTAAATAGGATGTACAAAATTATCCTTAATAGACATATTGTAACAGCTAAGTCAATATCTCTACAACAACAAAAACACCTCACCGTAGCGAGATGAAACCCAGCTATCCTTATTTATAAATATCTACGCTTGTTCCAGACTTGAAATCTACTATAAAATTCTCATAAACAGTAATATTTTCTATAAGCCTGCGAGTTAGCTGTTCATCATACTCAGTAATGACTTCTGTCTGCTCATCCAGGAATTTATTCATCTCATTAATCCTAAGCCTCAGCCCTTCCCTTCCAGCTGAATCTACCATTGCACTTTGCTTAAGCTCACTAAGTTTAAATATTTCCATCTGCAATCTCATCAATGGATATTCCACCAACATCTATAATAACCGATTCAATATTTGCTACAAGTATAGCTTTCATGCTATCTCTTTTCCAAAACGCTTTCTTGATAGCTTTAATCACTATACTTTGAAGATCTATTACCTTGATAACTTCTACATCACATGCCTCTGGACCATTTTCAACTCTATTGCAACATCTCCAAACTATATATTTTTTTCCATGTGCTTGCCACTGAATCCTACGATAAATCTCTCCACATTTGCTACAATAAATAATGCTTGATAAAGCATATTTGCTGGAATAAACCCTTTTCTTTCTATTCTTTCCGCTATGCAGATAGACTATTCTCACCATTTTTCCTCTCTTTCTTTATTCTTTTACCATGTCGTCAGCATGTAAAAGGTAATTTGTAAAACCACGAGTTCCGATTTTATACCCCTCTGCGGTAATACGTGGATTGACTAACTTCACACGTTCCTCAAAGCAGAAATGTTTTTCGCCAGCTTCAGCAGGAAGCACGACCACAATATCATCTGCTCTTTGAATATCAGAGTAGAGGTTATAGCTTCTTGATAAGACGGTTAGTTGCCCGTTAATTCTTCGCTGGACGGCTTTATACTCGCCAGCAAATTCTAAATTGCCGAATGTTTTTTCCATGTTGGGAATCACAAATTTAAGTTCCATATTTTTACCTATCTTTTCTTTTTTTGGTTGAATGAATCTCATTTGCTTAACGGTCTTAGCCCGATGGGGAACGACCTTTGTTTTATTGTTTTTCTGTTTTCGTAGTACCACGCCCTTTCAAATTAGGTAAAAAAATAGACACTTCTTTTTTTGAAGTGTCTTTAAAAATTTAAACGTTAACATTTATTTCACAGATTAAGAGGCTCATTTGAAATTTGGATTCCAGTTATACTCTATTAATTTTTCGCGTCTTTTTTTAAGATTATTATCTATAAACTTGTTCCGTATAGGAAATTTCATATTTACATCATATTGAATTTGAGCAATGAAATTCTCATTGCTCGGATATAAAGCTCTATCCTTCCCTCTACGTAGTTCTTTTTTATATAGAACTAAATATAATATATCCGCTTCCATATTTCCATGTTTTACTTTGTGAGATAGAAAACCATAGTTTTTTAAAGTCTTTATTTCTTCTACAATTTTCTCTACGGTTTTCCGAACATGACTTGCTCTCTTTGCTCGTTTTAGGTATATTACAGCTTTGAATCTTTTCATATTTTCTAAACTAATATCTTCAATTTCTCTAATAACATAGTCTTCAGTTTCTATATCTGGATAGTATCGAAAGGAATCTTCAAATTCATTTCTTTCTTCATCATTAATTGGAAACATTAAGGCATTCTTGTCCTCAATTATACGCCTCCATGCTTCACCAAAATCTATAACTCCCGTTGATAAATCGTTAACTGTAGAACAGCTAACAGTGAAAAATGAATTAGCTGTTCTAGGTGAAGAGAATGAAACCATAATAGTATCTTCTAATGAGAGCTTTCTTAGCTGATAAACTCTTTCAGCAGTAGATAAACCAAGAAAAATTCTTGAATCAATATCTAAATCTACACCAATCAATTCAACGTTCACATGTTGTCTTTTTCCTGTACAGTTATTTATCTCAAGTTGGTATACTCTATCACAACTGGTACACATGGTAGACATAGATAACTTCTCAAAAAAGAGCGAAGTGTCTTCATGAACAGAACTGTTCTCATAAATTTCATCATAAGTTATATTTTCTTCACATAAATAACCGAACCATGACAATAAAATAGCACTTACACCATCAAATAACTGTAACAGCGAATCTTTAAAATCATATACGGTTGACTCTTGATTAATCTGCTGTTCACCTTTTCTATAAGAAAAATACATTTTAGAACCAACTGCCCTTACTCCACCGTGCGAAATTGCATTTCGTATATTAGAATCAGCTAAATCCGTAATCAACCTATATCCTCTTTTAGGACTTGCCAAACATTCTATTTGTGGAGTAAGATTTTTTTGAAATAAATCTTTGTTTTCTATTAAACTTTGAAATTCAATAAATAATTTCAAGGCGTTACTAAACCCAGTATTTAACAAATCGTTATATATATTAATACTAAAAATCTTTGCTTTTAATTCTTCGCTTCCTTTGAACCGATTCATTAATAAAATTCTTTCTTCTATATCAATCAGGTTTTGATAAGTATAGATTAAGTGATGAAAATGTTTTAACAAAGTTATTCTCATGATTTCTTTGCCAACAGTTCTTTCAATTTCACAGATTTTTTTTCTTGTAAAAACAAACAAATCTTCACTCCAATGTTTCATTTGATGATTTTTAAGAAATCTATATAAAATAGGGTGGTAGATAGACGGTATATAATCTGCTTGAGAAAACAAAGAAAGAAATGTTGATTTTACATCTTCTAAACCATTCTCTCTTGTAGCTTCCCACCAATTAATATAATCAATTTTTTCCAATATGCTTCACCTCCAAGTATAGTTTTTTAAGAGACAGAATCACGCAATATTATAATAAAGACTTAATAATTAACCATCATTTTTTATATCTCCCCACTCTATATCAATCACTACAGAAACGTTTATATAGTCCTTAATCTCTTTATTTCGGATTTTGTCACCCTCACCAGTAAATACGATATGCTTGTAAAAGTGCTTGAAATAAAGGATTTCTACGTATCTGCTCGTTGTAGCAACACAATTGTCTCCACATGACTTGTATGTGGAAACATATCAATAGGTTGTACAATATCAATTGTATATCCCTTTTGATCAAATATTTTGCAATCTCTTGCAAGTGTTGCTGGGTCACATGAAACATAAACAATTTTTTTAGGATTTATTTTAAGAATACTCTCTATTGCCAAATTATCCAAGCCTTTTCTGGGTGGATCAACAATAACTACATCAATATCTATTTTTTCATCAACAATCTTTTTAGCCCCTTCTCCTGCATCCATACAATAAAAATCAATATTTTTTATATTATTATTTTTTGCATTAATTTTTGCATCCTCAATTGCCTCATTTACAATCTCAATACCAATAACTTTCTTAGCATACTTTGATGCAACCATGCCTATTGTACCAATCCCACAATATAAATCTAAAACTGTATCACAACTACCAATTTTCGCAAATTCAATTGCTTTATTATATAAAATTTCTGTTTGATACGGATTTATTTGAAAAAAAGATTTACTAGATATATTAAATACTAATCCACATAGTTCCTCTTTTATAACACTTTCACCAAATAAAACAATTTCCTTGTCTCCAAGAATTACATTGTCTTTTCTATCATTCAAATTACAAATTACACTCTTTATTTCCTTAAATGTAGAAACTAACTTTTTCAAAAATTCATTATATTCATGTAACATTTTCTTACAAATTATTACAACCATAACTTCATTTTTCTTATGCGCATGTTTTATAAGTATGTGCCTTATATCATTTTTAAAATCATATTTATTTAATTCAAACTTAAAAAAATCAATTATTTTATTTGAAAGTTCACTTTGCACAAAACAATCAGAAAATTCAACAATTTCATTTGTTCTATTTTTATAAAATCCCATTTTAAGTTTATCATCAAAAACTCCAACAGGAACTTGTACTTTATTTCTATACCTTATAGGTTCATCCATTTTTATAGTATCTAATACTTCAACATCCATTCCTGCAATACTAGAAAAACAACTTTTAACTTTTTCTGTTTTAAAATATTGTTGTTCATAATCATTCATATGCCAAAGCATACATCCCCCACAAGTTTTATATACTTCACATTTTTTTTCATTACGATTTTTACTAACACTTATTAATCGTAAAATCTTCCCATATCCATAATTTTTTTTAACAAGCGTGCATATTATTTCTGCTTCTTCCCCTATTAACAAACCTTTTACAAACAAAACAAAACCTTGATGTTTAACAACACCAAGACCATCATTATCATAACCGCTACAAATCCCAATAAATACTTCATTTTTTTTCATAATATTATTATATGATAAAAAACAAAAAAAGAATGGAAAAAACTCCATTCATTTAAATATTTTTATAATCATCGATATTTATAAATTTTGCAGCATCCTTATCAGCGATTATAGTTAAATTTGGATGTAATTTTAAAACAGTTGCAGGGATTTCATCACTTATTGGACTATCTAATACTTTCTTTAATATTTTTGCCTTTTCCTCACCATTAACAATCATTACCAAATGTTTTACACGCATTAAACTTTTTGGTCCCATTGTTATAGAAAATGGTTGTAATGGTCTATCCGCATATGTTGGATTTACCTCTTGTTTTTTCTTAAATTCAAGACAATAGGTGTAAGAATCAAGCGGAGTACATCTAGGGCAGTTCCCACAAAAATGTCCATCATATCCAAGTCCAATGACCATTACATCTATTCCACCTGCATTTTTTATTTCTTCATCATAAACTTTATAATTATCAAGTGTTGTTATATGTATTCTATCCTCACCGATGTTTGCTGGTTTAAAAAACAACTCCTGCATTTCATTCCAATTACCTCCATGAGGTTGATTAATATATGGTGAATCATCAAATAAATAATACTGTACATCTTCATACTTCTTTTGATTTTTAACCTTAGGTATAAGCATTTCATATAATTTTTTAGGGCTTCTTCCTGATGTAAGAGAAATATTCACTCTTTTATCTTGCATCATTGCTCCTAAAAGGATATGCATTGCACTCTCCGACATCAACTCTTCATTTTCTTCAATTATTAATTTCATAAATCTACCTCCTATAAAAATTATATAAAAATAAACATATTAATTAAATACATTAAAAAAATTAGAAAATTATTTTCAAAAAAAGACATGGACTAATATCCATATCTTATTCTGTCTTTTCTGTTTCTTGAGGTGTTTCTGCCTCTTCACCTACAAGTTTTTCCTCATTTTTTTCTTCAGTTTTTGGAGTAGGGTTGTTTCTAGCCTCAACATCATCTCTTAATTGTTGAGCAAGTTCTGCATCAATTGGTGTAGACACAACTTGAATCTTACTATCACTCATCGAAGAAGTTTTCGTCAATATAACATAAGAGAAGTTGTCTTGATCTCTATTTTTTTTCAAATTGTACACATGAATTTCTAAATCATACATCTTTTTAGAATCTGTTTGAGTAAAATATTTATTTACATCTAAAACATTAATCACAGAATCATATGCACTTTTTGCAACATCACTAGCTTGAGTATCTGAATAACTATCCTCAACATCTACATAAACCCTTAAAGTTGCAGTCGCAAGCTCTACAGAACTTGCCTCAACGCCATTTATACCATCCACACTTTTTTTAACATTAGAAATATCAGACTTACTAATGGCAGGATCTAAATCTCCAACATATCTATCACCCAAAATTGGAGTACCAGTATCTAATGAAGCAGAAAGAAGAATCCAACCAAGCACAATAAAAGGAGTAATTATTAATAAACTACCAAAAATCAAAATAATACTACTTACACTTAAACTTCTTCTTTTAGCTTTCTTTCTACTAACTCTTCTTCTTGTTTCAGTCATTTTTAACTCCTTTATAAATATATACTATTTAATTATACGACTCTTTAGTGCTTCTACCAACAATTTATTTGCAACTCCAGGATTTGCTTGACCTTTTGATTTTTTCATTAACTGCCCCATCAAAAATCCAACTGCTCTATCTTTGCCATTACTATAATCAATAATAGACTGTGGTTGTTCATCTAAAACTTCATTTATCAATTTTAATATTGATGATTCATCTGAAACTTGTTTAAGTCCTTTTTCACTCGCAACATCTTCAGGATTTCTACCCTCCATAACCTCTTTTAAAACAACATCTTTAGCCTGAGTAGTTGAAATAATTTTATCATCAATCATATTAATCATTAATGCTAAATGTTCTGGTTTCATACTACTATTTTCTAATGAAACATTGTTTTTTGATAGCCATGCAAGTACATCTGTAATTAACCAGTTCGCGCAAGCTTTTGAATTTTTGGTAAATTTCATAACTTCTTCAAAAACACATGCAAGAGATTTATTATTTATTAAAACTTTAATATCATAATCAGTTAAATCATACTGATTTTTAAATCTCTCTCTTTTTTCATCAGGTAATTCTTCCAAATTATCAATTATGCTTTTAATCCATTCATCATCTAATCTAATTGGAAAAATATTTGGTTCACTAAAAAACTTATAGTCGACACTACCTTCTTTTTTTCTCATTAAAACGGTAGTTTTACTACTTTCATCAAATCTTCTTGTTGCTTGTTCAATAATGCCACCCTCATCTAAAATTTTAGACTGTCTTTCAATCTCATAATCAATGGCTTTTTGAACATTCGCAATAGAGTTTAGATTTTTAATTTCATTTTTAACACCAAAACCTTCACCTTTTCTATTTAAAGAAATATTAACATCACACCTCATAGAGCCTTCTTCCATTTTTACATCAGAAACCCCTATATATAAAAGTGTTTGTCTTAAAACCTCTACATATGCAGCTGCCTCTTTTCCATTTTTCATGTCTGGTTCAGATACTATTTCAATAAGTGGCGTTCCAGCTCTATTAAAATCTATTAATGTTTCATCATCTAAATGAAACTGTTTTGCTGTATCTTCTTCAACATGAATACGATTTATTCTAATTTTTTTTCTTTCACCATCACAATCAATCATTACATAACCATCTTTGCCAATAGGGAAAAACTGTTGAGTTATTTGAAATCCTTTTGGTAAATCAGAGTAATAATAATTTTTTCTATCAAACTTTAATAATGGATCAATTTTTAAATTAAATGCAGCACATGCTTGAATGGCTTTTTTAATTGCCTCTTTATTTACACAAGGTAAAGTTCCAGGATGTCCTAAATCAATTTCATTAACACATGTGTTGCTTTGTGCACCAAATTTACATTCTGAACCAGAAAACATTTTTGTTTTTGTTTTAAGCTCGCAATGTATTTCTATTCCAATTACAACATCATAATTCATTTACTTCACCTTCGCTACAAGATCTTTTAATCCTGTACTTTCTTCTATAGCTAACCCAATGTTAAACATATTGACTTCATCAAATGCTTTACAAGTTATATTTACTCCAATAGGACAATTCTCTTCAAATCCAAGAGGTAAAGTCATACTTGGATAACCAGTAAAATTACCAATTACCATATGATTTTCAGCCACCAAATATTCACTATCTAACTCATCAATATCACTTCCAGAAACAAGTGGTGCAATATTCCCACTTGCTGGAGCAATCAAACAATCAATATCATCAAATGATTTTTTAACAGCTTCAACAATTAACCTTCTCACTTTTTGTGCTTTTCTAAATAGTTTCTCTTGATTTTCTTGTAATAAACCATAACCCCCTATTACAAATCTTTTTTTGATTAAAGAACCAAATCCACTTGTTCGTGAATTTATCATAATTTCTTCTGTCGTATTACCAGACTCTCTAACTCCAAATCTTATACCATCAAGATTTGAATGGTTTGCAGTAGCTTCACAATTTGCAATCATATAGTATGTAGGTAAAATAGCTTTCATTAAATCATCATCAAACTTAATATTTTTAATTATTGCGCCTTTTTCTTCAAGTTTCTTTATTAACGATTCAAACAAATCCAAAGTATTTTTATTAGATATTGCCTCAATAACATTACTTATTATCCCTATTACTTTGCCTTCAATATTGCTATTTAAAAGTTTTGAATAACTTTCAACTTCCTTATAACTTGAAGTCATATCATTATCATCTCTACCAGCCAAAACTTCAAGCGCAAGACTTGCATCAAATACATTTCTTGTAAAGTACCCTACATGGTCTAAACTTGAAGCATACGGAATAATACCATATCTTGAAATCCTTCCATAAGTTGGTTTTACACCTACAACACCACAAAAACTTGCTGGTTTCCTTACGCTATCACCTGTATCACTGCCAATAGCTAATCTAACAACTCCACTTGCAACAATTGCAGCACTTCCTCCTGATGATCCTCCAGAAATTCTATTTAAATCATACGGATTGTAAACTGGTCCTGTAAATGCAGTTAAATTTGTTCCACCCATTGCCAATTCATCCATACTTGTTTTTGCAATAGTTATCGCACCTGCAGCCTTTAATTTTTTTACAATTGTCGCATCATAAATAGGTATATAGTTATCAAGTATTTTACTAGATGCAGTTGTTTTTATACCTTTTGTATTAACATTATCTTTCAATGCTATAGGCATACCATATAAAAGTCCATCATCTTTTAATTCATCAATCTGACTTTTAGGATCAACCAATGTTACAATGTTATTTAATTTTTCATTTAGTTTTTTTGCATTTTCATACGCATCGTATATATTTTTTTCAATTTCTAAATTCATTATTTCACCACCTTACAAACAACAATATGTCCTTCTTTTACAACAGGTGCATTTTTCAAGGCATCTTCTTGAGATATTGTATGATCAACTACATCTTCTCTTAAAAAATGTGTTTCATCCTCAAATGGATAAATCATTTCCTTTACATCTGTAGTATCAATCTTGTCTAAAAGCTCTAATTGTCTATATAAAGTCTCAAATTCATATTTCATATCACTTGCTTCTTTATCACTTAAATTAAACATTAAACTTTTTGCTAGATTTTTATAATAATTTTCATCTTTTATCATTATTTTAACTCCTTTATAAATTCTTCTTCACTAAGTGTTTTAATATTAAGATTTTTTGCTTTCTCAAGTTTTGAACCAGCAGATTCACCATATATCACATAGTCTGTTTTTTTACTAACACTACCTGTTACAATAGCGCCTAATTCTTCTAGTTTTTTTTCTGCTTCACTTCTTGTTAAAAAGCTCAAACTACCCGTAAGAACACAAACTTTATTTGTAAATATAGATTCTATTTTTTCGACCTTATTATACCTTGTATTTACACCTGCCTCTTTTAAACATTCAATCAGATGTAAATTAGATTCATCTTTAAAAAATGTAATTATTGCATCTGCAGTAATATCCCCAATATCTCTAATGTTTTGTAAATCTTCTATATTCGCATTTATTAAATTATCAATATCTAGAAATCTATCTGCCAAAATCTTTGAAGCCTTAGAGCCTACTTGTCTAATCCCCAATCCAAACAACAATTTATCTAAAGAGTTTTGTTTGCTCTTTTCAATAGCTTCAATTAAATTTTCAAATGACTTTTCTCCAAATTTTTCTAATGATAATATTTTGTCTTTTTTCTGTTTTAACAAATAAATATCCGCAACAGTATTTAATATCCCTTCCTTATGAAACTGTTCAACTCTTTTTTCTCCTAAACCTTCAATATTCATCGCATCTCTACTTGAAAAATGCGCAATAGATGTGACAACTCGTGCTGGACAATCGTTATTTACACAATAATAATCTGCCTCATCTTCATATCTATGTAAAGGTTCATTACAAATTGGACAATGCGTTGGAAAAACATAAGGAATTTGTGAACCATCACGTTTTTCTTTAATACTACTTATTACTTCAGGAATTATATCTCCAGCTTTATGTACATAAACAAAATCATTAATTCTAATATCTTTTGTTTTAATCATGTCTTCATTATGTAATGTTGCAGCACTAACTTGGCTACCTGCCAATTTAACCGTTTTAAGTTTTGCGTTTGGAGTACATCTACCAGTTCTACCTACACTTATAAAAATATCTTCAATTTGTGTAATAGCTTGTTCAGCAGGAAACTTATATGCAATTGCCCATTTAGGAGTTTTTACTGTATACCCCAATTCTTCCTGTAATTTTAAATCATTAACTTTTACTACCACACCATCTATTTCATAAGGTAGATTATTTCTGTTTATTGCTAATTCTTCAATAAAATCAATAACTCCATCAATATTTTTAAATAAACCTGTCCCACTCTTATTAATTCTAAACCCTAATTTACCTAACCAATTTAATGTTTCATAGTGATTGTTAAACCCATAAGTATCTCCATCAGGTAAATAGTACCAAAATGCATCAAGTTTTCTTTTCGCAACAATTCCAGAATCTAGTTGTCTAATACTTCCCGCCGCAGCATTTCTAGGATTTGCTAGTAATTCTTCACCATTTAATTCTCTTTCTTTGTTTAACATTTCAAAGCTAGATTTAGGCATAAATACCTCACCTCTAACTTCAATTTCTTGATAATAATCAATTAACATAGGTATAGATTTAATAGTTTTAACATTGTTAGTAACATCTTCACCAACACTACCATCACCTCTTGTAACTGCCTGCACAAATTTGCCATTTCTATATGTAATTGACATTGCAAGACCATCAATTTTACATTCTGCACAATACTCTACTTTTCCAATCTTACTTTCAATATCTTTTGCCCAGCTTTTTAACTCATCATAACTAAATGCATCTTTTAAAGATAACATTCTTCTTTTATGTTCAATTTTACTAAAACCATCAAGAACTTCTCCACCGACTCTTTGCGTAGGGCTAAACTCATCAAAATATTCAGGAAATTGATTTTCAAGTTCAATTAATTCTCTCATCAATTTATCATATACATAATCTTCTACACTTGGATTATCATTAACATAATACTCATAATTGTATTTATTCAAAATATTCCTTAATTCTAGAATTCTTTTTTCACTCATAACTTTACCTCAAGCTAGATAATTATAACATTTTATAAGAAAAAACACTCGTTTAAGAGTGTTTTATGACAATAAATTAATTTTTTCAATACTAGGATGATTTGCAGCAATTTTTTTAATGTTATGTGGATGTTTAAACGCAATATGAGCAATTGAAGCCTCTATTTTTATTACAATTCCTTCTCCAAATAATTTATGTTTAACTTTGTCTCCTTTTTTAATTTTAATTGCCTTATTTACAGTTTGTGATTTTATTGGTGAATAACTAACTTCATTAGTAGTAGAATCATAAAAACTAACTTGCCTTATGTCATTTCTAGGTGCTTCTAAATGTTCAATAAAATCTTCATCTATTTCATTAATAAATCTAGATGTAACTCTTGCTTTTGAAAGAACATAACTAAATCCTGAAGAATCACTTAAATATAATTTATTTTGTGCCCTTGTAAATGCAACATATGCAATTCTTCTTTCTTCTTCTACACCTTTTCTTCCTTCTGCCATTGATCTTTCACTTGGAAAAACTCCATCCGATAAACCACATACAAATACTGTGTCAAATTCAAGACCTTTTGATGCATGCACAGTCATAAGTGAAACATATTCTCCATTTTTGTTTTCTTCTTTATCACCATACAAACTAACCATTTGTAAATATTCATTAACATCACTTTCTGGATATTCAACCTTAAAACTATTCACATCACTAATCAATTCTTTTATGTTTTCTATTCTTTCCACTTCTTTTTCTTCTTCAAGCATGTTTCTGTATCCACTTTCATCAATAATAAATTCTAAAAATTTATCAATTTCCAACAGATTCATTTTCTCTCTCATTTTCTCAATTAAATTTACAAAATTATCAATCTCAGATTGAGTTTTCTTAGAAAATAACTTGAATCGTTTAATAGTTTCATACATTGTTAAATTTTCTTCTCTTGCTTTATTTAAAATAGTTTCAATAGTTTTAGCCCCAATTCCTCTTTTTGGTTTATTTATTATCCTATTAAAAGATAAATCATCACTATTACAAACAAGTCTCATATAACTTAGTGCATCCTTTATTTCTGCCCTGTCATAGAATCTAACTCCACCAAATATAA
Organism: Erysipelotrichaceae bacterium; assembly: GCA_022772735.1. Taxonomy (GTDB): domain Bacteria; phylum Bacillota_I; class Bacilli_A; order Erysipelotrichales; family Erysipelotrichaceae; genus UBA9076. Next base: position 145,239 of record JALEZD010000018.1, read on the forward strand.
CATAAGGAATTTTTTCTTCTAACAAACCTTTTTCAATAGAACGAGAAAGATAGTTACTTCTATATAAAATCGCAAAATCTTTATATTTTTTTCCTGATTTAACCTTGCTTCTTATTTCTTCAGCAATCCATCTTGCCTCTGCCTCATCAGAAGAAAGTGAATTATGAGTAATCTTTTCATTGTTAATTCTATTTGTAAATAAATCTTTTTCTACTCTTTGCGTATTGTTTTTTATAACACTATTTGCACCATTTAATATATTAGAAGTTGAGCGATAATTCTCATTCAATATTATTGTATGACATGGTTTAAAATCTTTTTCAAAATTCATAATTATATTTACATCAGCCCCACGCCAAGTATAAATCGTTTGATCAGGATCACCAACCACATAAAGTTCATTTTCATAACCTGTTAATAAGCCAATTAGTTCATACTGAACTTTATCAATATCTTGAAATTCATCTACATGAATGTAATTAAATCTCTTCATCCATTTTCTTAGTATATCTGGATATTTTTTAAATAATCTTACGGTAAAAAGTAGTAAATCATCAAAATCTAATGCATACATCTCTTTTTGTCGTTGAATATAATATTCATATACTTTAGCTTTATCTAAATCACCTTTAAAGCCATTGCTTAATTCAATAGCTCTATCTACACTTATTTCAGCACTTTTATTATTAGAAATATAATCAAGCATTGAACCATATGAATATTTTTGACTATCTAACCCAATAATTTTATAAGCCTCTTTTAAAACTGTTCTTTGATCATCACTATCCATAACTGTGAAATTTCTAGGATATCCTAAACTTGATATATCCTCTCTTAAAATTCTGACACACAAAGAATGAATTGTACTAATCCAACAAGATATATTTTCATCATTAAGCGTTTTTCTTATTCTTTCCTTCATTTCATTTGCGGCTTTATTAGTAAAAGTTATCGCAAGAATTTTATTTGGAAAAACATTTCTATCATTAATCAAATGGGCAATTCTCATAACTAAAACTCTAGTTTTACCACTACCTGCCCCAGCAATAATTCGTACATATCTATCATTTGTTAAAACTGCTTCTTTTTGATTAACATTTAAATCATTTATATTTACCATAAAAACTCCTAACTAACTATCATAATTTTAAGTACAATAATTATTATAGTTTAGCAACTAGCTTAACACTAGTAAAACTTTTGAGTATAATTATATCAATAAGGAGTATACTATGATAAAACTTGCGACAAATTGGAAAGATTATGAACTTTTAGATTCTGGAAATGGTGAAAAACTAGAGAGATGGAAAGACATTATTTTAAGAAGACCTGATCCACAAGCTGTTTGGGAAACAAATTACAAAGGTTGGGATAAAGCAGATGCTATTTATCATAGAAACAAAAGTGGTGGTGGACATTGGGAATTTAAAAAGAAATTGCCTGAATTTTGGAGTATAAACTATAAAAATTTAACTTTTAAAGTATCACCAACTGGGTTTAAACATACTGGTATTTTTCCCGAACAAGCCGTTAATTGGGATTGGATGATGGAAAAAATAGAAAAAGAAAACAGAGAAATAAGAATTTTAAATCTTTTTGGTTACACAGGTTGTGCAAGTATGGCGTGCAGTATTGCAGGCGCAAAAGAGGTTGTGCATGTTGATGCAAGTAAAGGTATTATAAATTGGGCAAAAGAAAACATGGATTTATGTAATCTAAACAATAATACAATAAGATTTATTATTGATGATGCATTAAAATTTGTTCAAAGAGAAAAAAGAAGAGGCAGAACATATCATGGTATATTGATGGATCCTCCATCATATGGAAGAGGTCCAAATAACGAAATGTGGAAATTAGAAAACCAAATAAACGATTTAATTAAATCCTGCGTAGAAATATTAGATGAAAAACCGATTTTTTTCTTAGTTAATTCTTATACTACTGGATTTTCATCAACAGTTTTATCAAATATTTTAAAACAACATTTTAAAGAAGGTAAAATTGAAGCTGGTGAAATTGGAATTCCAGTTAAAAATAACAATTTAATTTTACCTTGTGGAATATATGGAAAATGGACTAATGATTAAGATTTTATTTGAAGATAATCATCTCCTTGTAGTTGAAAAACCAATAAATATACCTGTACAAGAAGACAACTCTAAAGATGATGATTTATTAAATCTACTAAAAGCTGATTTAAAAAAACGATACAACAAACCTGGTAATGTATATTTAGGATTAGTTCACAGGTTAGATCGCCCAGTTGGGGGTGTAATGGTTTTCGCAAAAACATCTAAAGCTGCATCAAGACTTTCAGATGACATTAGAACTCACAAATTTTTAAAAACATATCTTGCGATTGTTTGTTCTACAAAACTTAAAAAAGAAGATACATTAGTTGATTATTTGATAAAAGATACAAAAACAAACACAGTCTATACATCAAATGAAAAAAATAAAAATGCTAAAAAATCAATTTTGCATTACAAACTATTATCAACAAAAGAAAATATGTCTTTAGTAAAAATAAATTTAGAAACAGGCAGACCACACCAAATAAGAGTTCAATTTTCATCAAGAAATGCTGCACTATATGGTGATCAAAGATATAATAAAAACACAAATGGTAAACAACAAATTGCATTATGGGCTTTCAAATTAAATCTAATACATCCTATTACAAAAAAAGAAATGATATTTACAAGCTATCCTAAATTAAGCTATCCATGGAGTTTATTTGAGGGGGAATTATAATGGCAAGAAAACTTAGAAAATTTAAAATAAACTTAAATCCAATCAAAAGACTAATTTATAAACTTTTGACTTCTAACAAAAGAAAAAGAAAAAAAAATAATGGAAGAAGAATTAGAAAATCTGTAGTAATAATTCCTATTTTAATATTTATATTAATTTTTTCAATAATAAAAATTCCAGTGATGATTGATGATGGAAAACTTAAAGATTTAGGTTATTCTAAAGAAGAAATTGCTGGAATTAGAAGTTATAAACTAACCAGAACAATTATAGAAAATAAATGGTATTCTGATTATCTTGCAATATCAATAAAAGATAAATCACTAAAAAAGGAATATATAGAATTATATTTAATATTAAATGATGTGGGTGATAAGGAATTATTGACATACCATAGACTATTAGATAAGGGTTATTCTAAAGAGAATATTTTAACTATTTTTAAAAATCTAAAACACTTTGAAATTACTCCTTTATTAGTATTTGATTATCAAGAAAATATAAACACTTACATTGAAGATGCAACATCACATAGAGATGTTAATAATGAATCTCATTTTGAGCTAACAAATTCATATTATACTCCATATGAAAATACAAAGAGTGTTCCAGATGTTAATAATCCAAATATGCTAGTAAATAAAACATATTATTTAGATAGTACATATACACCATACCAAATTGCTCCTCTTTCTGTTCAATATGCTTCTAATGGGTTACAGCTTGCCTCTGAAGCTGCTAGCGCTTTAAAAGCATGGTGTGATAAAGCAATTAGTTTAAAAGATGAAATGACTGGTATATCTCCTGTTAGATTTTATGCAAGTAGTGCATATAGATCTTTTGAAAGACAAGAAAAATTATACAACAACTATGTTAAAACTATGGGACAAGAAAAAGCAGACTCTGTAAGTGCTCGTCCAGGATTTTCAGAACATCAAACAGGATATGCTGTGGATTTAGCTGCACTTAACACTGAAGGTCTAAGCAGTTTTGTTGAAACTGAAGCCTATACATGGGCATCTGCAAATGCACAAGATTTTGGTTTCATCTTAAGGTATCCTGAAGGAAAAAAAGCAATAACTGGATATGATTTTGAATCATGGCACTATAGATATGTTGGTGTTGAACTTGCAAAATTAACTGTTGCATCAAATTTAACATATGATGAATTTTATATGCTTTATTTAGCACCATGGAATGATGAAACATTAAAATACGATTACATGCCATCGTTGAGTGAATAATTATAAAATACTATAGTTTAAGATAACAAACTGGAGGATTAACTATGTCTATTATTACAACCATACTTTCAACGCTTGTTGCGATTGAGTTTTTATATATTATGTATTTAGAAACCATAGCAACAACTTCAATATCAACATCACAAGTTTTTAAAATGAGTCAAGAAGAATTAAGTAGACACTCTGTAAAAACTTTATTTAAGAATCAAGGTGTTTACAATGGATTACTGGCAATTCTATTGCTTATTTCAGTTTACATGCCACAAGCAAAATCCCCAATTTGGACAGGAATATTATTAATATATATCATTATCGTTGCCACATATGGCGCATTCACAAGTGATAAAAATATTTTATGGAAACAAGGTGGACTTGCAATTATAACGCTTATTTCTTTGTTTCTTTAATTAAATATAACTAGTAACTACTTTATATACACACTAATTTATTATATTTAAATTTAAAAAATGAATTGTATTTGATTGAATCAAATATAATTCACTTTTTTATTTACCAATAAATTTTAAAAATTCTTCTTTATTATTTTCCATATCTTGTCTACCAAGTTCATAAAGCTCAATTAATTGGTCTTTTTCACCACTAAATCTATTTACATCTATTTTTTTTGATGGTCTTAAAAAGAAAGCTTTATCATCTTTAACAAGATTTTCTACCAAATCTACTTGTTGGTGATACCTTAAATGTCTTTTAAAGTAATCTTTATAAACATTTGGAAAATTTATATAGTTTAAAAACATAAATATTTTCATGAATAAACTAGCTTCTTTTCTTACATAACCTTTTGGTTTTGTAGAAATTACAAAATGCTTATCATTATTAACTTCTATACTTCTTTCAATTGGAATCATACATCTGATTCCTCCATCGAGAAGCTTAAAACCTTTATAATTTACAATTCTTCCTGCAATAGGTAATGTACAAGTAGCTTTTAAAAAGTTTAATTCCTTATCAAATTCATCTTTTCCCCAAAACATTACTTCCCCGTTTTTACAATTGTAAACACCTAATTCTGATTTAGTATTACCCTCAATTATTGGAGTGATATCATATTTTATTTGATTATAAAGTAAATCATTAAACATATAGTCATATCCAACATATCTACCTTCTCTTAAAAAAGAATTCAATCCTACATTACTTTTATCAACCATATATTTTGTGGAAATATCAAATAAAAAATCTTTATTTTTTAAAAGATAACTGCATAAATGTACTGCACCTGCAGAAATTGCAACTCCATAATCAAATTCAATATTATTATCAATTAACCAACTAAGCGCCCCAGCAGTATACGCTCCACGCATACCTCCACCTTCTAAAACTAGTCCAATCTTATTCATTCTCTACTCCTTAAATTCAATAATCATTTTATAAAAATCTTCTAATCTATTTTCACTAATTAATCTATTAGGACATATTTTACCTGAAAAATCCCTATGTAACTTTACATCATCAATACTTAAATTGTAAATATCTATTAAATATGAAATTAGTTTTGCACTATTTTTTAGAGTTTTTTCATAATCTCCATCAATATTAACGCACATTTCTATACCTATACCATTCATATTACCTCCATCAATGCTTCTGCCATCTCCCGCATGCCATGAAATTTCATTATCCGGTAAATTATGGTATATAACTTTATCATCAACTGTATAGTGCCATGCAGTAATAGAATCAGAATTTGTAAGCAAAAATTGACTGTGCTTATATGCATCACTACCTTTTTTTGTGTTATCTGTTTCGTGAATAACAATATACTTTATTTCTCTTTTTTCATTTAATCTTCTATTTGATGATTTTGGAATAATTTTTGTAGTAACAACTATATCATCAATCATTGCAGGTAAAACTGTTTCATTATAATAATATCTAACCTCTTTATCTTTTTTTTCAAAAAGAAACAAAAAAACTAATATAACAATAATTGATATCAAAAAAATTATTGTTGAAACTAATAATACTCTAACTTTTAAATGCCTTCGTCTTTTCATACCAATTATTATATTATCATAAATTGATTAGCTAAAATAAAAATAAGGCAAAAGCCTTACAATTTATATTTAAATATATGTTTTTCAGTTTCGTTTTTCATATACAAATAATGATTTGTTGGAACCATTACTGTTTCAACTAGTTTTCCTTTTAGTCTTACACAAGTTTTAAATGAAGGTATGTTATCTGGTGAACATGTTATTAAAAGTTCACTCATTCCATATTCTTCTTTAGCTAGTTTTAACAAAATTAAACTTGCATAATAGGCATATGAATTTCCTCGATACTCTTCATAAATATGATAACCTATATTACCTGCATAATATAACTCTATATTCATTCCAATACGCAAATCACATCTTCCAACTTTTACATTTGTGTTATGAACATATATATCATAATAAACAGAAGCAATATTATCATTAAATTTATTGCCTTTATCAACATAAGAAACTGCCAAATCTACGACATTTCCTACTATTCTTCTACGAAACAGTTTATTAAAAATCATTTTCTTATTTAATACTACTAAAAATGTTATAGTATATTTCCTTCATTTCTGAAATTTGTGTTTTTGTCATATCTTTTGAATAATCTTTATAACTTGAAACAAGTGCAACCTGACTAGATACAATTTCACCATTTTTTATACCTATTACAAATGGTACAAATAACTCACCATTATCTAAACTATCTTTTAAATAAGTATTTATTAATGTATCTAATTGTGTTCTGTTTTCTTCCTTTGCAACATCTAAATAGTATACATTTATTCCTGATTCTTTTGCGATTTCATTTAAAACAGGAACTGCTCTATTACACCAAGGACAATTTACATACCCAATATAAACTACTGCACTACCCTTTTCTTCAAAAAGTTTTATTGCATTTTCAGTTGATAAATCTAAATATACATGATCACTATCTTTTAAAAGCACATAATCACTCATATCTGATTTAACAGCATCAATCGAAACATTGTTAGTATATTCAATTTTTTCAAAAGCTTTTTTATTAGAACATCCAATTAATATAAATAAACCAATGAACATCAAGATAATTTTCTTCATAATTTCCTCTTTCTAACTTAAATACTATTTAAGTTTAATCGCTTTAACTCTATTATACAACTCATTAACCTTTTCTCTTGTCGCAAGACCTTTTGAATAATATGTCGCAAACCCACAACAAGATGCAAACTTAAAACTATCTACAACATCAATAGTTCTAAGTGAATTCATAATAAACCCAGCAACAATGCTATCATTTGTTCCTACAGTATTTATTATTTCACCCTGCTGTATAACATCTGTATAATATATACCTTCTTTACACTTAAATATAGCACCTTTTTCTCCTAATTGAACAATTATATTTTGAGCTCCTAGACTATATAGCTTATCTAATGGCTCAAACAAATTTTCCAAATTATCCATATCAATTTTAATATTTAATATTTCTTCAATTTCTTTTATGTTTGGTCTAATTAAATAAGGGTTAAATTTTAAACACTTTTTAATAATAGTAGTATTTGTATCAAGCACTACCTTTACATTTCTACTTGATATATCTTTTATCATTAATTCTACTTCATCTAACAAGTATTCATGGGCATTACCTGCAAAAACAAATATATCCCCCTTATCAACAACTTCCAATTTTTTTATAAGTGAATGCATATTTTCAACAGTTATTGATGGTCCATTTGCATTTAAATCTATTTCTTGTTTTCCTTTTAATTTTAAATTTATTCTTGTATGACCATCAATATATGTAAATCTTGGTTGAATATATTCATATTTTAGTAATAAATCAATAAAAAACTGTTTAGTAAATCCACCTAAAAAACCAAATGCTTTTGATGGAACCATTAAATTATTTAAAACTATTGAAACATTTATACCCTTTCCACCTGCTTCATAGTATTCTAAATTACTTCTATTTGTTTGACTGTTTTTTAAATCACCTTCAAATTCCATATAGTAATCTAAAGATGGGTTTAATGTACAAGTATAGATCATTATTTTTCCCCTACTAATTTCACTATTTCAACAATTAATTCAACAGATTTTTCCAGCTGTGTCAAATTACAATATTCATATGGTCCATGGAAGTTTCCTCCTCCAGTTCCAAGATTTGGACATGGTAACCCATCATAGGTTAATCTTGCTCCATCAGTTCCGCCCCTTATACTTTTAACTTTAGGTGAAACTCCTATATTGCTTAATGCTTGTTTGGCCAAATCAATAATTTCCATTTTATCTTTTAAAATTTCATACATATTCCTATATGATTCTTCAATTTTAACTTTTACTCTTTCTTCTTTATATTTTGTATTCATGAAATCCTTTATGTTTTCAAAAAGTTTAATTTGTTCATTGAACTCACATAAATCATGATTTCTAATAATATAATGCATTCTAGCATTTGAGCAATCACCTTCAATATTATTTATATGGTTAAATCCTTCTTTATCTTCTGTATGTTCTGGTCTTTTAAAAACCGGTAAATAACTATGAAATTCCATCGCAAGATTAATCGCATTAACCATTTTATTTTTTGCAGATCCTGGGTGAATACTTTTTCCAGTAATAACCACTTCAGCACTTGCCGCATTGAAATTTTCATACTCAATATAACTTATATCATCTCCATCAAGAGTATACGCAAAATCACAATTAAAATCTTTAATGTTAAAATGATCTGCACCCCTACCTATTTCTTCATCAACACTAAAACCTACCATTACATCTCCATGTTTTATTTCAGGATGTTCAATCAAATACTTACACGCTTGTATTATTGCAGCAATACCTGCTTTATCATCTGCACCTAAAAGTGTATTTCCATCACTAACCATGATATTATCACCAATAAATTTTTTGAATTGTGGAAACTCATCAACTTTGATAATTCTTTCATCATTTAGTTTTATATCTTTACCATCATAATTATAAATAATTCTAGGATTAACATTTGTTCCACTAAAATCAGGTGAAGTATCCATATGTGCAATAAAACCAACTGTATCTATTTTTTTTGTAGTATTTGAGGGTATTTTTCCATATACATATCCAAACTCATCTACATACACATTACTAAAACCAAGCTCAATCATCTCATCTTTTAAAACATATGCTAAATCAAACTGCTTTTTACTTGAAGGAGTTGTATCACTTTCATAATCCGCAGTTGTATCAATCTTTGTATATTTAATTAATCTTTCATATAATTCCATAAAAAAATCTCCTTTTATATTATGATACAACATATGTGTTATTTATTTAAATAAAAAAGAAAGTAAAAACTGAACTAAATTCCAAAATTAGGATAACCTAATGAAAGTGTTCAGTTTGAACTCTTTATTCGTCAATTTTGCCAATCTTTCTTAAATAATGCTTTCTTTCAAGATTAGTTAAATATTTTTTTCTAATTCTAATATCTGTTGGAGTCAATTCTACTAATTCATCATCATTAATAAATTCAATAGCTTCTTCCATACTCATAACTTTGTGTGGTACAAGTTTCATCGCTTCGTCACTACCAGTAGATCTTATTGCAGTCATCTTTTTATTTTTAATTGGATTTACTTCCATATCCATGTTTCTTGATGACATACCAATTACCATTCCCTCATAAACAGGTGTTTGTGGACCAATGAATAATTGACCTCTTTCTTGTATGTTCCATAGTGCATAAGTCATTGCAGTTCCTGCTTCTGTTGAAATAAGTGCACCATTTTCTCTTTGAGATATTTCCCCTTTATATGGTTCATATCCATGTAATCTTCTAACCATAGTTCCTTCACCATGAGTATCATTTATAAACTCACTTCTATATCCTAAAAGTCCTCTTGTTGGAACTAAATATTCAATTCTTGTGTATGTTCCTTCATCAACAATATCAACCATCATTCCTTTTCTTAAATTAAGTTTAGATATTATTGAGCCTGAATATTCACTTGGAACACTACATACTACCTCTTCTACTGGTTCATGTAATACACCATCAACCCTATGGAAAATAACTTCAGGTTTACTTACTGCAACTTCATAACCTTCTCTTCTCATATTTTCCAAAAGAATTGTCAAATGTAGTTCTCCACGCCCTGAAACTTTAAAACTATCAGTTGAGTCTGTTTCTTCCACTTTTAAACCAACATTAACTTCAAGCTCTTTTTCCAATCTTTCTCTTATGTTTCTACTAGTAACATATTTACCACTTTTTCCTGCAAAAGGTGAAGAATTAACCATAAAATTCATTGATAAGGTAGGCTCTTCTATAGTTATCATTGGCATAGGATTTACTGTATCACCATCGTTTATAGTATCACCAATAGATATATCTGGAATTCCAGAAATCATAACAATTTCTCCACATTGCGCTTCTTCAACTGCAACTTTACTTAATCCCTTATATACAAAAACTTGATTTACTTTTGCTTTTTTATTCTTTTGATCTGGATCACAAACCGTATATTGTCTACCTTCTTTAATTGTTCCTGAATATATTCTTCCTATCCCTAATCTTCCAATATAATCATCATAGGCAAGTGCAGAAATTTGTAATTTTAATTGTTCATTTCTTAAATCAGGGAAATATGTTGTATGTTTTAAAATAGTTTCAAATAGAGGTATTATATCGTTATTTTCATCGTCAGGATTATATCTAACAATGCCTTCTCTAGCTATTCCATAAAGAATTGGAAAATCTAATTGTTGATCATTTGCATTCAAATCTAAGAATAAATCATATACTTCATCAACAACTTTAGCAGCTCTTTGATCTTTTTTATCAATTTTATTTATTAACAAAATTGGTTTTAATCCAATTTCTAAAGATTTTTGTAGCACAAATCTTGTTTGTGGCATTGGTCCTTCACTTGAATCAACAAGTAAAATTACCGTATCTACCGTTCTAATAATTCTTTCTACTTCACTAGAAAAATCCGCATGACCTGGAGTATCAACAATGTTAATTTTGTAATCTTTATAAGTTACTGAACAGTTTTTAGAATAGATTGTAATTCCTCTTTCTCTTTCTAAATCGTTGCTATCCATAACACAATCTACTGGTGTTTCATTTTGTTTAAATACATGACTTTGTGATAAAAAAGCATCTACAAGAGTTGATTTACCTGCATCTACGTGTGCAATAACTGCAATATTAATAATCTTTTGAAAATCCATGACATACCTCCTAGTAACTTAAAGATTATACTCGCATTTTTTTAACATTACAAATATTATCCTTATTTTTTTGATTTATTCACAATTATTTTCATTAAACTTACAAGCAATATCATAATTATAATAAACGCAAAAATTTTCATTTTATTATTAATTACAAACCAAAAAAGTACAGTTAATATATATGCAATAAATTGTTTTTCAATATCTTTTGATGGATATAAGCTTGTTTCATAAATAATATTATCATTTTCTAGTATTTTAAGTGTTCCAACTACATCATCTACAGAAATAGGTGCATTTATTGACTTTTCTGAATCAACAACCACTTTTACATTTGAAGAATTATTAACTATTCTATTAATCTCTTCTGTAGCTTTTATTTCTACTTTTTTATGATTAAAATTAAAATTTACGGGAATTTCTAAAATTACGTCATTCTCATTGTAAAAAACTTTTTTGTGAAAATTGTTATAGTAATAATTGTATATTATTTCAGCATCTAATACATGACTTGGTATTTCTCTTGAAATCCATGCATGTGCACTTATAAGCGCATACCTTACACCATCTTTTTCTGCAATAGATGCCAAACAATATCTAGCTTGATTGGTGTATCCACTTTTTGCGCCAAGAAAACCATCAATACTAACATTGTACTTTAATTTAGAATCATTATTAATATACTTAAACACTGTTGATACCATTTCTATACCATTTGGATTACTATTTATTGGAATAGAAGTGTGTGTTTTACTTTTAAAAATTGTTGACCATAATTCATTTTTAAGACCATATTCCATTAATTTAGCAATATCTTGTAAAGTTGAATAATGATTATCATCATGTAATCCAGTTACATTTTTGAAATTTGTATTCGTCATCCCAATTTCTTTTGCTTTATTATTCATTAATTCAACATAATTTTCTAAATTACCACTTACATAATAAGCCAGTGCATTTGTACAATCTGCCCCTGATGGCAAATTGACTCCATACATCAAATCCAATAGTCTAGGCTCATCACCTACTTTAAATCCAGCTTGTGAAGCATTTGCTTCATTTAATCCTCTAAGCATTTCATCAGTTATTGTTATTGTTTCTTCGGGATTTGAAATATTTTCTATCGCAACAATCAAGGTCATCATTTTTGTCATTGATGCAGGATATATTTTTTCATTTGAACCTTTATCAATTAATACTTGTTTATTGTCTAAATCATATAAATAAACATAATCACTTACATATTCTATTTCTTCACCATAAACATTCAAAAAATTTGTAAAAAAACAAAATATAACAACTATTATTGTCAATAATCTTTTCATAAAACACCTCTTTTTTTATTATACTAGTTTTTGACTATATTTTAAGTTTAATTTATAATTAGCACATGCGCCAATGGTGGAATGGCAGACACGCACGCTTGAGGGGCGTTTGAGGAAACTCGTGCAAGTTCAAGTCTTGTTTGGCGCACCATATATAACTTAATAACCTTAATTAGGTTATTTTTTTGAAATAAAATCAAAGTTAGTGTAATTTAACTCATTAATTGTATAATTGTTATTATAGAAAGAAGGATTAAAAATGATTAAAGCTAATATTATCTCAGGATTTTTAGGGGCAGGTAAAACTACTCTAATATCTAAACTTATAAAAGAAGCATTCTCTGATGAAAAAGTTGTACTAATTGAAAATGAATTTGGAGAAATTGGTATTGATGGTGGTTTTTTAAAAGAATCAGGAATAGTAATTAACGAAATGAACTCTGGTTGTATTTGTTGTAGTTTAGTAGGTGATTTTGAAGAATCACTAAAAGAAGTAATTAGAACATATAATCCAACAAGAATTATTATAGAACCATCAGGTGTTGGTAAATTATCTGATGTTATTAAAGCAGTTAAATCTGTTGATGGAATTGAAATATCTAGCTACTCTACTGTTGTTGATACAAATAAAGCTAGAATATATTCTAAAAATTTTAAAGAATTTTTCATTGATCAAGTTGAAACTGCTTCATGTGTTATTTTAAGTAAAACTAAAAATGCAGAACTTGAAAAACTAAAAGAAACTGTAGAAATTGTAAAACTACTTAATCCATTAGGAAGAGTAATAACAACTGATTGGGATTTACTAAATGGTAAAGAAATATTAAAAGTAATGGAAGGTAGTGTTGACTTATTTAAACATGAATGTGGTTGTAGCTATCATGATGAACATCATCATGAACACGAATGTGGTTGTAGCCACCATGATGAACATCATCACGAACATAAATGTGGTTGTAGCCACCATGATGAACATCATCACGAACACGAATGTGGTTGTGGACACCATGATGAACATCATCATGAACAAGAATGTGGTTGTAGCCATCATGATGAACATCATCACAAACATGAATGTGGTTGTAATCACCATCACCATCATGCTGAAGAACATTTTACAAGTATAGGAATGGAAACGATTAATAAATATTCTAAAGAAGATTTAAAAAATATATTATCGCAGTTAGACAACAACATTTTGAGAGCTAAAGGTATAGTTCAAGATTATGATGGAAAATGGTTATTCTTTGATTTTGTTCCAGAAGAAATAAATATTAGAGAAGGAAATCCAAGCTATACTGGTTTAATAACAGTAATTGGTACTAAAGATACAGATATTGATAGTATAAAAAAACTGTTTGGAGTTAAATAATGCCCGCATTAGTTTATGTAATAACTGGATTTTTAGATAGTGGGAAAACATCACTTATAAAAGAAACACTTGAAGATGCTGAATTTACTGCAGACAACAACAAAACACTTATCATACAGTTTGAAGAAGGTGAAGTATCTTTTTCAAAAGATTGGCTGGATTCACACAATGCAGATTCAGTATCCCTAAATTTTGAAGAATTTAATGAAGAAAAAATGGAAGAATTGAATAAGCAGTTTTCTCCACAACAAATATTTATTGAATTAAACGGTTTAATATCTGTTGAACAATTTTTAAAAACTAAATTAATTAAAGGTTGGTTAATTGTACAAATACTTACAACTATAGATGCATCAACATTTATTTCATATATGAATAACCTAAAATCATATATGTATGAGATTATCAAATATACACAAACAATAATATTTAATAGAGTTGATAAAAATATTTCTAAAAGAATACTAAGAAACAATATAAAAGCTGTAAATAGAGAAGCACAAATTATATATATAAATAAAGAAAATAAAGTTGAAAACTATGACATAAACGACTTGCCATTTGATTTAACAAGTAATTGCATTGATATTAGTAATGATGATTATGGATTATGGTATATGGATGCTTTGGAAAATATGTCTAGATACAACAATAAACAAATTATTATTAGAGGAAAGTTCTTAGAAAAAATCGAAAAATTACAACATTCGTTTATTTTAGGAAGATACGCAATGGTATGTTGTGCAAACGATATGCAGCAAATTGCCATAACAGTTACTGGTGTTAATGTGTCACAAATGAAATTAAATGATTGGTACGAAGTTGAAGGAACATTGAGAAGTGTTGATAGAGGAGATGGCTCAAGTACACTTGTCTTATATGCTTCAAAAATTCAGACAACTTTAGCTCCACAATATGAATTTGTTGAATTTAATTAATACAAAAACCACTTCATTGATATGTACAATAGTTATGGCATATCGAAGTGGTTTTTTGTATTAACATTTATATAGGGAGAGAAGAAATCAATCAAATATAACTATTTGATTGGTTTTATTCTATATTTCTTTAGTGAAATCTATATGTATATATAGTGAAAATTTTGTGTAACTTATCTATTATTTATTAAATATTCCGATATATTTCCATGTATATCTTTTACAAAAACCTTAAATGTTTCACCAGCATAATTATATGTAATAACATTTCCATTTATATATGGTTTAATAACTCCATTATCTCCTATTCCATACGCACTTGAAACATCAATTTCACTAACATCACTATATGTTATGTTATATTGATTTCCAAAATTTGTACAAATATCAATAGTTGGACCAAGGTTATCCACAATATTAACATTAACTACCTTTTCACTTATATTTCCAACACCATTCACAACTTTAACAGTATATTGTCCATTATTTTCTATTCCAATAATGTAATTGCCATTTTCAATTTGTGATTGAATTACGTTACCATTTTCATCAATTGCAAAAACTTCACGAACTCCCATTTTATTTGCTAAATCTAGCTTTATATAGGTAGAATCCAAATTATTTTCCACAACAACATTTTCAATTTTAGGAATATAAGTGCAATAAACAGCCAAAACAACACTTATACTTGCAAGCAAACCTGTGTTTAACACCAAACTATTTCTAATAAATTTTTGCTTTGTTTTAATTCTATTAAATTCTACATTTGAATTCATATTTTGTGATAGAAGAATTTCTTTTAAAATATCCAATGATTTTTCTTCATCCATTTGTATTTCCTTAGAAGCTTCAACTAATGCATTCCTAATTTTTATTCCCTCAAACATTAAATAATCTCCCCTTTATTTTTCAAGTTTTCTTTAAGTATTTTCTTAGCCTTATTTAATCTACTTTTAACAGTTCCTATAGGAACTTCAATTGCCTCTGCAATCTCTTTTTCTTTCATATCCTTAAAATATTTCATAATTACAACAATTCTCATTGGATATGGCAAATGTGAAATTAACTCATTAATCTCTTTTTTCTTTTCATTCTCCATTATTGTAAAAAGAGGATTTGAATGTGGATTTTCATCTACAATATTTGTTATTTCATCATCAGAAATATTAATATTTTTTTCCTTTTCAATTATTTTTAATGCAATTCTATAGTTTATCTTGTTTAGCCATGAAACAAACAGTTTTTCATCTTTTAATGTATTGATATATTTTAAAGCATGCATATAGGTTTCTTGTACAACATCATAAGCTAAATTTTCATCATGGGTTAAATAAATAGAGAAAAAATAAACACTTTGATATGTCATTTCATATAGACTAGAAAAAGCGTTTGAATCACCATTTTTTACCTTAATAACTAAATTTTTTATTTCGTTATGATTAATTGCAGACATAAAACAAAATTTTCCCCTATTGCAATTAATTATACATTATTTATATATAAAAATCATGTATAATTATACTGAGGTAGCATATGGAAGAATTATTTAAAACAGTTAAATTCGGTGGATATGATAAAGAAGAAGTTTTAGAATTTATTAATAATAAATTTGAACAGTATGAAAAAAACGAAGAAAAAAATCATACTACTATTTTGGAAAATAAATTAGAAATAGAAACTTTAAAAAATAAATTATTGGATTATGAAGAAAAACTTGCTTCAACTCTTGTCGAAAATCAAAGACTGGTTGATGTAATAACACATCAAGAAACTCAACTAGTTCAAGAATACTCACAAAGTCAAATAGTAAGCACTTTAGTAACAGCAAAAAACGTAAGTGAAAAAATCATTAATGATGCAAACTTAAAAGCAGAAGGTCTTATGAGAATCGCAAAATCAGATGCTTATCAAAAAATAAAATTTAAAACTGATTCTAATAAAATATTAGAAGATTATGAAATAAGATTTAAAACATTAATGAAAAATATACACACTTTAAGTGAAATAAGTTCAGACTTATTATCAACTGTCAAAAACATAGATGATTCACTTAAGGAAATGTCGCAAAATTTACCAATAGAAATCAGAGAAAATGAATAACATCAGAGAAAAAGTATATTTAGATTTAAAAGAAATAAAAAGAAAAAAAGAAAGCTATAAAAAATATTCTAGCTCTTTTAAGTCTGCTTTTTCTATAATTTTGCCCTCTTTAATTTTAATAATTATTTTTCAATTTTTTATTGGAATTGCTAGGGTAAAAGGATCATCAATGAACAATACACTTTATGAAGGAGATTTTGTATTGTTTAACAGGTTAACCAACAATTACAAATATGAAGATGTTATTGTAGCTAAAAAAAGTGATGAAAATAAATTTATCATAAAAAGAATTATTGGACTACCTAATGACACCATAAATATTAAAGATGGTTATGTTATTTTAAACGGAGTGAAAATTTCAGAAAATAAATACACGTTAGATGGTACAACTCAACTTCAAAATAGAACATTTCCAATAACTTTAAGTGAAAATGAATATTTTCTACTAGGTGATAATAGAGCTCTTTCTTTAGACAGTAGAAGCATAGAAACAGGAAACATCAAAAAAAATCAAATACTTGGAAAAGTATTCTTTATTTCCAGATTATTTAAATAGCCACTTGGCTATTTTTTTATTCGTGTAAATTTCTTTTATCATTCACTTTATCTTCACTTTGATTAAATAAACTTGTATCAAGGATGGTGATAAAAATGAAAAACATAGTTTTAATTCCTTCATACAAACCAAATTTAAAGTTAATAAAAACCGTAGAGGAAATTCAGAATAAATTAAATATAGATATTGTGATTGTCGATGATGGAGGCAAAGAAGAATATCTTGAATATTTTAAAGTATGTCAAATAAAGGGATGTATTATATTACATCATGAAGAAAACAAAGGAAAAGGTGCTGCTTTAAAAACAGGTATAAATTTTATAAAAGAAAACTACTCAAATATTGAAAATATCATAACTGTGGATGCAGATGGTCAACATAGTCCTGATGATATTTTAAAACTCATAAAAAAATCAGAAGATTTTAATGGTCTTATACTAGGTGTAAGAGATTTCAATCAAAAAAATGTACCTTTAAAAAGTAAAATCGGAAATAAGTTTTCATCAATTTATTTAAAACTTGTTACAAATAAAAATTTAAATGATACACAAACAGGATTAAGACTAATCCCAAAAAATTTATTTAATCTTGCATTAAATACAAATGGTGAAAGATATGAATACGAAATGAACTTTTTACTAAGTGTGTTGTCAAAAAATCATAATTTTTCAACAGTAGAAATACAAACCATATATTATGATAACAATTCACATTCTCATTTTAATGTATTTAGAGATTCATTTTTAATTTACAAATCTTTTTTTACATATATATTTATTGCAATTTTATCCTTTATTGTAGATATTTCATGGTTTTATTTAATTTATATTTTTTCAAAATCAATCATTTTTTCGACGATTTGTGCAAGATTAATTTCTGGAATTTTTAATTATTTATTAAACTCAAAGTTCATTTTTCAAACAAAACAAACTTTAACAAATTTTAAGAGATATTTCATTTTGTTTTTCACTCAAATGATTTTAAGTGCAATTATTTTAAATAGTTTAAAATACATTCCAATACCAATTTTTATTAACAAAACAATAGTAGACTTATTACTATTTATTACAAGTTATTTTATTCAATCCAATTGGGTTTTTAAGAAAGCAGGTGTAAGTTATGAATAAATGGAAAAAAATAACATTATTTACAAACATATTATTAACATTTTCAACAGTTTTTGTTTTATTAGATACCTTTTTAATTCCAAAAACTTATGCACAGGCTGTAAAAGTAGAAAATACAGCTTCTAATACATCAATAGATACTAGTCAAGAAACAAGCGTAACAGAAAACTCAAATATTGAAAGTACAATAACTGAAACCTCTTATATGGATGATAATATTTCAATAACAATTAGTACAATAAGAGAGTATGAAACAGATATTTATATTGCAGATGTGGTTGTAAGTGATATAAGTTATTTGCAAACTGCTTTAGCAAATAATCAATATGGAAGAAATATAAAAGAAACAACTTCAACTATTGCTGAAAATAACAATGCTATACTTGCGATAAATGGTGATTTTTATGGATTTAGAGATTATGGATTTGTGATTAGAAATGGGATTTTATATCGTGAAAATGGAAGTGGTGAAGCATTGGTAATTAATAAGGATGGTACATTTAAAATAGTTGATGAATCTTCAACAAGTGCAACTGATCTTTTAAACAACAACGCTTGGCAGGCATTATCATTTGGTCCTGGTTTAATTGATAATTCTGAGATTATTGTTGGAGTTAATGAAGAAGTAGGGCAAGCAATGAATAGTAATCCAAGAACTGCAATCGGTATGATTTCACCTTTACATTATGTATTTATTGTATCAGATGGTAGAACAAGTCAAAGTGAAGGATTAACTTTGTATGAACTTGCAGAAGTTATGAAAGATTTAGGTGTAAGTGTTGGTTACAATTTAGATGGTGGTGGATCAAGTACAATGTATTTTAATGGAAATGTTGTAAATAATCCTGTAAGTAACAGTGGTGAAAGGAAGGTGAGTGACATTGTTTACATTGGATATTAATAAAAGAATATTTAAATTTTTACTCTTATCAATTTTCTGTTTTATTTTCACAACAGTTTATAACAAATTTGGTCATGGTGTATATTCTGTATACATGAATACATTATTTATTTGGCCATTGATTGCAGCTATAACATATACAACTTTAAAGGTTATAGATAAAGGTAACAATAAATTAGGTATATATCTTTTTAATACAAGTATTGTAGTAATGATTTATGGCAGTTTACTAGTAGGTATTTTTGAAATTGCCGGAACTGCTTCTATATATACAAATATATACTTTATTCTTGGAGCAATATTATTTGTTGTTGGATTTATAATATTAATCATCTCAAAGAAAAATCATAAATAGAAAAAGGTGTTAATCTACATAAATAAACATATATTGTTTGATTTATAAGATTTAACACCTTTTTACTTTTCATACCTTCTCATCAGTTCTATAAACTTTTCTAAAAATGTTTCTTCTCCAATAGGTAAAATTTTGAACAAACCATTACCAGCACCTGATGTTATAACTGAAACAAATAATTTATCATTTTTTCCAATTACAGTTAAATTCATACTTAATCTGTTACTATTAAAAGCTGAATATCTTTCGAAAACCCTAACTGCAACCTTTAAATCACCATCTTGAAAATTACTTCCATCTTCTAATGTAGCTGTAAAACTTCCATTTAAAATTCCTTCTTCAATATAATTTAAAAACAATTCAAAGTTTTCACATACTTCACACTCAAATTTTGCCATTTTAATCTCCTTTTAAAGTAATTTTACTTCCATTTATTCCCTTTGTAATTAATATTTTATTATTTATTCTGTTTTTCAGGCTTTCTACATGGCTGATTATACCTATTAAAATTTTACTGTCACTTAAACTATTTAAAAGATTTATTGCCTGATTTAAAGAATCTTCATCAAGTGTTCCAAAACCTTCATCAATAAACATAGATTCAATTCTAATTTGTCCACTGTTTGATTGAACAATATCTGATAATCCAAGCGCAAGTGATAAAGAGGCTATAAAAGTTTCTCCACCAGACATCGTATTTACATCTCTATAATAACCCGTATTTTTATCTAAAACTTCTAAATCCAAACCAGTTTGCGACTTTTTATTATTAAAATCATCTTTACATCTTAAAACAAACATATCTTTTGATAATTTTTTAAGTCGTTTATTCGCCGCAAAAACAACTTGTTTAAAATAATGTCTTTGAACATATGTTTCTAGTGTTATTTTTATTGAGTTTTGTTTTTGACCATTCACAACATTACTAAGTTCTATAATTAAATTCCAATCATCTTTTTTCAAATTATATTTTTTTAAAATTTTCAATAGTTCACTAATATAATTGTTGTTAGTTTCAAATTCATGATTTTTATTTATTAATAAATTATTCTTTTCATCAAAAATATTATTTAAATTTTTAGCTTGTTCCTCTAACTGATTAATGTTTTCAAATTTAAAACCTTTTATTTGTTCATTTAATGACTTTGTTGTACTTTTAACACTAATATATTCCAATTCAAAATCTTTAATTTGTTTCTCTAATTTTGCTATTTCTAATTTATCGAGAATATGGTTTTTATAATTTGATGAATCTTCAAAATTATATTCAATTAGTTTTTCTTTAAATTTAGTATCTAAAACATCAATTTTATTTAAAATATTTTTTAAGTTTATTTCTGTATTTTGAATACTACTTTTATTAACTAAAAGTTTATTATTTAATGTATTGTACAAATTTTCAATTTGATTTATTTTAATATTTAACTCATTTATCTCTTTGGTTAAAATATTACTTTTTATTACTACATCATCAAAACTATTTCCTGAAAACTTTTTAAGTATATCTTCTTTTTTTACTCTATATCCTTCAAGCTTTAATAATTCAGCATTCAACTTGCTTTCAATATTCTTCACTTCATCTTCTAATGATTCTACTTTTTCCATACTTACTACATCATTTATAATCGTTGCTACTTTAGGATGATGAATTGAGCCACAGACAGGACACTCCTCTCCATCTTTTAGTGTTTTTGCGATTATTCCCGCTTGATTTTTAAAAAATATATCTTTTAATTCAATTAATGCAATTTCTTTTTCCTTTTTTAAAGATATAGTTGTATTCAAATTATTTTTAATAATTTCAACTTTGTTATCTATATCTTTAAAGTCATCAATTAGTAAAGTTAATTCTTTAAAGTATAACTCTTCTTTTTGTTTATCAACTAATTGCTTTTTTATATTATCTATTGATAAAAAACTTTTTTCTACTTCTTTAAAATCATTATTCAAATTATTGTTTTCACTAACTAATTTTAATAAATTTTCTTCCAATCCACTTTTTTCATTAGTCAATGTATGTATTTGTTTATCGATATATAAAATTTCATCAGCCCATTTACCTTTTATAACTTTATCATTTAAGTCATCATAAAATGGTTTTTCTTCTTCTAATTTTAAAAGTTTATTTGTATTTTCTTCAAACTTTTTTAATAAATCGTTTTTATAAATGGTTTCTTTAATGTTTCTTTGTATTACATCTCTTTTATTTAAAATTTCATTCAATTCGTTTTTTGTTTCTAAGATAGTTTGTTCTAAGATTAGATTACTATTTTTTAAATTATCAATAACATTTTCAATATTAGCCATTGATATATTTTCAACATTTAATTTTGCAGATAGATTATTCAATTCTTTTCTTAAGTCATCATAAAAATCATTTAATTCCTTTGATTTTAATTTTAGTGAATCTTGTATCTTTGAAAACAAACTTGTATTAAATATTTTTTTTAGCAATTCGCTTCTATCTTTACTATTGGAATTCAAAATTTTCATGAAATCATTTTGTGCAATCATAACTGTTTGTGAAAATTGTTCTTTATCTAAACCAATTATTTCAAAAATTTTATTATTTACTTCTGATACTCCTTCAAAAACTTGATTGTTTGTGAGATTGTACAGGATTGCTTTTGCACTAATTGTTATTAATCCATCACCCTTTTTTTTAAATCTTTCTTGCTCAGGATATCTTATTATTTTATACAAACATTCTTTATGAAAAAAACTAAACTCAACAAATGTTTCATCATACTTCGATGAATAATCACTTCTATAAGATTTTGATGTTCTTTTCTTATTACCTAAACTACCTTCACCATATAGTGCAAATGAAATAGCATCAAAAATCGTTGTTTTTCCAGAACCTGTGTCACCAGAAATAAGAAAAATTCCACTATCAAAAATAGAAAAATCAACTTCTTCTGTTTTCGCATATGGGCCAAATGCATTCATTACTAATTTTTGAGGTTTCATTACTCTTCCTCCAATATTTTGTTAATAATTTTCAAGCTCTCTTCACTAGGTTCAATACCATTATTTTGAACTTTATAAAATTCTGAAAATAACTCTAATGGTGACAGTTTATTAAAATCTTCTAAATTATTTATCTCATAATTTATATTGCTTTTATTATTTATAATTTGAAATTTAATCATATTTGGAAATACTGTTAATAAATTAATTCTTGCATCAACAATATACTCATCATCAAGCAAAATAATACTTACATAGTCTTCTGTATACTTAAAATTAATTAGTTCATCATATCTCCCTTTAATTTCTTTTAAATCATGTAAATATTTAACAGGTATTAGTTCTATTTTTATATCATTTTTATGTTTTATATCAATTGTTGTTATGGATTTTTTCTGATTCACTTCTGAAAGGCTATATTTTATTAATGTTCCACAATATCTAATATTTTCTTTTTTTACATATTGAGGGGAATGTAAATGCCCTAATGCAACATAATCAAAATCTTTGAAGACCACATGACTTATACCATCTAATCCTCCTATTATTACTTCTTCTGAATCAGATGTTATTGCACCATTTACATATTGATGTGCGATTAAAATATTTCTTTCATTTTTATTAATTTTATTTTCAAACAAATATTTTATTGCTTCATCATAGTTTTTTATATTTTCATTAGACAAATTTTTAAAGGTTGAAATTTTAAAAAAAGGTAAAAGATAAAAGTTAATATTTCCAAATTCATCTTGTAAAGTTATTTTTTCAATATTTAGTGAAAATTGTTTGCTTATAAATATATTAGATGTTCTTAAAAATGAAGATAAATATTCTAGTCTTATTGATGAATCATGATTCCCACTAATTATAAATGTTACTATATTTTTTAGTGACAAATCATTTATAAAATCATTGAATAAATTTAGTGATTCTTGTGATGGATTACTTTTATCATAAATATCACCTGCAATAATCAAAACCTCTATATTATTTTTATCAATTTCATTTAAAACTTGATTTAAAACATACTTTTGATCTTCAATCAAACTTATATCACTAATTGTTTTTCCAATATGTAAATCAGATATATGCATTATTTTCATACAATGTCTCCAAAATAAAAAGAAAGATTTCTTTCTTTTATTTTACCATTTTTTTACTTTGACTTGTAATGTATAAAATTATAAATATATTTATTATATTTATTGCAAAAGCAATGATGAATGCTAAATAATATGAACCTGTAAAGTCAAACAAATACCCTACAAGTGAAAGTGATACAGCGTTTCCTAATATTCCTGAAAAAGAAACTACTGGAAATACTTTTAAATAGTTTTCACTTGTGAAAAATTGTGTTGAAAGTAATGAAGAACCAACTGCGGCAATCGCATAAACTGAGCCTAGTAAAAATGCTCCAATATAGTATTGTTTAAATACAACTATAAAAATAATTGATAGTGCATTTATTATAATAAATGTAATAACTGATTTTATTGTTCCAATCATATCATTTAAAAAGCCTATAATAACTTTAAATACAATATTGCCAATCATAGTAAATGAAAGCATTTTTGCACCAATTTCTGGTAGTAAATTTATTGATGTTGTATACCCAATAAAGTGTTGAGGTAGTCCAGTTATTGTTGAACAAATAAATGAAAATATAAAAAACAAAATAAATAATAAATTAAAATAATTGAATTCTGAGTTTGAATGCACAACTTCAATTTTTTCATTATCATACCCAAAAGCTAAAAGATTTTCATCTTTTGGATTTATGGAAAAAGGAATGATAATTGAAGGAATACATAAAACAAACATAATTATTCCTTTAATTATATATGTATTTTGCCATCCATAATCAATTATAAACTTAGATAGTATTGGTGAGAAAATTGCACCAAGTAGACCACTAAATCCAAACGCAACACTTAAAGCTATACCTCTATATTTATAAAACCAGTTATTAATGACAAAACTAACAGGGACAGTTCCACAAAAACTAGAAAAAATACCTCTTAAAAATCCTAATAAATAAAATACATACAAGCTATTAGAAAATCCCATTATTATGGTTGTGAGTGATAATCCTATCATTCCAACTGCAAATAATGATTTTATAGAGTATTTTTCAAGAATTTTAGGAATAAATAATGAGAAAGTTGCAGTGGTTATTAACTGAATTGTTGTGTGTGCCGCAAAGCTTCCATTTAAAACATTTAAACTTTTTGAGACACTTGGATAAAAAACTCCAACAGAATTAATTGCTAGACCAACACTGGCACCAATTAATAAACATTGTATAATCAAAATCAGAATATGTTTATATGATTTATTTTTCATTTATTTCTCCTTTTATACTTTTAAAAGTATAAACTAATAGGTATGAAAAGAATTACCAAAATGTGGAAAAAAATGTATAATATTTACTAGTAATTTTATTTATAAAAGGAGGCAAAATATGGGAAAATGGGATAAAGATTATATTGAACTTTGTGAAAAAATACTTAATGAAGGATATGAAGTTGTTAATAGAACTGGAATAAATTCAATTAAAATTCCATCTCATCATTTTAAATTTGATTTATCTAAGGAATTTCCTATTTTGACAAGTAAACAATTATTTATTAGGCAGGCTGTTTTGGAAATGCTTTGGATATATCAAGCACAATCTAATGATGTTAGATGGTTAAAAGATAGAAATGTTAACATTTGGAATGAGTGGGAAATTGACGAAAATGGTTTCTGGAATGCTGAACAAATGGTACTAGAGGATAATAAATTTGTAAAAAAATCAATTAAAAAAGACTTTGGAAAAGATTTTGCACATACAATTGGTACTGCATATGGATATATAGTAAATAAATTTCAAATGACACAAAATTTAATAAAAACACTAAAAACTAATAAAAATGATAGAAGAATGATTATGAGTCTTTGGCAAAATGATTATTTAGATACTGCAGTTTTGCCTTCGTGTGTTTGGTCTAGTGAGTGGGATGTTACTGATGGGAAATTGAATTTATGGGTTCATCAAAGAAGTTGTGATGTACCATTGGGTTTACCTTTTAATGTTACTCAGTATGCCGTTTTACTGAGCATGATTGCACAGGTTTGCAACTTGGATGTTGGGACTATCGATTGGAGTATTAAAGATGCGCATATATATGTGAATCAGGTTGATGGTATTAAAGAACAAATTAAAAGATTCAAGGAGAATCCAAATATCGAAGCTCCTAAATTATGGTTAAATCCTGAAGTTAATGATTTTTTTAAATTTGACAATAGTAAAGAGTGTAAAGATGTAAAACTTATTGATTACAAACATCTTGGAAAAATAAGTTTTATGATTGCACAGTAGAGGTATATTTATGATTAATTTAATTGCTGCAGTTGGGGAAAAATATGAATTAGGTAAAGATAATAAGTTAATATGGGATTTACCTAATGATTTAAAATTTTTTAAAGAAACAACTTTAAATAAAGTAATTGTTATGGGAAGAAAAACTTTTGAGTCAATTGGGCGTCCATTGCCAAAAAGAACAAATGTAGTTATAACAAATAATACTGAATTTAATTATGATAATGTAATTGTTTATAATAATTTGGATAATTTGTTGAATGATTTTAAAGATGAAGAAATATTTATAATTGGTGGTTCATCTATTTATAATCAGTTTATTAATGTAGCTGATAAAATTTATCTTACTGAAATTGAGAGTAGTTGTAGTGATGCTGATTCGTTTTTTCCAACTTTTGATAAAACAAAATACAACAGAGAAGTATTAAAAACAAACGAAGATAATGGAATAAAATATACTCATGTTTTATATATTAAAAAATGATAATCTTTAATTAGGGATTATCATTTTTAATATACATAAATTGTTTTGAATACAGACAGCGAATGGATTTTCAAATGAAATTAAAAATTAAATTCTGTTTTTTAATTAACGCTTTCTGTATTTTTCAATAGGATTCCCTTGTAAATCTTTCCATTCTTTCCATCCATTATTATTCTTTCCAATAACTATCCAACCAGCACTTGATGGATTCATACATACAATATCTTCTTGTAAGATATTATCTTTTTTTTAGCATTTCTTCTAATAGATGGTATATAGCCTTTGTAAGTATTGCCGCAAATACTTCCTTTTAACACTGTAAATAATCCATCTTTAACGATTGCTTTCCCGTTCAATTTTCCGAAACCTTTTATGTTACGATTTAATACATATTCTCCATCTGGAACAAATCCCACCTCAGTTTTAAGTTTTATTTCTTCCGTGGATTCTTTGAATACTTCTTTTTTACTTTTATCTTTAGGATAAATTTGTTTACCATCTAAAGAAGATAATAAGGATTTTGCCACCTCTATATCTAACGCAAACAGTTCAGTACCGACAATTCTACTTTTACTGAAAATGTCATGAATAAATTTTTCTTTCTCATCATATCCATCTACTTCTATAGCAAACTCTCTTTTTAAACCTGTGATATTTGCATACCCATTGCTTTCCAAAAACCTCATTCTATTTTCAAATTGGTCATTTCCGGTCTTACCAATCTTGATAAGACCAGAAACAACTGTAGTCATTATATAGATTATTCCTTTTGCCATATATTTCTCCTATAAGTTAATATTATCCATTTATAAATTCATTAACATGTAAAACCAAATATCCCAAGTGATAGTTATGAACCATCTTAATATTTTTATTTATAATTGTTTTATTATATATTTTACTCCCACTCAATAGTTACAATATCATATTTGTTTCTTTAATTCTATATTAGTGTCTTTTCAGTTTCTATTTTTGGCTGTTTTTATATCTGTTTTTTATGGTTTTAGAGTTTTTTAGTATCAAAACAGTATCAATAGTGATACTACTACATGGATAAGATAACACTAATAAAAAGTATTGAATCTAATACAGATAATTATAGAAGTAATCCGTCTGGCAAAGCATTCTACACCGAGTGTAAATCGCAAATCACGCTATACGAAGTTGCAGTTTCGATGCCTGAAAGACTGAGCGAAAAAAAAGAATACCCTTATGCAAGAGTATTCTTCATCAAAATCCGAAATGACCGAACTGTATCAAATCAAGAAAACTACGAGAAATATATGGGGAAGGAGATGGAGAGATTATTCTCTATCTCTTGCCTTATCTAAATCATCTGAATATTTAAATGTATCATCTTCATTTTCATTTTCTAATTGTGAAGCAAACTCTAAGTTGCCACTATTTAGAAGATTGTGAGTAAACTGCTTTATTTCATAATTTGGAATTGAACTAAGATAGTATCTTAACCCTAAATTCAAATTCTCTGTATTTTTCAATATTGTCATTGAAATGTTAGATGACATGTTAGCTAAAGATGCTTGCAATCCCTTGAAGGCTTCTAAACGAGATGAGACTACACTTCTTTGTAATGTAGCAATGCTTTCATTAATCGCTTTTACATTCGAAGAAGCAATATCAGCATATGACTTTTTTAACATTACATTGAAATTCTTTGTAATTTCAGATAATCCAGTATTACTTATCGTCTCGGCAAGTTTCTGAGACATTTTTTGAATTTCACTCAGTGCCGGAGAAAGAGATTCAACAACAGCCTTGCTAATTATCCTCGTAGATTGCATTGTTTCACTAAGAGAATATAGAACATCCGCAACATTTACGTCAGGTGAATATTTTTGCCACTCAGCATTGTAAATACCCTCATCTAATTTTTTAATGCTACTTCTAAGTAATTTCTTGTATTCAGCAAACTCAAAATCTGATATTTCTTTGTTGTGCATTATATCGTTTCTGATTTCTCTAAGCCTATTGATTTCATCTTCAGTAAAATCTATATCAAACCCCTTAAATAGCTTATCCCATAAAGACAGTTTTTCACCTCTTTTCAATATATCTATAATTTCTGCGTTAGACTCAATACCACCTTCCAGTATGTTTACTGCTTCTTTAATTACAGCATCAGGATCTTTGTCACTCCGTTTGCTAAACAAATAACGAGTGTAATCTTGAAAAGTAAAGCAATCCAAAGCCATTTCAATATGGCGATTCTTGTTCTTTTCATTTCTACTAACTTCCGTTTGAATTTCATTCGTTAATGTTTCTTTAACCCACTCCTTTCCATAGGTATCTAAAACATTGAGGTATATAAATTGCCTTAGTTTTCTTTCAAAAACAGACATAAATCTGGATAACTTATTGCAATAGTATTCTGAAGCTCCATCATAAGTAAATATGATATGATAGTCGCTTCTATGTTTTCCCTTTGCTAATGCATTCTTTAAAGACGTTATATTATCAGCTTCCTTTTTTGTGCTTTTACCTTCTAATGTAGAAACTTTTAGTCTTATGCTTTTTTGTGCTTCTGATTTTTGGATAATATAGTTAAATACCAAATCATCCAAGCATAAGCTCTTTTGCCCAAACGACATTAAATTCTGAAAAGTTCGCTTAAATAAATCAATATCATTATTTTCTTCTTTATGAATGAACATAACATCAAGAAGCATTTTTTCACCACCTTCGCATATTTACTAAATCAAAGCGTTTCTATCCACCTGTCTATAGCATCATTGAAGTCTGTTATCCTATTATCTTTATTAAAAAACGGGAATCCAATTATTTTATAATCATCCGCAAATAACCCTGTAACAGAATGATCTTTTTCAATCTGCATCGAAAATGTTTCTTTCCAGGCATCATTATCCAAGAGTTGATTGCCTTTAGGTTCAACATATCCCTGATAAGTGAGACTGCCTTCGCTTCTTTGCTTTCTTACAAACAGCAAAAAGTCAGGTTCAAATCGCTCTCCAGCTTCAAAAGAATATATAGCCAATTCAGGAATTCTTTCATTCCTAACAACATAGTATTCTAAATTCTTTTCCTTCAGCTTTGGCTCTATATTGGTTTTGAAATACTTTACAAAAAGCTTTTCTTCGCTCGTTCCGTAGTTGTCATTAAATACATACCAACTCTCATTCGTTAAGTCTAATCTGTATTCTTCATTTGAACAGTTGTTTTGAGAATTTCCTTTTCCACCGTTTCCTTCAATTGACCCTAAGCTGATTTTCTTGTCTTTCAAAATCACTTTAAGCTGCTTAGGTTCAAATTCTTTAGACCCTACATATTCAGGCTTGATAGCCATAACATGCGATGCAACTTTTACTAAGGCGTGCTTCACAGCTGAAAATAAAATCTTTCCATTAACCTCATCTTGAGAATAAGTTATTTCCACATTAGAGTTTCCGAGAAACTCATCTGAAGTTAAAAACTCCCTCATTGATTTTAGAGATGGATATTTCTCTTTAAGTATGTCAAAACGAAGCTCCTCAAAGCATTCTATAGCCCCAAGCAAGATATTATAATCTATATCCTTTAATTTAATGCTCTTCAGATTTGTTTTAATGCTACTTGTATTTGCAGTGTCATCGCCTATAAGATTTACAATATTACCTTTGCCGGAAAGAGCTGTGTAGTAATATGTTTTCGTTCTCATACTCGGTTCAAGAGAATGCACTTCATCTCGTCCTTTAAGCAATCTTTTATTAGAAAATACATAACTTTTCTTATAGAAATCACTGTCTTTAAACTCATCTTTAAGCCGATATTCCAAAATGATTGGATCAGGTGCCTGCAATCCTGTTTCTATAAGGGCATTCTTCAATTCTGATATATATCTTGAGTCGTTTTTACTGTGAAAATACATTGTTTCCAAAATACGATTAGGATTCGATATATCGCCATCAAATTTTCTTTTAAATTTAAGTTCCTCATCATCTACAACGAATGGGCAATATCTCGCACCTCTTCCAATAAGTTGTGCCTCTTTGATTGTGTAGTTTCCTATCTTTCCACCTGATTTACTTTGTCTTGTATCATACAGACGGACTATATCAAAGAGGTTGAGTACATCCCATCCTTCGTTTAACATATCTACCGCAAAGATAAGTCTAATCGGATTATCAAGATCTTCCAGAGAATTGACTAACAACTGATTTTCCTTGTTATTATCCGAAGAGCCATTCATTATTATCGAAGTATTTTCAGTAAATGCGGTCTTAATTGACTGCTCCAAAAGTTCCAAAGTATCGTCCTTTTCTTTGAAATAATTTATCGCTTCCGTCAATTTTTCAATTCCAACTAATTCTAAGTTCTGAATTTCGTAACTTGTCAACTCCTTTACTTTCTTAAAAAATTCATCATAGAAACTTTTTGACTCATCTATTTTTTGTGATTTAAGCATAACCACAGGTTTAATATTGAGTTTTAAGTCCGCAAACAAAAACCTCCTGTACTCACTCATTACGAGAGCCATAAGTGTTCTTACCCATAAATCAGTATCTGTTGCGAAGTTCTGGAAGTCTTTTGTATATCCGCTTTCCCTAAAAGAAATAAGCGGATAGTTAAAGATGATTTTATCCTTATATTTCTGTAACACATTTGCATCTTTTAAATCGCAAGTAGCTGTGAATTCAAGCATAATGCTATCCCTATTTCGTGATAAAGCATTAGTAACAGAATATTCCCAGCTTTTGACAGCTTCTTCTTCGTCTTTAGTAGGTTTCTTAGTTAGTGAATTGATATGATGGCTTTCATCAGAAATAAAAACCACTTTATTATTTTCAAAATCATCATAGGTCAGTGAATTTTCTTTCGCTTCAAATAAATCCATATGAAGTTTTTGCGTAGTAGTAAACAATATTTCGATGTCATCATCTAAAACATTACCACTAAAGTTTTCTACCCTTTTTATCTTGACCTTTTTCCCTAAGTACTCTACAACATCATTGAATAGATACTTATTTGAAAGCGGATTAATAAAATTATCAATCGTTTTTTCAAGAACATTGGTCTGATTTACGAAAAATAAAAACTTTCTATACCCCTTTGTATATAAGTACAATATCAGACCTGCCATAATGACAGTTTTACCGCTACCTGTCGCCATATGAAAAAGAGTATGGACTTGCTTATTTTTTCTTAATCCATCATTGTCAAAATATAAGGCAAAATTTGTAAAAGCATCAATTTGATACTCCCTTAGAGAAATTCTCTTTGAGAGTCCACTTTTAATAATTTCAGGGAAATCAATGCTCATACCAAATTCTTTTGCGACATCTAATTTTTCGTATAAAAACTGTTCCGCCATATTAGACCTCCGCATAGAAAGATTTTGTGAACGCCTTGTCCGACTCACTTATATCATAACTTTCATCGTCCATATCCGAGTAATTTACATATAGCTTGTTCTTATCGACTAAGCTGATAAGAGCTTTTTTCTTTTCTTGAAGTTCAAGTGAATTAAATTCTTCATCAGCTTTCTTAAGCTCTTCCCTTGTGATATATGGAACAATACGCTCATCAGCATATATTTCATTCTTTA
Source organism: Erysipelotrichaceae bacterium (assembly GCA_022772735.1). Taxonomy (GTDB): domain Bacteria; phylum Bacillota_I; class Bacilli_A; order Erysipelotrichales; family Erysipelotrichaceae; genus UBA9076. The sequence continues at coordinate 177,500 of JALEZD010000018.1, forward strand.
TTTCAGAGATTGTTTCTTCTGAAGCTGCCTGAATTTTTTCAATAAGCATATTTGCGTTTTCAAGAAGCTCGCAATAGACAAATGAGCCACCACCTTGCCAATTAAACGACTCGGAAATCCCTCCCTGTTCTCCATCTATGACATTCTTTAGCCTCTCTGAAGAAATATCTCTTATATAGTTCATTTGCTCTATTCCAATATATCGACGATTCATTTTATGAGCTACCGCACAGGTTGTACCCGATCCTAATTGAAAATCTAATATTAAATCGTCCTTCGAAGAGAAAATATCTAAATAATAGCTTATATATTCTTCTGGCTTTTTCCCATTCCTAAAAGATACATCTCCTTCATCATTAACTAAATTATATTGTTGCACAAAATCTAAAAAATTTGGATATGGTTTTAAGGTAACATCAGATGAAATTGGTTTTCCAGGATAATAGAATCCATTTTTATTGTTACCTTTCGGCAACTCAAAAATTCTATATGGATTGCCATCATCTCCCATTTCAGGAACTGTGAAAATTGTTCCTTTTGGATATTTCCCAATCAATGGTTCTAAATATGCCACATAAAATCTTCCACTCGAATTTTTTTCTCTAATACTGCCTCGAATTGACATTGATTTCAAACCACCTATATGACCAGTGCTTCTGCTAATATCCACCTGCTCAGGATAGTATACAGAAACTGATTTCCCTCCGAGATTTAATATTTCTTTCGGTTCACCAGACAGCACAAAATCATATTGATAGTCATCATCTGTTTTTTCTATTCTCATTTTAGGCATTTTATAACCTGGATTCTTGGAATATACCAATGTATATTCAACAACATCATTAAATTCCTTATCTCCAGTTAAGCTTCTCTCCGGATGTCTAACCAAAGTATTAAAATCTAATAGATGTTTTCCTTGCGAAAACACTTCATCAGCAAGAATCCTTAAATATGGATATTGATGAAAGCTTATTTGTATCAATATTACACCATTATCAGATAGCATTCTTTTTGCTAACTCTAACCTGTTTTTCATAAATAAAAGCCAAGTAGCCTGATTAAATGAATCGTTGTATCCGAAACTATCAGCACCAGTATTATATGGAGGATCAATATAAATACACTTAACTTTACCCTCATACCGTTTCAGCAAACTTGAAAGTGCAATCAAGTTATTTCCTTTGATAATTAGATTGTCATTCTCATCAAAAGTAATATTTTCTTCGATGCCATCTTTCGTATATCTCTTTGCGTTCGTAAAAACTTTCGGAGCAAGCATTTTACTAATTTCATCGCTTGCTATAGTCTCATTGTAGAAAATCTCTTTACGCTTCTGATCTTCCTTGTCCTGACCCCCTTCAAGGATACAATCTTTATATGGAAAGTCTAATACCACATCATTAGATTTTGAAATGAATTCTCCATTATGTGTTAATCCGATTTTATTAGTATATTTTGTATAAGAATCTGGTAAAAATTCTTTTGATTCAATAAACCAAGCAAATTGCTGTTTATCAAAAATTAATGTTTCATTGATATTCTTAAAAAATCTTTCTTTAACAACTTCATCACTTAACAATAGACTTAATAACTTATCATTCATCGTCATTACATCACTATAAACTACTGCTTTTAATAGTTTACCGTCCTCAGATATATATTTAGGTTCAGTCTTTAGTAAATCAGCTACCAATTCAAAAACATTCTTTTTCATTACATTATCCTCCTATTTAAAAACTTACAATCTCACCGATTGTAGTATCTAAAACTTTAGTTATTTTATATAAAACTTCCATGCTAACAAATTTTCTTTTACCCATTTTTGCAATAGTTGCAGGTGCAAGTTTTGCTTCTCTCATTAAATCTGATTTTTTCATATTTTTATCAATAAGTAGTTTCCACAATCCGTTATAATTCGCTCTCATCTAATCTCCCTATTCACAGATATGAATTTTTACTTCTTTATTAATATACCATATTAATTAAAAATTTTCTTGTGCAATATTTCCCTAAACAAAAAAAGACAGCCCTAAAGGCTGCCACAACTCTATAACTCAACTTCTTTGTCTTTTTTATTCTCTGTTTTACTATAGTTACTAATCTTACTTTTGAACTTAGAAATTGTATCTAGAGTAGATTCTTTTTTATTTTCAATACTATTATCTTTAACCTTAGCTTTTAAAATTTTAGAATAAACTGCTTTTACATTAAGATACTCTTTCCCTTTATCATATCAACTAAATTTGCCTTGATATTAATCATTTCATTATTCATCTGAATTTCTTCTCTTTTAAAAAAATAAAAGCGACTAGAAATCATCTAATCAACTAAGTCAAGTATATTAAGTTGTTTGGTTGGACTTCGTATCCTTATCATTTTTTCTTCTTTCTTCTAAAAATATGTACAAAAAAAGACAGTAGATTTTTTTACTTCTACTGTCTTTATAAGCAATCATTCATTTATAGTTCCTATTACATATTCTTTTCCATTTTTTACTATCTTTCTAGTATTGGCATCAACTTCAACATACATTGAGTAGCCTAGTTTTTTATAATTATCATCAAATTCAGATTGATTTATGGGTATTCCAAACTTAATTATTAATTCTGCAAGTTTTTCAACATTTATATTGGATGATAATAATTTTAGGAAATGATTATTTAATATGAAATTACTATCACTTTCTCCAATTTCAAATATACCAATCAAAAATTGAGGAAATATTGCATCTTTAATCATAATCTCAGTATGAATATTATCATACCAATTTATATCAATATCTGCTAAAAATTTATTTAATTTCGAAGTTTCAAAATAGTCTAAAATATTCTCACTACCTAGAAAGCAAACATAAACATATCTTTTTTCACTTTTCATTTTGCTATGTCTATCGTTTGCGAAATCAATTGCCGTTTTTAAACTTTGTGTTGTTGATACATACGGACTATCAAGTTTATATCCTGTTTTAGCACCAATATTATGCAACCAGGATAAAATCATGTAATAGATTTTTCTTTTACTTATATTATTATTTTTTCTATATTTTTCTATGGATTCTATTATATCATCTGGTATTCTATCGCCTATTCTCTCATTGCTATTTTTATATAAAAAATTTTTAAGAATATCTTTAACGTTTTCATAATTATTTTCATTATCCGATAATTCATGATTATTATCATAATTAAAATATCCTTTTCTTTCTCTATGAAAATATGTCTCATTTCTAAAATGGTGCCCTTTTTCACCCACCACAAATATATAACGCCAAAAATCGTTAGTAATATTTTCATAGGAAAATCCTCTATAAACTATTTTTCTCTTTTTATTTAGCAACTCTATAACATTTATTAATTTATTTATTTGTTCAGATTCTAATATTTGTTTTCTATTTTCATAAAAATATATCTTGGAATTTTTAAGCAAGTCAATAATATTGTTCATAATCAGTTTCTTAAGTAATAATATTTAGTATTTTACTTCTCTTACTAAAAATTACCTTCACTTTCCTTTCTAAATACTTCTCAATATCAAACAAGTTCTTCTTATCATTATCTTCAAGAAATCTATAATTTTTATGTTTCGTTGTATCAAACTTATCTGAATAATAAGGTCTTGACCCCTAATCTCTAAAATACATTTTCCACCATCCATAACTTTTATTTCATCTCTACTCATTAGTTCTTTTCCAGTCTTTTGATAGTTAAGACCAAATGATTTTTGATTGGATCTAGTTTCTGATGTGTTGTAAAGGTCAATAGTTTCTTTTCCTGAGTTTTCTGACAGTTCTTTAAGTGTTGTTCCCTCTTTACCGACTAAGAACAATTCACTATCACAGTTGCCTATAATTGTATCTTCATTGTCTTTATAGATTACTTTTAATTGTGATTTTGCTTGTAAAATAATACTTGCTGATATTTCTCTACTTCTAATTGTTGCAATTAGTTTCTCGAATCTTGGAATCAGTCCAATATTGGCGAACTCATCTAGTAAGCACCTAACATGGATTGGTAATCGTCCACCATATTCATCATCTGCCTTATCACAAAGTAGATTAAATAATTGAGAATACATAATTGACACGACAAAATTAAAGGTATCATCTGTATCTGAGATAATAACAAATGGTGCAGTTTTTATATCCTCTAATGTATCAAGTTCTAATTCGTCTTCACTCATTAAATTTCTAAGCTCTTCAATATCAAATGGTGCAAATCTTACTCCACAAGAAATAAGAATACTTTTAGCTGTTTTTCCTGCAGCTAATTTATATTTTTTATATTGTTTAACTGCAAAATGACTCAGATTTTTTTCTTCTAAAACTTCAAACATTAAATCAATAGCATTTTTAAAGTTTTCATCGTCTTCTCTAACTTCATTAGCATCAATCATTGCAAGTAAATATTAAAAATCTTTTCTTCCTTAGGACTTTCATAGTAAATATATCCTATAAGTGCTTGATAGTATAACTTTTCAGCCTTTAACCAAAAATCTTCTCCTGATTTTTCTCATTTTTAGTATCAAAATAGTATCGCTCAAGAGTATTTTTCACCGCTTAATCGCTAAAACTCAATATTTTCAACGGTTTTATAGCATTAACATATTTACTTCTGTCACTCCCACTCTATTGTTGAAGGCGGTTTAGAAGTTATGTCATAGCACACTCTATTAATACCCTTAACTTCATTCACTATGCGAGTAGAAATTTTATCCAAAACATCATAAGGAATTCTTGACCAACTTGCAGTCATTCCATCAATAGATGTAACTGCTCTAATCGCAACAGTATATTCATAAGTTCTTTGGTCACCCATAACCCCAACAGATTTAATATCTGGTAGACAAGTAAAATACTGCCATATTTCTCTATCAAGACCTGCATTTTTAATCTCTTCTCTTAAAATTGCATCAGACTCTCTAACAATCTCTAATTTTTCCTTTGTAATTTCCCCTAAAACTCTTATCCCTAATCCCGGTCCTGGAAATGGTTGTCTCCAAACTAAATCTTCACTAAGTCCAAGTTCAATCCCCAAAGCTCTAACTTCATCTTTAAACAAAGTATTTAAAGGTTCAATCAATTTAAATTGCATATCATCTGGTAAACCACCTACATTATGATGGGATTTAATTGTTTGTGCAGTCTTTGTCCCACTTTCAATCACATCAGTATAAAGTGTACCCTGCGCAAGCCACTTAATATTTTCACCCTCAAGTAATTTTTTTACCTCATCATCAAATGTATATACAAACTCATTCCCAATTATTTTTCTTTTCTCTTCTGGATCTTTTACACCCTTAAGTTTGTTTAAAAACCTCTCACTCGCATCTATTTTAGTCAAGTTTAAATCCATTTTTTCTTTAAATGTTTTCATCACACTTTCAGCTTCATCTTTTCTAAGCAATCCATGATCAATAAACATACAATATAAACTTTTACCAATCGCTTTATTAAGCAATGCCGCAACAACAGAAGAATCAACACCACCAGAAAGTGCCAATAAAACTTTATCATCCTTAACTACATTTCTAATTTTTTCCACTTCTGTTTCAATAAAAGACGCCATAGACCAATTCGCATCTGCTTTACAAATTTTAAACACAAAGTTTTTAAGCATATCAATTCCATATTCAGAATTTCTAACTTCAGGATGAAACTGCACAGAATAAATAGGTTTTTCTCTGTGTTGACTAGCCGCAAACTTACATGTAGAACTTGACGCAATAACATCAAAACCCTCCGCCATTTCACTAACTTGATCGCCATGAGACATCCAAACTATTTGATTTGACGGCAATCCATCAAACAATAGGCTGTCATTAAACACTTCTATCTCAGCCCTACCATATTCTTTTTTATCACATGCCTTAACACTTCCACCTAAAGTATGATGAGTTAACTGCATACCATAACATATTCCCAAAACAGGAATACTACCATTTAATATTTCAGGATCACACCCAAAAGCACCATCATCATACACACTATTTGGACCACCACTAAAAACAATCCCTTTAACATCTTTAAAAGACATTATTTCCTTTAAAGTAAGTGTATGTGGGTGTAATTCACTATATACTCCAAATTCTCTAATTCTTCTTGCAATCAACTGATTGTATTGACTACCATAATCCAAAACAATTATTTTATCTGCCACAACTTCCTCCTCCTTATATAAAAAAATAAGTGGGATAACCCACCTATATTTTACATTAAAATATTAATACTTACTACATTGTAATAAAGTAAATTAAGAAAATTAAATCTAAAACATAAATAACTGGAACTATCTCTTTTGATTTACCTGCAAAAATCATTGAAACTGTATAAAACAAAAATCCAACCGCAATTCCATCAGAAATTGAGTAAGTTAAAATCATTGTTACAATTGTTAAAAATGCAGGTGCAGCAACTGAAATATCATCCCATTCTACACCCTTTAATTGTTGAGACATAAATATACCAACAACAATTAAAGCAGGTGCAGTAACAGCACTTGTAACAACACTCAATATAGGTGAAAAGAAAATTGATAATATAAATAACACCCCTGTTGTTACTGCAGTTAACCCTGTTCTTCCACCAGCCGCAACTCCTGAACCACTTTCAACAAATGATGTAACAGTAGAAGTTCCAAGACCTGCTCCTACAATAGTACCTACTGAATCGCTCAAAAGTGCCTTTTCAACATTTTCAAGTTCTCCATTTTCTTTAACTAAACCAATATCATTACCAACCGCAACTAAAGTTCCGGCTGTATCAAAAAAATCAACAAATAAGAAAGAGAAAATAACCATAAATGCACTTGGTTTAGAGAACAGTTCACCAAATCCTTTTGAAAATATACCAATTGTTGATGTATCAAGTTCAAATGAAACAATCTTTGATGGTAAAGTTGGTAAACCTTCTGCTAATCCTGCAAAATTCATCAATAAACCAATAATTGATGTTGCGATTAATCCCCAGAAAACTGCCGCAGGAACTTTTTTTACAACAAGTCCCACAGTAATAAACAAACCTATAACAGCTAATAAAACAATAGGATCCTTAAAATTTCCAAGTGTTACAAATGTCGCTTCACTTGCAACAATAATTTTTGCATTCGCAAATCCAATAAACGCAATAAAGAAACCTATACCTGCACCAATCGCTAGTTTCATGTTTTTAGGGATTGCATTTATAACAATTTTTCTAATCCCTGTAACAGATATTACCAAAAATAATAACCCTGAAACAAATACAGCAGCCAATGCAGCTTCAGGTGTATATCCAAACCCAAAACATACTGTATAAGTGAAAAACGCATTTACACCCATACCTGCTGAAAGCGCAACTGGATAATTCGCAAGAACTCCCATTAAAATAGTAGCTATTGCTGATGAGATTGCTGTCGCAAAAAATACACCATTAAATGACATACCTGTTGCTGACAAGATTGATGGATTGACAAAAAGAATGTAGGCCATAGCTAAGAATGTTGTTAAACCAGCGATAACTTCAGTCTTAACATTTGTTCCTTTTTCTGTCAACTTGAACATTTTTTCTAACATACTATCCTCCTATTTATTAGAAGAACACCAAATAAAAAAAGTCTTTGATTGCACACCAAAAACTTCAAACCCGTAGTGCAACATTTACGGTGTTGCCTAGAGACTTCCATGCCATATTCCATGGAATTATACGGTGTCCATCAACGAAAACATTATACTTGTTTAAATAAAAATAAACAATACAAAGATTAATAAATACAAATTATTTACGTTTTTTTACTAAAATTATTATTAAATTTATCTATTTTTCACACTTTCAATAAAACATTTAAAAAGTGGATGTGCATTATTAGGTCTACTTTTAAATTCTGGATGATATTGAACTCCAATAAAAAAATCACAATTTATGTTTTCTATCGCTTCAACAAGTTTACCATCTGGTGAAACCCCAACTATATTCATTCCATTTTCATTAAATAAATTTCTATATTCATTATTAAATTCGTATCTGTGCCTATGCCTTTCCGATATATTTAATGCTTTGTATATCCTATTTAATAAACTCCCTTCTTTTATAACACATGGATATGCCCCAAGCCTCATTGTTCCACCTTTATTAATTTCATCATTTTGATCTTCCATATAGTCAATTATTGTATATTTACTAGATGGATTAAATTCTTTTGATGTTGCTTCTTTTATACCTAACACATTTTTTGCAAACTCAATTGCTGCAATTTGCATACCTAAACATATCCCTAAATATGGAACATTATTTTCTCTGGCAAATTTTGCGGCTAAAATTTTCCCTTCAATTCCTCTATCTCCAAACCCACCTGGAACAACTATTCCATTAACATCAGATAATAATTCATTTACATTATCTTCAGTTATTTCACTCGATTCAATCCATTTAAAATCAATTTTACATCCTGTTTCATATCCTCCATGTTTTAATGCCTCAATAACAGATAGATACGCATCATGTAGTTTTACATATTTACCCACAATAGCAACTCTCACTTCTTTTTTTGCATTATAAATTTTAGTAACAGTTTTATTCCAGTCATTTAAATCAATTTTATTAGTTTTTATTCCTAACTCTTTACAAATTATTTCAGAAATGTTTTGTTTTTCTAACATTAATGGAGCTTCATACAAATCATTAACTGTTATATTTTCAATGACATTAGTTTTTTTCACATTACAAAAAAGTGATATTTTATTTTTTATTTCTTCATCCAAATTATCATCACACCTTGCAACAATTATATCCGGTGAAATACCTGCCATCTGTAAATCTTTAACAGATCTTTGAGTTGGTTTTGATTTTAATTCAGTTGAACCTGGAACAGTTAAAACAAGTGTTACATGAATATATATACATTCATTTTCTAAACCAACCTGTCTTATTGCTTCAATAAAAGGTTGTGCTTCAATATCTCCAACAGTACCTCCCACCTCAATAATTGCAACATCCGCAAAATTTGATTTACCTACAGAATAAATAAAATCTTTAATCTCGTTTGTAATGTGGGGAATAATTTGTACTGTTTCTCCAAGATACTCTCCACGCCTTTCCTTGCTTAAAACATTCCAATAAACCTTTCCTGTGGTTATATTAGAATATTTATCTAAATTTTCATCAATAAACCTTTCATAATGACCTAAATCCAAATCAGCTTCTGCCCCATCTTCTGTAACAAAAACTTCTCCATGTTGGTATGGTGACATTGTACCTGGATCCACATTAATATATGGATCTAGTTTTGATGATGCAACTTTTAATCCTCGTGATTTTAATAATCTTCCAATTGATGCCGCTGTTATCCCTTTACCAAGTCCTGAAACAACCCCTCCAGTAACAAAAATATACTTCATAAATTCTCCTTTACAATTAAACACAAAAAAAGAGGTTACAAAACCAAACGAACCAAATGTCGTTTTTTTTGAACCTCTTTTTAACTCAACCATTATATGATAACAATTTTTCAATTTCAAGACTATTTTTTACTTTTTTCAATAATTTCTTCTAACAATTCTTTAGGCATAAACCCAGGCAAATATCCTAGCATACTACCATCAGGTTTATACACATATGATGTTGGATATCCTGTAACTTGATAAAGTCTTTTAACATTAAAATCTTCATCGTAAACTACATTTAAAGTATACCCTCCATCTTTCATAAATTTTTCCACTTCATCTATGCTTTTTTCCATGCCATCATTTGGAGTTGCAACTAAAATTATTTCTATATCATCACGAGTATTTTTCACTTCTTCTAAAACTGGTAACTCTTGATTACAATAATGACACCAAGTTCCATAAAAAGTAACCATAACTGTTTTGCCTTTAAAATCACTTAAGGTGATACTTTCTCCATTACCTTTTTTTAGCGTAAAATCATATTTTTCAATTTCAGTTTTCTTAGTATTTTCATTAACACTTTCAACAGATTGATTATTCGAAACTTTATTTCCATCAAGCAATTGTATAATTTCTTTAGATGATTTATAAATCATATTTATTCCTAAAGCAATAATTATAACACCTGCAATTATTCCTGTTTTATTTACTACATTTTGATATTTTTTAAGTATTGAAAGGATAGTTTCAGTAAACAAACCTAACAATAAAAACATAAAAATAAATCCAAGAGTATAAAATCCAATATATATGAATCCTTCTACTCTTGATGCAGCATTTGCAGCCTTTAATATTGCAGAGGCAAGTAATGGGCCAACACAGGGTGACCAAGAAAAACTAAATAAAAAACCTAATAAATACGCAGTTAAAAAATTCATTTTATTTAAATTGATTTTAAATGGTAAGTTAAATCCAACATTTAAAAATGGAATTTCAATTACCTTCATCGCAATTAATCCAAAAAACAATAAAATAATCCCACTAAATAAAGAAAATAAAACCGAATATTTTGATGTAATGCTTTGTAAAGAAGAAACAGACAATGCAATCACAAAAAATACTGTAGAAATTCCTAAAACAAAAAACAATGTTGTTAATAAAACCGTACTTTTTTTATAAACTGTATTACCATTTTCATCAACAGATTTTGAACCTTGAGTCAAATATCCCATATAAAGTGGAATTACCGGTAAAACACAAGGTGAAAAAAACGATAAAACCCCTTCAATAAATAATGCTAAATAATTTCCCATTGAAATCTCCTATATAACTTTAAAAATAGAAAATAAAATTACAACTATTCCTACAATTATTCTATAGTAACCAAATATTTTAAAGTCATTTTTACGAATGTATTTCATCAATTCTTTTATCGCAAAAATTGAAACAATAAAAGCTGTAATCATACCTATTAGTAACACAGAAATTCCAAACATATCAAGACTAATGCCCAATTTAATAAGTTTTAGTAAACTAGCACCAAACATTACAGGAATAGATAAGAAAAATGAAAACTCTGTAGCTAAAGGCCTTGACACCCCAAGTAACAATGAACCTAAAATTGTTGAACCACTTCTTGATGTCCCTGGTATTAAAGCAAGCATTTGAAACATTCCTATAAAAGCTGCTGTCTTAAATGTCAATTTACCCATTGTTTCAATTTTAACTTGTGGTTTTTTCATTTCAATTATTATAAATGCAATACCATAAACAATTAATGCAATAGCAACAGGAATTGGTTTATAAAGTAAAGTATCTATATAATCATCGAATAATATTCCAACAATTCCCGCTGGAATAGAAGCTATTAAAACTTTAATCCATAGTCTAATTGTTCTAACTTTTTCTTTTTCATCTTTATTTTTTGAAAAAGGATTTAATTTATTAAAATATAAAAATAAAACAGCCAATATACTTCCTAATTGAATAACAACAAAAAACATATCTACAAATTCTTTATTAATAACCTCATCTGCATATACTTTCATTGATAATAATGAATCAATAATAATCATATGACCTGTACTACTAATTGGTAACCATTCAGTAATACCTTGAACAATACCTAATATTATCGCTTTTATAATTTCAATAATAAACATTACACATACCTCAATTTCCATAAAAATTATATCATAAATTAAAAAAGGGATTCACATCCCTCTATAATAATTTTCATTCATTTCTTTAAGTGTTGGAACTAAATTTCTAAGTTTTTCAAAAGATTTTAGTTTAAATTGCCAATTTGGATTCCCTACAGTTCCAGGTGTATTTATTCTACAATCATCATCTAAATTTAAAATGTCTACAATCGGTGCAATCGCAATTTCTGCATAGCTATCCAAAATCATCGCCACAAAATCTAATCCTATACTTCCATAATCATATCCATGTTCATCTAAATATTCTCTTGCAGCACTTTTCTCTTTTTTACTTAATGAATTATACCAACCTTTTATCGTCTGATTATCATGTGTTCCAGTATAAATAATCAAATTCTCTTTGTCATTTTCGTTTTTCTCAATGTCAAATGAAAATTGTAGTATTCTCATACCCTTAAAATTATAATGATCTCTAAGAGTCAAAACTTCTTTTCTTAAATCTCCTAAATCTTCAACCACAATATCAATATCTTCAATTTCCTCAAAAACCTTATCAAAAAACTCATATCCTGGTGCTTTTATCCATTTCCCTTCAACTGCAGTAGGGCATGATGCTGGGATTTTCCAATATGTATCAAAAGCTCTAAAATGATCAATTCTAATAGTATCAAACAATTTTGAATTGTATTTTAATCTATCAATCCAAAATTTAAAATCATCTTTTTTAATCGCATTCCAATTATAAATCGGATTACCCCATCTTTGACCTGTTTCACTAAAATAATCTGGTGGTACACCTGCAATAAAAGTAGGTCTTCCATCTTTATCTAATAGGAACATTTTTTGGTTAAACCAGACATCATCACTATCAATCCCAACATAAATGGGCATATCCCCCATTATACTTATACCATTATTATTTGCGTATTCTTTTAAGCTCATCCACTGTTTGTATAATGTATACTGGATAAACATTTCAAATTCTATATCTTCATTATATTGTTCAACATTAAATTTTTTATCTTTTGCCCAATTTTTTTGTTTGTTTTCCCATGTATTCCAACAATCAAGATTATTTTTCTTTTTTAAAGTTAAAAATACCGCATAATTATAAACCCAATCAAATTTGATAAATTCATAAAATCCTTCATCTTTTACAAATTTTTTAAATGCTTCTTTTAAATATTTCTGTTTATAAATTCTAACATTTTCAAAATCAACACTATCACTATTTTTATTAAAAGGCTTTACTTTATTTATTAAACCTTCCTCTTGTAATAAATCTAAAGAAACATATAAATCATCCATAGCCTTTGAAGAATATGGTTGATATGGTGAATTTCCATAACCAAGTGGATTAAGTGGAAGAATTTGCCAAATAGTAAATCCACTTTCCTTTAATAAATCTATAAATTCAAAACTAGATTTACCAAAATCTCCAACACCATAATTTGATGGTAATGATGAAACTGGCAACAAAATACCCGATTTTCTATCTCCCATAATTAACCTTTACTTTCTAATATAACTACATCGTATTTATCGATTATCAATTTATTATTTTCAATACGACTTTTATATAATTTATCTAAAATCTTATAACTATTTTCAACAACAATATCTTCATCACTCAAATTAATCAAAACAATGACATCATCATATTTAATTGAAAAAACTCTACTATCTATATCTATAAAATTTACTTCACTAAAATTATTTACATAAGTATTTCTAAATTTTATTATTTTTTTATAATGATTTAATAATGAATTTTTATCTGACATCTGAATTTTTACTGATGTATCAATTTGGCTTTTGTAATCACTATTAAGTGGATTTTTAGTATCATTTCCTTCGCCCCAAAGCATAGACAAGCGTTTATTTTCATCTTTTCCACTACCTTTTAACCCTATTTCTTCCCCATAGTATATAAAAGGAATTCCTGAAGATAAAATATATATACTGCTAGCCAATTTCTGTTTTTCTAAACTATTTAAATAACCTGCACTTCTTCCTTGATCATGATTAGATAAAAATATGCTTGGTTTATTAAATGCATTATAATTATCAACCATTCTTTTAGCTAAATCTCTGCCATTTTTGTTATTAATGGATTTTACAATCAATCCATCATTTCCACTTGCAGTAAAATCAAACAAGGAATCTATGCCACTATCATAATGTGATTTAATTACCCCTTCACTTGAATAAACTTCTCCAACCACAAATGAATCTTCTTTTTTATCTTTAATTATTTTATTTAACCAACTAACAAATTCATTATTTTTTTCTACATTATTAGAATAATAATATAAAACTGCATCTAATCTAAAACCCTTAACTCCCAAATCAAGCCAATATTCAACTATTTTTTTTATTTCTTCCCTAACAGTTAAATTATCTAAATTCAAATCAGGCATTCCATCCCAAAATCTTGCCTCATAATAATATCCATCTTTAATACTTGCATAACCAGATTTTTTTTCATTTGAAAAGTTATAAAATTTACACTTTGGATTAGATTCACACTCACCATTTAAAAAAGCATTTTTAGCTTCAATAAACCATGGATGTGTATCAGAAGTATGATTTAAAACCAAATCGATAATTACATCAATATTTTTTGATTTAGCTTTAGAAATTAAATTTTTAAAATCTTCTATATTCCCATATGATGTATCAATTTCATAGTAATTATCCACATCATACTTATGATATGTTTCACTTGGGTTAATAGGCATTAACCATATCCCACCAACACCTAAGCCTGATAAATAATCTAGCTTAGCAGTTACACCGTTTAAATCACCTACACCATCATTATTACTATCATTAAATGATGCTACAAATATTTCATAATAAACATCACTTTTAATACTTTTTACATTACATGATGTAAGCATAATACAACAAACAAGTACAACAAAAAGTTTTTTTATCATCCTTTTGCTCCACCAGCAGTAACTCCTCCAACATAATATTTTTGCATTGTGATAAACAATATTGTAATTGGTATTGCTATAATAACTGCTCCGGCACAAAATTGAGTAAAATATTGAGTGATATTCTCTCTACTAATCATTTGGAATAATCCAAGTGCCACAGTATAACTTGAATAATTATCCTTCATAATTACAGAAACAAATATAAAATCTAACCATGGTGCAATAAAAGATGTTAAAACTGTATAAACAATTATTGGTTTTGACATAGGTAATGTTATTTTCCAAAACACTTGATTTTTTGTTGCACCATCGATTAATGCAGCTTCATCTATTGCCTTAGGGATTGTATCGAAAAATCCTTTTGCAATATAATATCCCATTGCTGCTCCACCTGAATAAACTAGTATTAATGAAGTCAAACTTTGAACAAGTCCAAAAGCTTTCAAAATATGATATATTGCAATCATTGCCATAAATCCAGGAAACATACCTAAAACAAGTATTATATTCATTAATGGTTTTCTCATTTTAAATCTTAATCTTGAAAATGCATAACTTGTAAGTAAAACTATTATTGTAGTTATTATACATGTACACACCGCAACAAAAAGAGTATTCATAAACCATCTTGGAAAATTAAATAACCTAGTATCTGTAAAAAGCTTTATATAGTTATCTAAAGTCCATTGTTTTGGAATAATATAAGAAGTAAATGCTCCTCCCTCTTTTCTAAATGATTGCATTACTAGCCAAGCAATAGGGAAAATCCAAATAACACTTAAAACAGATAGAATAGTGTATATTAATAAATTAGACATTCTTTCTTTATTTTTCATGAGAAATCATCCTCCTGTTTAACTGCACTTGTATTATTGTAAACAATAAGTGAAACTACACTTACAACAATAAATATTATGATTCCAATTGTACTTGCTAAAGAATAGTTTTGTTCATTAACAGTCAGTTTATAAAGCCATGTAACAAGTAAATCTGTTTCACCAGCTTGATAAAGATTTAATGATAATGGTCCTCCTCCAGTCAACAAATAAATAACATTAAAATTGTTTATATTTCCAACAAATTGAGTAATCAAATATGGAGTAGTTACATGTAACATATATGGCAATGTTATATAGAAAAACTGTTGTCTTGGACTTGCTCCATCTAATTTACTTGCCTCATATATATCTTCAGGAATATTTAATAGTACTCCACTTGTAATAAGCATTGTATATGGTATACCAACCCATAAATTAACAATAATTATTGTAACTTTAGCTAAAAACGGATCACTTAAAAACGGAATAAAATCAGAAACTAATCCTAAA
This sequence comes from Erysipelotrichaceae bacterium, assembly GCA_022772735.1. Classification (GTDB taxonomy): domain Bacteria; phylum Bacillota_I; class Bacilli_A; order Erysipelotrichales; family Erysipelotrichaceae; genus UBA9076. The sequence goes on from JALEZD010000018.1 coordinate 193,292, forward strand.
TTTTTCAATAAAACATTTAATGCTCCTTGATCATGCAATAATTTTGCCATAAGCATTAAACTTACAAATTGTGGAACTGCAATTGTAGTTACAAATATTGTTCTCCACATTTTCTTTAATTTAATACCTTTTTTATTAATAATAATTGCTAAAAGCATTCCTAAAAAATAGTTTAAGAATGTTGCAAATACTGCCCAAATAATTGTCCATACAAATAATCTGGCAAATGTAGATGACCAAAGTGCATTTCCACCAAAAATATTTTGGAAGTTACTTAAACCAACCCATGTAAATAAATTCCCTGGAGGTTGATGATTTTTATCAAAGTTTGTAAATGCAATTAAAATCATAAAAATTAATGGCACAACAGTAAATAGGACTGTTAAAACTACTGGCACAAGCAAAATTGTTATGTGGAAGTTTTTGTCAAACATATCTCTATAATCTTGTTTAAAAGTAGGAAGTTTTTTACCCTCTTTAATAAGTCTTTCATTCCTAATCGCAATTTTTACTTGCCAAAAATAAAATCCAATTAAAACTATTGTGACTAAAATTGCACTAACACCAAAAAGAAGCAACAACATTGAGTTATCACCTTGTTGTACACGGAAAATCTGAGCTTTCTCATCCCAAACTTCACCTTGAGTATTAATTCCCAGTGTTTTTAACATACTTAAATAGTACCCACCAGAACTAACCATAAAAATTATGTATAAAACTTGTATTAATAAGAAAAATAATCCTTTAACATATTGTTTTCTAGCTAAAGAACCAAATCCCATAACAAAATACGAAGTTTTTGTAATTAAATCCCCTTTTATAAAATTTATAAAAAAGTTTTTTATTTCATATACAAACAAACTAAATATTTTATTAAAGGTACTTTTCACTTCCATAAATTACCTCCTATAAAAATAAAGGGTAAAACATAAGTTTTACCCTAAAGCCTCAACCTAATTAGTTAGAACTTGGTTTTGTAGAAATTTGTTCAACCATTGTATCTAATAATGTTTTAAGATCAGTTGAATAATCCTTAGCTTCCATTGTAGCCCCAAATGCTTCTGCTGGTGCCCAATATGTACCTAATACATTCTTTTGAGATGTTCCAAATGGATTTTGTGCTTGTAAAGCTGCAATCGCAACATCTTCACTTACTTCAGGCATACTTGCTGCATTAATATTTGAAGGAAGTAATTGTCTAGCTTCAAATCTCTTCTTTTGATTGTCTTCATTAGTTAAGAAATCAGCTAAATCCATTGCTTGTTCAGGATATTTAGTTTGTGAGTTAACACCTAAAACTTTATAACCTACAAATGAACCCATTTGTACTAAACCACTCTTAGTAGTAAATTCAGGAAGTTTAGTAGCCGCATAGTTATCACCTAACGCTTCTTTAATAGCTGCAGCATTCCAAGTTCCAGATACACCAGCTGCAATAGTATCACCCATACCTGCAACTAAAATTGAATCATCACCAGTTAAGAATGCTGGATCAGCTGTAAATGCTTTTATTGCTTCTGCTGTTTCTAAACCTTTTTCATTATTGAAGTTTGTAACTTGTACTCCATCTTCAATTGTTAATGTTCCACCATTACCTAAGAAGAATGAAGCAATATACCAACCATTTGATACATCCATAAATACTTTTTTATTAGCTGCAGCAGCTTTTGCTAGCATTGCATCTAATGATTTAACATCTTCTTCAGTAAATACACTTGAATCATAATATAAGAAATATCCATTATCAGCAGTCATAGGATATCCATATAGTTGTCCATCATAAGATGCTCCTTCAATAGAACCTTCTGAATTGCGTGATTTAATTTCTTCAGCGTTTCTTGTAACTTTATATAATGCACCTGCACCAACTAAATCGTTGATTTGGTCATTCGCAAATGCAAATACATCAGCCGCAGCAGCTGGATCTTCTAAATATCTTGTTTTAGCATCTGCTTCACTTACAACACCTAATTTAATATCCCATTTTGTTTCTGGGTGTGCTTGAATAAATTCATCTACCATTCCTTGTAAAACTGCTTGTTCTTCTTGTGAACCCCAAACAGTTAAAGATACTGTATCTCCAGTTTTTGTTTCTGTAGTAGTTGAATTATTTGAAGATGGACTACATGCACTAACACTTAGTAGCATTAATGACGCAATCAAAGTTGATAGTAGTTTTTTCATTAATTCTTACCTCCGTTTTCTTGGAAAACGTTTTCCTTTCTATACTAAAATAACACTAATAAATAATTTTGTAAAGCAAAAAAGTAAGCGTTTGCACTTATTAAAAATTAAAAAGTGTTTAAAACCCTTTTATTTCAAGGAAAAAACACTCATATGGTCTTAATAAAATTTTTTTATTTTTTATATTTATGTCTTTATAATTATGTAAAATAATATCATTTTCTTGTATATAGTTATCAAACTCAACAATATAATCTCTAAAATTTGCAATTACCATAATTTTTTTATCAAAAGTTTTTGTATATGCAAAAACATCCTCATTGTCTAAATCAATAAATTCTAATTTACCTAATGTAGCTTCATTTTTATATTTAGTATTTCTTAAAAATATCATTTTTTTATAAAAATTTAAAATTGAATCATCGTCTTTTAATTCATTTTCAACATTAACAATTTTATAATTATCATTAACTTTAAAAACACTTTCAGAGTTTGTAAAACCACCATTTTCACTGTCGTTCCACTGCATCATCGTTCTTGCATTATCTCTAGATGTTCTATTCAAGAATCTAAGTATTACTTCTTTATCGTATTTACTTTTATACTCTTCAATAAAATTTTTCGCATGAACATCATTAAACATATCAAAATCACTATAATTAACATTTGACATGCCTATCTCCTCACCTTGATATATAAATGGTGTCCCATATAAAAACAACAATGTTAAACCAAGCATTTTACCTGACTCATTTCTATAGTTTATATTTCCATATTGAGATATAACTCTTGGATGATCATGATTTAACCAATATATTGGCATCCACGCTTTATTAAAAATTCCATCATACCATTTCTTAAATAACAATTTTAAATTTTTTACATTTGTCTTAATTTCAGAATCAGCTTTATCAATTGAGCCATATGCACCATTTTCCCAACAAGTATCAAAATTAAATACCATATTAAAATATCCGTTGTTGTAATCAACATATTTAAGTGCATCTTCAACACTTGCACATCCACCAACTTCACCAATACTCATACAGTTGTATTTAGATAATACTTCTTCTTTAAATTCCTTTAAATAATCAAAAAGTTCATCTCTATTTGAAAACTTACTCGTATCCAAAACCAACTTTTCATCTAGTGGATAAGCATCTTTAAAACTTGTATCTTTAGCCAAATGTGCAATCGCATCCATTCTAAATCCATCAACTCCAAGATCAAGCCAAAATCTTGCGACTGCATACATCTCTTCTCTTAAATCTTTATTATCCCAGTTTAAATCAGGCATCTTTTTAGAAAATATATGAAAATAATATTTATCAATTTTTTCAACATATTCCCAAACACTTTCTTCAAAAAAACCTTTCCAGTTATTTGGCGGATATTTTATTCCATCTATAACTTTTGGCTCTTTAAAAATATAATAGTCTTTATATTTACTATTTACATTTTCACATGCATCAATAAACCATTCATGTTTATCAGATGTATGATTTAAAACTAAATCAAAAATAACTTTAATTTCTCTTTTTTTACATTCTTTAAGCAACAATTTAACATCTTCTAATGTTCCATATTTTTCATCTATCTCATAAAAGTTACTTATATCATATCCATTATCTACTTTTGGTGATTTATAAATTGGACCTATCCAAATCAAGCCAATTCCCAACTCTTTTAGATAATCTAATTTGTCAATTATTCCGACAATATCTCCAAAACCATCATTATTACCGTCTTTAAAAGTTGAGGGATAAATTTGATAACCAACTACATCTTTATACCAATTTTTCATAAAATCTCCTATTTTTATTGTATAATTACAAAATGGGGGTACGTATATGGTAACTACAATTAATGATGTCGCAAAAAAAGCTGGTGTAACCATTGGTACCGTCAGCAAAGTATTAAATAACTATTCTAATGTTTCAAAAGAAACAAAACAAAAAGTTTTAGATGCTGTAAGAGAATTAAACTACATTCCAAACACAATAGCAAGTGCTCTTTCTAGCAAATCTAGTAATAGAGTTGCAGTTTATATTTATATTAACGATCAAAGACAAGCAATTGATGAAATTAATATGCAATATCTACAAGGGGCATTTTCAATTGCCAATGAAGTAGGACTTAATATAATTACCGTATTCAATCACACTGTAAACAATATGGATGCGGATGAATTAATTCAATATTTAAAATCACAAGGAATTATTGGATTATTAGTTTTTGGTTTAAACAAAGAAGATAAAATAATTCATGAAATTATTAAAAGAGAAATATTTTATAGTGTTGTTGTGGATGCTCCAATATTCAACAAAAAAACAACCTCTGTTTCCGTAGATCATTTTAATGGTCAATATGAAGTCGCAAGAAGAATTATTGAAAACAACAACATAAAAAACATTTTATATCTTGCAGGTAAATTAAATGGTTATGTTACAGATCAAAGATTAGAAGGAATAAAAAAACTCCAAAAAGATTTCAATTTAAATTTAACAATAAAATTTTGTGACTTCTCTGAAAAAAAAGCTTATGAAGAGACTTTAAACAATCAATCAGAACATGATGCAATAGTTTGTGCAAGTGATTTAATGGCAATTGGTGCTAAACATGCTCTACAATTTCTAAAAGTTGATAAAACAGTTTGTGGATATGATGGTATTACTCTTTTAGGGTATGCTGGAGAAAGTATATTGACTTGTAAACAAAATTTTTATGCAATAGCTCAAACTGCTGTATTAGAAATGAAAAAATTAATGAATTTAAATGAAGGAACTCAAGTACTTTTAGGATATGAGATTTTAAAAATAACTTATGATAAAGTTATTTTCTAAATCTTTTTTTATGCACTTGTGGAAAACGTTTTCCTATGTTAACATATTGACTTGTAAGGGAGAAAAACTTATGAATTTAGAAAATCAATTAAAGAAAATTCTTGATAAAAAAATTAAAGATGCTTCTAATGAAGAACTTTATATTGCAACTTTGAAATTATGCAAAGAATTGTCTAATAAAAAACCTACAAATTCAAAAGATGAAAAAAAACTATACTATATTTCTGCTGAATTCCTAATTGGAAAATTACTTTCAAATAACTTAATTAATCTTGGTATATACAAAGAATTAAAAGAAATTTTAGAAAAAAACAATAAAAATATTGTTGAAATTGAAGAAATTGAAAATGAGCCATCACTAGGAAATGGTGGACTTGGAAGACTTGCAGCTTGTTTTTTAGATTCAATCGCAACACTTGGATTAAATGGTGATGGTATTGGTTTAAATTATCACTTTGGATTATTCAAGCAAACATTTAAAAATAACAAACAAACTGAAGAAAAAAATGACTGGATTTCATCTGATTCTTGGTTAAACAAAACTGAAACATCATTTAAAGTTGATTTTAAAAACTTAAGTGTTACATCAAAACTATATGATATTGATGTTATTGGTTATAACAACAATGTAAATAAATTACATTTATTTGACATTGAAAGTGTTGATGAAAAATTAGTAAAAAAAGGAATTAGCTTTAATCAAACTGACATAAAAAAAGGATTAACACTATTTTTATACCCTGATGATTCTACAAAAGAAGGTCAACTTTTAAGAATATATCAACAGTATTTTATGGTATCTAGTGGTGCACAGTTAATCATTAAAGAAGAAAAAGAAAAAGGACATGATTTAAGAAATTTAGATAAACATGTTGCAATACAAATAAATGATACACACCCAACAATGGTAATACCTGAGCTAATAAGATTACTTTCTCTTGAAGGAATAGAAATGAAAGAAGCAATAAGAATTGTAACTAATACTTGTGCATATACAAATCACACTATTCTTTCAGAAGCACTTGAAAAATGGCCATATGAATACCTAAATGAAGTTGTTCCACAATTAATGCCAATTATTGAAGCTCTAGATGCTATTGTAAATGTAAAATATCCAAATAAAGAACTAGCAATTATTGATGAAAATAAAAGAGTACATATGGCTAGAATAGATATGCATTTCTCTCATTCAATAAATGGAGTTGCAGCTCTTCATACAGAAATATTAAAAAATGAAGAATTAAAACCTTTCTATGAAATATATCCTGAAAAATTTAACAATAAAACAAACGGAATAACATTTAGAAGATGGTTGATGCACGCAAATTATGAATTAAGTGATTGGCTAGATAGCATGATTGGAGATTCTTGGAAGAAAAATGCATTTGATCTAGAAAAACTATTGTATTTCTATAATGATGAAGGTGCATTAAACGCAATTGAGCAAATAAAACTTAACAATAAAGTTAAATTAGCCAACTATATCAAAGAACATGAAAATATTGATATTGATCCTAATTCTGTTTTCTTAATTCAAATAAAAAGACTACATGAATATAAAAGACAACAAATGAATGCATTATATGTAATACACAAATATTTAGATATTAAATCTGGTAACATCCCTCAAAGACCAATAACATGTATATTTGGCGCAAAAGCTGCACCAGCATATACTATGGCAAAAAATATAATTCACCTATTATTGTGTTTACAAGATTTAATTAAAAATGATCCAATTGTTTCAAAACATTTAAAATTAGTAATGGTAACAAATTATAATGTTACATATGCAGAAAAATTAATACCTGCATGCGATATTTCAGAACAAATTTCACTAGCTTCAAAAGAAGCAAGTGGTACAGGAAATATGAAGTTCATGTTAAATGGTGCTGTAACACTTGGTACAGAAGATGGTGCAAATGTAGAAATACATCAACTTGTTGGAGATGATAATATATTCATATTTGGTCAATCAAGTGATGAAATAATTGAACACTACAACAAACATGATTATATTTCTAGACATTACTATGAAAAAGATGAAATCAAAAAACTAGTAGACTTTATTGTTAGTGATGATGTAAGTAAATATGGAGATATAAATTTACTTAATGACTTAAGAAATGAATTAATCAATAAAGACTGGTTTATGACTTTGTTAGACTTACAAGATTACATAAACACAAAAGAATATGCACTTAAAGTTTATGAAGATAGAGAAAGATGGAAAAGAATGGCATTAGTTAATATTGCTAAAGCTGGATACTTCAGTAGCGATAGAACTATTGCAGAATATAACCACGATATTTGGAAATTGCCTGTAAAAAACTAAAAGATGAAACTTTTTTAAAGTTTCATCTTTTTAATTTGTTTTATTACCTGAAATTTCATTGCTTATTTTTTTTGCATACTCTTTTAATAAATTAATATTTTCCTCTGTTAGAAAATTTTCTTTTTTAAGTGCAGTGAACGAAATAGAGCCTACAACATTATCATTACAATCAAATATTGGACAAGCAACACCTTGAACACCAACTTGCAGTTCTTCATCACTTTTTGCAAACCCATTTATTTTAACTAATTTTAACTCTTCAACAAATTCATCAAAATTTGTGACTGTATGCTCTGTAAGTTTTTCACTATTTCTTTGATATATTTCTTTAACCCTTTCAAAAGGAGTATACGCAAGTATACATTTACCAGCAGAGGTTGCATGCGGTGGCATTGCAACACCTGTTCTAACCCAAAACATAGAAGTTTCAAGTGTATTAATAAAATGTATACAAATTACATTATCACTTTCCAAAACACACAATGTAACAGTTTTATTTATAATCTTAGAAAGTTCTCTCATAAATGGATCAGAAGCAACAGTAAAATTATTAACTTTTGAAACATTCCTTGTAAGAGTTAAAAGCTTATAGCCTAATCTATATTTTTTAGTATCTACAGCTTGAATTACAAAACTGTTATCTTTTAAACTAGTTAAAATTCTATGTGCAGCACTGTTTGAAATATCTGCTTTAACCGCTATCTCACTTAAAGATAAACCTTCAGCTTCATTACTTAAAATTGTTAGAATTGAAAGTGCTCTATCAATTAACTGCAATCACCATCACCCACCTAAATACTTATTATTAAATTCAACACATGCATCTAAAACAATTTTACACATGTTAAGTTGTGCTTGTTCAAAATCATACAACCATTCGTTAGTAATTCTATTCGCATGTACTGCACAAATACATCCAGAATAAACATCAAATAAACTACTCAATGTCAAAATTGTTTCAGATTCCATTTCCATGTTTATTATATTTAAATTTCTATATTTTTCAATTAAATTATCATCATAAAACTTTTTATTAATCGCATTTCTTCCTTGACCTGCAAAAAATGAACCAACTGAAGCACTTATACCCTTATGATAACCTACATTATTATTTTTACATGCATTTATTAAACTTTCAACGATTTCAAATGAAGCTATTGCTGGATATGTCTCAGGTGCATAAAATTTGCTGGCACCACCTTCTCTCATAGAACCTGTAGTAATTATCATTTCACCACAGTTTATTTCTTCTTTTAACACTCCACTTCCACCAATTCTGATTAAAGCCTTTGCACCAAGTTCAATAAGTTCAACAACTGCAATCTCGGTTGAAGGAGCTCCAATACCAGTTGAACAAATTGTGATTTCAACACCTTTGTATTTTCCCTTTGCTACTTTGTATTCTCTATTACACGCAAGAACTTCAAAATCTTCTAATAGATTTCTAAATTTTTCAACTCTACCAGGATCCCCAGGTAAAAGAACTATATCAGAAATATCACCTTTTTTAAGCAATAGATGTGGGACTTTTCCATCAAATTTTGGATTATCTGCATTAACTTTCATTTTTAATTCTCCTTCTTAATTCTTTTTTCTTTGTATTTATTACTCATCCCAATAACCAATAAACCAATTAAAGTAATTAAATAAGGCATCATAGATGCAAATTGAGAAGGCAATCTAAATGATTGTGCAGTATTTCCTAAAGCCATGGAAATACCAAAGATGATTGTATAAACAGTAGTCCAAATTGGATTACCTAAACCTAAATTTTGTGCTGCAATACCGATAAATCCTCTTCCAGCAGTCATATTCACTGTAAAATATGGAAGATATGCCATAGACATAAATAACCCTCCAAATGCAGCAATAACACCACTAATAAGTATTGCGATAAATTTTGTTTTATTAACATTTATTCCAACAGCCATTGCAGAATCTGGATTTTCACCCACTGCTCTAATTCTCAAGCCAAGAGTAGTTTTATAAATCAAAAACCAAGCAAATAATACTGACAAAAACGCAAGATACGATAATATATTATGTCCAGATAACAATTTTCCAATAAAAGGAATATCTTTTATTATAAATAGTTCTACATTTGGAAAACGTAAACTATTTAGTGATGATGTATCAAGTTTCATTCCAGTAATTAAATAAATAATGTAAACTGTTCCACCAGTACCCAAAGTATTTAAGGCTAAACCTGCAAGTAATGGTTTTGTATTCAAATATAAAACAAAATATGCAAATATTGAAGAAATAATTAAACCACAAAATATACCTGTAAACATTCCTACAAATAAATTTTGAGTAAGAGCACTTCCGATTACCCCACCAAGTGCAGAAAATAACATTACTGATTCATATGCAATACACAATACATTTGCTTTTGCACCGATAATTGCTGCCATCGCAACAAATATAAGTGGTGTACTCATTCTAATAATCGCAAAGAAGAAGTCATAAGTTAAAATATAATCTAACATATTATTTTACCTCCTCTAATTTTAAATTGTTTTTTGATGCTTCAACAATTTTTTTATGTTCTAATCCTGCAAGAAGCCTTTCTGCAGCGATAAATATTATTATTACTGCTTGAATAATACTTACAATTTCAATAGGAATACTTGAAGTCAAATTTAAAGAATCTGCAGCTGTTTTTATATATGCAAGAAATAATGCTGCAAAAGGAACACTTTTAGGATTATTTCTACAAAAAACTGCAATCATTATTCCATCCCATCCATGATTTGTAAAACCTGGATAAACGAATCTATTATAGTTTCCTAATATTTCAACACTACCTCCAATACCAGCAATTCCACCAGCTAAAAGAGAAGTTAAAATTATTACTTTATCTGTTTTTATACCTGATAATTTCGCAAACTTTGCATTTTGTCCAACAGTTCTTATTTCATATCCAAAAGGAGTTTTGAAAAGTAATACTACTCCAATAATTACAACCAATATACCTATAATAAGTCCTAAATGAATTCTTTCTTCATTAAACAATTTTGGTAAAATTGCATTTAAACTAAATGGTAAAGATGCCTCAAAACCTGCTTTACCATCTCTTAGTGGATTAAGAATTATATATAATCCACCATATAAAGCAACATAGTTAATCATTAAAGATGACACAATCGTTACAACATCATATTTTACATGCATTATTCCTGGAATACCCATAACAATACTTCCAACAATAAAACCTGCAAGTAAACAAAGGGGTATATGAATTATTGGAGGTATATTTGGAATAATCGCAACACATGTTGCTGCAATACACCCTGAGAAAAACGCACCTTCAGCTGCTATATTAATTTGCCCAGCAGAATATATAAGCGAAACTGCAACTCCTGTAAATAAAAGAGGAATTGTTTTTGAAATTACTGTAATAATCCTACTTGTATTTTTAAGTGGACCAAAAAGCAATGTACTAAAATCCTTAAATGGATTATCACTTACTGTATAAATCAATATAAATGCAATAATAAGTGCTAAAGATATTGAAAATACTGTTCTTAAAATACTAAATTGTTTTTCAATTTTACTAGATTTTAACAATGTAATACACCCCCAATTTCTTCATCACTTTGTTTTTTAATTCCTAACATATATTCTCCAAGCATTGTTTCTGTTAAATTTGTTGTACTTTCAAAATATGCAACAATATTACCTTCATACATAACAATAATGCTATCACTCAAACTAATTAATTCAGTTAAATCTGCAGAAAATAGAAGTGTTGCTGTACCATTATCACGCAAATTAAGCATTTTTCGTCTTATTAAATCTGCTGCCCCGATATCTATACCTCTTGTTGGATGTGAAGCAATTAAAAGTTTAGGGTTATTGCTAAACTCTCTTGCTGCAACAACTTTTTGAATATTTCCTCCAGATAATGTTTTAATATCTGCACTTGCTCCATCACATTTAACAGAATATTCTTTTATCAAATTTTCACTATCTTTTCTAACTTTTTTCCAATCTATTAGTCCCTTATCACAATATTCTTGTTTATAATATCTATCTGAAACTATATTTTGTTCAATGCTCATTGTTTTACAAGCACCATAAATCATTCTATCTTCATGAACTATTGATACACCTTTTTCTCTTAATGTACGTATATCAAAATTTATTGATGATTCTCCATTTATTTTTATATCGCCACCACTTTGTTTTAAAATACCTGCGATTACATTGGCAAGTTCTGATTGACCATTACCTTCAACCCCTGCAACACCAAGTATCTCTCCACCACAAACATCAAAATTTAAATTATGAAAATCATATAATCCAAATTTATTTTTATAACTTAAATTTCGAACAGACAACACAACATCATTTATTTTTTTATCATTTTTAACAATGTTTAATTCCACATCTTTTCCGACAATCAACTTAGAAATATCATCTTCACTTAAATCTTTAACATCAGTTGTGATTTTAGATTCTCCTGATCTTAAAACAGTTATTCTATCGCAAATTTCTTTAACTTCATTTAATTTATGCGATATAAATACTATTGAAAATCCTTTGTTTTTTAATTCTTTTAACTGTTTAAAAAGCTCTTCTGTTTCTTGAGGTGTTAAAACTGCAGTTGGCTCATCAAGTAGTAATACTTTTGCACCATGAAGAAGCATTTTTAATATTTCAACTCTTTGTTTATACCCAATAGATAAATCTCTCACCAAAACATTTGGATCAACCTTAAGATTATAAAGTTTTGAAACCTCTTCGGTCATTTTTATTGCTTCTTTTTTATCGTATAAAATCCCTTTTTTAGGTTCTTTGCCTAAAACCATATTTTCTGCAACACTCAATGATTCAACAAGCATAAAATGTTGATGAACCATTCCAATTCCTTTTTCAAGTGCTACCAATGGATTTTTAATTTGAAGGGGTTGGTTACAATAAAGTATTTCTCCATCATCTAAATTTTCTTGACCAAATAAAACTTTCATTAATGTAGTTTTACCTGCACCATTTTCTCCAACCAAACCATGAATTTCACCTTTTTTAATACTAAAATTTACATTTTTATTCGCAACAAATCCATTGCTATAAATCTTAGTAATATTTTTCATTACAAGTAAATCTTCACCTATTTGAATTTTATCAATTTCAAAATTACTCATTATAACCTCACCCCTAAAATTCTAATTAATGTGCTTTTGCTTTTTCTTTTGCTGCATCTATTTCACTTGTTGATGCATTAAATGCTGTTGGAACTTCGATTTCTCCATTAGCTAATTTTTCAGAAATTTCTTTATATTCCTTTAATATTTCTTCAGAAATAATATCTGTAGTATAGCTGTTTTCAATTAAATATACTCCACCATCTTTAAATGATATGTAAGAATGTTTACCCCATTCAACACTTCCATTTCCAATGCTTTCTAAAATTGGATAAACCATTCCACGGTAATCTTTAATAACAGATGTAATTACATGGCTAGCAGTTTCTGGACTTGTTTTTTCTAATCTTGCAGCATAGTCAAAATCTACACCAATTACATATTTATCAGCATCAAGTGCAGCTTCAGCAACACCCATACCATTTCCACCAACCGCAAATATTACATCTGCACCTTGTTGATATTGTGATAAACCTAATTCTTTTGCTAGTGCTGTGTCAGTATGATTTCCAACAAATGAGTATAATACTTCAATTGATGAATCTACATAATTTACTCCTTCAATATAACCCATTAAGAAATCTAATATAGCTGTAGATTCCATAGCACCTACAAATCCAACTTTTTTGTCTTCATTTGATAATTTTGCGCCACTTAATGTTGTTTTTGCAGCTAATACACCTGCTAAAAATCCACCTTGGTTTTGTAATACTTGAACTGATACTACATTTTGATTTTTACCATCTTCGTATTTCATTTCAGTATCGAAAATTAAATATTTTTGATTTGGAAATTTTTCAGCTGTTTTGCTTAAAGGTTCAATCATTGTTCCAAATCCTGTAACAATTAAATCATATTCACCTGTTTCTGATGCTTGCATAAGTGCAGTTTCATAAAGTGAAGTATCCATATTACATTCAAATGTATCGACATTTCCACCTACACCCTTAACGTAATCTGATATTGCTGCATAAACATCATCATTATTTGTACCACCACCTAATGAACCAGTAACTACGAACATAACATTTTTAAGTTTTGATTCTTCAGTTTTTGTACCTTCAGTTGATTCAGCAGTTTTATTTGCACTTGAACATGCAACAAGCATAAATACAGTACAAATAATTGTTAGTAATTTCTTGAAAACCTTCATAACTTTCCCTCCTATAGTTTTCTGTATTACGGAATACTTTTTCGTATTACGGAATTAATGTCATTTTAACAACGCTTTTTACTATTGTCAATATTTTTTTGAAAGCGCTTGTATTTTTTGAAACTTAAAAAAATAACTTCGGTATAAATACCGAAGTTATTAAAAATTAGTTAACGTTATAGAAAGCGTTTTTGCCTAAGAATTCAGCAACTGTTCCTAATTCGTCTTCAATTCTGATTAATTGATTATATTTTGCAATACGGTCTGTACGGCTCATTGAACCTGTTTTAATTTGACCAGCATTTAATCCAACAGCAATGTCAGCAATTGTTGTATCTTCTGTTTCACCAGATCTATGAGAAACAACACAAGTATATCCAGCTCTTTCAGCCATTTGCATAGCATCTAAAGTTTCTGTTAAAGTTCCAATTTGGTTAACTTTAATTAAGATAGAGTTTGCAATTCCTTTTTCAATTCCTTCTTTTAAAATTGAAGGATTTGTAACGAATAAATCATCTCCAACAAGTTGGATTTTGCTTCCTAAACGATCAGTAAGTTTTTTCCATCCATCCCAGTCTCTTTCTCCAAGACCATCTTCGATAGAAACGATTGGATATTTTTCAACCCATTCTGCATACATTTCAATCATTTCATCAGTAGTTTTAACTCCACCAGATGATTTCTTTAATTCATATTGTTTAGTGTCAACATTGTAGAATTCACTTGCTGCAACATCAAGCGCAATACAAACATCTTTTCCAGGAACATAACCAGCAGCTTTAATACCTTCAACTATTAATTCAAGTGGTTCTTCATTTCCTTCACGGCAACTTGGTGCAAATCCACCTTCATCACCAACATTTGTATTATATCCTTTAGATTTTAAAACCTTACGTAAGTTATGGAAAATTTCAGCACCCATACGTAATGCTTCTTTTAAACTAGATGCGCCAACAGGCATAATCATATATTCTTGGAAGTCAACAGTTGAATCAGCATGACTACCACCATTTAATACGTTCATCATTGGAACTGGTAAAACTTTAGCATTGAAACCACCAAAATATTTATAAAGTGGCATTCCATAATAATCAGCAGCAGCACGTGCACAAGCCATAGAAACTGCAAGTAATGCATTAGCTCCTAAGTTTGATTTGTCTTTTGTGCCATCTGCAGCAATCATAGCTTTGTCAATTCCGCTTTGATCAGTAACATCCATTCCAATAACAACTTCTGCAAGAACTTCATTTACATTTTCAACAGCTTTTAAAACACCTTTACCTAAGAAACGTGTTTTGTCACCATCTCTAAGTTCTAATGCTTCTCTTTCACCAGTACTAGCTCCACTTGGTACTAATGCACGACCAAATGCACCAGATTCAGTTGTAACTTCTACTTCTACAGTTGGATTACCACGAGAATCAATAACTTCACGTGCATAAACATCAATAATAATTGGCATTTTATTTTCCTCCTCAAATTACCATTAATATACAAACAGCTTATAGCTGAAAGTAGTTATCTTGTAGCTTCAATAATAGCTGTAAATGAATCAACTTTTAATGATGCTCCTCCAATTAATGCACCATCAATATCTTCACAAGCCATATATTCTGCAATATTTTCTGGTTTTACAGAACCTCCATATTGTACTCTAACTTTATTTGCAGCATCTTCTCCAAACATATTTTTGATTTCATCACGTACAATATGACAGCAATTTTGTGCAATTTCCTTAGTAGCAGATTTTCCTGTACCAATAGCCCAAATTGGCTCATATGCAATAACAATATTCGCAACTTCTTCTTTATTTAAACTAGCTAAACTACCATTTAATTGAGTACGAATAACTTTTTCTGTTAAACCTGAATCATATTCAGATTCACTTTCTCCAATACAAACAATTGGAACAATACCAGCATCAATTAATTTTTTTGCTTTTTTGTTTACACTTTCATCTGTATCATTAAACATACTTCTTCTTTCAGAATGTCCAATAACACAATGAGAAACATTAATATCTTTAAGCATTGGTACACTAACTTCACCTGTGTATGCACCACTTTCTTCAAAATGGCAATTTTCTGCAGCTATTTTTAAATTTTTAGCATTATTAACAGAAATTTCTAAGCAAGTAAATGGAGTAGCAACACCATATTCAGCTTTTTCGCTACCATTTAATACTTTTTCAATTCCAACAACAAACTCTTCAGCTTCTTTACGAGTTTTGTTCATCTTCCAGTTTCCAAAAATAATAGGTTTTCTCATTAAGCTTTCTCCTGAATAATTGCAATACCAGGTAATTCCTTACCTTCCATATATTCTAATGATGCTCCTCCACCAGTAGAAATATGTGTAAATTTATCTTTAAATCCTAATTGAATTGCAGCAGCAGCAGAATCTCCACCACCAATAACAGTCATTGCATCATCTAAATTAGCAAGAATTTTGCAAACTTCTTTTGTACCATTCGCAAATCTTGGATCTTCAAAAACTCCCATTGGACCATTCCATACTACAGTTTTTGCACCTTCAAGTTCTTTCTTAAATAATTCAATTGTTTCTTGACCAATATCAAGTCCCATAAATCCTTCAGGAATTTCAGATGATTTAACTGTTTTAATTTCTGTTGGATTTGCAAAATCATTTGCAACAACATCATCAATTGGAAGAACTAATTTATCTTTTCCTTTTTCTAAAAATTCTTTTGCTAATTCTACTCTGTCTAATTCAAGTAAGCTAGTTCCTACACTATACCCTTTAGCATATAGGAATGTGTACGCCATTCCTCCACCAATTATTACTTTATCAGCAATTTTTAATAAATTTTCAATAACCGCAATCTTGTCAGAAACTTTTGCACCACCTAAAATCGCAACTAAAGGACGTTTAGGATTGTCGATTGCTGCACCTAAATGTTCTAACTCTTTTTGAACTAAGAAACCACAAGCACTAGGCAAATGAGTTGCAATACCTACAGTTGATGCATGTGCACGGTGTACTGAACCAAATGCATCAGATACAAATAAGTCTCCTAAACTTGCCCAATACTTTCCTAGTTCCTCATCATTTTTGCTTTCACCTTTTTCATAACGAGTATTTTGAACTAAAATAATTTCTCCATCATTAAGATTTTTAACCGCTTCTTCTAATTTAGCCCCTCTTGTTTCATCAACAAAAGTAACTTTATTACTAACAAGTTCAGCAAGTCTTTCTGCAACTGGAGCCATGTTATTTTTCTTTTTACCTTCTTCAAGTTTAACTGGATCTTTATGATCAATTTTACCTAAATGAGATAATAGAATTACTTTTGCACCATTTTTTGTCAAATAATTGATTGTTGGAAGTGCAGCTTGAATTCTATTGTCATTTGTAATTTTCCCTTCCTTAATAGGAACGTTAAAGTCTACACGCACAATAACGCGTTTACCGCTAACTTCTAAATCTGTAACAGTTTTTTTAGCCATAATTGCCTCCTTTTACCACAATGATTATATCACTCTAACCCCTTTATAGTAAATGAAAACACGTCAAAAATTATAATCAAATTAAAATAATCACAATTAATGTTTAATAAATTCAAACAAAAAAAAGATTTATAAAATACACTTTATAAACCTTTTAATATTTTTAGATTGAATAGTATAACCTTTCGTATAAATCCCCACTATGCATCCAGCTAACATCACTGTTCAATGCATTTTGTATTAACCCATTAAAACCATGTTTATTGTAATAATATTGCTCACTAGCCCACTTTAAAACATTAAACATATCATTACTATTTTTAGAATTAAAACTAAACCCATTCCCATCACCAGTAAATATGTTATATGGAATAACCGTATCTTTTAAACCTCCAGTTTCTCTTACAAGAGGTAAACTTCCATACCTTAATGCAATTAACTGCCCTATTCCACAAGGTTCATAAAGTGAAGGCATTAAAAATACATCACAACCAGCATAAATTCTATGAGCTAACTCCTCATTGTATCCACAATAAAACACAGCCCTTCCTTTATAGTTATCTTCTAACCACTTAAATGAATCTTCTGCCTGCTTTTCACCACTTCCAAGCACAACAAACTGAACATTTAAATCCATTATGTTTTTAAATTGCTCACAAATCTGATAAATACCTTTTTGCCATGTTAATCGTGACACAAGTCCAATAAGCATTACATTTTCATCAACATTTAACCCTAACTCTTTTTGCAAAGATATTTTATTTTGTTTTTTTCCTTCGACATAATTATTAATATCATAGTTGCATGCTAGAAGCTTATCTGTACTTGGATTCCAATCATCAGTATCTATACCATTTACAATACCCCATAAATCATGTTGTCTAAGTTTTAATACTTCTTGTAAGTTTTCACCATATTCTTCAGTTAAAATTTCATTAGAATAAGTTAAAGAGACTGTAGTAACCTTATTCGCAAAAACTATTCCCGACTTCATAAAACTTATTCCACTATGAAATCTCACATCACCATTTGTGTAATAATGCCAGTCAATACCCAAACAGCTTTCTAACATTTCAGATGGAAAATTACCTTGAAAAGCTAAATTATGAATTGTATAAATATGCTTTATATTATTATACCTTTCATCTTGATAGCACGCTTTACACATTAAAGGAATCATCCCCGTATGCCAATCATGCGTATGAATAATTTCAGGAAACCAATCTATCACATATAATAAGTCTAATGCAGCTCTTTGGAAAAATGAAAATCTTTCACCATCATCCGCATATCCATAAAGTGAACTTCTTTCAAAATAACCTTGATGTTCAACAAAATAATATTTAACACCATCAACATTACTATAATAATATGATGCAGGTTGATTTATCCATCCACTTCTAATTTGAACTGTAGAAAATTTTTCTAGTTTTTCAAAATGTTTGTCAATGATTCCTTGATAAAGTGGTAATACAACTCTAACATCATATCCTCTATTAACCAATATTTTAGGTAAACTTCCAATAACATCAGCCAAACCACCAGTTTTTATAAATGGTAATCCTTCAGATGCTACAAACAATACACTTTTCATAATTAAATCCTATCTCTTCTTTTTACATATGCTGGAATTTCTTCCTTACATATTAACTCTTTTACATTTGAAATGATTGCACCTTTATCCACAATTATTCTTTCAATTGTTACATCCTCATTAACAGTTACATTATGCAAAAGTACACAATCCTTAACAACTGCACCTTTTTTGATTGTTACATTTCTTCCAACCACACAATTTTCAACAGTACCATCAATTTTACAACCATTCGCAATAATGCAATTTTTTATTTTACTATTTTCACCATATACAGTTGGTGCGCTATCATTTGTCATTGTATGAATTGGCCAAGAATCATTTCTTAAAAGACCAACACCAGCTTTTGAACAATACTTCATATTTGTGTCATAATAAGCCTTAATATTATTAATACATGAAACATTATTTTTAACAGAATATCCACCAACTTTATATTTATCTAAACTATCATTAAGTATATCTTTAAACCAATATAAAGAGCTAACCTTTGCAGCATCTTTAACAAGTTGAATAAACAACTCTCTTTTCATTACATACGCTTCAAGAGATATTATTCTGCTTTTATATCTTCCTCTGTTTTTTTCAATACCAATAATTCTTTTATCTTTATTAAATGTTAAACAATCACATCCAATAAATTCATCTTTAGCACTATCAACACTTTTATATAAAACACTAATATCATTTCCACTTTCAATATGGCTATTTAAAACATCTTTGAAATTTGTACGATATACCATATATGTAGGTGCTAAAACAACATATTCCTTATCACATTCTTCAATATAAACCATATTTCTAATAAAATTTTCAATATCAGTATTATATAGTTTTGAAGAATAATCTTCACCAAATAAAATTTTCAACTTACCCTTTTTAGAATTGATATTATAATGTAATCCTGTTCCTAAATGTTCAACTAAACTTCTAGGTTTCTCTTTGCAATAAACATGTATTTCTGAAATTTCAGAATTTGTATAATTACTAAGTGTAAAATCTATTAGTCTATATCTACCAAATATACTTATAGCTGATAAAGGTCTATAATCTTGCAAGCCATACACTTTTACATCATTATCTTCAATATTAACAATACCTAATGCATCTAACATAACTATCCCTCCAAAATGCTTTTTGCAACAAGCTCAATATGTTCACTTTTACTGTTTCCTACAATTACACCTTCACCAATTTCTACATCAGAGGCTACTATACACCTATTAATAACTGCATTACTCTTTATTTTCACCCCAGGCATAATGACACTATCTATAACCTTAGCTCCTTTTTCAATTAAGGTATCACTAAATATTACAGAATGTTCCACACTACCCTCAATAATACTTCCTTGGTTAATATACGAATTTGATACTTTTGCTTCTTCTCCAATATATTGAGGAATTGAATTGACATCCTCAGTGTATATTTTCCATTTTGGATCATTTAAATCTAGTCCGCTATCTGCTTTAAGGATATCCATATTTCCTTCCCAAAGACTATCTATTGTTCCAACATCTTTCCAGTATCCTTTAAAACGATAAGCAGCTAATTTTTTATTGTCATTTATATACGTTGGAATAATATCATTTCCAAAATCATGAGAAGAATTTTCATTTTTCATATCATTAATCAAATATTTTCTTAATGCTTTGTAATTAAATATGTATATTCCCATACTTGCAAGATTACTTTTAGGATTTTTTGGTTTTTCTTCAAATTCAATAATTAAATCATCTTTATCTGTATTCATAATTCCAAATCTAGATGCTTCTTTCATACTAACTTCTAATACTGCAATTGTTGCATCAGCTTCTTTTTGTTTATGATATTCAAGCATTGCAGAATAATCCATTTTATAAATATGGTCCCCAGATAAAATTAATACATATTCTGCTTCCATTTGATCTAAAAAATCTATGTTTTGTGTTATTGCATCTGCAGTACCACGATATTTTTCAAAACCACTTTCATCAGTTTCTCTTGGAGGTAATACAAAAACTCCACTATCTTTCGCATCTAATCCCCACCTTTGATCTCTTGCCACATATGAATTTAACAAAACGGATTCATACTGAGTTAAAACACCAACAATATCAATGTCTGAATTAGCACAATTTGATAATGGAAAATCTATAATTCTATACTTACCACCAAAATAAACTGCAGGTTTTGCAACCTTTTTTGTAAGCTCAAAAAGGCGTGACCCTCTACCCCCTGCAAGAATCATCGCAACCATTTTGTTATCTTTCATAATAACTTCCTCCTATTATTAAATAGTCAACTTCTTAACTACATTATATAGTCTAAAAATCTATTTAACAATCAAGATTTATAAAAGTTTTATAATAAAAGTTTTTCACCTACAAAATTCATTTTTTATGTAATTTCTAACCTCACTAATGAAATATAAAGAGCCACATATAATCAAAAAATTGTCCTCTATTTTTTTTATTCCATAATCAATGGCTTCTTTATAATCTTTAATTTTTATTACATCAATACTGATTTCATCAATATTTTTCACTCTATAAAAATCAAACTCACACGCAATTAAAAATTCACTATTATTTTTTAATAGATTAATCATTTCTTCAACTTCTTTATCTTTTAAAGCACTAAAAACAATTCCTATTTTCTTATTTAACTTTTTATATGAATTAATGAGCGCCATTACACCTTCTACATTATGTGCACCATCAATAATTATGTTTGGTTTTTTACTTAATGTTTCAAATCTGCCTAACCACTTACTTTTTTTAATAGCATTTTTAATAAAAATATTATCAATATCTAACAATTTACATGCTTTTATAGCTATACAGGCATTACCCTTTTGATAATCAACAAAATCATATAGTTGATATATTTCATTTTCAAACTTAAAAGTAATATCATCTATATCAATGTATTCATCAATAAAATACAATTTTGAATTATTATTTATACAGACATCTTTAATTACTTTTTTACAACTTTCATTTAAATAACCTATTACTACACTACTATCATTTTTTATTATTCCAGATTTTTCAAATGCAATTTCTTCAAGTGTATTCCCAAGCTTATCCATATGGTCAAAACCAATAGTTGTAATAATTGATAAAAGGGTATCATCAAAAATATTTGTACAGTCTAATCTTCCACCAATACCAACTTCAATGATCCCATAATCAACCTTATTATCGTTAAAATATTTAAGCATTATAAAAATATCTATCTCAAACATACTCATTTGATATTGTTCAAAAATGTGTATATTTTCATTTACATATTTCAAAAAATCTTCATCACTAATATATTCGCCATTAATTCTAATTCTATCTTGATGTTTTATTAAATGAGGAGATGTTAGAGTACCTACTTTAAACCCTGCTTCATATAATATATCCTTAATAAAGTTAGTTGTACTTCCTTTTCCATTTGTTCCTGAAATATGAATAACCTTGAAATTGTTCTTTAAATTATTTTTATTTAATAATTCTCTAAACTTTTCTATTCCTAAAAAAGTGCTTCTTTTTAAACTAACCCATTCAATAGCTTGTTCTATTTTATTAAATCTATTCATCTAACTCCCAATCTATTGGACTAATTCCATTTTCAATCAAAAAATTGTTACATTTAGAAAATGGTTTACTATTAAAGAAACCATTATATGCAGATAAGGGAGAAGGATGTGCACTTGTGATAATTAAATGTCTTTTGTTTTTTATCAAGTTAGCTTTTTTCTTTGCAAAATTACCCCACAATATAAAAACTAATGGTTCTTTTCTATTATCTAAACATTTAATTGCATTATCAGTAAATATTTCCCATCCAACATTCGCATGTGAAGAAGGTTTACTATCTTCTACAGTTAATATTGAATTCAATAAAAACACACCTTGTTTTTCCCATTTCATCAAATATCCATGTTTTGCCTCTTTGATTCCTAAATCATCATATAACTCTTTATATATATTTATTAGGCTTTTAGGAATTTTTACACCCTTATTCACAGAAAAAGATAAGCCATGAGCTTGACCTTTTTGATGATAAGGATCTTGTCCAATAATTATAACCTTAACCTTATCATATTCACAGTTTTTAAAAGCCTCAAACACAAGATTACTTGGAGGATATATTTGTTTTGTTTTATACTCCCTATCAACAAAATCTTTTAATTTGATAAAATAATCTTTTTTAGCTTCTGTGTATATAAAATCTTGCCAATTCATAGCTTACCTCTTTTATTTTTTACTACTTATATATTCATCAATATCTTCTTTTACAAGTTCAAATGGTCTATCGCCATTATCTAATAAAATCTTATTAAATTCAATTTCATCAAACTTATCAGATAATTTATGTTCTACATAACTTCTTAAATTATCCATTTGTAAAAGTCCCATTCCATAAGGCACAAGCATTGTTGGAAACATTAAAGCTTGTTCATAAAGCCCTTCTGCAAAATCCTCAAATTTATACTTTGATAACCACTCAATTGTATCATCAAGAGTCCATCCTAGACCATTTACTCCAATATCAACTGCAGCACTTAAATAATAATTTAATTTAATATCCAAGTTATACACAAAAGCTTCACCTTCTGTTAAATCCAAATCATATGTAGCTCTTGTTTCAGTATACATAGCCCAGCCTTCAGTATATCCAATATGACTAACTACACTTCTAATTGGATTAGGATTTGTATTTAAAAAATATGTTATTTGATAAAGATGCCCTGGAAATCCTTCATGGCTAACTGTCGTATAAAGTTTAATATTTTCTTGCCCAGAATTTGGATTAACTTTAATTACATTTCTAGAAATATCGTCGATTGTTGGAGTCAAGTAATATGCCAAAGTACTTTCATTCGCAACTGTTGGATCTAAATATGATATTTCATAATTAACATCTGGTCCTTTAGGGTAATGTTTACTCATATTTTCTATATTAAATTTTATTATACTTTCTGCATCAGAAAATTTAACACTAGAAAAATCACTATCAAATACTTCAGGATTTGTCTGAGCCAAATTTGCTAGATAGCTGAACTCATCCATAATACCTTTTTCAATCTGTTTTAATTGTTCAGTTAAATCTTTAGAATTACTAGATTTGCTCTTTATTAAAGCGTTATAGTATTCTTTACCATTTTCAAAATTATAAATACCACCTTCATGTTTTCTTGAACCTTTTAAGCTTTCAAGTTCAGTTTGTACTTTTAAATAAGATGGAATAATTTCATTGACAATTAGGCTTTCATTACGTTTAATATATTCATTTTTTAAATTTGCATCTAAATCGAATTTTTTAATTTCATTATTAAAATCAACAATAAGTTCATTATCATTAACCTTACTTGTAAATCTCACTATAGATTCTGCAACATATCCTACAGCATCATCAGTCATAAAATAGCCTTCACTTGCCTGTTTCTTTGTAAATTCTAAAGCGCTATCTATATATGATGGAACACTCGCAAGTAATGTTAAATAATCATCAAAATCTTCTTTACTTCTAAATTCAAATTCACTAAATATTGTTATTAAGTTACTTGTAATACCTCTGTTTGGATCAAAATAGTTATCAAACATCGGATATGAATTAATTTCAATATAATCTTTTAAATACTTTTCATATATTCTGTAATCAATAGCTTGTTTTTTTGATAAATCATTTAGTTTAAATGAGTTTAATTCTTTTAAAGACTCTTTTGCATCTAAAACCATTTCATCATACTCTTCAAAACTAACTTCGCTAAAAACAGGTTCTGGTTTTTTTATTCCATATGCTTCATAATCTTTCAAATTATAGTGAAGTGACACATAATCTGATTCCATGTTTTCGACAAATTCTTTCTTTAAAAACTCATTAAATTTTTCATTCTCTTTTTCAGCATAACTTGTTTTAGAAGTACTACATCCAACAAGTAATACGAGTGTAAGTAACATTTTAATAATTTTCATTTAAATTTCCTTTCTACAAATAACCATTGAATATGAATCAACATCAATGTATTTATTCTTATTGTTGCAAATATTTTCCCCATCAAATATTACAGTATAATCAAAACTTTCATATTTTCGTTTATATTCAGTAGGATTAATAATAACCTTAATGTTATCAATCATATATTCAATCACAACATTATCTAATACATTAAAGTTAACTTTTTTTTCTATTTCATCTGTTGAAACAAGTCTAAATTCATCATTCTCTTTTCTAATCTTAATAAGTTTTTTTGTGTACTCTACAACATCATAATAATTTACCATTCTAACCCAATCCATTTTATTAAAATTATCATTCATATTGTAAGTATTTCCCATTGAATGTTTACTTCTACAAAATTCTTGACCTGCATGTATAAAGGGTACTCCTTGAGAAACCATAACACACCCAATTAATAACTTATGAAGTTTTTTTCTTATTTCTCTAGGATGTTCTTTGCAACATTCTTTCATCTTATCCCAACAAGTCATATTGTCATGTGCTTCAACATAATTAATACTCATATTAGGATCAATAAATCTTTTAAAATAGTATGTATTAACACTATTACCAACAAGAGATGATAACATTTCATACATCATATTGAAATTTCCAGTTATAAACCCTTTATCATATGCCTCATTATCAGAACTTTTACCTTTTATACTGTCTCTAAAATAATCATTAAAATGCCCAACATTTTTCATTAAATAATTATTTTCTATTTTTGCTTTTTTATCATCATTTAAAAATGTAGGTAAATTCCAACCCTCTCCATAAATCATTACACTAGGATTTATACTACTTGCGACATCATAAACCTCATTAATAGTATCAACATCAATAATACCCATCAAATCAAATCTAAATCCATCAATTTTATACAATGTAGACCACATTTTAATATTGTCGACAATTAACTTTCTAAACATTTTTTTAGTAGAATCTAAATCATTCCCACAAAAAGAGCCATTTGAAATCCCACCATTATCATCATATCTAAAATAATAATATGGAACACACTTATGAAATGAAGAACTCTTTAAATCATAAATATGATTAAATACTACATCTAAATTAACTCTTATTCCTCTTTTATGAAATTCACATACTAGATGCTTAAAAGTTTTAATCCTATCGTATGGATCATCTGGATTATCACTATAAGAACCCTCTAAAGTAAAATATTGCATTGGATCATATCCCCAATTATAACTTCTATCAATATGTTTTTCATCAACACTTACAAAATCATATACTGGCATTATCTGTACGTGAGTTACATTTAAGTCACTAATATAGTCTATACCTGTTTTATATCCTCTATAAGAAGTATTTGATTCACTAAGAGAAGAAAATTTACCATTTGTACTACTTCCAGACTCTTTTGAAATAGTCATATCTCGTATATTTATTTCATAGATAATACTATCAACATTGTTTTTTAACTCTTCTAATTTATATTCATCTTTTTCACTAAATGCTTCATCAATATCAATTATTGCAGATTTTAAACCATTAGCATTACTACTCAATCCATATGGATCAACAATTTCATTTACTACTCCATTAACAAACACTAAATAATTATACAATCCATGTTTAAGATCACCTTCAACTTCAGTTTTATAAACACCTTTGTCATATCTATCCATTTCTTTTATTATTGAAAAACCATTATTTTCAATAGAAACATAGACTTTATATGCAGTTGGAGCCCAAAGTGCAAAAGAAGTTTTTTCCTTTGAATATCTACTACCCAAATCATTTCCATCATAATAAAACATTTCATCAAATTTAGGATTTCTAACAATATATCTTACTTCAACACTGCAACAAATACCTAAACTACAATAAAGTGAATATTCCTTTGAAAAATCATAATCAGTTGGAATTGTAAGTTGATATTTAACATTATCTTTATTTTCTACAATGCTATTTATAACACATTCTTTATAGTAACCATCCTTATTACTTAAATAAAAATAATCACTTTTACCATTGTAAAAAATCTTTGAAATATAAACATTAATTAGACCAAAATCATCTAAATATGCTTTTAAATTTGTATTAATATTCAAAACATTTACCTCATTTTTCTAATATTCCATATATCCTTTGCATACTCATCAATTGTTCTATCACTTGAAAAAACATATGACTTTGCAATATTTATTAAACAAGATTTTGCCCAAGCATTTTTATTTGAGTATCTTTTTTCAATTTCTTTTTGTGCTTTTACATAACTATCAAAATCTGCGAATAACATATACTCATCATTTTTAGACATTAATTCATCAAAAATCACTCTAAATTCATTAGCATCATTTGACCATGTTAAATCAATTAAAGAATCAACTGCTTTTTTAAGCTTTTCATTATTAATGTAGTAATCAAACGCATTATAAGACTCTTTTAGCTTATTAACTTCATCAACAGTCAAACCAAATATAACATCATTTTCTCTGCCTACTTGTTCATCAATTTCGACATTTGCGCCATCCAATGTACCAAGAGTTATTGCACCATTCATCATAAATTTCATATTGCCAGTACCACTCGCTTCTTTACCAGCAAGAGAAATTTGTTCTGAAACATCACTTGCATTAATCAATATCTCTGCAATAGATACTGAATAATTTGGTATAAACACAATCTTAATCATTCCTCTTACATAAGGATCATTATTAATAACATTGGCAATTTTGTTAATTAGTTTTATTACATTTTTCGCAAAACTATATGATGGCGCTGCTTTTGCTGCAAAAATAAATGTTCTAGGAGTAATTTCAAATTCAGGGTTTGAAACAATTTCTTGATAAAGCATTATTATATGCAAAACATTTAAAAGCTGTCTTTTATACGCATGTAATCTTTTAGCCTGTGTATCAAAAATAGAGTTCACATCAACTTTAATTCCTGTTTTCTCAAAAATAAATTTTGCAAGGATTTCTTTTCTTCTTTTTTTAACATTTAAAAATTCATTTTGAGTATTTTCGTCATCAACAAACTCAAGTAATTTTCGTATACTATCAAACTCAGTATGGTAATGTGTACCAATTTTATTATCAATTAAATTTCTTAATTCAGGATTCGAATATAAAAGCCATCTTCTTTGTGTTATTCCATTTGTTTTATTATTAAATTTTTCAGGATAAATAATACTAAATTCTTTAAACAAATCTGTCTTTATTAAATTAGAATGAATTTTTGCAACACCATTAACACTATGGCTACCAACTATAGCTAAATTTGCCATATGAACTTGACCATCTTTTAAAATTGCTACTGCATTTTCAAGTCCGTAATGTTTATGTCTTACATAACTTAAAAATCTTCTATTTATTTCATCAATTATCAAATAAATTCTTGGCAAAAGCTTTTCCATTAAATTTATTGGCCATCTTTCAAGTGCTTCAGATAAAACTGTATGATTTGTATAAGCCATTGTATTTACAGTTATATCCCATGCTTCATTCCACTCATAATCATAATCATCCATTAAAACTCTTAAAAGTTCTACAATCGCAAGAACAGGATGAGTATCATTTAGTTGTATAGCAACTTTACTGGCTAAATTATCTAATGTTTTATATGTTTCTAAATGAGTTTTTATAATTGAAGCAATTCCTGCACAAACAAAAAAGTATTGTTGTTTTAATCTTAAAACTTTACCTTCCATTGTTGAATCATCAGGATATACATTTAAGTTGATTGCTTTTGTATCTGCAATATACTTTTGAAAATCAATATTATGAGGTAATTTTTCACTTGCCTCTGCTGACCATAATCTTAGAGTATTTGTTACTTTAGTATTTTGTCCAATAATAGGCATATCGTAAGGAATTGCAGTAATATGTTCAGCATCATGCAATTTAAATTTCATTTTACCCTTACTATTAACATCCATTGTCAAATGTCCCCAAAAAGAAACATCAACCGCATGTTTAGGTTTCCTAACTTCCCAAATATTTCCAAGTTTTAACCATTGATCTGGAACTTCAATTTGATTACCATTTTCATCAATTATTTGTTTAAAAAGTCCATACTCATATCTAATACAATTCCCATTACCCAAATAATTATTTGAAGCTAAAGAATCCATAAAACATGCTGCAAGTCTTCCAAGTCCACCATTACCAAGTCCAGCATCTGATTCCAATTCTTCTAATGCAGCAATATCGATACCTAAATCATTTAATCCATCTTTTACAACTTCATATATTCCTAAATTCATCAAATTGTTGCTCATTAGCCTTCCAATCAAAAATTCCATTGAAAAATAATACATCTGTTTTTCATTATTCTTAACTGTTTTTTCTTTAGAATCCATCCAATTTAAACTAGCATAATCTCTTATTAAATTCCCTAAAACAATATATTTTTCAGTTATGTCTGTTGTATCAATATGTCTTCCATAAGTTTCTTCTATTCTTCTTTTAAATATTTCTTTGAAAGTTTCTTTATTTTTAAACATTTTTTGTCCCCACTTTCTTTTTTTTATACAAAAATATACTTGCACTAAATGGTGCAATATTTACTTTTATTGTATTTTCATACCCATGTCTATATATTTTTTCACTATTTACGCAATATGTTGCAAAATTAATTCCACCATAAATATCCCATTCACTATTTAATATCTCTTTATATTCCCCACTAAATTTAACACCTATCTCATAATTACTATATGAATTTGGACACATGTTAAATAAACAAACAATATACTCTTTTTCATCTTCTCTAGTATAAGAATAAATGCTCTGTGCACTATTATCTGCATCAATCCATTTAAACCCATCATATTGATAGTCATATTTGGATAATGCACTATGTGCTTTATATATTAAATTTAAATCCTTAAAATACCTTGCAAACTTTTGATGTGTTTCAAAATTTAATATGTCCCAATCTAAACCTCGATTTTCATCAAATTCCCTAAACATTGCAAATTCATTACCCATAAAGTTTAACTTTTTACCTGGATGAGTAAACATATACGCATATAAATTTTTTACTTGAGAAAACTTTTGATTATAATCTCCCCACATCTTATCTATTATTGTTTTTTTGCCATGAACTACCTCATCATGTGATAAAGGTAATATAAATTTTTCACTATAGAAATAAGCCATAGAAAATGTAAGTTTATGATGTTCCCATATTCTATATATTGGATCAATTTCATAATACTTTAGTGTATCATTCATCCACCCCAAATCCCACTTATAATCAAAACCTAAACCACCATATATTGTCGAATCACATACTTTTTCAAAATCACTACTATCTTCTGCAATAAGCATAACACTTGGATATTTTTGATTTAAATAAAAATTCATTCTCTTTATAAAAGCAAGAGCACCTTCATTTGTTCCTCTATCTTTATTTCCATCCCAAAATATTAAGTTTGAAACTGCATCAAACCTTATTCCATCAACATGATAAGTATCACACCAAAAACTTGCGCTACTCATCAAAAAACTTCTCACTTCTTCATTCCATAAATTAAAATTTAATGTTCCCCATTGACTATTCGCATCAAATTCATTTGGATATTCATACAGTGGTTTCCCATCAAATAACCTTAAACCATGAGAATCCTTAACAAAATGCACAAAAGCCATATCTATTATTATTCCTATGTTTTTTTTATGTGCTTCGTTAATAAATTCGGCAAGTTCATGTGGATTACCAAACCTACTTGTGCATGAATAATATCCACTTGCTTGATATCCCCAAGAACCATCAAATGGAAATTCATTTAATGGCATAAATTCAATATGTGTAAATCCATTTTCTAAAACGTATGGAATTAACTCTTCTTTTAGCTCCACAAAAGAATAATATCTTCCATCTTTTCTTTTCCAACCACCTGCATAAACTTCATATATATTTACAGGCTTGTCAAAATTTTTACTTCTCTTATTTAGCCAGCGTTTATCACTCCATTTAATAGTTGATAAATCATACAAAAAACTACTTGTATTTGGTCTAAGTTCATTAAAATATGAATATGGATCTGCTTTATCAGAATAATTATCATTTTCATCAAAAATACGATACTTATACATATCATATTGTTTTAATCCAGCAATAAAAATACTAAATACCCCATCTTCTAACTTATTCATCATGTGGGTATTTTGCCAATCATTAAAACTCCCAACAACAAATACTTTTTTTGCATTAGGAGCATATACGTTAAACCTTACACCATTAATTCCTTTTTCTTTAACAAAATGTGAACCAAAAACTTTATACGCATCTAAACAATGACCTTCATGAAAGCTTTTAATAATATTTTTATCGACCATTTATAACTCCTACCATTTTACTAAATTATAACCTTTTAATTGTAAACATACCAACAAAAAAATCTATGTATCATTTAATTTAAGAAAAGTAAAAAATGTTGATTTTAAACATCAACATTTTACTTTGTTAACTCTATCATTGAAGCCTTATATTTTTCAACTTTATCATTTGCTTCAAAGCTTGAATTACCTTTAATACAATAATATATCTTACACTTTGGCTCTGTTCCACTTGGTCTAATAGCTACCCAAGAACCATCTTCTAAGAAAAATTTAAGAACATCAGATTTTGTAAAACCTTCTATAGTATTAATATTACCATCTTCATATTTTTCAAATGTTCCATAATCTTCCCATTTAACAACTTTATATCCAGCAATATCAACAGGTTTATTTTTTCTTAAATTATTAATTATTTCTTTTATTTTTAAGGCTCCTTCTTGCCCTTTTAAAGTTATTGATGTTTGTGTTTCAACATAATATCCCAATTCTTCATATAATGAATTTAAAACATCTACTAACGTTTTATTTAAATGTTTATAATAACAACATGCTTCTGCAAGCATCAAACAAGCTTGCGGTGCATCTTTATCTCTTACAAAAGGACTTATAAGCGAACCATAACTTTCTTCATAACCAAAAACATATTGTTTTTCGTTATTAACTTCATATTTCGCAACTTTTTCACCGATAAATTTAAAACCAGTCAAAGTTTTTTCAGTTTCAACTCCATATTTTTTAGCAGCCATCTCTCCCAAATCACCTGTAACAACTGTATTGAACATTACAGGATTTTTAGGCATTTTACCTTGTTTTTTCATTTGAGAGAATATGTATTCAATTAAGATTGCTCCAGATTGATTACCAGATAAAATAACATATTCACCATTGTGTAAAACTCCAACACCCATTCTATCTGCATCTGGATCACAAACAAGAATTAAATCAGCTTTATTTTCTTTAGCATAAACTATTGCCTTATCATATGCTTTATTTTCTTCAGGATTTGGTGATTCAGTATTTGAAAAGTTTGGATCAAAAGTTGTTTGCTCTTCAACATTAATAATTTTATAACCAGCCTTTTTAAATATTTCATTTACTGGTATAAAAGCAGTTCCATGTTCTGGAGAAAAAACTGTACATATATTACTTTTATCTTGATTTTTTTCAAATTGAATACTCAAAACATTTTTATAATATTCTTCATCAACTTCATTCCCAATTATATTAATTAGTTTTTCTTGTTCATCTGTTAATGAATAACTTAAACTCAACTCATCTTCAATTTCATTCACATAGCTAACAACTTTATTCGCAATACTTGGAATTAATTGACAACCTTTATCATCATAAAGTTTATATCCGTTATATTCTTTTGGATTATGAGAAGCAGTTATCATTATTCCACCAAAACATTTGTAATATCTAAGTGCAAAGCTAAGTTCAGGGGTAGGTCTTAAGCTTTCAAAAACATATGTTTTAATACCATACGATGCTAAAAATTTTGCACTATCAAATGCAAATTCTTTAGACATGTGTCTATTATCATAGCCAATCGCAATTCCTTTGTTTTGACCGTCATTTTCTAATATGTACTTTGCAAAACCTGCATTTGCTTTTCTTATAGTATGAATATTAATTCTATTAATTCCTGCACCTAATATTCCTCTCATTCCAGCAGTTCCAAACTCAACATTAGTATAAAAAGCATCGTTTATTTCTTTTTCATTCATGTTTTCAAGTTCACTAATCAAAGCTTTGTCAGTATTTTTGTTGTTAAGCCATCTATAATATATTTCTTTGCTATTCATATTATCCCTTTCTTGTAATAAAAAACAGGAAGATTCGCACCCTCCTGTATCTTTTTTACATTTTACGCAATAACTTTTTGTGCGCGTAGAACTTCTTCAATTGTTTTAATTGCTAATTCTTCATCGTCACCTTCGCAAGTTACAGTAACTTCTGATTGAGTAGGAATGCCTAGTGACATAACACCCATAATTGATTTCATATTTACTGTACGACCTTTATAGGCAACTTTGACTTCACTCTTGAATTTACTTGCAGCATTTACAGCAACTGTTGCTGGACGTGCATGTAATCCAACAGGGTCAATAACTAATACTGAAATTTGTTTCATCGCAGATTTCTCCTCCTGTTAACTATTACAATTCTACCCCATATTTAGCTAACTTACAAGCTAAATATATTATCAAAAACAAAGCAATATCTACTTGTGATAAGGCAAATTATGTTTGATTGATAACAAACGATAAATTTGTTCCACAACTAATAATCTCACAATTTGATGTGGAAATGTACAACTAGATAACTTCCATCTAACGTTAGCTCTATTAACAACACTACTTGATAACCCTAATGAGCCACCTATGACAAATGTGATTTTACTTGTTATATTAAAATTATCATTCAGATTTTTTGATAAAACTTCTGAACTATAATCTTTACCGTGTAAATCTAATAAATATACAAATTCATCATCTGATATATGTTTTAAAATATTGTCACCTTCAATATTTTTTATTTTTTCATTAATGGCTTCCTTCGCATTTTTAGGAATTGGTTCATCATTTACTTCAATAATATTTATTTTACTAAATTGAGTTATTCTTTGAACATATTCATCAATAAGAGATTTTAATGCTTTTTCTTTTATTTTTCCTACTGCAATTATTTTTATCATAACTCAACTTCTACTTCTAATGTTTCATTATTTCTGTTATACACTATTTTAATTTTTTCCTGTGCATTTAATTTATATATTGCATCATAATATGATTTTATATCAGTAACATCAAAACCATTTATACTCAAAATTATATCTCCAACCTTTAATCCTGCTTTAGCAAGAGGACTACTTTCTTGTACTTGACTTAAATACACTCCATTTGTTGTATCCAAACTAATTCCAAAATTACTTTTTTCATAAGAACTCATGTTATATATCGAGCCTGCATCAATCCCAAGATATACCCTTTGAAGATTACCAGTTTCAATTATTTTTTCAACAATAGGAAATAATTCTTCTCTACTTAATGCTATATTTTTAAACTCACTACTTACTCTAGTTAGATTAAGTCCAATAAGTTCCCCATTTAAATTAAGCATTGCACCACCATTGTTGTCATTATTTATAGTTGCATCACTTTGCAACATATTAAACTTCCAATCAATAGCACTATCACTATTTAAATCAATTCCTACACTATTATTTAATCCTGTTATTATTCCAAATGAAACAGCATTTGAATACGATTTAAAACCAAGGGACAAAATATATTCTCCAACCCTTGAATTACTATAATTATTTGAATAAAAAGATTCGACATTAAAATCAGGTTTTACCAAAATAACACTAACTCCGCTTTCAATATCACTACCAATAATGTTTCCATTAATTAAAGCACCATTCGCAAATTCAACAGTAACACTACTACTGCCATCAACAATAAACTCACTGGTAACAATATACACTCCATCTTCAATTTGTTTATAAACAATTCCGCTTCCTTCTCTAAATTCAACATCATTTTTAAAAGACTTTACTTTTACTATTTTTGATTCACTGGCATTCACAAGTTCTGTAATATTTGTTAGTACACCATTTAAAACAGTTATTTTCGCCTCATTTGTACTTTGATTTGAATTTTCTATCTTGTTTAATTTATACGTTAAATACCCATTCCACACAAGAAGAGATGCTATAATCGCTATTAAAACTTTCTTCATAATCTATTCCTCCAGAAACTATTTCAAATTGCCTTGCTGCAACAATTTTTAAATCATTGTTTAAATCACATCTTTTATTTTCTAACAAGTAATCAACATTTGTTTTAAGTGCTAATTCATATGTGTTTGTTTCTTCTGAAATATGTGCCAATATTATTTTTTTTGTTTTTTTACTTACAATTTTTTCTAATACAACTGCACAATCTTCATTACAAAGGTGCCCTGTATCTGATTTTATTCTAGATTTTAAATACTGTGGTCTTGAGCTATTCATAAGCATTGTTAAATCATGATTACTTTCAATTACAATATAATCTGCATCTTTCATTAACTCAATATTACTACTATGAACATATCCTGTATCAGTAACATAAACAAGTTTTTCATTATTACACTCAAAAATATAACCAACAGTTATACCACTATCGTGAGATAAAGGTATAGGTGTTACAACCATTTTATCAATTTTAAAAGTTTGTCTTGGTCTTAATATTTTTGCATCTTCCCTTTTTTCTAAATAAACTGGAGAATATACTAAACAATTCTTAAAAACGGGTAGTTGACTTATATGATCACTATGACTATGAGTTATAAGCAATAAATCAATTTTATTAATATCAATTCCCAGCTTATTAAAACTAGATATTAAATGTCTTCTTGTTCCACCACAATCAATCACAATAACTCTTTTATCATTTTGAAGGATAAAACAATTCCCTTTTGAACCACTCGCAATTAAATGAAATTTCATACTAACAAGGTAAATAACCCTCGCAAGGGTTTCTCCTTTCTCCATTTTCCATAATAAAGAAGTGTACATGTGGTCCAGATGCTTTTCCAGTCATACCTATTTGACCTATAACATCTCCCTTATCAACAATATCTCCAATCTTTAAAAATGTAGGTTTATTCATATGACCATAATATGTTTGGAATCCATTACCATGATCAATAATTATGTAGTTACCATTAATAGAAGTATAACCGACTTCAAAAACCCTTCCTCTATCAGAAGCATACAATTCTCCATAACGATTATAACTATTTTGAATATCAATAGCCCTATGATTGTAATAACAACCCCATCTACATGAAATAAATGGATTATCAACTGGCCATCTAAATGTACCAGTTCCTTCTCCCGGTATCTCTAAAGTTCCAACCTTTATTATTTCCTGTACAGGCTGTTTTGTTATAACACTAGATATTTCACTACCACTAACTAAAACCCCGTTTATCCATTTTTCGTTATATAAAACATTTTTACTTCCTAGTACTTCAGCCTGAATACTTTGTTGTTCACCTTTTTTCATACTTGCATCTTCAACAAGAATTGCAGAATCAGGATAAACATTTTCTTCAACTACACTTTCTCTATTAACAATAATATCTAATGGAGAAGTAAAATATGTAACATTTAATACTGTTCCTGCCTCTAAAACCTGTTCAGTACTTTTTATAATATCACTATTAATATTCATAACTTGAGTTGCACTTAAACCAAAATTCTTAGAACCTACCCCTTCCACAGTATCGTATTTAATAACAGTGTAGTATTTTCTTTCTGTATTTTTTCCGTATTTTAAATATTCCAAAACTTCTTCTTTTGTTGTTTTGATATTATCTGGATTTGTATATGCCTTTTTATTACTAATACTTTGAACAATTTCTATACCAGTCACCCTAGAACCAAAGCCACTAATCGCTCCTGTAACTTGATTATTTCTTATTAGTTTTAATGAATTTTCATCAACAAAGTATTTTAAATAATCGTTTAATGCATCATCAAAAATAGATTTATCACTCACATAAATAATGTCATAAACCCCTTCGTTATTAGAAAACTCTATTGCATTGGCAGATATAGTAAAAAGATTTCTTTCTTGTAAATACTTAAAAATTTCATCATCAATATTCTCAAAATCATAATAACTTAATTCATTTATGATATAAACATCTTGTCCAATATCTATAGACGCATTAGGATATTTTTCTTGATATCTTTCTTTATATATTTCTTCTAATTTACCATCAATAAATTCATTATCACTAATTACACCTACTAATTTACCTGAGTCATATAATTTTGAAATTTGTTTACTTGTATCGTTAACTTTTATAATTTTTTGACTTAACACTTGAGAATTACCGTTTATTTGTGCATCTAAAGTATAACCAAAATTTTTATTATTAAAATAAAAACCTAAACCTATCGCAAATAATAGAGAAATTAATATTGGTATATATTTTTTCATAACTATTCACCACCCATATAATCATCCGCTTCAGCAGTGAAAATTGAGTTTGTTGAGCCTTGGAATGCAAACCTAATAACTCCTGTTTTTCCATTTCTATGTTTTGCAATATCAATCTCTAACGGTTGCATTGCATTTGGATCAGGCTTTTCGTTTTGATCTTCTTTTCTATCATAATATTGACTTCTAAAAAGTAACATTATGATATCTGCATCTTGTTCAATTGCACCTGATTCTCTTAAATCTGACATCATAGGTCTTTTATCTGTACGTGATTCAACATTTCTACTCAATTGTGAAAGTGCGATTACTGGAACATTTAGCTCTCTTGCCAGTGCCTTCAAATTTCTAGAAATTTCTGAAACTTCTTGTTGTCTGTTTTCTTTATTATTTCCTGAACCACTTATCAATTGAATATAATCAATAAAGATTGCAGCTAAACCCTGTTCACTTTGCAATTTTCTGCACTTTGAAAAAATCTCTGTAACTCTAATTCCAGGAATATCATCAATATACATTTTTGTATTTCTTAAAGTTGCGGCAGCCTCATTTAGCTTTTGCCAATCACTATCACTTAATTTACCTGTTTTTATTTTCTCAATAGGAACAGAAGATTTTGAACTTAATATACGCTCAAGCAATTGTTCAGCAGCCATCTCCAAAGAAAATATAGCTACTGCTTCATTTGATTGATATTGCGCTATTTTTGATGCGAAATTCAACGCAACTGCAGTTTTACCCATAGATGGTCTAGCTGCCAAAATAATTAAATCTCCTCTTTGAAATCCATGGGTATAATTATCAAGATGTTCAAATCCTGTTTTCAGACCAGTTATACCACTTTTGTTACCTGACATTTTTATTATTCTTTCAAGAACATTGTTTACTACAGTCGCACTACTTTTAAAATCTGTAGTTCTTCTACTTCTTGTAACATTTAAAACAGATTTTTCTGCCATATCTAAATAGTCATCTATATCTGTTTGCCCATCAAATCCCTCTTCAACAACCTTTTGACAAGCCTCAATCATATTTCGCATATATGCTTTATTTTGAATAAGCTCTACATATGCTTTTGTATTAAAACTTGAAACTGATGTGTCACAAAGAGTCATTAAATACTCAACTCCACCAATACTACCTAAAATACCCAAGTCATTTAACCTTGTTCCAAGTGTAGTAATATCTACAGGTTTTTGTTCATTATATAAATCGTTAATGGCATAAAATATTTTTTTATGATTTTCTAAAAAAAGGTACTCAGCTCTCATACCAGCTTCTATTGCGATTTGAGCTGAATTTGGATAAACCATGATTGTACCTAAAAGACTTTGTTCTGCATCTATTGCATTTGGTAAAGTTTTTACCATATTATTCAATTCCACTTAAATGGCATTTAATGTTGCCAATAACATTTTTATATAATTCAACTTTTACAACTGTTGTTCCAAGTGTAGCAATAGGTTGTGTATCAATAATTTTTCTTTTATCTATGTTTATTCCTTGTTTTGCAAGCTCTTCAACAATAGCTTTTGTAGAAATAGAGCCAAATACTCTTCCTTCTTTACCTGATTTAACCTTAAATTCAAAAACCATATTTTCAAGTTTTTCTTTAATAATTTCAGCTTCTTTTTTTAATTCCTGTTGATTCAACTCTTCTTTTTTCTTTTGGTCTTCTAATATTTCTCTACTTTTATTTGACTCTTGAACAGCAAGTTTTTTTGCAAGTAAAAAATTTCTAGCGTATCCATCCGCAACTTCTACAACCTCGCCTTTTTTACCAACTTTTTTTACATCACTAAGCAATATTACTTTCATCACTTTTTTCCTCCTTTAAACTTTCATTTAACACATCTAAAAGTTCTTCTTTTATCCTAGAAACACTTTCATTTTTTCTTTGAACTCCAGCAGCAGTCATATGCCCACCACCATTCATTGCTTCCATAATAACTTGAACATTTATTTTACCATTACTTCTAGCACTAATTCCAACCTCATCATTTGAAATTTTAGAAATAATAAACGCTGCTTCTATATCCTTTACTCCTAAAAGACTATCCCCAACCTGAGAAATAATACTTCTAGAAATAATTCTATCGTCAACACAAACAACAACTATACCACTATCGTATTTTTCAACTTTACTTAACATATAAGATTTCATTTCAAAATCGTTAAATGAATCTTTTATATATTCATCTACTAAAATAGGATCAGCACCAAGCCCCCTTAAATAACTAGCAGCATCATATGTTCTTGAACCAGTTCTAACTTTAAAATGATTTGTATCAATGGTCATTCCTGCTAACATGATTGTAGCTTCAATATCATTTATATCAATTCTATTACTTAAATATTGAACAAATTCACTTACAAGCTCACATGTACTTGAAGCACCTGCTTCAATATATATTAAAGATGGTTTTACTTGTATATTAGCTCCTCTTCTGTGATGATCTATTATTGCAATTTTCTTGGCTTTTTCTAAAATAGATGGACCATTCGATTGTTTCAAGCTATGATGATCAACCATTATAACCAATGTGTCGCTTCTAAGCTGGTTAATTGCTTCATTTTCACTAATAAAGTTAAATCTTTTTGACAATTCTTCTTTATGTAACTCTAATGTATTTTTGAGTTTTTCTTCAATTCCACCAGTTTTTGAAATAATACT
Organism: Erysipelotrichaceae bacterium; assembly: GCA_022772735.1. Lineage (GTDB taxonomy): Bacteria > Bacillota_I > Bacilli_A > Erysipelotrichales > Erysipelotrichaceae > UBA9076. The sequence goes on from JALEZD010000018.1 coordinate 232,987, forward strand.
AACCTGTTTATTGTATGCACTAATAATTCTACTTACACCAATTGCAGCACCCATGCAATCAAAATCTGCCTCTTTATGACAACAAATTATTACATTTGAACTTTTTTGTATCAAGTCTCTTAATGCATGTGCAATAATTCTAACTCTTACTCTACTTCTTTTTTCTAATGCCTCACTAGAGCCACCAAAATATTTTACATCTTCACCAACTTTTTTAATCGCAACTTGATCTCCACCTCTATTTTGTGCCAAATCCATAAGTTGAATTACAAGTTCATCTAATTCCTCTAGTTTGTTAGAGCCTCTAGCAAATGCCATTGATAAAGTTATATTTACTTCAAGTTGATTTGCTGCCTTTTTTACAGTATTTAAAATGCTAAAATGGTCATTCATCAACTCATTAAAAATTCTTTCATTTAAAACAAGCAAATAACGATAATTATTTATTCTTCTAATTAAAATTCCTTTTTCCCTAGCATACTCAACAACTGGAGTTCTAATAGAACTGTTAATATTAGCAATAACAGTTTCTTCTTCATATTGCGTAGATTCTTCATAATTATCAAAATTAACCATCCCAATAACTACTTTTTCCTGCTCATACGCATTTTTATAATTATCAGTATTTGTAACATCCTTAAAAAATAACATTGGGGCATTTTCTCTACGCTTTATTTCATATCGTCTTTCATCTAAAGTAACATAAACAACTTCCTCTTGCCCGCTAATCAATGCTTCAACCTCAGGAAGCCATACTAAAACTTTTTTACCAACTCTGTTAATAAATCTGTCATTAAATAAATCACTCATCCAAGTAATAACATAGTTTTCATCATATGAAACAATTCCAACCTCACCAAATAAAAACGCATCTTTTGCACCATCTCCTAATAATGAAGACATTTGTTCAGAATGAAGATTAATCTCATTTTCAAAAACCATAAATAAATAATATATTAAAAAAGCTTCAATTATTAAAACACCAATCGCACTAAAAATCCCTCTATCAAATAGAAGTTTTAATATTATAAGAATAATAATTTGTGCAATTATTATCGCAAATATTCTCAGTTTAATTTGATCTATTTTATGACGCATCTATTAACCTCTTTAATAATGTTTTTCTTAAGTTTGTAGTAATATACAAAAATCCTATCATAATAATTGTAACATTGAATATAAAAATACCAAATAAAGTTATTAAAAATATAGCTATTTTTGCGTTTGGTATTATTGTTTTTAAGAAAAGTATTAATGCAATACTTCCAAAAATTATTAAGTAAGTAACAGAAAGAATACCTAAAAAAACTAAAATATATTGTACATTTTCACTAAAAATATCTTTATTCACCACAACAAAAAATAAACACGCAAATACAATTGCAATATACCCTGTATATGATGGAGGATTGTACTCTACAATTGTTTTAGGTTTTTCAATTTGAAATCTTAATCTAATTAGCAATAATCTTGAAAAATAATGTGTCAAATAACCTTCAAAAATACCATTTAAAGGAATAGCCGCAAACACAAATATTTTTATTAATCTTGTAAAATCCAAACCTGTCGCAAGTTTTAAATCTAATAAAGACATTGTTTGAACTAACATATCAATATCATCATTAATATCATATCCAAATAACTTGCTTAATAAAACAGTTGAAATTAGCTGTATTGAAATAGAAAATAAAATTGTTTTTAAAAGTAATATTGTACTACTTTCTTTTTTTCTTAAACCTTCTCCATATACAATACCCAAAGCACTTTGTAAAAATGTTATAAGAGATAATGTTAAAGAAGAAAACATAAAAACTAAAATAACACTTGAAAAAAGTGGGACTAATCCATGTTTAAATCCATATTTAAAAGTAAAATACATAAGGGGAAGTGGTAATAAAAAAATTACATAACCAAGTATTCCTCCAAGCTGTAAATTTACAAGCATAAATGTACAAATAATCGCACTGACAAGTGCTCCTTCAACTATTTCTTTTGTTTTCATACTATCTCCTTTAAAGCATAAAACCTCCTTCAATGAAGGAGGCTATTTTATATTAGTCTGCAATATAAGGTAATAAAGCCATTTGACGAGCACGTTTAATTGCAACAGCTAAAATTCTTTGATATTTAGCACTTGTTCCAGTTACACGGCGAGAAATTATTTTTCCATTTGCAGAAATAAATTTCTTTAATAGCTCCACATCTTTATAATCAATGGTTTTAACGTTATTTTTTGTGAAATAACATACTTTTTTACGTCCCATTCTTTGTTTTTTGAATGCCATCTTTAAACTCCTTTCACCTAAAACGGTAAATCATCGCTGGAAATATCTAAACTAATTCCAGAGTTAAAATCATCGAAGTTATTATCAACTTCATATGAATTATTGTCATTATTAAATTGAACCATTTCATCATTAGTTCTATTTAATGAAGTACTACGACTTTCAAGTAATTGGCAAGTATCACATAAAACCTCAGTTACATAAACTTTTTTTCCATCAACACCATCATAATTTCTTGTTTGAATCTTTCCTTCAACACCAATCAAAGCACCTTTTCTAGCATAAGCCCCCATAAAATCTGCAGTTTGTCTCCAAGCTACACAATTTATAAAATCTGCTTGTCTTTCCGGTGCATCTTTTGATTGACGTCTATTCACAGCAATTGTAAATGACGCAACAGATAAACCACTTTGAGTTTTTTTAACTTCAATATCTTTTGTTAATCTTCCAACCAATATAACTCGATTTATCATAAAAATACCTCTTATTCTTCGTCTAATTTAATATTCATATAACGAACAACATTTGCATTAATTCTCATCAAACGATCGAATTCTTTAACTGTTTCGTTATCAGCTTCAAATGTAGTAACTACATAATAGCCTTTTTTCATGTGTTCAATTTCATACGCAAATTCACGAATTCCCCAATCGTCAACCTTCTCAATTTTACCTCCGTTATCAGTAATAATTGCATGTAGACTGTCGATTAAAGCAACACGCTTTTCATCTTCTAAAGATGCATTTAGTATGTACATGACTTCATATTTTTTCATTTGTACACCTCCTTATGGTCTTTTGGGCATTTTTGCCAAGGAGCAAGCAACACAAAAAGTAGCCTGTCCGTGCTTAACATTATATCAAAAGTAATACAATGTGTAAACTAACTTATAATCTATTTAAAAATTTCTCAATTCTAGATAAAGCTTCTTTAATCTCTTCAATACTATACGCATAAGAAATTCTAATATAACCTTCTCCACACTTACCAAACGCATTACCAGGTACAACTGCCACCTTTTCTTCATTAAGTAATCTTTCACAAAATTCTTCTGATGTTAAACCTGCCTTTTTTATGCTTGGAAAAACATAGAATGCTCCTTCTGGCAAATGGCAAGTAAGTCCCATTCTATTTAATCCACTCACAATAAAGTTTCTTCTTTGCATAAAAGACTCTTTATGAATTTCACAATCTCTATCACCATTGTTTATAGCTTCAATACCTGCATATTGACTTATTGTACTTGCACACATTATTCCATATTGATGAATAATATTTATTTCTTTAACTAAATCCTTATGTGCCAAAAGATACCCTAATCTCCAGCCCGTCATAGAATAAGCTTTTGAAAATCCATTTAAAATAATCACTTGGTCTTTTATTTCATCAAAGCTTGCGATTGAAGTAAACTTTTTCCCATAAGATAATTCTGCATATATTTCATCAGATAAAACAACTAAATCATATTTTTTTATTATTGGAATTAATTTTTCATAATCTTCTTTATCCATAACTCCACCAGTAGGATTACTAGGAAAGTTAATAAATAACATTTTTGTTTTATCTGTAATTGCTGCCTCTAAATCTTCAGGTAACAATTTAAATCTATTTTCTTCTTTCAAATCAATTGGTACAGGAACTCCTTTTGCTAATCTAATGCATGGATCATACGCCACATAGCTAGGGTTTAATATTATAACTTCATCACCTTCATCAAGTATGCTTCTCATAACTAAATCTATACCTTCTGAAGCTCCCACAGTTATAATACAATTTTCATTTGGATTGTAATTTAAATCATATCTTCTTTTATAGTAGTCACAAATTCCTTTTCTTAATTCATATAAACCAAGATTATTTGTATAATATGTTTTACCATTTTCTATCGCATAAATCGCAGCTTCTCTAATATGCCATGGAGTTTCAAAGTCAGGTTCTCCAACACCTAAAGATACAACCCCCTCAATCTGACTGGCAAGATTAAAAAATTTTCTAATTCCAGATGGAGGTATTGTTTGTATCGCCTTATTTAAATATTTTTTACTCATGGTGTAACAATCATTCTTTCATCTTTAACATCATCTTCTAAAAGAATGCCTTCCACTTTATATTGTTTTAATATAAAACATGTTACTGTCTGACTTACACCCTCAATTGGTGCTAACTTTTGTCCAACAAAGTCTGCAATTTCTCTCATTGTTTTGCCATTAATAAAAACCATAAATTCACTTTTACCACTCATAAGATATAAATCGCTAACTTCTGGATATCTAGCAATTTTGCTCGCAACTTCATCATACCCTTTATTTCTTTCAGGCTTTGAGCTTACTTCAATTATTGCTGAACAATGGTCGCTATTTGTTTTATCCCAATTTATAACCGTATGATAACCACAAATAACTTTATCTTTCTCAAGTTTTTCTTTTCTAGCAATTATTTCATCTTCAGCTTCATTTAAGATATCAGCCAAGTCCATTGTTGATATTCTTGGATTATCTTTTAATAAATTTAACAACTTAATATCATCCATATACTTTTACCTCTTGAAAAGAATTTTATCATCTTTTTATTTTTATTTGTAAAAAAAATTATGATTTCATTTTTTAAAACGACTTCATAATTTTTTAATTAACTATTTCTTATTGTTTATTAAAACAAAAATAGAGCTAAATATTATTAAATAATTAATAAAATAAGTATTTCCACTTGATGTATCAGGAACTTTATAATTGTTTACTATTTTTTTATCAGTATCAGTATTTACTACTGTTTTTATTGGTTCAGGTATTGAAGAAGGTGTAGGTGAAACAACAACTTTATCTTCTACAAATTCCCATTTACCAACAAATGTACCATTTGAATTATTGATTGTTATTGAAGATAAATCATATCCTTTAAAAACCCACTTACCACCCTCTACAATAACTTCACTAACAGAAGGGTTTAAAGCATCAACAGTATTTCCATTTTCCAAATCAGCAATACTTTGATTAATAAGTTTAATTACTGCCTCTGGCAATTCTTTACCACTTGTTAAACTTTCAAAAACATAATTAACGCTATATTTACCTAAAACAATTACCTTTGCAGTTTTACTAACAAACTTATCTACATCTACTTGATGAGAATATTTAACCCAATACTCCCCTGGAACCATATTATTTACATTATGAGTAACCAAAACTTCATCATCACTTAAAACATGAGAACCAGCACCTCTATCAGATATTGATTGTCTGTATATTAAATTATCATATATATTCCATGCATCACCCACATAAATTGTAATATCTTTTGTATCTAACACTTTATGTAATTCAACATAAAATTTTGATAAATCAACTCCAGATTCTGCATCAGTTTGTCCCAAATTCACTGCATTACCATCATTATCAGTAAATACTAAATTACTTCCCATATAATATGCATAAGAATTCCACAATCCTCTTATTCCATCTGCATATACACTGTATCCCTCATCTTTTACAGCATCAAAAATTCTATTAGTATCTATTAAAAATACTGAATGGTCATAAGCCACTTTATCACTAGCTTGAGTTAAATCTGCTTGTTGTCCATTTTTATATAATGTTGTAAACATATTGTACACAAAGTCACTCTCTTGTACTGTTGGCATTAACTTTTGAATATGTGCAGGTATTTTTTTGTAAGTATCTACTCCATTAATAGTTTCTCTATATGCACCTGCATAAACTCCATACATTAAATCACTTAAAGTATACATATATTTTGAAAGTTTCATTCTTACATATGTACTTTTTCTAAGTGGAGAATAAGAACGAACTCTTAAATTCATAGTTTCATTACCATTTGAAACTATATTTACTGGAAGACTTAAATTAACTTCTTCATTAGGATTTAATTTACCTGAGATACTTATTGCACTAACACTTTCCCAATTAAATGTTGTATCCTGTAAAGCTTCTGAAATAAGTTTGTTTCCTTTAGAAAATAAAACTTTTACTACTGTTTCAGAAGTAAAATTACCTGAGATAATGTCAGTTGTTATTCTACTTACATCAACAACAGATAATGACTGTGGAGGTAATTCTACTGACATACTTATTGAAATAGGATTTGATGTTGTATTTTTAAAAGAACCTTCTATTTTTAAATCAGATGTAATTTCTTTATCAAAAACATCTGCGTTATTTGCTACTAAACTATAAATATTTATATTACTTGATGTATCCCAGTTTTTACTTGAATACTCTATTTGGTTAGTTATTGTATTTAAGCCAGAATATCTAACAAAATATTCCAAACCATTATCATTCATAGAAAGTTCAGGATTTGAATTTGCGGGATTTGTATAGAACGAATGTCTAGTCGTAGTATCGCTTAATGCTTGTGGATTAATACTAAACATGGGAACTAATATCAAAATCAAAACAAAACACAAAATAATTTTTAATACTCTATTTATCATATTTTCTCCCCATCATATGATTGCGTTTTTTAAAGCGCAATGAGTTGATTATATTATTTTCAATATTAAAAATCAAACAGTTTGATAAAAAAACATTCACTATTTAGTGAATGCCTTTTATACAATTATTTAAACCATTTAATATAGTCTTCATCATCCATTGCCTCTACTGCACCAAGAAGATATCCATTACCTACTTGTGAAAAGAAATCATGGTTACTTGTTCCAGTAGATATACCATTCATTACAATTGGATCTACATCATCAGCAGTGTCAGGGAAAAGTGGATCAAACCCTAAATTAGACAACGCTTTATTGGCATTATATCTAATAAAAACTTTTACTTTTTCACTCCAACCAACTTTATCATATATTTCTTGAGTAAACTTTGTTTCATTTGAATACAATTCAAAAAGTGTTTCAAAAACCCAATTTTTAAGTTCTTCTTGTTCTTTTTCGTTTAATTGGTTATAGCCAATTTGAAATTTATAACCGATGTATGTTCCATGTACTGATTCATCTCTTAAAATAAGTTTTATTATTTCAGCAACATTCGCAAGCTTATTGTTGCCTAAATACCATAGAGGTGCATAAAATCCCGAATAAAACAAAAATGATTCTAACATAACACTTGCAGCTTTTTTCTGTAATGGACTTCCATTTGTGTATATATCATTTATTTTATTAGCTTTCCATTGTAACAATTCATTAGAATTAACCCAAGCAAATATTTCTTCAATCTCTGCTTTGGAATTAAGTGTACTAAATATAGAAGAATAACTTTTCGCATGTACTGATTCCATAAATTGAATATTATTTAAAACAGCCTCTTCATGTTGAGTTTTTATATCTTTTCTGATTGCATCTACTCCATCTTGAGATTGAAGTGTGTCTAAAAGAGTTAATCCTCCAAAAACTTTTGCAATCATATCTTGTTCTATTGCAGATAAAGTTCTCCAATCATCTAAATCATTTGACAAAGGAATACGAGTGTCTAACCAAAATTGTTCAGTAAGTTTTTCCCAAGTCAATTTATCAATCATATCCTCTATGTTATTCCAATTGACTGCTATATAATTTTCATTCATTTGCTTTACCCCCTAAATTGAACAACTTTCACACGCATTACTTCCAACTTCATCATTATTTTCAGTAAATGTTCTAATGTAGTAAATTGATTTAATCCCTTTATGCCATGCATAATTTCTTAGAATATTTAAATCTCTAGTAGTTAACTTTGAAGTTCTACCATTTTTCCATTCATATATTCCTTCTGGTATATCACTTCTCATAAATAATGTTAAACTCATACCTTGATCAATATGTTTTTGAGCAGAAGCATATACATCTATCACCCTTCTCATATCTATATCATATGCTGATTTATAAAACTTCATTGTTTCATTTGATAAATATGGTGCAGGATAATATGTTTTTCCTGTTTTCTTTTCTTGTCTTTCCTCAATTAAGCGTGTAATAGGATGTAAACTAGCACTTGTTTCATTTACATAACTTATTGATCCTGTAGGAGCTATTGCCATTCTATTTTGATGATATAAACCATTTTTTTTAACTTCTTCTTTTAATGCTTGCCAATCTAAAGAAGTTGGAACTTTAATATTTTTAAATATCTCTTTAACTTTTTCAGATTTAATTTCAAAGTTTTCATTAATATAACTATCAAAATATTCTCCTGTAAAATATTTTGATTTCTCAAAATTTTTAAAAGTTTTATTTCTTTCTTTTGCTATTTTAGAACTAGCGATTAATGTATAGTAATTCAAAGTTCTAAAATACACATCTGTAAATTCTATAGAATCTTCATCTCCATACTCCATTTGATTTAAAGCAAAGAAGGTATGTAATCCCATCGCACCTAAGCCTATAGTATGCGCATTATCATTACCATTTTTGATTGTTGGAACAGCATTAATACTAGAATGATCAGTAACATAAGTTAAAGCTCTAACTGCAACCTCTACCGATTTAGCAAAATCTGGTGATTTCATTAAATTAACAATATTTGTAGAGCCTAAATTACAACTAATATCGCTGCCTAAAACTTCATATTCTTGTGCATCATTTATTACAGATGGAACTTGTACTTGTAATATTTCAGAGCACAAATTACTCATAATTATTTTACCATCAATCGCATTTGCTTTATTTGCAGTATCAATATTTACAATATATGGATATCCTGATTCTTGTTGAAGTTTGCTTATTTCATTTTCCAAATCACGAGCTCTAATCTTAGATTTTTTAATTTCCGCATTATTAACTAAATTATCATATTCTTTGCTTATATCAACATAAGAAAAAGGAACACCATAAACTCTTTCAACATCATAAGGACTGAATAAATACATCATGTCATCATTTTTTACAAGTTCATAAAATTTATCAGGTACTATCAATCCTAAAGATAAAGTTTTAACTCTTATTTTCTCATCAGCATTTTCCTTTTTAGTAGATAAAAAAGATACTATATCTGGATGGAATACATTTAAATAAACTGCACCAGCACCATTTCTTTGTCCCAACTGATTAGAATAACTAAAACTATCTTCTAGAAGTTTCATAACTGGCACAACTCCACTTGAAGCATTTTCAATTTTCTTTATTGGATCACCTGCAGCACGGATGTTTGATAATGCTACTCCTACTCCACCACCAATTCTTGAAAGCTGTAATGCAGAATTAATAGTTCTTCCAATACTGTTCATATCATCTGTTGCTTGTATTAAAAAACAAGAAACAAATTCCCCTCTTCTTTTTCTACCTGCGTTTAAAAAAGTAGGAGTCGCAGGTTGATATCGTTGAGTGATAAGCTCTTCAGCTAAATCAATCGCAAGGTTTTCATCCCCATCCGCAAGATATAATGCGTTAAAAACTATCCTATCTTCAAATCTTTCAAGATATCTTTGATTATCATTTGTTTTTAATGCATATTGTTTATAAAACTTAAATGCAGCCATAAATGACTTAAATCTAAACTTTTTTTCATAAGTTTTTTGCATTAATTTTTTAACAAATTCTCTATCATATTTATCTAAAAATTCTTTTTCAATGTAATCATGTTCAATTAAATAATCAAGTTTTTCATCAAGTGTATAGAAAAAAACTGTATTTGGATTTACATGCTCTAAAAAAAACGCTCTAACTGCTTCTTTATCTTTATGTAATGGAATTTTACCATCAACCGGTCTGTTTAATTCATTGTTTAATTCAAAATATGTTATATTATGAGACTTTGTTACTTGTTTAGGACTTTCCATATTCATTAACCTCCCTATTTACTATATCTACATCCATTTCTCGTCCATGAAATTCAAAGCAATGGATAAGTGGTACATTGTATTTTTTCGATAAATTTTTTGCACTAAAACAAAACATCTTATTAAAATTTAAATTACCACTACCACACACACCTTTTAAATATTTCAAATTATCTTCAAAATCAATAAACTCGTCCATAATACTTGTTATTTCATATGCATATGTCGGAACAATCAAAATATATGGCTCATTAATTTTAAAATAATTATCTTTCTTTATTTCAATAGCTTCAGATGATAACTTACTAACAAATTTTCGTGTTTGTCCTGTTAAAGACATATATACTACTTTCATTTAACACCTCTACATACACTTACAGCTATTATACTAATATATTACCTATAATAACAGTAATTGTATTTCACAATAAAAAATGACTAACTAAAGTTATGTTAATCACTTTTTAAAAACTAAATTATTTTATCAAGCATATCTGGTCTAAACCCAGAAAAAGCTTCAAATCCTTCTGCAACAACAACAGGTAATGATTGAAATCCAAGTGCTTTAACTTCTTCTAATGCTTCATTAGATTTTTCAACATCCCTAACTTCAAAATCAATCTTTTTATCTTCTAAATACTTCTTTGTAAAATTACATTGCATACAATTAACTTTTGAATAAATTATTATTTTAGCCATATTCCACCTCACAACAAACTGTATATTACAATATGTAACATTTTCATTCAAGTATGATACTAATTGTTTTTATTCACTTCTAAATGTTTTTAACCAATAATGATTATTATAAATGTCAGTTAGTCTATAACTATAAATTAAATTTGGATTATTTATATAAATATTACTTAAAGTTAAATCATTTGAAACAACATATACATCATTTAAAAAATGTTTCTCAACTTTTTTACCATCATAACTATGATAATCACAAACAAACTGAAGTTTATCACCTTCAACAATGTCAATTAATCCTTTTGCCTCTTGGTGTGCATCATCATAAACTTTTCTAGCACCTAAAACAACACCATTTTCATTTTCACTTGAAAATTCAACCATAATATTTACAAATTCATCATTCAAATATGCTGGAATATATCCTTGTATCTTATAATAATCCCCATTAACCTCTGTTGATAACATTTTGTATGAGACTATATTATCATTTAATGCTAGCCAAGATTTATCATAATCAATAATTAAATCTCCATTTTCATTAAAATCAAAAGTATTATCAAGTCCCAAATCAATAAATCCATTTCCATCATCAATAAACACATTTAATTCAATATCTTTAATAAGTTTCCATTCCTCTTCACTTAAAGATAAAACATTTTTACCATTTATTTGACTTATTTCAAAAGAAGATTGATTAACACTATTTCTTCCTATTATTTGCGCTATATCAGATAAACTTGAAATATCTAGCCAATCACTACCCCCAAGTAACTGTAAAAAATCTCCATTTAATGCATCATTTAACATTGAACTAATATCTACATTTGTTTGACTTGAATAAGTATTATTTAATAAAGTATCAATTAATGAAGTATGACTTGAACCAGAATTATTTACAACAATTTGTCCACTACTTGTTAAAGTGGCAAAGTTTTTAACTGCCATACTATAATCTTCATCAATATCAATGTTGTCATAAATTTTAACCATATTATTCATTTTATTCAAACTAGAATATGGAAAATAAATACTTAGTCCATGTGCATTAGAGATATTTTTACTTCGATTATATTTAACAGCACTTTTTATTACATTAGCTAATGCCAGGCTTTCTTCACTATTAATTTTTATCGCAAAATCATATAAATCAATTTGATCTAATCTTGATGACTTTGAAAATTCTTTAGACAAACTTCTGGCATCACTCACAACTTTAAAGTTATCACTCTTAATTGTTTCAGATAAATTTTTTGAAAAATCTTTTAAACTTTTTACCAATGTAGATTCAAGTTCAGATAAATCAGTAATTGATAATGTTAACTGATCTTTTGTTGATGTAGAAGAAGATATATAATCATCTATTAATAATTTTGATAAATCCAATGTTGAAATAGATGTATTATCATTAAGTGCACTAATCCAATTTGTGTAATACCACCCTGTACCAGGCTCAACTTCTTCTGATGCAATTAAATAATCTGCATGTGCTTTTAATGAAATTGCATTTTCCAAAGTAGCCATCAAACAAGCATCAAATCCAACAAAATCAAATTTCACTCCACCTTTTTTAAGCGCACTTGATATCTCATCAATACTCATTGTGTTCCCTGGAAAATATTCATCATATCCAAATCCATTAACTGAACCTGCACCATGATCCCACATTATTAAGATATTTCTATTTGCAGGATACTTTTTTGAAGCAAAATTGATAAAATCACTCAAAGTATCTGGTTCACTCATGTTTTTCAAGCCAACTTTATCATCAATTAAACTCATACCTTTATTGTTGATTAAATACCTTTGGTTTTTACCACTTTTGATAACACTATTTTGCCAAGTCTTAGCACCACCTGTTTCAACAACAATATTTAAATTTTCATTATTAATTTTCGCATATAAAATCTCATTCAAATCTTTAGTAGCCATTCCATATCTACTCTCTAGATCTGAACCTACCATATAAATCATTATTGTAACTTTATCACTACCATCACCATTTAAAATAGTATATTTTTCTCTTGATAAATCATCAACAGAATAATTTACTTCTTTATCATTTACTATGTTATATTCTGCACTAGAAACAGGCAAAGTATTAATTATTGACTGTGTATTTGTAGTAGGTTGTTTAAAAACTAAACTATAAATAACAAACAAAACAATACCAATCAAACTTAAACCAGAACCACCCCTAATAATATTTGAACCACTGTTTGATGTACTGCTTGAAAAAACTGAAACTGATTTGCCTGAATAATTTCTTTTTCTTGATTTAGGTCTATTTTCCATAATGCTCCCCTTTTTTTCTTTATATTATAACAAACTTATCTCATAATAAAAAATTTCTATAACAATTGAAAATAATATAATTTTAAACTATTATTTGTGTATGATATATTGCGTAGAAGACGACATTAGTATATTGGAATTACTTACTTACACACTTAACCAAACAGGCTATGAAGTAAAAGGTTTTAATAATGCATCAAGTTTTTTTTCTGAGGTACATAATAATAAGCCTAAACTTGTATTACTTGATTTAATGCTTCCCGATATTAGTGGAGTTGACATTTTAAAAAAACTTAAAGATGATGTTAATACAAACAATATTCCAGTAATTATACTAACCGCAAAAAATAGCGAATATGAAAAAGTTAAAGGTCTTGATTTAGGTGCAGACGATTATATTACTAAACCATTTAGTATGATTGAACTTATAGCTAGAATTAAAGTTGTTCTTAGAAGGTATGAAAAAGTTAAAGAAATAATAAAATATAAAGAAATTATATTAGACACAAAAAAACATTCTGTATACATTAATGACAATAAAGTTCAATTAACTTTAAAAGAATTTGAAATATTAAAAAAGCTTATGCAAAATATCGGCATAGTTTTAACAAGAGAAAGACTTTTAGAAGATATTTGGGGTTATGAATATTATGGAGAAACAAGAACTGTAGATGTTCATATAAGAACTTTAAGAGCTAAATTAACTCCAAGTTTTGATTATATTGAAACTATTAGAGGAGTAGGATATAAACTAGGTGAATAATGAAAAAAAATATTTTTAAAACTATTTTAATTACTTCGATTACAATTAGTATATCTGCATTTTTGATGAGCTCTTTTATAATTTACAATCAAGCAATTGAAAAAGTTAAAATGGTTGTATTTAATCATGCATCAACATTAAAAGAAATACTAGATAACAATCCAAGTTATTTAACACAAAATAATCTTCAATCTAATTTAAGAATAACACTAATAGATAAAGAAGGATTTGTTTTATATGATAACTTTGTTGATACAAAAAACTTAGATAATCATTTATTAAGAGAAGAAGTACAAGAAGCAATAAATAACAAACAAGGTTACTCAATAAGAGATTCAAACACTACAAACACCAAATATATATACTTTGCGACAATATTAAAAAATAACAATATAATAAGAGTTTCGTATGAATTTAACACATTATCAGATAACTTAAAAGTTCAAATAATTCTAGTTTTTTTAGTAATAGTAATACTTTTAATAATATGTTTGATTTTTTCAAGTTATAAAATAAATCAAATTATTAAACCAATTAATACTTTAGATTTACAAAATCCATTAAACAATAAAACATACCCAGAATTAAGAGAATTACTAGAAAGTTTAGAAACACACAATAATTTAAGAAAAGAATTTAGCGCAAATGTATCTCATGAGTTAAAAACACCTTTGACATCTATTTCTGGTTATGCTGAAATAATGGCAAATAATATTGCAAAAATTGAAGACCATCAATCAATAAGTAAAAAAATATATGATGAAGCACAAAGACTTTTAGAAAAAATAAACAACATTATTAAAATATCTAAACTTGATGAAAATAAAGTTGATACAGACTTCACTCAAATAAACTATAAAAATCTAATTTTAGAAATAGTAAATAATCTTCAAAGTTTAATAAATAAAAACAATTTAAAATTAGAGCTAGAATTAGAAGAAATAACAGGAAATGGTATTTCTTCATTAATATTTGATGCAATATACAATATAATACAAAACTCAATAAAATATAATAAACCTAATGGTTTAATAAAAATCAAATTACACCAATTAGATAATAATATTTATATACGAATAAAAGACACAGGTATTGGAATAGATAAAGAAGAAATACCACGAATATTTGAAAGATTTTATAGAGTAGATAAATCAAGGAGTCAAATTATAGAAGGAAGTGGCTTAGGCTTAGCAATAAGTAAACATGCAATTTTACTCCATAATGGTAAAATCAATGTATATTCAAAAATAAATGAAGGTTCAACATTTGAAATAATCATCCCAAAATAAAAGGAGTATTAGTAAATAGTAAACATATGTTTATCTATTACTATTAACTCCTTTTTAGTTAAATTCAAATCTTTGACCTTTTTCTTGATAAATGATGTGTTCACAAATATTTTTAGTATGATCTCCTGCACGTTCTAAATTTTTAATAAGTCGCATAACATTTACAGTTTCATCTAAAAATTCTTTGTTATTTTCACTCAACTTATTTTTAATAATTTCAACAATTTCATTATAAACACCATTTATTTGTAAATCTTCTTCTGCAATTTTAAATGCCCAATCTACATCTGCATTTTCATATGCTTCCATTGCATGAGTAAACATTTTCAAAAACAATTCATTTAAAGTATTTATCTTTGATAAAATATCCGCATCTATCTTTTCATGTTTAATCGCAAACTTTGCGATACCTTTTGCATAATCACCAATTCTTTCTAACTCATTGGCAATTTTAATACTAGAAATTACAATTCTAACATCAATTGCAACTGGTGAGTATAGTACAACTGTTTCTAAAGCAACATCATTTATTTCAGTTTCTTGTTTATTTATATAATCATCTGTTTCGATAACCTTCAAAGCTTTTTCTATATCATGATTATTTAATGAATCAATAGCCATTTCATATAAATTAACAACTTTTTTTGCCATTGAAGAAACTAAATTTTTAAGAATAATATTTCTTTCGTCTAATTTGTTCATTATCCAAACCTCCCTGTAATATAATCTTCTGTTCTTTTATCTTTTGGATTTTGAAATATATTTGAAGTGGTATCAAACTCTATTACTTCTCCCATCAAGAAAAATGCAGTATAATCACTTATTCTTTTTGCCTGTTGCATTGAATGTGTAACAATTATTATTGTATATTTTTCTTTTAATTTATCTATTAAATCTTCAATTTTTTTAGTTGATATTGGATCTAAAGCACTTGTTGGTTCATCCATCAAAATAACTTCAGGTTCCATTGCGATAGCTCTTGCAATACATAGTCTTTGTTGTTGTCCACCAGACAATCCTAATGCATCATCATTAAGTCTATCTTTTATATCATCCCATAATGCAGCATTTTTTAATGATTCTTCAACAATTTTATCAAGAATTTTCTTATCTTTTACTCCTTGACACTTTGGACCATACGCAACATTTTCATATATACTCATCGGAAAAGGATTTGGTTTTTGAAAAACCATACCAACTCTACTTCTCAAATTAACTACATCCATTTTCCCACTATAAACATTTACATCATCTAAAAAAACATTTCCATTTACCCTACAATTATCAATTAAATCATTCATCCTATTTAAACACCTTAAAAATGTAGACTTACCACAACCAGACGGTCCTATAAAAGCTGTAACTTTATTAGAATAAATATCCATTTCAATATTTTTTAAAGCTTGTTTATTTCCGTAATATAAATTTAAATCTTTTACGCTAAGTGCTAATTTCATACTAATTTCCTTTCGAATTTTTTACCAAATACCCTTAAAATTACATTTAATATCATTACAATAATAAGTATTATTATTGAAACTGCTGAAGCTAGCTCCATGTTTGGATTTTCTTGAACCATAAATGAATAAATCATCACAGCTAAACTACTACCACTAGAAGATATTTTAGGTGCATCATTTACAAATGTTCCCATTGTATATATAAGTGCCGCAGATTCTCCAATTACCCTTCCTATACTTAACAAAACACCTGTTAAAATTCCATTTATACAACAAGGTAAAACTACCTTATAAATTGTTTGAAAATTAGTTGCGCCTAAAGACAAACTCCCTTGTCTTAAAGAATCAGGAACGTTATCTAAAGCATCATTTGTTGCCTTAATTATAGTTGGCAACAAAATAATACTCATAGTTAATCCACCTAATAATATACTTGTAGAATTAATATTTACAAGCTGAGTTATTGGAAACAAAACTGTAACTCCAACTAATCCATAAACTAAACTAGGAATTCCAGTAAGTGTATCTATTCCATACTGCAATATTGCTTTAAACTTTTTGTTTTTTTCATATTCTTTTAAATAAATTGAGCTAGAAATTCCTATAGGTAAAACTATTGATAATGAAATTAGTATTAAATAAAATGTTGCGATAACTCCACCAAATATTCCACCACTTTGACTTTTAAAATATACAGATTGTATAGTTTGATAATTATCAATAGTAGATATAACATCTTGTGCATTATTACCAACTATTTTACCAACACTCAATTCACCTAAATCGATTTTTTCAATTGTGTATCCTTTTTGTAAATTAATACTTCCATCTTTAACAATCAAATTATTAAATGGTGAATCTTTATGAATAAATGTAATAGTTATGTTTTTACTATCTCCATCTTTTAATGCAATTCCCCAATTTTTAGAATAAATACCATCAATTTCATTTGTTAATTCAAAATTACCACTTTTTATAGGTTCAACACTAATATAATTTACTGCCCAATATTTCCCAAAAATCATTTGCAAACTAAGTTTATTAAACCCTTTGTTAAAAATAAATAATAAGATTGCAATTAATACAATTATTCCCATGGAAGAGGCAATATATGTTATTAAATTATAAATTTTATCTTTAATTTTCATATTATTTACCTATCCTTCTTTTTGCAACATTTAAGATAATATTAGAGCCAAATATTACAATTAATAATATTAATCCAATAGAAAATCTAATATCATAATCTACACCCGATGTTTCCTTTAAACCAGATAACATTGTACTAGTAAGTGTTCTAGTAATATCAAACAAATTAAATGTTGGTCCATAAAGTTTATTCCCTGCCACCATACTTACTGCAGTTGCTTCACCATATGCCCTACCTAATCCTAAAATTGCACCCGAGAATATACCAGATTTTGCTGCAAGTAAAACAACTTTAAAATTTGTTTGAGTTTTTGTTGCACCAAGTGCTAACGATGCCATTTCTAAATTTTTATCCACTGCAGTTATTGCAGTTATAGACATTGATGTAATTGTTGGAAATATCATAATTGCTAAAAGGATTATAACACTAAGCATAGAGTTTCCACCTGCTGTAGGTATCCCGAAAAAATATCCAATGTTTTTAACCATCAAAGTTATTAATCCTGAAGCAAACACACCATATACAACACTTGGAACTCCAGATAAAATATCAACAACATATCTCATCATAACTCCAAATTTTTTAGGAACAATTTTAACAATAAATAAACTTGTAAGTACAGAAATTGGCAAACTGATTATCAATGATAAAAAACCTGTAATAATTGTATTAATTATTATAAAGCCTATTCCATATATACCTTTATCTTGTCTATAAACCATTCCAAATAAAAATTCAAAGAAATTAATCATTCCATATTCATAGTTAGGTAAAAAAGGTTTTATACCCTTAACAAATAAAAATGCAAATAAAATGATTGTAAAACTTGATGAAATAATTGTCATTGCCATAAATATATATCTTGCAATACTATCAATTAATTTATTTTTATTAAGTGTATTCATGTTTAATTACCAATCTCTTTAAAACTAGTGATTTCTCCACTGTAGATTTTAAAAAGGTCCTCTTTACTAATATTTGTCAAAGTATTTTCTTTATTTTTAATTACTACAACTGCATCCAAACAATACTCTCCTGCATATTTTCCTTTACTAACTTCTTCCTCTTTTTTAAACGTCCTTGAACTAAAACCGATATCAGATGCATTAATACCATCTTTTTCACTTCCTAAAACTCTTTTATATCCATCAGATGAACCTGTTTGATTAACCATAAAATTAAAGTCACCTGCCATTGCTTTAAAAACTTCAAGTGCTAAAGTAATTGTTTTTTCAACAGAAGTAGAGCCTGCTGTAATAATAGTTAAATCACTATTATCTTGTAAAACAATAGGATGATTTACCTTTAACTCTTCCCACGGTTGTCCCTTACTAGCATCCACAATACCACCTGCAGACTGTATTACAAGCATTCCTTCTTTTGATTTAGTTATAAAATCAATAAATGCATCTACTAATTGTTCTTCTCTTTCATTTTCAAAATCATCTTTAGCTCTTGTTACATAACTAAACGCTCTTTGTAATGTATAAGTTTTATCAAGAACGCTTTCATATGTTGGAAATACCCCTTCAAATGAAAGAATTGAAACACCTGTATCAAATAACTCTTCATTTAAAGAAACATATCCAATTGAGTTATAATCGTTTTTCACCTTAACAATCATGTCTCCATTAGAAGATACCTCTATAGAATCATTGCTTATATCTTCTACATCAATCCCCTTAAAAAACGCTTCCCTTGTCCCACTACTTGCATCCCTAGTATAGATATTTATTTTATAAATATCTCCTTTACAACCACAAAGTGTAACAAGAAAACTGAATAGAAAGACTAGTTTCTTCATAGTTTTCTCCTTTACTTCACATTAACAATACAATCAACACATTAAATATTTATTATCCAATTGTTAAATTTATGTAAAAAAAGAGCTTTTGCTCTTAAATGGTGCGCCTAACAGGACTTGAACCTGCAACCTTTTGGATCGGAACCAAAAACTCTATCCAATTGAGCTATAGGCACAATATTTTTATAGATTAATGTTATAATAATTTCATGAAAAAAGAAAATATAAAATTATTAGCATTAGATATAGATGGAACAATACTTCCACACAAAAAAGAAACAGTTTCAAAAGAATTAAAAGAAGGATTAAAAAAAGCTGAAGAATTGGGAATAAAAATATTAATTGCGACAGGTAGACATTTTAAATTTATTCCTAAATTACTATTAGATGACTTAAAACCTGATTATCTTGTAACAATTAATGGAGGATGCTTAGTAGACAAACAAGGTAATATTTTAGAATCACATGAAATACCAGTAAATACACTTGAAAGACTAATTAAAGAATGTGAGAAAAAAGATATTGGCTTAGGATTAAAGTGTAAAGAAGATATTGTTGTATATCACAACTATGATAAATATGTTGAGTATTATGTTGGATTTGATTCGCCACTTGCAAAGTTAATTATTGATGACACAAAAAATAAAAATTATCATTTAAAACATGGTTTACCTTTAGGATTATTTTTAATTGAAAAAGACGAAGTAATTAATTCATTAATACCTTTGTTTCCTGAATTAACATTTGCAGCATCGCACATAAATGGTAGTGATGCATTTATGAATAATACAACAAAAGCAACTACTATTGAATCATTTATCAAAAAACAAAATATCTCATGGGAAAATGTTATGAGCTTTGGAGATGCAGGTAATGATTTAGAAATGATTTTAAAAGCTAAAATAGGAGTTGCAATGGGTAATTCTAAAGATGAAAATTTAAAAGAAAAAGCTGATTATATTACTGATACAGTTGAAAATGATGGTGTATTAAAAGCATTAAAACATTTTGAAATAATTTAAATCCCTATTAGATGGCAGTTCTACTACCATCTTTTTATTATTAAGAGGATTTATCCATATGATTTTATAAGCATATAAACCCATATTTTTAAAATCATCAGATTTTTTTCCATAAATTATATCATTTACCATATATAATTTTTCACTATTTAAATGTACACGAATTTGATGAGTTCTTCCTGTATAAAGTTCACATTCTATTAAAGAATATTTACCTTTGTTACATATTGGCATAAATTTTGTTTTTGAATTTTTTCCATTTTTATAGATTATATACTTTTTACTATTGTGTCTATCTCTCCCAATAGGTTTATCAACTATTTTTTCTTTATCTAAATACCCAAAAACAATAGCTTTGTAATATCTTTTTATTATTTTGTTAGCTAAACAATCATCAAAAAAAGGTTGAAAAAACTTAAGTTTAGAAAAAATAACCAATCCTTGTGTATCTTCATCTAATCTATGAAGATACCGAACACCACACTTAATACTATTATCTTTAAAATATTTCGCAACTCTATTAGCTAATGCACCAATTTCATTTTTTTCTTTATGAACAATTATTCCAGATGGTTTGTTTACAATCAATAAAAACTCATCTTCATAAATAATATCAGCACTTTTTTCATCTTCAACATAGTCAATTTCTTCATCGTCAATTTTAATATTTAAAATATCATTTATTTTTAATTTAGTGTTTAATTTAACCGCTTCATTATTTAATAAAATTTTATTATCTCGAATGAGTATATATTTATTCTTTTTTGATTGTTTAAAATAATTTAAAAAATCGTCTAATGTTTTTCCATCAAACTGTTCATCTATTTCAATTTTTATTTCATTTGTAATTTTATATTTCATAAGTATCTTTTAAAATTATATATTATTATGGTTTAGAAATGTATATTTTTTACAATCAAAATGAAATTGTAAATTCAGTAAATTATATAATTAAGTTAGCCATCAACAAAAAACATCTCATAGAATATACTTTTAATTATCAATAGAAAAAATAGTAGAGAAATAGCTAAAATGTTAAGTTTAGCTCACAAATAATTCACAATGAAATCAAGTGTAGAATGATGGATTTATAATTTCATTATGTTCCAATTGAGTATTATCACAGAATAATTATAATCATTTTCATTTAGTAGTAGAAAAAGTTGATTCTTAAACTGTAAAAAATGATGAAATTATAAGAAATTCAACCTAAAAGTCACAAATTTATAAGCAAAGTACAAAAATAGTCTTTAAATTATAATTCAAATAATATAAATAAACTTAAAACATTGCAGTTTATTAACCACGATATTTTAAATTTTTTGATTTTCGTATGCTTTTATAAGCGCATCTTTCAATTTTTTCTGACCAATAACACCTGAAGAAAACTCATTAGACATAAATTGAATTCCATTTTTATTAAATTCAATTTTAATTTTTTTAAATATTTCTTCAAAAAATTCTTGATTCAATTTACCTTCTTTAATTCCAATATTATAGAAGTAAGAAAACGAGTCAATTAAACCAAAATATCCAGTAGTCTTTGTCAGGATATATTTACTGGAATTCCATTCATCATTAAAAATTTCTTTTACTGCACCAAAATAATTCTTTATAATTTTTAAAATAATATCATCTTGTTCATTTACAAACAATGATCTAAACACCAAATCTTCGTTTGGTAATTTTTCTCCATTTTTTATTCGAATCATATCTCTCTGTGGATTACTAGATATTAACTTAACCAAACCATTAACAAAAGTTCCTTGAGATAGTGTGCTAAATTCACTTTCTTTTTTACCAAGCATTTTTAATCTCTGATAAAATGGAGAATACTCTTTTGAATTCATTATACGTGCAATATAGTGACATGTTTTTAGTGGACTTCTCTCTGTGCTTAGTTCGAATAAATCATATATTAGAGATTTATTTACCTTTGCCTGATTACTATTTATTGTAGAGAAAATGTATGCTTTTTCTTCCTCTGTTAAGTCAAACATCAAAACAACTAATAGTTCACATTCGAAATCAAAACTGTTTTGAGCTTGTTTTATTCCTTTAACACGATGCTGTCCATCAATTATTTCAAAAATCTCCTTAGAATTTTCATAAGAAACTGTGCTGATAATTGAATTCTCACTATAATCAAATTTTTTTATTTTTGATGAATCAACTGATAAAATTATTGGAGTTGGAAACGCTGCGTCTGGATCTTTACAATATGATTCTATTTCATTCACTCTCCTTATAGATGTTAATCTCTGTATCCCATCTTCATCATTTCTGCTTCGAACATAAAAACAATTAACCAAATCTTTCGAATTCATCTTTCCAACATAAAAAGTTCCAATCGGTTGTGTAATTTCTATCACATCTATTTTTTTTTCCATTATATTTCTACCTCATTACCATTGTCATTAGTGAAGCTACTTGCTTCTCTTTCTTTATTTTCTAAAGTTTCTATGTCTTTTTTTTCAATTTTAATATATTCGTTGTAATTTAGTGGATATTGACTCACTCTATTTAGGCAAAAATAATAAAAACTTATATACAGTGAAACAACTCCAATAATAAGTTGTAACATTTTGTTATATTTATTATTTCCTGAGTATAAAATAATTGAAGCCACTATTATATTAACCGAAAAAAATAATATCACAACAATATAACTAGTTATTGAATACTTCTTTATAATTGGTAACAACTTTTTTTTACTAATAATTCCAAAGTTCATTTCTGCTTCCTCTTTCTTATATTCTGACAAAAGATAAATAATAGAATCAGAAATAACTGAAATCAAAAGTGTTATTGAAAATACATAAATTATCCCCTGATTAAAAGTTTCATTTGTTTTTTTTCCAGATAGGATGTCTGAAAAAAAAAGTGAAAAATCCTGCTAGTAAAGTTGATATTATCCAAAACGTTAAAACTTTGTCTATTTTTAATACTTTGAACGGAAAAGATAACACTTCAACAAAT
The DNA here is from genome assembly GCA_022772735.1 of Erysipelotrichaceae bacterium. GTDB lineage: Bacteria > Bacillota_I > Bacilli_A > Erysipelotrichales > Erysipelotrichaceae > UBA9076. The sequence continues at coordinate 256,455 of JALEZD010000018.1, forward strand.
ACACTACCATTATTTTTTTTACTCATTAATTATCCTCCATTCTTTACTTTTCTATTGTCAACAATGACGAGATCTTTATCTTTTTCTGTGAATACCTTCATCTTTTATAACTCGGGATTATGTTTTATTATCACAATTTATTTCTTTTGCACTTATAAGTTAAACCATATCTACAAAATATACACCTAGTCGGAATTAGACATGATATAACAAACACACGCTATCAAACTTTTCATAACCCCTAATAACTAACTCCAATATTTTCACTATTTGATTATAAGTTTATGAAGTTATTTTGTATATTATAATATTTTCACTATAATTTTTAAAGAACTAAATTTTAACCTCGAAATAAAATAGTAAATTCCGTTTTTAAATACAATGTAAATAAGTTAGTTATTACTTTTTAAATACAAATAAATACTCATGAGCAATCAATAAAAAATTATATTTTACACTATTAGTTTTCCAATAACCTGTTGCTTTACAATTATGTTGTTCTTTAATAATAAGCTCTTTAAGTTTAAAGCCTGCATTTTCAAAAATACGCATAACTTCAAAAGACATGGGAATCATATGCCCCTTTTTACGTGTATCTCCCATAAGAACAGCACAAAATTTTCCTTCTTTCAATACACGATAACTTTCATCCGCAACCTTTTTCATCTGTTCAAGAAAATCATTTACCCCTAAATGCGATATATCATCCTCAATATCTTCACTATATTTAATAATATCCGCATATGGTGGATGGGTGCATATCAGATCAATACTGTTATCTAAAATAAAATCTAAATTACAAGCATTTCCTTTATATATTTGTACTTGACCATTGGCTCCTTCATGTTCAAAATCTATTTTTTCTCTACATCTAGTAAGTGCTACATCATTCACATCTACCCCAATTATATTACGATTAAGTAATTTTGCTTCAACAAGAGTTGTTCCACCACCAACAAATTGATCAAGAACTAAATCTCCTTCTTTTGAATATCTCAACATAATATTTCTTGGAATATACGGAGACCAATTCCCTCTCCATTTTGCGTCATGAGTAGCCCAATTACCTCGTTTAGGAAACGACCAATGTGTTGTCATTTCCATTTCAAAATCTTCTGGTTCCCATTTTGTTATCTTTTTTGACATTATTTAAAAACCTCGTCAATTATACCGTTTTCCAAATCTTTAATATTATAAATATGTTCCATAACATCAAAAGTTTCTTCTAAGTTATTTCTTGCACTTATCCAACCTTTTCCATCGGTAAACCACACAAAAGTGAAATTGTTGATTTCCTCAGTTTCCCAAGCTAAAGTTTTATAACTTCGTGCTGTCTCGTTTAATTTACTTCCTCCACCACCATAAAAATTAGTTTCAATACCATAAATCATATTAGAAGTTTTAATAACAAAGTCAAAACGTTTTTCCGCCTTTCCATTATTAGATATAGATGACAAATCAATATTCCATTTTTCAGTTATTTGATGAATATACATTTCTTTAAAATAATCAACATCCTTTATAAATCCTGCTTTTTTAATAAATTCTTCAACCAAATTTTCCATTAGGTCTCCTCCACGATTTTTACGTCCGTTAGAATCGAGTCCTGTTTCAACACCTGTTGCATAATCTACAAGATTGTTAATAATATGATTCTTCATCAAATCAAAAAGTCCTGTTTTACTCATAAATATTTTATATTGTTCGACAGAATGATTTATTTTTTTAAAATTGTACGTAAATTCCCCGTCAATATCTACTGCGTATATTTCTTGTGCTCTAACTGCTAAAAGTAGTGGTATACATTTCAATACTTCTGGATATTTTGTTATTAAATTTTCAAAATCATTTTCAATATTTTTAGAACCAATAAGAGAATTTAAAATATTAAGTTCAACTTTTATATTATCTATATTTCTATATATTTTTTCAAAGTTAGTATAATAACTATAATCTGCTATACTATCTCGAAAATTTGATAACCATTCATTAAAATTTCTCATCTGTTTTACCTCTATTTATTTACAATAACAATTTAGATATTTCAATTTTATGTTTAAATTTTTTAATACTAAAATTATAAGTTAATCTTTTTATAGATTTCAGTAATTGCTTATAATTAATTCTTTAATTTTACCTCTTTCTTCACTCTTGGAATTAATCATTCGTGTTGCATCAACTCGCGTGATTTTATGAGCAGAATAAATATTTTCAAAAAAATTATCTTCTATATTTGAATTTTTAGGATCAGAATTACTAACAACAATTTTTGCACCTTTTCTATGCATATCATCAACAAATTTTGCAAGTTCAACTTGCTTTTCATCATTAAATAAGTCTTCAGTATAAGCTGTAAAACTTGCTGTTTCTGTAATAGGTCTATAAGGAGGATCAAAATAAACAAAAGTATTTTCATCAATAAAATCTGCAGTCATTTTATAATCTCCACATACAATATTTACATTCTTCAACTTTTCTGATACTGCTCTAAGATTTTTTTCGTCACAAATCAACGGATTCTTATAAGAACCAATTGGAACATTAAATAAACCTTTTTTGTTAACTCTAAATAGCCCATTAAAACATGTCTTATTTAGAAAAATCATTAAAGCTGCCTTTTCTATATTTGTTGATTTATCTCCATTAATTTTCAAATAATTAAATCGATTACGTTTTTCCAAATAATATACTTTACGTTTATCATTTTCTAATGGAATGAAAGTATTTTGCATAACATAGAGTATTTCTATCAACTCATTAATATCATTACGAATAACATTATATGTATTAATAAGTTCAGCATTAATATCATTGATATACACTTCTTTCAAATCATATTTGCTTAATATATCAAATAATACCGCTCCTCCACCAACAAAAGGTTCCACATATTTTGTTATTTTTCCTTTTTTAAAGGGATAATATTTTTCAATTTCTAAAATTAATTGACTTTTTCCTCCTGCCCATTTAAGAAAAGGCTTAACTTTTTTATCAAAATGTTTTAAGTATCTTAAACTTCTTGCATCAACTGGTTTTTCAGCAGTTGCAGGAATAATCCATATATTTCCAACCATAATAGCTTTTTCCACTCTATTTTCAGAACATAAAACATTAACTCTTCTTTGAGAAATACCCCATTTATTAGCAGCTTCTTTTGCAGATATATATTCCATAAAACTCTCCTGACTAATATATATACTGTATTATACTATAAATATTCTTAATCTCGAATAATAGAAATATCATTTTATTTAATAGTACTTTTATAAAGAAATGTATATTTTTTAACAAATATATTTTATAATTATTAGGCATGTTTTAAAGGAGATTAAAATGTTAAAACCAGAAGAAATACTCGAACTTACAATAGAAACAGGTTATAAAAAAACAAAGAAATCATTTCTTTCAAAAATAATATTAGGGTTTATTGGAGGTGCAATGATTTCGCTTGGTTATCTTGCATACATAAGAGTAATATCATCAATAGCTCATGACTTTGGTAGCTTTGCATCATTTATTGGGGCTTGTGTATTCCCAATAGGATTAATTGTAATTTTACTTGCAGGAGGTGAACTTGCGACAGGAAATATGATGGCAGTATTTACTGCATTTCTTGGAAAAAAAATAAAATTTACAGATTATATTAAAAACTTATTAGTTATTACATTTTCAAATTTTATTGGTGCAGTATTTGTTGCATATGTATTTGGACATATAGTTGGGCTAACTTCTTCAGGAATTTATCTTGAAGAGACAATTGCGATTGCTAGTGCGAAAATAAATGCAACCTTTATTCAAGCATTGCTTTCTGGAATAGGATGCAATTGGTTTGTTGGATTAAGTTTATGGCTTTGTTATGGTTCAACAACCGATAGTGGGAAAATACTTTCAACTTGGTTTCCAGTAATGACATTTGTTGCAATTGGGTTTCAACATAGTATTGCAAATATATTCGTAATTTTTGCCGCAATATTTGAAAATCAAGCAACTATACTACAATTTATAAATAACTTTATTCCTGTATTTATTGGTAATGTGCTTGGTGGTGCCATATTTGTTGGTGCGTTATATTTTTATAGCTATAAAAAACATTAAAAAAATCTCAAGTGTAGAATAATCTACATTATGAGATTTTTATTTTGCAGATTTTACAAATTCATCATTATTCATAATAAATGCATTTGCAGTTTCTTGCCCATACTCTTGTCCATATTTTTGTAATAAATAATCATACAATTTTTCTTCTGTTTCAAATTTAATAGCTTGATATGGTTCTTGAAACGATAATTTTTCAATAAATAATACTTCTTTACCTGTATTTATCATAACTCCAACGTGTCCAACAAATAAGTAATCTCCATCTAAGTCATCATTCATTACAACAGAAATCATTCTTGCATCATTGTTAAATTTAATATTTTTAAAATGTTCTTTCATCTTTTCAGCATGTATATTAACATCTTTAGTCTTTTCAGTTTTTACTCTTGAAAATAATATATTAAATTTATTTAATTCATCTTCATTAAATAATTTACCTTCATTTATTGCTTCATGATCAAGGAATAATAAATCTGTATTAGATTCAATATTATTTATTTCTATATTTCTTTTTAATAAAGTAAATGTATTAATTCTACAATTTGTACCAATAAACAATCCTTTTTTATTTGCCCATAATTCATCAATTTTACTTACATCATATTCAGGCTGTAATGTTTCAGTAAAACCTGTATTCAAACTTGTATTTTCTATTGTTTCATTATAGTCATTTACATAATTTAAAAATTCATCAACACTTTGTTTATCCAAATAGTTTTTTAAAATTGTTTCTATCTCACTTTTGCTTGAATCATCTGCAATATTAGATAACATTATTTTATTATTTTCACCATTATTTGATGAAGATGATACTTCTGATTTATTTTTATTACATCCTGAAACTAAAGCTAAACCAACTAGCATTGTTAAAATTATTTTTTTCATTGTTCTCTCCTTGTTCAACATACAACTATTGAACAAAAGCAATTTTAATAATCTAAAATTTACATGTCAACAAAGTAAAACCTATCTTACAAAAACATAAGATTTAAGTTATTTAAAACTATTATTCTTAATAAAAATTATGATTATTTTTTAAATATTTTAATAATCCTTCACAACCTTTTTTCACATCATCATACGTTTTTTGAAAATCTAAAGTATAATATGGATCCTCAATATCTCTATCATCTCCTGAAAATTCTAATAGTTTTTTTACAATAGGTTTATTATTTTTTAAAACTCTTTTAATATTGTAAATATTATTGTTATCCATCCCTATTAAATAATCTGCATTTAAATCATCTGTATTTAATTTTTTTGCATACTTTCCATTACAACTGATATTGTATTTTTTTAAGATTGATTGTGTTCCATAATGAACTGGATTACCTATTTCATAACTACTTGTTGCAGCAGAAGAAATAATAATTTTATCTTCTAATCCTTCTTCAAAAACCATTTTTTTAAATACAAATTCAGCCATTGGTGAACGGCAAATATTTCCCAAACATACAAATACAACTTTTATCATTATAAATTGATTCCTTTCATTAAAATAATATATTAAAAAATAAGACTTCACCAACTTAAAATATGAAGTCTTATTTAATTGTTAAGAGTTAATATATTCTATATATAAAATATCTATTAGACTATCTTCTGTAATTTTCATCCATTTTTCTTTTAAACAATCACTTATTATAGCTCTAGCTTTATCAATATTTTTTAAATCATTATTATGGTTCAATTTTAAACCTTTAAAACTACAACCCCCAAATGAAGATACCGAATAATCTAATTTATTTTCTTTTATTATTTTGTTTATTTTAACAATTGTATTGAAATCTACTGTGCACATACAAAAATAATTCTAATTAATATAACTACTGTCTATGTTTCATATGTGGGAAAAGCAATACTTCTCTAATTGTTTCACTACCTGTTAAAAACATTACAAGTCTATCAATACCTATACCAATACCACCTGCAGGAGGCATACCATATTCTAGTGCTTCAATATAATCTATATCCATTTCACTAGCTTCATCATTCCCAAGTTCTTTTTGTTTTAACTGATTTTCAAATCTTTCTTTTTGATCAATTGGATCATTTAATTCACTAAATGCATTCGCATACTCAGTCCCATCAATAAACAATTCAAATCTATCTGTAAATCTTTCATCCTTTGATTTTTTTGCAAGTGGAGATATTTCGATAGGATGTCCATATACAAATGTAGGTTGAACCATTTTTTCTTCACAATATTTTTCGAAGAATAAATTAATTATATGACCAACACTCATTTCATGTTTTTCAACTGTAATATGATGTTCTTTCGCATATTCTAAAGCTTCTTCAACACTCATTTCCTTAAAAAAGTCAATTCCCACTGCTTCTTTTACAGCATCAACCATATGAACTCTTTTAAATGGTTCATCCAACTTAATAATTTTTCCGTTCCATTCAAATTCAGTTTTTCCAATAGCCTCAATCGCAACACTTCTTATTAGATTTTCACATAACTCCATCATTCCATACATATCGCTATACGCAACATATGCCTCAACGGTAGTAAATTCAGGGTTGTGCTTTGCATCCATCCCTTCATTTCTAAATAATCTTCCGATTTCATAAACACCTTCTAATCCACCAACAATTAGTCTTTTTAAAGGTAATTCTGTCGCAATTCTTAAATAAAAATCCATATCTAAAGTATTGTGATGAGTAACAAACGGTCTAGCACTTGCCCCTCCTAAAATAGGTTGTAAAACAGGTGTTTCAACTTCAATTAATCCTTGATTATCTAAATAATGTTGAACTGCTCTAATAATTTTCGGTCTTAATATTGCAATTCTTCTACTATTTTCATTAGTTATCAAATCAACATATCTTCTACGATATCTTTCTTCAATATCTTGTAAACCATGGTATTTTTCAGGAAGAGGACGTAATGCCTTAGAAAGATGTGTATACTCTAAAGCACGAATTGAAAGTTCACCTGTGTTTGTTTTCATCAATTCACCTTCAATACCTATAATATCCCCCAAGTCGCTTGATTTAAATATTTCATAAATATCTTCACCAACATGTTGTTTATTTACTACAATTTGAATTACACCATCTCTATCTTGAAGATTGATAAACCCAAGTTTACCCATTCTTCTTTTGCTCATAATTCTTCCAGCAACCTTAACAATCAAATGTAAATTTTCAATTTCTTCTTTTTCCATTTGTTCATAAGTATCATGTAAAATTTTTGAATTGTGTGTTCTAGTATAAGCTTGTCCAAAAGGATCTATTCCTTTTTCTTTTAATTCGTTTGCTTTCTCTCTTCTTACTATTTCTTGATCATTTAATATTCTTTCCATAAATCCTCCAATAAAAAAACTCTCTCCAACAAGGGACGAGAGCATCGTGGTACCACCCTATTTCACATTAAAATCACTTCTAATGCCTTAGCGACTAATTTAGTCCATTCTTATCGTGAATGATACGCAAAGCTCCTAACCCTTTATTCACTATTTCAGCAATTAATCCTTTTTCACCATACAAGGACTCTCTATATAATTCAACTGATTGCTACTACAATTATTCAACGCTTTTATACGCCAAAAGTATATCATGCAAATTATGTTTTTACAACTTGATTTAACTTTTGAAAACGTTTTACTTGACTATTATTTTTATAATGTTAATATCATTTTATGAAACCGATACCACATAAGGAGGATATATGGGAATAAAGGACAAGCAATACAAACACATTAGTAATGAAATCATTAATAATGTAGGTGGTTTAGACAACATCCAAAGCAATACGCATTGTGCTACAAGACTTAGAATAACAATAAAAGATACAGATAAAATAAACATGGAAAACATCCAAGATATTGAGCTTGTAAAAGGTGCTGTATTAAGCGGAGATCAATTACAAATTATTTTTGGAGCGGGTTTAGTGAATGAAATATACAACGTATTTTCAAGTATTACTGGATTAGGATCTCAAAGTAATGATTCAGAAAAAACCAACAGTAAACAAAACCCTATTCAAAAAGTAATAAAATCAATTTCTGATGTTTTTGTAGAGATTATCCCTGCAATTTTAGCTGCTGCAATATTGATGGGATTAACTGGAATGTTAAGCAAATCATCATTTGTATTAAATAATGACTTTGCATATGCAATTAACAGATTAGCTTCACTAGCATCAACTGCAATATTTATAATATTACCAATGGTAGTATGTTATAGCGCTACAAAAAGATATGGTGGAAGACCTATTCTTGGATTAGTTGTTGGTGCAATTATGATTGATAGTAGTTTAACCAACGCATATAGTATCGGAAGTGCAAACTACAATCCCGAAATTTTAAATTTATTTGGTTTAAAAATATTAATGGTTGGTTTCCAAGGTGGAATAATAGTTGCATTATTAATGGGATTTATTGTTGCAACATTAGATAAATATTTTGAAAAAGTTATTCCAGATGTAATTAAACTATTACTATCACCAATGTTAACTGTATTTATTTCAACAATATTACTTTTTACAATTGTTGGTCCATTTGGAAGAAGTTTAAGTTATTTTATAACATATGGCTTATTATGGATGACAAAAAATCTTGGATTTGTCGGATATGCAGTTTTTGCAGGCCTACAACAAATTTTGGTTATAACTGGTTTACATCACATATTAAATGCTGTTGAAGCAACATTGCTTGCTGAAACAGGAAGAAACATATTAAATCCATTAATGTCTGTTGCATTAATTGCTCAAGGTGGTGCAACTTTAGGGTATTTAGCATTAAACTTCAAAAATAAAAAAGTAAAAGATGTGGCTGCTCCAAGCTTTATTAGTATATTATTCGGAATTAGTGAACCTGCAATTTTTGGTATTAATTTAAGATATAAATTTCCTTTAATCGCAGGATGTATAGCTGCAACAATTACTGGAGTATATGTGTATTTTGCTGATTTAAGCGCATTAGGTTTTGGTGCAACGGCAATACCTGGCTTTGCAATCACAAATCCTGCAAATAATGGTTATTTAAACTATATAATAGCTCACTTACTAGGTGTTATTTTAGGATTTGTAATTTGTGTTGTTTTTGGAAAAATATATTCAAATAAAGAAAACACTAACAAAATTAAAGAAGAAACAATTTCAAGTACTAATGAAATTAGATTATCACCTATTATGGAAGGTGAAGTTTTAGATGTAAAAGAATGTAGTGATCCTGTATTTAATAGTGAAACAATGGGTAAAGGTGTAGTTATTAAACCTACTTCCGGAAAAGTTTTTTCTCCAGAAAATGCATCTGTTGAGTTTATATTTCCAACAAAGCATGCCTTAGGCTTAAAACTTGATGATGGAAGTAAATTATTAATTCATTGTGGTATAAATACTGTAAATATGAATGGTGAAGGATTTAATGTTTATGTTGAAGAAGGAAAAAAAGTAAATAAAGGTGATTTACTTTTAGAATTTGATTTAGAAAAAGTGGTTAATGCTGGTTATAGTAGCGAAACTGTTCTTTTAGTCGCAGAAGTTGCTGAAAACAAAAGTGTAAGTGTAAACTTAGAAAAAGATAATATAATTACTATAAAATAATATGGATAAACTGTTATATAAAAAAAATATTAATGAACATCTTGTTCTAAGAGAAAACAGTTTAAAAGATGAAAACAGATTACAATTTCATCTTATGCCTAATGGAGGTTGGCTAAATGATCCAAATGGATTGTTTAGCCTTTCAAAAATTAACCACATATATTATCAATATTCACCCTTCACAACAAAATGGGGATTAAAATGTTGGGGACATTACACCACAAAAGATTGGATTAATTATAAAGAAGAAGAAATATTTTTATTTCCAGATAGCATTTTTGATAAAGATGGTGCTTATAGTGGAAGTGCTTTTGTTGAAAATAATGAAATAAACTTTTTTTACACAGGAAATATAAAATACATTGATAAAGATTATGATTATATTTTAGAAGGTAGAGAACAAAACACCATAAAAATAACTTCTAAAGATGGGTTTGTCTACTCAGATAAAAAACTTATTTTATCAAACAATGATTATCCAAAAAACATGAGCAAGCATGTTCGTGATCCCAAAATTATAAAATTTGAAAATAAATATTATATGATTTTAGGCGCAAGAACTGTAGACAATCAAGGATGTGCACTGATTTATATTTCACACGATTTAGACAATTTCAATTATCATATGTGTATAAAAAGTAATGAAAATTTAGGCTATATGTGGGAATGTCCTGACCTTTTTATACAAGATAATGAATGGTTTTTGATATTCTGTCCACAGTTTATATCAAACAACATTCAAAATGATAAATGTGCATATCTAAACTTATCATTGAATTTAAAAGAAAAAACTTATTCAATTAATAGTTATAACTTATTAGATTACGGCTTTGATTTTTATGCACCACAAAGTTATATTGATGAAAATAGTAGAAGAGTTTTAATTGGATGGATGGGAATGCCTGATTCTAAATATTTAGATGTTGTTGAAAATAAAAATGATTGGATTCACGCTTTATCAATCCCAAAAGAAATAACCATTAAAAATCATAAAATTCTTCAACAACCATTAAAAGAATTAAATAATTTAAGAGATAAAAAAATCAGTTTAGAAGAATGCAGTGAATATAAAACATTTGAGTTAAATATATTTGATATTGTTGATATTGATTTACAAATCGGAGAAATTTCTATAACATTCAACAATAATCTATTTTCACTTGATTTATCAAAATGTGGAATGTTGAGAGAAATTAAAACTATAGAAATAGATAAACTAAAAAATTTAAAAATTTTAAAAGATACTACATCTATTGAAATATTTATTAATGATGGTGAATTTGTACTTACAAATAGATGTTACAATACTAATACAATCATTAAAACAAACAGTAAATTTAAATACTCACTATTCACTCTTAAAAAATTTAATATACAATATTACTATGAAAAATAAACTTACAATGAAAGATATAGCCCTGATGGCTAATGTTACAAAAAGTACTGTTTCAAGATATTTTAATGGTGGCTATGTAAAAGAAAGCACAAAAACCACAATCAAAGAAATAGTTGAAAAATATGGATATGAGCCTAATACATTCGCACGATTAAAAGCTAAAAAAAGTAATATGATTGGGATAGTTACTCCATGCCTAGATTCTGCAGAAACTTCTAAACTTTTAATGTATTTGGATGAAACACTACAAAAATACAATTATTCATCCTTAATTGTTAATACAAATCACTCTTTAGAAAATGAATTATTTCAGATTTCTCATTTATCCAGATTAAATTTAGATGCAATAATAGTCATTGCGACAAGCAGTGGAAAAAAATATATAGACACAATTAAAAATCTGGATATCCCAATACTATTTATTGGTCAAAAAACAGATGGATATAACTGCATAATAAATGACAATAAAAATTCTGCAAAAAAATTGTGTAAATATTTAAAAAGTTTAAATTATCAAGAAGCAGTGGTATTAAGTGTTAGTGAAGAAGATGAAGCAATTGGCATAACAAGAAAAAACGAAATATTAAATGAGTTAAGGAAAAGTAATATTAAAACAACTGAATATATTACAAGTTTTAAAAAAGACGAAGTTTATAAAGCAATTAAAAAAATTATAAAAGAAAATTTAAAAAAGGTATTCATATGCTCTACAACAATTCAAATTTACGCTTTATACAAAATTGCCAAAGAATTTAATATTAATATACCAGATGATATTTCAGTTTGTGGATATGGTGCAAGAAGCTATTTTGATATAGTCACTCCAACAATAACTTGTATACACTTTGATACAAAAAAAGCTGGAATAATTGCAGGTGAAAACATCATATCTTTAATAAATAAAAAAAATATAGAAAAAGAAACCATCATAAGCTACTCATTTAATATCGGAACAAGTACAAAGGAGAATAAAAATGAAACATTTAGTAACAATAGGTGAAGCATTAATTGACTTTATCCCTCAGACAAAAGGAGTATCTTTAAAAGATGTCGAAACATTTAAAAGAGTTGCTGGTGGTGCTCCTGCAAATGTAGCTGCTGCATTTTCAAAACTAGGTGGTAAAAGTATAATGCTTAGCCAAGTAGGAAATGATGCTTTTGGAGATTATATTATTGATAGTTTAAATAAAGCAAACATTGAAACTAAACATATCAAAAAAAATAAAAACTTTGATACATCTCTTGCGTTTGTTTCTTTAAAAGAAGATGGTAATAGAGACTTTAAATTTTATAGGAGAACTGCCGCAGACTTAAATTACAATAAAAATGATATACCAGAAAACATTTTAGAAAATATTGGTGCAATTCATTTTTGTAGTGTTGATTTAGTAGAAAGTCCAATGAAATATGCACATATAAAATTAATAGAAATGGCTAAAAAAGAAAATCTAATTATTAGCTTTGATCCAAACCTTAGATTACCTCTATGGGAAAATCATAATGATTTAAAAAATACCGTAAATGAATTTATTAAATTATCAAACATAGTAAAAATTTCAGATGAAGAACTAGAGTTTATAACAGGAAAAAACAATATACATGATGCACTTCCACAATTATTTAATGGAAGCTGTGACATATTAATATATACTCTAGGAGTAAATGGAGCTATGATATTTAATAGAAACTCTTATTCATCAATTAATGGTTTAAAAGTTAATTCAATTGATACAACTGGTGCTGGTGATAGCTTTATTGGCTCATTCTTGTATTCAATATTAAGTGAAGATAATTTAGATCTTAAAAATATAAGTTTAGATAATTTAACAAAATATTTAGAATTTTCAAATATATATGCTGCTTGTACTACCACCAAACTAGGTGGAATTGATTCAATGTCTTCAAAAGATGAAATAGAATCATTTAAAAAATCATTAAATCTAAAGTAAAAAATACCCACTGTTTTTAAAAATAGTGGGTATTTTATTATCCAAGATATTTATTTATCATCTTTTTCTGATTTTCATCAGTACTATAATAAATTATTAATTCATCATTTATAAGTTCATAACCATCTTCACTAATCAATCCATTTTCTTTAGCTGCCATTAAAATTTCAGAAATTAAATGTTTTTTAAATGATTTGTGATTATTATATTCAAAGTATAAAGAATTGATAATATCATTAACTGAAACATGTTCTTTTTGTGTTAAAAACTTTAATATTGCATAATTTAATGTAAGTTTCATTTAATCTCCTTTTTTTTAAAGTAATTTAATGGATTTACCACTATAATAAAAATTCCAATCGCCATAAGTATTGCCGCAAGCCATAATATATATGAAATACTATATCCTGAAATTTTAAATATTAATTCTACAATTACCCAACAAAATAATGGCCCCCAAAATGCATATGTACCATTACACGCCATTCCAAGTGATATTCCACACATACTATTTCCCTTATACCAAAAACTAAATGCATATACTGTAAAAAAGCCACTAAGCACAAAAAACACTATAGAATTTATATCAGTAATTGTAATAAACAATAAATTTTTAAAAATATATATTCCATCTTTATTAAAAATACATAAAATAATAAACAACATAAATATATTTAATATTGTACTTGTTAATTGTCTTATTAAAATACAAATATCTGAGTCTATCAAACAAGTTTCAAATCCTGCAATAACACCTTCTATACCCCAACCACATGCTGCAATAAGTGCAATAAATATTCCAAAAAGTATTTTTAAATTTGTAATATCAAATGCATCAAATCCAATAATGAAGCTAGAAAAAATACATATAATTATCCCAAACCAAGTTCTTATACTTAACTTCTTTTTAAACACTATAACACTAATTAATGAACCAATTGCAGTATTTAAAGCAGCAATCGGAATTACTATTGAACCAGAAAGTTTCAACGCAATAGTATAGGCAACAGATGCAACAGGTCCTCCAATAGATGCAGCAATTATAATTGCTAATGCAGGTTTAGATTTCATTGTCAAAATAAAGTCCCCAAGTTTCCCACTTTTAAAACATTTTATAAATGCCCAAATAGTACTCATTAAATCATTTATTCCTGCTCCCAAAATTGAAAGAATTATTGTTGTTTTAAAAATTTCCAAAGTACTAACTTCATATAAATTAGCCCATACTCCTTTAGACATTCCTAAAGTTAAAAATGCAGAATATAATCCATAAGAAATTCCTGAAAGTAAGGAAATAATTATTCCTTTTTTCAAAAATTCTTTTTCCATTTTTAGCTTATATTCTTTTGCCTTACTATCATTGGCTTTAACATCATCCCTCAAAAAATAACCTCCAAATCAAACAATTTCAATATGACATATTTTCATTAAATCTAATGATTTATTATGATTTTCTATATTACTACCTGCACAACAGTTTTCTATAACATTAATTGTTACATTTGGAAAATATGTTTTAATTAACATAACATTAGAAATTACACATATATCTGTACAAACCCCAATAACCTCTATTGTATCTATGTTAGATAGCATTTTTAATTCATCAATTAGTTTTTCACAACCAAAAGTATTTTTTTTGATAATATTTTTTGCATAAGGTTTTAATTCTTCAATTATTTCATGACCAAAGCTATTATCAATACAATGTTTAATAGGAAGATATTTGCCCTCTTTGGTATCCAAATAATTTTCAAAATGTGTATCTTGTGTAAAATAAACATGACCATTAAATGTCTTTACCTTCTCTACAACATTTTTAACAATACTTTGTGCTTCTACCGTCTTTAATACCCCATTAATAAAATCATTCTGCATATCTACAACAACTAAAACCTTCATAAATACCCTCCTACTCTAATATAAAATCTATTTTACTTTTCCCATTTAAAACTTCAACATTAATAATTGCACCATTAATTAAAGTTGTTTTAGGAGAAGTGTGTCCTATATCAAAATCATATGCATATTTAATATCACCTAATGCACTTTTATATGCATCATTATAATTCATAAATCCACTATTACTTTCAAATAATACTCTCCCAAATAATATACCATTGCAATAGTCAAAGTATCCTGCATATTTCATTTGCATTAATATTCTATATACTTCTTCAGCACTAATATCATATATGTCAAAATACCAAACAATACCATCATTTTTATATTTTTCAATAAAACCTTTTATGTTTTCATATGGTGTTGCGATAACATTTCTAATTACATCTAGACAACCACCTATACATCTACCTTTAATATTTAAATCGTTTTTCACAAATATCGTTTTATCATAATTATTTGAATCATAATTTTTATAAAATTGATAACTTTTTTGGGTTATTAAATTACCTTTAATAATTTCAATGTTTTTTTCATAAAAATCAACTCCTGCTTCATATGAACCTGCATTAAAACCATATATACTTGCGATATCATACTTTGTAGTTAAAAGAATATTTATACTTGTCGGATCTGAATATCCCATAAAAAATTTGGGATTAGAAACAATTATTTTTCCATCAATAAATGGAAGTATATCAATTAAAAACTCTCCACCTGTTGCACATATTATAAAATCAACTTCTTTATCAAGGTATAAATTATTTAATGATTCTGCTCTTTTTGTTGGAGATTCACTCACAATATTATTACTTCTAACATTTCCACATTCTTTTATATTGAATCCTTTTGATTTTAAAAAATCAATTGACTTAATATAGTCTTCTATTTTATGACCAACTCCTGCACTGAGTGCACATATACCTATTGTGTCATTAACATTTAAAAACTTAGGATATTTCATAAGTCCACCTCCTTCTAATTATAACAAAAAAGATAGATTATTCATCTATCTCAAAATATTCACAAATTGCATTAAAGTATATTTCATGTAATTTATTATTTTCAAAGTTTTGATTTCCAACTACTACGGTTAAAAAGTTACTATATGAATCAAAAGTATCTAAAGATTTAGGAATCTCTCCATTATTAATATCAAACTTTTTAAAATTAAATGTATTACTCTTTATTTCTATTAATGATGGATAAAATACTCCTTCAACTAAAATACCCTCGCTTATTAATTTATCAGAAAGTATATTCGCAAATTTTGTACTTTTATCATCTTTAAAATTTGCATATATATCTGCTTTATCCGTATTATAAAATACATAATTATTATCAAATGATATTATCATATCTGGGTTTATTTTATTTACATCATTCTTTTTTTTCTCTAAATAATCTTCTTTATTAAGAATAAACACTTTAAATTTACCACTTGTTTCAAAAGTTTTTTTAAAATCAGACACAAAAACATCTGTATTTACTTCCATATCTTTATTAATATCTAAAACAATTTTATAATACTCCCTTTTATTAACATTTAATAAAAATAAAATTACAATTGATATTAAAGCGCTAATAAAAGATAAAATTCTATAATTCTTAATCATATTTACTTACATCTAAAATTTCATCATGTGCCATATACTTTAATATATTACTTACCAAATTTTCCATTGGACCATTTTTTGTGTAATCAGCAAGACACATAAAATTTGCACGATTTTGATCAACAAGCTTTTTAGCTTCTTCTTTTTTTGTATTATAAACAACTATTGATTTACCATTATACTCTTTAACAAGTTTCATACATGGAACATCTGTTATTCCATCTCCAATATATATCATTCTTTTAAATGGTATTGGCCTATTTTCATCACTTGTATATTCGTTTAATGATTTATCCTCACATTCACTTAAAATTTGTTTATTTATCCTAAATATATACTGTGTCTTAGTTGTATAGTTAACTACAAGTGATGGCCACTTTGCAACACCATTTTCATCATAAAAATATTTACACGCATAAACTTTTTTAAAGTTTTTATAAATTGGTGTTCCTTCAATAATTTCTTTCATACCACTTGAAATAATATAATGTTCAATTTCCAAATTTAGTTTTGATCCTATTTTATTTATTCTTTCAAACCAATCTAAAACACCAGGAAAAAATTCTACATCTTTTCCTAAAACTTCAAAATCTTTTTTTCTTATCGGTCTTTCAACTGCTTCACTTTTTTTCAATAGTTTATACATGTATGCTAAAATTCTATCCATATTTTCTTTTTCAGCAAATTCACTGACTTCTTTCCAAAACAAATTTGCATTGCTATATCCTAGTTCAGGAAGAAGTGTATATTCTTGCATATCTTTATTAGATAGAGTTTTATCAAAATCATACATTATTGCAATACGTTTCTTTTTTAATTGCATTTTAAACCTCTAAAAGCTTAATAATTGCCTCAACATAAATTTCAACTTGCTTTTTAAAGTGATCAATAGGTAAAAACTCATTTGCATCATGAATGTGATAATTAGTATTTGGAAATGCACATCCAAAAGCGATACAGTTGTTTATCCCTTTTGCGTAAGTGCCTCCACCCATAGTCATAGGTTTGTTTTCCAAGTCACCTGTAACATTTTTATATGCTTCATATAATGTAGAAACCAGTGGACTATCAATTGGGAAGAATAGTGGTTCAACCATTTTGTTAACAGTTATATATCCTTTTTCATTCTCTAATTTTTCATTCAATAATTCTTTAATTTTCTTCACTGTATATGTTACTGGATATCTTACGTCAATACTTCCAGAAATAATTCCATCTTCCATTTTTATTACACCAGTATTAAGTGTTAATGCACCATATTCATCTTCAATGTTTAAACCTAAACCTGCACCATCATAACCACTTCCAAATTTTTCAACATAAAAATCTACAAAATCATCTTGGAAACCAGACTGTTTTAAACCAACCAAAAGATGCATTATAGCATTTACACCATATTGAGGTGTACTAGCATGAGCTGCAATACCCCTAACTTCAATTAAAACCGTTTCATCTTTTTCAACAACATTATAATCAATATTGTTATTATTAAAATAATCTTCTAAAGCTTTTGCACTATATGAATTTTTAACTATTTCTATTGTGCACAAGTCACAAACAATATTGGTTGCTGAGCCACCTTTAATATTTATAATATTTGTTTTTTTAGAAAAATACGTTGCACCAAACATACCTTTTTCACCATGAACTCCTGGAAACTCACCATCTGGAGTAAATCCATAATCAATATGTCCTTCTTTAGATACATAATATTTTAAACATTTTGAACCTGTTTCTTCATTTGTACCTAAAATAAGTCTTACTCTTTTTGTTAGAGGAATATTTAAATCTTGAACTATTTTCATTGCAAACATACTTGCAACTGCAGCTCCTTTGTCATCACTTACTCCTCTACCATAAATAATTCCATCTTTTAAAACACCTTCAAAAGGATTAGTATTCCAACCATCTCCAACAGGAACAACATCTAAGTGTGCAACTATACCAATTAATTTTTCTCCACTACCAATTTCACCATATCCTGCATAGTTATCAACATTTTTTGTTTTAAAACCTAGTTTTTCACATTGTTTTAGCGCAAGAATAAGTGCATCTTTTGGCCCTTGTCCAAACGGTGCATCATCTGTTGGTGTTCCTTCAACACTATTAATTGCGATTAAATCTTGAAGATATTTAATCATTGTACTTTCATATTTATCTATAAGTTTTTTTACTTCCATAATTTACCCCTTTAAGTTATTTATTCTAGTTTAACATGCTTTATATTTATTTAGTTAAAATTTCAATTCCAACTGGACAATGATCAGAACCTAAAACATCCCTATATATTGAAGATTCTTTAACATTATCCATTAATCTGTTTGAAACCACAAAATAATCAATTCTCCAACCAATATTTTTTTCTCTTGAATTAAATCTATATGACCACCAAGTATATTCAACCTTTTCTGGATATAGACTTCTAAATGTATCTTTAAACCCCGAATCAAGTAATTGAGAAAATTTTTCTCTTTCTTCATCACTAAATCCCGGATTTTTTCTATTAGATTTTGGATTTTTCAAGTCTATTTCATTATGAGCTACATTTAAATCCCCACAATAAACTACTGGTTTTATTTTATCAAGTTTTAATAAATGATTTCTAAGTTCATCTTCCCATTCCATTCTATAGTCAAGTCTTAGCAAACCTTCTTTACTATTTGGAACATATGCATTAACCAAAAAGAATTCATCAAATTCAAGTGTTATTACTCTTCCTTCATCATTATGTTTCTCAACATCAAAATCATAATAAACATTTATCGGCTTAATTTTAGAAAAAACAGCAGTACCTGAATATCCTTTTTTTAAAGCACTATGCATAAATTTATGATAACCCTCAAAATTTATATCAAGCTGTTCTGGTTGCATCTTAGTTTCTTGAATACAGAAAAAATCTGCATCAACATTTTCAAAAAAATCAATAAATCCTTTATTTATTGCAGCTCTAAGCCCATTTACATTCCAAGAAATAAATTTCATTTTTTAATCATCCTTGTTTGTATTTTCAACCAAGCTTTTTCTTTTTTATCTAAGAATGGGCTAATCTTTTCAAATACCATTTTATGATAGCTATTTAATGTTTCTAAATCTTCATTAGTTAAATATTTTACATCCACAGCATCTAAATCAATTGGACAATATGTTATTGTTTCAAAGCCCATAAATTGTCCATAAAAGTTTTTAGTTAAATTAACTGCCAATAATTCGTTTTCAATACGAATCCCTATTTTATTGGCAATATATACTCCTGGTTCATCAGTAACAACCATACCCTCTTCAATAACTGCCGCATTAGGATTATGGCCCCATCTAATATTTTGTGGTCCTTCATGTACAGACATTACAAATCCTACGCCATGTCCTGTACCACATTGATAATCTATATCGTGTTGCCATAAAGGTCCTCTTGCAAGAATATCTAAATTTATACCTGTTGTACCATATAAAAACTTAGCACGCATAAGTGACAACATACCTTTTAAAACAAGTGTATATAACTTTTTATCTTCATCACTGATTTTCCCAAGAGTTATAGTCCTTGTTATATCTGTAGTTCCATCAAAATAAGTTCCACCACTATCTACCAATAAGAATCCTTCTGGTTTTAAAATTGCATTACTTTCTTCATTTGCACTATAGTGCATCATTGCTGCATTTCCTTTATAAGCAGAAATTGTATTGAAACTAGGTGTTATAAAACCCTCTTGTTGTCGTCTCAAATTTTCTAAATATTCAGAAACAGAAATTTCGCTCATCTCCTCTTTTCCTATATTATTTTTCACATAATACAAAAATTTTGTCATTGCGATTCCATCTTTTAAATGAGCATTTCTTATATTTTTAATTTGTATTTTATTTTTTACAGCTCTAAATAACTTTGTAGGATTTACTTTATCAATAATTGTATTTGTATCATTTATTTGACTATATAAAAAAGAATTTAAACATGATTTCTCTAACCAAACAACCTTATTGTTTAATTTATATAAATCATTTTGTATTTCATCATATTCTTTTATTACTACATTATTTTTTAATAACTCTTTATTTACTTTTGAATCTAATTTATTTGAATTTATATATAGTGTTACACTGTCTTTTTCAAGTATTGCATAACTATATGTTAAAGGTGTATTTTCTACATCACTACCTCTTAAATTAAACAACCAACAAACATCTTCAAGAGAACTAAATATTAAAACATCAGAATTTTCTTCTTTCATTTTTTCTCTAAGTCTAACAATTTTTTTACTGCTAGATTCTCCTGTATACTTATCCGCAAGAATAAAACATTTATCTAAAGGAATATCCTCACGGTTTTCCCAAATTTCTCCAATCAAATCTTTATCAAGTACTATTTTCCCATTTTTCTTATCTATAAATGATAATAGTCTTTCTTTAGTCATTTCATTAACAACCTTACCATCAAATCCCAAAACACCATTTTTAGGTAATTTTTCAGCAATAAAATCTTCAAAATTTATTACCCCTGCCTGTCTTTGTTTATAAAGTGTCACACCAGAATTTTTCAGTTGGTTTTCTGCTTGAGTAAAATATCTTCCATCAGTCCATAATCCAGCTTCTTTTAATGTTATAACACAAACACCTGCAGAACCTGTAAAACCTGTAATATATTCTCTGCTTTTAAAATGATCTGCGACATATTCACTCATATGATCATCATCTGTAGGAACATAATAAACATCAATTTTATTTATTTTCATTAATTCTCTTAATTTTTTTATTCTATTTTTTATCATATAAAGCACCTCTTTTCTATTATATTCTTTTTCCCATTAATTTCATACACCTTTGATTGACTTTAATGCTTTTATAGCTTAACCTTTTATTATTAAAAAGGACAAAATTAATGAGAACTATTTTCACTTTAAAAGAAATTACATATTTGTTTGATTCTAAAAAAATATGTTTAGATATTAAAAAGAATTTAAATGTAAAAAATGTTTATTACAATCATTTTTTTACATCTTTTATTGTTGAATGTGATACACCTGATGAAGTTGAACATTTTTTAAAATCGAAAAATCTTAATTTTTATGTAAATACTGATATATCATCTTTATTAAAACCAAATTTCTTCACAATATTAGGAATATTCATTATTTTTATTATACAAGTAACATTCCATATACCCTATTTAAGTGTAATATCTTATTTATTATGTTACAAAAGTATTGTCGCTAATTTAATGTCATTAAAAAACTCATATATAAATGATGAATTAGTATTATACTTATTTTCATTAATGCTTCTTTTCAATCCATTTGTAAATATTGTGCTACTTTTAATTCAATTAAAAACAATATTAATTTATTTAAAAAAGAAAAAATCTATTAATTTTTACAATAATACAAACTTTTTTTCTGACACAATTAAAACAAACTCAAATACAATAATAAAAAATATTAATACAAAAAATTATATTGAAAAAATAAATGGATTTATCCAAATTGACAAATCAGAATATACTAGCGAAGTACCAATAAATACTGATGATATTTATATTCCAAAACAAGATCAAAAAGAAATAATAAAAAATTATTTTTTTGATTCAATAATTTCCACTCCACCTTATATATACCAGTTTGATAAAAAATACTACTTTATTTTTGTCTTGATTTTAACTTTTGCATTAATTTTTAATATAATATTTAAAATTAATTTACTACTATTTATTAATATACTTGTAATATTATGTTGGATTATTATTGACAACCACAACTTGAATTATTATTTAGAAAATATGAAAAGAAATTTTGAACTTTTTAAAAAAGGAATAATTTTTTCAAATACTGAAATTTTAAATATTATAAATAATTCTAATAAATTTTTATTCGATAAAGAAGGAATAATAACTAATAATTCTCCTGAAGTTAAAGATGTATACATTAAAAACAATGTAAATACAAGTGATTTTTATCATATTGCATATATGCTTGTAAAAAGAAAAAACGATACAATATCAATCCCTATAAAAAAGTATTTAAAAAATATAAATTTAAACACTCTAGATAGCACATCAATAAAAAATATTACTAAAAAAAGAGTAGATTTCTACACCAAAAACCAATTTGGTATTATGGAAGATATAGAAAAATTGAATATAGATTTATCAAGTTTAAAACCTTCAATAACAAATTTTAGAAAACAAGGAAAAAAATCAATTGTTTTTGTTGAAAATAATGTTGCGATTGGCATAATAACCATACAAGACATTTTAAAAAAAGATGTTATAAACACTATGGATTTGTTAAAACAACAAAATATCAACTGTGTTTTAATAGATCACAATGACTTAGATATTATTAAACATTATGCAAAAAAATTAAATATAAGTGAATATTACAAATATGAAATAGAAAACAAAAAACATTTTATAGATAATCTAAATGATGAATTTATATTTGTTTCAACAAATCCGATAGATATAAATAAAATTCAAATAATAATTTCTAAAGAAGTCAATATCAAAATAAATGAAAATATTATATGGATTAACAATGAAGATATTAAAAACTTAAATACTATTATAAACAAAAAAGTTGCAGATTAATTTTCTGCAACTATTATTTTAAATAGAAACTGTATTCCACGTATTAGAGATTACCCTAATTAATTATAATATTCAATTTTAAAAAACACTGTCCATTGGTCTATCCTCATGTAGACTTTCACTTTCTTATAATTAATAATTTTTCCACTCCTAATATCATCTACAAAATATTAAGAGCTTGAATCAAATTTCTAGTAGAATCTCCTTCATAATAATTTATCTCCTCAAGAAATGTTTCTTCTTGTTAATTACATGATATACCTTTTATATAAAAATAACAGTCTATTTTTTAATTTTTTTTTATTGTATAATTAAATTGTTGAGGGCATTTATGCCTTTTTTTTATAAAATAAAAAAAATATATCCACCAACTTCTGTGTTTGTGGACAGTCTACTTCAAATAGTGTGGATGTTAATCCACACTAAAATGATGGAGTTGTATACTACCTTCTTATACAATTTATGTGATGTAATCCATATTTTGTTAAGGAGGTT
>JALEZD010000010.1 GCA_022772735.1 Erysipelotrichaceae bacterium
ATCAATGTTTGCATTAATGTTTGATTTAAATGTAGAAGTTTATAATGGACCTGAAAAAGTAAGATCAAATTATGCTGTAGATAAAGATGATCCTGATTATGAAGAAGACTATGAAGAGCCTGATATAATAATTGATGTAAAGGATGAATTAACTATGTTTTCAGGAATTAATAAAGTAGGGTATGCTAAAATATACAAAAGACTTGAAGATGGTAACTATGAATTATTTTAAAAGGTATGATATGGAGGTGATTTGATCTATATGCATTTAACTAAATTTACTTATTACGCACTTAGAGCTTTAATTTATTTGGCTGATAATAGAGATAGACTTTGTACAGTAGATGAATTGTCTGAAAAGCTAGAAATGCCAAAAGATCATCTAAAAAAAGTAATACATAAATTAGCTAAAACAGATTTAGTTATATCAATGAAGGGTAGAACAGGAGGTATAAAATTAGGATTAGATCCTAGAGATATAAGACTAGACGAAGTCATTAATATAACAGAAAGTAATTTAAATGTATATAAATACTTTAATATAGATAATTGTTGTGAATACATAAATTCTAACTATAAAGTTAAAGGAATAATACAAGTAGCATTAGATGAATTTATAAATAAGTTTTCTAAATTTACATTATTAGATTTATTATAGTTATCTTTATATGAAAAAGTTAAAGATATGCATGAGTAAAAACCAAAAGATATAAATGATCATTTAAAGCAATCAAAAGAGCTATAGTCTGTGAAAAAGAGAGATTAGAAATTTTAAAAAGACTTTAATTAATTACAGCTAATAATTATAAAGACATTGCTAAGTTAAAATCATTAAAAAAGAATAAAAAATACTATTTCTCAACTAAGATCGAGAAATAGTATTTTTTATTTATTTCATTAAGCCTAAATTTAGCAAAATATTTATAGAACTAGACTTTAGATAATTACACAGAATTATCTAAAGTCTCAAGTATAAATTTTTCTTTTATTATTTTCTCTTATTAATGTACTTTTACTTATCCCTAATAATTCTTCTACTTGTGAATAACTATAGTTCCCTCCATTTATATTAAGCATAGAAAGAGCATTATCTAATTGCTTTTTAGTGAATTTTTTAGGTCTGCCTTCTTTAAATCCTTCTTTAGTTTTTGCAATAGCTTTTCCACTTTGAGTACGTTCTATAATCATCGCTCGTTCAAATTCTGCAAATGCTAGTAAATTTGTAACTATCAATTTACCAACAGGAGTGTTTTCTATTAACCCCATATTTAGTATATGTATTTTTACTCTTTTTTCTAAAAGCATATCTATATATTGTAATCCTTCTTTTGTAGTTCTGCAAAATCTATCTAGTTTAGTTACAACTAAAATATTATCTTTTTCTAATATACTTAAAACTTCATTAAAGACTGGCCTTTCTTTTGCTCCACTCAAACCTTCTTCATAAATTACAACTTCTTTATATACTGATAAAATTTCTCCAATTTGTTGGTCTATACTATAACCATCTAATTGCCCTTTGGTACTTACCCTTACATATCCTATTATTCTCCCCATTTACATCCCTTACTTTTGAATATAAGTTTAGACACCGTTTAATATGTTGATTTTACATTATAAAAAAATGAGTGTCAATACTTTTAAGTTTCGATACTCAACTTGAAAATTATTCTAATAAATATTAATATTAAGAATATTAATGTTGGGAGGTTACATATGGAATTTTTAATTATTTCTTTTATAATAGGATATTTAATATTTAAAAATAACTCTTTGAAAAAATCTTTAGGAAACTTAACTCAAGAAATTAATAATATTAATATTAAACAAAATGATACTTCAAACTTAAATAAAAATCGTAAATCTACTGAAGAAATAATTGAGAGTATAAAAAGAAGTACATATTATTATAAAGAAAAAAACTTTTGGGATAGTTCTTTAGAAAAAGAAGTATATTTCATTATTAATAATTTCATAAAAAATAAATCTATAAAAGTTGAAATATTACCTCATGTTTCATTAAGAGAACTATTTAAACCAACAAATGATTTTCAAAATAGAAATTTAAAACAACTTTCTTCATATCATATAGATATATTATTATTATCTGAAAAATCTTTTGTTCCTTTATTAGCAATTGAAATAGATGGAGCACATCACGAATTGAATGATAAACAAAGAATAAGAGATGCTTTTAAAAATTCATTATTAAAAAGAAATGGAATAAACTTATTAAGATTAAAATTAAATAATTGCAATTCTGAGTTTATTGAAAATGAGCTTACTAAATTATTAACTGAAGCACCTATTTATTGTCCTGAATGTGGGGGAAAAATGATTGAAAAATTCAATTCAAAAACTGGAGAAAAGTTTTTAGGTTGTTCAAATTTTTCTTCATTAGATTGTAAACATAGTAAATTAATAGATTATAAAATAATTTAAATTGAAAAGTAATTTCTATTTTTTATATAAGTAGAAATTACTTTTCATAATTATTTAATCTATTAGTTCTTTTACAAACAAAAAAATCCACACATATAAATGTCAACTTAATATTGTAACTTTTTGATCATTTAAGAATGTAGGTTTTAGTGATCTTCAAAATTAAAATGATCTTTTAGCCTATATGAATTTCCAGTGATTGAAACTACGTGAGCGTGATGAAGTACTCTATCTAAAATAGCATTAGCAATTATTGGATCATAAAAAACTTCATCCCAAGCATTAAAATTTATATTAGTAGTTATAATAGTACTTTTCTTTTCGTATCTCATATCTATTAATTGAAAGAATAATTTTGAATCCTCCTTATCTATTGGTAAATATCCAAGCTCATCTATGATAAGAAGTTTATATTTACTAAAATGCTTAAGTCTAGAATCCAGCCTATTTTCTAAATTAGCTCTTTTTAGCTGTTGTAATAAATCATTACATTTAATAAAGTATGTACTATATCTTCGCTTCGCGGCAGCGATACCGATAGAGGTTGCTAAGTGTGTTTTACCAACACCGCTAGTTCCTAAAAATACAATATTCTCTTTAGCTTCTAAGAAGCGTAACGATTCAAAGTCTAATATTTGATTTTTATTTATACCAGGCTGAAAATCAAAGTCAAAATCTTTAATTTCTTTTGTATGTGGAAATGCCCCTACTTTAACCATAGATTTAATCATATTTGCTTCTTTACAGTCTATTTCATGAGATGTAAGTTTTATAAGAGTATCAACAAAAGACAAATTATTTTTGGTTGCAAAATTAATAACTTCATCTAAATGAGTAATCATTTGTTTTAATTTTAGATATTCTAGATTTTTAATTAATTGTATGTATGCACTATTAGTTACCATATATTTCTCCTATCATTCTTAAATTATTTTTAGCAATTTCATTCATTTCATAGTTATTATTTTTAAATGTTAAAGAACTTATCTGCAAGTAATGACTATCATGATAATTTAATTTTTGATTTTTGATTTCGTGAATAGTAACTAAATTTGTGTTATAATACAAATGTAGTTGATTATCATATACTTGTAGTTTTAGCTTTTTGCCTATATATTCTGGTGGTACAGAATATTGATTAGATTTATAAGAAATCATACTCTGGCGATTAACTTTAACACTTGTAGTGATGATGTTATAACGATTTCTTATTTGTTCTGTGGGAAGCTCAAGTAAGAAATCTTTTTCTTTTTCTAAATGTAATACTGGAATTTTACCAGTTGATGTATGGCATGTACTATTAATTCTGTTATTAAGTTTTGAAACTAATTCATGCAATTCATCAATATTTAGAGTTCCATTATAAGCTCTAATTTCATCTAATAGTTTCATAGGAGCCTCTACTTTAGCTTTTGTATTCGGTCTACCTGCTATGCAGGGACGGACTTTAAATCCATAATCATCAGCAAATTGTTGAAACTTATTATTTGTTTTTCCGTTGCGATAAGCTGTTCTTGGCTCATCCATAACAGTCTTCATATTATCTGTTAATACCTCTTTAGGAACACCACCAAAGGCTTCAAAAGATTCATTTAAAAATGAAAATAATATATCTTGTGTTTTTTCTAAAGATAATTTATAAACTCTGAACCGTGAATACGAAAGTATTAGAACAAAAATATTTATGTTAATGACTTCTCCATTACTTAAAACAAAGTCTATATTTTCTTTCCAATCTAATTGTGCTTGCTGACCCTTATCAGTTTCAAACCTCATACTAGAGTTATTAGATATATAACCTTTCTTTCTGCGTTTAAAATAATCATTAAACTCAGGATTATTAGATATGTATCTTCTAAACGAAGATTGTGCGCAGTCTAATCCATGGTTGTCTTTGAGATATTGCCATAGAACACGTTTATAATAGAATACTTGAATTGACTCTTCACTTAGTAGAGATCTGATTATAGGTTTAAAGTTATCTATTGTAGATTTTCTATTTCGAGTTATTGGTTTAACATATCCATTTAAATATTTTCCTACAGTTCGGACGTCTACGCCAAGTTCTCTTGCAATTTGGCTCTTGTTCACTTTCAAATTATTTACCTCCATAAGTAACTTTAATTTATGAAGATCTTCTAAACTATTAATTTTAATTTCTGTATTAACACTTATTTTATAAATCATAATTACCTCCAAATTCTCAATAGTAATTATAATTTATAAATCATTTTATTACATTCTTAAATGATCATTTATTTACATTTTTATCTTATCATTTATACACACATAACAATTTAAAATTTAAAGTAATAAAATAAACTCCAAGTAGGGAGATTACTTTTTACTTAGAATTAAAGTTTAATATAATTATTTACGAGTTGATATACTTAATTATACTTGAAGCTTATTTCACAACATCATAATAACTAATATTACTTATTTAGTATTTTTAGCTATCTCGTATATCATATCAAATAAATATTTAAATATTTTTCTAATATTTATTTATGTAGTTTATCTTTAGCCTTCACCATATTACTAAAAACTCAATTCTTACTACGACCAATAATAAATGGCTTTTTAGCCATTTAGATACTGTTATTATCAATCTCTAAAGATAGATCAATTGTAATAGTTTTCGTTCTAGGAGGTATTTTCCTGGTATAATGAAGAGCTTTAACCATGGGTCTTTTAGGAAGTGTATCTTTCATTTCTCTTTCAGCAGTTTGAGAATAGAATTCTATTAAATATTTTCAAATTTATAAAGTTTTTTTTACAATTAAAAAACATTAAAATTCGTGATTTTTAGTCTTCTTTATTAATTATTATTATAATTTCATGGGAATTTATTCTTGATATGAGCTAAGCAATAAAGTCTTTATATGTTTTATACCTTATTGCATACAGTATATCTATCAGTTTGAATGAAATCAGAAAATTCATTTAGAAATTCTCTCGAATAAGAACCTTCTCTTGTCTTTTGGTAGTCATATATGATAATTAGATATCTAAATTCACCACTTTTATATAAGCACATATATTTCTTAGACTTTGATTTCTTATCGCTATCAGCAATAACTTGTAAAGTTGTCTTATCAAGCTGAATATAGTTTATTCTTAGAATATCGTCTTTCATAGCAGCACAAATATCTTCTAGAAATTAATAAAACAGTTCCTATAGATATGACACTAAAAAAGTGACTTATTTATATCTAATTTTATAAATATAATCATTAGATATTTTTCAATTTACAATTATAAAAATTAAACTGCAAAATTTAAAATATTGTATTTTATGGGAGGATTTTCCATGATGTTGAAGAATATTTATATTGTAATAAAATTTAATGGAGGGGATTCTATGAAAAAGAGGCTATTATCTATTATTGCAATAGCTACTATTACATCAATGTCTATGACAAAATTAGTTTTAGCGAATGATAAGATTTCAGAAGTTAAAAGTAAATCAGAAATAATCCAACAAATTTCTGAAGATACAAATGGAGAAGAACAAATATTAATTGATGAAAGTAATGGGGTACAACTATTCATTAATGGTGAACTTGATTTAAATACTGGAGTTTCAAAGGATAAAGTATTAGATTATCTTGAAAAAAACAAAGCTCTTTTTGGATTTAAAAGTGAAGAACTAAATTTTAAAATTGATAAATATGAAATAGATGAACTTGGTTTTACTCATGTAAAATTAAAGCAGACATTCAAAGACAAGGAGATATATGGAAGAAAAATAACTTTACATTTCAATGAAAATGGTAATATTGAGAGTATAACAGGTACTTTGGAAGATAGAATTGAAGATATTGTAAAGATTAATGAATCGGAAATATCAAAAGAAAATGCTATAGAAATAGCTAAATCTTCAAAAGAATTTACTGAACTTAGTGAAGAACCTAAGGCAGAAAATTATATTTACTATAAAGATGGACAGGCTTATGATGTATATAAAGTTAATATAGTATATGATGAGCCAGATTTTGAGAGTTGGGATATATTTGTAGATTTGTATAGTGGAAATATAATTGGAGAAAAGGACTTGATGCGAGAGTCAAATACTAGTGGATTTGGAACAGCAGTTAATGGGGATAAAAGAAATCTTAATCTTTATCAATATGGAGACTTATATTATATGCAAGACAGAACAAAAGATATGTCAGGATATATAAACACTTATACAGCTAATTATAGATTTTCGAATAATGGTTCCCTTATATATAACACTACTTCAAATATAACTGATCCAGCTGCTGTAAGTGCACATAGTTATGCAGAGGTAGTTTATGATTTTTATAAGAATATGTTTAATAGGAATAGTATAGATGGAAATGGAATGTCAATAGATTCTGTTGTACATTATGGTTCAAATCATAATAATGCATATTGGAATGGGTATAAAATGATTTATGGAGATGGGGATGGTAGCTATTTTACTGCTTTTTCTGGAGATCTTGATGTTGTTGCTCATGAAATGACTCATGGGGTAACTAGTTACACATGTGATTTAAATTACGAAAATCAATCAGGTGCTTTAAATGAATCTC
Organism: Erysipelotrichaceae bacterium; assembly: GCA_022772735.1. Classification (GTDB taxonomy): domain Bacteria; phylum Bacillota_I; class Bacilli_A; order Erysipelotrichales; family Erysipelotrichaceae; genus UBA9076. Next base: position 7,005 of record JALEZD010000010.1, read on the forward strand.
TATCTGATGTATTTGGTGTATTAATACAAACTTATGATAAGTATGATGTTGCAAATGGAGGAGAATGGAAATTTAATCCTCTAGATTGGGTTGTTGGAGATGAGATATATACTCCTGGAATACAAGGGGATGCTTTAAGAAGTCTTGCTAATCCTACTTTATATAATCAACCAGCCCATATGGATAATTATAAGAATCTTCCAAACACTGAATCAGGAGATTATGGTGGAGTCCATATCAACTCAGGAATTCCTAATAAGGCTGCATATAATTTAGCATCTAATATAGGTTGTGAAAAAATTGCAAGAATATATTATAGAGCGATGACACAATATTTTAACAATACCACTTCATTTAAAGAAGCAAAGCTTGGATTAGTACAATCAGCTAAGGATCTATATGGAGATTATTCAGTTGAAGTAGACGCAGTAAATAATGCATTTTCAAGTGTAGGAATAAACTAATTTTTATAATATCTTTAATAAACAAATTATTTATAATAGTTAGTTTTATAATTAATTTAAAAGAAGGATATAAAAAATAAAAATAAAGAATTTTGAATTAACACCAAGTAGAAATAAAAGATTATTCTACTTGGTGTTTAAGTTTAATATATTAGCTGTTTTACTATTTCTATCTCCATTAGCTTTTTTGAAAATAGTAGTTATACTAAGTTACTTTTTTAGATATAACTATAAATGCTACAACAATTCTTTAACATATTCCATAATAGAGTGTATAAAGGAAAGTTTTTTAAGGAATTTGTAATGAAAATTTTCAGAGCTATCATTTTTATTATTCGTATTTTCTATGTATCTATCAAATTGTGTATACTCCATATTTTTTAAGTATAGTTTTTTTATAAAGTATATATTTTTAATTATATAGTTATTAACTGTCAGCAAGTAATACCTTGAAAATATAAATAAATTATAAATATAACTTAATCAATAAACTAAAGTAATATATTGATTAAGTTATATTTATAGTTTATAATTAATATATTAGCCAATATATGTAATATTTCTCGATGATAATAAAAAATTTTTGCATTTTGATTTAGTAAATATTATTTGATTTTAAGAGTTATATAAATTTATTAAAATAGAAAAATATTAATAGAATTTTAAATGTGTATATTAAACGTAAAATAATTGTTAAATAGTTCAATACATAAGATATTTAAATTTTAAGTAATAATTATCATATATATTAAATTTTACTCAAATTAAGAAAATAAAAATGAAAGATAATAAGAATATGGATTTATGGAAAATATTATAAGTGTATTTGCAGAAAATATAGCAGTATATAACAATTACAGTAACGATCAGAAGGAAGAAATTGAATATACATTGAAAATTATTATATATGAAACGACTAAAATTTTATTTCTTATAATCATGTTTTATTTTGTTGGTTATTTAAGTGAAGCCTTAGTAATATTATTTGTAATGAGTATAACTAAGCCTTTTATTGGTGGATATCATGAAGATAGTCAAATAAAATGTTTTATTGCTACAAGTATATTAATTTTTATTATAATTCAATTTGTAAAAGAAATTAATATTACTTTTTGGGGGAGTGTTTTGTTAAATAGCATAAGTATTTTTGCTATTTATAATAAAGCACCTATAATAAATGAAAAAATGCCTATAACTAAAGAAAATTTAATTAGAAGAAACAGATTAATAGGCATCTTAAATACACTTATTCTGGCTATAATATCATTATCTCTATTCAATTTAACTCAATTAGCTAAAGTGATAGTCTGGACGATTTTAATACAATGTATTTTTATGTTTAATAAAAATGAATATAAATTTAAGATTTAGTTAATATAGAATAAAGTTTTTTATTAATAATAGTTATATAGTTTTTTATAATTTTAGCTTTAGATGTAAGTAATGGTTTTATTTTATTTATACTTGTAATAAGTAAAAAAACAAGTATAGTCTACATTTTTAAATTTATATAATTTATAAATGAGTTATAATAACAACAATTTTTCATGGATGTTTTTTAGTGATTAAATAATAACTTGAAATTAAAGATTTATTGTTTTTTATAAGAAATATTATAAAAAAATTTTTTTTATCTTTATAAAAAACAAATGTAAACGTAAACTTAAACTAATTTATTTAAAAAGGAGGTGCTATTATGAAGTTGAAAAAAATTGGTGGAGCATTATTACTTTTAGCTACAGTTATTATTAATTCTGGAGCCACTTCTATATTAAGTATTGGTGTAGAAGATATGCCACAATCAATGAAAAATAAAAGATAAGGAATTGAATCTAGTAATCAGTTATGAAGAAATAAATTGATAAGTCTTAGATTTTTACTTCTTTGAAAACCATATAAGTTTTAATACATTTGATCATGGTAAATATGTTTGATTCTAAAAACAAAATTTATATAGTTAATAGAAGCAATAAGTTTGACACTTGATATTTTGCTTTTTCTCTTTTTATATAGGAATAGTTAATTCTAGTAAAACTTATTATCTTTCCTAAAGTTGATGAGAAAAATTCTAATAAAATTAACAGATGAAAATAATTAATTAGGAGATACTTGCTAATATGTTTGAAAAACTTGACTTAGTTAATATTATTGACTCTATTACAACTGTAATGCATTGTACACTTTTCATATTAGGTATTAATTATTGTTTAGAAGAAGATAAAAAGTCCCTTAAAGAATTAGGTTTATATATTGTAATTAATTGGATATTAGTTACTATTTCATATAAATTAGTTGGGAATTCAAGTTTAAACATTATTATTACACATATTATATCATTATATTTACCATATTTAGCTTTTAAAAAGAATTTTTTTAATATTATTATAGTACATACTATAATATACTTCCTGATAACTATTAATCTATTAGTATTCAGTAATGTATTTTGGGGGATTATATCTTTAAAATTAGATAAAAGATACATAGAATTTTTCAGTTTAGTATTTTTATATTCACCTCAAATTATTATGATTATAATAATTCTTAATAATTTAGATAAATTTAAAAGAATATATAAAATTATTATATCTAAAAACTTTAGTAGTA
>JALEZD010000016.1 GCA_022772735.1 Erysipelotrichaceae bacterium
ATTCATAAAATCTTCTATCTTTTTAAAATACTCTTCAGGATAACTATCAAAACAAGTAAATTTAGGTATGTATCTTCTTATAAATCTATTATTTACTTCATTGCTTCCTCTTTCCCATGATGAATAAGGATGGCAATAATATAGTCTTGTTCTATTCTTATCCTGGTTTATTTTTGATTTTACAATCTCATCTGTATAAGAAAACTCTAATCCATTATCACAAGTAATCGTCTTAAAAATTATATGAAATTTATCCTGGTATTTCTCTTCTAATCCATCTAACGCTTCAACTACAGATTGTGCAGTATGTTTCGGTAGTTTTATTAGTATTTCTTTCCTGGTTTTTCTTTCTGTTAAAACAAGTAAGCTACTTTTTGATTTTATCTTACCTTTTACAGTATCCATCTCCCAATGTCCAAACTCATCTCTACTTAAAATACTTTCATCTCTTTCAGATATGCTAACTCCTTTTACTCTTTTATGTTCTCTAACTCGTATTGTTTTATACTCTCGTCTACATTTTTTAATAGGCAAATCTTTATTAGTAAGCCTTAAAAATATATCCTTATCAATATAGTTATAAATAGTTTTAAAACATACCGTTGTATTAAATTGTAAATTATTATTTTTTATTTCCTTTACAACTGCTTCAGGACTATAGTGTTCATCAGCTATTTTTGTTTCAATAAATAAAGACAACTTCTTATCATACCCAATCTTTATCATTTTACCTTTTGCTTGTAAATTAAATAAATATTTATTATGTGCTAAATCTGCACTATATCCTTTTACCTCGACAAGCTCTGTACTCTTCTTTATATATTCACCTTTTTTAAGTTCTCTATATATTGTTACCCTTGATGTCCTTATTACATTAGCTATATATGATACAGACTTTCCCCTATTAAATAATGTTTCTATTTTTAATCTATCATTATAAGTTAAATGTTTATATACCCTTTCCCCCATTTAACCATCACCTCTATATGAAAATTTTATACTTGTTTCATATTTGATGTAAACATTATGTAACCTTAATGTAACCTTAAAAATTGTACTTTCATATTTATTTTTGACACTTTATTAAGTACAATTTAATTAAAGGTAGTGATATTGTTTGTAATAATTTTGGATGATAGGAGATGATGATTATGAGTTATTACAATCTACAGCGTTTTAAAAACGGTGACACATTAAGCTAATTATAATTTTATTGCAATACTACAAGATACATTCTAATTTTTTCATTTTGATTTTGATGATTAAGGAGGATATATTATGAAAAAATTATTAACATCTGTTTTAGCTGCCATAATGTTATTTACTGTTATTCCTACTAAGGTTCTTGCTGAAGAAGAAAATAATACAGATGAACAATCGCATGAAGAGATTGTTATACCAGATACATTTACATATTTTGAAAATGGAACTATGTGGAAAGTAAGTAACTTTAATGATTTAAAAAATGTAAAAGTAGAAATTCTATATAAAATTAGTTTAAGACATGGTCCAGGCTGTTTGCCAGGAGACCCTGGGTATCCGACATGTGATGGTAATTATGGTGGAAATACAGGTGGTGTTGCACCATCATCTGCAATAAATGACTTCATTAGATGTGTTTTCAAAAAATCAGCTCAAGATTTAGGACTAGATTTGTTAGGTAATGTGACATTAAAAGCACTAGAAATAACCTTTAAAAAATTTGGCAAAGGAGCTGTTGCAAAGAAACTCGCTTCAGCAATACCAGGAAATACAGCATACTGGACTGCTATGGCCATTAAAAACGTTTATGCTTGTGCATTAAATCTCTAATGAGTAAATTTGATAATCTAATTATAAAAATAGTATTAATTTCTATTCGATTATTTCCATTAGCTCACATCTTGTTTTCTTCTAGCGAAAAAGAAACTATATTAATTATTATCATCACAATAATTTATAATATATTTCTAACTTATTACTGGAAAAAGAAAGAAATAATATAAAAATTATTTAATGGGTTTAATCTAGAGATGCAATTAAAACCTGTCTCTCGAGTTTTTTATTTATTTATTTCTAAGTTTATTGAGTTTATTGGG
>JALEZD010000017.1 GCA_022772735.1 Erysipelotrichaceae bacterium
TTCTTTTTGCTTAATTTCATATTCGTTTCATTTTGTTTCATTTTTAACTCAGTTTATTTAACAACAATATTTTTTTAACTCATTTTTTATCTATTTTATAGAACTTATGTTCTTATTGTCAATAAAATAACAGAATATTCCCAATATTAAAAATGCTACCACAACCAATAGTTGTTGTTTTATATGTTTTAGACACCCTTCTAATCCTTGATATAACTAGCTTTAAAATTTTAAATACGAGTTTTACATACTCAAAATAATTTTAACTATGAGTTCTTTATAGTCTATTATAAATTAAAGATGAAAGCTTTATAAGAAAATATGCCTGTAAATTTAACTAATACATTTTCATACCTAAATTTTTTTTATACAATTTTTTATTTTTTTATATAAATATTTCTCTTAATAGGTTAAAAACAATAACCATTAAGAGTTGTTGTTTTTATTGTTTATTTATTATTTATATGTTTATATGTTTACATGTAGCTAAAAGCCTTGATATAACTAGCTTTAAAAATTTTATTAATACATTTACATACCTAACTAATACATTTACATACCTAACTAATACAAATACATTGTATTGTATTTGTATTGGATATATGGTAAAATATTCTTGAGACTAACTATATGAAGTCAAGTCTTTTTTAGTAAGTTTCTTTAATTATTATTTTAGTAAAAAATTGCATGACAAATAAAGCAACAAAGTTGCTATTTTTAAAAAGTAAATTACATTTGTAGAACAAATGCAGTATCAGTTTTTAAAAGATAAAAAATAACTCTTAGTAGTTTTTTAGAAACATGGCTCATGGCTATATAATAATGTTTTCCTTCGGATCGTTTTTTAGATAGATATTCTGAAAATGTTAAATCTCTCATACAAACTGTCCTGGAAGCCATTAATATAGCCCATCGTAGATATTTTGAGCCACGTTTTACCATTGGTGTATGTGAAGCTGAATATTTACCAGATTGATATGTAGATGGATCTAATCCTGCAAAAGCTAAAAGCTTTGCGGGCGTAGTGAAACGTTCTATTTCTCCTATTTCAGATAATATGATTGCAGCTAGAGTATAAGAAATACCTGGTATTGTCATTATAGGAGAATTCAATTCGGTAACAACTTCTTTTATTTGATTGTCTAATATTTTAATTTCATCCTGAACAGACTCAATCAGTCTGATTGTCTGCTGTAGCTCAAAAGATAATGATCTATTACTGGTTCCAATTGAATCTTTAGCATAAGTTTTTAATTCAATGGCTTTATCTTTTGTATATTTACCTTTTGAAGCTTTATTTAGAAGATTAGTAAGCTTCGTTAAATGACATGACTCTATATCCTTCGGGCTCGGCAACTCCTTTAGGAGAGCATAAGATGAACTTTGATGAATAGACCACAGCAATTTAGGCAGTTCAGGGAAAATTATATCTATTAGCCTGTTTATTGATATTTTAAGCTTTGAACGATAACCGATTAATCTATATCTGTGTCTAGTTAGTGACTTTAATTCTTGAATCTGGTATGATACTGGTATATAGGATTTTGTATCATCAGAAAATAGCATTTTAGCGATAACTAGTGCATCGGTTTTATCCGTTTTAGTTTTCCTAAGGGTTTGTGCCTTACGGAAAAGATTTGTAGCTAAGGGATTAAGAATGGAGATCTTAAACCCTTTATTATACAAAAAGCTTTGGATGTTAGTGCTATAATGACCTGTTGATTCAAGTCCTATTTTTACGTTAGAAATATCCTTGTCAGGTAGGACGGAAAGGATTGAATTATAAAGTAATTCAAAGCCCTTAAGCGTATTGGATATACGTAAAGAATCATTAAGAATAACACCATCCGAATCAATAATACAACAATCATGCTTTTCTTTAGCAACATCAATGCCAATGTAAATCATAAGAACAACTCCTTTTTAATTTATCCGCTATGTTCCACAAATCTTATACTAAATGTAACCTTGCTATATATAAAACGTCATGCGTTATCTAACTAATTAACAAATAAGCATAAGACAGTGGTTAGATCCTCAATTAAAATAGTCTAAGCTATAGGTGATAAAACTAATCCACAGCGTCTTATGATAATTATAGTAAAAAATATTAAAGAAAGGAAAAGTATAATGAAAATCTGTTTTTTACTATGTTTTCATTATACAAGGTGATT
>JALEZD010000024.1 GCA_022772735.1 Erysipelotrichaceae bacterium
ACATCACATAAATTGTATAAGAAGGTAGTATACAACTCCATCATTTTAGTGTGGATTAACATCCACACTATTTGAAGTAGACTGTCCACAAACACAGAAGTTGGTGGATATATTTTTTTATTTCAGGTATTCCCAAAATAATATTTGCAATCCCTTCATAATTGCCTTTTATTCCTAAACTTTCAAGAATTTTTAAACCTTCCTCAGTTTCAAACATTTCTTTAGCTCTGTGTATCCAACAACTGCCAATGTTTAATTCTTCAGCCTTTAACATCATATTACCCGCTGTTAAACTTCCATCATAAATGTAGGTAAAAACATCTTTATCTGCGAGTACAATCGCAACAACAGGTGCATTATAAAACGGTTTAGATTCAGGTTTATTTAGTATTTTAGCATTAAGTTTTTCAAGGTTATCTCTAACTTCTTTGTTTTTTACAACAATAATTATTGGTGATTGTCTATTTCTTCCACTTGGTGCATACATTCCAGCCTCAACAATTTTATCAATTGTTTCATCATCAATCATTTCATTCTTATAGCTTTTAGTACTTCTTCTAGTTTTAAAAATATCCATAAAACTCCTCCCATATAAAAACTATACCACTATAAGCTTATGTTTGCCTATTCTAAATAAAATTAGTAAAATAGTACTAGTAAAGAGAGGGAAAGTTATGAATAATCAATTTCCTACTAAATTGATTCTACTTAGAAAACATTTTAATTATTCACAACAAGACTTAGCATTAAAAATGAATGTTTCTGTTGAAGAATATATGTCATGGGAAAATGGAAGCTCATTATGTTCTATGTCACAACTTTTAAGACTATCAAGAATATTTAAAGTTTCTCTTGATGATTTGTTTGATAATACAATAGAAGTAAAAATTCCAGAAGAAGAAATAGGAAATAGTATAGAAATTCCATTTCAAACAGCAATAAATAATTTTAATTCTATAAATGAAACAAATACAGTAGAAATGCCTAAAAACTTTGATGCATACCAAACAAGTGATCTTGATAAAACAATAATCACAAGAATTGTTAGCGAAAATCAAATTGAAGAAGTAGATGCTGGGGAAACTGTTGTAATAAAAAAGCCGATAATAAACGAAAAAGTAATAAAGAAAGAAGTTGAAACTAAAAAAATTAGTATTAACCCAATTTTAATTTTTTCTGTTGCTTCAATTGTTGTTTTATCAACAGTATTTTTATTGTTTATCAACCATAAAAATAAAAGTTCAGGTTTTAATAGCTTGGGTGAAACAAATAGATTAGTTGCTGCACAAAGATTTACGGCATATTTGTCAAGTAAAGGAAATATTATAAAAAATGGAACATCTCTTGATACTACAAATTTTAAAGATGTGGTTCAAATAAGTGCAAGACAAAATATAATCTTAGGTTTAAATAGTGATGGAACTGTGGTTTGTGGTGGTAATGGGTGTGATGTCAATGATTTCAAAGATGTTATAAGTATTTCTGCAGGAAATAATCATGCTTTAGCTCTTACAAAAGATAATACAGTTTTATGTAGTGGGAGTAGCGTTGCTTGTAATGTAGGTAATTTCAAAAATGTAAGTTTTATACATGCAGGTAATAATGATAGTTATGCTATAAGTAATGGCAGTGTATTGTATTCTGGAAATTCTAACTATAAATCACAAATTGAATCTATTAGTGGTGTTAAAGCATTAGACACAAGTAGCAAATATTTGGTTGCACTTACAAATTCCAACAATGTAAAAACTGTTGCACTTGATGGTAGTGCACTTTTAAATACAGATAAATTTTCTAATATTATACAAGTTGCTGCAGGAGATAGTTTTATAGCTGGTTTAAATAGTAATGGAACGGTTTCAATTGTTGGTGATGAAAAAATATTAAATGAAGTAAGTAAATGGACAAATATAAAATATATTGCAGCATACGATAACTATATTATAGGTATAAATAGTTCTAATATAATATATGGTGCAGGTGATAATTCATATAATCAATTTGAGGTTATACAGGCAACTCCAACAGCAAAAACAGAAAAAACAAAACTAGAAAGTGTTGGAGCAGTTAGTTTTTCTGAAACAGAAAAAAGCTTAATTTTATCATGGGACGCAGTAAAAAATGCTGAATATTACCAAGTATCAATAAATTTGAATGGTGGATATACTGTTAAAACTTCAACAAATAGTTTAACGATTGATGCATCAAAATTAACTCCTAATACGGAATATATGATAAGTATTGTTTCAAACTCAAATAAAACTGATCAATTTGAAGCATCGGATGTAAGTGTAGTTAATTATAGATATACAGGGAAAGCAATTGTTAAACAACATAAGGTTATATTTTATGATTATGACGGAAAAACAATTATAAGTGAACAACTTGTTGATGAAGGTGGAAATGCGGTTGAACCGACACCTCTTACCCGAGAAGGATATACATTTAAAGGATGGAATGGAAGTTTTACAAACATTACTAAAGAAACTAAAATATACGCTACATATGAAAAAATTGTAGTTATGTATACAATTAAGTTTTTTGACAACGGAGGAACAAATCTAGTTAAAGAGTTAAAAGTTGAAGCAGGAGGAGTAGTAAATCCTCCAGCTATGCAAACAAAGAGTAATTCAGAATTTAAAGAATGGACTCCAACTTTAGAAACTATTGCGACAAGGGATGTATCATATACAGCTATTTATGCATGTACGATTGCTGATGGTATATTAAATGCAAATGATACATGCTCAGTAAGTCCAACAGCAACTCCTACAACTTCACCTACTACATCATCAGAACCATCAGGAGGATAATAAAATGAGTGAGTATGTTGTTAATGATAAGGTTTGGTATTATTTCAAAGAAGGTAGAAAAGAAGGACCTTTTACAGAAGAAGAAATAATAAAATTAATAAAACATCAAATAATTGAAGGTGAAGATAGAATTTGGATGTTAGATTTAAAAGATTGGATTGTTTTAAAAGATTCAATATTCAGCTTTTATATGCCTTTTAAAGAAAACTAAGTATTTTATTCAAAATACTTAGTTTTTCTTTTTAATTTATAACTTTTTTGCGCAAAATAAAAATGGATAGAAATTTTATACGTTGGGAGCATAGGTTTCTATCCATACTTAGTATATCAAAGTATAGTGATACTAACAACCTTCATGACTGAAAAAAAATTTCCAACCTCAATTTAAAGCATAAATCTGAAGCTTGATAAGTTATATTTTTGTATTTAGTATGTTATTATGTAGATATGAAAAAAATATTAATATGTATACTGATTTCTGTGTATGTTTTTTTTATACCAACAAAAGCCATGGGGGAATGTGGTCTTATAAATTGTAATATTTCTTATGAGGAGGAGAAAACAACAATTTTATTATCTGATCTGATATCTGCTGAAGTGGCTGGTTTTAGTGTTGCAAAAATAGAACTGTCTAATTTGAAGTATGAGGGCTATGATACAGAGAATATAAAAGTTTATGACAACTTAATAGTTGTATATGGAAATATTGAAGAAATTATTAAATCTATTAAATTGAGTGTTATAGATGAAACAATTGAGAGTGCTGTAAAAGTTAGCTTTTACAATAGGAATATAAAAATTGCAAAAATTAATGGACAAATTCATTATTATGAATTGATAAATGGAGAATACCTATTTAATGAAGCACTGCAAACTGCAAAAACTTATACTGTTGATGGATTAAAAGGGTATCTTGTAACTGTTACAAGTAAAGAAGAAGATGATTTACTTAATTCTTTTAATACACCTGGTTGGGCTGGAGCAACTTGTGGAGTGATAGTTGATGGCAATTATGTATATAGCATAGAAAATTGTAAAGAATTAAAGCTATATAAGTGGATTGATGGACCAGAATCTGGAATGGATTTTACAAGTACGGGTTATACTAACTTTCATGTTGGAGAGCCAAATAATACACTAGATAAAGAACTTTATCTTATTTTAAATGATTTTGCTGATGGAACTTGGAATGACTTATATGATGCAAAAAAAGGATTTTTTATTGAATATTCAGAGTACGATAATCAAAAAATTGCAGAAGATACATTTTTCCAAAAAATATTTTCTAATAAAAAGCAAGCTGGGGATATTATTTTACCTGATAAACCATCTGAACCAAATTATAATATTATTCCTGAAACAAAAGTTCCTATTGAAACTCCGGTTGTAGAATTACCAAAAGTTGAATCTAATACTAATGAAATTAGTCAAGTAGTTGTAGATGAACCTATAGTAAGTGAAAAAACAACAAAAAATATCGTTATTAAAAAAGAAAGCAGAAATGCTGTTGTTGAACAGGAAGTTGAAAAAGATAAAAAGTTGACTGTCACATTAATAAACAATGAAAATGTAAATAATCTTGATAAAATATCTGAAGATGTGAAGGTTACAAAAAATAGTGATGTAAAAAATGTAGTATTTAAATATACAATATTTACGATGTTTACAGTTTCACTAGCTAATTTTGTTTATAAAATAGTACAATATTTTAGAATTAAAAAAATAAAGTAATTGTAATGTTAAAAAAAGAAAAGTAAAATATTATATAAATATTTTATTTTTTTTTGGAGGGAATATGAATTATTTAAATAGAATTATTGATGAATATAAGATTAAAGATGCATCACAACCAGAATTTTTACAAGCAATGGAAGAAGTTTTAAATTCGGTTGCAATAATTTTTGAAAAACATCCCGAGTATGAACAAAAAGCAATTTTAGAAAGACTATTAGAACCTGAAAGAATAATAAAATTTAAGGTTTGTTGGTGTGATGATTCTGGAAAAACAAATGTAAATAGAGGATATAGAGTTCAATATAATAGTGCACTTGGACCATATAAAGGTGGATTGAGATTTAATCCATCAGTAAATGAATCAGTTTTAAAGTTTTTAGGGTTTGAACAGGTGTTTAAAAATGCATTGACAACTTTACCAATTGGTGGTGGTAAAGGAGGAAGTGATTTTGATCCAAAAGGTAAAAGTGACAATGAAATAATGAGATTTTGCCAAGCGTTTATGTCTGAACTATATAGACATATTGGACCAGATGTGGATGTTCCTGCTGGTGATATGGGTGTTGGTGCAAGAGAAATTGGTTATTTGTATGGTCATTATAGAAGATTAAAAGGGGCAAGTGAAAGAGGAGTTTTAACAGGTAAAGGTTTATCATATGGTGGTAGTTTAATTAGAAAAGAGGCTACAGGTTATGGTTTGATTTATTTTGTTGAAGAAATTTTAAAGGAAAATAATAAAGAAATAAAAGGTTTAAAGGCAATTATTAGTGGTAGTGGGAATGTTGCAATATATGCAGCAGAAAAAGCTATTGAAAAAGGAATGAAAGTTCTTGGATTAAGTGATTCAAAAGGTTATATAATTGATGATAACATTGATATTAATGTAATTAAAGAGATTAAAGAAGTAAAAAGAGGTTCATTAAAAGAGTATGTTTCAATGGCAGGGCATGGTGAATATTTTGAAGGTTCTATATATGATATGGATTTAAAATATGATATTGCATTACCTTGTGGAACACAAAATGAAATTAACTTAGATAGAGCAAAAAGAATGTTCATAAATGGATGCTTTTTAGTTGGAGAAGGTGCAAATATGCCTAGTGATAATAGTGCAATATCATATTATTTGGAAAAAGGTATGTTTATTGCACCAGGAAAAGCAGCAAATGCTGGAGGAGTTGCAACATCAGCACTTGAAATGAGCCAAAATAGTATGAGATATAACTGGTCAAAAGAAGAGGTTGATTTAAAACTTCAATCAATAATGAAAGAAATTCATAATCAATGTTTGTCATCGATTAAAGAATATAATTTGAGCAACAACAATTATGTTTCTGCCGCAAATATTGCAGGTATGACTAGAGTGATTGAAGCAATGCTTGCTCAAGGAGATTATTAAAACCGTTTAAAACGGTTTTTGTTTTATTGTAATGAATGTATAATACTTATACATGGGGTGTTTATGTTATTAAAAAAAGAATTAAAAGATTATTTTATTATTGCGTTAGGTACATTTATTTTAACTTTTGGTGTATACAATATACATTCTAGGGGGAATATTAGTGAGGGTGGTGTGTTAGGATTAATACTTTTTCTTGCGCATTGGTTTAAAATAAACCCCTCTATTTCATCAATTATTTTAGATTATAGTTTAATGATATTAGCACAAATTATATTGGGAGGTAATTTTTTAAAGTATTCTTTATTTTCTTCCGTTTGTTTTTCAGTATTTTATTATATTTTATCTTTTACTAGTCCTGTTTTAACTTTTGTTGTAAAAAATGATTTACTATCAGCAATTGTTGGCGCAATTTTTGTTGGTGTAGGAGTAGGATTGGTTGTAAAAATTGGTGGTGCTTGTGGTGGTGATGATTCACTTGCGATGATATTAAGTAAGAAGTTTAATTTAAAAATTTCTAGGGCATATTTAATAAGTGATATCGTAGTTTTATTATTAAGTTTAAGCTATATTCCTATAGATAAAATAATATATTCTTTGATTACGGTGCTTATTTCTTCTAACATAATTGAATATATAAAAAGCCGCTAATTTGCGGCTTCAATAATAATATATGGTTGTAGTTGTAATGGTTTAGTAGCAATGCTTCGATCATGCCACATATAAAACCATCTTTCAAGTGGAAAAACATAATATCCATCTTGACTATGATCGCTTGTATCATAAGGATCAGCAAATATTAAAGTGTCATCTGAAAGGCTAGGAGTATTGTTGTTATCATAGCCGATAATTGCTTGCCAATGTCCATTCCAATCAGACCATTCAACCATAATTGCTCTATTAGCTTTTAAATGAGTAGTTAACCATTTTACAAAATATGAGTCTTTTGCATCTTCAACATATTTATCAGTATTGTCATCATTTTCACTTGCATAAAGACTTGAGTTTGTGAACGTTCTTTTTAGATTACCAAAATCAGCTTCAGCAACTGCATCATTTTCATTATAAAGATCTTCATCAGTTATAGTTTCTTTATAATTTGTTTCAACAATTTTTACACTAGGTAGTGTTTTAAAGAATTCATACATTTGTTTAACATCAGTTCCATATTCTCCAAAGTTGTCTGCACTACCAGGTTTAGCATCAGGGGTATTTAAATCTGTTGATGTTTTCATAGATGATGCAATTTCAATTTCGTTAAATTGATTTAAATTTAAATTTTCTAAAACCATCAATGCTACAACATTTCCACATGAATATTCAGTTGTTTGTTGCATTGTTTTAAAATTTTCGATGATAGTTAAACTTTCATCATTTTTTAAATTGTAATAATCAGGGTTTTTATAAAATCTTGAATTAGGATTATCACCAACATGGTTATAAATGTCAGCTCCACCATTTTCATCAAAATCTTCACCTTTAATTACTTTTTCTTCATTTGAAACAGTCTTGTTGGAATCAGCTGAATTAGTTTTAAAGTTAACAGCACATCCTTGCATTAATAATAATGCAGCAAATAAAGTTTTAAAAAAGTTATTTTTCAATTTCGTTTCCTCCCTTATGAAACGAGTTTAATAATACTAAATTTTTTATTTAATAGCAATAACTTTTTTTAAAAATTTTTCTATTAAAAAACACTAATTTTTATTTGCTTTTTGAATTAGTGTTTTTGTGTATTCTTTTAGTTTGTTGTGAGTATTTTCACTAGGGTTATTTATTACATAATCCAATAGTAATTTGAGAATTATAGATATTTTTTCTTTTTCAATCTTCAATGATATTAAGTCATTACCATTAATTTTTAGATGATTTAATTTGTATGGGTGATTTTGTGACAAAATTATATTGTATAAAGTAGAAATATCTTTATTGTATTTAACTTTATTTAAAATAATTAAATTATTTATATATTTGTCATTTATTGACATTAATTTCTTTAAATCCTCTATATTATTTATTTTATGTTTCGAATATTCGTTTAAAAAAACTATTTCATCAACTGTTTTTTTGTCTAATTTTAAATTTATTAATTCATCTCGAGTATAATTTTTTAACAACATTGCAAGTTTTGTGGTTTTATTTCCTTTAATATTTTCAGTATTTAATTTGGGTATTATAAATTTGAATATATTTTTGTATTCAACTATTGATTTTTCAAATGTATCAAATTCAATCATTTTATTAATTTCTAAGAATAATCTTTCATAAGATATATTTTTTAAAAGATAGGCATTTTTAAACATAGATTTTTTTGTGCTATCTTCAATATCGAATGAAAGTTGTAATTCAAACCTTATTGCCCTAAGTATTCTTAATGCATCTTCATTAAACCTTAAGTCCGGATTTCCTATCGTTTTTATTATTTTATTTTCTATATCACTCATTCCATTAAAAAAATCTATAAATCCAGTTTTTTGATTATAAGCTATTGCGTTAATTGTAAAATCTCTTCTTTTTAAATCATCAATAATACTATTAACGAATAAAACCTTACTTGGTTTTCTATTTTTAATATATTTTTCTTCTTTTCGATATGTTGTTATTTCGATTTTGTTTTTATTAATAACTAGTGTGATTGTACCGTGAAATTCTCCAATAGTTAAAACTTTGAAATCTGAAAAAATCTCTTTAACTTTAGATGGTATTGCATTTGTAGACAAATCAAAATCATTAACTTCTTTTCCTAAAATTAAATCTCTGATTGCACCTCCTACAACATTACATTCATAGCCTTGTTTATTTAAGAGATTAATACAGTCTAATACGTATTTAGGTAGTGATATTTTCATGGTTTTATTTTAAAGCACAGATAAATATTATGCAAAGTAGTATATTTAAAATATGTTTAATATTTAATTTGTTAGAGTATATAATATTTGTAAATATATAATTTATAGGAGGGTTAACTTGTGAAGGAAAAAGAGGAAATTGTTCGCCTGTGGTTTAATATGTGGCTAACACAAAAGGATTTAGGTATAGATGAAATTTTTGTGGATGATGTAATTTATATTGAAAGTTGGTGTCCTAAATATGAAAATCGAAAAACGGTTAAACATTGGTTTAATGAATGGAATACAAGAGGAAAGGTTCTTGTCTGGGATATAAAACAATTTTTTCATAAAGGTAACCAAACTATTGTAGAGTGGTATTTTGAAAACAAAATGAATGAGGGAAAAGTTGAAGGGTTTGATGGAATATCTTTGATCGTTTGGACAGATGATAATAAAATAAAATTTTTGAAAGAATTTGGATGTAATTGTGATAACTATAATCCTTATAAGGATGGAAGTACTCCAGTTTTTAGTGGTGAAAAAGTAAGTTGGTTTTAAAGTAAATACACCAAATAAACAGTAGGTCAAAAAAGATTTACTGTTTTTAATTATTTATAAAATACTTAAGATTTAAATTTTTATGTAATACATTCTCAATATATACTTGAATATTTTTTAATAAAGAGTATCATTACTAGAATGAAAAGGAGGAATGTTATGAAAAAAGGTTTGATGACTGAGGGTAGTATTGCAAAACAAATTTTATTTTTTTCAATTCCATTATTAATTGGGAATATGTTTCAACTTTTATACAATACAATTGATTCTTTAGTCGTAGGAAGATATGTTGGAAAAGTTGCGTTGGCAGCAGTTGGTGCAAGTTCACCTTTAATTAATTTGCTTGTGTCTTTTTTTATGGGGTTATCGGTAGGTGCAGGTGTAATTATTTCAAGATATTTTGGTGCGAAAAAGGATGATGATTTAAAGCAAAGTACCCATACATTTGTAGTATTTTCATTTGTGTGTGGTGTTGTTTTAAGTGTATTTGGAATATTTTTTAGCAAATATTTTCTAGTGATGATGAAAACACCAGCTGATGTGTTGCAAAGTGCGAGTGAATATCTAGAAATATATTTTTTAGGTAGTATTTTTGTTTGTTTATATAATGCAGGAACTGGAATACTACAATCTGTTGGTGATTCTAAAAGACCACTTTATTTTTTGGGTATTTCTTCAATAATAAATATTGTTTTAGATTTAATTTTTGTTAGAAACTTTAATATGGGGGTTGTTGGTGTAGCACTAGCTACATTTATTGCACAGGCAGTATCTTGTATTTTAATAATGGTCGTTTTATTTAAAAGTAAAGAAAACTATGGATTAGATTTTAAAAACTTAAAAATTAATTTCTTTGTTTTAAAAGATATCATTAGGATTGGTATTCCTGCAGGACTTCAAGGTGTGATTGTTTCGTATAGTAATGTTGTAGTACAAGCATATGTAAATAATTTTGGATCAGCAGCAATTGCAGGTTTTTCAAGTGCAACTAAATTTGATAATTTCTTGGCTTTGCCTGTAAATAGTTTTGCGTTAGCTATTACAACATTTAGTGGGCAAAATTTAGGAAGTAAATTGTATGATAGAGTTAGACATGGTGTTAATATCACTTTAGCAATGAGTATATCAATAGTTGTGTTTTTGGGAATATTTGTAATTATCTTTGCGGATAATTGTATAATGTTGTTTTCAAATGATATTGATGTTATAAAAAATGGTGCTCAATTTATTAGAATAATGTGTCCTTTTTATATAGCTCTTTGTGTTCATCAAGTTTACTCTGGCGCATTAAGAGCAAGTGGAAGAAGTGTTATTCCAATGGTAATATCTGTTTTATGTTTTGTGTTTATTAGACAAATTTTCTTAAGTGTTTTTATGAACATCTATAAAAATATGGCAATTGTAGGTTTTGGTTATAGTGTTACATGGACGTTTGCAGGGATAATAAGTTTTATTTATTATCATACTTCTAAATGGATTGAAAAAGATGGCAATATGTTATAATTTTTACTAGAGGTGATTATATGCGAATAGGACAATCAAGTGATATTCATCCACTTGTTGAAGGTAGAAAACTTGTTTTAGGTGGGGTAACAATTGAACACTTTAAAGGTTGTGCTGGTCATTCTGATGGAGATGCATTAACTCATGCGATTTGTGAGGCTATTATTGGAGCACTCGGGTTAGGTGATTTAGGTACTCATTTTCCAGATACAGATGATAAATATAAAGGGATTTGTTCATTAGAACTTTTAAAAGAAGTGTATAAAACTATGAGTTTGTTGGGTTATAAAATTAATAATGTGGATAGTTTAATTATGATAGAAAAGCCTAAATTATTTCCTTATAAAGAATTAATGAGAGAAAATATTGCCAATATTTTACATTGTGATAAATCTTTAATTAATGTTAAAGCTACTAGAGGTGAAAAGCTTGGCTATATTGGAAGAGAAGAAGGGGTAATGGCACAAGCTGTAGTGTTATTGGTTAAAAACGATGAAACTATTTGAAAAACTTGATGAGATTAAAGTTTTAAGAGATCCAATACATGGATATATACATATCGAATATAAAGTAATCTGGGATGTAATTAATTCTAAAGAATTTCAAAGATTAAGAAGAATTAAACAATTGGGTTCTTCTTTTGTTGTGTATCATACAGCCGAGCACTCTAGATTTACACATTCTTTAGGAGTTTATGAAATAGTTAGAAGGATGTGCAATGAAGTTAGTGATATTAGTAATACTTTAAGTGCAGAAGAAAAGCTTACCGTTATGTTGGCTGGTCTTTTGCATGATGTTGGGCATGGTCCATTTAGCCATACATTTGAATCTATTTGTGATATAAACCATGAAGTATTTTCTTGTAGGATAATTGAGGAAAATACCACAGATTTAAATAATGTACTTGAATCATATAAAGCTGGCTTAAGTAAAAATATTTCTTCGATTATTAATCATACACATAAAAACACTATATTATCTCAGATGATTAGTGGACAACTTGATGCGGATAGAATGGATTATCTTTTAAGGGATGCATATTTTACAGGAACTAAGTATGGAGAGTTTGATTTGGAAAGAATACTTAGAACTTTAAGAGTAAAGAATAATATATTGATGGTTAAAAGCAGTGGTGTGCATAGTATAGAAGATTATATTATGGCTAGATATCACATGTATTGGCAAGTATATTATCATCCTGTCGCAAGGTCTTTTGAATGTGTTGTTTCAGCATTATTCGATAGAATGCGAGAGATTTATAAAATTGATAAAAAGAGTTTAAATTGTGTGGATTTTTTTGTTGAATTTTTAAAAGGTGAATCTATTAGTTTGAATGCACATTTTCTGCTTGATGAAAACACATGTTATTACGGATTTCAAGTTTTAAGTAATCATGAAGATAAAATATTAAAAGATTTAGCACGAAGAATAATTAATAGAGATTTATTTGAATATGTTGATTATACAAATAAATCTATGGTTGACGATATTAAAAGAAAGATAAAATCTCTAGGTTTTGATGATAAATATTATGTAAAAAATGATATGGTAAAACAAAGACCTTATAAACCATTTATTGGTGATGAGAGATCTATATGGCTTCTTATGGATAATGGTGATGTTGAGGAATTATCAAAAGGATCTAATATTGTAAATAGTATTTCAAAAGGAAAAAATATTAATGATAATAAGGTATTTTTTCCAAAGGGATTAATAAAAGCATTGTAGATAGCTACAATGCTCAGCCTGTTGACAAAGAAGTATAGTCAAGCGCAAAAAAAATTGATATACTAACGAGGTAGATAAGAAATCCTGTTCTCTCAAACAAAAGGTCTTATCTACTTTTTTAATGGTAAAATAAAGTAGAGGAAACAGGAGAGAAAAACAATATGGCAATGACAAAATATAATAATATAAAAAATGATTGTATTATATTGAATACATTAGAAGAGTTAGTACCGCAAGAACATTTGGTAAGAAAGCTAGAAGCTACAATAGATTGGAGATTTATATACCCAATGGTAGAAAAGCTGTATAGTAAAATAGGCAGACCAAGTATAGATCCAGTGGTACTTTTTAAAATGATATTTATCAATTATTTATTTGGAATAAATTCAATGAGAAGGACATGTGAAGAAATAAAAGTAAATATCGCATATAGATGGTTTTTAGGGATATCAATGAATGATAAAGTGCCAAACTATTCAACATGGTCACAAAACTATATAAGAAGATATTCAGATAGTGAGGTGTTTGATTTAATATTTGAAAGGATATTAAAACAAGCAATAATATATGGATTTGTAGATACGGAGAGTGTATTTGGGGATTCAACACACCAAAAAGCGAGTGCAAATAAAAGGAAAGCAGTAGATAAAGAGGTAGCTATAATAAAGAAGTATTATGAAGAAGACTTAAAAGAAGAAATAAACAAAGATAGGATAGCGCATGGAAAAAAGCCATTAAAAGAAATAGAAGAAGTTGAAATAAACTATGATGAAGAAACAGGAGAAGAAATAAAAACAACAAAAACAAAGCATATTAAGGAGAGTATTACAGATCCAGAAAGCGGTTTATATCATAAAGGAGAGAAAGAGAGATGTTTTGCGTATAGCCATCAAACAATTTGTGATACAAATGGATTTGTGTTAGTAAGTGAGACAGTAGCTGGAAATGTTCATGATAGTGTTTCTTTTAAGCAGGCATTTGATAAGTTAAAGAATAAGTTTCAAAAGATTAAAAATGTGGGATTAGATGCGGGATACAAAACCCCTGCAATAGCTAAGGATATAATAGAATCTGGAATGATACCACAAATGCCATATAAAAGAGCAATGACGAAAAAAGGATATTTTAAAAAGTATGAATATGTTTATGATGAAGAGTATAACTGTGTGATATGTCCAAAGGGAGAGATACTAAAATACTTTACAACAAATAAAAATGGATATAGGGAGTTTAAATCAAATCCTAATAAATGTAAAAACTGTTCATGTATAGATAAATGTACAAAAAGTAAAAATCATACCAAAGTGGTGTTGATTCATGTATGGGATAAATATATAGAGGAAGTAGAAGAAATAAGACATATACTTGGTAGTAAAGATATTTATGACAAGAGAAAAGAAACAATAGAGAGAGTATTCGCCGATTGTAAGGAATCACATGGATTAAGATACACTAGACTTAGAGGGTTAAAGAAGAATCAGAATCAGGCACTGATTATTTTTGCATGCCATAATCTGAAAAGGATGGCAAAATGGAGTTGGTATTTTACACAAAAAACACCTATTTC
>JALEZD010000023.1 GCA_022772735.1 Erysipelotrichaceae bacterium
CTCTCCTGTTTCCTCTACTTTATTTTACCATTAAAAAAGTAGATAAGACCTTTTGTTTGAGAGAACAGGATTTCTTATCTACCTCGTTAGTATATCAATTTTTTTTGCGCTTGACTATACTTCTTTGTCAACAGGCTGAAAAGAAGCATAAGCTTCTTTTTAACTTCCTGAATATATATTGTTTAGTTTTAACCATTCTATAATATCAGTTATATTTAATGGATTTTTTTCATCATAAATTAATGAATTGTTTATTATAATTTCTCCATTTTCTACTTTGACAGAAACAAGGGCAGGATATTTATTTATTCCCCATTTTTGTAATTCACTCAAATAATTGGCATTGTTTATATATGATGTAACATCTACATATTCAATTATGTTGGTAATTGAAATACCACCGTTTTGATTTTTAACACCTGTAAATACAGAATCATATAAATAGATACAATTTTTATCCTCTGGTGAACAAAAGAAATAATAATGATATGTATTATCTCCTGTACTAAGTGTGTACTCTTTTAAATTATTTAAGGTTATATAAAAACCAGTAATAGTTACATTATTTGTATTTTTATTTTTTGGTTCAAAAATTTTGTATGCAGAAAGTGCAATACTAGAAATTAATATTAATAGCATAAAGCTAATTGCAATTCTTTTTAACATAAAATCACCCTGTATAATAATCTAACATTAAATAACACATAATGCAAAATAAAAACCACATAAAGTGATTTTTATTTGATTTTTGTAAATGCAATGAAATTTATATATGCGAAATATATTGAACCAATTGAAATTATCGTATTAGCAATCATTATATTTAAATCTACTTTTGATATAATACCATTTACAATAATTAAAATTCCTAAAATAAGATAAAGTATTGAAAGGTACAGACATTTATTTTTATTTCCTTGTTCAACAATTAAATCTATGTGACTAACTTTTTTTATGGCTTTCATGTTTTTAAAAGTTGTTAGTGAAGGTAAAAACTTGCTTCTATATGTATATTCTAATGCAATTAGAAATAATGCAACAATAACACAAGAAACAAAAATATTTTTTACGAAATTTGCAAATAACACAAATAAAATTATAGATAGAATATATCTATTTGAAAATAATCTATATTTTTTTTCGTCTTTATCTTGAATCAAATAACCAGTATTTGTTTTAGAGTTTACAAGAATTTTTCTTCCTTTTTCGTCTTTATGCAATTTTTCAATCATATTATTTCTCTAATTGTGCTAAACCTTTAACGTATGTTTGAACTACTGAATAATCATCGTTTAATACAACTAAATCAGCATCATATCCTGTACATATTTTTCCAATATGATCGTCTAATCCAAGTAATGTAGCAGGGTTTATAGTGCATGAATTAATTGCTGCTTCAACATCAACATCACAATACTCGATTAGGTTTCTAAGTCCTTCATTCATTTTCATTGTTGAGCCTGCAAGACTTTTTGATTTTGTTAGATGTGCACTACCATCTGGATATATTTCTATTTCGTTACCGCCAAATAAGAATTTAGTTCCAACTGCAAACCCTTTTGCCATCAATCCATCTGAAACCATAACAACTTTATCTCTACCTTTTAATTGGAATAAAATATTTAATGCTTCAGGTGTACTATGGTTGCAGTCACAAATTGCTTCACCAAATATATTTTTAATTCTAAAAGCAGAACCAACAAGACCTATTTTTCTATGGTTAAATGGTGACATTCCATTATAAATATGAGTCATTGATTTTACTCCATTTGCGACAGCCATCTGAGCTTGTTCAAATGTTGCGCCAGAATGTCCCATACTAACAACAACACCATTTTTAACTAAATGTCTTGTCAATTCGAAATTTTTATCATGTTCAGGGGCTAGTGTTATGTATTTTATTAGTCCTTCAGCATCTTTTTGGTATTGTTCAAATTCTTCAACTGTTCCTTTTATTATATGTTCTTCAGGTTGAGCTCCTTTATATACCATATCTAAATATGGACCTTCAAAGTGAACACCCAGTATTCTTGCACCTTCATAGCCATTTCTTACAACTTTAGCAACATTTTTTAAAGCATTACTTAAAACAGTATGACTTTGTGTTATTGTTGTCGCAAGGATTCCAGTAACACCTTCTTCAACAATATTTTTTGTCCAATTTCTTAGACCTTCTTCTTCAGCATCATTTGTATCAAAACCATATGCACCATGTGTATGTATATCGATAAATCCTGGAACTATTTTTTTATTTCCATAATTTACATCTGCTTCTTTTTCATCATATTCGTATATTCTTTCGATTTTTCCATCTACAACTTCTATTGCAGCAGGTATAAATTGAGATGCTATCCAAACTTTTTTACTTTTAATAATCATTCTCATTTCCTCCATATATATTATATGATAATATATTTCACTATGACTTGCACTTTTTAGTATTTAGTTTATTTATTTTAATTAAAATATTGAAATGAAATATTCTAATGATAAAATAACCTAGGAAGATATGGAGGATAGTGTATGATTTTTAATATGAATGAAGATTATTTGAATAAAAAAAGTGGAATATATACAACTAGAGAAATTCATCAACAACCTGCAACTTGGGAGAAAACATATAACCAAATAGTTGAATTGAAAGATGAAATTAAAGAATTTATTGATAAAGTTATTAAATGTGATGATTTTGATGTTATTTTAACTGGAGCAGGGACTAGCGAGTTTGTAGGTAATTCATTATTTTCTTATTTAAATAAAAAATTGAATTACAAAGTTAAATCTTATGCGACAACAGACATTACTGCATCTCCAGAGAATTATATCTCTAAAGATAAACCTACATTGCTTATTAGTTTTGGAAGAAGTGGTAATTCTCCTGAATCAATTGGAGCTTTGGATTCTGCTGAAGCAGTGAGTGATAATATTTATCATTTATTTGTAACTTGTAATAAAAATGGTGCATTAAGTAAAAGAGCACTAAATAATAAAAAATGTTTGGCAATAAATTTAACTGATGAAACACATGATCAATCATTCGCAATGACTTCAAGTTTTACAAATATGTATTTAGCGGTTCTTCTTGTGTTTAATATTGATAATATTAAGGAAATAAAAAATGAAATCAGTGTTATAATGACAAATGCTACTGTATTGGTTAATGAAAGATTTGATTATTTCAAAAAAGTTGTTGATGAATATGATTTTGATAGAATTGTATACCTTGGAAGTAATACTTTAAAAGGTATAGCTCAAGAGTCAGCATTAAAGATGTTAGAACTTACTGCTGGTAAAGTTGTAACAATGTATGATACTCCTTTAGGTTTTAGACATGGTCCAAAATCGATTGTTGATGATAAAACATTGACTGTAATTTTCTTAAGTGATTTTGAATATACAAGAAAATATGAAATAGATTTACTTAAGGAAATGAGTTTACAAAGAAAAGGGAATAAGATTTTAGTAATAAGCAATAAAAAATATGACGGTGTAAATAATTTAGCTGATTTTTATTATACATTTGATAGCTCTTACTTAGATAATGTGTTTGTAGGTTTAGATTATATTGTTTGTGCTCAACTTATTGCATTATTTAAATCATTATCTTTAGACATTACACCAGATAATCCTTGTCCAACTGGAGAAGTGAATAGAGTAGTAAAAGGGGTAACTTTATACCCATATGAAAGAGGTTAATATGATAGGAATTATTGTTACAGGTCACGGAAATTTTGCGAGTGGAGTTTCAAGCTCTGTTAAGCTTATAGCAGGTCTTCCTGAAAAGTATGAACAAGTTGATTTTCTTGAAGAGCATGGAATTGAAGAATTATCTAAAAATATTGAAGCTGCAATTAACAAATTAAATGATTGTGAAGGTATAATTATTTTTACAGATTTAGTTGGTGGTTCTCCATTTAAAGCAAGTGTGGAATTATCAATGAAATATAAAAATATTGCAGTATTAGGTGGAACAAATCTTGGTATGTTGATTGAAACATCAATGGCAAGAAATTTTATTGAAGATTTGGATACACTATGCAATAGTGCTATTTCAACAGGTAAAGATCAATTAATTAGATATGAATTTGTTGAAAGAGTTGAAATAGAATCAGAAGATGGAATTTAAAAAGCACACAAGTGCTTTTTTTTAACCATAAATTTTCCTTGCATATTCACTTGGGGTTATTCCATACCTTTTAGTAAATTTCCTAGAAAAATAATGTATGGATGTAAAACCAAGTTTTGCACTAATATCACTTATAGTGTTTTCTCCTTTTTTAATTAACACTCTACTTAGTGAAAGTTTTTGCTCATTAATATAATGCTTTGGAGCTACATTTAAATTATTGTTAAAAAGATTTTGTAAAGAACTTCTACTTATTGAAAAGTGTGAACATATCTGATCAACAGGTAATGGCTCATAAAGATGACTATTTATATACGATAAAATTTCTTCTAGCAGCATATTTTCAAAATGTTGATTAATTAAAGTTGTTGGCTTGGGTGTAGATTTTAATTCGTCAAGCTGTAATAATTTTACAATAAACACTTGTAAATAACTTATCAATAAATCATTTCTGAATTCGAAATCGGTATCTGTATTTTTAGAAATCATTTCTAGAATACCAACTAGTTCTCTAGTACAATGAAATATTCTGTTAAACAAATTTGTATGAGAAATTCCACTACATTCAAAAATAATTGTAATATATGAACAAGACTCATTAGAAGTTACTTCTTGTGTATGAAATTGACCGGGGTAGTAAATCATACATGTGTTTTCAGTTAATTCATATTTTTTTCCTTCAACTTCAGTAACAAGTGTTCCATGATCTACATATGTTAATTCAAATAAGTGATGCCTTTCACCGTTAAATTTATAATTCGGACTTTTAACTGCATAGTATAAAGCTTCAATTTCTTTAACGATTATTGAACTGTTAATATTCTTAAATACAAAAGGTTTATCTAATTGTAATTTTTTTTCTGATGAGGTTTTAGGTACATATATGTTGTATAAAGCAACATTAGACATTGGCAAAATTGCAAAATATATATTTTTATTTATTGAAATTGTTCTATGAATCGCAAATAGTTTGAAACTTTCATCTAAAATAACTAAAATTGCCATTCCTTCAACAAGTTCAATAACAATATTTTCATCATATGAAGTTAAATAATCTGTAGATTTTTCCTCGATAATTTCTCTTCTTTTTATAAAGTTATTACTATCGAAAAATTCATTTATTATATTTCCATATTTTAAATAGTTTGCACTAGTTGTTTTATTGTACATATTACACCTCTTTTTACATAAATATTCTATAACATAATTTTCACATAATCTACACAATTCAACTTGAAAAAAATTTTCTCAATTAAAAAGTGCAAACAAAAAAATAAAAAATCTAAAGAAAATGTAATACAAAACAATTAATATTTAAATAGGAAAGCGTTTACCCCTATAGGTAAATGAAATCCAAAGAAGGGAAGGAGATACAATGCCAAATATAGTTTTAACAAGAATTGACAATCGTTTAATTCATGGCCAAGTTGCAACACAATGGTGTGGTAGTATTGGTGCAAATCTAATTCTTGTTGCAAATGATGATGTTGCAGCTAATACATTTAGACAAGGTCTAATGGATATGGCAGCTCCTAGTTACGCTCAAACTCGTTATTGGACAATTGAGAAAACTATAAGCACAATTCACAAGGCATCAGATGCACAAAAAATCTTCTTGGTTTGTGAAAATCCGACTGACGTTTTAAAGTTGGTTGAAGGTGGAGTTCCAATTAAAAAGTTAAATATTGGAAATATGCATATGGCTGAAGGAAAACGTCAAGTAGCGACAACTGTAGCAGTAGATGATAAAGATGTTGCTGCATTTGCAAAACTGCAAGAACTTGGTGTTGAACTTGAAATTAGAAAAGTTCCACAAGAAGGCGCAGAAGATGTATCAAAATTATTTAGATAATTTTTTATAAGGAAAGGGGTATTATCTAATGGAAATTATTTTACTAGCTATCGTAACATTTATTTTTGCGATAGACCAATTTTCATTAACTGAATTATTATACCGTCCGATTATTGCTTGTCCTGTTATTGGTGCCATTTTGGGTGATTTAAACACAGGACTTGTAGTTGGTGGTACTTATGAGCTAATGATGATTGGTAACATGCCTGTTGGAGGGGCACAACCACCAAATGCTGTTTTAGGTGGAATCGTTGCAATGATTTTCTCTGTAAAACTTGGATTCTCAGTTGAACAAGCATTAGGAGCATCAATCGTATTTGCTGTTTTTGGTCAATACGCTGTAACAACAACATTTGCTTTAATGTCTGGTATTATGGCAAGCGCTGATAAAGCTGCTGAAAATGCTGATCCTAAAGGAATTGTTAGAGTTAACTTTATTTCTATGTTAATTTTAGGCTCTCTATTTGCGTTATTCGCTGTTCTTGCTTATGTAGGTGGAGAAGCAATGGGAGAACAATTACAAAGACTATCTGAAGAATATCAATGGTTCATGGTTGGTCTTGGTGCTGCTGGTGGAATGATGCGTTATGTAGGTTTCGCTATTCTATTAAAAATTATGTTAGCTAATGATATGTGGGGAATTTATTTTGCTGGATTTGCAGCTGCTGCAATTTTAGGAAATATTGAAGCTACATCAGGGGCAACATTATTATTAGTTGCATTCATCGGTGTTGCAATTGCATTATATGATTTCAATATTAATGTAAAAATTAATAACTTAGGCAATGGAAATGGAGGTATGAGCGATGGCATCTAATCTAACACATTATACAGATTTAAAACCAGCTAGACCTCTTGATAAAGCAACATTAGGTAAGATGGTATGGCTTTCAACTATGTTACAAGCATCTTTCAACTATGAAAGAATGCAAGCTGCAGGTTGGTTATGGGGTATTTTACCAGGACTTGAAAAAATTCATACAAATAAAGAAGATTTGAGTGCTTCAATGGGGCATAACTTAGAGTTCTTTAATACTCACCCATTCTTAGTAACATTTGTTATGGGTATCGTATTATCATTAGAACAACAAAAAGCAGATATTAATACAATTCGTGCAGTAAGAGTTGCTGCAATGGGACCTTTAGGTGGAATTGGAGATGCATTATTCTGGTTTACACTTGTTCCAATTACAGCAGGTATTACTGCAGGTATGGCTATATCTGGTAATATTGCAGGACCAATTTTATACTTCTTAATTACATTTGGTGTTCAAATGGGATTACGTTACTGGTTAATGTATTGGTCATATTCATTAGGTACATCAGCAATTACAGTTTTAACAAAAAATGCAAAAGAGTTTACTCATGCAGCTAGTATGTTAGGAGTATTTGTTGTTGGTGCTTTAACTTGTAACTATGGTGGTACAAAATTAGGAATTGTTGTTCCAAACGGTGATTCACCAATTGATGTTCAAAAATTATTAAATGGAATTCTTCCAGCATTAATTCCATTAGGATTAACTTTAATGTGCTATGTATTAATTAAGAAAAAAGGTTGGACACCAATCAAATGTATCATATTGTTATTAGCTATTGGTATTGTTGGAGCTATATTCGGTAT
Organism: Erysipelotrichaceae bacterium; assembly: GCA_022772735.1. Classification (GTDB taxonomy): domain Bacteria; phylum Bacillota_I; class Bacilli_A; order Erysipelotrichales; family Erysipelotrichaceae; genus UBA9076. The sequence continues at coordinate 7,600 of JALEZD010000023.1, forward strand.
TTGGGGAACAGCTTCATTAATCTCTGTACCTTGGATTGCACAATAATTTAAAAATAATAATCAAAACACGCCTTAAAAGCGTGTTTTATTATATAATTATTTTAGGAGAAATTTTATGGGTAGATATTCAGGATATATTGTTGCATTTGTTATATTATTGGTTATTATGACATTTTTTATAAGTTTTTTGAAAAGAAAAAAATATTTGGAATTAATTAAACTTTTGGAGATAAAAAAGTTTGATGAGTTTCACTTAGAAGTTAAAAAACTTTATACAAAAATATTATTTCCTCCGTTTAATCTTGATTACATGGAATTAAATGCTTTTATTTTAGAAAATAATTCAAAAGAAATTCAAAAGAGTTTTGATAGTTTTGATAAAAAAAATCTAAATAAAAAACAAAAAGAAATAGTATTCATGATGGCTTTTAATTATTACATTAATCTTGAGGAATATAACAAAGCAAAAAAATATATAGATTTAATAAATAATTTAGACAATGTGCAAATGAAAAAAGAAGCAAATAGAATATATGATATATATGCTTTAAAAGGATATAAATATTTGGATGAAATGCTTGATGAAATATCTATGATGGATGATACCTATAAAGGAGTTAATGAATTTTTAATATCTTTGATGTATAAAAATAAAAATGATATTGAAAATAGTGAAAAATATAGAAAATTATCTGAAAAGCATATGAAGCTTTTAGATAGAAAAATAAGTAATAATAAAGAAAAAGAAAAGAAAAAAACGATATAAAAAAATACCCCATACAGCTATTGTAAGGGGTAATTTTTTATATCGTTTACTTGTTTAATTTTTCTTGATGAGATGCATACAAATATTCATCAATTGTATTTTTAATTCTATCAAGAATTAAATCATGAGGATTATTTTTTAATATATTTTCTCTTACCTTTGTATATTGAATAGGCATAAATTGACTTAATAAGTTTAAAGGAACACCATCCTTTAAATTTTCTAATAAAATATTTTTTGCGTTTATAACTTTTTCTAAAGGCATATAGTATCTTGATCTATCAGAGAATGAATATTTTCTTTTAAGTGCTATTTCATTTTCACTTCCATGATAATGTTTAGAAAAATATTTTGGATTTTCAAGCATTGCTTCATCAAGTACTTCCATAAAGTTACTTTGTTTTACATTAGTGTTTTTATATAATTCTTTTTCAATAAATGAAAGTGCAAACAATGCTTCACGCATCGCAAATGTTAATCCAGGACCAACTTTTAATATTCCTACACCATCTTCAACAAGTTCTCTAAGTTTAATTTTTGTTTGATAATCAGTAGAATGTCCTTCAAACACAAGATTTGGATATTCTGAAATAGAAGCCATAAGTTCTTTAGCTTTTTCTCTATCGTATTCAGTACAACCTGAATCTTTTTCTTCTACTCCAGGTTGAACTACAACACCAATTACTTCTTGCCAAGCATCATTAAGATTTTCATTTTCAAATGCTTGTTTGAATGCTTCTACTGTTTTTCTAAAGTCTTCAACTTTTGTAACTTGTACACCTGTATCAACAATATCTTGAGAGCCACCAGGAATTGGAACTTCACTTCCAACAATATATACTGGATGAATTGCATTAGGGTTTAATTTTTTATACTCTTTAAATGCTTCTTCGGCAACTTTTGCAAGTCTTGCACCTCTTTTTGCGATAATTTCATCGCTTAATCTTGCATTTTTATCATCACTATTTACTTTCATGCTTGTATCAATATGTATTTTGCTAAATCCAGCTAATACATATTGGCGAATTAATTCTTCAGCCTCAAGCATAGCCTTATCTTCATCGTAAGATGTAAATGTTAGTGGTCCTAGGTGATCACCACCTAAAATAATGTATTCCTTTTTTAGTCCAACTTCTTTAGCTAAATCATATACAAATTGCACAAAATCTTTTGGTTTCATACCAGTATATCCACCATATTGATCAACTTGGTTTGCAGTTGCTTCTATTAATAGTATAGAATTTGTTTCTTTTGCTTTTTGCATACAAGCTTCTAAAACATATGGATTTGCAGTACATGCAGAGTAAATACCAACAGGTATATTTTGTTTTTGTAATTTTATAATATTTTTTAATGGATGATTATTCATGTTTTACCTCCAGTATTATTTTATCATTTAATTAGTTTAATATTTATTATTCAATTTGTACTTTTTATTAAAAGTAGGTAATTATCTGTATTTTTTAAATAAAGTGATGTGATATAATGGCATAATGAAACAAAATTAGGGAGGTAGATAATAATGAAGTGGTATACACAAAAATATGTAAATAGAAGAGATTGGATTTTAGATAATCTTGAGTTTTTAAAACTATCTCCAAGTGAAACTGCAATTGTTTTGTTGATTGATTTTTTTAATACAAATAATATTGATATTTCTATTGAATTATTAAGTAAAAAAACTGCTTTATCACTAGAAGAAGTTAACAAAGTTTTAGGGGTGTTATTCGCAAAGAAATATCTTATTATTGAGGCAAAAAACAAGAAAGCTAAATTTAATTTAAATAATTTATTTGAAATAGATGTTGCACAGACTGAATTTGTACTTGACAGCTCATTGTTTCAAATATTTGAGAATGAATTTAAAAGACCACTAAATCATAATGAAATGGAAAAGGTTAGTGATTGGGCAAGATTTAAAGATAAATCACTAATTTTAAATGCATTAAAGGAAGCATCAATTTATAAAAAACTTTCAATTTCTTATATTGAAAAAGTTTTAAAGACTTTAGAAGAAAAACGAAATAAGGAGTTTTTAAATAATGATTGATACAAATTATATTTTAGATGAATTGGAAATTATGTTTCCAAATGCAGAGTGTGAACTTGTTCATAAAAATGCTTATGAACTTGCGGTTGCAGTTGCTTTATCAGCACAAACAACTGATATTTCTGTAAACAAAATAACTCCTAAATTATTTAAGAGTTATCCAACTCCATATGATTTAGCTAGTGCTGACATAAAAGAAATTGAAAATCATATAAAAAGTATTGGGCTTTATAGAAACAAAGCAAAAAATATCAAAGGATTGGCTCAATGTCTAATTGATTTATATGGTGGAGAAGTTCCAAAAGAAATGGATGAGTTAATATTATTGCCTGGTGTTGGTAGAAAAACTGCCAATGTAATTATGAGTGTTTGTTTTAATATTCCAGCAATTGCTGTTGATACCCATGTTGAAAGAGTTTCTAAAAGACTTGGGTTAGCATTTAAAAACGATTCTGTTTTAGTTGTTGAAAAAAAATTACAGAAAAAAATTAAAAAAGATAGATGGAATAAAGCTCATCATCTATTTATTTTTTTTGGTAGATATAAATGTACTGCAAGAAATCCCAAATGTGATGGATGTCCTTTTTATGATTTTTGCAAGTACATAAAAATGATAAAAAAGGAGTAACTATGTTAAAAGATATTATTAAATATATAAGCAAAAATAAACTTAGTTATTTATTGGTTACAATAAGTTTATTGATAGAATATTCTATACTTTTAGTACCAACAAAAATAATTCAGTTTATTGTAGATGAAATTACAAACGGGACATTAGATTTTAATAAATTGATGCTTAGTTTGTTCATATTATTAGTATCAACTGTAATTGCATATTTTGCAGGGTATTATTGGATTTATAAACTTTATACCATGTCAAATACATTTTTATTTGAACTTCGTTTAAAAATGTTTGAAAAGTTTTTAAATATGAGACAATCATTTTATTCAAAATTTAAAACAGGAGATATGCTTACAAGATTTACAAATGATGGAAAAGATTATCAAGTTATTTTAGGGTATGGTGCAACAAATTTTTTATTTGCAATAGCATATATTATATTTGTATTACCCGCAATGTTTGCAATATCTATTAAAATATCTCTTATTGCAAGTATGCCAATAATTATTGGTGGAATAATAATTTATAATTCTGGTAAAAAATATGATAGTATCGCTGAAAAAGAAAGAGAGGCACTTTCTAATTTAAGTAACGAAGTTTTAGAAATGGTTGAAGGTGTACGAGTTATTAGAGCATATAGTAATTCACAAACGGCATACAAAATTTTTAAAGAAAAAACAAATTCATTAAGAAAAATGAACAATAACCTAGCATTTTATAGTGCTGTTTTTGCAAAGTTTCCCAATATATTATCAGGATTATGTATGGTAATTGTTGTTTATTTTGGAGCATATAGCCTCTTTAAAGGTGAATTAAGTTTAGGTCAACTTATTGCAATACAGCTATATTCACTAATGTTATTGGCTCCAATGTGGATTTTAACAGAATTTATTTTAGTTTATAAAATGGCTAAAGTATCTCACCAAAGAATCAATGAACTTTTAAATACTAGTGATGATTTAAGTGAGGATGGAATTGTTGAAATACAATCAATAAATACTATAAAGTTTAAGAATTACAGCTTTAAATATAATTCAAAGTTACCATTATCACTTGAAAATATTAATTTCACTTTAAATAAAGGTGAAACATTAGGTATTATTGGAAAAACAGGAAGTGGAAAAACAAGTTTAATTAGACAGCTTTTAGTACAGTTCCCTATAGGTGATGGAGAAATTTTAATTAATGAAATTCCATTAGAGAAATATAAAAGAAGTAGTGTTGAAAAACTTATATCATATGTACCACAAGAACATTTTTTGTTTTCTAAAAGCGTTTTAGAAAATATAAAAATTGGAAAAGAAGATGCAAGTGAAGAAGAAATTAATTCAGCAATAAAGTCTGCAGCATTTGATAGTGATATAGAAAACTTAAGTGAAGGAATGAATACATTAGTTGGAGAAAAAGGTGTTTCTATTTCTGGTGGACAAAAGCAAAGAATATTAATAGCTAGAGCATTTTTAAAAAATTCTGATTTATTAATTTTAGATGATTCTTTATCTGCAGTTGATGCAAAAACAGAACAAAAAATTATTAGCGAACTTATTAAGCTTAGAAGTGATAAAACAAATATTATTGTTACACATAGATTAAGTGCTATAAAAAATGCAAATAAAGTTATTGTTATGGATAATGGTAATATTGTTGAATATGGGACACCTGATGAATTGTTTGATAAAAAAGGGTGGTATTATGAACAGTATATTCGCCAAGATTTAGAAGGTGGTGAAAGATAATGCAAATAATAATTAGATTAGTTAAACAAATTGGAAAATATAAATTTAGTTTTTTCTTTGCGATAATTGGACTTACTTTAGCTACAGTTGGAAATTTATATACCCCATTAATAATTAGAAATATTATTGATAATATAATTACTCCTTCATTTAAAAGTGGATATTTTGATATGAATTCATTAAACAAAAATGTTTTATTGTTTGTTGTATTAGTGTTTTTGTCAGAAATTATTGGTTTTATTTCTAAATATGCATTAGATTTTATTGCGAATAAAGTTGGTCAAGATTTAAGAGATAAATCATTTGAAGTTATGCAAAAATTACCTGTTTCATATTTCAGTGATAAACCAGCAGGGAAAATATCGACATTAATTGTTAATTATACAGAAACACTTAGGGCACAATTTTATATAAAAGTTTTACAAGCATTTAGTAACTTATTGCCATTAGTTATAATACTTGTAATACTTTATAGATTAAATAAGGTTGTTGCATTATTAATGTTACTTTTATTACCATTAATTGTTATATGGCAAAGAATTTATAGTAAATTAAGCAAAAAAAATGTAGATATTTTTTATGAAGCACAAAGTGAAATGAATAGCCAAGTTGCAGAAATAATGAATTCTAGCTCAACTGTACAACTTTATCAACAAATTGATAATACAAGAAACAGATTTAAAGATGTACTTTTAAAATTAATGAATTCTGATAATAAAACAGTAAAAATTGATGCAAGTTTATCATGGACATTATCAGATGTATTAAATAGATTAGTTTTATTTGCAATATTATTATATGTTGGTCTTAAATATTTAGGTGGTGTGGAAGCAGTAAGTGCTGGATTGCTTTTAGTTTATACAACATATATGGAAAGAATTTTTGAAAGATTTAATTTCTTTGTAAGACTTCTTCCAGATATCCAAAGATCTTTATCGACAGGTAAGTTAGTTTTTGAATTTTTAGATACTCAATTGGAAGAAGAGATTGATAATAAAATTCTAATTACAGATGGTAATGTTGAGTTTAAAAATGTTAGTTTTGAATATGTAGAAAATACACCTGTTTTAAATGATATTTCATTTAAAGCAAATAAAGGAGAAACAATTGCACTTGTAGGACATACAGGTTCTGGTAAAAGTTCTATAATTAATCTATTGTTTAGGTTTTATGATTTAAAAAGTGGTGAAATATTAATAGATGGTCAAAATATACAAAATTATAGCAGAGAAAGTATAAGAAAAAATATGGGTATTGTTTTACAAGAACCTTATATATTTTCAGGTACGGTATCTTCAAATATTAGCATGAATGTTTCAAGTATAACAAAAGAGGAAACAATTCAAGCACTTGAAAAAGTTGGTGGAAAGTTTATCATTGATAAGCTTGATAATGGAATAGACAGCATTGTTAGTGAAAGAGGATCAACATTTTCTAGTGGTGAAAGACAACTAATATCATTTGCAAGAGCACTAGCTGCAAATCCAAAAATACTAATATTAGATGAAGCAACATCGCATATTGATACAGAAACAGAAGAAATTATTTCATACGCAATGAATGTTCTTAAAAAGGGAAGGACAACATTTATAATTGCCCATAGATTATCAACAATTTCTGATGCAGATAAAATTATTGTTTTAGATAAGGGAAAAATTGTTGAAATTGGCAATCATCAAGAACTAATGAATAAAAATGGTTACTACGCACATTTATATAAATCTTCTACAAAAATAAATATAAAAAACGGATGATTTTCTGGTTAAACAGAATTCATCCATTTTTTTAATTTGCAGTATATATTGTTATTTCAATACTTATATTTGAAATTTGTGATTGAGTTGTTGGAATAGATTGATTATTAGCAACAACACCATTAACTTTAATTTCGTTTGTATTAGCTTTAGAAGGATCTACATATGTTGAAACATTGGCTTTTAAACCATTTGTTTTTAACCAATTCTCTATATCTTGTTGGTTTGCTTGATTACTTGGAACATTAATGGTTATTGAAGAGTCAGCAACTGTTACATTTTGACATATCTCATTTGAAGCAGTTCCTAAATTTTCATATGCATAATAACCACATACTGATAAGGTTGAACCAGGAGGGGCATCTACTCCTTGTGAGAAATGTTCTCCTTCACTTGTAACTTCAGCAATAACATTTCCATTGTTTATGACTTTTGCCTTATATCTTATTGGACCAAATAACCATGTATAATCGAACATTCTTTTTCCATAGGCTTCAAGCCAAGTACCACCAACATCAATTCCTAAATCCATTGTATCAGGAGCAACCTGCAGCTTTGAGGAATCAGGATAAGCAGCCCAACTCATATTTATTGTTCCATTTTCTAAATTTGCAGAAAAGCTTGATAAATTTTCTACATTCGCAGTTTCTGGATTTTCTAATTTGTTAAATTCATCTTTTATTAATCCAGTTGCAACAAATGAACCATCCATGCCTTCAATTGTTGCAGCATATGGGAATGTTGCGACAATATGGCTTATGTTGCTTATTCCATCTGGTCTTGCAATTTCTGTTGGTTTGTTTTCACTACTCAATGAATCAAGAATTAAGCTACTTATATTTCCAGGTATATTTAGTTTTGATTTTTCAGAATTAAAGTATGTATTTTTATCTTTTACACCTTTTTCATAACCAACCCAAACAGATGTTGTATAGTCATTTGTTTCAAATACCATCCATTTGTCTTTAGCAGCACCTTGAGGAATATTGTATTGTAAACCATCACTACCCCAGTCAGTTGTTCCGGTTTTTCCATAAACAGGATAATCTCGTTTTAAAATTTGCATGTAGTTTGTATAGGGACCATTAACAGCAGCATACATTAGGCTTGTAGTAAGATATGCAGCTTGTGGAGAAATAACTTGTTTAGGTTCATATTTTGGTTCAATAGGATCATCACCATTTGTGAATTCAATTTTTTTAATTGTATGTGGTTTTATATAATTTCCTGCATTTGCAAGTGTTGCATGCGCACCAGCAAGTTCTAAAGCACTTGCAGTATAATTTGAACCACCGATAGCAAATCCAATATCAAAATTTTCATTTGTAACTTTAGAAAAACCTAAATTTTGTAGATATTCAACTACTTTTGCTCTACCAATTTTATCTACAACATCTTGCAATGTTTGAATTGCAGGGGTATTTAGCGATTGTCCTAAAGCATATTCTAAATATACTTGTCCAGCATATTTGTTATTTGCATTTTTTATAACTTTGGTAGTTCCTTTATACACTATTGGTTTATCTGTAACAACATGGCTTGTTGCCCAACCAAGATTTTCAAAAGCGAGTGCATACGATAAGAATGGTTTTACAGACGATCCGGGTTGTTTAAATTGTTCAGTAGCATGGTTCAGTAGTAAACTTCCACCTCTACCATAATTTCTACCACCACCAACAGCAACAATTTCGCCAGTTTTGTTGTTGACTGAAATCATTGCAATTTCCATCAATTCATCTGGAAAAACAACTTTTTCTTGTCCATCTGCTTGAATAGAATCCATCATTTTTTGAACAGCAGGATTCATGCTTGTATAAATATTCATTGCAACAAGAGTTGGATCTAATCCAGTTAACTCTTTTGCCTCATTAACAACAGTATCAATATATGATTGATATTCATACTCTTGAGAGCCAGTTCCCTTTGCTTTGTCTGGGTTAACTAGTATATCCTCAACTTTTATAGATTTAATCAAATCACCTTCTGTTTTACTTAGATATCCATGACGAACCATCATATTGATTACAGTATTTCTTCTTTTTGTTGCGTAATCTAAATATTTAAATGGGTTGTATGCAGTTGGTCTATTAATTATTCCAGATAAAATTGCTGATTCTGCAACATTTAGTTCATTCGCAGATTTACCAAAATAATAATATGATGCTTTTTCAATACCTCTTATATTTCCTGAACCACCAAAATTCATTTTGTTTAAATACAATTCTAATATTTCTTTTTTATTTAAACTTTTATCTAATTCAAGTGATAAAGCTATTTCTTGTACTTTTCTTTCAATACTTTTTGCAGCTCCAATACCTGCTTCATCATCAGTAAAAAATGATAGTTTGATTAGCTGCATGGTCATAGTTGATCCACCTTGAGCAAATCTCATAGCTTTGATATTTTCAATCATTGCTTTTGCAAATCTTGCGACATCAAAACCTGGATGTTCAAAAAATCTTGAATCTTCAATTGAAACGAATGCATCTACAAGTGATTCTGGAAGTTGGTTATATTTTATGTTTGTTCTAATTTGAACACCAACGTCCGCAATCAAGTTATTGTCTTTATCATATATTTTACTTGATTCTTTAGAAACCAAGTTTGACATTTCTAAAGAAGGTTTGGTTTTTAACATTTTATTTAAAACAACTAGGCCCACAGTAGAACCAATGAGTCCAATGGTAAGAATTAGTATAACAACAATAGTCCAAATGGCTTTTTTATTTATTTTTCTATTAGCCTTTCTCTTTCTTTTTGTCATTTTTTCCTCCTAAAAGTATAATTCATCAACTATTTTTAAATAGTTTACAGGATTAATAAGATTATAAGGTATAACTCTACATTTTTCATCAAACCAACTAAATGGAATTGATTTTCTTGTATTTTCCTTATTTTCATAAAACTTGATAATATCTTTTGCTAAAACAAAAAAAGTTTTATCATAGTTTATAAATCTAATTATAACAAATGTAATAGCACCGTGCTGTAATACATTTTTAAGATGTTCAATTTGATGTTTATGTATTGAGTTTAAAGGGAATGATTTTCCTCTACATTCTTTTGCTTCAAAATCAATTGCACAAGACTTATATACACCGTTGTAATCTGTTGTACTTTGTAATTTGAAGTATGCCTCAGTAATTTTTGCAGCACTTCGTTTTGGATAATCTACATGTACAATTTGAATGGGTGTAGGTTTTTTATGAATATTTGCTATATTAAAATCTAAATAGTATTGATTTGTTTTATTTAAATCATTTTCTAAGTTCATTCCTCTATTTGCACTAGAAATTTTACTTTCATTTAATTTTTGTTTTTTTCCATTAGGATAATTTATCATATTTTCACCATAATTAATTATACATTTTAAGTTTTAAATAGGGAAGTTTTATTGATTTTTACCTTTTTGTTTGTAATAATATTTGTTAGGTGGTGATTATATGTCAAATAAATTAAATCTTGAAGTACAGACTCTTTTAGATAAGCAATTTAATATTGATTTTAAAGGATATAGTGCTAAAGAGGTAGATGGCTTTTTAGATTTGGTCATTGAAGATTACCAAACTTATCAGGCAATACTTGTCGATTTGAATCATAAAATTTCAGAATTAGAGCGTACCAATGCATCTTTGCGTGCAAAACTTATTGAAGCAGAGGGTAGAGCTAGAGTTTATGATGATGGTTCATCAACAAGTAATGTGGATATAATAAAGCGTCTTTCAAGATTAGAACAAGAAGTTTTTAATAAAAGATAAAATTTTACACTCAGGCAATCGCTGGTAATTTTTATTATTAGAGGAAAGTCCATGCTCGCACAATCTGCGATGATTGTAGTGTTTGTGCCAATCTAAAAAATAAGGTTGGGCAGTTTATAACTGACGGCGGAATTTTATTTCTAAGGTTTAAAACTATGAAATAAATCCCTAAGGTGTCACAGTGACGAAGTCAACTTGGAAACTTGTTGAGTGGAACGAGATAAACCCCACAAGCGAGAAACCCAAATTTGGTAGGGGAACTAGTTATATCAAAATGAAGATATCGCTAGATACAATATATGTATAGATAAATGATTGCCACCTAGTAATAGGGACAGAACATGGCTTATCGAGTGTGCTAAATATAAGGAATCATTTGATTCCTTATATTGTTTATAGGAGAAAAAACATGAATTTACCAAATAGATTAACTGTATTTAGAATATTATTAATTCCAATTGTTATATTAGTATATTTATTTCCATATTCACAATTTAACATTAACATGCCTGTTTATTACGTTGTGAATATGCCGATTTCCTCTGTTAATTTAATTGTTCTTTTGATTTTTGCTGTAGCATCATTTACAGATTTTTTAGATGGATATATCGCAAGAAAAAACCATTTGATTACAACTTTTGGTAAGTTTGCAGACCCAATTGCTGATAAACTATTAGTTAATACTCTGTTTATATTATTTGCATATAGAAATTTAATTCCCGTTGTTGCAGTTATTATTATGATTTCAAGAGATACAATTGTTGATGGCTGTAGAATGATCGCCTCAAGCAGTGGAAAAGTTGTTGCAGCAGGATATTTGGGAAAATTAAAAACAGTCCTGCAAATGGTTTCTATTGTATTAATATTATTAAATAACATTCCATTTGAATATTATAGATTACCAATTTCAAATGTAATGGTATGGTTTTCAACATTTGTTAGTTTTGCAAGTGGAATATCATATTTTAATCAAATGAAAGAATATATATTTGAAAGTAAATAGGGAAATAAAAATTAGTAACTATATTTAGTTTAATGGAGGATATTATGAGTGAAAAAATGAAAGAAAGTGAAAAAGATTTATTGCTTAAAGAAGCATTAAAGAGCATTGAAAGAAGTTATGGTAAAGGAAGCATAATGAAGCTTGGAGAAAAAGCAAATGTTGATATTGATGCTGTTTCAAGTGGTTCATTAGCGCTTGATTATGCTTTAGGAATAGGGGGTTACCCAAAAGGAAGAATTATCGAGGTTTTTGGTCCAGAATCAAGTGGTAAGACCACAATTGCTTTACACGCAATTGCAGAAGCTCAAAAAGCAGGTGGGAGAGCTGCGTTTATTGATGCAGAAAATGCTATCGATCCTCAATATGCTAAATCTTTAGGCGTAGATATTGACGAGTTAATTTTATCTCAACCTGATTCAGGTGAACAAGCTTTAGAAATTGCAGAAGCACTTATAAAAAGTGGGGCAATAGATGTTATTGTTATTGATTCAGTTGCTGCACTAGTCCCACAAGCTGAATTACAAGGTGAAATGTCTGATGCTAATGTTGGACTTCAAGCACGATTAATGTCAAAAGCAATGAGAAAGTTAGCTGGTGCAATTAATAGAACAAATTGTATTGCAATTTTTATTAACCAGTTAAGAGAAAAAGTTGGAGTAATGTTTGGAAGCCCTGAAACTACAACAGGAGGAAGAGCATTAAAATTTTATAGCACTATTCGTCTTGATGTAAGACGAGGAGAAGCAATAAAAAATGGTGTAGATATTGTTGGTAATAAAGTTACTGTAAAAGTTGTAAAAAATAAAGTTGCTCCACCATTTAAAAATGCAATTATTGAAATTGCATATGGAGAAGGAATATCTCATATTGCAGAGGTTATTGAGCTTGGGGTTGAACATGAAATAATTCAAAAAGCTGGTGCTTGGTTTTCATATAATGGTGAAAAAATTGGTCAAGGTAGAGAAGCAGTTAAAGCTTATTTAAAATCTAATCCAGAAATCGATTTAGAAATTACAGAAAAAATAAAAGAAAAATTATTTGGAAGTAAATAATTGTTTTATATAAAGTCGCTAGAATCACGACTATAAAATAAAGATTCTTTTTTATTTATAATTTATTAAAAAATAATGTCTTAAATCAATATTAGTAATTTTTCACTTTACTTTTAATTGTTATTGAGATAGAATAGTAAATGCTTATGGCGGTCGTGGTGAAGTTGGTCAACACACTAGATTGTGGCTCTAGCATTTCGCGGGTTCGAGTCCCGTCGATCGCCCCATTTATAGATATTAAAAAATCCTAGTCGGATTTTTTTATTTTTTATACAAGTCATTTATATACTCAACTATTTTTGAATTTTTATACAATTTAGACTCATTAGATGAATCGTATGAATTTGAGTTTGCATAAATGTCAATTTTTCCTATTTTTGATATTACAGTCAAATATTCTAAAGAACTATTATCTATCGCAAATGTGATTGAATACGGTATTTTATTACTTGATGGATGCTCTAAATTATATCCTTTGTTATCATTTATAGAAATTATTCTTGAATTTTCTACTAATAGATCTTCAATTAATACATTTTGATTAGTTAATAGACTTCCATGTAAATTAACTCTTTGTCCACTTATCAAAGTATTTCCAGACAAAGATAGGATATCAGCTGCAATTGTAAATGATGTTTGATTTGTTTTTAATTGTAAGTGTGGTGAATCAACAAGGCTTGCTTTGTCAAATAACATATTTTTATAAAAAGGTGAACCCTTAGGTATTTTCCCTTGGATGTCTGTATATTTGCCAAGTATTTCATCTTTAAATGTGTATACATCTTCATTAACAAAAATTTTAGGTATTTTTATTACATTTATATCTTCTTCTTTTAATAAATGTCTACTGCTTATGTTATGTGAGGCAACATATATTTCTTGTAATTCAATTTTCTTATCAATATATATTTTTGAAAAAGTAATGTTTATAAAAGTTGATAAAACAAATAGTAGTATAAGAATAATTAATTTTAAATAAGTTTTCATTTTTTATTTCTCCTTAATAAATATTTAATTATCTAAGATTAAAAACCTAAATCTATTATTTAGGTTTTTTTTATTTACTAACAATAAATTATTAAAGGAGGTTAATTTATATGAAAAAAATAGTAAAAATTTTTTTATTTATTTCTATTCTTTTGAGTTTAAGTAGTATACAAAACCTAGTTGCAGAAGAAGATAAAATTGAATATGAGGAAGTCATTTATGAAAATATTAAAAATGAAGATTTAAATATAACAGATAATTATAAAGAAATAAAAGAAAAAAATGATGACATAACAGATGACTCTATAGTAAGTGATGAGACAATAAATGAAGATATAATTTTAGAAAATGAAAATTTAGAAGAATTAGATAGTAATACAGTTGAAAATGATAACTTGTTTTATGAAGAAATAGATTCTAATGCTGATGCAAGTGACATATCTTTGTTAGAAAATGATATTAATGAAAATATTGAATTAAATCCAATTTTAGATAGTAATGTAATAGATGAAAATAGTATAGAAGAAAAAAATGAGGTATCTGTAGATGAAAACAAAGAAGAAAATCCTGAATTATTCATCGAAAAAGATAAAAATGAATATGAAATAAATGTTTTTGAACAATTTGATGAAAAAAGTGAAATAGAGAAAATAATTGATGAACAAAATACTCAGTATAAACAATTAAAGGAATACATTTTAGATAATAATGAAATATTAAATATATTAAATGGTAATGAAAAACCATTCAAAAAAATAAAAAGTCAGTATAGAAGTAGTGAAGATTTTGTTGAATGTTATATTAACAATTTTGAACTTATAAAAACCTATGATGGGACTGCACCATTTGATATTAATGATGATAAGGGGAATGATAGTAGTTTTGATAATAAAATAGTTAGAAGTTTTGATAAAGTAGTATATAGAACAGCTTATAGTACACTTAGTAAAAATATTTTAGATACGTCAATGAGTGGTCGTTTTTATTTAAAAGCTATATTGCCAGTATCTAGTAAAATTGCTAGTTTTGATATTAAAGCAATGGAATGGATAGAAAATTTAACTGTTGATATTCAAGAAGATTATAGTGTATTAGAAGGTTATATAGATGTTGAAAATCAAGTTGTTTCTCCAAGAGTTGGAGTTATAAACTGGGTTATTTCTATTAATCAAGCATTTAATAATACAACAATACTTGCGCCAACCTTTTATATTGGACTTAACGATAAAAATTACTTGAGTGTTGTTGGAGAAAATTTAAGGGTAAGTGCTAAACCTAATATAAACGCAAAAATAAACTATGAAGGAATTTTTGATGATAAACAATTATTTTCCATTGTTTTAGAATTGTATTCAGATGTTAAAGGAAAGGGAATAAAAGGACAAGAAATTTTAAATGATAATGAGAGTATTTCTTTTAAGTTATTTCCTAATGACAATCATAAAATAATTGATTATAAGGTAAATGATAATTCAACAAGTACATTTTTAAAAAATGAGATATATGGAAAGTTAGCACCTATTTCTGGTAAGAATAGTTCAGATTTTAATATGGTGTTTAACAGTGGTGAAATTAATATTGTAGATAATTTTGTTACAATAAATAATTTTAAATTTGATAATTTATATAACAAGGTTACAAATAACTCTAATAAAAATAATTCTTTACAAGGATTTGATTACGATGATGATAGATATCCGTTTGGTTCATACGTTTTTTTAAGCGATATACCTGATAATATAATCAATAATAAATTTTACACATTTAAGATTACTGACTTGATTGCTAAAGACAAATTAGGAGAAGAAATATTAGAAACAAATATTGATGATAATATTGCGGGGTATACACTTGGAAAACCAGAAGGAGGAGGAAGTGGTGGAGGTGGAGGACCTGCACAGTTTTTGACAATTAATGTAATAAATTCTAGCACAAAAGAGAGATTTACATTAATTGGTAAAGATGCAACAAGAAATATACCTCCAGATTATTATGTTTATCCAAATGATTTGGTTTCAATTAGCCAAGGTGCAATGATGTATAAAAACTTTGATAGAGCTTATATGAAACAATATTTAGGATTTATAAAATTTGATACAAACTTTTTTGAAGTGTTAAAAAATGATGAACAGTTTTCTAATCCAATACCTAATAACAACCTAAGAAATTTACAATTTAATTGGGTATGTAAAGAAAATAAAAATGGTTGGAATAGTGAAGAAGAAATGTATAATACACATATTGATGATATAAAAAATCAAAATGGTTTTAAATTGTATAATGATGTAAACTCTGCAATAAACGATGGATGCAAGGTGATTGGATTTTTTAGTGTAAGTGAATTTGTTAATCCTAATTATAATATTAGCTTTGATGCATTTGGAACATATCCTGCAATAAGAGTAAAAAAAGATGTATTAATTGATAAGAGTACAAATAAGTTATTAGAAAAAGATAATCCAAAAAGAGTTGGAGTTATTTTAGGAGAATTAGAAGGTATAGATTTTGATGGGAACATTTATAAAAGATACAATGTTTTTAATTCACTAGGTGATGATTTAGATATGTATAAAAATCATAAAGATATTAAATTGGGTTTTATTAAAGCTAAATATGATAAAAATGGAATTATATCTATTTCAAGTAGTAGCAATGCAATTGGTAATAGAAATGGAAATTGGACACATGCTGCAAGTTTAGTTGGAGGAGCGTTTTTTGTGAAAGATTATAATACCTATATAAATACCCACATTTCACAAAAAATAAATGATACTACGAATAAAGAGGTATTTAATCTTGATATGAATCAATATAATGTGTATTTTGATATTGAATCAGGAACATCTTTAGATACTATGGTTAATATTACTGATGATTTTGAAATTATACAAAGAATACCAAGTACCATCAAACCATTTAAAAATGATAGTAATATAGAAAAGAAATGGAACATAGTATATGATGGAGAAATAATTAATGATAATAGTCAGGATGGTATAAATATTAACAATTATTCGACAAACTTTTTAACATCTAAAACTTGTTTAAATATTCCAAACAATATTATTAGATATGAAGTTGAAGAAAAAATCGATGGAGAATATACAGAGATAATTTGGAAAATATACAATTATCCTGTATCGTACAAACTGCCTAAAATACATTTTGCAGGAAAAATAGATGAAAATATTGGTAATAATCAAAATATTGTTTTAAACAGTATTATTAAATCAAAAAATATGCTTAGTACAAATGTAGATAACATAGGATTAAAAACAATACGAATTGGTGGAGCAACAATTAGTAAAGTAGCAAATCCAATTATTAGAAATAATAAGCCAATAAAATTTAACATTGAGTTTTCAAATCAAACAATATTTTTTGATAGTAGTGAAAATATTGATGCGATTATTTACGATGATTTAGATAGCAATAATGTTTTAGGTAATTATTTTTTAAACAATATTGATTTAATTTCAGAAATATATAATAAGGATAAAAATAGTAGCCCTAAAATAAGATTTATTTATTCAAATGTTAAAAAGGATTTAAACTTAGATAGTTTGAATAGTATATTAGATATTAATAATTATGAATTTATTGATTTGAGTTTAACTAAAAATAACGATATATATTATATTGATGATGATTCAATTGGTAATATTAAAAATATACTGAAAAATGAAAAAATTAGGGAAATTGCATTTTGTTTTGAAAATATTGGATATAATTCTAAATTTTCATTATCTTATGAATATGATTGGAATGATAAAAATGAAAAGATTATTAAGGAAAATAATTTAACAGTTGAAAATATAGCATATTTAAAAGTATTTTCAAATATCAATCAAGTTACATTTGATAAGGCAATATCTTATCCAAATATTTTAAAAGAAATAACTAAAATAAATGATAAAAAAAGTGAGGATATTAATGGATTAAATAACTCTTTAGTAAAAGAAAACGACATAATAGAATATAAAATAAACTTTATTAATACTAAAAATGAAAATGTAAAAGTTACAATTTTTGATAAGATACCTACTGGCACACAAATTATTGAAACTTCTATAAGTGATGGCGGGATTTATGATAAAAAAAGCAATAATATAAAATGGGAATTTTCAAATGTTAAACCAAATATGATGAAAAGTGTCTTATTTAGTGTAAAAGTAATTGATGATAACACCATAACTATAGAAAATAGAGGCAGAATAAAATTTGATGATGATCCATTTATAGAAACAAATGTTATTATCAATCCTAAAATTAAACTTTCTGCATATAAAGATAGTAATGTAAAAAATGGAAGTATTGTAAATGATAAAGATAAAATTGAATATTATATAAAGATTAAAAATGAAAGTAATTTTGATATTGAAAATATAAAAGTTAAAGATAAAATACCAAAAAATACATTGTTCCATAAAGTTAATAATGGATATTTTATGGAAAATTTAAATGAAGTTTATTTTGATATACCATTAATAAAATCAAATGAAGAAATAACAGTTTCTTTTGTTGTTGTCGTGGATAGTAATAATAAAAGTGTTGAAATTGAAAATAGTGCACATTATGGAATTGAAATTCCAAATAAAAAAACAAATACAATTTATCATTACACAAATAATAAAGTAATTAAATACGATGTTGTAGAAACAGGAAACAAATCTATATTATTAATTTATATAATTACTATATTTATTTCAGGTATTGGCATGTATTTTGTAAATAAAAAATAATTTGTTTTAAAAACTATATCATATAGTTATATAGAACATGTAAAAATGTATCAATTTAATGGTATAATAGCCTAGTTTAAGGAGAAATATTTATGAGCAAGATTGCAATAATGCTTGATTCATCTGCGGATTTAAGTGTAAGTGAAGCTAAAGAACTAGGCTATTATGTTGTTAGAATGCCATTAGAAATAAATGGGAAACAATATATTGAAGAAATAGATGTAAGTGATAAAGAAGTTTCTAATTTAATGAAAGAAGGGAATGTTGTTAAAACATCTCAACCTAAATTAGGAGATATAATTGATATGTGGGAAAATCTTCTTAAAACACATGATGAGATTATTTTTATACCATTATCTAGTGGTTTAAGTGGTACATATCAAAGTGCAAAAATGGCTAGTTTAGAATTTAATGATAAAGTTACAGTAATTGATGCAAAAAGTGCGTGTTGTCCAATACAAAAATTAGCCAAATATACAAAAGATATGATTGATTTAGGATATTCAAGTAAAGAAATAAAAAATAAAATTGAAGATAGCAATATGTTTTGTGCTTTAATTCCAGATGATTTAGCTTATTTAAAAAGAGGTGGTCGTATTTCAAGTGCAGCAGCAGCGATTGCGAATGTTTTAAAGATTGTTCCAATTTTAAAAGTTGATAACGGAATAATTGATGTTTTAGGAAAAGTTAGAACAAAAAGAAAAGCAATACAATTTGCGATTGAAAGTGTAATGAATGTTGATAATATAGATGATTATGAGTTTATTTTTACTGCTGCAGATGTTACAAATGTAGATGATTATGTAATTGAATTTGAAAATGAACTAAAAAGAAAGGTTACAATTGGGAATATTAAATCTATAATTATGGCTCATACTGGACCTGGCACAATTGGCTTTGCAAGAGTAAAAAAAGTAAAATATTAATATGGAAATTTATATAAATAATCATTTATTTGAAGTTCAAGTTGAAAGAAAAAGAATAAAAAATTTATATTTGAGATTTATATCTAGCTCAAAAATAAAAATAAATTGTAACTATAATTTTGATGATAATTATATAAAAAAATTTATTGAAGCTAAAGCTTCTTGGATAATAAAAACTAGTAATATGCTTAAGGTTAAAGAAAATGATGGTTATCAAGTAATAAGTGATAAAGTTTATTTTTTGGGATATAAAAATGACATAAAAATTTATATTGCTGATAAAAATAACCTGATTTACAAAAACAATACTTTCAATTTTTATCTTAAAAAAAATAATCACAAAATAATAGAAAAGTTATTTATAAAATTTTTTGAAGATTATTTTATTGAGTATATTAATAAAAATAGAAGTAAATATGATTTTATTTTGGAAAATTATGGTATTAACAATTACCCACATATTAAAATAAAAAAACTTAGAGGCAGATGGGGATATTGTATTCCAAGTAAAAATGAAATTACACTAAATTATAGATTGGCTCACTATCCAATTGAATGCTTTGATTATGTATTACTACATGAATATATTCATTTAATAGAACCAAATCACTCTAATTTGTTTTATGATATTGTTAGAAAGTATATGCCTGATTATAAGAAATATGTTGAAATATTAAAGTATTAGGAGAATAAGAATATGGAAGAAATATTAAATTATGGAAATAATATTTTTAACGGAGGGTTAATAGAGTTTGTTTTAAAAACTGTATTAATTTTAGTTGTTTCTACAATAGTTTTAAAGATTGTTGAAAAATATATTTCAAAAGCAATAGCGAACAGTAATAAATCTACAAAAACTGTTGCTCCATTATTTGTGAATTCTTTAAGAACTATATTTTATGGTCTTGCATTTTTTATGATTTTGTCTGATATTATTCCACTTAGCTCGATTGGAAAGACAATACTAGGTGCTTCTTCTTTGTTGGCAGTTATTTTTGGTTTAGCTGCTCAAGAAACTTTAGGTAATTTTATTGCTGGCATTATATTGTCTATATATCAACCATTTCATGTTGGAGATATGATAATTATAAAAGATAAAAATGTTTCAGGAGTTGTTAAAACTATAGGTTTTAGACATACTATTGTTAGAACAATTGAAAATGTTGATGTAGTAATTCCTAATAGCATAATGAATACATCAATAATAGAAAATAGAGATATGAGTGAAAAAAGCTATAGAAATGCTTTGAATATTGATATTAGTTATGATAGTGACATTGAAGTTGCTAAAAAAATTATTATTGAAAATATAATGAATCATCCACAACTTACTGATGCAAGAAATTCAAAACAGAAAAAAAATAATGAACCATTAGCTATAGTTTATTGTACAAATTTAAAAGACTTTTCAGTGGAATTAAGAGCTATTTTCTATACAAAAGATTTTTCTTCAGGATTTTCTATGTGTTCTGATTTAAGACAAAGTATAAAGAATGATTTTGCAAAAAATGGAGTTGTTATTCCATATCCAACAAGAGTTTTAAAAAATATGTAAATTATATTGATTTCACTTATATTTCACTTGAAAATAAAATATAATCGTTTACAATATAATTATAAAGTATTAAGAAACGGAGTGAATTATCATGAGAAGGGTTTTAATAGCTATTTTTGTTGTATCAAAATGGCAATACTTGATAAAAAATGATATTTTCACTTGTGTTTATAAAAACTTAATATGTGCTTTTTAGGTGGTCACTGTGTGCCCATCTTTTTTGTTTCATTTGTTTGAAAAGGAGGAATAATTATGGATCAAACAAATAAGGAATTTTTTGTAGCAGCAGCAAGTGGAGATTTTGCGAAGGTTTGCGCAATGATCTCAAAAGGTGCGAATGTTAACGTCACAAATGGTGAAGGAAGAACAGCACTTATGAGAGCAAGTAAAAGAGGGTATGAAGACATCGTTAGATTTTTAATTGATAATGGTGCTGATACTCATGCTAGAGATGTAAACAATAAAACAGCACTTATGGGAGCTGCAAAAAAAGGTCATTTAAATATTGTTAAACTTATAGTTGAAGCAGGTGGAAATGTAAATGCACATGATAATAAAGGTAGAACATCTGTTTTAAGAGCGTCATTTTTAGGAAGAAGTGACGTTGTAGAATATTTAATTTCAAAAGGTGCAGATATTAATAAACCTGACTGTGAAGGAAGAACCTGCTTAATGGAAGCAGTTAATGGATATAAGTTAGATATAATAGAATTGTTGATTAAAAATAACGCAAATATAAATGCGATTGATAATAGAGGTTGTACAGCACTTATGAGAGCTGCTTATAGTGGATATCCAAATCTTGTTAAATACTTATTAGATAATAATGCAGATAAAGAAATTTTAGATAATGAAGGAAATAAGGCAATTCATTATGTTAGAAAAGAAAATTTAATAGATTTAAAGGATATGTTGAAATAGGTGGAAATTATGAGAGATTATTTAGCAAACGAAGTTAGAAATATAGTTTTATTAGGACACAGTGGTTCTGGGAAAACAAGCGTTGTAGAATCTGCACTTTATTTTACAAAAGTTACAGATAGAATGGGCAATACGAAAAATGGAACAAGCACTTTAGATTATGATGTTGAAGAAATAAAAAGAGAACAATCTGTTTATCTAGCAACATCACCAATTGAATGGAAAAAGTGTAAGATAAATTTTATTGATACTCCAGGATATATTGATTATGAAGGAGAAATTCAAGCAGGGCTTTCTGTCGGAGATAATGCACTTATAGTTGTTAGTGCTAAAGATGGTGTTGAAGCTGGAACTGAAAAAGCTTGGAAAGAAGTAAACAAAAGAAAATTACCAACAATATTTTTTATTAATAAAATTGATGAAGAAAATGCATCTTTTGAAACTACATATGATAGTTTAAGAAGTAACTTTGGAAAAACTGTAATTCCGTTTGAGGTTCCAATAATTGAAAATAAACAGGTTGTTGGCTCAGTAAATATATTGAGAAATAAAGCTTGGTATTACAATGATAGAGAAACACCAAAAGAAGTTCCAGATGAACTAAAAGATATAGTAAGTGAATATTATAATCAAATTGCAGAAGCAATCGCAATGACTTGTGATGAACTTATGGATAAGTTCTTCAGTGGAGAAACATTTAGTGAAAATGAGTTAGCTAAAGGATTAAGAATTGGGGTTAGAAATGGTGATATAAGACCAGTTTATTGTGGCTCAGCAATTAATCAAACAGGAATTGAAAGATTAATGGATTTAATTACAGAATACTTCCCAAGTTATGCAGAAAAAGGTCAAATAGATGCATTAGGTGTTAATAATGAATCTGTAAGTTTAGAAACAAATGAAAATGAAAGTTTATCAGTTTTTATTTTTAAAACTATTGTAGATCCATTTGTTGGGAAGATTTCATTTATTAAGGTTATGTCTGGAGTACTTAACACTGACTCTCAAGTTTACAATACTAAAAAAGAAGTGATGGAAAAAATAAATCAAGTATATGTTATTAATGGTAAATATCAAGTTGGTGTTGGAAAGTTGTTTACTGGTGATATTGGTGCAGTTGTTAAACTTCAAAGCAGTGAAACAAATGATACACTTTGTTCAAAAGATAAACCTGTAAAATTTGAAGGCATTAATTTTCCTAAACCTATGCTTGGAGTGGCAGTTTGGCCAAAAACTAAAGCAGATGAAGATAAAATGAGTTTTGGAATACAAAGAATATGTGAAGAAGATTTATCTATAAAATTTGTTAAAAATAGAGAAACTAAAGAGCAAGTTTTATATGGATTGGGTGATCAACACATTGATGTTATTTTAAATAAATTAAAATCTAAGTATAAAGTTGAAGTAACAACATCAACACCTACAGTTCAATATCGTGAAACTATTACTACAAAATCCGAAGCACAAGGTAAACATAAAAAACAAAGTGGTGGTGCTGGACAATATGGTGATGTTTGGATTAGATTTGAACCATGTGATAGCGAAGATATGGTTTTTGAAGAAGAAGTTTTTGGAGGAGCAGTTCCAAAACAATATTTCCCTGCAACAGAAGCTGGTTTAAGAGAGTGTATGGAAAAAGGGGTTTTAGCAGGATATAAAGTTGTTGGAGTAAAATGTACACTTTATGATGGATCGTATCACGATGTAGATTCAAAAGAAATAGCATTTAAAGCTGCCGCAAGACTTGCATATAAAGCAGGAATGCCAAAAGCTAAACCTATTATTCTTGAACCAATTGGAAAGGTTGAAGTTATAGCGCCTGAAACATATACAGGAGTTATTATTGGAGATTTTAATAAACGCCGTGGATTAATAATGGGAATGGAAATGATTGATGAAAAAGATCAAAAAATAGAAGCAGAAGTTCCTATGGCTGAAATGGGTGTGTATGCTACTGAACTTAGAAGTATTACTCAGGGTAGAGGAAGTTTTATTTTGAAATTTGATAGATATGAACCTGCACCAATGCATATCCAAGAAAAAGTAATTAAACAATCTAATAGATTATCAAAAGAAGAAGATTAATGAAGTACCTCCATAATCTGAACATGGATTATGGAGGTGTATTGGAAATAGTGAAATAAGTGAACTGGTTGTAGATAACTACACAACACATCAACACAAGCTAATATTATTACTAATTCAATATATTATTACTTCTTTATTAACTATTTTATTATTAAAGAAAAATAGATAATAAAAAAACTGTGATGTCAATAATTTATTCACAGTTTTTATTTTATTTTTATTTATTTTCTTCAACAAATTTATCAACTTGTTTTAGATAATTCTCTTTTTCTTCATCACTTATCCATGCAATATTGAATGAATTTTTTACAAGTTTAACAATATCTTCTTTATCTAAATCCATTTTCTTTGCCAGTTCATAAAGATCATTAGAGATATAGCTTTGGAAATATGCTGGATCATCAGAATTTACAGTAACTAAAGCCCCTTTATCTAAAAGATATTTTATTTCTTTGCCTTTCATATCAGATGTTACAAAGCTGTTTGAAACAGGGCAACAAGTAAAACCAATTTTATTTTTAATCGCAAATTCTACAAGTTCTTCATTTTCAACAATGTTTGTTCCATGATCAATTCTTTCAACTTTTATTTTGTACAAACAATCTTCTATATGATTTATAGAATTTTTTTGGTCAATATCACAATGCATTGTAATATGATAGCCATCTTCTTTTGCAAGTGCAAAAACTTTTTCAAATTTTAAAGGAGGGTTATCTCTTTCATCAGAATCTAAACCAATACCCAAAATCTTATCTCTGTAAGGTTTTGCCATGTTATAGTGTTCTAACGCTGATTCTGCGCTCATATCTCTTAAAAAGCACATAATTAGGTTTGCTTTAATACCATAGTTTGATGCTTCACTTACAGCTTTATAATAACCATTGATTACTGTTTCAAATGGGATATTTCTAGATGTGTGAGCTTGTGGATCAAAAAATAATTCAACATATTTTACATTATTTTCTTTTGCTTTTTTTAAATATTCAATAGCCAAATTATAAAAATCGCTTTCATCTTGTAGAACATTCATTGCAGGGTAATATACTGCAAGAAATGATGTTAAATCATTAAATTCGTAGCTTTTTTTAACTTCTTCAATCGTTGTTTGTCCAATATCAATATTATTCTTTTTTGAAAGTTTAAGCTTTAAATCTGGCTCTAAAGAACCTTCAAGATGTAGATGTAGTTCCGCTTTAGGGATGTTGTAGATAAAGTCTTTTAAATTCATATTTTCCTCCATTCTATTAATCGCCCAAATAAAAATGGAAAAATAAAAAAACCATAATTGTTGATTCATTTACGGTGAATCAGTAGAGACTACCTAACCATATTATAGGTATTAAATTTGGTGATTAATATATGTATATTATAAGATAAATTTATAGTTAATCAATATTATTTTCGTGATTAAGTAACCATTCTTTTTTACTTAATCCACCAGCATATCCTGTAAGTTTTCCATTTGTTCCAATAACTCTATGGCATGGAATTATTATTGAAATTGGATTTTTTGATATTGCATTTGCGACAGCACGAAAAGATGTCTTTTTATTAAACATTTTATTGTATTCAATAGTAATGTCTTTATAAGTACATTTACCATGAACAGTTTTAAGTATATTCCAAATATCATTTTGATAAGATGTTCCAATGGGTTTTAAATTAATTTCAAAGTTGATGAAATCTTTATTAAAATAAGAATTTAACCAATTTTTTGTATAAATTATTGTTTTGTTATTACTGTCTTTTAATAATTCAGTTTTTATTTTATATTTAAAGTATTTTTGATTCTCAAAATACAAGCCAATTAAACTGTCATCATCCACAACAATCAACATTTTTCCAAGGGGACTATCATAATAATCATAAAACATAAATTTACCTTCCTTTATATTAAATATAAATCAAATAGTGTAAAATATAAATAGTTTGAATGGAGGTAATTAAATGAAGATTTTACTTTATTTTGAAAGTGAAGAATTAATTCAAACATCAGGGATAGGAAGAGCATTTAAACATCAACAAAAGGCCTTAGAACTTGCGGGGGTAGAATATACAACTGATCCATGGTCAGATGATTATGATATATTACATATTAATACTTATGGATTTAATTCAGATGCAATAATAAAAAAGACTAGAAATATGGGTAAAAAAGTAATTTACCATGCACATTCAACTGAAGAAGATTTTAAAAATTCTTTTGTTTTATCAAATCAAATTGCACCAATATTTAAAAAACATATTGTTTCACTTTATTCAAAGGCTGATGCAATAATAACACCAACACCATATTCAAAATCAATTTTACAATCATATGGAATAAATTTACCAATTTATGATGTAAGCAATGGAATAGATTTAAACAGATTTAAATATGATGAAGAGAAAATAAAAGCATACAGAAAGTATTTTAGTCTTTCTAAAGATGATAAAGTTATTTTATCAGTAGGACTATTTTTTGAAAGAAAAGGTCTATTAGATTTTATTGAAATCGCAAAAAAACTTCCAGAATATAAGTTTATTTGGTTTGGAAACACTCCATTAATAAGTGTTCCAAAAAATATTAGAGATGCACTAGAAGATATACCAAATAATTTAATATTACCTGGATATGTTAAAGGACCGATTATTGAAGGTGCATATTTAGATGCAGACTGTTTCTTTTTTCCATCATATGAAGAAACAGAAGGTATCGTTGTTTTAGAAGCTCTTGCGAGTGGGCAACAAGTCCTTGTAAGAGACATAGGTGTTTTTAATCCATGGTTAAAAAATGGTGAAAATTGTTATAAAGGAAATAATAATGAAGAATTTATTTCATTAATACATGATATTGTAAACAAAAAAATTCCACACACAGGATTAAATGGAATAAAAACTGCAAATGAAAGAAGTATTGAAAATGTAGGTGAATCTTTAAAAGGGGTTTACTTAGAAGTTTTAAATACAAGGGAATAGTAGTATAATAATTGTATGATTAATAAAATAAAAAAACTTTTTCAAAGTTATATTTTTAATATAGCTTTAATTATATTCATAACTTTATTAGTGTTATATCTAACGCTAAAAGACTCATTTAGTGATGTTGTCAAGATTTTATCAAATGCGAATATATATTGGGTTTTATCAACTATTATAATCTCAATATTTATACAATTTGTTATTGGAGAGGGTTTATTTTTACTAACCAAATTGTCTAATCCACATTATACAAGAAGAGATGGAGCTATAAATGCATTTGTAGCCAGTTTTTTTCATGGAATAACTCCAAGTGCATCAGGAGGGCAATTTGCACAAGTTTATATTTTTAAAAAGCAGGGTGTCGGATTAAGTGATTCTGCAAGTGTTTTATGGATGGACTTTATAATTTATCAAAGTACGATGATAGCTTTAGTATTGTTTTTAATAATTATAAGATTTGCATATTTTAAAGCGAATTTTTCTGATTTATTTTATTTAGTGATTGTTGGTTTTCTTGTGAATAGTGCAGTAATTATAGGATTATGGGCATTAGTTAAATTTCCAAGAGTATATAGATTTATAACAACTAAAGGAATAAAACTTGCTTTTAAATTAAAAATTATAAAAAATCAAAATGAAGCACTAGAAAAATTAAATCTTCAATTAAATAGATTTGAAAAAGAAACAAAAAGATTAAAAGAACATAAACTATTAATACTAAAAGTTGTTATTGTTAATTTATTTAGATTACTTCTTTATTATTCACTACCTTATTTTTGTGCAAAGGCACTTAATTTAGAAGTGAATTTTGGACTTTTAATTGATATAATTGCATTATCATCATATGTATCTATGATTAATGCATTTATACCAATACCTGGAGCCAGTGGAGGCACAGAAGCAACTTTTATGTATCTTTTCTCACACATATTTGGTGGAGTTACGACAAGTGGTTTAATGATATTATGGAGATTTGTTACATATTATTTAATAATGTTGATTGGTGGAGTTGTATTTATAATAGCCAAGAATTTGCCAGATAAAATTACAGAAAGGGAATAATTATGAGGATTGGACTTTTTACAGACACATATTTACCTGAAATAAACGGAGTTGTAAGCAGTGTTCATACACTTGAAAAAGAATTGATTAAACAAGGACATGAAGTTTATGTAATAACTACTAAACCTGACTTTCAAAAGGCAGAGTTAGAAGGTAATATTCTAAGATTACCTGGTATTGAACTGAAATTTTTATATGGATATGTTTTGACTACTCCATTCCATATTAGTGCATTTAATACTATTAAATCATTAAAATTAGATATAATTCATGCACATACAGAATTTAGTATTGGTATTTTCGCAAGAATTTGTTCAAGACTTTTAAGTATACCTTTAGTAAGTACATATCATACAACATATGAAGATTATACTCATTATGTTAATTTTATTGATTCAAAAGTAGTAGATAATGTTGCTAAAGCGTTAGTTGCTAGATTGAGTAAGTTATATGGTGATTCAAGTGTAGAGGTTATATCTCCAAGCCAAAAAACAAAAGATATGCTTATTGGTTATGATATAAATAGAAATATTCATGTTATTCCAACTGGATTAGATATAAAAAAATTTAATATCAAAAATACAAGTGATACTCAAATTAAAGAAATAAGAAAAAGTTATAATATAAAAGATGATGAAATATTAGTAACTTATATTGGAAGAATTGCAGGAGAAAAAAGTATTGATTTTGTTATTAGAGGTTTTAAATATGTTAAAGAAAAAAATATTAAGGCAAAACTTTTGATAATTGGAGTTGGTCCAAAAAACGAAGAAGAAAATTTAAAGAAACTATCTGTTGATTTAGGCATAGATGATATTGTTATATTTGGTGGTAAAAAACCAGCAAGTGAAGTTCCACACTATTATCATAGTTCTGATGTATTTGTGTCTGCTAGTTTATCTGAAACTCAAGGAATGACCTTTATAGAAGCACTTGCAAGTGGACTTCCAGTTTTTGCAAGACATGATGCTGTATTAGATGAAATAGTTTATGAAGGAAAAACAGGATTTTATTTTGATACAGAAGAAGAATTATCAGAAAAACTTCAAAAGTATATTTCATTAAGCAATGATGAAAAAAATAAGATAAGTTTAAATGCTATTAAACAAATCGAGCCATATGATTGTGAAGTTTTTGCTAAAAAAGTATTTAAGGTTTATGAACAGGCTATTTCTACATACAAAAATATGTATGTAATTGATGAAGTTAGAGTTAAAGATGATCATGTTGTAATAATAGTTGAATCACCTAGTGGTGAAGAATTTAAACTTATTGTAACAAATGATACATATACTAACGAAGGATTAAGAAAAGAACAAAAAGTTAGTGAAGAAAAAATTGAGCAATTAAAAAAAGAAGAATGTGCAGTAAAAGCATATCAAGGATGTATAAATAAAATAGCTAGCAGAGATAGAACAAGAAAAGAAATATATGATTTTATTACAAATAATTTCGAATGTGATATAAAGCAAGTAAATGATATTGTAGAAAAACTTGAAGAAAGAGGATATATAGATGACTACAGATATGCAAAAAACTATATTGAATTAATGAAAGCTGCTTTGCAAGGTGAAGGTAAAATAGTTTCAGGGTTAAAGAAAAAAGGTATTTCTTATGATTTAATTGAAGATATTTTAGAGCATAATAGCGATGATGAATTAGAACATGCTATAAAGTGGGCAAATAAGGTGAAAAGCTCAATCAGAGACACATCGGTGAAGATGAAAAAGAACAATTTGTATAAAAAAATGATTGTTCAAGGATATAGTAATGATATTATTGTTAAAGCTATGGAGCATATAAGTTTTGTTGAAGATGAAAACTGTGAAATCGAAAATTTAAGAAATGCAGCTTATAAAACAAAAAAAAGATACCAGAATAAATATGAAGGTACTAAATTAAGAAATTCAATTTTTAAATATTTAGCAAGTGTGGGATATAGAGTTGAAGACATTTATGTAGTTTTAGATGAAATGGAGTGGAATGATGAGTAAACTAATTAATGATTTTGTTAGTAAGGATGTAATTAACCAACCATTATTTATAAAAGGTGTATTAAAGGGTGCAACCGACAAAGGTGCACCATATTTAACAATAACATTACAAGATAAAAGTGGAAGTATATCAAGTAAACTTTGGAATGTATTACCTACACAGGAAGAAATTGCACAAGTTGGGAAAATAATAAATGTTAGTGGAGATGTTATTGATTATAATAATACTTTACAATTACGAATTAGAAATATTGAAGAAGTTGATATGTCATTAATTGATATGAACGATTTTATTATAAAATCTGATGTTCCAATTGATGATTTAAAAATTAAAATTAATGACACAATTCATTCAATAAAAAATAATATTTATAGAGATATTATTAAAAATCTTTATTCACTTTATGGAGATGATTTTTATAGTTATCCTGCAGCTTCAAAAATACATCATAGTTTTATGGGAGGACTTGCAGTTCATGTTTGTGGAATGATAGATTTAGCCAACGAAGTTTGTAAGTTATATCCTCAACTTAATAGAGACTTGCTTATTTCAGGAGTTTTAGCTCATGATATTGGTAAAATGGTAGAATTTAGTGGACCTATAACTACTGAATATACTTTAGAGGGTAAATTAATTGGGCATATTTCAATTGTTCAAGGACAAATAATGGAAATATCTAAAAGATTAAATGTTCAAGATAGTGAAGAATCTATTCTTTTAAGACATATGGTGTTAAGTCATCATGGTCATTTAGAATATGGGTCTCCTGTACTTCCAATGGTTCAAGAAGCGGAAGTTTTATATTTTATTGATAATCTTGACGCAAGATTAAATAGTTTAGATACTTTATTAAAACCGATTAAACCGGGTAGTTTTTCACCGAAGGTTTTCTCGCTAGAAAATAGATCGTTTTATAAACCAAAAGAGTAAAATTAAAACCTTAGAAGGGTTAACTTCTAAGGTTATTTTAATATTTCATGTATTTTAGCTAAATCAAAAGGCTTTTTTCTATTAAATGATATATCAATTTCATCATTTTCATCATACCTTGGAATTAAATGGAAATGCAGGTGAAAAACAGTTTGTCCAGCAATTTCATTAGTATTATTTAAAATATTAAAACCTTTTGAATTTAATATTTTTTTATATTTATTACTTAAAATTTTAATTACATTCATACATCTATTTATTGTTTGTAAATCTGCATCTAAAAAATTGTCATAATGTTTCTTAGGTAGTATTAATGTATGACCATCACAAACTTGAGATATATCAAGTATTGCAAGAACATATTCATCTTCATAAACTTTATAACTAGGTATTTCATTATTTATTATTTTACAAAATATACACATATTTATCACCTCAATAAAATTATAGTCTAGAAATAAAAATAATACGAGAATTCTCGTATTATTTTGTTAGATAACCACTGTAATTAGATGTAAATGCATCATATAAGTCTTTATCATAAATTTTAAATTTATGTTTGTTGAAATAAAATTTATCTGCTTCATCACTTATTTTAGAATATGTAACAAATTCATCAACAATTTGTGCTTTAATATTTTCAACATCTGTATCAACAACTTTTATAACATAAGTTAATGTTCCATCTGCAGATGGTATTACAGCAAAATCATCATTTGATGAAGCTGTATTTAATATAGCTTTAACTTCACTTGTAAAGTTGCTTTCAGTTGTAACAATTTGAGGTTCTCCTGAAGTGGTAGAATTGTATGCTGTACCAACTTCTGCAGGATTTACACCATTTTTAAGTTCCACAAGTGCAGCATTTGCTGAATCAGTATCACTAAATGTCAATACAATTGCTTGTTTAGGATTGTATAAACTTACAAGTGTTTGATAGTTATCATAAATATATTTTTTTGTTAATTCTTTCAATTTTTCTGCATAGATAATTGATGATTTTAATGCTTCTTCATCTTTGTGTCCATACATTTTTATAATTGTTTCCCAAGAATCACCATAGCTTGATTTATACTGATTAATTTGATCTTCAACTAATTTATTCATTTCTTCAGTAGTTTCAACTTCTAAATCAAGAATTTTCTCAGTTGCATCACCCAATACAAAGTAGCTACCATAATTTGCCATTAAATCTTTATAAATTGAACCTTTAGTAATTTGGGTATCACCAATTTTAACTATTGATTGATTTTTATCTTTAATATTTGTATATGCATCACTACATCCAACTAAAATTAATAGGGAAGATGCAATCATAATTAAATATTTTTTCATGTTATATCCTCCTTATTTATTTAAACCTAAATATTCTTTTAATTGTGATTCAAGTTCTTGATTTTCACCAAAGTCAATACCAAGTTCTTCAGCTTTTTGCCAGATAGCTTTTGGTTGAAGAGTTCCATCATATTTGTTTAAATCAGAAATAAATTCCTTGTAAGTTTTTAGTGTTTCTAAATTTGTTGAATCAACCTTAATTAAATGATAACCGTATGTAGTTTGAACCCAATCACTCATTTCTCCTTCATTTAAAGCTAGTGTAGCTTCTAAAAATTCTGGAACAAATGATGTAGAAGAGGTTACATATCCTAAACTACCTCCATTACTTGCACTAGTATCTTCTGAGTATTGTTTTGCAACTTCTTCAAAACTTGTACCACTATCAAGTGCTTTTTTTACTTCTTCCATTTTTGCTAATTCTTCTGCAGTTGGTTTTGTTGAATCTGCAATTTTAACTAGAATATGACTAACTAGTCTAGGTTTATTTTCTTCAACATATTTGTTTATTACTGCATTAACTTCATCAGAATTTGAATTGATATAATCTTGATAAATTTGATTTACTTTTTGTGATTGAATTAAAAATTCAGGTAAATCTTCTATTTTTGTATATCCAACTTGTCTAAGTGCGTTTAATATTTGTGTTTCATAAGTTGCACCATAAGTTTGTTGGAAATTTGAAATGATATTTTGTGCATTTAAATTTGCATTGGTTTTCATTTCTTCAGTTGTTTCAATAGATTTATCTGCAACAGTTTTTTGTATTTTTGCAAATAAAATGTTCATTCCATATTTGTCGTATAATTTTTCATATAATTCATCAGCGCTAACATTTGTTTGATCAAGAGAGTATACAATATCTTGACCATTTACTTTTTTACCAGCAACAATATTTTTTGAAGTTTCATAACCATAAAATACAGTTACTCCTAAAAAAATGATTGCTAGTAAAAAGACAAACCAGTATTTTTTTAAAAAATCTGTCATAATTCCTCCTTGGATAGCTTACCTATTATATGATATTTAAAAAACATTTGCAATTTTGTAATCTGAAAATTATGTGAACAAATTGACTTTTGTTAGAGATAGTATGAACACCTAATTTGTGCAGTATATGTTATAATTTCACTATGTTATTAAATTATGATGTGAAAGGTGTGTATATATGAGTAAATTAGTCATCAAAGATTTATATGTTGAAATAGATGGAAAAGAAATTTTAAAAGGGATTAATTTGACAGTTAATTCAAATGAAATTCATGCATTAATGGGACCAAATGGAAATGGTAAAAGCACATTACTTGCAGCAATTATGGGACATCCTAAATATATTATTACTAAAGGTTCTATTTATTTCAATGATGAAGATGTTTTAAATATGAGCATTGATGAAAGAAGTAGAGCAGGTATATTTTTAGCTATGCAATATCCTCAAGAAATTCCAGGGGTAACTAACAGTGATTTTTTAAGGGCTGCATTAAACGCTAGAAGCGAAAAACCAGTTTCTTTATTTAGTTTTATAAAGCAAATGGAAAATGCTATAAGTGAATTAGAAATGAAACCAGATTTAGCTCATAGGTTTTTAAATGAAGGATTTTCTGGTGGTGAAAAGAAAAGAAATGAAATAGTTCAAATGAAACTTCTTAAACCGGAAATTGCAATGTTAGATGAAATAGATAGTGGATTAGATGTAGATGCTTTAAAAGTCGTTGCTAAAAATGTTGTGGATATGCAAAAAGAAAGTGGTTTAGGATTAATAGTTGTTTCACACTATGAAAGATTTTATGAACTTGTTAAACCAACCCATGCACATGTTCTTATTGATGGAAAAATCATTGTTGAAGGTGATGGAGAATTGGTTAGAAAAATTGATACAGAAGGATATGATTGGATTTATAAACAATATTCAATTAAACCTGTTAAGGAAGAAAAGAAAGTTATTACATCACTTGGTTCATGTGCAACTGCAAAAAGAGGTTAAATATGAAAATAAGTGCGATAGATAATTTTATTGAATTTGAATCTGGTTATCAAGAAATTGAAATAGATTCAAAAAATGAAGTTAATTTAAATTTAAAAGGTTTAAACAAATCAAATGTGTTTTTGAAAATTGTTGACGCAAAAAAAATAAATATTAACTATGAAGGTTTATCTGGAAGTGATGTTACATTACTTATATGGAATGAATCAAAAAATGATTTAGATTTTATTGAAAAATATAAATTATTAAATGACAGTAATTTAAAATTGGCATATGGTGATTTAGGTGCTTCAGGATTTATAAGAGATACTTTTGTTGATTTAAGTGGTAAAGGCTCAAGTGCGTTAGTTAAAAGTGCTTCACTTGTTAAAAGTAGAAAACATTATAATATTTGTGTTTTATCAAGTGTTCCTTATACATCAGGGGATATTGAAAATTATAGTGTTGTACTTGAAAATGGTGATTATAAGATGGATGCAACTGGTAAAATTGCTAAAGGGGCTTATAAATCAAGTTCTCATCAAACATCAAGAGCACTTTGTTTAAGTGATAAACAAACTTCTTTTATTCAACCTAATTTGATGATTGATGAAAATGATGTTTTAGCCAGTCATGCAACAAGTCTTGGAAGAATTGATGAAAGCCAAATGGTTTATATGCAATCTAGAGGTCTAAGAATAAATGAAATAATGGCACTTATAAGTTTTGGTTATTTATTACCAATTGCTGATATGATTGAAAATGACCAAATGAGAGATAAATTAAAACAGTCAATCGAAAGTAAGGTGTCTAACGAATGTTTGATGTAGATAAAATTAGAAGTGATTTTCCAATGTTTCAAAATAATGATTTTATTTATTTTGATAATGGTGCAACCACTTTTAAACCACGACAAGTAATTGATGAAATATTAAAATATTATGAATTTAATACAACTAATGTTCATAGAGGTGATTATGATATTAGTTTTAAAGTTTCAAAAGCGTATGATGATACTAGAAATGTTGTGGGTAAATTTATTAACTGTGAAAGTGATGAAGTTGTTTTTACAAGTGGAACTACCCATTCACTTAATCAAGCTGCAAATTATTTGAAACAAATTTTAAATGAAGGGGATATTGTATTAACTACACTTATTGAACATGCTTCAAATATTCTTCCATTATTTGAAGCTTGTAAACTTAAAAAAGCGACTATTAAATACATAGATGTTGATAGTGAAGGATATATCAGTTTTGATAGCTTAAAAAGTTTGATGAGTGAAAAAGTTAAAGCCGTTAGTATATCTCATGTTTCAAATGTTTTAGGGTGTATTCAACCGATAAAGGAAATTTCCAAGATAGTCCATAGCTATAATTCAATTTTAATTGTTGATGGTGCACAAAGTACTCCTCATATAAAAATTGATGTAAAAGATTTAGATGTTGATATGTTTAGCTTTAGCGCTCATAAAATGTGTGGTCCAAATGGTATAGGCGTTTTATATGCAAAAAAATCTATTTTAGAAAAAATGGAGCCAATATTTTATGGTGGTGGAAGTAATGCTAGATTTTCTAAATGTTGCGATATAGTTTTAAAAGATTATCCGGAAAAGTTTGAATCTGGCACACCAAATATTGAGGGTGTTTTAGCTTTATCAAAGGCTATACAATATTTAGAAAATTTGGGTATGGAAAATATTCATAAAAGAGAAGTTGAATTAAAAGAATATTTTATTAAAAAATTAAAAGAATTGGATAATATTGAAATTTATAATCCAAATACTAAATCTTCAATAGTTTCGTTCAATGTTAAAAATGTATTTGCACAAGATGCTGCAAGTTATTTGGGTAATAAAAATATATGTGTTAGAAGTGGAAATCATTGTGCAAAGTTATTATTTGAAATAATAGGAGTTAACGAGAGTATTAGAGCTTCTTTGTATTTTTACAATACATTTGATGAAATTGATAGATTTGTAAATATTGTTAAAGAAATTTCTATTGATAGTGTTATAGATATATTTTTTTAGGAGGTTTTATGAGTAGTATGTTTGATAATCCTGCAATATTAAGAGAACTTATAATGGATCACTATAAGTTTCCAAGAAATAAAGGGTTAGTATTGTTAGATAATTATAAAAATGTTCATATGGCAAGTGATTCTTGCATTGATGATATAACTGTAGAATCTTTAATTGAAAATGGAGTTATTAAAGATATCAAATTTGATGGAGTTGGTTGTACTATTTCAACAGCATCAACTTCTATGATGAGTGAATTATTAATAAATAAGACAGTAACTCAAGCTAAAGAAATAATTGAAAATTATTTTAATATGGTTGAGGATAAACCTTACAATCCAGATATACTACAAGAAGCAATTTCTATGAAAAATGTTTATAAACAAGCAAATAGAATAAAATGTGCAACAATAGGTTGGAAAGCTATTAGAAAAATGATTCTAGAAAGTGAGAATAATAATGAGTGAAGATGTAATTAATAGCCAAGATAATTACAAATATGGCTTTAAAGATAAAGATGTAAGTATATATAAAACTAATAAAGGTTTAAATGAAGATGTTGTAAGAGAAATATCAAAAATAAAAAATGAACCAGAATGGATGCTTGAATTTAGGTTAAAAGCATTAAAAAAGTTTTTAGAATCTCCACTTCAAGATTGGGGACCTGATTTAAGTGGAATTAATTTTGATGATTATACATATTATATTAAGCCAAGTGATGAAGTTGAAAAGAGTTGGGATGATGTTCCTGAAACAATAAAGGAAACTTTTGATAGATTAGGTATTCCTGAAGCTGAAAGAGAATTTTTAGCTGGAGTTTCTACTCAATATGAATCTGAGGTTGTTTATCATAGCATGCTTAAAGAAGTTGAAGATAAAGGTGTAATATTTTTAGATACTGATACAGCTTTAAAACAACAACCTGAATTATTCAAAAAATATTTTGCGAGTGTTATTCCTTATACTGACAATAAATTTGCAGCTTTAAATAGTGCAGTTTGGTCAGGTGGTTCTTTCATATATGTTCCAAAAGGTGTTAAACTTGATAAACCACTTCAATCATATTTTAGGATAAATAGTGAAAGAATGGGACAATTTGAAAGAACATTAATTATTGTTGATGAGGGTGCAGACGTAAATTATGTTGAAGGATGTACAGCACCAATTTATTCAAAAGATAGCTTACATGCAGCTGTAGTAGAAATATATGTTCATCCCAATGCTAAATGTAGATACAGTACAGTTCAAAATTGGAGTGACAATATTATAAATCTAGTTACAAAAAGAGCTTATGTTGAAAAACATGGTTTAATGGAATGGATTGATGGAAATATTGGTTCAAGCATTAATATGAAATATCCTGCGTGTATATTAGCAGGTGAATATGCAAGAGGTATGTGTATTTCTATTGCTGTTGCTGCAAAAAATCAAAAACAAGATGCTGGTGCCAAAATGATTCATTTAGCTCCTCATACATCAAGTACAATTATTTCTAAATCAGTCGCAAGAAATGGTGGAGAAGTTAATTACAGAGGAATTGTAAAATATAGTGATAAAGCTTCTTATTCTCAAAGTAAAATTGAATGTGATACTTTACTTTTAGATAATATTAGTAGAAGTGATACATTACCAACAAATATCGGTTCAAATAGCACTAGTACAATTGAACATGAAGCAACTGTAAGTAAAGTTTCTGAGGAAGAATTATTTTATTTGATGTCAAGAGGTTTAACAAAATCTGAGGCTATGGAAATGATTATTTTAGGTTTCTTAGAACCTTTTACCAGAGAATTACCAATGGAATATGCAGTCGAATTAAATCAATTATTAAAACTTGATATGGAGGGAAGTATTGGATAAAGCTTTATTTAGAAAAATAATGCTTAATAAAAGAAATTCTTTAGAAAATAGAGTTAAATATGATGAAATAATTTTTAATAAGTTAATTTCTTTTATTGATAAATATGAAAATATTGCAAGTTATTATAGTTTTAATAGTGAAGTAGATACTTTAAAGATTAATAGTTGGATTCTTTCTCAAAATAAAAATTTATATTTGCCTAAAGTTACTAATGGTGTTATAAACTTTTATAAAATAGATAATCTAAATGATGTTTCGCTGGGTTGTTTTAATGTGTTAGAGCCAAATAGTAATATAATTGTATCTTCAGATGAAATAGATTGTATGATTATACCTTTACTAGCCTATAACAAAGATTTTTATCGTATGGGTTATGGTAAAGGATATTATGATAAATATTTAAAAGATTATGATGGTTTTAAACTAGGTATTGCATATAATATTCAATACGCAAATGATTTAATTGTAGAATCACATGATGAAAAACTAGATTTTGTTATAACAAATTAATTAAGAAACATGATAGAGTTATAAATTAATAATTCTATATTATGTTTCTTTTTTTTTTGCATAAAAAGACAAAGTAAATATATTTTTTTGTAATAATCAGTAAAGTTTTCTTAAGATTTATAAACTAAATAGTATGTGTAATTTATAAATGATAAAATACGATTACTGAGATATATGAAGGGAATAAAGGTTTAAAAAAATCAGTAACCCAGGGGAATAATCTATAAGAAAGTAAATATTTTTTTACTATGTATAAGGAGATAGGTATGATAATAAAAAAAATAAAACTTTTACTACTGGCAATAATCTTAGGAGGATGTATGGATTCAAAACTCTGGTTTGGAATGAAAACTGCAGATGTAAAACTAGGAACAGGAGATAAGGGATGTAGGAATGTAGAAAAATACCTCTATGAAAGATATGGAGAAGAATTTGTATGTGACTATGCAGGATATACTACATCACATGGAACAGGAATTCCAGAATATTATGGTGAAGAGTATACGATTTATCCAAAAAAGTATGAAAATCAGACTTATTGGGATAATACTTTTGTAGTACTAGGAAGAATGTATGATGATGGACCGTATACATATAGAGATGGGTATTTTGGGGTATATGGAAGAGAGAAATATAGACAATATGTTGAAGATATATTAAAACCACTATTTGATGGTAAAGAATATTATGTAGGTGTAAGACCATTTAGAGATGTATTTGCAAATGAGATAACAAAAGATACAAAAATAAGTGAATTATTTGATAAGACACTATACTCAGAAGATAAACCTTACATGATACATACAATTTGGGTAATGGATAGTGATTATAACAGTATAGAGAGTGTAGATGAAATTAATTTAGAAATTGCAAGAGTTTTAAAAAAGCATAAACTACTTGGTAAAGTAAATGTTTATACAATATTTGATGATAAGAAAAATACATTTTTAGAACATAAGAATTACTATTTAGAGAAGATCTTAACGGGTGAAGAATATAAAAAACATTATGACGAAAAATCAGAATATCATAGAAGCTATATGAATGATTTATTAATGGAAACACAAAACTGGGATTTAATGTTAAGTAGAACAGCATCATATCGAGTAAAAGTAGACAATAATTCAGATAATAAAAATGAAATAAAAATATATGTAAGTAATGTAGAGGTAGAATAAAATGGATAATAAGTTAAAAAAGAAGTTGTCGTTATAAGTTTAAACAATAAAAATTATATTTAAATATGTGCACATATGTGCACTATTTATTTTTATACATTGAGATTATGTATAATTTTTTTACTATATATATGATAAAATAACGATACATGGAGGAAATTAAATGTATCTTGTAAATTGTTGGATAGAGCACTCAAATCTTAAAGTTAATAAAACTTTTTCATACATAAATGATTTTTATATTGAAAAAGGAATTAGAGTTAGAGTTAATTTCAACAGAAAAGATGTAATTGGATTTGTAGATGACTGCATAAAAATAACTGATTTAGAAAAACTTGAAGAAAATTTAGGATATTCACTTAAATATATTAATTGCGTTGTTGATGAAAAAAGTGTATTGACTGAAGAACTTTTCGAACTTGGAAAATGGTTATCAAATCAAACGTTAACTCCTACAATTTCGTGTTTTAAAACAATGTTGCCAAAAAAAATAAAACCAATAAGTAATAGTGGCAATGCAGTAAAAATAAAAGTTGTAAAAAGCAAAGACTTGAATGGAAAACTAACATTAAAACAACAAAAAGCCTATGATTTTTTAAAGTTCAATGAAAATATTACATTAAATGAATTTAGAAATATTTTTAAAAGTGTAGTTAAATCTTTATTAGAAAAAAATGCTATTGAAATATATGAAGTAGAAAAAGAAAATAGTGTTAAATTAAAAAATTATAATATGAGTGATGATTTGATTTTAACAAAAGAACAAAAAAATGCTTTTGATAATATTTTAAAATCTGAAAATAATATTGTTTTATTAAATGGTGTAACAGGAAGTGGAAAAACTGAAATTTATTTACAACTAGCAAGAGAAATAATAAACCAAAATAAACAAGTTTTATTTTTAGTTCCAGAAATATCATTAACACCGCAAATGGTACAAAGAGTAAAATCACGATTTTTTAATGATGTTGCAATTTATCATTCTGGATTAAATGATCAAGAGAAATATGAGGAATATAAAAAAGTTTTAAATAATAAAGTTAAAATTGTTATTGGTACAAGAAGTGCAATATTTATGCCTTTTTCTAATTTGGGACTTATAATTATGGATGAAGAACATGATTTAAGTTATAAACAAGATAATACACCACAATATCACTGTAGAGATATAGCAATTAAAAGGGCAGAAAATTTTGGATGTAAAGTTCTTTTAGGTAGTGCAACTCCATCTTTAGAAAGTTATGCACGAGCATTAAAAGGTGTATATAAACTTGTAGAATTAAATAGTAGAATTAATAATAAAATGCCTAAAATTAAAACTGTTAATATTACAAAAGAAATGAAAAATAATAAAAATTATATTATTAGTGAAGTTCTCAAAGAAAAAATTCAAGATAGATTAAATAACAATAAACAAGTAATTTTACTACTTAATAGAAGAGGGTTTAATACATTTAGCAGATGTCAAAATTGTAATAATGTAATAATGTGCCCACATTGTGATATTTCAATGAGTTACCACAGAGATATAAAAATGTTAAAATGCCATATTTGTAATACAACCATGCCTTATCCTAAAGTTTGCCCTAAATGTAATAGTGTAGATAGCTACTCTAGTTTTGGGTTTGGTACACAAAGATTAGAGGAAGAAGTAAAAAGTATTTTTAAAAATGCAAAAGTTTTAAGAATGGATGCAGATACAACTTCAAAAAAGAATTCTCATGAACATATTTTAGAATCGTTTTCCAAACATGAGGCAGATATACTTCTTGGAACACAAATGATTTCAAAAGGATTAGATTATCCTAGTGTTACTCTTGTGGGAATTTTAAATGCAGATGCTGGATTAAACAGGGTAGATTATAGAAGTCAAGAAATAATCTATGATATTTTAACTCAGGCATCTGGACGAAGTGGTAGAAGTGATGAAGAAGGAGAAGTAATTATTCAAGTTTTTGATGAGGATAATTATGTGATAAAATCTGTTTTAAAACAAGATTATAAAACATTTTTCAATAGGGAAATGATGTATCGTAAAGCAGGAGGATATCCACCATATAACTATTTGATTTCTGTTGTTTTTAGTGGCAGAAAAAAAGAAGTTATTAATAATGAAGCATATAATTTTAAAGAAAAACTAATAGGAAATTTTAATATTTTAGGCCCATCAGAATTATTAAAAATAAACGATCAATATAGATTTAGAATAATTCTTAAAGGAAAAAATATAGATGAAATGAGAGAAAATATACAAAAACTTTTAAATGAAAATACATTCATGTGTAGTTTAAAAATTGATGTAAATCCGCTTGTTTTAGATTAGGAGATAGTATGAGTGCAAGAAAAATAGCATATGAAATATTGAAGGATGTATTTCTTAACAATAGCTATTCAGGTTTATTGTTAAGAAATAACTTAAATGAATGTAATGAAAAAGATAAATCATTAATTACTCAAATTGTATATGGAACAATAAGAAATTATAGACTTTTAAGTTTTCAATATTCTAATTTAATAAGAAAAAAAGTATCAAAAGAAATTGATATTTTACTTTCCATGAGTATATATCAGCTATTTATGATGGATAAAATACCAAATTATGCAGTTGTTAATGAAGCAGTAAGTCTTACAAACAATAAATCTTTTGTTAATGCAATATTAAGAAAAGTAATAAAACAAGGTTTTAAACAAACTGATAATTTATCAATTAAATATAGTTTACCTGATTTTATAATTAATTTATGGAAATCACATTATGGCGAAAATATTTGTGTTAAGATTGCAGAAAATTTATTAAAAGAGTCAAAAGTTTAT
The DNA here is from genome assembly GCA_022772735.1 of Erysipelotrichaceae bacterium. GTDB lineage: Bacteria > Bacillota_I > Bacilli_A > Erysipelotrichales > Erysipelotrichaceae > UBA9076. The sequence continues at coordinate 50,192 of JALEZD010000023.1, forward strand.
GGAAGAATTAATAGCTTAAAGACAAATAAGGAAGAACTATCAAAAGATAAAAAAATAAAATTTATTGATGATTTTTGCTTTGAATATGATGGCAACTTAATTTTGAGTCAATATTTTAAAGATGGGAAAGTTATTATTCAAGACTATTCTAGCCAACAGGTTTGTAAATACCTTGAATTAAAAGAAAATTTATATGTATTAGATTTATGTGCTGCACCAGGAACAAAAACATCACAAATTGCAATGATGATGAATAATACAGGGAAAATTGTTGCGGTTGATATACATGAACATAGAGTTAAGTTAATTGAAGGTTTGATAGAAAAACTAAATATAAAAAATGTTGATTGTGTAGTGTGTGATGCTAAAAATGTGGATAATGACATAAAATTTGATAGAATATTAGTTGACGCTCCATGTTCAGGGATTGGAGTTTTAAAAGGTAAACCAGACATTAAATTGAAGTTAAATCCAGAAGATTTGGATGAAATAGTAAAAATTCAAAAAGAAATATTAAACTCTTGTAAAAATAAATTAAATGTAAATGGTATACTTGTTTATAGTACCTGTACTTTAAATAAAAAGGAAAACGAAAGACAAATTGAGTTATTTGTAAAAGAAAACCCAAATTTTGAATTGATTGAACAAAGATGTATTTTCCCATTTGAGTTTGATAGTGATGGTTTTTATATTGCAAAACTTATAAAGAAAGAGTGATGAAAATGCAATCAATTTACGATTTTACATATGAAAAATTACAAGAAATGTTTATCAATAATGGAATGAAAAAATATAGGAGTGAGCAATGTTTCAACTGGATTTATAGAAAAATGGTTGATAGTTTTGAACAGATGAGTGATCTAGGTAAAGAAAACATAGAATTTCTAAAGAATAATTTTTATATAGATACTTTAACTTTAGTATCAAAACAAGTCGCAAAAGATAAAACTACAAAATATTTATTTAAATTAAAAGATGGTTATACTATTGAAACAGTTTTAATGCATTTTTCTTTTGGGAAAAGTGTATGTGTTACAAGTCAAGTAGGATGTAATATGGGATGTAAGTTTTGTGCATCTGGATTACTAAAAAAACAAAGAAATTTAACAAGTGGTGAAATTGTTGCTCAAATTGCATATGTAAATAAAGAATTACAAAAAGAAAATGAAAGAGTAAGAAATATTGTTGTTATGGGGATTGGAGAACCATTTGATAATTATGAAAATGTAATGGATTTTTGTAAAACTGTAAATCATGACAAAGGTTTTGCTATTGGTGCAAGACATATAACAATAAGCACATGTGGCGTTGTACCTAAAATTTATCAATTTGCAGATGAAAAGGTTCAATATAATCTTGCAATATCACTTCATGCTCCAACAGATAAACAAAGAAGTGAAATAATGCCAATTAATAAAAGTTATTCTTTAGAAAAGTTAATGAATGCTTTAAAATATTACAGTGATAAGAATAACAGACGCTTAACTTTTGAATACATATTATTAAAAGGTGTTAATGATACTTATGAAGATGCAATAAATTTATCAAAACTTTTAAAAGGGACAAATTCATATGTGAATTTAATTCCATACAATGAGGTGGATGAGCACGGTTTTAAAACAAGTGATGATAAAAGCTCATTAAAATTTTATGATTATTTAATGAAAAATAATGTTAAAGCAACATTAAGAACAAAACACGGGGATGATATTGATGCTGCATGTGGGCAGCTAAGGGCAAAGCACGAAAGGGCTCAATAAATGAGATATTACGGTGTTACCGATAGAGGATTAGTTCGAAAAAGCAATCAAGATAATTATTTAATCTCTACAAATATTTGTGGAGATGTTTTAGCTATTGTTTGTGATGGTATTGGTGGTGCACTAGCAGGAGATGTTGCTAGTAAAATGGCAATTGATTATTTTTCTGAAATATTTAGCACTAATACAGGTTTTAACGATATAGAAGAAGCTCGAACATGGATTAGATATCATATTTCAAGATGTAATGAAAAAATATATTTAAAAGCTACTAATTCTACAATCTATAAAGGCATGGGGACTACATTTTCAGCAATTCTCATAAGTAAAGTAGGTAAATTAATTATTAATATAGGTGATAGTAGAGTTTATGCTGTAAATAAAAATGGAGTATTAAAGAAAATGACACAAGATCATACTTTAGTACAAGATATGGTAAAACATGGTGAAATAACTGAACAAGAGGCATTAAATCATCCAAAAAGGCATGTGTTAACTAATGCCATGGGTGTATGGAGCAATGTTAGAGTTGATATTGATTATGTTAATGAAACTTTGATGGAAGTTTTGATTTGCAGTGATGGTTTATATGGTTATATTAATCCTTCACTTATTGAAGATGTGATGCTTAGTTTTGAACTTACTACTGCATTAAAAGCAAGAAGATTATTAAATTATGCTTTAAAAGCAGGTGGATATGACAACATTACCATCATAATTATTGAACTAAAGGTGGGTGACAACAAATGAGTAATAACATGATTTCAGATAGATATAAAGTAGTAAAACACATCGGTCAAGGTGGAATGGCAGATGTATTTGTTGGAATTGATACAATTTTAAATAGAGAGGTTGCTATAAAGCTTTTACGAGGTGAATTAAGTAATGATCCTGTATCTGTTTTAAGGTTTAAAAGAGAAGCACATGCTTCTACATCTTTATCACATCCTAATATTGTAGATATATACGATATTGGTGAATACAAAGGTCACCATTTTATAGTGATGGAATATATAAAGGGAAATACATTAAAACAGTTAATTAGTAAAAGAGGGGCACTTTGTAAGGAAGAAGCTGTAGATATTATGAAACAGCTTGTAAGCGCAACAATTGAAGCTCATAAAAGAGGTATTATACACAGAGATATAAAACCGCAAAATGTTTTGATTAAAAATGATGGAACAATTAAGATGGTGGATTTTGGAATTGCACTTGCACAAGATGCATTGCAACTAACTCAGAGTGATTCAATAATGGGAAGTGTTCATTATCTAGCTCCTGAACTTGCTAAAGGTGAACAAGCCAGCAAACAAAGTGATATTTATGCACTTGGAATAGTTTTTTTTGAACTTTTAACTGGTGATGTACCCTTCAAAGCTGATCAAGCAATTCAAGTAGCATTAATGCATATGAGAAATGATGTTCCAGATGTTAAAACGATTGATCCATCACTTCCTCAATCAATAGAAAATATAATTATTAGAGCTACTGCTAAAAATAAAGGATTTAGATATCAAAATGCAGAAGATATGCTAAATGATTTAAAAACTTGTTTATCTATTGATAGGGTAAATGAAAAAAAGAATGTATTTAGTTTTCCATTAGAAAATGAAAATACAATAAATGAAAATGATGTAAAAAAACCTTCTATAAGAAAAGCAAAGAAAAAGAAAAAAAGCTTTGATTTTACTTGGTTGATAGTTTCTTTAGTTACAATATTTTTGTTTGCTGGAATATATTTTCTGCTAACTCTTAGTGGGATAATTAACTTTAAAAAAGAAGTTATTGTTGTACCAGATATTTTAGGATTAGATGTTACAAGTGCTAAAGTTGCCCTTGAAAATGCTTCGTTAGAACTTGATAGTAACAATATAGTTTATGAATTAACTGAAAGTACCCCTAAAGGTAAAATAGTATCAGTTGAGCCATCAATTTCAAGTGAAGTTGATAAAGGGACATTGGTAAAAATAAAAGTTTCAAGTGGTATAGCTTCATATATAGGTGATTATACAGGTAGAAGATTAAGTGAAGTGAAAAAAGAATTGGCACCATATACAAACTTTAATATTCTTTTACAAGAAGAAGAGGTTGAAAATGTGGCGCCAGGTACAATAATTAGGCAAGAATTACTAACACCAAATTCAGTATATAATCCAGAAGTGTTGACAGATATTAGATTTGTTTATGCAAAATATAAAACAATAACTATTCCTTGGGAAATAAATGGAATGAATATTGAAGATGCTACAAAGCTTTTACAAGATTTAGGAGCCGATGTGTTACTTAGCCCACTAGATACTTCTACGATGAGTGATGAAGAAAAAGCCAATTTAAAAACAGGAGTTGTTATACAAACTACCCCTGCAGCTGGAACAAGCTATACACAAAAAGATGATTCAATGGTGGTGATTTATTATTACTAAAATGCGTGTTATTAAGATTATATCCAATAAATATACAGTTATGGATAAAGACGGAAATAGGTTTTCTGCAATCCCAATGGGGAAGTTAAGAAAATCTTTTTCACCTGTTGTAGGAGATTTTGTTGAAGTTATTAAGCGTGATAATGATTTATCTATTGAAAAGATATATGATAGATTAAATTATATGGTAAGACCATTAATAGCTAATGTTGATCAAGCATTAATAATTATGAGTACAAGAAATCCTGATTTTAGTACTGCACTTGTTGATAGATTATCATTTTTAATTAATCATGCAGGTATAAAACCAATTTTATGTGTTAGCAAGATGGATTTAATAGATGATGAAATTAAAACTTTAATAGAGTTATATAAGTATTCAAACATGGATGTTGTATTATTAAATAGTGTAGAGGATTTAAAACCAATTTTGCGAGGTAAAATATCAGTTTTAACAGGTCAAAGTGGTGCTGGTAAAAGTACATTATTAAATAGACTGAATCCAGAATTTATGCTTAAAACACAAGAGATAAGCAAGGCTTTAGGAAGAGGAAAACATACAACAAGACATAGTGAATTATATGAAGTATGTGATGGATTTGTTGTTGATACACCAGGGTTTAGTTCTTTAGATTTTTCAAATATGACGCTTACTGATTTAAAAAATAGTGTTTTAGCTTTTAAAAATTATAGTTGTAAATTTAGAGATTGTTTTCATATAAATGAACCAGGTTGTATGATTAAAACTGCAGTTGAAAAGGGAGAAATCCCTAAAAGCTTATATGAAAATTATATAGATGTTGTGAAAATTATTAAAGACAGAAAGGAAAAATACTAATGATTATTGCACCTTCAGTATTGTCACTTGATTATAGTGATACAAAAACACAATTAGAAAAATTAAAAGTTTCTAAGGCAACATGGTTACATTTTGATGTAATGGATGGACATTTTGTGAATAATTTAAGTTTTGGTCCACATGTTTTAAATACAATGAAAAAGGGATTGGATTTGTTTTATGATGTTCATCTAATGGTTAGTGATCCAAGGTTTTTTTCAAAATCTTTTATTGATAATGGTGCAGATGGAATTACTTTCCACTATGAGGTAATGAAAGATGAAAATGATATTTTAGAATTGATAGATTATATTAAGTCTAGAGGTAAAAAAGTAGGGATTTCTATAAAACCTAAAACAGATGTAGAGGTTTTAAGACCAATTTTAAAATATTTAGACTTAGTTTTAATAATGTCAGTTGAGCCAGGTTTTGGAGGACAAGCGTTTATCGAAGAATCTGTTGGCAGAATTAGACAACTTAAAAAAATGATAACTGATGAAAATTTATCTGTGCTAATTGAAGTTGATGGGGGAATTAATGAGGAAACAGGTAAAATTTGTAAAGAAGCAGGAGCAGATGTTCTTGTTGCAGGAAGTTATATTTTTAAAAATGATATTGAAAAGGCGATAGAAAGTTTATGTTAAAAAATAAAGTTATTTTGGCATGTAAGCTAACAGATAATATTCCGTTGATTGATGCAGATTATATAGGTGTTGATAAAGGAGCATTATTTTTAGCGAAAAACAAAATAATGATGGAAAGAGCAATTGGTGATTTTGATTCTGTTGAAGAAAGTGACTTAAAACTTATTGATAAATATTGTTATAAACTTATTAAATTAAATCCTATTAAGGATTTAAGTGATAGTGAAGCTGCAATTAATCTTGCAAAAGAATTAGGATATGAAGAAATAATTCTTTTAGGTGGATTAGGAAAAAGACAAGATCATAGTTATGTTAATTTAAAACTTTTGATAAAAGAAGAAGGCAGATTAAGTATTATTGATACAAAAAATTATTTAAGAATCTTTAAAAAAGGAAATTACACAATAAAAAAACATGGATATAAATACATATCATTTTTTTCAATAAAAGATAGTGTTATAACAATTGAAAAAATGAAATATCCAGTTCTTAATAGAGTGTTTAAAGAAGAAGATTTATTTGGTTTATCAAATGAAATTTTAGATGAAGAGGGTAATTTAATAGTTCATCAAGGTGTAATACTTTGTATTCAATCCAATGATTAAGCTAGCAAACGCTAGTTTTTTAATTATAATTTAATAAATAAAAAACTACCCTAATTAGGATAGTTATTATTTAGCAGCTTGGGCTTTTAAAGTTTTTAATGCTCTTGCACTTAAACGTACACGCATAGGTTTTCCATCAACATATACTGTAGCCTTTTGTAAGTTTACATTCCATTTACGGCGAGTTGCGCGCAATGAATGTGAGCGTCTATTTCCTGATAATGCTTTTTTTCCGGTTACTGCACAAACTTTGGACATCACGTAACCCTCCTCTCTTTTTTATTGCTCGTAAACTATAGCATGAATTTTTATTGTTTGCAAGTAATTACGAGCATAAAATTCTTTTTTATATAATTTATATGTGTTAAAATATCTATGATATTGAAAGGGTGATTTTTTAGTGGATAAACAAATATACGCAGCATTAGAAATATCCGAACATGAAGTTAGACTTGTTATTGGTGAATTTTTCAATACACGTTTTAATATTATAAAAGTTGAAAGAGTTTCATGCAATGCTTTTAATGGAACAAATGTAATAAAGGAAGAAATTATTAAAAGTGTAAAAAAGGCTGTAGAAAATGCTTCTAAATCAATTGGAGCAAACATAGAAAAAGTTATACTTGCGATTCCATCTATAAATTTTAAAAGACTGCCTTTAAAAGTTAGAGTTGAAGTTGAAGGTGTGGTTGCAATTGAAGATGTTAAAGAAGCAGTAAAAAAGGCAACTAGTACAAAAATTGATAATAACTTAGCTTTAATTCAAGCTGTTTGTATAAAATATACTGTAAATGGTATTAGCTCAAGAAGAATTCCAATTAATGAAAGATGTAATGAGCTTTTAGTTAATATTGATTTGCTTTGTGCTGATAGAAAAGTTGCATTTGATATAGTTTCAAGTGTAACAGAAGCAAATCTTGAAATAATGGATATATATTTAGACACATATGCAACATGTAAAGAGGCTGCACTATTTGAACAAACTGTAGACCAAAATGTAATATTGCTTAAAGTTGAAAATAACAATACTACCTTGTCTCTATTGTCTCAAGGTAAAATACATTCAATTGATAGAATAAATATGGGACTTTCAAATATTGTTGAAAGTTTAATTGATAAATATGAATTTCCAATTGATGCAGCAGTTAATTTGGTAAAATATAATGCACGAATGAACTTAAAAACATATTCTAAAAATCCAATTTATATTTGGTCAAAGAATAATGAAACAAAAACTATAAATGAAATGGAATTATGTGATACAATAAAACAGAGTGTTGAACAATGGTTGGATTTAGTAAGTTCTATGTGTCAACCTATCTTGCAAGTTAGTAAGCCAACTGTTATTATTACAGGCGAAGGTGGAGAAATGCAGGGGTTAGATAACTTATTATCTGATAAGTTAAACATAGAAGTGAAAAGCTATTCACCTGAAACCTTAGGGGGTAGAAGAAGTAGTTTGACTAGTACACTTGGTTTGTTTTATGCTTATAAAGACCAACAAGTAATAACTGGTAATAGTTCAAATAGTGTCAACATGGATCAATTTGAAAAAACTATTACATACAAAAATGGTAATAAATCCAATCCAGAGGAATCTATTACTAAAAAATTAAAAGGAATGCTTTTTGAAGCGAGGAAGTAGAGAGGGAAAGAGCAATGGCAGAATTATCTTACAATCAAGTAGCAAAAATCAAAGTGTTTGGAATAGGTGGAGCAGGAAATAATGCGGTAAATCGTATGGCTCAAGAAGGTGTCCAAGGGGTTGATTTTTATGTTGCAAATACAGACTTACAGGCATTAGATGTTTCTCCTGTTACAAACAAAATAACTTTGGGAAAAGATGGACTAGGAGCTGGTGGTATTCCAGATAATGGAAGAAAAGCAGCTGTTGAAAGTGAAGACGATATCAGAAAAGCAATGGAAGGTGCTGATATGGTATTCTTAACTGCTGGTTTAGGTGGAGGTACAGGAACAGGAGCTTCTCCTTTATTTGCAAAAATCGCAAAAGAAATGGGAGCATTAACTGTTGGTATTGTTACAAAACCATTTAGTTTTGAAGGAAAAAGAAGAATGATTCAAGCTGAAGCTGGTCTTGAACAGTTAAAAGAATATGTTGATAGCTTAATTATTGTTTCTAATAATAGAGTTTTAGAAGTTATTGGACATATTCCATTTGAAGAAGCATTTAAAGAAGCAGACAATATTTTAAGACAAGGTGTACAAACAATTACTGACTTGATTGCAGTACCTGCATTAATTAACTTAGACTTTGCAGATGTTAGAAGTATTATGGAAGATCAAGGATCTGCCCTTATCGGTATTGGTATGTCTCAAGGAGATAATAAAGCTCAAGAAGCTGCTCAAAAAGCTATTCAATCTCCACTTCTTGAAGCGCAAATTTCAGGTGCAAAAAGTGCGATTGTTAATGTTACTGGTGGAGCATCTATTTCTGTGTATGATGCAAGTGAAGCTGTTGAATATGTAAGAGAAGCTGCTGGCAATGATGTTGATATTATATTTGGTGTAGCTATTAATGATAAAATTGGTGATGCAATTATTGTTACAGTAATCGCAACTGGATTTGAATTGCCAAAATCTAAAATGATTGAAACTTCAAATGAGAAAGTTAGCTCTGTTTCAAATACACCGTCTAAACCAGATGTTGTTTTAGATGATGAAGATTCAACAATTCCTGATTTTTTCAAACAAAGATAACAAGTTAGGTCATTTATAAAATGACCTTTTTTATTAGAGGTGAACTATGGATGAAATAAATAAAATGTTGAGTGGTGGGTGGTATGACGCTAATAACGATGAATATTTAATAAATAAAAGATTAGAAACATCGAATTTATGTTTTAATTTGAATAATATACCTCCTAAAGATGTATTGACACGAAATAATATCCTAAAGAAAATTATTAGAAATATTGGTGATAACTTTGTAATATTAAGCCCATTTTATTGTGATTATGGTTTTAATATTGAAATTGGAAAAGATGTATTTATTAATTTAAATTGCTATTTTATGGATTGTGGGAAAATAAAAATAGGCAATAATGTATTTATAGGACCATCTTGTGGATTTTATACAGCAATTCATCCTATAAACTTTAACGAAAGAAATAAAGGTTTAGAGATGGCTAAAGGTATTACAATAAAAGACAATGTCTGGATAGGTGCCAATGTTACAATTTTACCAGGAGTTACTATAGGAAGTAATTGTGTAATTGGTGCAGGAAGTGTTGTTTCAAAAAGCATTGAAGATAACAGTATTGCAGTTGGAAATCCATGCAAGATTATTAAAAAGATATGATAAAGTTTATTGTTATTACAAATTTACTTATATTTATTTTAATGGGAATCGATAAATTTTTGGCAGTAAAAAATTTATCTAGAATTCCAGAAAAATATTTGCTTCTAATTGGGTTGATTAGTGGTTTTGGTGGAATATTATCCATGTTTATCTTTAGACATAAAACTAGAAAAACCAAGTTTTTAATAGTATTTATTTTAGGATTGATTTTTAATATTTTTATAATTAGTAAAGTTGGGTTATTATGAATAAAAAATTTTTATTTTTGATTTATGCATTATGTATATTAGCAGGTTTTTTAAATATTTCTACTATTTTAATTTTTTCTGTAAATTCTAGTCATTACACGGGAAATATTACAAAACTTGTTTTGAATTTTTATAATCATAAATATGAAATGTTTTTTTATATTTTAGGTTCTTTTATAACTTTTATGTTTGGTGGAATAATTTGTGGCATTTTGTTTCATGAAAAACAATTTAAATCTATGAAAAGATATGGATTGTTACTGGTGATATTAGGAAGTGTTTATATGTTAATATTATTTTTCAAAAATAGTATATTAACTTTATTTTATACAACATTTTTGTTAGGTTTACAAAATGGAATGTACATGTTTTATAAACATATTTTAATTAGAACAACACATTTTACGGGTTATTTAAGTGATATGGGTTTTAGTATTGGAAGAATATTTATGGGACATAAAGAGGATATAGATTTATTAAAATTTTATTTAATAAGCATTCTTTCTTTTATAACTGGTTGTATTATTGCATTTAATTTGGTAAGTTCAATAAAAACAAATGTTTTTTATATTAGTTCTATTTCATATGTTATTCTAGGAATATATTATTTAGTTTTTATAAAAAACAATTAAAAATTTTATAATAAAAATATTTGACAAAAATATTTTTAAAAGATATATTATTTTCAAGAGCTATGAAAAGAAAAGTAGTTTAATTGAATTATCTTAGAGAGTTCCGTTTGCTGAAAAGGAATATAATGAAATTAAATGAAAATGGTCTTGGAGCTTCATACCGAGGGAAACTTAGGCTATGACGTGTGTGCCCGTTAAAGCACTAGAGTATGTTTGTACTCAATGAGGTAACTTCAGTGATGAGGTTATAAGTTAAGGTGGTAACACGAGTTAATAGCTTGTCCTTTGTGGGCAGGTTTTTTTGTTTCTAGGAGGTAAATATGATTAAACTAACAAATATAAAAAAAACATTCAATACTAAACAAAAACAAATTCATGCGATTAAAGATGTTAGTTTAGATATTGATGACGGGGAAATATTTGGTATTGTAGGATATTCGGGCGCAGGAAAGAGTACATTAATTAGAATAATCAACCAACTAGAAAAACAAACATCAGGGAATGTAATTATAGATGGTGTAGATATTACTACCTTAAGTGAAAAAGAACTTAGAAAAAAAAGGCAAAGTATTGGAATGATATTTCAACACTTTAATCTTCTTTGGTCAAGAACAGTAGCTCAAAATATTGAATTACCATTAGAAATTGCCAAAATTGATAAAGAAACAAGAAAACAAAGAGTTGCTCAACTTATTAATCTTGTAGGATTACAAGGTAGAGAAAATTCATACCCAAGTGAATTATCAGGTGGTCAAAAACAAAGGGTAGGTATCGCAAGAGCTTTAGCAAACAATCCTACTATACTTCTTTGCGATGAGGCAACAAGTGCATTGGATCCAGAAACTACAGATTCTATACTTGATTTACTTAGTGATATAAATGAGAGATTAAATTTAACTATTGTAATGATTACTCATCAAATGGAAGTTGTACAAAGAATATGTCAAAGAGTTGCGATAATGAGTGATGGAGAAGTTGTAGAAATTGGTAGTGTTAAAGAAGTTTTTGAACATCCTAAAGAAGAAATAACAAAAAAGTTTGTACAAAATGTTGATAGTGGTAAAAATATAACTAAAATTCAAAATGATTTGAAAAAAAGTTATCCAAATGGTGAAATATTAAGATTGACTTTTAGTGGAGGCAATTCTGACAAACCAATTATTGCAGATGCAATTAGACTTACAAATTTACCGATAAGTATTTTGGATAGTAATGTTTCACATACTAAATCAGGAATGATAGGTTTTACATATATACATATTTCTGAAGGAAGTGAAGAAGATTTTAATAAATTTGTTAATTATCTTGTAAAAAATTATGTGAAAGTTGAGGTGGTAAAATGAATGGAATAAATAGTCAACAATTGATTGAAGCATTTAATGAAACTATATACATGTCCTTTGTATCTTTGGTTATTGCAAGCTTATTAGGACTTTTAATTGGAATTTTGCTTTATTGTACTTCAAGTGGAGGGCTTTATCAAAACAAATTTCTAAACAGATTTGTTGATATGATAGTAAATATTTTAAGAGCAATTCCATTTATTATACTGATGTTCATTGTTATGCCATTCACTAAATTTTTTGTTGGAAGTATACTAGGTGCTTCTGCAGCATTACCAGCATTAATCATTTCTGCAATTCCTTTTTATGCAAGGTTAAGTGTAATTGCTTTTATGGAAGTAAATAAAGGTACCATAGAAGCTAGTAAGGCAATGGGTGCAAGTAAATTTCAAATTATTTATAAAATATTATTGCCAGAAAGCCTTCCTGCTTTAATTTCAGGAATAGCAGTAACTGGAATATCACTCATATCATATACAGCAATGGCAGGTGCTATTGGCTCTGGAGGACTTGGCAATTTAGCGTATATGTATGGATGGGTTAGAAGAAATGATGCAATACTTTATTCATCAACATTAATTATTGTAATTCTTGTATTTGTAATTCAAGGATTAGGTGATTATATAGTTAAAAAGATTGATAAACGATAGGAGAGAAAGAAAATGAAAAAATTATTTAGATTATTAGCAAGCTTAATTTTAGCTTCATCACTTGTTGCTTGTGGAAGTAAAAAACAAGAAACAACTTCAAATGATACTAGCTCAGAAACAAAAACTGTAGAAAAATTAAAGGTTTCTGCAACATTAGATCCACATTCAACTATTTTGGAATTCGCAAAACCAATTCTTTTAGAAAAATATAACATAGAATTAGAAATAGAAGTTTTAGATGATTATTATGTGTTTAATAAAGCTTTAGATGCAAAAGAAGTTGATGCAAATTATTTCCAACATGTTCCATTTTTTAATGGTGAAGTAGAAGCAAATGGATATAAAATATCTAATGTTGCAGGAATACATATTGAACCATTTGGTTTTTATTCAAAAACAGTTAAAAGTATTGATGAAATTCAAGAAGGTGCAAAAGTTGTGATTTCAAATTCTGTTGCGGATCATGGAAGAATATTAGCTATTTTAGAAAAAGCAGGACTTATTAAACTTAAAGAGGGTACAGATGTTTTAAATGCAACTTCTGCAGATATTGAAGAAAATGCAAAAAATCTACAATTTATTGAAGTTAAACCTGAACTTTTAACATCAGCATATGAAAATAATGAAGGAGATTTAATTGCAATTAATGGAAACTATGCAATTCAAGCAAAATTAAACCCTGTAAAAGATGCAGTAATACTTGAACAAGCTGACTCTACAAATCCATATGTAAATATTATTGCTGTTCAGGAAGGGACACAGGAAGATTCTAAAATCAAAGCATTAGTTGAAGTTTTAAAATCAGATGAAGTAAAAGAGTTTATTAAAACTACATGGACTGATGGTTCAGTAATTCCAGCAGAATAAAAACGTTGCAAAATGCAATGTTTTTTTATTAATATGTATATCTAGAGGATAAATGTATGTATAAATTTAAAAATGATTATAATAGAGTATGTCACAAAAATATTTTGAATAGATTAAATTTAGAATATGAAAATAATTATGTAGGTTATGGAAATGATATTATTTGTGAAAGTGCAAAAGATAAAATTAAGAAATTATTACAAAAAGATGTAGATATACATTTTTTAGTAGGTGGTACACAAACAAATAAAATTATTATTTCATCAATTTTAAAACCTTATGAAGGTGTAATAAGTGTAAAAAGTGGACATATTGCAACTCATGAAACAGGTGCAATTGAAAGTAGCGGGCATAAGGTTTTAGAGTTAAAAGGTATTGATGGGAAAATTGATGTTTTAAAATTAGATGAGTATTTAAAAGAATATCATATACAAACAAATAAAGAACATATTGTAAAACCAGGAATGGTTTATTTATCAAATCCAACTGAACTTGGAACAATTTACAAAAAAGAAGAATTGAATAAAATACATAAAGTTTGTAAAAAGTATAGAATTCCACTTTTTTTAGATGGTGCAAGATTAGCTTATTTATTTGATGCAAGAGAAAATGATATTGATTTTAAGGATTTGAATGATTTAGTTGATATATATTATATTGGAGGAACAAAATGTGGAGCAATGTTTGGTGAAGCAGTTGTTTTTAACAATAAAAAATATTCTGTTAATTTTAGACATAATATAAAACAAGGTGGAGGACTTTTAGCAAAAGGTTTTATACTTGGGTTACAGTTTGATGAACTTTTTAGCAACAATTTATACTTTAAACTTGGTGAACATGCAAATAAAATGTCTAATTATTTTGAACAAGAGCTAAAAAAATTAAAAGTAAAAATGTATGTTGATAGATATAGCAATCAAATATTTCCAGTATTTGATATAAATCTTGTTGAAAAATTATCTGAATTTTGTGATTTTGAAAAATGGTGTTTTCTTGATGATAATAAAGTTTGTATAAGATTTGTTATTTCGTGGGCAACAAATAAAGAGGATATTGATGATTTCTTAAAACAATTAAAATCAATAATTTGCAAGTAAAACTCTTTAATGCTATAATTTACAACATGTTGAAAGGAAGTGAAATGTCTTGGACGAGTCGCCTATACCAATTAGGGTATTAATGTATTTATGTAAATATATTTTTGTGCTATTTAGACTAAGACAGCTTCGCCTTTTATTTATACGTAATTAGTATTTTTGAAAGTGTATAAATGGAGGGAGAATATAATGAATAATAATACAATGATTTTAGTTTTAATAATTTTAGTTTTTTTATCTTCTTTGTTTAGTTCTATTGAAACTGCTTTTTCAAGCGCAAATAGGATAAGATTGAAGAATTTATCTGAAGATAATAAAGAAGCAAAAAGAGCTTTAGATATTTTAGATGATTTTGATAAATTTTTAAGTACGATTCTAGTTGGAAATAATATAGTTAATATTGTTGCGACAACAATCGCAACAGTACTTTTTACAAGATTTTTTAATGATAATGGTCCAACTATTTCAACAATAGTAATGACAATTGTTATTTTAGTTTTTGGAGAAGTTACTCCTAAATCTCTTGCGAAAAAAATGCCAGAAGTAATTGCGATTAAATTTAGTGGTTTTGTAAAAGTTTTAATTACATTACTTACACCATTTACTTTTTTATTCAAATTAATAAAAATAGTTTTAGATAAATTTATAAAAAATGATGAAGATGATTCTGATATCACAGATGAACTTATGACAATGGTTGAAGAGGCAGAAAATGACGGGGATTTAGAAGCTCATGAAAGTGATTTAATCACTGCTGCAATAGAATTTAATGATTTGGATGTTAGAGATATTTTAACTCCAAGAGTAGACTTAGTTGCGGTTGGTGTGGATATGGATGTTGATAAGATTGAAGAAACATTTAGATTAAATGCATTTTCAAGATTACCTGTTTATGAAAATTCAATTGATAATATAATTGGTGTTATACATGAAAAAGATTTTTATAGTCTTTTATACAAAAATAAAGAGAAAATTAATATTAAAAATATAATAAAATCCACACTTTATACCAGCCCACATATAAAAATTTCTACACTTTTAAGACAACTTCAAAATTCTAAATTACATTTAGCAGTAGTTTTAGATGAATATGGAGGAACAGCAGGTATAATTACCCTTGAAGATATTTTAGAAGAACTTGTTGGTGAAATATGGGATGAACATGATACAGTCAAAGAATTTTATACAAAAATATCTGATACGGTATATTTAGTTGATGGAAGTGTTGAACTATCTGATGTTTTTGAGAGATTTGATTTAGATATTGATGACAACGATTTTGATTATGTTACATTAAGTGGATGGGTAAGACATCAATTTGAAGAATCTCCAAAAGCCGGTGATAAATTCCAATATGAAAACTTAGATATATTAGTTACTAAAGCTGATGAAAGAAAAGTTAATGAAGTTAAAATAACAATTCTAAAAAAAGTTAATGAAGATTAATATTGTAATTTTATATGTTTTTATGTATAATCCTTGTAGCGAGGTCCTTTAAATTGACACGAGAGGTCAAAAAGGGTATATAAATTCCGAAGTCTTTTTAAATAAGGTCCTTTGCATGAGGCCCTTTTTTTTAGGGCAAGGGAGGAATGTATGTCAAATAGAGTAGAAATGATTTTAGACGTTTCTGACAAACCAAAACCAGCACAATGGTTACTACTAAGTTTTCAACATGTTTTTGCGATGTTTGGAGCAACTGTTTTAGTTCCAATATTAACAGGTTATCCAATTTCAACTGCACTTTTTGCATCAGGGATTGGAACACTTATTTATGCGATTATTACTAAATTTAAAGTTCCTGTTTATTTAGGAAGTAGTTTTGCTTATATAGGGGCAGTTAATATTGCCGTTGCAGCAATGTCAGGAAGTAGAGATGCAGCACAAACAGGGTTATTTTTAGTTGGTATTATTTATGTAATTGTTGCAATAGCAATTAAATTTACAGGGAAAAATTGGATTGAGAAAATTCTTCCTCCAATTGTTATTGGACCAATGATTGCTGTAATTGGTTTAGGACTTGCAGGTTCTGCAATAAGCAACGCAGGCTTTATAAGTGGTGGGGATTATAAATCAATGATTGTTGCAATAATAACATTTACTGCCACTGCATTAATAAGTACTAAAGCAAAAGGATTTTTTAAAATAATTCCATTTTTATGCGGTATATTGATTGGATATGTTTCTGCGATATTATTAAATGTTGTAGATTTTACACCTGTTAAGGAAGTTATGGAAACTGGAAACTTCCTAAGTTTACCTGAATTTATTTTACCTATAAAAATTGCTGGGCTACAAAATTTTAACTTGTATTTTGGTCCAGAAACAATGGCAATTCTTCCAGTTGCAATTGTAACAATCTCTGAGCATATTGGGGATCATACAGTTTTAGGTAAAATATGTGGTAAAGACTTTTTGAAAAATCCTGGACTAGATAGAACATTAATTGGTGATGGGGTTGCAACATCAGTGAGTGCTTTGCTTGGTGGACCTGCCAATACAACATATGGGGAAAATACAGGTGTTATAGGTATGACAAAAATTTCATCAGTTTATGTAACTTGTGGAGCTGCTGTTATTGCAATAATATTATCTTGTCTAAGTATTGTATCTGCATATATTCAAACAATACCTAATGCAGTTTTAGGTGGTATGGGTATAATATTATATGGAGTTATCGCAAGTAATGGATTAAGAGTACTTATCGATAATCAAGTAGATTTTACTAAACAAAAAAATTTAATAATAGCTAGTGCAATGTTAGTTATAGGTATAGGTGGAGCAATTTTACCTCTTGGAAATTTTGTGACTCTTAGTGGTACAGCACTATCAGCTGTTGTTGGAATTATTTTGAATATTATTTTACCAAACGAATAATAAATATTTTTTAAAGTTTTGCACATCAATTAGATGTGCTTTTTTAATTTTAATATATTAAATAACAATGTATAATGTAATGGGTGAATTTATGCAGCAATTTTATATTGGTAAAAAATTAAATATAAATGATGAATATTTATTTGACAAGGATGATAGTCATCATATTAAAAATGTATTAAGAATGAACAAGGGGGAAACTGTTAGACTTGTTTTTGAAAAAGATGCGTATTTAGCAAAAATTGATTATTTGAATAAAGAGCCATTTGCGGTAGTATTTGAAGTTGATGAATATAAACGAGATTTAAATTGTAAAATAACTTTAATTCAAGGGCTTATAAAATTAGATAAGTGGGATTTAATTTTACAAAAGGCTACAGAATTTGGTGTTAGCCAGATTGTCCCATTATATTCTTCAAGAGTTAATTTAAAAAAAGATATTGTCATAAATAAAAAAGAAAGATGGGAAAAAATTGTTGTTGAAGCATGTAAACAATGCAAAAGAGAGAGTATAGTTTTAGTAAACGATTTGATAAATATTGATGATTGTAAAAATTTTATGAGTGAGATAAATCTTGTTGCATATGAGCTAGATTTTAATAAAAATAACAATATTTTAAATTATTTAAAATCTAACAAAAGTGTAACAATTATTATTGGATGTGAAGGTGGATTTAGCGAGTCTGAGATTAAAAAATTAAATGATATTGGTTTTTTAAATGTTGGTTTAGGAAAAAGAATACTTAGAGCTGAATCGGCAAGTATGTATGCATTAAGTTTAATAAGTGCAATAAATGAGGCGTAATATGAAAAAATTTGCAGTATGTACATTAGGGTGTAAAGTAAATACTTATGAAGCACAGAGTATTACTGAATCTTTAAGAAATGAAGGTTATCAAGAAGTTAGTTTTGATGAAGTTGCGGATATATATGTTATATTCACTTGTGCAGTAACAAACACTGCCTCAAGTAAAAGTAGACAAAAAGTTAATCAAGCAATAAGACAAAATAAAGATGCGATTATTAGTGTTGTAGGATGTTATGTTCAAATAAAACCATCAGAATTAAATGAAAATGAGAATATAAATATTTTAGTTGGTTCAAGTCATAAAAATAAACTACCAGATTACATCAAAGATGCAATAAATGGAAATAGTAGAATTATCAAAGTTGATGATGTAAGAAATGATGATGTTGAATTTGAAAATCTTGGTGTAACTAAATATGATAAACAAGTTCGTGCTTATTTAAAAATACAAGATGGATGTAATCAGTTTTGTAGTTTTTGCATAATTCCATATGCAAGAGGTAAAGAAAGAAGTATGAAGTTTGAAAGTGTTTTGGATATGGCAAAGGCAATATCACTTAACCATAAAGAAATTGTTTTATCAGGTATACATACAGGAAGATATGAATCTGATAACAAAACTTTAACAGACTTAATGAAAGAAATATTAAAAATCTGTCCTAATTTAGAAAGACTTAGAATTTCTTCTATTGAAATTACCGAAGTTAGTGATGATTTGATTGATTTAATTAAAAGCGAAAACAAAGTCGCAAAACATCTACACATTCCATTACAATCAGGAAGTGATGATATTTTAAAAAGAATGCATAGACCATATACAAAAAAAGATTTTAAAGACAGAATTGATTATATTAGAAAATTTATTCCTGATATATCAATAAGCACTGATTTAATTGTTGGTTTTCCTGGTGAAACAGAAGAATATTTTAATGAAACTATTCAGTTTTTAAATGAATGTGAATTATCTTTTATACATGTTTTTCCTTTTTCTTCAAAAACAGGAACAATTGCTTCAAAATATAAAGAAGTAAATCAAAATCATACAAAAAAAGAAAGAGTTAGAATCATAAATGAACTTTCTAATAAATTACTTTATGCCTATAAAGCTAAGTTTATTGGAAAACACATGCATATATTAATAGAAAGAGTATTCGATGGTTATGCATTTGGGCATAGTGGAGAATATATTCCTGTATATGTAGAAGGAAATTTTAACCGACATGAAAGTGTCGAAGTAGTTGGTAGTTATTTAAAAGACTTTGAGTTATTTGCGACAAAGAGGTGATAAAATGGTTAGATTAAGTACATTATTTCAAAATGCTCCAGATATTGAGATAAAAAGTTTAATGTCTGATAGTAGGAAAAAAAGACCAAATTCTATTTTCTTTTGTATGAAAGGAATGATGTTTGATGGACACAGATTTATTAGTCAAGCTATTGAAAATGGTGCTATTGTAATCGTACATAGTGAAATGATTGATAAAACTGATCCAAATGTTACATATGTTAAAGTGAAAAATGTAACTCAAGCTTATAATAGTGTTGCAAATGCATTTTATGGATTTCCAAGTAAAAAATTAAAAATGTTTGGGGTTACTGGTACAAATGGAAAAAGTTCTGTTACAACACTAATTAAAAATTTATATAATGATATAAATTTAACTGGTTATATTGGTACGATTTCAATAGAATATGGAAATGTTAAATTACCTCCAATGCTTACAACACCTGAAATTGATGATTTACATGGCATTTTAAGAGATATGGTTAATGCGGGTGTAAAGGCTTGTGCATTAGAAGTAAGCAGTATAGGTATTGAGCAAGGACGAGTAAACTCAATTGATTTTGATATTGGGATTTTTACAAACTTAACCCATGACCATTTGGATTATCATGGTACAATGGAAAATTACTTTCAATCAAAAAAACTTTTCTTTGATAATATGAAACCAAGTGGCATTGTTATAACTAATGTAGATGATCCATATGGACTAGATATTGTAAGTAATACTTTGAGTAAAGTTTGTACTTATGGAATAAATAACAAAGCAGATTATCAAGCTACAAATATACAAATATTAAAAGATAAAACAATATTTACTCTTAGATGTTTTGATGAAGAGTATAAAGTAGAAACTAATTTGGTTGCAATGTTTAATATATATAATCTTTTAGCTGCTATTGCTGCTTTACATACTCAAGGTGTTGATATTGTTGAATTATTACCTAAATTAACAAAAATAAAACAAATTGAAGGTAGAATGGAAAGAATTGATGTTGGACAAAATTTTAATGTTATAGTGGATTTTGCGCATACTCCAGATGGAATAACAAAAGTTTGTGAATATGCTACTAAAATAACTCCAAAAGGAAATAGAATTATCTCGGTTTTTGGTTCTGCTGGAAAAAGAGATGTTAAGAAAAGAAAAATATTTGGTGAAATTGCTGATAAATATTGTGATATGATTATATTGACTGAAGATGATCCTAGAAATGAATCAATTCATGATATAGCTTGTGAAATTGCTAGTGGTATATCTAAAACAAATTATATAATAATAGAAGATAGATATTATGCCATATCACAAGCTATTGAGCTTGCAGAAGAAAATGACACTATTTTATTACTTGGTAAAGGTGATGAGCAATTTATTTACAGAGAATTTGGTAGTGAATATTACATGGGTGATGATAGGATTGCTAGAGAAGTTATTAAAAATAGGTTAAATAGTATGGAGGAAATAATTAATGAATAAGTATATTGACCACACATTATTAAAACAAAATGCAACACGAGAAATGCTTGAAAAATTATGTTCAGAAGCAAAAGAATTTGATTTTAAAACTGTATGTGTAAATCCATGTTGGATATCTTATTGTAAAAATTTATTAAAGAATTCTAATGTAGGAGTATGTACAGTAATTGGTTTTCCTTTAGGAGCAATGACTACAGAAGCTAAAGCTTTTGAAGCAAAAAATGCTGTAGCCGAAGGTGCTGATGAAATTGATATGGTTTTAAATATTGGTAAATTAAAAGATAATGATTTTGAATATGTAGTTAATGATATTAAAAAGGTAAAAGAAGCAGTTAAGGATAAAGTTTTAAAGGTTATTATAGAAACTTGTTTATTAAGTGATGAAGAAAAAGTTAGAGCTTGTGAAGCGATTATTGCTGCTAAGGCAGACTTTGTTAAAACTTCTACTGGTTTTAGTACTTCAGGTGCAACAAAGGAAGATGTTAAACTTTTAAAAGAAGCTTCAAAAGGAATTTTAAAGGTTAAGGCTGCAGGAGGAGTTAAGTCATATCAAGATATGGTTGATATGATTGAATGTGGTGCTGATAGAATTGGAACAAGCAGTGGGGTTTTATTAATGAGTAATAAAACTGTATCTTCTGGTTACTAGTTCTTGCAATTTATAGGGCAATTTGATATTATATTTATGCTTGCATCAGAAGGGAGGTTAGTAAATGCCAAGAGTTGTATTAAAAGAGAACGAAGGTTTAGATGATGCATTACGTCGTTTTAAACGCCAAGTATCTCGCAACGGAACCCTTGCTGAGGCTCGCAAAAGAGAGTTTTATGTAAAACCGGGCGTTCGTCGTAAATTGAAATCCGAAGCTGCTCGTAAAGCTAGACGTTCAAAATAAAAGAAGCTTATGCTTCTTTTTTGTTATATTTAAGATAGGAGGTATTTTTATGGAAAAAAGAATTATTAAGTTTGAAAACATATTAGATGAAACTGAAAAAATTTTAAATGATTTAGAAAAAGTATTAGATAGATTAAAAGAGAATCAAAAAAATTACAATGAATTAAAACAATATTACGGAAGTGAAGAATACATTAAAGATGTTGATTTAGATAATACGACAGATTTGTATAAAAACATTAAAAGAGGTGTTTTAAGTGAAGATGCTGTATATAATCTAATTGGTAAAAGTTATGATATGTACATTCAAATGATTGAAGTTGCGACATTATTGTTAAAACAACACTAAAAAAATGCATTTATGATTATATGCATTTTTTATATTTTTCAAATATTGATTTTAAACTGTCCCATTTTTCTTCAGTATCTTTAACAAGCTTTAGTTGTGTTCTTGCTCTATCTAAGTTATGGTTTGGATATTTTGTTTTATAATATAAATCTCCATCTAAATAATCTGTTAAAAATCTAATTGCTTGTTCAAAAGTAATTATTTTGCCACCCCAAATTAATGAGTCAATTTCATCATTTGACAAACTATTATCTAATCCTTCTAAAAAACCTTTAGTGAAATTTTCATATAAATCTAAATCAATATAAACTTTAGATAAATCAGTTTCATCTTCTAAACTAAAACAAGCACCACTTCGTATTGCATCTCCAAAATCATACGCAACAACACCTGGCATAATTGTATCTAAATCTACAATACATAATGGATTTAATGTTTCTTTATCTATTAAAATATTACTTAATTTTGTGTCATTATGTGTCACTGTTAATTTTATTTTTTTATTTTCAAGAAGATTTACTAGATAATGTACTTCATCTTTTCTATCGAGTATAAATTTTATTTCATCCTCAACTAAATGTTTTCTATTGCTTTTATTTTCTTCTATTGCTTTTAAAAATGTTTGGAATCGTGTAGGTGTATGATGAAAATTTTTTATAGTTTCATAAAGTTCTTCAACTGGAAAATCTTTTAGTTGCTTTTGAAATTTTCCAAATGCTAATCCAGTTAAGTAAAATTGTTTACTATTTTCAATAACATCATATGAAAATGAATTATCAATAAATTTTAATAATCTATAATAATTTCCATTTAATTCTACAAAGTCATTTCCTTTTGAATCTTTTATTATTGTTAGTGTTTCTCTGTCTACATTACCATTTTCTTTTGAAACTATATTTTTTAAATAATCACATATTTTTCTGAAGTTTTTCATCAACTGTTCAGGATTTTTGAATATCTCATGGTTTATTCTTTGTAATAAATATGTTCCATTTTCTGTTTCAACTTTATAAGTGTCATTTATATAACCATTTCCAAACTCTTTACATTTAAAATTTAAAATATTATACCTTTTTAAAATTTCATTCATTTGTATATCTCCTTAGTTAATATTATTATACCTAAAAAAATAATAAAAATTCTATTGCATTTTTAAATAAAATTAAATTTAACAATTTCAGTTTTAAAAATTCTTTGTTTTCTATATAATATTCATATTAGGGAGGATTTATTTTGAGTACAAATAAAGTAATTAGTTTTCCAGAATTAAATGATAAACAAGCTTTAGATTTAATTGGATTACACGATAAAAATTTGAATATTCTATCTGAGTGTTTTGGTAAAATAATTTCGTTTAGAAATAATGAATTTATAATAAATGATGTAGATAATGATGTTGCTCATCAAATTGAAGAAGTATTGATGGCTCTTTATGAAGTTGTTAAGAAAAATCAAGCGGTAAGTGAAAGAGATGTTTTGTATGCATATAGACTGGTAAGTAAAAGTGAAAAAGTTGATTTTGATAATTTGTATAAAAAAGTTATTGGTAAAACTTTAACAGGGAAAATTATTTCACCTAAAACAAAAGGTCAACTAGAATTTGTAAATGCAATTGAAAAGTATGATATAGTTTTAGCCATTGGTCCAGCAGGAACAGGAAAAACATATTTAGCTGTTATAGAAGCTGTTTCAATGTTGAAAAAAGGTGATATTAAAAGAATTGTACTTACTAGACCAGCTGTAGAAGCAGGGGAAAGTTTGGGATTTTTACCAGGCGATTTAAAAGAAAAGGTTGATCCATATTTAACTCCACTATATGATGCATTACATGATATGTTAGGTGTAGAACAAACCGATAAGTTAATAGAAAAAAACGTTATTGAAATTGCGCCACTTGCATATATGAGAGGTAGAACATTAGAAGATGCATTTGTTATATTAGATGAAGCACAAAATACAACAACTAGCCAAATGAAGATGTTTTTAACAAGATTAGGATTTAATTCAAAGATGGTTATCACGGGAGATATAACACAAATTGATTTAAATAAAGGAAGCAAATCAGGACTAATAGAAGCGGGATATGTTTTAAGTGATATAGATGAGATCAAAGTATTGCATTTAACAAGTGATGATGTTGTTAGACATCCACTAGTACAAAAAATAATAGAATCTTACCAAAAATCTAAACATGATGGAGAAAATAAAAAGCAGATTATATAATTTCTGCTTTTTTAATATTTATTCTATGTTCACCCTCTAATGTACTTCTTGCAATGTTTACACAATGGTCTGCCATTCTTTCAAGGTTACTTAATATATCGCAGTAAACAGAGCTTGCAACTGAATGTACGCACTCTTTATTTGCCATTCTTTTAAAGTGTGATTCACGTGCTTTAAATTCTAATCTATCCATTTTTGTTTCATCTTCTTGTAATGATTTATATATTTCAACATCTTTTGTTGAATATACTGCCATTGCTTTATTTAGCATTTGATAAATTAAATTAAACATTTTATCAATAGCAACTTTAGCTTCACCACTAAAATCACCTCTATCATCATATACCATATCAATAAACTCTGTAACATTCATTGACAAGTCACCAATTCTTTCAAGGTTTTTTACGATTTGTAATTGTAAATTTAGTGAAACTGTATCAGTCTCTGTTACAACCTCATTTGCTATATCCATTAAGTAGTTAGTAATTTTTTTATCGAAATTATTAATTAAAGTTTCAGATTGAGAAATTATATCCTTATCTTCACTTGTTCCTTTATTGCTTAAATATGAATGGGTTTCTTTTACTGTATTTTCTACTGCTGCAGCCATTTGTGATATTGCATTATCAGAAATATTAAGTGCAGCTCCAGGAAGTGTATTTGCTAAGTCTGTATTTAAGTCATCAATCTTAACTTCCATTTTTACCGATTCTTCACCAGGGAAAACTTTTCTAATAAAATTACACATTGTTTTTAACATTGGGAAGCAAATAATAGTTGCAACTACATTGAAGAATATATGAACTAATGCAATCTGTAACATTGGGCTTATATCATAATTGTTAGATAACCACATAATTGAATTTGATAAAGGTTGTAAAATCAACATCCCAATAACTGTACCAATCACATTAAACAATATATGTATTCCTGCGGTTCTCTTCGCAGAAAAACTTCCACCTAAAGCTGCTAAAACACCTGTAACTGTTGTACCAATATTTGCTCCATATACAAATGGAATTACTGCGATAAAATCTATACCACCAGCTTCATATATTTTTTGTACAACACCAATTGCTGCTGCAGAACCTTGAATTATACCAGTAATAATTGTTCCTGCAATTAAACCTAAAAATGGATTTACTGTCATACTTCTTGCGATTTCATCAAATTCTGGTAAATCTTTTAAAGCTTTTAAGGCATCTCCCATTATACTTAAACCATAAAATATCACACCAAAACCAAAAATTATTTCTCCAATATATCTTTGTTTTTTTCTTTTAGAGAAACATATTACAAGTGAACCAATTGCCACAAAATAAAGTGCATATGCATCAATATTTAACCCAATTAAAAATGAAGTAACTGTTGTACCAATATTTGCTCCCATGACTATTGCAGCAGATTGTTCAAGAGTCATTAAACCAGCTCTTACAAGTCCAATTGTTATTGCAGTGGATGCAGATGAAGATTGGATTGCTATTGTGATTATAGCACCGATAAATACTGCAAGTAGCGGATTAGAAGTATATTTATCTATATAGTCTCTTAGTTTATCACCGGCAATTGCCTTTAATCCATCACCCATAAACTTGATGCCAAATAGAAACATTCCAAAACCACCAGCAATCATGTTCCAACTTATTGAATTTAGTGTCATTATAAAAATTACCTTTCTTTGACCATAAAATATTATATATAAATAGGGGTTTTAATTTCAATAGTGAGAAATAAATATATTTTTAAATTTTTAATATTAATTCATTGATTTTATATATAAATGATATAATTAGTGTAAACTTTAAACTTAGGGAGTATTAAATGGGAATTAGAATTGTTAATAAGAGTAAAGATGTTACATTTAAGCAGTTTTATGATGATTTATCTTTAATTTATAAAAAAACATTAGAAAAATTACAAATAAAAAAAGATTATGATTTATCGGTAATTTTAGTTAAATCTAAATATATTCAAAATATTAACAGGGAATATAGAAATATAGATAAACCAACTGATGTGATTACTTTTGCAATGCAAGAGGGCGAAAGTTATATGTATGAAGAAGAATATGATTTAGGTGATATATATATAAATATTGATTATGTATACTTACAAGCCTTACAATATGAACACTCAATTAGAAGAGAATTTTGTTTCTTATTTGTTCATGGTCTTTTACATGCTTTAGGATATGATCATATGAATATTGATGATGAAAAAGTTATGTTTGAATTACAAGATGAAATTTTGGAGCCAATAGTAAAAAGATGATTAATAAATTTAAAGTTGCATTTTATGGATTGTATACAGCCTTTAAAGACAAAAGTGTTTTTATTCAATTTGTTTTAGGTTTTTTAGCTGTTTTAATATCTATTATATTAAAGATAAAAATGTATGATTTTATTATTGTATTGTTTTGTATTTGTATGGTAATAACTTGTGAAATATTAAATACTTGTATTGAAGAATTGTGTAATATGTATACAACAGGGTATAATGAAAAAGTAAAAAAAATTAAAGATATGGGGGCTGCTGCAGTGCTTTTTTCCTCAATAACTTCTTTAATTGTTGGTATAGCTATTTTTATAAAATATATTTAAAAAGGAGAAGAATATGAAATATCAAGATTTAATAAACGAAACATTTAAGGTTATGGAAAATGCATATGCACCATATTCAAACTACAAGGTTGGTTCGATTGTATTAAGTAAAGATGGAAGAAAATTTTATGGTGTAAATATTGAAAATGCTTCTTATGGTGCTACAAATTGTGGTGAAAGAAGTGCGATTTTTAATGCTTATAGTAACGGAATAAGAAAAGATGATATAGAAGTTATTACTATTGTTACAAGTGGGAATACATTAGGATATCCTTGTGGTATATGTAGACAAGTTTTAAGTGAATTGTTAAATGGTGATACTTTAATAATTTTAGCTAATAAAAATGAAGTAAAGTTGACTAATATGAATGAAATTTTACCTTTTAGTTTTTCTAGTGAGGATTTAAAATAATGAAATCTGGATTTATTGCATTAGTTGGTAGACCAAATGCTGGTAAGAGTACACTTATTAATGCATTAATAAAATCAAAAATAGCTATTATTTCTAATAAAGCTCAAACAACGAGAAATCAAATTAGAGGGATAAGAACTGATGAAAATTCACAGCTTATTTTTATTGATACTCCAGGTATTCATAAGCCTCATCATGAGTTAGGAAGCATGATGAACAAAGAAGCTTTTAATGCTGCAAAAGGTGTAGATTTAATTTATCTAATAGTTGATGTTAGTGCTGAATTTGGAAAAGGTGATGAATTTATTTTAGAGGCAATAAAAAGATATAAAGTTCCAACTTTTTTGATTTTAAATAAAATTGATTTAATTAATAAAGAGAACTTATTTAAAATTATTACAGAATATAATTCAAAACATGATTTTGCAGAGATAATTCCAATTAGTGCTTATACTAATGAAAATTTAGATGATTTGATTGAAACAAGTAAAAAATATATGGAAGATGGAATAAAATATTATCCTGATGATCAAATTTGTGATTACCCAGAACAATTTATTATTTCAGAAATAATCAGAGAAAAAATTTTAGAATTGACCGAAGAAGAAATTCCCCATAGTGTTGCAGTAGTAATAGAACGTATGGGAAGAAAAAAAGGAAAACTTTTAATTAATGCAATGATTTTGGTTGAAAGAGATAGTCAAAAAGGAATAATAATCGGTAAAGCAGGAAGTATGATAAAAAAAGTTGGTATATCCGCAAGAAGTGATATAGAAGGAATACTTGGGGAAAATATATACTTAGAGCTTTTTGTTAGAGTTGAAAAGGATTGGAGAAATAGAAAGAGTAAACTTCAACAACTTGGATTTATTCAAATTGATGTTGAGGAATAAAAATGGAAGATAGAATAAAAGGTATAATTATTAAACAAACTGATTATCGTGAAAATGATATGATTGTTACAACACTTTTAGATAATGGTAAAAAAATATCTTTAATATGTAAAGGTGTAAAAAAAATCACTAGTAAAAATGCTATGGGTGTTATGCCTTTTTTAACATCAGAATTTATTTTTAATTTTGATGAAAATAAAACAATATTTAATCTAAAAAATTGTAAAATAATTAAAAATAGAAAAAATATTTCTAAAGATTTAATTGATATGTCGTATGCTAGTTTGATGTGTCAAATTGTTGATACATTTATTATTGATGATGAAGATTTAAGTTTAAATATTTATAAGTTACTTGATTTTTGTCTTGATAAGTTAAATGATAAAGACAATTCATTAAATGTAATGTGTTTTTTTATATCAATGTTTTTAGAAAATGTAGGATTAAAACCTAATGTTGATGGCTGTGTATTTGATGATAATAAAAAAGTTGTGGGTATTTCAATAATAGATGGTGGTTTTGTTTGTTCAAATTGTATAAATAAAACTTCTACATATAAAGATTTAGATGAAGCTCATTTAAGGAATTTTAGAATATTAAACAAGGTTAACTATTCAAATTATGATGAATTTATAAAATTGAGTATTTTTGATAAAAAAGATTTATTTGTTCTTTTGGATTTTTATTTACATCATACAGGTTTAAAACTTAAAACATATGATTTTTTAAAAAACATTATTTAGATATGACTATATTGTTGATATATATTAAATATGATATATTATTAATTTAGTTAAGGGAGATTTCTATGGAAAAAACTTTTGAGAAGATAGTGAGTCATGCGAAAGAATCTGGTTTTGTATTCCAAGGTTCTGAAATTTATGGTGGATTGAGTAACACATGGGATTTTGGACCTCTTGGGGTAGAACTTAAAAATAATATTAAAAATGCATGGTGGAAAAAATTCATTCAAGAAGATCCAAATAATGTAGGACTTCAAGCGGCAATCTTAATGAATCCTGATGTGTGGAAAGCTAGTGGTCACTTAGCTGGTTTTAGTGATCCACTTATGGACTGTAAACAATGTAAAACAAGACACAGGGCAGACCATTTAATAGAAGACTTTTCTAAGGGGAGTGTAAATCCTGAAGGATTTACAAATGAAGAAATGATGAATTATATTAGAGAAAATCATATCGCATGTCCAGATTGTGGAAGTCATGATTTTACTGATATAAGAAGATTTAATTTAATGTTTAAAACTTTCCAAGGTGTACTTGAGGATGCAAAAAATACTGTATATTTAAGACCTGAAACTGCACAAGGAATGTTTGTGAATTTTAAGAGTATTCAAAGAACATACAGAAAAAAACTTCCTTTTGGAATTGGACAAATAGGTAAGTCATTTAGAAATGAAATTACTCCTGGGAATTTTATTTTTAGAACAAGAGAATTTGAACAAATGGAAATGGAATTTTTTTGTAAACCTGGCACAGATTTAGAATGGTATGAATATTGGAAAGATTTTTGTATGAAATGGATTCTTTCTTTAAATAATAATAAAAAAGAAAATTTACGTTTTAGAGAGCATTCTAAAGAAGAATTAAGTTTTTATTCAGTTGGAACTTGTGATATAGAATATAACTTTCCTTTTGGTTGGGGTGAATTATGGGGTATTGCAGATAGAACTGATTACGATTTAAAACAACATATGGAACATTCAAAAGTTAATATGGAATATCTTGATCCACATACAAATGAAAAGTTTGTTCCTTATTGTGTTGAACCAGCTGTTGGAGTTGAAAGATTATTTTTAATGTTCTTTTGTGAAGCATATGATGAAGAAGTTTTGGAAAACAATGATGCAAGAATTGTGATGAGATTTTCTCCACAACTTGCACCAGTTAAAGCTGCAATTTTCCCTTTAAGAAAAGATTTGGGATTTAAAGCTAAAGAAATATTTGCTGAATTATCGAAAGAGTTCAATGTTGATTATGATGAAGCAGGAAGTATTGGTAAAAGATATAGAAGACAAGATGCTATTGGTACTCCATTTTGCATTACAGTTGATCCTGAAACATTGAATGATAATTGTGTAACTATTAGAGAAAGAGATAGCATGACACAGACAAGAGTTGAAATCTCAAAACTTAAGGAATTAATAAATAACGCAATAAAATATTAGAATGGAGGTATTATGCGCTTAAGCGATGATGAACTAAATAGCATTCGTAATAGTGCAGATATTGTAGAGGTCATAGGGCATTATATTCCTGTTGTTAAAAGTGGAAGGAATTTTAAGGCAGTATGTCCTTTTCATGATGATCATGATCCATCAATGAACATTTCAACTGATAAACAAATATACAAGTGTTTTTCTTGTAATGCAGGAGGAAATGTTTTTACATTTGTTCAAAATTATGAAAATTGTAGTTTTATTGAATCTGTAAAAAAAGTTGCAGAAATAAGTGGGTATAATATTACAATTAATCTTGATAGTTATGAAAAACCAAAAGATCCACTAAAAGATAATTATCATAAAATATTAAATGAATCGGTTAAATTTTTAAAATATAGTTTAAACTCGTCATCCTCAACACTTATAAAAGCATATTTACAAAACAGGGGTATAGATAATGAACTTATTGATAGATTTGATATAGGATATAATGATAATAACGATGTTTTATATAGATTTTTAAATGCAAAGGGATATAAAGATATTGATTTAATTAAGGTTAATGTTGCTAGAAACAGTGAAAGTGGTATTCACGATGTTTTTACTAAAAGGATTACATTTCCCATTCATGATATTTTTGGAAATCCTATAGGGTTTACTGCACGAAGTTTAGATGAAAATGTTGCAAAATATATAAATACTAATGAAACTGATTTATATACAAAGGGTAATGTAATTTATAATTTTCATAGAGCAAAAGAAGAATCAAAAAGAAAAAATAAAGTTATTATTGTTGAAGGTGTTTTAGATGTTATTGCATTTGCAAGAGCTGGTATAAATAATGTTATTGCAACATTAGGGACTGCATGTACACAGAATCAATTAAATGAAATGAGAAAATTATCTAATACACTTGTGTTTTGTTATGATGGTGATACAGCTGGAAAAAATGCTAACTTTAAAGCTGCAAAACTTGCCATAAAAAATAATTTTGATGTAAGGATTGTTGATAATAAAACAACATATGATCCAGATGAAATAATAAATAAACAAGGTAAAGATGCTTTGATTAATTTATTAAGTAAAGAACTGACATGGCTTGAATTTTGTTTTGATTATTATATGGAAAAATATAATATTGAAATTTATAGTGAAAAAAAAGAATTTGTAAATAAAGTTATGGAAGAAATTAATGAAAGCAATGATGAATTTGATAAACAAAATTTTACTCATAAATTAAGTCAAATAACTGGATTTAAAATAAATGATTTACCACTTAAAAAAATTGAAAAAACTAAAGAAAGAAATAAACTTATAGTTAAAAATGCTCTTGAAGGTAGAAAAGCCGCAGAAAGATTTATTATATCGAATATGCTATCTAGCAATGAAGCAATAGAAATGTTTATTAGTGATTTAGGGTTTTTAGTTGATGATGATTGCCAAATAATCGCAATGATGATAATTGATGAATATAGACGAAATAAAACTTTGAAAATTTCTAATTTGTTGGATATGATAGATAATGATATTCAAAAACAAATTTTGTTAGATATATCTACTGATGTAAATTATTCTATTGAATTTAATAAAGAAGGTTTTAAAGGATATATAAATAGAATAAAAAAATGGATATTAGAGGATGAAACTGAAAAGTTGCGTCAGTTAATACAAAAAGAGTTAGATAATGACAATAAATTGAAACTTATGTTAAAATATAGAGAAAATCTTATTGAACTTAGGAGGTACAATAATGGCTAAAACAAAAGGTGTTAAAGGACAGATTTTAACTTTAGAAGATGTGAAAGAAAATTTTTTAAAACAAAATAAAGACAATAAAGATATTTATCAAAATGATGTTTTAAAAGCTGTTGAACATTTAGATTTAAGTGATAATGATGTTGATGAACTTTATGATTGGTTTAATAGTGTTGGAATTGATATTTTAAATGAAAGTGATATTGAAGAAGAAATTTCGGTTGATTTAATTGAAGAAGATATTGAAGAAGATGTTGATGTAGAAGATATTGATTCTGATATTGACCTAAGTAAAGACGAAGATTCTTTTGATGAAGATGAAGATGTTTTTAATAAAAAACCTTACAAAGATGCTATTTCATCAAATAATAACTCAAGAATTAATGATGCAGTTAAAATGTACTTGAAAGAAATTGGTCATGTACCTCTTTTAAAAGCAGATGATGAGCTAGATATTGCCAAAAGAATAGAAGAGGGCGATGAGGAAGCAAAAAATATTCTTATTTCAAGTAATTTAAGACTTGTCGTATCTATTGCAAAAAAGTATGTTGGAAGAGGAATGTTATTTTTAGATTTGATCCAAGAAGGTAATATGGGGCTTGTAAAAGCTGTTGAGAAATTTGATTATACTAAAGGTTTTAAATTTAGTACTTATGCAACATGGTGGATAAGACAAGCAATTACTCGTGCAATTGCAGATCAAGCAAGAACTATAAGAATTCCTGTACATATGGTTGAAACAATAAACAAGCTTACAAGAATTCAAAGACAATTAGTACAAGAATTAGGAAGAGATCCAAGTGCAGAAGAAATTGCAGCTAAAATGGAAGGAATAACTCCTGAAAAAGTTAGAGAAATTCAAAAAATAGCATTAGAACCTGTATCATTAGAAACACCGATAGGTGAAGAAGATGATTCACATTTGGGTGATTTTATTGAAGATAAAGATGCAATGAGTCCAGATCAATACGCAAATGATCAATTATTAAAAGATGAAATAAATATGGTTTTAGAAGGATTAACTGAAAGAGAAGAAAAGGTTTTAAGACTTAGATTTGGACTATATGATGGCAAAACAAGAACTTTAGAAGAAGTTGGTAAAGAATTTAATGTAACAAGAGAAAGAATTAGACAAATTGAAGCTAAAGCACTTAGAAAACTTAAACATCCATCACGTTCAAAAAGATTAAGAGATTTTTTGGATAGAAACTAAATGTTGAATTTAAGATTGCAAACTATATACAATTTAATTAATGAGGGCATGATAGTAGCTGATATAGGTACTGACCATGCCTTTTTACCAATTGAACTTGTCAGTAATGGTAAGTGTAAAACTGTTTATGCATGTGATATTAATGAAGGACCTTTGAAAAACGCACATGAAAATATAAAAAAACATGGTTTAATTGAAAATATTAAAACAATAAAAAGTGATGGATTAAATAGTTTAGATAAAGAAGTTGATGTTGTAGTTATTGCAGGTATGGGTTTTTATAGTGCAAAGGAAATTCTTGAAAATGCAAAAGAAAGATTGAATAAATTTAAACAAATAATTGTTCAAGTAAATAATGATGTAAGTCTTTTTCGTAAGTGGATTAGTGATAATAATTTTACAATTAAAAATGAGAAGATTGTTAAAGTTGGTAATCATTTTTATACAATAATTGAATTTAATACAAATTATTCTAAAAGTTTAAGTGAATTTGAAATAAACTATGGATGTATTTTATTAAAAGAAAAAAGTAAAGAGTTTTTGGAATTCTTAGAATATAGATTAAAAAAATTGGAAAATATATATTCTAAACTTTCTGATTCAAATAAAAAGATAGAGATAAATAAAGAAATCTCCAATACAAATAAATTAATAAAAGAACTATATGGTAAATAAAAAAATGTTTATAGCTTTAATTGCTATAAACATTTTTATTTATCCTAATGTAGCTTTAATAAACCAAAGTTGTTTGCTGTAATATTCAATATGACCTTCTAGAAGTGAAGCTGATGTAAACCAACCAAGTTTGTCACATTCATTTCTTAAATAAGTTGCTTCATCACATAGAGATTTAACATCTTCTAACATAATTTCAAGTGCTTCTTTTGGTGTAAATTTTTTTGCATCTACTTCTTTAATAGTCGCATTATTTAAATAGTCTGATAGTTTAGAGTCAGGTGTAACTCCATAAATTTTTTGAATTTCAGCAATTTCATCAAGATATTCAAATGTTTTATCATACATATCTTCTGTAAAGTTGTGAATAGATGTAAATTGTAAACCTTCAACATTCCAATGTAGGTTATGTAATTTGAAAGTCATAACAGCTAAATTAGCTAAGTAAGTATTAAATTCTTTTTGTAAGTTCATATTTCCTCCTTATTGATAATAATTATCATTTAATAATGATATTATAGCATATATATGCATATTTACAAATGTTTTATGCTTCTTTTGTAGTTCTTTTTGGCTTTGGTTTTTCTTGATTTTGTTGCATTGCAGATTTTGAGTTTAAAATTACAGGAATTACAATTGGGTTTCTATTTGTTTTTTGGAATAAAAATGGTTCTAATGATGATTTTATACAATTTTTAAGTTCACCAAATGTAGTTTTTTGTAACATTTTTTCTTTTAATGCTTCATAAACAATAAGTTCAGCTTCTTTTAATAAAGTTTGAGATTCTTTAATAAATACAAATCCTCTAGAAACAATTGATGGTTTGCATAAAATTTTATTATATTTTGAGTTTATAGCAACAATAACTGCAACCATTCCATTATCCGCAAGAAGTTGTCTATCTTTAATAACAGATGTAGATAATCCAGAAATATCATTTCCGTCAACATATATATCATCTGTTTGAATTCTTTCTTTTGCATGGAATGCAATTCCATCTCTAAGTGCAACTACATCTCCATTAGCGCATATAAAACAATTCTCTCTTTTAACACCTGTTTCAACGGCAGTATCAATGTGTTGTTTTAACATCTTATATTCACCATGTATAGGCATAAAGCTAACAGGTTTAATTAACTGCAACATTAGTTTTTGTTCTTCTTGTGTAGCATGTCCAGTTGTATGAAGTGAAGTTAGTGGAGAATTTACTACCACATTTGCACCAACTCTTGTGAGTTGATTTACAACTGCAGATACGCTCATGTCATTTCCTGGAATTGGATTAGATGAGAATATTACAGTATCACCAGGTATTATTTTTATAAACCTATGTGTACCATTTGCAATTCTACTTAATGCAGCCATTGGTTCACCTTGAGAACCAGTACATACTATACATATTTTATTGGCAGGTAATGTATTTAACTCATTAGCTCCAATAAAACTACTTTCTGGAATGTTTATTACTTTTTGTTTTCTAGCTATTTCTACCACATTTTCCATAGAACGACCAAATACGGCAACTTTTCTTCCACATGCTACTGCAGCTTCTAATATTTGATTAACTCTTAAAACATTTGATGCAAAAGTTGATACAAGCAATCTTCCAGGTGTCTTTCTCATTTGCTCTTTAATTACAGAGGCTACTTTTTTCTCAGAAAGTGAAAATCCAGCAACTCCAGAGTTTGTTGAATCACTTAAAAGTAGTGAAACACCAATTTGTCCAATATATGCCATTTTTTGGTAATCTGAATTATTTCCAATTGGAGTTAAATCAAATTTAAAATCTCCTGTATGAACAATTCTTCCATTAGGGCTATTTATAAGAACTCCTAAACTATCAGGAATTGAGTGTGTAGTGTTAAAAAAACCAATGTCAAAATGTTTTGTATGTATTCTACTATCGTGATTAATTTCTTTTAATTTGATTGATTTGTTTAATCTTCTTTCTTCTAATTTTTTATTTATTAAAGCAATCGCAAATTTTGGTGCATATATTTCATTAATTTTAACTTTTTGTATAAAAAATGGTATTGCGCCTATATGATCTTCATGACCATGAGTAATAATAACTGCTTTAATTCTTGCTTGATTTTTTTGTAGATATGAAAAGTCAGGAATTACATAATCAACTCCAAGTAGTCCTTCTTCAGGGAATAAAACCCCAATATCCACAACGATTATTTCGTCTTCATGTTCAATACAATACATGTTTTTTCCAACTTCACCAAGTCCACCTAAGGCATAGACCATAGTGTCTTTTTTTCTGTCAAGTTGATACTCAATAGGCATTTCAACTATTTCATTTTTATTTTTCTTTGTTCTACCTTTAGTAGTTTTTGTATTTTCCTTCATAAAAAACCTCTCTTTAAATCACTAATGCATTTTCTATTTCTTTAAATGGATCATTTTTGTCAATATAATCATAAAATAATATACCTTCAAAATGGTCTAGTTCATGTTGTAAAACAATCGCAAGGTAACCTCTTGCTCTAATTGTTATATATTCATCTCTTAAAAAATCATATCCTTCTACAGTAATCCTTGCATTTCTAACAACATGTCCTTTATGCTCTTCTACTACTGACAAACAGCCTTCTCCATTTTCTAGGTATGCTTTTTGAGTTGACCTTGAAACTATTTTAGGGTTTACCAAACAGTATTCATGTAAAATTTCATCACCATTTTTATCAACATCATAAAATCTTATTGCTGTCATTCTTTTAGGTATACCAATTTGAATTGCGCTTATTCCAACTGCAGGTCTTAAGTTTTTACTTTCTGCAAGTTCAGGGTTTATAGATTCTTCAACATATTTCAACATATCTAACAAAATATCTCTATCTTCTTTAGATAATGGAAGTTTTACAACCTTTGATTTACTACGCATTAAAGGGTCGTTATCTTTTATTATTGTTTCATTATTTATTAACATAAAATACCTCATACACATAATATCAAAAACTTATAAAAAGTACAAAAGAAATACAACTTTTATGCTAGAATTAAACAGAGGTAAGTTTAATATGGAAAATAAAAAAGCATTTAGTCCAATTAGGATGCCTTCACATTCTGACAAAGTAATATTGTATAGTACATTAGTATTAGCTATATTCGGTTTAATAATGGTTACAAGCTCAAGTATGGGTATTGCAGTTGGTAACAATACATATTTGATTAAAATAGTTGCTAAACAAGTAGTTTTTACTGTTGCGGGATATATTGCAATGATATTTGCTGCAAAACAATTTAGTTTTAAGCTTCTAAAAGAATATGTAAATTTTATACTTGTTGTAACAGTTTTAGGATTATTATTTGCACTTTTTTTCCCAGATGTTGGTGGTGCAAGGGCGTGGATTAAAATTCCATTTCCAGGAATAGAGGTTACATTACAACCTTCAGAGTTTTCTAAAATTTCTATTATTTGTGTTATTGCTGCATATTTAGGTGATATTAAAAGAATATTAAGTAGAAATATTGATGTTTTTAAAGCACCTTTGACTTTTGTTTTATTTAGTGTTTTTATTGTAATACTTTTACAAAAGGATATGGGTTCTGGAGTTGTAATGTTTGGGATTGCATGTATATGTTTTTTAATCCCTAAACACAAACAATTAAGAAATATTCAGTTGTCAATAATAATTATGATATTAATAGGTAGTTTATTTGGAATATTAATTCTTTCTCCAGTTGGTGAAGGGTTGATATATTTTTTACCATTACAGCCATATCAGATTAATAGATTTTTATCATCAATAAATCCATTTATTGACAGATATGCGACAGGATATCAACTTATAAATGGTCTGATTTCTTTTGCATCAGGAGGTTTTTTCGGGGTTGGTTTTGGTAATTCAGTTAGAAAGTATACAAACTTCCCTGCAGCAAATACAGATTACATTTTAGCAATTGTTGTTGAGGAGTTGGGATTTGTAGGTTTTTTATTAATTTTTATTCCATTTATACTTATAATAGGGAAATTGTTTCAATATGCATTTAAGATAAAAAGTGAAAAAGCTCAAATAGTTTTAATAGGAACAGCCATGTATATGTTTATCCACTTTTTATTAAATGTTGGAGGTGTTACAGGATTAATTCCTTTAACAGGAGTACCACTTTTGATGATTTCATCAGGAGGATCATCAACTTTATCTTTAATGATGGCAATAGGCATTTCTCAAGCTGTAATTAATCAATATGAACTAGGAGAAATTCAATGATTAAAATTGTATCTGGTAAGTATGGATCTAGAAATTTAAAAACTTTACCAAATGATAATACTAGACCTACATCAATTAAAATTAGAGGAGCTATTTTTTCTAGGATTGGACCATATTTTGATGGTGGAAAAGTTTTGGATTTATTTGCTGGCTCTGGTGCATTTGGCATTGAAGCAATTTCTAGAGGTATTAGTGAAGGATATTTTGTAGATAATTCATATGGTGCAATAAACATAATCAAAGAAAATTTAAAAATGGTTATGGAACCAACATATGTATTTAAAGATAACTATAAAAACGCATTATTAAAATTAAATAAAATAAAATTTGATATTATATTTTTAGATCCACCGTATAAACTTAAAGTTATTGATGAAATAATTTTATATATATCTCATCAGAAAATGTTAAATGATGATGGTGTTATTATATGTGAAACACTTAAAGAAGATGTTTTACCAAAAAAAATAAACAATTTTTTTGTTGAAAAAGAAGTAATATATGGAATAAGTAAAATAACATACTATAAGGGAGAAAAAAATGAAAATTGCAATTTATCCAGGAACATTTGATCCAATTACAAATGGACACTTAAATATTATAAAAAGGGCAAGTAAAAATTTTGATTTAATAATTGTTGCGATAATGGAAAATATAAAGAAAAAACCAACATTTACAACTATTGAAAGAAAAGAAATGATAGAAGCATGTATAAAAGATTTTCAAAATGTTAAGGCTGTTGTGGGAAGTGGACTTACTGTTGATTTTGCAAAAAAGAATAATGCAGGTGTAATTATTAGAGGTATAAGAGCTGTAGCAGATTATGAGTATGAATTACAACAAGCTACAACAAATATGCTTTTAAATGATGAAATCGAAACTGTTTTTTATGTAGCAAGACCAGAATATTCATTTTTAAGTAGTTCTGTTGCAAAAGAGGTTGCATATAATGGTGGAGATATTACTAAATTTATTCCTGAAGAAATTATTAGTAGGGTAAAAGCTAAATTGAAATAATAACAAATATATGATAAATACATCTATATTTGTTTTTTTATGCATATTATTTGAATATTTAATAACTATATATGATAATGACAAATATAAGGAAAATATTATGAATGAAATATTATATAAAAAATTAAAACTAGAAAAATTCAAAAAAATTATACTTTTAAATAAAGCTAAGGAAACATCTCCTTTTGATGATTTAAATTTAGAAAATAATAATGTAAAAGATAATGATTTAATAATATCTTATGTTTATACATTACAAGAATTTATGGATGTGATTGTTCACTGTGATAGAAATCGTTCTTTAAAAATTAATGGAGTTATTTATTTTTTATATCCAAAAGTAAAAAACAAACTAAATCATACTCCTATAGGAAGAGATTCTATTTTTCCATTTCTATCAGTTGATGAAGATACTGGATATGTTGAAGGTTTTGATTTTAAGTTTAATAGTATGATGGCTCTTGATGATAATTATACTTTGATAGGGGTTAAATATATTCCTAAAGAAAATTTAAAAAAATCTAATAAGAGCTCTATGTGCGTAAATGATTATATTGATAAAGTTGTAGATGTAATAGCTTTTTTAAAAAAATATCCAAATGAGCTAGCTTTTTTTGAAAAGCTTTCAATAGGATATCAAAAAGATTGGGCAAGATACATATACTCTGCAAAAACTGATGAAACTGTTAACAAAAGAAAATTAGAAATGGTTGAAATATTAAAAGCTGGTTATAAAACAAAGCAATTATATAGGGAAGAGAATAAACATGAAAAAAGATGAATTGTTAGTTATTTTAAAAAATAGATTTGAAAACAATACTATTAGACATGAAAATATAAAATGGGTTGATATTGAAAAAAGATTAAATGAAAAAAACTTATCTGTTTTATTAAAAATGGAAGAAACAGGTGGAGAACCCGATGTTATTGGATATAATTCAGAAAAAGATGTTTATATTTATTGTGATTGCAGTAAAGAAAGTCCAGTAAATAGAAGAAGTTTATGTTATGATTTTTTAGCATTAGAATCAAGAAAGGCTAATAAACCTTCAGGTGATGCCCAGACTTTGGCAAATCAAATTGGTGTTAAAATAACAAATGTTGATGAATATAATTTATTGCAAAGTACTGGTGATTATGATTTGAAAACTTCTAGTTGGTTAGATACCCCAAATAAGATTAGAAGTCTTGGAGGAGCTTTATTTGGTGATAAAAGATATGATACTGTTTTTACTTATCACAATGGGGCAGAGTCATATTATTCTGCAAGAGGTTTTAGAGGAATATTGGAGGTTTAAATACTTCCTTTTATTTTTGTATATTTTTAGCACTTTAATGTTGACAGTGCTAAAATGATGGTGTATATTATTAGCAGACGATGGCAAAGAGTGCTAAGAAAGGAGTTAAGTTATGAAAGGTCGAATTGTTGAAATATTTAAAGCCATTGTAGATGAATTTATCCAAACTGCAGAGCCTGTTGGTTCTAAAGCCTTGATGACAAAGTATAACTTACCTTATTCTAGTGCAACTATTAGAAATGATATGCAATTACTTGAGGAAATGGGGTACTTAGAAAAAACACATACATCAAGTGGGAGAATTCCAAGTACAAAAGGATATCAATATTATTGTGAGAATTTATTAGAAGATAAACTTGATAAAAAAATTACACTTGCTTTAAATTCAATGTTGTCAAATGATACATTAGAACTAGAAGAGGCGATACAAGAAAGTTGTAATATTTTAGCTCAAATGACTAACCTTGCGACTGGTGCACTTGGACCAGATTCTAGCTTACAAAGGTTAGAACATATTAAATTATTTCCGATTGATGAAAGAAGTGCAGTATGTGTATTTATTACTAATACAGGACATACTGAAACAAAAAACTTTAGATTTGATGAAGATATTTTAATAAATGATATTCAAAAATGTACAGAGATTTTAAATAGTAGATTAAAAGATACATTAGTTGATGAACTTCCTCAAAAATTGAAAATGATCAAACCAATTTTAGAGAGTAATTTATATAGACATGAAATGCTATTTAGTGCATTCTTGGGTGCGTTTATTAAATTTGCGAGTGATAATTTCTATTATTCAAAAACAAGTAATATACTTTATCAACCAGAATATTCAGATATTGAGCGATTAAAACAATTAATGGAAATGTTGGATGATAATAATATATGGAGAAAATTTGGAAGTGGAAAATCGAATCAATTAGCTATTAGAACTTCAAATGGTGCCGAGTTATCATGGGTTGATGATTTTGCGATTGTAAAAAGAACATTTAAAGTTAGTGATAATGAAGAAGGTCAACTTATGGTTGTTGGTCCACCTAGAATGGATTATGGAAGAATAGTTTCAATGTTAGAATATGTAACTGCATTGATTGAGAAAATGTATGGTAGAGGAGGTTCAAATGGAAAATATTGAAAATATAGAAGAAGTTAATACAGAAGAAAAAGAAAATACTGAAGAAGTCAATTTAGAAGAAGAAATTGATTTAACAGAAACTTTAAAACAAGAAATAGAAAAACTTGAAGAACAAGTAAAAACATTAAAAAACGATTATGCTAAAGCATATGCTGATACAGAAAATATGAGAAAAAGATTGAATGCAGATTTTGAATTAAGTAAAAAATATAGAATTCAATCATTTGCAATTGACATATTACCTGTTATAGATAATTTAGAAAGAGCGCTTGAGCAAGAAGTAAGTGATGTTGATTATAAAAAAGGTATAGAGATGATTTATCAACAACTGATGAATTCTTTAGTAAAAGAAGGTGTTAGTAAAATGGATGCATTAGATAAACCTTTTGATGCAAACTTCCATCAAGCAATTATGAGTGAAAAAGTAGATGGCGTAGAATCTGGAATTGTAATACAAGTGTTCCAAAATGGTTATATGCTTAAAGATAGAATTTTAAGAGCCGCAATGGTTAAAGTTAGTGAATAACATAGGAGGAAAATAAAGATGAGTAAAATTATAGGAATTGATTTAGGTACAACAAACAGTTGTGTTTCTGTTATGGAAGGTAGTGAAGTAAAGGTTATACCAAACCCAGAAGGAAATAGAACAACACCATCAGTTGTAGCATTTAAAAATGGTGAAAGAATTGTTGGAGATGCTGCAAAACGACAAGTAGTTACAAATAAAGATTCAGTAGTTTCTATTAAACGTTTGATGGGAACTGACCAAAAAGTTGAATTAGAAGGTAAGTCATATACACCACAAGAAATAAGTGCAATGATACTTTCTTATATGAAAGATTACGCTGAAGGATATTTAGGTGAAAAAGTAAGCAAAGCTGTAATTACTGTTCCTGCATACTTTAATGATGCTCAAAGACAAGCAACAAAGGATGCTGGAAAAATTGCTGGCTTAGAAGTTGAAAGAATTATAAATGAACCTACTGCTGCAGCATTAAGCTTTGGTATTGATAAAACAGATAAAGAGCAAAAAGTATTAGTGTATGACTTAGGTGGAGGTACATTTGACGTTTCTATATTAGATCTTGCTGATGGAACTTTTGAAGTTTTAGCAACAGCTGGAGACAATAAACTTGGTGGAGATGACTTTGACAATGTTGTTGTTGATTGGATTGCTGATACTTTCAAAAAAGAACAAAATATTGATTTAAAACAAGATAGAATGGCTTTACAAAGATTAAAGGAAGCTGCAGAAAAAGCTAAAAAAGATTTATCTGGTGTTGTGCAAACTCAAATAAGTCTACCGTTTATTAGTGCAGGTCCAAGTGGTCCATTACACTT
This sequence comes from Erysipelotrichaceae bacterium, assembly GCA_022772735.1. Taxonomy (GTDB): domain Bacteria; phylum Bacillota_I; class Bacilli_A; order Erysipelotrichales; family Erysipelotrichaceae; genus UBA9076. Next base: position 93,269 of record JALEZD010000023.1, read on the forward strand.
TGAAGCTACATTAACAAGAGCGCAATTTGATAAAATGACAAAACATTTAGTTGATAGAACAGTTCAACCAGTAAGACAAGCATTAAAAGATGCTGGGCTTACTGCAAGTGATATTGATCAAGTATTATTAGTTGGTGGTTCTACACGTATTCCTGCTGTTCAAGAGGCAGTTAAAAATGAATTAGGTAAAGAACCAAATAAATCTGTTAATCCTGATGAAGTTGTTTCAATGGGTGCTGCAATTCAAGGTGGAGTTATTTCTGGAGATGTTAAAGATATTTTATTACTTGATGTTACTCCATTATCATTAGGTATTGAAACTTTAGGCGGTGTTATGACTGTACTTATTCCTAGAAATACAACAATACCTGCAAGTAAATCACAAGTGTTTAGTACTGCAGCTGATAACCAACCAGCAGTTGATATCCATGTATTACAAGGTGAAAGACCAATGGCTAGTGATAATAAAACACTTGGTAATTTCCAATTAAATGGTATTGCACCAGCTAGAAGGGGTGTTCCACAAATTGAAGTAACATTCGATATTGACGTAAATGGTATTGTTCATGTTTCTGCTTTAGACAAAGGTACAAATAAAAAACAATCAATCACAATTTCTAATTCTTCTGGTTTAAGTGAAGCTGAGATTGAAAAGATGGTTAAAGATGCTGAAGAACATAAAGCTGAAGATGATAAACGAAAAGAAGAAATTGAAACAAAAAATAGAGCAGAAGCATTTATTGCTCAAATTGATGAAACATTAAGTCAAGAAAATGCAAATGTAACTGAAGAACAAAAAGCTGAAGTTAAGAAACTTCGTGATGAACTTCAAAAAGCTATAGATGAAAATGATATGGCTACATTAAAAAATAAGTTAAATGAACTTGAACAAGCAGCTAACGCAATGGCTCAAGCTATGTATAACCAACAAAATGCAAATACTACAGAAAATACTTCTTCTAACAATAGTGATGATAATGTAGTTGATGCTGACTTCAAGGAAAAAAACTAAGCTAAAGTTCCTAGGAGTAATCCTGGGACTTTCTTGCTTTATTATAGGTTGTAGTAAGCAAATAAGTGTTAATGAAAATAAAACTATTGAAAATGAAGTAATAAATGTTGATTCTGCATTATTAAATAACAAAGTTACACCAAAAACTGATAGTAAAATTTATAAATTAAAAAATAATAGTATTATTGAAGTTGGAACAGTAAAAACAAATTCTAATTTGGATTTATCAGATGAAACGTATAAAAATTTTATTAAATTAAAAAATAGCAATTTATATGTTGATTCAAATGATATTTTAAAAAGTGATAGATGGTATGAAAAAAGAAATAATTTAATTCCATTTAACAAAAATATAAAAACTAAAAATGTTCATAGTTTATATGATGAAAAAAATAACTTAGTAATTACATTAAATTATAGTACTGATTATCCTGTGTATATTTTGGAAAATGATAATCAAATGTATGGTATAGATTTTCAAAATGAAATTTTATATATAAGAAAAGATGAAATTGAAACTATTTATGATAGTAATAATTCAAATCAAGATATAGGAAATACTATATCTGTACTTATGTATCACTTTTTTTACAGTGAAGCAAATAATGAAACAAGAAAAGATGTTAATTTTGTTGAAGTAAATGAATTTGATGAACAACTTGATAAATTACAAGAAAATAACTTTAAAACATTATCAATGAGAGAAACATATGAATTTATGAAAGGTAGAGCACAAATACCTTCAAAAAGTGTTGTAATTACAATTGATGATGGAGATCCAAGTGTTTATAAGTATGCATATCCAGTAATAAAAGAACATAAAATGAATGCGACATTATTTTTGATTACCGGTCAAGAGGATCCTACTCTTTCATATGATTACATAATGATGAGAGAAGATGGATTAGAGTTACAGTCACATAGTTGGCAAATGCATCAAGGTGGATGTAGTGGAATGGGCCATGGTGGAAGATTACTTTGTGTTGATTATGAAACAGGAGTATTAGATACAAAAATGTCATTTGATTATGTTGATGGTGGTTATGTATATTGTTATCCATTTGGTGATGTTAATGAAAATGCTAAAAAAATTATTAGTGATGGTGGTGCAAAAATGGCATTTACTACAAAGTATGGGAAAATAGAAAAAGGAATGGATTTATTAGAATTGCCTAGAATTAGAGTTAGTGGTGGTAATTCAATTGAATCATTTATGAGTAGTATTGATTGAGGTATATATGGCAGAAAAAAGAGATTATTATGAAGTGCTTGGCATATCAAAAGGCGCAAGTGAACAAGAAATAAAAAAGGCTTATCGCTCTCTTGCAAAAAAATATCACCCTGATGTTAATAAGGAAGCAGATGCGGAAGCTAAATTCAAAGAAATAAATGAGGCTTATGAAGTTTTAAGTGATCCACAAAAAAAGGCAAATTATGATCAATTTGGCTTTGCAGGTATGGATAATAGTGGATTTAGTGGATTTTCAAGTGGTGGATTTGATGATATTTTTGATACATTTTTTGGTGGAGGTTTTGGAGGATTTGGTGGTTCTTCTAGAAGTAGAACAGCTCCAACAAAAGGTCATGATAGATACATGAGCATGAATATAAGCTTTATGGACTCTATATTTGGAAAAACAGAAACAATTCATCTAAATGTTGATGAAGAATGTAGCCATTGCCATGGAAGTGGAGCAGAAAGTAAAAGTGATATTGAAACATGTCCTACATGTCATGGGAGTGGAACAGTAATTTCCCAACAAAGAACACCATTTGGAGTTTTCCAATCACAAAGTGTATGTCCTGATTGTAATGGTACTGGTAAAAAAATTAAAGTTAAATGCCATAAATGTCATGGTGTAGGATACGAAAGTAAAAAAGTAAGTGTGGACTTAAAAATACCTGCTGGAATACAAACAGGGCAACAACTTAGAGTAGCAAAAAAAGGTGAAAGAGGAACAAATGGTGGTCCAAATGGTGATTTGTATATAGAAATTAGAGTGTTAAAGCATGACTTATTTGAAAGAAGAGGAAATGATATTTATGTAAAAGTACCTCTTTCATCAGTTGATGCAACACTTGGAACAACAATTGATGTTCCAACAGCATATGGTGATGTTGAATTAAAAATACCTGCAGGAACACAACCTAATACAACTTTTAGGTTAAAAGATAAAGGTGCACCAAATTTAAATAGTGGTAAAAAGGGTGATGAATTTGTGCAAGTTGAAGTTGTAATAAATAATAAACTTACAAAAGAAGAAAAAGAGTTATATCAAAAACTTCAAAATGCAAATAAAGGAAAATCTAAAAATCCTTTTGAAAGAATAAAAAAAGTTTTTGAATAACTTAGTTTAATAGGAGGCAAATGATGGATATTGAAAAAATGACTGAACGTCTTTCCAATATCATTGTTGAAGCTTTAAAGTTATGCAAAGATTTGAAAAATAGTGAACTATCTACTGAACATATATTTAAAGCTATGATTAACGATGATGGTTTAGATGGTTTATGGGATAGATTAAATGTAGATAAATATAAAATTTTAGATATTGTAAATAAACATATAAATAAATTAACTATATCAAGTGGTGATAGTAATCCAGCATTGAGTTTTTATGTAAATAAAGGTTATGAAAAAGCACTTGAATGGTCAAAAAAACATGATGAAACATATTTAAGTAGTACTGCATTTTTGATTGGATTATTAAAAAATAATTCAAGTATTTCTGAAGAGATTTTAAAAACTTTTAATCTTAATGAAGAGAAAATTGAAAAGGCTGAATTAATGAGAAGAGGTGATATTAAAATGAACGAAAGAAATCAAGAAAATCAATTGGATGCTTTAAAAAAATATGGAAGAGATTTAGTTAAAGATGTTAAGGATGGTAAAATTGATCCTGTAATTGGAAGAGATGATGAAATTAGAAGAGTAATTGAAATTCTTTCAAGAAAAACAAAAAATAATCCTGTATTAATTGGTGAACCTGGAGTAGGTAAAACTGCAATTGTTGAAGGTTTAGCATGGCGTATAATGAATAAAGATGTACCATTTGGTTTAAAAGATAAAAAATTAATTGAACTTGATATGGGTGCTCTTATTGCTGGTGCAAAATACAGAGGAGAATTTGAAGAAAGATTAAAGGCTGTTTTAAAACAAGTTAAAGATGCAGATGGAAATATAATTTTATTTATTGATGAATTACATAATCTTGTAGGTGCTGGTAAAACTGAAGGTTCAATGGATGCTGCAAATCTTTTAAAACCAATGCTTGCAAGAGGAGAATTAAAGTGTATTGGAGCTACAACATTTAATGAATATCGCAAATATATTGAAAAAGATGCAGCTCTTGAAAGAAGATTTCAAAAAATACAAGTTAATGAACCAACAGTTGAAGATACAATTTCTATTTTAAGAGGTTTAAAAGATAGATTTGAAACTCACCATGGTGTATTAATATTGGATGAGGCAATTATTGCAGCAGCAACACTATCTAATAGATATATAACTGATAGATTTTTACCGGATAAAGCAATAGATTTAATAGATGAAGCATGCGCATCTATTAGAGTTGAAATGGATTCAATGCCTGCAGATTTAGATGAGTTAACAAGAAAGATAATGCAGTTAGAAATTGAAGAAACTGCACTTAAAAAAGAAACTAATTCTAAGGCTTTGGAAAGACTTGATATTCTTAGAAAAGAGCTTTCTGATTTAAAAGAGGAAAAATCTATAAAGTTTTCTAAATGGCAAATTGAAAAGAAACAAATTGATGATGCTAAAAAATATAAAGAGCAATTAGAAAAGGCAAAATTAGATTTTACTCAAGCACAAAATGAAGCTAAGTATGAGTTAGCTGCTAAACTACAATATGAAACAATACCAAATTTAGAGAAAAAAATTGAAGATAGCAAATCTAATGACAAAGATAAAATCATACAAGAAATTGTTAATGAAGAGTTAATCGCAAAAATAATATCTAGGTGGACTCATATTGATGTAAATAGATTGATGGAAAGTGAAAGAGTTAAGCTCTTAAATCTAGAAAATGTTTTAGGTAGAAGAGTTATAGGTCAAGAAAATGCTTTAAAACTTGTAAGTGAATCCATATTAAGAAGCAAGGCACAAATTAAAGATGAAAACAGACCTATAGGTTCATTTCTATTTTTAGGACCAACTGGAGTTGGAAAAACAGAAGTTGCTAAATCATTAGCCGAACAATTATTTGATGATGAAACAAAAATTGTAAGGATTGATATGAGTGAATATATGGAAAAATTTAGTGTTTCAAGACTAATTGGTGCTCCTCCTGGATATGTTGGATATGAAGAAGGTGGACAATTAAGTGAAGCAGTTAGAAGAAATCCATATTCAATTGTACTTTTAGATGAGATTGAAAAAGCACATCCAGATGTTTTGAATGTTTTATTACAAATAATGGATGACGGAAGAATTACTGATTCAAAAGGTGTTACTGTTGATTTTAAAAATACACTAATTATTATGACAAGTAATTTGGGTGCACAATATGCGTTTGAAACAGACGAAAAAATTAGAGAGAACAATTATATTGATGAAGTAGAAAAATTCTTTAAACCTGAATTTGTTAATAGAATTGATGAAATAATTATATTTAATACTTTAAATAAAGAAGTATTGTATAAAATTGCGGACAAATTTTTAAATCAACTAAGAAATAGATTAAAAGATAAAGATATACAAATAGAATTCACAAAAAATTGTATCGATGAAATTGTAAGTGCTGGATTTGATATAGTTTTTGGTGCTAGACCTATGAAAAGACATATCCAAAGAACTATAGAAACTATTGTAGCTAGAAAAATTGTTGAAGAACCATTTATTGAAGGTAAAACACTTGTGGTTGATTTTAATGATGGAAAATACTCTGTTTCTATTAAAGCTTTAAATTAATTTATTTTATAAAAAATTGTTTTATTAAAATTATATATACTTATAACAAGAGCGAATTTACATTTATATAATTCGCTTTTTTGTTTTAAACAAATATCATATTTTCTTTTTATTTAACATACAATTACTATTGATATATAATATTTTAGGTGATAAAAATGGAGAAGAATTGTATAGTAATTAATATTGAAAATGAAACTGAATTATTAAATAAGTGGGATAGTGAAAAATCTTTTAATGAAGATTTTAAATCTTATATTATTTCTAAAACTAATGAAATTTCAAATAATGAAAAAATAAATTTAATAATTAATAGTAATAATTTTATAGAACAATCTTTAGTTGCAGATATGTTTTTTAAATGGATAAATAAAGAAATACGTAATATTCAAAATAAAAAAGTAAATAACACTATAAAACAAATCAAACTCTTAATTATAGGAATACTATTTATTGTCATTAGTTTATATATTGAACAAACTAATAATATTGTTTTATTTACGGTTATTTCAACTATAGGTGCATTTGCAGTGTGGGAAGCTGCAAGTATTTGGATAATTGAAAATCCAGAACTAAGAAAAAACAATAAAATACTAAACAAAATAAATAAAAATTTAAATATAATTGTAAACAATAAACAAGGACTTTGATATATGAGTATAAATTTAATTTGGGATTTAGATGGTACATTGTTAGACTCATATGATAATATGGTTGAATCACTTTTATTACTTTGTAACAAATTTAATATAGATATAACTAAAATAGAATTATTAAAAAAAATCAAAACAACATCTATTACTGATTTTATTAAAGAAATTTCTGTTGAAAAAAATTTGGACTATAATGAATTAATAAATTTGTTTATAAAAAACAAGAGAACATTTGAATATAATAAGTTAATTGAAAATGTTTTTGAAGTTTTAGTATATTTAAAAGAAAAAAATATAAAATGTTATGTATATACTCATAATGATAATAAAACTTTTGAAATATTAAAAAAATTAAATGTCATACAATATTTTGAAGAGATTATTACAAGTGATAATGGTTTTTTAAGAAAACCTAATCCTGATGCTTTAATTTATTTGATTGAAAAATATAAAATGGAAAAAGAAAATACTTATTACATTGGTGATAGAAATCTTGATATTGAATGTGCAAATAATGCAAAAATAAAAAGCATATTATTTTTAAATGATTCAATAATTGAAAGTGAAAAAAAAGAAACATATCTAATTAAAGATATGTTAGAAATAAAAGAAATTTTCAGATAATTATTTTAATATATATTCTTTAATAAATTTAGCAAATCCATTTTCAATAAAAGAAGGTGCAATATAGTCTGCAACTTTTTTTGTTTCTTCCATACCATTTTTCATGCATACACCTATATTTACTGCCTCAAGCATTGATATGTCATTTTCTCCATCTCCAAATGCCATAGTATTTTGTAAATTAATATTTTCTATTTTACAAATATCAATAACAGCATTTCCTTTTGAGATGTTAGAGTGTTGAACTTCTAACCAATTTTTTGTCACAAAGAAGCAATTATAAGGTTTATTTTCTAAAGATTCTATACAATTTTTTAACTTTTTTAAATTGGAATAAGTAGAAATAAAACATATTTTTGCAGTTTCCTTTAAATGTATTTTATTAATATCCATTGAAAAAATTGATTTGGTTTTTTTTCTTTGTTTAAAAACAAATCTCATTTTATTTAAAAGATTAAATGTATATGCAAAAATAAATTGTTTTCTTGAAGTAACAAGATATGTTGTTTTCTCGTAATGTATATTACTAAAACAGTTATTTTTAAGACCTAATTTATACAAAAATTTTAGTTCATCTTTATCTAATAATTTTTTTTCAATAACTTCATTAGTTTTTAAATTTTTTATATATTGCCCATTCATGCATACAACATAATCAAATGGTAGTTTTAACAAATCATCTGGAATAGAGTATATAGGTCGACCAGAATTTGCAACAAGTGTAATATTTTTTTCTTTTAATTTTTTTATGACTTCAACTGTTTCTTCAGATAACTTTCCATTTATATTTAATAATGTTCCATCTAAATCACATGAAATTAGTTTTATATTTTCAATTTTTTTCATAAAATCTCCAATCCGATATATTATAACATGATATAATTTTTTAGGGGTAAATATGTTAGCGTATAATTTTGTGTTTTTTATAGTATTTTTATCAGTTATTTTTTATAGTTTTTATAAGATTTTTACTGTTAATAGAAAAATATTAATTAGTTGTAAATATATAAATAATACAAATATATTATTTATTTTTGTAATTATTTTTGGACTATTAACACTGATTTTTAATTATACAACATTGGATTTAATTAGGGTATTTACAATGTCTACTTCTATAGTCATATATATGTTTATTAAAAGTGGATTATCAGAAGATGGTATTTATATAAGTGGCAGTTTTTACTCATATGATGATATTGAGTATTATTCGTACAGTGATAAAAAAATATTTTCTTTATTTATAAAAACCTGTGGAAATAAAACCGATAAATATAATTTGAAATTAGAGTTCAATATAAAAAACAAAGAAAAGATATGTGATTTATTAAAAACAAAGTTAATTAAAAAATATAAAAAATCGATATAATGATATACTTAGCTTAATAATTTATATGGAGGATATATGAAAAAGCCAATTGTTGCAGTAATTATGGGATCAAAAAGTGATTTGGAATATGTTAAAAATACATTTGATATTTTAAATGAGTTTGAAATTGAATTTGAAGCTAGAATACTAAGTGCACATAGAACTTTAGATGAAACTGTTTCGTATGTTAAAGAATTATATGAAAGGGATTTTAAAGTTGTTATTGCGGCTGCAGGAGGTGCTGCACATTTGGCAGGTGTAATTGCAGGTTGTACAACTTTGCCAGTAATTGGTGTACCAATAAAAACATCCACTTTAGATGGATTAGATAGTTTATTATCTATCGTACAAATGCCAAAAGGGGTACCAGTTGCGACAGTGGCAATTGGTAAAGCAGGATGTATTAATGCAGGTATTTTAGCTGCAACTATAATTGGTGCTTTTGATAAAGAAATGCATAAAAAAATTGAATCTTATAAAAATAATATGAAGGATCAAGTTTTAAATAGTAAAATTGATTATTAAGTAGGTGGATAAAATGAAGAAAAGGGCATTAATTAGTGTATATGATAAAACAAATATTGTAGAATTTTGTAAAAAGTTAATTGAATTAAATTTTGAAATAATATCTACAGGAGGAACAAAAAAACTTTTAGATCAAAATAATATTAAAAATATTTCTGTGGAAGATGTTACAAATTTTCCGGAAATGTTAGATGGTAGAGTAAAAACTTTACATCCTAAAATACATGGTGGCATACTAGGAGTTTTAGATAATGAGGCACATGTTGAAAAGATGAATCAATTTGAAATTACACCAATAAGCTTAGTTTGTGTAAATTTATATCCGTTTAAAAAAACAATAGAAAAAAAAGATTGTACTTTTTTAGAAGCAATTGAAAATATTGATATTGGTGGACCAGCAATGTTGAGAAGTGCTGCAAAAAATCATAAATATACTACTGTTATATGTGATATTGATGATTATGATTTAGTTATTGATGAGATTAAAAATTTAAATAATACAACTTTTGAAACAAGAAAAAAATTGGCAGTAAAAGTTTTTAAAGTTACATCGGAATATGATAATTTAATTTCAGATTATCTATTTAATAATGAAAGTCTAAATATTAAATATAACTTAAAACAAAATTTAAGATATGGAGAAAATCCACATCAAAGTGCAAGTTTTTATGTAGATGAAAATGAATATAGTTATAGCATAAGTAATTCTATCCAATTACATGGCAAAGAATTATCTTACAATAATATTCAAGATTCAAATGCCACATTGGAGATTTTAAGAGAATTCGAATATACAAATTGTGTTGTTGCATGTAAACATACAAATCCATGTGGGGTAGGTATTGGAGATACTATACATGAAGCATGGAATAAGGCTTATGAAGCTGATCCTAAAAGCATTTTTGGTGGAATTGTGGCATTTAACAAAGAAGTTGATGAGCCTTCTGCAAAAATGATGAGTGAAATGTTTCTTGAAGTAATATTAGCACCTTCTTTTAGTAAAGAAGCCTTTGAACTTTTAAGTAAGAAAAAAAATATAAGATTAATTACATTTAACAAACATGGGAATTATATTAATAAAAAACTTGTTTCAGTTACTGGTGGAATACTTGTTCAAAGTGTAGATGATACAAGTGATAATGAAATACAGATAGTAACAAATAAAAAACCTACAGAAAAAGAAATTGATGATGCACTTTTTGGAATGAAGATTGTTAAACATGTAAAATCAAACGCAATAGTTTTAGTAAAAGATGGCCAAAGTATTGGTATTGGTGCAGGGCAAATGAATAGAGTTGGTGCATGTAAAATTGCTTGTGAAATGGCTGATATGAAATCACATGGAAGTGTTTTAGCTTCTGATGCATTTTTTCCGATGTCAGATACTGTTGAACTTGCTGCAAAATATGGTATAAGTTGTATAATTCAACCTGGAGGCTCAATTAGAGATCAAGAATCAATTGATATGTGCAATAAATATAATATTTCAATGATATTTACAGGTAAAAGACATTTTAAACATTAATTATAAATTTATTATTTGAAATAATAGATGATATTTATAAATACAAATTGTTTGTATTCAATAAATATCATTTTTTTAAATATGATAATAAAAATTGACACATAAAATTCATATAAGTATAATACATAATGTAAAAATGGAAATGATTTTCAAATTAAGAGGGGTATATGAAAAAGTATTTGTTTTTTATAAGTGTTTTTATTTTGATTGGATGTGTTAATAAAACAAAGCCAACTATAAATGAATTTAGTCAAGATGAGATAAAAAAATTAGTAGAACAAGCTGCAACCGCAAGTAATTTAGATATTTTGGATAAAGTAATTACTTTAGAAAAAAATGATAAATATATTATTTTAATGGATAAAGAAGGATTTATTTTTATTGATTTAACAAGTTTAGAAGCAAAGTCGTATAGATTAAAAAAGAATTTAGAAATTGAAAGTTCTTCTATAAACGAAGATGAGAAAAACACTACAATTGAAGAAGATAAAAAGATTGTGAATATAAGAAAACACGGCAATCATTGGCATGTAACTATGGATGATGGTAGTGAGTTTATTACTTTTAAAGATCCAAGTGGTAATAAAACTTCTAAAAATATAGATGATAAAATAGAAGTAGTTAAAAATGTTAATAATGAAAAAAAAGAAATCTCTAGGTACTTACATGGTGATCATTGGCATGTTAAATATGAAGATGGAAGTGAGGCAATAATATATGTTAATGGTAATAGTACAAATGATTTAAATAATATTAAAAATGTAAATGGTGTATTTGAAAAAGTAATTGATCATGGTGAACATATACATGTTTGGCATAATGGAAAAGAATATTCAATCAATAAAATAATGTATGATGAATTTATTTCTAGTGGGAAATTTGATGAAAACAAAGCCCTCGGAAAAGATAATAAAAGTCTTGTAGAAAATACTGATGAAAAAATAAAAAAAGAAATAGAGTATATTTCTGAAGTTTATAATGTACCCATTGAAGCAATAAAATATTCTGAAGAGTATTATGTTTTTAATGATCCAAGTCATTCATATGATCCAAGTCACATACATCCATATTATATTTATAGAAAAAGATTTGTAATCCCAGAGGTAACTGGAATTGATGAAATTGATTTTGAAAATGAGCTTGTTGCACTTGCAAATTTAAATAATATACCTATGAACCAAATTAGAATATTTAATGATAAATTTGTACTTAGTCATGGAAGTCATGATCATTATGTAAAAATTAAAACTAAAAATTATAAGGAATATTTTGATAACAAATTACCTACAATTCAAGGAAAATATATTGAAGGTGATTTTGATGAAACCTTAATTTTTAATAAAATTGATGAATTATTAAATAATTCTGAATCTAAATTTACGGATATTGTTGTTAAAAGGCGAATAAGTAGAGCATTATTAGATTTAAAGCAAAGTATTAAGGCAGGAAAAAGTAATTCAACACAAGGTTATTTAGAAATGTTAGAAACATTTAATAAAAAATACATTCTTTTAGAGGATGTTAATGTTGTGGTAGATGAGGTTACTCAAAAATATTATGATTTAATAAATAAAGTGAATTCCAAACCTAATAATTTTTTTAGTATGGGTATTACAAAAGAAACAATAATTGAAGAAATTAATAAACATCAAAATGATTTGTTGAATTTAAAACTTTATGAGCATATTATTAATGAACTTGAAAAGTTTGAAGCAAGAAAAAATATTATAACTATTGGATATGCAAAATATTTAATTGAAAATGTTCAGAGTAGCTATATATCAAATGATTTAAGAGAAGAAATATCAGAGTTAATTGTATATTTGAATAGTGGTATGTTTAACATTGATAACGACCGTGTTTTCCAACTAATAAATTTAAAAATTAAAGTTTTCGATTCTTTAAATAAGAAAGAAGAATTTGAAATTTTAGAAGGTGAACATTATTCTAATTTAATCATAAATCATTTTACAAGTGCTAGTGAATTTGTTGATGCAGTTAGTGATATGTCAGAAGAATTAACATTTCCTGATTCATTATAAAACAGAATAAAACCCCAAATTAACTTGGGGTTTTAGTTTTCAAAAATTTCAATAAAATCTTCAAAAGATTTTGATTTTAAAATGGTAGATAATTTAGAAATATCACTAGATAAGTCACTCATCCAATTGAAGAATAATTTCATTACATCACTTTCCATATTTTTTATAGTTAGTAAAAAAATTATTTGAACTTCATAATTATCCCAAGTGATTGGTTTATTCAATATCATAATACTTATACTAGAACTATTAATTGAATCAGTATTCAAGCTATGAGGTATTGCAAAACCTTGAATAAAAGAAGTACTAGACATAGTTTCACGAGCTAACACACTATTTAAATAATCATTAGTTACTTCATTTTTTTGATAAAGTTTATCACATAAGAAGCTTATTGCTTCATTAGGATTTTTAAACTCTTTATTTAAATAAAAGTTTTCTTTTTTTATGATATTTGCTAAATATTTTCTGTAATCTTTTTGTAATTTTTTTTGTTCGCATTCGTTTATTGCTTGGAAAATTTTTACTTCATCTTGATAGTTAAAGAATACAGATATTAAAACTGTTACAATATTTAAATTATGAATAATTGGTATACTACTGATTATAATGTCACACGAAAGTGTTTTAATTTTCTCTTCTTCAAAATAATTTAAAACAGCCACAATATCTAAGTGATGTTCAAATGTATTATTCAATTTGTTAATTAATTCGGTGTATATACCATGTGAATTTGGTAGTAATAAAACAGCACGATATTTTTGAGAATTTTGTCTTTCATATGCAGTTCCAAGATGTAAGGCAACAAAACCTATTTCAGATTCACATATTTTAATATTTAGTTTATTTTGCAAGTAATCACATGCAGCAATAGACAACTCAAATACAAGAGGAAATCTTTTTTTAATTTCATCTAAATAAAGATTTGATGGTGCTGCATTTATTTTTAATCTCTCAAGTAAAGACTGAATGTGTAAACTCAAACCAACAGCTAATTCATTATCAATAGAAAAATCAATTCCAAATTGTTTGTAAATATGATCAATTAATTCTTTGACAAGTTCTTCATAAACTAGATTACCTGTTAAAGAATAAGTGTCTTGATTTTTTTTGGTCATTAGTAATAATGAAAATAAAATTATCTCAGAATCATATTTTTCAATTTGATATAATTTTGCAAGTTCTGTAAAAAATTCGGTTGCGATTTTAAATTCTATTGTTTCATTTATATCGACATTTAAAGCTATATTATCAATATGATGAAAGTTCATAAGCCTTTCTATAGTAACTCCAACATGTACAATCAAAACTGGAAAAGATACAGTACTTATTTTGTAGTTATATTTATCTAATATTGCTTCTAAACATCTTTTTGCCTTTAACAAATCAAATTTATTGTATAAAGATGCAATTTCATTAAGATTGTATAAATTGTTTTGAGTTTCCTCCATTAACATATCCTTATAAAGTTTTCTTTTGCTTTGTTCAGGACCTTTTAAATATAAGTTTTGTTTTGACTTAGAAATTGTTAAATTATCATAGTTTTTTAAAATTTCTTTTATCTTTTTTAAGTCATTATCTAGTGAATATTCACTTATATATATATCTTCTATTAATTGATTAATATATGTATTTTGTTTGTTTATTAACAGTTGTTTAAGAATATAGTTATACCTTTCTTTTGGAGTCTGAGGTATTTGATTTTGAGGTATTGTATCAAAATAATTAAATGATGAATTTAGTCTATATCCTTGTTTTGTATTAGATTCTATAACAACTGAATTAAATTCAGAATTTATTTTTTCAATATCATACCTTATTGTTCTATCTGTAACACCTAAAATACTAGATAACTCCTTACCAGTTATCCAGTTTTTATTATTTAGTAAAGTTAGAATTTGTTTGTGTCGTTTTTGCATAGTACTCCTATATTTCCTTTCTTTAGGAAAAAGTTTAATTTTTTAAAATTTACTATAGATTTTACAATATTTATGAGGGGTGAATATTTAGATGAGTTTTAGTATGCTTAGAAACAAAATAAATAACAGTTGGCTAATTTCTATAATCCTTGTTTGTTTATCTAGTTTAGTTCAAACATATGTCCTTCAAACTTTTGTAAAATCTGCTAATCTACTTTCATCAGGATTTAGTGGTTTATCAATACTTATACATAGAATATTAGCATTATATCATATAAATTTTCCTATTTCTTTGGGTTTATTGTTATTTAATGTTCCTTTTGCAATTTTATGTATAAAAAATGTTTCATTTAAATTTGCAGTTATTTCAACAATACAGTTTATGATGACTTCATTTTTACTTTTGGTATGTAATTTTAAACCTATATTTGATGATGTGATTTTAAATTGTTTTATTGGTGGATTTGTATATGGACTATCAATTTTAATAGCTTTAGGGGCAAATGGTTCTACTGGTGGAACAGACTTTATTGCGATGTATGTGTCAAATAAAATTGGTAAATCTATATGGTCATATGTTTTTTGTTTTAATGCATTTATACTTATTGTTTTTGGATTTATTGCTGGATTTGAAAATGCTGGTTATTCTATAATTTTCCAATTTATAAGCACTCAAACAATTGAAAGATTTTATCATAGATTTGATCAAGTAACTTTACAAATCACTACATATAAACCAAATGAAGTTGCACAAAAATATATAGAAAAGTATAGACATGGAATGACAATAACAAAAAGCTATGGTGCTTACAGTAAAAAAGAGCTGTTTTTATGTCATAGTGTTGTTTCAAGCTATGAAGTAAGTGATATGATAAAGCTTATTAAAGATGTAGATAATAAAGCTATAATAAATGTTTTTAAAACCATGAATTTTTATGGTGGTTTTTATAGAGAAAAGATATAGTTAAATTAAGGAGGAAAAACTATGTGGGCTATAATTGGTACTTGGAGAATGTCTTTGGAGGCTATAAGTAATGTTTCAAAGAAGTTAAAAAACAATGAAATTGATGCAGGTGGTGCAGTTGTTGAAAGCATTAGTGAAATTGAAGATTTTCCGTATTTTAAATCTGTGGGATATGGTGGGTTACCAAATGAAGAAATGGTTGTTGAGCTTGATGCTGGATACATGGATGGTAGAGATTTTTCAATTGGGGCAATAATGGCAATTAAAGATTATAAAAATCCAATAAAAATTGCATATGAATTATCTAAAGAATATACAAACTGTGTTTTAGTTGGTGAAGGTGCAGAAAAATATGCACATAAAAATGGGTTTGTTAGACAAAATATGTTGAGTGATAGAGCAATAATTCACTATAAAAAAAGAGTAAAAGAAAATCTTGAACAAGAATTAAAACCATATATAGGGCATGATACAGTTGGTATTTGTGTTTTGGATAATGATGAAAATATTTGTGTAGGAACTTCTACATCAGGTCTTTTTATGAAAAAAGCTGGAAGAGTTGGAGATAGTCCAATAATAGGTTCTGGGTTTTATGCTGATTCAAATATCGGTGCATGTAGCGCTACAGGACTTGGAGAAGATTTGATGAAGGGATGTATATCTTATGAAGTTGTTTCACTAATGGATAAAGGTTTATCACCACAAGAAGCTTGTGAAAAGGCGGTTTATGATTTAAAAAATAAATTGCTTAAAAAAAGAAAAAAAGTAGGAGATTTATCTATTGTTGCGATTGATAAAAACGGTAATTTTGGTTGTGCTACAAATATTGATAATTTTTCATTTGTTTACGCAAGTGAAAAACAAGAACCTATTGTTTATTTAGTGAAAAAAGAAGAAAATGGAAAAATGATTTTTGAAAAAGCAAGTCAAGAATGGTTAGACGATTATTTAAAGACAAGGATGGCGAAATTAGAACTATGAATTATTTAGAAATATGTTGTGGTAGTTATGAAGATGCATTAAATGCATACAAAGGAAACGCAGATAGAATAGAGTTGAATAGTGCTTTGCATTTAGGAGGTTTAACACCGAGTCTTGCAACATTTAAACTGGCAAAACAGGTTATAAATATTCCAATAATTTGCATGATTAGACCAAGAGGTGCAGGTTTTAAATATACAAAATATGAAATAGAAACAATGTTTGAAGATGCAAAGATTTTTCTTGAAAATGGTGTAGATGGTTTAGCTTTTGGTTTTTTAAATGATGATTATAGTATAGATATTGAAAATACAAAAAAAATGGTAGATTTAATTCATTTATATAATAAAGAGGCAGTATTCCATAGAGCATTCGACATAAGCAATGATCTTAAAAAAAGTATAGAAACTTTAATTGAATTAAATGTTGATAGAGTTTTAACAAGTGGTGGATATTCTAATGTAACATTAGGTAAAGATAATTTAAAAAAATTAAGTGAATATCAAAATAAAATTGAGATTTTAATGGGATCAGGCATTAATGAAAATAATGTAAAAGAAATAATAGAATATACAAATATTAATCAAGTACATAGTAGTGCAAAAACATGGATATTTGATAATACAACTGGGAATGATAAGCTAAATTATAGGTTTGTAGAAGATAATGTATATGATATAGTTGATTTAAATAAGGTTATTAAACTAAAGGAGAATATTAAATGAGAAAATTTGGTGTAAGTATTTATCCAGCACATTCAAACTGGGAAAAAGATTATGAGTATTTAAAAAAGGCTTCTAAACTAGGATATTCAAGATTGTTTATGTGTTTACTATCTGAAAAGGATACTTTAGAAAATATTGTAAAAAAATATAAAAATATTTGTGATAAGGCGCATGAATTAGGTTTTGAAATTTCAGTTGATACTAATTTCAATGTTTTTAAAAGATTAAATGCTAGTGCGTTTGATTTAAGTGTTTTTAAAGAGATTGGAATTGATATTATAAGATTAGATGGACCATTTACAAATAATGACTATGTTGCGATGACAAACAATCCATTTGGAATAAAAATAGAATTTAATGGATGTACTTATTTAAATTTAGAGTATCTAATTGAAATTGGTGCAAATAAAAATAATATGGTTGTATGTGCAAATTTCTATCCACAAAGACATACAGCAGTAGATGTTGATTTATATTTAGATTTTTGTAACAGATTTAGAAGTTTAGGAATAAGAAATGCAGCATTTGTATCAAGTAATAATGAAAATACTTTTGGTCCATGGGAAGTATATGAAGGATTAGTTACTATTGAAGAATGTAGAGATATGGATATTTGTGATCAAGCAAGACTTTTAGTAGCTTTAGGTGTGGTTGATGATATATTTATTGGAAATTGCTATGCAAGTGATGATGAACTTGAAAGATTAAGCAAAGTTGATTTAAATACAATTTGTTTGAAAATTGAAGAAAATAATATACTAGATGAAGAAAGTAAAATTTTATATAACTCTATACACTTTAGAAGACTTGATTGTGGCAAAACAATGATTAGATCATCATTTACAAGAGATAATAGATCATTTTATGTTCCATTTAAAAAATATGAAAATTCTAAGGTTTATTCTGGAAGTGTTACTATAATAAATGATAATTTAAAGCATTATGGAAATGAGGTACAAATATTATTAAAAGATATTAATAATGATGATACTAGAAATGTTGTTGGATATTTAAATGAATTTGAAATGAAACTTGTTTCGTTTATTAAAATTAATCAAATTTTTAAATTTATAAAATAAGGGAGAAACTTAAATGAATGAAAAATCAAGGGGCGGATATTTAGTTAAAAGAGTTTTTGCGTTTGGAATTGATTGGTATTTTACAGCAGTTATTGCGAATATTATATCTGTTTTATTTAACGTTTTAATTTTTAAAGAAAGTTTACCGATAAAACCAACTGATCAATCTAAGATTTTATGGTTTATTCTTGCGTGTTTTATTGCAAGCTTATTCACATACATTTATATACCTTTAAAAAGAAAAAATAATCAAACTATTATGCAAAAAGTATTACAACTTGAAGTTGTTTCAATTAATGGTGAAAAATTAAGTATTAAAAATCATTTAATTAGATTTTTTGTTGGATGTCTTATTCTGGAAAGTGCTTTATATATTTTTTCTGCACAATTCACAAGCTATTTTCTTTATTTGATATTCCCATTACAAATTCAAGCATATATTTCATATTTACTTATTATAATTTCAATAGTTAGTCTAATTTTTGCATTTGTTGATAAAAAAAATACTCAAACATTCCACGATAAAATATCAAATAGCAAAGTGATTGATGTGGGTTTCCTAGATAAAGGAAAAAAACTTCTATAAAAATATGTGTTAATTATGTGAGAATAGTATCAGAAAGGTGTGATGCTATGAAAAGATTTTATTTATTTTGTAGTGCTGGGATGTCTACAAGTCTTCTTGCAAGTAGAATGCAAAAAGTAGCTGATGCTCATAATTTGCAAATAGAAATTAAAGCATTCTCAGACAAAGAAATGCCAATGATTGTTGAACAATACAATCCAGATGTAATCTTATTAGGACCACAAGTTAAACATATATTTGGCAGAGTAAATGAAAAATATGGCGACAAAATACCTGTATTTGTCATAGACAGTAAAGATTATGGGGAAGTAAATGGTGAAAGGGTATTAAAAGTTGCTATAAAAGCTTATAAGGAAAGAAAGGGATAGAATATGTTTGAAAAGTTAGAAAAGTTATTAACTCCTGTTGCGAACTCTTTATCTAAAAATAAAATATTGATTGCAATAAGAGATGGTTTCATGATTACAGTTCCTATTACTATTGTTGCATCAATATTCCTATTGTTAGCAAATTTCCCTATTGAAGGGTGGTCTACATTTATTGCAGGATTCTTTGGTGAAGGTTGGGAACAACATTTAGCAAGAGTTACAAGAGTTGGGTTTAATACAATTGCATTATTAGGTGCACTTGGTATTGGATATGCTTACTCACGTGAAGAAGGTATTGATAATAAAATTGCTGGTGGTGTAGTTGCAATGGTTTGCTTCTTAATCATATCTCCACAAGCTCATCCAACATTTGTTAATGAAGGTGGTTCATCTTTTAGAGGTTTCTCGTTAACACACTTAGGAACTGCAGGTATGTTCTTATCAATGCTTACAGCAATAATTTCAGTTAAAATTTTTGGTTGGGCATTAAAGAAAAACTTAGTAATTAAATTACCTGATGGAGTTCCTCCAATGGTAATGGATTCATTTGCTTCATTAATTCCTGCAGCATTCGCAATATTGTTCTTCTTTGTTGTGAATATTATTTTCTCAAATACAAGTTATGAATATGCTCATAATTTTATTTATCAAGTATTACAAGCGCCTTTAACAGGTTTAGGACAATTAAGTATATTTGAGGTTATTTATCAATTCTTATCTACTTTATTCTGGTTCTTCGGAATTAATGGTCCAGCTGTAACAAATACAATTTTTGGACCAATTCATAAAGCATTAACTCTTGAAAATTTAAATAATTTTGAAGCTGGAAAACCAATGCTTAATATTTTCACAGCTGGTTTCTCTGATTTCTTCTGTAATTTTGGTGGTGGAGGTTCAACACTAGGGTTAGTAATAATGATGTCTACAATTGGTAAATCAAGTAGAATTAAAACTTTAGGTAGATTATCTCTTCCAGCTGGTATATTTGGAATTAATGAACCAATTATATTTGGTTTACCAGTCGTATTAAATCCTATTATGGCTGTACCATTCATTTTAACACCAGTTGTTAATACAATTCTTGCAACTGTGGCAACTTATATTGGATTCATTCCAATCACAAGTGGTATTCAACTTCCTTGGACAATGCCTATTGTTTTCTCAGGATTTTTAGTAACAGGAACAATTAGAGGCGCAATCTTACAAATCTTCTTATTAGCTGTTAATATGGCAATTTATTATCCATTCTTAAGAATTTTAGATAATAAATATTTAGAAGATGAAAAGAACGCTGTTTCTGAAAAAGATGAAATTGATGATTTATCATTTGATGATTTGTCATTAGATTAATATGAAGATTGTTGTAATTTTTGATCAAGGATTGTCAGGATTAGGCGGAAAGAGTAATCTAGACTTACCACTTACAATTCAAAAAGGTAGTGTAGGAACTGGACTTATTTTGAGTCAACATTTAAATAAAGTAAATGCTGAAATAATCGCTACATTATCTTGTGGAGTAAATACATTTAACAATGATAAAGAAAACACAGTATTAAAGTTATGTGCTATGGTTAAAAAGATAAACCCTGACTTTGTACTTGTTGGTCCATGTTTTGATTTTAAAGATTATGCATTAATGAGTGCAATGACTTGTAAATTATTAAAAGAAAAATCAATAGCCAAAGCTGTTAGTATGATGTCTATTGAAAATAAAGCAGTCATTGATGAATATGCCAAAGAAATTGACATAATTAAAATGCCTAAAAAAGGTGGAACAGGATTAAATGATAGTTTAGCTGATCTTTGTGAATATATTGAAACATTAAATAATCAAGATAAACTTGATGAGCTAAAGAAAAGAATATGTTATTAAAGGTTGCTTTAGCAACCTTTTTGAAAGGAAAAATATGAATATTGATAGATTAAAAAAATTAGTTGATATTTTTTCTGTATCAAGCTATGAAGATGAATTAAAAAATTTTTTTAAAAAAGAATGTGAAGAAAAAGATTTTATTGAAGATAAATTAGGTAGCATTTTTTATCTTAAAAAATCAAAAAATCCCCAAGCTAAAAGGGTTATGATTGCATGTAGTAAAGATGAAGTTGGTTTAATGATTAAAGAGGTTTTTGAAGATGGAACTTGTAGTTTTATAACTCTTGAACCACTTAGCCCTGCAAGTCTTTTACATCAAAGAATAAATATTTTAACAAGAGATAATAAAATTATTGAGGGATTTATTTTTTGCAAAAATGTAAAGTTTAATGAAGTTCCTTTAGAAACAATAAAAATTGATGATTTAAGTATTGATAC
The DNA here is from genome assembly GCA_022772735.1 of Erysipelotrichaceae bacterium. Lineage (GTDB taxonomy): Bacteria > Bacillota_I > Bacilli_A > Erysipelotrichales > Erysipelotrichaceae > UBA9076. Next base: position 114,885 of record JALEZD010000023.1, read on the forward strand.
AGGTGAAACTGATGCAAAAAACTTAATTAAACCTGGAGATATATGTGGATTTAAAAATCAATTTTGTAAAGTAGGCAATAGAGTTATTTCTAAAGGTTTAAATCAAAAAACTTTTATAGAAGTTATTTTGTGTACTATTGAAAAGTTAAAAGATATTGAATTAGATTTTGAAATTGCATTAGGTATTGTTGCACAATCTACAATTGGATTTAGAGGAAGTAAAACTGCAAATTATGTTGTTAATCCAGATTTAGCAATCGTCATAAATGGGTTTGAGGTTAATAATTCTAATCCTAAAATAAATTTAAATGATGGTTTTATTGTTTCTCAATTTGATAAACAAATGTTGCCAAACAGATTGCTTTTAAACGATATAAAATCTAAATATAATTACAAAGAATATTTTGGAATAATTGGTAATGATGGTTCATTTATTCATAAAACAATGAATGGAGTTAGTTGTGTTAGTGTTGGTATTCCAATAAAAAATATTCATACAAGTGTAGAAATGATAGATTTGTTGGATGTTAAAAAGTTAGAGGACAACTTGTTTGATTATATAATGACTTTAAATAATGAAAAAATAATCAAACTTGGGGTGAGTGAACATGAGTTTTAAATTATTAAAAGAATTAAGTGAAATTCCTTCTATTTCTTCAAATGAATATTTAATATGTGATTATATAAAAGATAAGTTAAACACTATAGGATATAAATATAGAGTTGATGGATTAAATAGTGTTATTGCTTATAAAGAAAATACTTTAAATCCTTTAAAATTTATGATTGCTACTCATGTTGATGAAATTGGGTTTATTGTAAAAAGTATTGATAATAGTGGGTTTATAAAAATGGAAGCTGTTGGCTCATGGTGGTCACATTTGGTCATGGGGCAATTAATGGAGATAACAACATCTGAAAATAAAAGATTTTTAGCCCTTGTTGGAAGTCTTCCAACACATGGTATAAAAAAAGAAATAAAAGAAAGAACTATTGATTTAAATGATTTATATTTAGATTTAGGTGTTTCAAGCAAAGAGAGTGTATTAAAACTTGGTATAAATATTGGCGATATGATAACTCCATATGCAAAAACACAAATGATGAATGAATATGGTTATGTTATCTCAAAAGCATTTGACAATAGAATAAGTACATACATTCTTATGAGATTTTTAGAAGAGGTAAATAATAAAAATAATATTTTTGGAGCTTTTACAACTCAGGAAGAAGTTGGATTGCGTGGAGCTAGAACATCAACAAATATGATAAAACCTGATATCGCTTTTGCGATTGATACAACTCTTGCAGGAGATACACCACTTACTAAAAATATATGTAAATTAAATGGTGGAGTTGTTTTATCAATGATTGATTCAAATTCAATTGCACCTAGAAAATTAATAAGGTATTTAGAAAATTTATGCAATAAAAATAATATTAAATATCAATATGCAGTTTTTAATGGTGGAGGAACTGATTCAGGTAATATACACAAATCATTAGATGGTATATTAAATTTAACACTGTCTATTCCTATAAGATATATGCATTCTAATTATTCAATGGTAAATTTAAATGATGTTGAAGAGTGTATAAAATTATTACTTGCGATTAATGAAGATATTACTTTAGATAAGATAGAGGAACTTATATGAGAAATGAATTATTTAAAGCTATTGATGAATTAAAAGATAGTCTAATTAATGATGTGTGTGATTTAGTAAAAATAGAAAGTATTCAAGGTGAAAGTACAGTTGATTTTCCATATGGTAAAAATGTGAATGATGCTTTAAGTCACGCCCTTAAAATTTGCGAAAGGGAAGGTTTACTAACAAAGAATATTGATAATCAAATGGGTTATGGGCAATATGGAGAATCTAAAGAATATATCGGTATTTTTGGGCATTTAGATGTTGTTGAAGTGGGTGATGGTTGGAAATATCCACCTTTTAGTGCAACTATTAGTGAAAATAAAATATGGGGTAGAGGTGCTTTAGATAATAAAGGACCAATAATTGCAGCGTTATATGGATTATTAGCATTAAAAAAATTAAATATATGTCCTAAAAGAGCCATTAGAATTGTTTTTGGAACAAATGAAGAAACAGGAATGAATGATATAAAATATTATTTGGAAAAAGAAAATCCACCGATAATGGGATTTACACCAGATAATAAATTTCCTGCAATTTATGGTGAGCGTGGAAGAGCAGTAATTGAAGTAGAAAATGAAATTTCTTTAATGGTTGATTTTATTAATGAATATTTTATGAATGCAAAACCTAATGGTGATAGATTAGGTATAAATGTTTTTGATAATGATTTTAAAGAAATGATTATTAGAAATAAAAAAATAGATTATAAAAATAATAAAATGTCCATCAAGTTTAGTTTGAGTACACCAGTTTGTGATATTAATGAAATTATTGAAAAAATATCATTAAAATCTAATGGTGGAAATGTTAAGTTAATTTCATGGTCACCTTGGGTTTTACATAATAAGGATGCAACATTAATAAAAATTTTAAATGATGCATATAATGAAATTTTTGATACAAATCTAGAGCCAACAACTACTACAGGTGGAACTTATGCTCATATTTGTACAAATATAATTCCATATGGACCATCTTTTCCAGGTCAAAATGGAATTGCTCATCAACCAAATGAGTTTATAGATATTGATGATTTAATTTTATGTGCGAAAGTTTATGCATATGCACTTTATAAACTATCATTAATAGATGAAATTGAAAAACCACTTATTTTGAAATAGTGCTTTAAAGGCACTATTTTTAATATTATAATTAATAATATAGATTGGAATTTAGCTATGTATAATATTACTATTAACAAAAATACTGTTTATATTGATGATATTGTTTCATTTGAATTTATTAGTAAAGATAAAATTATAACATTTAGTTTTATTATACATAAGGATGTAGATTTTTATTGTTTTAGTGAAATATTAAACTTATTTACAAATTTTATGATAAAAAAGTTTAAAGTAATTAAATTGAAAATTAAAAAAGAAAATGTAAATAAATATTACAAGTCATTTTATGAATGCATGTATTATGAATATAAAGAATATTTAATAAGAAGTGTTGAAGCATACAGGTATTTAATTGATGAAAATGCTTTTGATAATAAAGGTTTTATTATTAATCAATCAAAACTTAAAATTATACCTTTTAAAATGTTTAAAACTGATAAAAAAGGTTGTGGATGGATTGCGGTTTATAATTTTTTAAAAATAATTCACAGAGAAAAAACAATTAAAGAAGTTTCACAAAATGTTTCAAAATATGCATTGTTTTTTGGTGCAATTGGACAAGATATTTTTACGATATTTTATTATTTAAGAAAAAATAATATAAATGTATTTTTAACTCCAATATTTAAAAGACAGTGTATTAGAGATATAAAAATGAGTAAAGCTGGTATTATATTGTATATTCATTCAAGAGGTTCTCATTATGTTGCATATAAAAATTTAGGTAATGGTAAATGTTTGTTATATAATGTTGTATATGGAAAAGAAAATCACATTATGAATATTGAAGAGTTTTATAAAAAATATTCTATAACGCCATTGGGAATGTTATTGTTTGTGAATGAGGTATAGTTGTGTTTAAAAAAATATGTTTGTTTTTGTTTGTATTAACATTATTTATAACTAATGTAAATGCACTTGTGTTAAGTGATTTTACAATTGATGATAAATTTCATGTTTATTCTTTAGAGTATGATAATTTTCAAGAAGTAGGAGTCTTTGAAAATTATAAAGATGCATCTAACTTTTTTGAAACAAATAAAGATTCCTATAATAATTTGTCAATATATTCTAATGGTTATTTTTACAAGGCAGAATATGCAATAGTAGCTTTTAAATATAGTGATAAATGTGATTATAATGTGGAGTTTAACAATGATTTAGATAATTCTAAAAATTATTTAAATGCGTGTTATGGTGTTGATGGTGCATATGTTGATACATCTGAAAACGGTACTAAGATAAAATTTAAAATATCTGGTGTTGATGGCTGGGCAAATTTTTCTGATGTAACAATATATCCTCTACAATTATTACCAGGTAGACTTACAAAATATAAGGTTATTGATAATAATCTATTTCATCAAATAAAGCATTCTTTTAATAATGACTATTATAGTAGTATTATTAATCTTGGAGAAGCACCAGAATATTTAGAAAATGGATTAGAATATTTTAGTTATGATGGACATTATTTTTATAATGATGATTCTTTATGGCTAATGCTTGATGATTATAGAAATAGTAATACTAATAATAGTGTAAATAAAGATAATCCATATTATAATTATTATCAATTTGTTAGTAATAGAACTTTAAGCAATTATTCTTATAAACTAATAGATGAATATTTAAAAAACAATTTACATATGAATGGCGAAGTTGTTAGTTATATTGATTATGATAGAGATAGTATTAATGATATTATCAACAAAACACAATTTTATAATCAAATTGATTCATTTTATCAATATCAATATCAATATGGAGCAAATGCACTAATGATGATTTCTCTTTCAATGAATGAAAGTGCCAGTGGTAGAAGTTCACTTGCGTTTACTAGAAATAACTTATTTGGTCATTCTGCATTTGATAGTGATGTAGAAAAAAATGCTTCAAGATATCTAAATCCTTCTTCTTCAATATATAGTCATGCAAAATATTATATTTCAAATAGTTATTGCAACCCCAAAAAATTTCAATATCATGGATGTTTTTTTGGTAATAAATCTTCAGGAATGAATGTGAGTTATGCATCAGATCCATATTGGGGTGAAAAAGCTGCACAAAACTATTATTTATTGGATAAAAAGTTAGGAATGGAAGATTTTAATAAATATACAATAGGTATAAAAGATATAAGTAATGAAATAAATATATATAAAAATCCTAATAGCGAATCAGAAATACTTTATAGTACTGACAAACAAAAAGATACTTCTTTTATAATTCTTGAAACAATAAATAATGACGAAGGTCAATGGTATAAAATTCAAAGTGATGCCGCATTAAACGATGATGGAAATGTTGATAATAATGTTTATTATTATAGTTTCAAAGATGATATAGGATATATTAAATCAGATAATATAAAAATTATTAATCAAGGGAAAAGTGACATTATTGAAAATGTAAAGATAACTTTTGATGCCAAAGATGGATTTTTTAGAGATAATACAAATAAGGTTGTTTATGATATTGAAATAAATAAAATTCCAACGGTTGAAACACCTACATTACAAGGCTATTTATTTACGGGATGGGATAAAAATATTGTTGAAGCTACATCAGAAGAATATTATAGTGCAACTTATAAAAAAGTTTTAAATATTGAAATGGTTTCTATACCAAAAACTCAATATGAAATAAATGATAGAATTGATATTTCTAATGGTAAAATAAAAATTAATTTTGAAGATGGAACATCAAATGAAGTAGAGCTATCAACAAGTATGGTTTCTAATTTTGATTTTAAAGTTGCTGGTGAACAAGAGGTGATTGTTACATATGGTGGTTCGACAACATCTTATAAGATAGATGTTTCTGAAGAATTAGATGTAATTAGAAATCAAATAAGGGATGAAATAATAACTTTAATTGAAGAAAATGGTAATTCAAGTAATTTTGATTCACAAAGTCTATTAGATTTGAAAAATAAAATAGATACTTATATGGTTCCGTCAATTAATCAAAGTAGAATTAGAAGTATTGATAAAATATTTTATGAATTTTTTAAAAACAAAATAAATTATATTGTTGATGGTAAAAGTCTTGATGGTTCTGTTTCAGGTTTAGCATTATCTGTTAAACTAGAAAAATCATTAGAAAAAAAATTTTTTAAGGATAATATAAAAATAACAATTAAAAATAGTAACGTAAATAATAAATTAAAAGAATTAGCTATTGGAAATAATTATACAATTTTTAATGGTTTAAAAGTTTCTGGAAATAAAAATTTTGGTGAATTAAATCTTCATGGACCAATTATAGTAAAAATAAAAAAACCTGAAGGATCACTAGAAAATCAATTATTTAGTGTTTTACATATAAAAGGTGATAACATATTAGAGCTGTATACAACACAGTCAAGTAATTACATAATGTTTGTAACAGATAGCTTTGGTGATTTTCTCGTTGTTGCAAAAAATACAACTAATACATATAGCAATGAAGATATTTTAGAAAATATTCAAAGTACAAGTAATAATAGTTATTTGTTGTATATATTAATATCATCTGGTTTATTGTTTATTTTATTGTATTTGTTAAAAAGGAAGAGATTTAATGATAAACAAAAAAATTGATATAAATAGTATTAAGTTTGTTTATACTAAGTATGATGAAGTTTTGTATGAAAGTATTAAAAGTAAAGGGTTATTCATTGCTGTAAAAGTTTGTATGAATGATGATGGTTATGTTTGTATTGACGGTAATAAAAGGCTATCTGTATTAAAAGATTTAGGAATTAAAGAAGTTTTTGTTATGATAAAAAATGATTTTAGCAAAGCAGGAAGTACGTATTGGGGAAATACAAGAAACAAACATTAGGAGAAGTTATGGAAAGAATTCAAAAGGTAATTGCACAAGCAGGTATTGCATCTAGAAGAAAAGCAGAAGAATTAATATTACAAGGTAAAGTGAAAGTTGATGGAGAAACTATTTCTGAGCTTGGTTATAAGGTTAAAAAAGGGGCTTTAATAGAAGTAGATGGCAAAAAAATTGAAAAAGAGGACAAGGTATATTTTGTTTTAAATAAGCCCAAAAATATTATTAGTTCTGTAAGTGATGATAAAAACAGAAAAACTGTAGTAGATTTAATTAATGTAAAAGAAAGAATTTTTCCGATTGGAAGACTAGATTATGATACTACGGGTGTTTTATTGCTTAGTAATGATGGAGAATTTGCGAATGAGTTAATTCACCCAAGATATCATGTAGAAAAAGAATACGATGTTACAATAAAAGGCATTTTAAATAGTGAAGAAATAAAAATGTTGCAAAAGGGTATTGTGATTGATGGTAAAAAAACACTTCCTGCAAAAGTTTTTTTGGTAAATAAAGACTTAAAAAGTGGGATTTGTAATATACAGCTTATTATTAAAGAAGGTAGAAATCATCAAGTTAAAAAGATGATTGAATATTTTGGATACACAGTTACAAAACTTAATCGCAGAAGATTTGGATGTATAAATTTAAAAGGCCTTAACCTTGGAGAATATAGAAGATTAAAGCCTTTTGAAATTAAAAGATTAAAAGCTATTGCAAACTCTAATGAAGATTTAAAATAGTATATTTTTCAAGTTCTTCTTCGTTTGGATCGATATATATTGTTTTATATGAATTAATTGATACTTTGCCAATTTTTGCGCCAGGTATCTTTTTTAAATTTTTCACTTGTGTATAATCTACAGGTACACTACTAGAATATTTAGCTTTAGAATATAATGCTGCAATATTTGCGGCTAATCTAATCAATTCTTCAGATAAATTATCTGTTTCAACAATAACATGAGAACCATGTATTTCTTTTGTATGGAAAAAATAATTGTGTTTTTTTGCAATTTTAAATGTTAGTGTCTCATTTTGTATATTATTTTTCCCAAAATATATTTTTGAACCGTTGGTTTCTATGTATGAAATGGAAGGATATTTTTCTTTTTTATGCTTTTTTTGTGTTTTAAACGCTTTTTTAATATATCCACCATTTATTAATTCTTGGATTATTTCTTTTGCATCATTTACATTAATTAATTCTAGTTGTTGATTAATACCTGTAAAATATTCAATTTCATCTTTACAAATTTCAATTTGTTTTTCTAAATGAATCTTACCTTTTTTTAATTTTTCATATTTTTGAAACATTTTTTTAGCATTAGATTTTCTATCTAGTTTCTCATCTAAAGGGATTTTTATAACTTTTAAATCTTCAAAATTTTCTAGTTCAATAAAAGTTTTACCTTTTGTTTCTATATTGTTATATGTATAAAGTAAATCACCATAAAGTTTCCATTTTTCACAATCTAAAGATTCTTCAAGTGAATTTTCTAATTTAACAAGTTTTAAACTTTGATGCTTTAACTCTCTTTTGACAATTTTAAATAAATCACCTGCAATTTGTTTTATTCTGTCTTTTTCTTCTTTATGATAATACAAAACATCAATTCCATCGTGTAGTTCGTATTTTTTTGAAGAATTTATATGCTTTAACTCAATACAATGAAAAAATTCTTCTTTATCTTTAAAAGAAATGTACAAACTATTTGATTTTTTTATTTCGTCTATTACGTTAGTAAATGATTCACCATTATTAATTCTGTATTCAATTTCTTTAGACAATAGTGGTGAAAAACCTGCAAGTTGTTTTGTGAGTGAAATTTCTCTATTAATTATTGGATATTCAAAAGGGTTTAGTTTATTTTGTGGTTCAACTTCACTAAATAAACTTCCTTGTTGTATTGTACGTTTATTATTTTCAAATGGTGGAATTCTTTTTAATGCATCAATTATTTTGTTATTTTCATCTACAAGAATTACATTTGCATATTTTCCCATCAGTTCTATGTATAATTTTTTTTCTATTTTATCCCCAAGATTATTTCTCATATTTAATACAAAATAGCACCATCTATCTAAATCTTTTTGTACAACATCTTGAATAATAGCACCTTCTAAATGTTTTCTTAAAAGCATTACAAAATTACTTGGTTCTTCAGGGGTTGAATAATTTTTTTTAGTAATGTTAATTCTATTATATAAAGGATGACATGAAATCATTAATGTTTTTTTGTCTTTATTAGTTTTTAAATGAAATAATAATTCCGTATTGGAAATTTTATAAATTTTATTTATTCTACATGGACATATGTCTTTTATGTCAATGAGCAGCTTATTCAACATAATGCCATCAAGCGCCATATTATACCTCACTTTCTTAAATATTATAGCATTATTAAGTAAATGGGCTATAAAAATGGTATAATGCAACCAAATAATTACAAAATGATATTAAAAATATGTAGTGCAACCAATATTTATGTTGTTATATTTTTGGTGGAGGTAGATAAAATGAAATTTTGTGATAAAATCGTAAAACTTAGAAAGGATAGAAATCTTTCTCAAGAACAACTTGCAGAAAAATTAAATGTTTCAAGACAAGCTGTATCAAAATGGGAATCTGGTATTTCATATCCTGATATGAATAAAATGCTTAGTATATGTAAAATATTGGATTGTAAACTTGATGAGTTAATGGATGATGGTGCACTTGGTGAAAATGTAGATAAACCTTCTAATATTAAATTTGATTTAATGGATAATTTAAAGGATTTTTTAGGGTATATTACAAATATTTATAATATGTTTTATTCGATGACTTTTAAGGAAAAGATAAAATGTGTATTTGAAATGATTTTTATATCTATAATTCTTTTGGTTATAAGTTTGATATTGCTGTTTATTTCTGAAACTATTATTAATTCTATATTTAACTTATTGCCTTATACTAGTTTTTTTGAAAGAATAAATATGATTTTTACAACATTAGTACTAATTATTTTATTTTTGATTGATGCTATTGTATTTTTTCATTTATTTAAGATTAGATATTTGGATTATTATGTAACGATTGTAGATAAAACCGTTTCTGAAAAAACTATTGAAATTCCAGTAAATAAAAATGATACAAGAAAAATAATCATTAGAGATCCAAAACATTCAAGTCAAAAGTTTTTTGAAGCTTTTTATAAAATGATAATATTTTTTGTGAAGGTAATTACTTTATTTTTAACATTACCATTTATATGTTTGTTTTTATTAGGAGTGTTTATTTTTTCGATATCTATTTATAATGGTTTTGTATATAATGATATCTTCTTTTATATTGGTATATGTTGTATTGGATTATGTTTAGCGTTTTATATAATAATCGAGATGTCGTACAAGTTTATTTTTAATATTAAACAAAGACTTGCAATTTTATTTTATATAGGAGCTATTGGAGTGTTTGTTGCAGGTGTTGGTGCAGGTTTAACATTCACAAGATATATGAGTTTAAATTTTACAAATCCAAAACAAATTATGTTATCAAAGGTAGAATATGTTGAAGATATTGATAAAAAATTTTATTTTAACAGCTTACAACCTGAATTTATCGAAGATGAGGAAGTTGAAGGGGTAAAAGTTGAATTTAATTATCCTCAAGGGTTAGAAATATATTTGAATGATTCAGAAGATCAATGTGTAATGGGGTATTATAGAAAGAGTTATCAAGGCAATGGTTTCCAAGTTTATAAGGAGGTGATGAATGAAATAAAGGAAAATAAGATGTTAATTTTTGAAGAGTTAACGGAGTATGCAAACATCAAGGTTTATGCAAAAAAAGATACTTTGAAAAGGATAGTGAAAGGATATGAAAAGTAAATATTTAAGCGTATTTTTATTCTTTGTTTATCTTGTAATTCTATTTTGGATAATAGTATTAAAAACAGAATTTAATATAAGTTCTTTAACTGAGATAAAAATTCAAAGCATTAACTTAGTTCCATTTACTAGAACGGCTGTTTTAAATAATAAAATTTTCTATGATGAAATTTTATATAATATACTATTATTTATTCCAATGGGTGTTTTTCTATCAATGATTTTTGAAAATAAACCAATATTTGCTAATATCTTATTTGGCTTATTTATCAGCTTAATGTTTGAAATTATACAATTTATATTTAAAATTGGCATTAGTGATATAACCGATTTAATTAATAATACATTTGGATGTGCTTTAGGTACACTAGTATATAAAATATTTAAAAATTTATTTGATGAAAATGCTTTAATTATATGTAATTGGATTATTAGCATTTGCACGGTGTTATTTATTTTTATAATATTTGTATACACAACTAAATAATTTGTGTGAAAGTATAAGTTAAATTAAAACTTATACTTTTTTATTAACAAAACTTAAGTTGTTAAATTGTTAATAATTAATTATCATTTATGATGGTAAGGAGATTTTATGGAAAAAAACGAAAATATAATTGAAAATACATTTGCGTTTAAGGGAAGAGTTTTATGGATATTTACAAAATATCAAATTATAACAAAAGTTTTATTATATATAATTGTGTATCCTATATATTCTTTTATTGTAAAAATGATTATTCACTCAAGTGGAAGAGTTGGTATTTCTAGTGGAGATTTTTTGTCGTTTTTGTTTAGTTTAAATGGAATATATTTATTGATAATAACATTATTTTTAATGGCAATTTTAATAGGTGTGGATATAAATACATATATATACATATCTGCACTAATAAAAGAGAATAAGATGGAGATGTCTTTAAAAAACATTATAGGTATAGGTTTAAAATCTCTTAGGATGTTTTGTAGTCCATTAGGTATTTTAAGCATGATATATGTTTCTCTTATATTGCCTTTAGTTGGAGTAGGGATAACTATTTCACCAATGCAAACATTTCAAATTCCACATTTTATAACTTCCGTAATTTATTCAAATTCTTTTTATTTATCACTTTATGTTTTTATTCTAGTAATTTTTTTGACAATAAGCTACTTATTTATTTTTTCATTTCATAATGTGCTGATTTTAAATTATGATATAAAATCTGCATTAAAATATTCCTTTAAGCTTTCTACAAAGTATTGGAAAGAATTTTTAAATGAAATAATATTTAAAGAGTTAAAAAAAGTAGGGCTATTAATTTGTGTATTTATTGTAAATTTAATAATTATATATTTATTTGGAATGTTACACATGCTTTATAATGATACGAAATATTTATTTATTTCAATATTTTTTGTTTTTGTTTTATTTGAATTGTCTGCATATGTTACACTTATCATCGTTCCAGTTATAATTTTAAAAATTACACAATTATTTTATAAACTTAATAAACTTGAAGGAAAAGAGATAAATTTAAAAGGTGACTTTATTTCTGAAAAATGGGATGTAAATTCTAAACCTAGAATTAAAAATAAAACGAAAATAGCATTTGTATTATTTATAGTATTTTTATTTGCAATAAATGCTTATATTTCAGAACTATTTATGGAAGGTTTTAGTGAACTCACCACAAATAATAAAAAAATAGAAGTTATTGCACATAGAGGTGGTGGAGATTTAGGTGCAGAAAATACAATTGAAGGTATAAAGGCTGCGATTGAAAAAAAACTTGATTGGACAGAAATAGATATACAAAGAACTAAAGACAATCATTATGTTTTAAATCATGATGGAACATTTAAAAGATTAACTGGCGATAATAGAAAATCTTATGAAATGACATTAGATGAAATAAAAAAATTAAAAGTTAAAAATGAATTTAATAAAAATTCAGCATCTCAAGAAGTTGCGACATTAGATGAAGTTATTGATACTACAAAAGGGAAAATCGGTCTTTTTATAGAGTTAAAAGGAACAACAGCAGATAAAAGAATGGTAGATGATGTTGTTAAAAGAATAAAGGAAGAAAAACTTGAAGATTCAACTGTTTTGTTGTCATTAAATTATTCATTAATTAAATATTGTGAAGATAATTATCCTGATATAAAAACTGGTTATTTGTATTTCTTTTCCTTAGGAAGTGTAGAAAAATTTGTGGGTGATTATTTAATAATGGAGGAATCAGAGGCTACAATAGAAAAAGTTGAAAAGATAAAAGAAAGTGGTAAGAAGGTTGTAGTGTGGACTGTAAATACAGATGAGTCTATTGAAAAGTTTATAGAAAGTGATGTAGATGGTATAATCACCGATTATGCTATGAAAGTTAAAGAAGCTCTTTATGAAAGAAAATATAAGATGGGTATTTCAGTTTTGATAGATAGCTTATTGCAATAGTTTAAAAAATATTGAATATTTGTTCAATATTTTTTATATTTTAAAATTTTTTTAAAACTAATTAAAGTAATAATTGACTATATTAAAATATGAATTTATTATTGTAAGTAAAATATGGAGATAGATATGTGCAAAAAAGGAACTTTAATTGTATTTAGTGGACCAAGTGGTGTTGGTAAGGGAACAATACTTAAACTTTTTAAAGATGATCCAGAGCTTAAAATTGCGTATTCAGTTTCAATGACTACACGAAAAAAGCGTGATGGTGAAATAGATGGTGTTAATTATTTTTTTGTTAGTGTAGAAGAGTTTAAAAAAGCAATTGAAAATAATGAATTGCTAGAATATGCTGAATTTGTAGGTAACTATTATGGGACACCTAATAAATATGTAGAAGATTTATTAAATAAAGGAAATAATGTCTTATTGGAAATAGAAGTACAAGGAGCATTACAAGTATTAAATAAATGCCCTGATGCATTAAGTATATTTATTGTTCCACCAAGTATGGAGGAACTAGAAAAAAGAATTAGGGGAAGAAATACGGAAACTGAAGAAGTTGTATTAAAAAGATTAGAAAAGGCAAAGAAAGAAATGGAATGTTTGTGTCATTATAAATACGTGATTTGTAATGATATACCTGATAAGGCTAAAGATGAAATAGTTAATATTATAAAAAGATCTATGTAGAAAAATCTTTAAAGTTGTATATAACATTAAAGGTTTTTTTATTGTTCATATATTAGAAATAATTTAAAAAAGTTGTATTGATTAAGACAATACCATAAAATAGTAGTAAGAATAGTTTATACTATTTTAAAGGTGAATTTTAATGTTTAAAAATAAATTTATTTATTTTGTTATTTGTTTAGTAACTTATATATCGGTTTTTATTGTTGAACTATTTTTTATTAATTTTGTTTATACACTTTTAAATATTGGATTTTTGTTTTATTCTTTTAGTTATGTTGTTTTATTAATTTTAGTTAATCCGTTTTTAACATTTAATTTAGTAGAATACATTATTAAAACTAAATGGATTAATATGTAGGAGGCTTTATGAGGGTTGTTGTTGCGACAGGTGGAACAGGTGGACATATTTATCCTGCTATTTCACTTATTGATGGATTAAAAGAAAATGGATTAGAAGATGTTTTGTTTATAGGTTCAAATAATAGAATGGAATCATTAGAAATCCCTAAAAGAGGATATAAATTTAAAGGATTGAATGTTGTTGGTACTAATGGTGGAATAACAAATAAGCTCAAGTCTATTGTATTAATTATTAAATCTGTATTTATATGCATTAATATATTAAAAGAATTTAACCCAAATATTGTAATAGGATTTGGTAATTATATTAGTGTACCAGTTATAATTGCTGCAAAAATTTTAGGAATAAAAACAATGATACATGAGCAAAATTCGGTTGCAGGTAAAGCAAATAAATTTTTGTCAAAGTTTGTTGATGTTGTTGTTGGGAGTTATGAGGAAAATTTAAAAGATTTTGATAAAAAAAAGACTAAAATTTTAGGTAATCCTAGAGCTAGTGAAGCTAGTAGTATTGTTGTAGATAAATCTTTAAAAGGTAATTTTGGGTTTGATGTTAATAAAAAGTTGGTATTGATTGTTATGGGTTCTCTTGGTTCTAGTAGTGTTAGTGAAGTATTAATGGATTATGCAAATAAAATTAAGGATAAAAATTATAATATTTTAATTGTTACAGGGGAAAAACAATACGATTTGTTTAATATTAAAGAAAAAGACTATATAAAAAAGGTTAAATATATTGAAGGAATACAAGTAATGGCTTTAGCTGATTTAGTTGTGACTAGAGCTGGCGCAACAACTTGTGCAGAAGTTTGTGCCTTAAAAAAGCCTAGTATTATTATTCCTAGTCCATATGTTCCTAATAATCATCAACTTATAAATGGAAGAACATTACAAAATGTTAATGCAACAATTTTAATTGAAGAAAGTAATTTAAATGCCGAAATTTTAGATGAAACAATTGAAAAATTAATAAACGATGATGAGTTAATGAAATGTATGTCAAAAAACGCTGAAAGCATAGCTAAAGTTAATGCAAGAGATGATATTATAAATTTAATTAAGGAAGTAATTATATGAGTATAGATAGTATAGCTAAAGAATTATCATTTTATTCAACAGTTGAAGAAAATATTCCAATGTCTAGTTTAACATCATTAAGAATTGGTGGTAACGCTAGATATGTAGTTTATCCTTCTACAGTTGAAGCTCTAGGAGAGGTTTTGAAAATTATTAAAGCTCATAATTTGAAATTTAAAATGTTTGGAAAAGGTAGCAATATTTTATGTTCAGATAAAAATTATGATGGTGTTATTATAAAATTAGACAGAACATTTAAAGAATGTTATTTCAGTGATGATAGCTGTATTGCACAGGCAGGATGTGCAATTATAAGTGTTTCAAACGAAGCTATGAAAAATGGACTTTCTGGATTAGAATTTGCAAGTGGAATTCCAGGAAGTGTTGGTGGTGTAGTTTTTATGAATGCTGGTGCTTATAATTCAAATATGGCAGGTGTTATTGAAGAGGTATTTGTTTTTAGAGATGGTGTATTGGAATGGATGAGTAATGAACAATGCAAATTTTCTTATCGTTATTCTATTTTTCATGAACACCCCGATTGGATAATTATTGCAGCTAAATTTAGACTTAAACATAAACCTGTTGATGAAATTAAGTCATTAATTGATTCAAGAAGAGAAAGAAGAATTGCAACTCAACCGTTGAATAAACCAAGTGCAGGTAGTACATTTAGAAATCCTCTTGAAGCACATGCATGGGAATTAATTGATGGGATAGGTTATAGAGGTAAAAAGATAGGCGGTGCAATGGTTAGTACAAAGCATGTAAATTTTTTAATTAATGAAGATAAGGCAACTGCAGAAGACTTTATGAAACTTGTTGTTGAAATTCAGAAAAAAGTTAAAGAAAAATATGGTATTGACCTTAATATGGAAGTGGAGCGCTTTAATTGGGACTAGAAGAAAAAAACTTAATTGATTTTAAAGAAACTTCTTCTGGAGTTGATGAAGTTTTGAAAAGGCATAAGCAAAGAGTAAATGATGCTAGTTTTTTAAGATATAAGAGATTTTTATTTTCTTTAGCAATTTTATTAGGTTTGCTTATGATTTTAATGACTTATTTTTATTCTTCAGCAAGTAAAGTAAAAGCAATATCTGTTAATGGTAATGATTATATTGACTCAGAGTATATAAAAAAATTAAGTGGATTATCACTAGAGAGTAGATACTACTTAATACCATGGTTTATTACAGAAGCCAAAATTAAAGAGTATCCACTAATTTCAGATGCAAAAATACATTTTGAAGCAAACAATGTAATAAAAATTGACATAACTGAGAAAAAACCTGTTGGATACAGATATAATGAAAAACCTGAGATAATTTTAAGTGATGGTAAAACGGTGGAACTTACAAGTGAAATGTTGAGTATTGTTGCAAGGATACCATTAATTACTGGGTTTGTTGAAGATGAAAATTTATATTTGATTACAAAGTCTTTAAATTTAGTTGATAAAAGTAAAATAGAAAATATTTCAGAAATAAAACAGTATGATTTAAATTATGACAAGAATGCATTAATGTTGTATTTAAGAGATGGAAATTTTGTTTTTTCTAGTTTTTATAGTTTGGAAATGATAAACTCTTATAATTTTATAGCATCTGAATTAATAGGTAATGGACATTGTATTTTTTTGGATGAAGGACTACAAGTTGCTTATAGAAAAGTGTGTCCATGGGATGAAGTGATTGTTGAAAAAGAATACTGGAAAAATGCTAATGGAGAATATATATTAAATAAGTATGGAGATAAAGTGCCAATCCATTATCAAGTTGATGAAAATGGACAGTTTATACTTGATGAAGCTGGAAATAAAATTCCTATTCCAATTAATGAATTTGGTGAAGAAATACAACCTGAACCACCTGCTCAAGAAGAAGCTGAACAACAAAATGTAGAATAGTATTTTGTAATAGTTTTGATATAGAAAAAATAGTTTGATATAATAAATAACAATTGGAGGTAAAAGTTATGGCAATAGAAAAGGTTACTGATTTTGGAAGTATAAATATTTTGCCTGAAGCAATCGCATCACTTACTGGAGGAGTGGTTACTGAAAGTTATGGAGTTGTTGGTATGGCTTCAAGAAATATTCTTAGAGATGGTATAGCTGAACTTTTAAATAAAGAAAATTATGCTAAGGGTGTAAATGTTAAAATTACTAATCAAGGTCTAGAAATAGATGTTTATATAATTGTTAGTTTTGGTGTTAGAATTTCTGAGGTTGTTACTGAAGTTCAAAAGAATGTTAAATATATTTTGGAAAAATCACTACAACAAGAAATTGCAGCAGTTAATGTTTATGTTCAAGGTGTTAGCGTAACTGAATAATCGGAGGATATGATGGATATAATTAATGGTAAAATTCTAAAGGGAATGATTTTTAGTGGTGCTAATAATCTTAATAATCAAAAAAATAATATAGATGCATTGAATGTTTTTCCTGTACCAGATGGAGATACAGGAACAAATATGTCAATGACTTTTAGCAATGGTCTACAAGAAGTAAAAAAGCTTAGTGATGATAATTTATCTGTTGTTGCAAAGACTTTATCTCGTGGTTTATTGATGGGTGCACGTGGTAACTCTGGTGTTATTTTATCTCAAATTTTTAGAGGTTTTTATCAAAGTGTAGACGGAAAAGAAACAGTTGATGCAAAAGATTTAGCCGAAGCATTTAACAAAGGTTCTCAAGTTGCTTATAAAGCTGTTATGAGACCAGTAGAAGGAACAATTTTAACAGTAATTCGTGAATCTGCATATTATGCAGGTAATTATGTAGAAACTCATCCAAACTGTAATATAACCGAATATTTTAACATTTTATGTAAAGAAGCAAAAATTTCATTAGATAATACTCCAGAATTATTGCCTGTTTTAAAAGAAGTTGGAGTTGTTGACAGTGGTGCAACAGGACTTTTAACCATTTTAGAAGGGTTTAAACTTTTTTTGGAAGGTAATCCTGTTGAAGTTCAAGATGTAGAAACAACTAATGAAGCTTCACAACTTGAAATTGAAAATGAAGGTTTTGGTTATTGTACAGAATTTATTTTAAGATTAGATGAAAAGAGCTTAAAAACTTTTAAAGAAGAAAAGTTACGTGAATTGATGGGGAAACTTGGTGATTCATTGGTAGTTGTACAAGATGAAGATTTAGTTAAAGTGCATGTACATACATTAACTCCAGGTGAAGCATTAAATGTTGCGCAAAGATATGGAGAATTTGTAAAACTAAAAATTGAAAATATGCAGGAACAACATAATCATATTGTTAATAAAGATTTAAAAGTTGAAAATATTAAAGAAGAAAAAGCTGCAATTGATGTTATGGAAGAAAAAGATTATGCAATTATTGCAGTTGCTGCTGGGGATGGTTTAGTTGATTTATTTAAAGAATATCGTGTTGATAAAGTGATTTCTGGTGGACAAACAATGAATCCTTCTACAGAAGATTTTACAGATGCGATTAAAGCAATAAATGCAAAACAAATATTTATCTTGCCAAATAACTCAAATATAATTTTAGCTGCTAAACAAGCTGCGAGTATAATGGAAGACTTAAATATACATGTTTTTGAAACAAAATCAATTCCTCAAGGTTTATCAGCTTGTTTAATGTTTAATCCAGAAGCAACACCTGAAGAAAATATTGATGAGATGCTAAATGCAATAAATCATGTTAAAACTGGACAAGTTACTTATGCAATTAAAGATACAAGTTTTGATGGTATTCAAATTTCATCAGGCGATTATATGGGTATTAAAGAAAAAGAAATTGTTGTTTCTGTAAAAGATAAAATTGAAGCTACAAAGGCTTTATTAAACTCAATGATTGATGAAAATAGTGAGATTGTTACTATTATCTATGGAGAAGATGTAAGTGAAGATGAAATAAACTCTATTTCTTCTTATGTTGAGGAAACATTTAATATTGAAACTGATGTTCAAAACGGTAAGCAACCTGTTTATAGTTTTATAATTGGTGTGGAATAAGTACATAAAATGTACTTATTTTTTTATGCATACTAATATATAATATCTTTATATTTGTAAGAGGTAGAAATGAGTAAGTCTTTAAAAGATTGTGGAATAACAAAAAAAAGAATAGAATTATTTGAAAAAATTAATATTAGAAATGCTGATGAGCTTTTTTCATATTATCCTTTTAGATATGAAAATTTAGATAAAAGCGTATTTAAAGATTGGAATAAGGGTGATAAGGTTGTTTTTGAAGCTACTTTAATTTCTTATCCTTCAACTTATAGATATTCTAGATTAAAATCTATTACTAAATTTAAAGTTTTTATGGAAGATAATGAACTTGAAATTGTGATATATAATAGACCATGGACTAGTAATTTAAAAATAAATCAAAAATTAGTTATTGTTGGTAAATACGAAGGGTTAAATAAAGTTACTGCTTTAAATTACAGTGGAAAATCTATTGATGATATTGTTGGCATAACTCCTGTTTATTCAACAACAAAAGATATTACTCAAAAGATAATACACGAGACAATGAAGAAAGCCTTTGAAAATTCTAAAAATGATATTACTAATGATATTCCATTTGAATATTTATCAAAATACAAACTTTTAAATAAAGTAGATGCAATTAGAAAAATTCATTTTCCACAAACTATGAATGATGTAAGTTTAGCACTTAGAACATTAAAATATGAAGAATTTTTAAAGTTTTATATAGCAATAAATCTTCTAAAAAAAAATAATGACAATAAAATAGTAAAAAACAGTAAAAAATTTAATTATGATGATGTTTTTTCCTTAGTTAACAATTTATCATTTACTCTTACAAAAGATCAGTTTAGATCTGTTAATGAAATACTAGATGATTTGCAATCTAATAAGATAATGTATAGATTACTACAAGGAGATGTTGGTTCTGGTAAAACCTTAGTTGCAGCACTTGGTTTATATGCGACATATTTATCGAATGAGCAAAGTGCTTTACTTGCGCCAACTGAAATTCTAGCAAAACAACATTATGAAAGTTTAAACCAACTGTTTAAACCAACTGGATTAAAAATTAAAGTTTTATACTCATCAATGAATTCTCAAGTTAAAAAAGATATTTTAAAAGAACTGATTAATGGTGAAATTGATATTTTAATTGGCACACATGCAATAATACAAGAAAATGTTGTTTTTAAAAATTTAGGTATGGTTGTTGCGGATGAACAACATAGATTTGGAGTTGAACAAAGAAAAAAACTATTAGAAAAAGGTGAAAAAGTAGACTTTTTATTAATGAGTGCAACACCAATTCCAAGAACACTTGCAATAACTCTTTATGGTGATATGGATATTTCTACTATTGAAACTATGCCTAGTAATAGAAAGCCTGTTAAAACTGTTTTAATTCAAGAAAATAGTTTTTATAGTGTAATAAATGATATTGAAGAAAAATTAAATATGAATGAACAAATATATATCATATGCTCTATTATTGAAGAAAATGAAAATTTTGATGCAAGAAATACTATAGATGTTTATGAAAATTTAAAAAAATATTTTAATGGAAGATACAATGTTGGATTATTACATGGGAAAATGTCACCTGAAGAAAAAGAAGATGTTATGAATTTATTTTCAAATAATAAAATTCAAATATTAATAAGCACAACAGTTATTGAAGTAGGTATTAATGTACCAAATGCAAGTGTAATAATTATATATGATGCACATAGATTTGGTTTAAGTCAATTACACCAATTAAGAGGTAGAATTCAAAGGGGAGATAAGCAAGGAGTTTGTTATTTATTGACTGATAATAAAAATAAAGAAAGTATAAATAGATTAAAAGTTTTACTAAAAACAAATAATGGTTTTGATATTTCTTCAGAAGACTTACGACTTAGAGGTCCAGGTGATATACTAGGTACAAGGCAAAGTGGTGTGCCAAGTTTTATTTTGGGTGATTTGTTTGAAGATACGAAAATTATTAATCAAGCAAGAATTGACGCAAATGAAATAATTAAAAATCAAAATGTTCATGATAATAAAAAAATTGTTGATAGTATAATTAGTGATAATGATTTAAACATTACTTATATGGATTGAGGTGTTTTATGAATATAATACAATACTTAAAAAATAGAAATATATTTATAAATGATGAAAATATTATAAAACAGGCATTTATGCATTCAAGTTATGCAAATGAAAATAAAAGTATAAATGATAATGAAAGATTAGAATTTATGGGTGATGCAGTTTTACAAATATGGGTTAGTGAAAAGCTCTTTAAGAGTGTTCCTGTATTAAATGAAGGTAAGATGACTACATTAAGAGCAAGATTAGTATGTGAAAAAGCGTTATCCATATATGCAAAAGAGCTAGGTTTAAACAAATATTTACTACTTGGATCTGGTGAAGAAAAAAATGGTGGAAGAAATAAAGATTCTATATTAGCTGATATGTTTGAAGCTTTTATTGGTGCACTATATATTGATCAAGGATTTAGTAAGGTTGATGAAGTTTTAAATGAAGTGATTTTACCAAGGGTAAATAATCCTGATGTAATAGAAGTGAATACAGATTATAAAACTAAACTTCAAGAATATGTTCAAAGTGATATAAGAAAAACAGTTAGTTATGAAGTTATTAATGTAAGTGGTCCAAGCAATAATCCATATTTTACTGTTAGAGTAATTGTTGACGATTTAACTTTAGGAGTAGGAAGTGGAAATAGTAAGAAGAAAGCTGAACAAGATGCTGCAAAAAATGCATTTGAGAAAATGGTGAGATGATGAAAGATTTTGGGAAAGTTGAAAATAGAAATAGCTATTTATATACAATTGAAAATAATAAATTTATTATGAGTGTTTGTGATTATGGTGCAACACTAGTTTCATTTGTAATAAAAGAAAAAAATATTGATATTATCCAAGGCTTTGATAGTGTTGATGGATATGTAAATCAAGTTGTGTATATGGGGGCAACAATAGGAAGAGTTTGTAATAGAATAAAAAACGGTGAATTTGAACTGGATGGAATTAAATATAAATTGAATATAAATAATGGCCCTAATTCATTGCATGGGGGAATTAATGGTTTTAATAGTGTTTTTTGGGATATAGAAGTAAGCGCTAACAGTATAATTTGTAAATATTTTAGTAAAGATGGTGAAGAGGGGTATCCTGGTAATTTAAATGTTAAAGTAGTATACAGTTTAATGGATGATGGTTTAAGATTTGAATATGAAGGTATTAGTGATAAAGATACATTGTTTTCTTTAACAAATCATGCATTTTTCAATTTTTATGGTCCAACTTCAAATAGTGTTCTTGAACATGAGTTAGTAATTAATGCAAACCATATTGGTATGGTTGATGAAAATGGACAAACTCTTGAAGAATTAATGAACATTGTTAATACACCATTTGATTTTAGAAATAAAAAGAAGATTGGTGTTGATATTGATAAAGATAATCCACAACTAATAAATGGAAATGGATATGATCACCATTATGTTATAGATGGTTGTGGATATCGTAAGATGTTAGAGTGTTATGGAAATAAAATTAAAATGAATGTTTATAGTGATTTAGATGGATTTCATTTATATAGTGGCAATTTTTTAGATGGTAAATCTAAAGGCAAATTTAATGGTAGTTTTCCAAGAAGAAGTGCTGTATGTTTTGAAACACAATATTATCCAAATTCCATAAATTACAGTAGTAAAAAAGCACCTATTTTAAAAGCTAATATATTAAAAAAACATTTAACTGATTTTACATTTGAGTGGGAGGAATAGTATGAAAGTTAGTCAAATCAAAGAAATTTTATTAAGTGGGGAATTAGATGAAAAACTTAAAATTGTATCTTGTAAAAATGATGTGAGTCTACAAAGAAAGAGATATTTAGATTTAATAGAAAATTTTATTAAATTTTATGGTGATTTAGATGATGCGCATTTAATATGTGCACCAGGAAGAAGTGAAGTTGGAGGAAATCACACTGATCATCAACGAGGAAGAGTTTTAGCAGCAAGTGTAAATATGGATATTGCTTGTGTTGTTTGTAAAAACAATGGTTTTGTAGAGTACAAATCTTATGATTATTCAACAAATACTATTGATATATCAGATTTATCTATCAAAGATAGTGAGAAGTTTACAAGTGAAGCCTTAATTAGGGGAATACTTTTTAAATTTAATGAGTTAGGGTATAAAATAGGTGGTTTTAAAATTTTTAGCCATAGTGATGTGTTAAAAGGTTCAGGTATTTCAAGTAGTGCTGCATTTGAAGTTTTAATAGGGAATATAATAAACCATTTATATAATGATGGTAATATTGATAGTATTGAAATTGCTAAAATTGGTCAATATGCAGAAAATGTATATTTTATGAAACCATGTGGATTGCTAGATCAAATGGCATGTTCTGTTGGTGGTTTTGTTACAATAGATTTTAAAGATAAAAATAATCCTTTAGTTGAGCCAATTAAGTTTGATTTTTCTGAAAGTGGCTATGATCTAGTTTTAGTGGATACAAAAGGTGATCATGCAGATTTAAGTGATGAATATGGACTTATGCCATATGAAATGAAGGAAGTTGCTAAATTCTTTAATAAGGAGGTTTTATCTGAAATAACACTAGATGATTTGTTAAATAATATTGATGAGATTAAAAAAACGTGTAGTGATAGAGCTATTTTAAGAGCAATACATTTCTTAAATGAAACAGATAGAGTTGTTGAAGAGGTAAATGCACTTAAAAATAATGATTTAGATAAATTTAAAACTTTAATAATTGAGTCAGGATATTCATCATATATGTATTTACAAAATGTATATAGTGATTATAAAAAACAAAATTTATCTTTGGCATTAGCTGTAAGTGAGCAAATTTTAAAAGATAGTGGGGCTTATAGAGTTCATGGTGGTGGACTTGCAGGAACAATTCAAGCATTTGTTAAAAAAGATATAGTAGATAAATATATAAAACAAATGAATAAATTATTTGGTGAAAATTGTTGTCATATTTTATCAATTAGAAGTGTTGGTGGATATAAAATTATTTAAAATTTGATATAATACATTAGTGGGGTAAATTTATATGATAAAAGATAATTTAATACTTATAGGAAAATCAGAATCAAAAGAAGTGTTTTTGCTTCCAAATCAAATGAATAGACATGGATTAATTGCTGGTGCATCTGGTACAGGTAAAACTGTTACATTAAAAGTTATTGCGGAGTCACTTAGTGATTTAGGAGTTCCGACTTTTTTAGCAGATATTAAAGGTGATATTAACGGAATGATTCAAGAAGGTGATTACTCAAAAATTGAAGAGAGAGTTTCATCTATGAATATCGATGATTTTAGTGTAAAAAAATATCCTGTGCATTTTTTCGATGTTTATCAAGAAAACGGACATCCAGTTAGAGCAACAGTTGAAAGTATGGGACCACTTTTAATAAGTAGAATGCTTGATTTGAGTGAGGCTCAACAAGGAGTTTTAAATATAGTTTTTAAAGTTGCAAAAGATATGAATCTTGCGCTTTATGATTTGAAAGATTTACAAGCAATGGTTAGTTATGTTGGAGAAAAATCAAGTGAACTTACTATTAAATATGGCAATGTTACAAAACAAAGTGTTGGAGCAATACTAAGACAATTACTAGTTTTAGAACAAGAGGGTGGAGATATCTTCTTTGGTCAACCTTCGCTTAATATTGATGATTGGTTTTATACAATCGGACAACAAGGAGTAATGAATATTTTAGATTGTAGGAAATTAGTTAACAAACCTACATTATATTCTACATTTATGTTGTGGTTATTAAATGTACTTTATGAAAGTCTTCCAGAAGTTGGAGATTTGAGTAAACCTAAAATGGTGTTTTTCTTCGATGAAGCACATTTGTTATTTAATAATTGTCCAAGGAACTTGATGGAAAAGATTATTCAAACAGTTAAGTTAATTAGATCAAAAGGTGTTGGTATTTTCTTTATATCACAAAGTCCGACAGATATTCCTAATGAAGTTTTAGCACAGCTATCAAATAGAATACAACATGCACTTAGAGCATATACACCTTCTGAAATAAAAGCTGTGAAACTTGCTGCAGAATCATTTAGAGAAAATCCACTTTTTAATACTGCAGATGTTATTACAAATATGAAAACCGGGACTGCACTTGTTTCTGTTTTAGACGATGAGGGTGCACCAAGTATGGTTGAACAAGTTAAGATAGTTCCACCAAGAAGTTATATGGGTGCTGTTGACACATATTTACAAAAGAAAACTATTGAAAATGATGTACTTTTTGGAAAATACGAAAAAAGTATTGATAACTTAAGTGCTTTTGAAGAAATAGAAGACATAATAGAAAAAGAAGCATTTTATAAAGAAGAACAAATAAAACAAAAAGAACAACAAAAACTTGAAGCTGCAAAAGCTAAACAAGAAGCGAAAGAAGCAGAAAGAAGAGAAAAAAATAATAAAACATTATTTGATAGAGTTGCTAGAAAAACAATAAATAGAATTGAAAATGAAGCAAGTAAACAAATAATGAAAACTGCTAGTTCATTTTTGAAATCATTTTTAAAAAAATAACGATGTTATTTTGAAGTGCACCACATAATTTGGACACAGATTATGAAGGTGCATTTCATTTATCGTTATTTTTTTTACAGCTTTCTCTGATAACTATTTCACATGGTACAGTTATTTTCATTGGATAAACTTTTTTAGAATTTAAATATATTGAAAGTAGTTGAGCACCAATTGCTCCCATTTTATTGCTAGGTACATTTATTGTAGTTAAAGGGGGATTCATAAAATTTGTACCATTATCATTATTAAATCCAATTATTGATAAATCTTCTGGTATTTTAAGATTATTTTTAATTGCTGCGCTTATAGCACCTTGAGCTATTAAATCATTCGCACAAAAAATTGCACTTGGTAGGTTATTACCTTTTTTAATTATTTTTTCCATTAAACTAAATCCAGATTCTATAGTGAATTTATCTTCTAAAATCCAATTTTCAAAATCTACCTCATATAAATCACAATATTTTTTAAAAAATTTTAATCTTTGATCTGGATAAATTTCATTATCACTAGTATATTCGATACCACCAATAAATCCAATTTTTTTATGGTTTAATCCAACCAAATATTCAATTGCATCTTTTAAGGCGTTTTCCACATCCATATTAACAGAACTTACATAAATTTTTGAAAGATTCATATCAAGAAATACAATTTTGTCAGTTATTTTTCTAAATTGTGCTATTTCTTTTTTTGAAAATTTTCCAACACCAATTATCCCATCAACATCATTTATTTTATTTAAGTAATTTTTATCATCTTGATAAACTCTAATAACTTGTATATTTAGTTTTGTTAAATAGTTTTCAGCTCCAACTCTTAGTGACAAATAAAATGAATCATACAATTCTTTATCCATTGTATACCAATGAACAATTGCAACTTTATAATTTTCATAAATATTTTTTCTTTTTATTTTTCTTTTTATATATCCTAAATTTTTTGCAGTTTCAAAAACCTTAATTTTTGTTTCTTCAGGTACTTGAAGATTAGGGTCATAATTTAATATTCTTGATATTGCGGAAGTTGAAACACCTGTTTTTAATGAGATATCTTTTAAAGTCACCATATAAAATCTCCTATTTATTAATAATTTATCATGTAATAAAACATTGTCAATATTTAGTAAAAAAATATATATATTTTAATAAAATGTGAAACAATAACCATAAGAGAAAATAGCGTGATTATCATATTTTATGGATATTTACTTTAAAAAGTTTTACTAAAACAACATATTTTATTTATTAAAATTCATTCATTTCATTGACAAAACTTGTTTAAAACAATATATTGTAAGCGTATACAAAACTATTACTATATAGTATACGGAGGAGAAGTTTATGAAAAATAAAATTTTAGGCTTCCTATCTGCAGTTATGCTTTTAGGAATGGTAGGATGTACTCCTGCTAAAGAAACAACAGAAACAAAAACTGAAACAAAAACAGAAACTGCTAGCGGTGAAACTGTAAAAGTCGGAGTTTCAATCTACAAATTCGATGACAATTTTATGACTCTTTACAGAAATGAAATTGAAAGTTATTTCAAATCATTAAATGACGGAAAAACTTATGAAGTAACTATTCAAGATGGTAAAAACGACCAAGCAGAACAATCTAACCAAATTGATAACTTTATTCAACAAGGGTATGATGTATTAATAATTAACTTAGTTCAATCTACAAGTGCTGCGACAGTTATTGATAAATGTGCTAGTGCAAACATTCCATGTATCTTCATTAACAGAGAACCTGAAGAAGCAGATATGAGTTTATATGATGGAAAAGATTACGAAGGAAAATATACATATGTTGGTGCAGATGCAAGACAATCTGGTAAATTCCAAGGTGAAATCATTGCAAGTTTAGAAAACAAAGGTGATTTAAACGGAGATGGTAAACTTCAATATGTAATGGTTGTTGGAGATCCAGAAAATGTTGATGCAAAATATCGTACTGAATTCTCAATTTCACAATATAAAGAAGTTTCAGGGTTAGATGTTGAAAAACTTGATGAACAACGTGGAGATTGGGATCAAGCAAAAGGTCAAGAAATCGTTGCAAATGCATTAAGTAAATATGGAGAAAAAGTAGAAGTTGTATTTAGTAATAATGATTCAATGGCTCTAGGAGCATCACAAGCAATTACAGCTGCTGGTAGAACTGTTGGTAAAGATATTTATTTAGTAGGTGTTGACGCATTAGAAGAAGCTAAACAATTTATTAAAGATGGAACAATGACAGGAACAGTATTAAATGACCATGTAGGTCAATCACATACAGCTGTAGATGCAGCAGTTAAAGCAGTAAATGGTGAAAAATTAGAAAAATACTACTGGGTTGACTATGTAAAAATCACTCCAGAAAATGTAGCTGAATTTTTAAAATAATAACTATATAATTAATCAAGTGTGCTAAATAGCACACTTGATTTTCTCAAAATATGCAGGGGGACTAAAATGAGTGAATATATCTTGCAAATGAAAAATATAAGTAAAAGTTTTCCAGGTGTTAAAGCGTTAGATAATGTTCAATTGAATATTAAAGAAGGTAGTGTACATGCTTTAATGGGTGAAAATGGTGCTGGGAAATCCACTTTAATGAAATGTCTTTTTGGAATATATAAGATGGATAGTGGAGAAGTTATATTTAATGGTGAAAAGGTAAATATTACTAATCCACATGATGCTTTGAAAAAGGGTATTGCAATTGTTCAACAAGAACAATCGCCAATATTAGACAGAAGCATTGCTGAAAATATATTCCTTGGTAAATTTCCTTTAAAAAGTTATGGTTTTATTAAAGTTGTTGATCATAAAAAAATGTATGAACAAACAGAACAATTACTTAAAGAAGTTAATATGAATTTTAATCCTAAAGTTAAATTAAGTAGTTTATCTGTATCTCAAATGCAGTCTGTTGAAATAGCAAAAGCAGTATCTGCAAATGCGAAACTTGTGATTATGGATGAACCTACATCGTCTCTTACGGAAAATGAAGTTGAAGGATTATTTGAAATTATTAACAAGCTAAAAAGTAAAGGTGTATCAATTATTTATATTTCTCATAAGATGGAAGAAATTTTAAAAATTTCTGATGAAGTAAGTATTATGCGTGATGGTACTTATGTTGGAACATGGCCAGCAAACGAGTTGACCACTGATTTGATTATTAAAAAAATGGTTGGAAGAGAATTAACTAATAGATTCCCGAAAAGAGAAAACACACCAAAAGAAGTGGTTTTAGAGGTAAATAATTTTACTTCAATTGATGAAAAATCATTTAAAGATGTTAGCTTTAATTTGAGAAAAGGTGAAATACTTGGTATTGGTGGACTTGTTGGTGCACAAAGAACCGAATTAATGGAAGCTATTTTTGGTATAAGGCACAAAGTTTCTGGTGAAGTGATATATAAAAACGAAAAATTAGATATTAAAAAACCAAGAGATGCAATAAAAAAAGGAATTTCTCTTTTAACAGAAGATAGAAGAGCTACTGGTATTTTTGGGGTTTTATCTATTTCTGATAATGTAGGAATTGCATCACTAGACAAGTATTTGAATTTAAAAATAATTCTTGATAATAATAAATTAGAAAATGTTGTGAGTGATAATATTAAAAAAATGAATATAAAAACTCCAAGTTCTAAAACACAAATAAAAACATTATCAGGAGGTAATCAACAAAAGGTTATAATTGGAAGATGGCTTGCGAATAGTCCAGATATATTAATTTTAGATGAACCAACAAGAGGAATTGATGTTGGAGCTAAATATGAAATATATTTGATTATTGCAGAACTCGCTAAACAGGGTAAATCTATCATTATGATTTCCTCAGAATTACCTGAGTTAATTGGAATGAGTGATAGAATTATGGTTATGAGTCAAGGTAGAGTAGCAGGGTTTGTTTCAGATGAAGAAGCAACACAAGAAAATATAATGACTTTAGCTACTAAATATATGTAATAAGGGGTTATAAATATGGAATCAAAAAAAATAAAAGATTTTATTGGAAATAATGCAATAACAATATTGTTGTTGGTACTTGTACTTTATGTAGGTTTTACTCAAAATGGATTCTTTTCAATGAATAATTTTTCAAATATTGCAAGTAATGTATCACCAAGACTTATAATTGCTCTAGGTGTAAGTGGTTGTTTAATTACAAAAGGTACAGATTTAAGCGCAGGAAGACTTGTAGGATTGGGTGGTGTTTTATCTTGTACACTTTTACAAAGAGCAGATTATTCATCTAAATTTTTTGCGAATTTACCAGAGCTGCCAATTTTAGGAGTGTTATTATTAGTTATTGTAATAACTGGATTGTTTGGATTAATTAATGGTACAGTTATTTCTTATTTAAATGTTCCTCCATTTCTTGCAACATTGGGTATGCAGACTATTGTTTATGGTATAAATTTAGTTTATTCAGGTGCAACACCACTTGGTGGGTTAAGAGAAGATTATACAAAGATTGCGACAGATGGAATTAATTTGTTTGTAATACAATTAAAATATTTATTATTAATTGCAATTGTTGTTGGGGCTTTTTTCTGGTTTTTATATAATAAAACAAGACATGGAAAATACATGTACGCAATAGGTGGTAACGAAAATGCAGCTGAGGTATCAGGCGTAAATACATTTTTAACAAAAATAAAAATATATACTTTAGCGGGTATTATGTATGGATTTGCAGGATTTTTACTTGCTGCTAAAGCTGGTGGTGCATCTGTAAATTTAGGATTAGGTTATGAATTAGAAGCAATTGCAGCATGTACTATTGGTGGAGTATCTACAACTGGTGGTATTGGGACTGTTCCTGGAATATTATTGGGTGTGCTTGTATTTGAACTTCTAAAAACTTGTATGCAATTTTTAATGATAGATACATCTTATCAATATATAGTGCAAGGTTTAGTGATTATAATTGCTGTTGCATTAGATATTAGAAAATATACTGCAAAAAAATAAGGGAATTATAATGAAATTTCCCTTTTTTCTTTTTTGTATAAAAAATAAATTTTTATTAAAACAACCAATATATACAATAAAATTAAAATGTAAAAAAATTTTATATATGAACGACTAGTTCCAAACATGTAAGCAATCACCATAAATGATATAAATTGAAATTTCATTCTTTTTGTTATTGTTTTTTCATCTTCATTTATTATCTTATTTTTCCATTTATTTTTTAGTGGAGCTATATCATAAATTAAATATGCAAGATTTATGTATAAAAAATAAAAAATTATAAGTAAAAATATTAATGTAATCCAATAGTTATTAAAAAGTATAAAATTTGTTGAAATAAAAATTAATGTTATATATAAAATAGAACTCAATAACAAATAAATCATTAAATCTAATTCACTAATATATCTTTCGTTTATTTTTTTTGTTTCAAAACTATTAAATGTTCTTAAAATTGCTTGATTTGTTTTTTTATCTCTCATAAAATTACCTCTAAATATATAATATCATCTTAAGATTTGTAATTGTACAAATAAGTTGACTATTTCATTTATTAAAAGTATATTAACATAGGAGGAAATTTTAAATGAAAAATATTGTTAAATTATTAGTTGCATTATTTGTTAGTGCTTCTTTAGTTGGTTGTTCAGGTTCAAAAACAGCTAGTTCAACAAGTGAAGCTATTTATAACGCTGGAACTTATACAGGTGTTGGTGCTGGTAGAAATGGTGAATTAACTGTTGAAGTTGTTGTTACAGATAGTAAAATCGAAAGTGTTACAGTAACAGCTCATACTGAAACAGCTGGTATTGCTGATCCTGCAATTGAAAAAGTTCCTGCACAAATCGTTGAAAAACAATCTACAGAAGTTGATGCAGTAAGTGGTGCAACAATTACAAGAGATGCAATTGTTGAAGCAGTAAACAAAGCTTTAGAACAAGCAAAAAAATAACTTTTTAATAAAGATGTTTATATTTATAGACATCTTTTCATTTTGTATTATTTTATAAATGATATAATATAAAAATAGGTTGGAGTTGTTATGAAAAAGTTAATAGATATTTTAAAAGACGATTTGACAAATTATAGTGATAAAATAATTTTTAATAATTTATATGTTGAAAATATAAAATTTTATAAAAAAAATAAAATAGTGTTGATTAACCTTTTTAATGATAAAGTTTTACCATTTGATACTTTTTTTAATATAAAAAATAAATTAGAAAACATTTTAGGGATGAATGTTGATTTAAACATTAATTCAGATGAGAAAACAACAGATTTACAAAATATTAATAAATACTTTTTGAATATTATTGATATAAATGCTATTTATTCTTCTTTAAAAGAAAGTATTTTAGATATAAATGATGATAAATTAACTATTTGTTTAAATAACAAAATGCCAGATGGCTTTTTAAATAGTGCAAAATTATATTTTGAAAATTCATTTAAAAAATATGGATTAATATTAAATATTGAATATATTTACAAACAAATTGATGTTAGTTTTAATGAAAAAGAGTTAACTGTTAGTTTACCAGAATTTAAAAATAATCAACCTTCTTTACAACAAAACTTTAGAACTAAACCTAAAAATCTAAAGTTAAAAGATTATAGAAAAATTAAACTAGTTAATGTTGAAAGTGAAGATGAACAAGTACAATTTGATGGAAAAATTATTAATTTAGAAGTTAAACAATTAAAAAGTGGAAAGAATTTAATGACACTTTTGATAACAGACCATGAAGGAGCTATTTATGCTAAGCTATTTGAATCTAGTTCTATGACTTTAGAAACTATGAGTCAGATTAAATTAAATCAAAGTTACACTTTTTATGGAAATATAATATTAGATACGTTTTCAAAAGATTTAAGTTTTAATATTAGAGATTTGGTAGTAATTGAAGAAGAAAAAATTGTAGATGATTTTGAAACTAAAAGAGTTGAATTACATTTACATACAACAATGAGTGAAATGGATGGTGTTAGTGATGTTAATGATGTGATTTCTCATGTCTTTAATTTAGGGCATGATGGAGTTGCAATAACAGATCACGGCTCTGTTCAGGCATTTGCGAAGGCTCACAATAAAGCGATGTCACTTGTTAAATCTAATAAAGATAGAAAATTTAAAGTTTTGTATGGTTGTGAAATGTATTTGGTTGATGAAAAACTCACAATTGTTCGTAATTCAAATGATTTAAAACTTTTAGATCAAACATTTGTTGTTTTTGATTTAGAAACAACTGGTTTATCAAATTATTTTGATGAAATTATTGAGTTTGGTGCTGTAAAAATAAAAAACTATGCAGAAATTGATAGATTGCAAATGTTTATTAAGCCTAAAAAATCTATTCCACACTTTATAGAATCTAAAACTAATATCACTAATGATATGGTAAAAAATGCTAAAACATTTGAAGAAGTTGTGGATGAAATATTAAATTGGATTTCAGATTCAGTTTTGGTTGCTCATAATGCAAGTTTTGACCATGGTTTTTTAAATGAATCTCTATTAAAAATTGGCAGAAAACCATTACAAAATACAGTTATTGATACGCTTGATTTAGCACGAGCAATGCATAGTGATAGAAGATCATATAGGTTAGGTAATATCGCAAGAATGTATAAAATAACATATGATGAAGATGTTGCACATAGAGCTGATTATGATGCTCAGGTGCTAAGTGATGTTTTTTTGAAAATGCTAAATAAAGTTAGTGAGGAGAATGTAGTTACATCCAATGATTTACAAAACTTACAAACAGAAAATGCATTTTCTAAAAACAGGGCTAGTCATATTGTTGTTATGGCAAAAAATCAAGCAGGAATAAAAGATTTATATGAATTGGTAAGCATTTCTAATACGCAGACACTGGCTGTTATGGGTAAAGGTGGAGATGAATATTTATCTGAACCAAGAATATTTAAAAGGTTATTAAATGAAAGAAGAAATAATTTACTTTTTGGATCTGCCTGTTATAATGGTGAAGTTTTTGAATGTGCCAGCAACAAAGATCAAAATTCTTTAGAAAAAGCAATGGAATTTTATGATTACATTGAAATTCAACCGCTGTCAAACTATCAACCATTAATTACAAATAACGCAATACAAAGTGAAGAAAGATTAATTGAAGTTTTAAAAAGAATAATAAATACAGCTATAAAATTAAATAAAATTATAGTTGCGACTGGTGATGTTCATTATATGAATATTGAACAGAAAAAATTTAGAGATGTTTATATTAATTCTCAAGGTGTTGGTGGGGTAAGGCATCCATTATTTATATACAATAAAGATAAAAGAAGAAAAGTTAAAAATCCTGACCAACATTTTAGAACAACAAATGAAATGTTAGAATCATTTAAATGGCTAAATGATGATAAACTGGCCGAGATGATAGTTATCAATAATACAAGGTTAATCTTTGATATGATTGAAGAAACAAGACCTGTTCCAAGTGAAACATTTCCTCCAGAAATTGAAGGTTCTGCTGAGAAATTAAAAAACGTTTGCTTTGAAACAGCACATGAAATATATGGTGAAAAACTACCTGAAATTGTTTTAAATAGATTAAATAGAGAATTAGACAGTATTATTTCAAATGGTTATGCAGTTGTTTATTATATTTCTCATTTATTAGTTAAAAAAAGTAATGAAGATGGTTATTTAGTTGGTTCTCGTGGCTCTGTTGGTTCTTCTTTTGTTGCAACAATGTCTAAAATAACAGAAGTAAATCCTCTTGCTCCACACTATGTATGCCCAAATTGTAAACATTCAGAATTCTTTCTTGATGGAAGTGTTTCTTCAGGATTTAATTTGGATGATAAAGAATGTCCGCATTGTAAAACAATTATGAAGGGTAATGGACACAATATACCGTTTGAAACCTTTTTAGGATTTAATGGTGATAAAGTACCTGATATTGATTTAAACTTTTCAAATGAATATCAATCTAAAGCACATGCTTTTACAAAAGTTGTTTTTGGAGATGATCATGTTTTTAGAGCAGGTACAATTGGAACTGTTGCGGAAAAAACTGCATTTGGTTATGTTACAGGGTATTTAGAAGAAATGGGACTAGAATCAAGTGTAAACAAAGCAACCAAAGAATATCTTGCTTCAGGTTGTGTAGGAATAAAAAGAACAACCGGTCAACATCCGGGAGGAATAATAGTAATTCCACATAATAAAGAATATTCAGATTTTACTCCAATACAATATCCTGCAAATGAACAAACATCTGAATGGCGTACAACTCACTTTGACTTTCATGATATTCATGATAATGTATTAAAGTTTGATTTGCTTGGGCATATTGATCCAACTGCAATGAAATTGCTAGAAAATATTTCAGGTTTAGATGTAACAACTCTTCCTATGAACGATGAAAAAGTGTTATCACTGTTTTCTAGTTGTGATGCATTGAATGTTGATACAAGGGTTTATGATGAAAAAACAGGAGCATTAGGATTGCCAGAGTTTGGAACTAGAACTACAAGAAGAGTTCTTGAGGAAACAAACCCTAAAACATTTGGTGATTTAGTTATTATTTCAGGTCTAACACATGGGACAGATGTTTGGTCAAATAACGCTCAGTTACTAGTGCAAAATGGAATACCTTTAACAGATGTTATTGGTTGTAGAGATGATATTATGACTTACCTAATTGAAAAAGGTTTAGAATCTATCACAGCGTTTACTATCATGGAGTCTGTAAGAAAAGGTAAAGGTTTAAAAAGTGAATGGGAAGAAATAATGAAAGCAAATAATGTGCCTGATTGGTATATTGATAGCTGCAAAAAAATAAAATATATGTTCCCTAAAGCACATGCATGCGCCTATGTAATAATGGCATTAAGAATTGCATGGTTTAAAGTATATAAGCCACATTATTTTTATGTTTCGTATTTAACCTTAAGATGTGATGCATATGAAATTGAAACAATGACAAAAGGAATTGTAGCAATTAAAGAAAGAATGAATGAAATTCAAGAAAAGTCTAGCCCTTATGCTAGTGTTAAGGCAACAAATAAAGAGAGGTCGTTATTTGATACACTAGAAATTTGTCTTGAGCTTTATGCAAGAGGGTATAGAATTGGTAATATAGATTTATATAAATCGAAAGCAACTGAATTTTTAGTATTAGATGATGATTTAAAAACAATTATCCCATCATTTACAACTATTGATGGATTAGGGGTAAACGTTGCAAAGTCTATTGAAGATGCTAGAAAAGATGGAGAATTTTTATCAAAAGAAGATTTAATGAATAGAACTCAGTTATCAAGCAAACTAATAGAAAAATTAGAAAAATTAGGATGTTTAAATGGACTACAAGAAACAAACCAATTATCGCTATTTTAATTGACTTTTAATGTCATTTTATGGTAATATCACTATGTTATAAGCTCTTTCAAGGGTTGTAACCGCTCAATAATGGGATAAAGTGCAAAATGCCCCCTTAATTGGCGAGTCTTATGCATAAAGAATTGGAGGTGCTAAATTTATGTATGCAGTAGTTGAAACTGGTGGAAAACAACTATTAGTAAAAGAAGGACAAGAAATTTTTGTTGAAAAACTTGATGTTGAAGTTGGAGAAAAAGTTGTATTAGACAAAGTGGTTCTTGTATCTAATGGTACTACTAAGGTTGGTTCTCCTTATGTAGAAAATGCTAAAGTAAGCTGTACAGTAAGCAAACAAGGAAAAGATAAAAAAATAATTATCTTCAAGTACAAAGCAAAAAAAGGTTCTACACGTCGTAAACAAGGTCATAGACAACCTTATACAAAACTTACAGTTAATAAAATTGAAGGTTAATTTATGATACACGTTAATGTTGAAACTCATAAAAATCATATTCGCAAGTTAAAAATAACAGGACATGCAGGATATGACAAAAGTGGATTTGACATTGTTTGTGCAGGTGTGAGTTCAATCGGATTTGGTTTATGCAATGCTTTGGATATTTTATATCCAAATGCAAATTGTAAAATAAATGAAAATTGTATATTAATAGAAGTTGAAGATACTAATGAGATATCTGATACAATTCTTAAAACTGCAATTATTCAGCTAGAAACCATTGAAGAAAGTTATAAAAAAAATGTAAAAATATATAAACAGGAGGTGTAATCCATGAAGTTTAAGTTAGACATACAGTTCTTTGCCTCTAAAAAAGGTGTAAGTTCTACAAAGAACGGTCGTGATTCTCATTCAAAACGCCTTGGGGCAAAAAAATCTGATGGAGAATTTGCTAGCGCAGGTTCAATTTTATATCGTCAACGTGGTACTAAAATTCATCCAGGTCTTAATGTTGGACGTGGTGGCGATGATACATTATTCGCATTAGTTGATGGAATTGTAAAGTTTGAACGTTTGGGCAAAGATAAGAAAAAAGTTTCAGTATATCCACAAGCGTAATAAAAATCCCCAAATATGGGGATTTTATTTTTAGGAGGTAATATATGTTCATAGATAGCGTCAAAATTAAAGTTAAAGCAGGAGATGGTGGCAATGGTCTTGTGGCTTTTAGAAGAGAGAAATATGTTCCTCTAGGTGGACCATCTGGTGGTGATGGTGGAAAAGGTGGAAGTATAATTTTTGAAGTTGATACAAATAAATCAACTCTTTTGGATTTAAGATATAGTAAAAGTATTGTTGCAAAAAGTGGTGGTGCTGGAAAAAATAAAAAGATGTCTGGTGCTGATGGTGAAGATGTAATTATAAAAGTACCTCAAGGGACTGTTGTTAGAGATTTAAAAGATAATAGTTTAATTGCAGATCTTGTGGAAGTTAATCAAAGAGCAATAATCGCAAAGGGTGGAAAAGGTGGAAAAGGTAATAGACATTTTGCTACTGGTAGGGATAGTGCACCTGAATTTGCTCAACCTGGCGAAATTGGAGAAGCTAAAGAAATATCTTTGGAATTAAAATTACTTGCTGATGTAGGTCTTGTTGGTTTTCCATCAGTAGGCAAATCTACATTATTATCTGTTGTTAGTGCTGCAAAACCGGAAATTGCAGATTATCATTTCACAACACTTAAGCCTAATCTAGGAATGGTACAGGTTAAAGATGGTAGAAGTTTTGTAATGGCAGATTTACCAGGATTAATAGAAGGTGCTAGTCAAGGTAAAGGATTAGGACATGAGTTTTTACGTCATATTGAAAGGTGTAGAGTTTTAATTCATGTAATTGATATTGGTAGTGTTGATGGAAGAAATCCCATTGATGATTATAAAATTATTAATGAAGAACTTAAACAATATGAATATAGATTAAGTGAAAGACCACAAATTGTTTTTGCAAATAAAATTGATATGGATAACGCATTAGATAATCTTAAACAATTTAAAAAAGAATTTCCAGATGTTAAAGTTTTTGAAGGTAGTGCTATTATCCATGAAGGAATTGATGAACTTTTATATGCAACTGCTGACTTACTTGCAGTAACACCACAGTTTCCACTATATGATGAAAGTGTTGATAATACACACGTTGTGTATAATTTTATTCCTGAAGAATCTGAAGTTGAGATTAAAAATCTTGGAAATAATCAATGGGAAGTAATTAGTGAAAAAGCAAATAGAATTATTAAAACTATTAACTTTGATAAAGAAGAAGGAGTATATAGTTTTGGAGTAATGATGAAAAAACTTGGAGTTGATGAAGCTTTAAGAAATGCTGGTGCAAAAGATGGAGATTTAATAATTATTAATGAGTTTAGATTTGAATTTGTAGAATAGGAGTATGCTATGATAGCTTTTATACGTGGTTTAGTTTTTTCATATGGTATTGATTGGGTTGTTTTAGATGTTGGAGGAGTTGGATACAAAATAAATTTTGTTCATCCTGAGACACTTACTTTAAATAAAGAAAAGCTTATATATACTTACCAACATGTAAGAGAAGATGAGATAAGCTTGTATGGTTTTTTATCTAAAGAAGAAAATGACTTGTTTTTAAAATTAATAAATGTTAAAGGAATTGGACCAAAAATTGCTATGAATATGCTTTCAAAGGCTAATCATTTAGATATAATAAATTCAATAGAAAATAATGATATTTCATTTTTAAAAGGGATGCCAGGTATAGGTTCAAAAGCTGCAAGTCAAATAATACTTGATTTAAAAGGAAAACTTGTAAGTGATTCAGTCTCTAAAAAATTATCAAATGAAATAGAAGATGCAATTGAAGGTTTAAAAAATCTTGGATATAAACAAGGAGAAATTAATTCAATTACTAATAATTTATTAGAGTTTTCAAATTTAAGTAGTGATGAATATTTAAAATTAGGTCTAAAATTATTAATGAAAAAGAAAATGGGGTGATTGAATGATTGAAAATAGAGTTTTATCATACGATAAGGAAATTGGAGATGATGAAGAAAGTATTCGTCCTCAATCGTTAGATGAATATATTGGGCAAGATTCTTTAAAAAATAACTTAAGAGTTTTTATTAAAGCAGCACTTCAAAGAAATGAAACATTAGACCATGTTTTACTTTACGGTCCTCCAGGTCTTGGGAAAACAACTTTATCACATATTTTGGCTAACGAAATGGGTAGTAATGTTAAAGTGTGTAGTGGTCCAAGTATAGAAAAAAGTGGTGATTTGGCAAGTATTTTATCTACTCTAGAAGCTGGTGATATTTTATTTATTGATGAGATTCATAGACTTCCTAAAGTTGTTGAAGAAGTTTTATATCCAGCAATGGAGGATTTTTGTATTGATGTTGTTATAGGAAAAGACAGTAATGTTAGAAGCATAAGGTTAGATTTACCACCATTTACACTTGTAGGTGCTACAACAAGAGCTGGTGATTTAAGTGCACCTCTTAGAGATAGATTTGGAATTGTTTCAAAATTAGAATATTATACTGAAAGTCAATTGGAACAAATTGTAAAAAGAACTTCAAGAGTTTTGGACGTTGAAATTAGCGAGGATGCATTAACTCAAATTGCAACAAGATCAAGAGGTACTCCTAGAATTGCGAATAGATTACTTAGAAGAGTTAGAGATTTTGCACAAGTTTTAAATGATGGATTTATAAGTAATGTACTTGCCAAAGAATCCCTTGACAAACTTCATGTTGATTCGCTAGGTTTAGATGAAGTTGATATTAGATATTTAAAAGGGATTATTGAAAGATTTAAAGGTGGTCCTGTTGGACTAGAAACTCTTGCAAGTTCAATAAGTGAAGAAACAATGACATTAGAAGATGTTTATGAGCCATATCTACTACAAATTGGTTTTATAAATAGAACAAGTAGGGGAAGAGTTGCGACAAAAAAAGCTTATGAGCATTTAGGTATTAGCTATAATGAGAGTTTATTTTAAAAAACTGATTAAAACTTATTTTAAAAAATTCATTTTTTATTAGTCGTATTGAATATTTATTTAACAAAAGCAGTAAATGAAAAAATTTACTGTTTTTTATTTGAAATTAAAAAACCCTTTTTACTAACTTATCAAGTAAAAAGGGTAATTATATTTATTATCTGTTATAGAATTCAACTACTAGAAGTTCATTTACTTCTTGATTTAATTCGCTTCTTTCAGGTAGGCGAACATATGTACCTTTTTTGTTTTCTTTATCTAAAGTAACAAAAGAAACAGTATTTAATGTTGCTTCTAAAGCTTCAGCAATACTCTTCATGTTTTTGCTAGCTTCTTTAACTTCGATTGTTGAACCAGGTTTAACAATGAAACTTGGAATATCAACTTTATTTCCATTTACTAAAATGTGACCATGGTTAACAAGCTGTCTTGCACCACGTCTTGTTCTTGCAAAACCTAAACGATATACTAGGTTGTCTAATCTTGATTCTAATAAGAATAAGAAGTTATGACCAGCAACTCCAGACATTTTTGTTGCTTTTACAAATGTGTTGTAAAATTGTCTTTCATTTACACCATATAAGTGTCTGATTCTTTGTTTTTCTCTTAACTGAGTACCATAGTTACTAAGTTTTACACGTTTATTTGGTCCATGTTGACCAGGAGCATAAGCCCTTTTCTTTAATTCTTGACCAGTTTCTAATACTGAAAAGCTTAAACGTCTTGAAACTTTCCAAACAGGTCCGTTAATTCTTGCCATATTTTTCCTCCTTGTGTTTTGGCTAAAACAACAACAGGTACAAATCATCAATGTAGGGTGTTAACTTTAAACCATTTCGCTTATTGCAGCAAGTTACTTTGGTACACAAATTGTAGTTAACGCTTTATACATGACTTTGTATGCTGCCATCATTTGACGCCATATAAATATATCAAACCTTATGTTTATTGTCAATTTTATGATTAAAAATCAATTCAATAAAATTCGTATCTGTGATAGAATATCTAATAGATGTGGAGGTTACTTATGCAAGGCTTTTTAAATTTTATAAGTAGAACAGAAGTGTTAATTTCAATAGCTGTTCTTGTAATATTAATTATATTGTGGTTAATAATCAGAAATGTACAGGCAAATAAATATAAAAAAGAATTGTCTGCATTGGAAATAAGATACAATCAAATAAGTAGTGTTCCTTTAGCTTTTAAGTTAAATAAAGCTGTTGCGATTGCTAGAGTTGATCAAGAAATGATGAAAAGTGTTGCAGCATGCAAAGATGATTTTGATTTGGCAATGTCAAATTTAAAACAAATTTCTTCAACTTTAGCTGATATTGAAGATAACATACTTATTGGTAAACTAAAACTTGCAAAAGAATCTATTTTAGATGTTGATACTTCTATAAAGCTTGGTGAAGAACAAGTTAGTAAATTAAACACATTTTTAGATAGTATACTTGAAAAAGAAACTGAACAAAGAACAGAAGTAACTCAATTAAAAGATAAATTTAGAGAAATAAAAAATGAAGCAAATGAAAAAAATAATTTATTAGCTTATTCATGGGTTACTATTGAAAAAAATATTGTAAATATTGAAGGAATGTTTTCTACTTTTGAAGAATGGATGTATGCTTCAGAGTTTGAAAAAGCTAGCGCTGAGTTAGTAGATATAAAAGAATCTATTAATAAATTGGAACAAATTGTTAAGCAATTACCTGATTTACTTCAAGATGCAAGAGGGGTTGTGCCTCATATGATTGAAGAAGTTAGTAAAAATTACTCTATTTTAAAAGAAAAAGGTGTTTATTTAAAACATATAAATGTTGAGACTAATATAAGTGTTCTTATGAATTCTCTTAGAACTGATTTAGATAACCTAAAAAAAGGTGATGCATCAAATGTAAGAGAACATATAAATGATTATAAAGTTAGACTAAAACAAATTAATGATTCAATAAAAAGAGAAGGAATATCTTTTAGTGAATTAGAAAAGATAAGCAGTGATAGTGATAGATTAATAAATGAAGCTAAAATAAATGCTGATTATGTTAGAAATCAATTTAAAAATGTTTCAGTTAGATTTGGTTTAGAAGGAATGGATAAAGATTTAATTGAAAATGAAGAGCTTATAAAGGAATTAAATCAAAAATATTTACAAATAGTAGAAACTTCTTCTACACAAGAGCATCCTTCATCAACAATAATTACTGAATTAAAAGAAGTTTTTGATAAATTAACTGTATGTAATGATGAATTAAAAACTATGAAGTTAAAACTTGATAGTGCAAAAAGTGATGAAGAAAGAGCTAAAAAACAACTTTTAAAGTTACAACTTATTATGAATGAAATGCAAGTTAAAATTAGAAAACATAGATTACCATCAATTTCTACTAGCTATGAATCTGATTTAACACAAGCTTATGAATACATTAACAGCATTGATAAGCTTATTTCTGAAACACCTCTTGCGGTTGAACTTTTAAATGCAACATTAAAAGGAGCAATTGATTTTATATATAAACTTTATAACAATGTAAACAATATTGTAGGAATGGCTATAATGGTTGAAAACACTATTGTTTTTGGTAATAAATATAGATCATCATATCCAGATATTGATTCTGAGCTTACTAGAGCTGAGTTATGTTTTAGAAATGGTGAATATACCCAAGCGTTAACAATAGCTATTGCGACTATTGATAAGATTCATCCAGGAAGTTATGAAAAATTGGTGAGAGCGAATGCAGCAGGTGCAAACTAAAATTTATTTTGATAATGCGAGTACCACAAAAGTTAATGAAGAAGTTTTAAGCAGTTATAAAAAATTATTGGATGAACATTTTGCCAATAGTGAATCTTTATATGACAGTGGTACAATAATTAGAGATATGATCGAAAAAAGTAGGAAGTCTATTGCTTCCTTTTTTGGCGTTAGTAGTGATTGTGTTATTTTTACTAGTGGAGCAAGTGAATCAAACAATTTGGCAATTAAAGGAGTTTGTTTTAATAATTTGAAAAAAAAGCATATTATAACATCCAGTATAGAACATTCTAGTGTTTTTAATACCATAATGCAGTTAAAAGAAACATTTGAATATGATGTTACTGTATTGGATGTTGATAATAATGGGGCAATTTCTTTAGATGATTTAAAAAACAGTTTAAAAGATGATACAGTACTTGTTTCAATTATGGCAGTAAACAATGAAGTTGGATCTATAAATCCTATTAACGAGATTGCAGATATTGTTAAA
Organism: Erysipelotrichaceae bacterium; assembly: GCA_022772735.1. Classification (GTDB taxonomy): domain Bacteria; phylum Bacillota_I; class Bacilli_A; order Erysipelotrichales; family Erysipelotrichaceae; genus UBA9076. The sequence goes on from JALEZD010000023.1 coordinate 158,096, forward strand.
AAATATTCTAGAGCTTTTTTGCATGTTGATATGGTACAGGCATTAGGCAAAGTTGATATAAATTTAAAGAATATTGACTTGGCTAGTTTTAGTGCACATAAAATCGAAGGTTTAAAAGGAAGTGGTGTTTTGATAAAAAAACAACATGTAAAACTAAAACCTTTAATATGTGCAGGACAACAAGAATTTGGTTTAAGAGGTGGAACTAGTAATGCTTTAGTAAATATTCTATTTTACAAAACATTAAGACTATACTTTCAAAATAAAAATGATTTACATATTGAAAATTTAAATAAGTTATTAATAAATGAATTAAAAAAAATACCAGAAATAAAGATTAATAGCCCGTCAAATTCTGTAAAAAATATTGTTAATTTTTCATGTGATGGAATTTTTAGTGAAATAATGTTAAACGCTTTAAACAAAAATGGTATTATGGTTAGTGCACAAAGTACATGTTCTAGTAAAAGCGGAAATCCTAGTCATGTATTAAAAGCTATGGGTTTTGATGATTTAAGAAGTAATTCATGTATTAGAGTCAGTTTTTCTAGATTTAATACAGAAGATGAAATTTATTATTTTATAAGTACTTTAAAGGAGATAATTAAAAAATATGGTAGTTTATGATACGGTTTTGATAAGATATGGTGAACTTAGTACAAAAGGTAAAAATAGAAATCAGTTTATAAGAAAATTGTTAGAAAATATAAAAAGGGCATTGAAAGATTTAGAAAAGTTAGAATTTAAAAGTACTTATGATAGAATTTATATAAAAATCAATGGTGAAAATATTGAAGAACTTGAAAATAGGCTAAAAAAAATATTTGGAATTAGCTCATTTAGTTTTACAATTAAGGTTAAATCAGACTTAGAAGAAATAAAATCAACTTGTTTAGAATTACTTGAAAATGAAAAAGGTGAAACTTTTAAGGTAATAACCAGAAGACATGATAAAAACTTTATGTATAGAAGTGATGAAATAAATAGACATGTTGCTGGTAAAATACTTTCTTCAACTAATTTAAAGGTTGATGTTCATAATCCAGATATAAAGCTTCAAATCGAAGTACAAGAAGAAAATACTTTTATAACTTCAAAAAAGATTGAAGGTGCCGGTGGATATCCAACAGGTATAAATGGAAAAGTGATGCTTTTGTTGTCTGGTGGAATTGATTCACCTGTTGCCGCATATTATATTATGAAAAGAGGTATTGAAGTTGAGGCAGTTCATTTTTCATCTCCACCATATACTTCTCAAAGTGCACAAGATAAAGTTTTAGAACTTGCAAAAATTGTAAGTATTTATCAAGGTTCAATGAAGGTACATATAGTTAATTTTACTGAATTACAAATGGAAATTTATGCCAAGTGTCATGAGTCATACGCAATTACTATTATGAGAAGAATGATGGTTAGATTAGCTGAAAGGCTTGCGATAAAAAATAAGTGTCTTGCAATCGCAACTGGTGAAAGTCTTGGGCAAGTTGCCTCACAAACACTTGAAAGTATGAGCGTTATAAATGAAGTGTGTAAAATGCCAATAATTAGACCAATTGTTACTTTTGATAAATTAGATATAATTGATAAAGCTAAAGAAATAAATACATTTGAAACATCAATATTACCATTTGAAGATTGCTGTACAATATTTAAACCTAAAAATCCAGTTACTAAACCAAGACTAGATAAATCAATAAATATGGAAAATTTATTTGATTATGAGTTATTATTAGAAAAAGCTCTATCAAATGTTGAAACATTTTATAAACAACCAAAAGAAATAGATAGCTTCTTATAGGAGGAAACAATGGCATTATTTAGGAAAAAAAATACTAAAATTATTGAAGCATTCAAAAATGTACTTGATAATAAGGTAAGTAGTGAAAGAGAATTTGATGATGAATTGATGAAACTATCAATTATTATCCAAAATAGTAATATAAGCACAAATAGAAAACTTGATTTATATAATTATATTTCAAAATCTAGAAATTCTAGAGGAAAAGATAGAGAAAAGTATTTAAAAAAACTAAAGAGTTTATTGTGAAGCTTCTTGAACTTCTAAATTCTTTAGTCTATATACAACAACTTCGGCATTAGATAAAAATCTAATGTCTTTTATTATTGTTCCTGTACCACTTGATACATCAATATTTATTTTATTTTCTAATTTATGTTTACCTCTAAAATAATAACTTGTAAAGTCAGGTTTATATAAAGAATCAAATAAATAAAAAACTTGTCCTCCAAGACTATGACCAGTTAGATATAAATCAGATGATTCTCTAGGTATTTTATTTGCGGTATCTGGGGTATGGCAAACTGTTATTGTGTATGCTGTCCTTACAACGTTTTCATATGCTTGATTTATATTTAAATCAGCACTATCTTCATTGTTTAATCCTATTAAATTTATTGATTGAGAGCCTTTATTTCTAAGTTGTATTCCTTTATTATTTAAGACTTCAAAATTACTTTTATTTAGTATTTCGTTTACTAAATCAATATTTGAAATATCATAATCACCATAAACTGCAAATTTTCCAAGAGGGGCGTTAATTCCTTTTAAAAATCCTATAAGATTTTGTTTGTTTTCTTCACTAATTGTTCCATTTATCAAATCACCACCAAAAATGACTACATCAGGGCTAGAGCTATTTATTGTTTTTATTAAACTCTGTAGCCTATCATCATCCATAAACAACCCATAGTGCAAATCTGAAAAAAATAATATATTAATATCATTTAATTCTTTTGGTATTCTTACAGATGATGCAGTTTCATACCTTATTATGAATCTTTTAGGAGCTATATAATAACTATCATATATTAACCCACTTATTATACTTATAAATAGTAATAACAATATGAGTATTTTGTATTGAATTTTCATTATTTACTCCTTTCTAGGAATATATTATATAATAATTTATGTAATAAAAACATGATATAATTTTAATATGGAGATTTAAAAATGATTAATAAATTTTATATGATTGACCTAGATGGAACAATGTTTAATGGTACACAAATAATAGAAGGTGCTAAAGAGTTTATAGATTATTTGATAAAAAATAATATTGGATTTATTTTTTTGACGAATAATTCATCTCGCACTCAAGAACAGGCAGCCATGCATATGATAAAGATGGGTTTTAATGGAATTAAACCTGAGATGTTTTATACAAGTGCAATGGCAGCTGCAGATACAATATCAAGACTATATCCAAATAAGAGAAGAGCTGCTTATATTGGAGAAACTGGTATGAAAAATGCATTATTAGATAATGGTTTTAAAATTGATCCTGATAAACCAGATTTTTTATTTGTTGGATTGGATAGAAATGCAACTTATAGAGATTATAGTTTTGCGCTTAGAGCTTTAAAAAATGGTGCTATATTAATTGGTACAAATAATGATAGAGTTCTTTTATCACAAGATGGTGCAAATATTGGGAATGGCTCAATTGTTGCAATGTTTGAATACGCAAGCAATACAGAAGCTATTAAAATTGGAAAACCCCATCAAGCTATAATTGAAGGGGCATTAAGGTATACCAAAGTTAATAAAGAAAATATAATTATTATTGGTGATAATTTAGAAACTGATATTGTACTTGGAAAAAATGCAGGAATTGACACAGTTCTTGTAACAACGGGTGTAAATGATATGGAAGATTGTTATAAACTTAATATTCATCCAACATACATTGTAGATAATTTATCTAGATTGATTAGATAGCACAATATTCTATAAATTTTTTAAATAAATTTAAATGTTTTGTATCATTTGTTAGCTGTTCAGGATGCCATTGAACAGCTAATATTTTTTTATCTAATTCAATTGCCTCTATAACACCATCATCACTTATGCCAGAAACAACTAAATCTTTACCAATATTTTTTATTGCTTGATGATGAAAACTATTTATTTTATGTCTGTTTCCATAAATTTCATTCATTATAGTGTTTTCTTTGAAATTTGCAAAATATTCGTATCCAGGATTTTTATCTTGATTATGATTAACTTTTGTTAAATTATCTTTTAATATGTCTTGATATAAAGAGCCACCAAAATAAACATTTATTATTTGCATTCCTCTACAAATTCCTAATATGGGCTTATTTAATTCTAAACAAATTTTAATTAAATTTAAATCGTTTTTATCATCTTCAATTTCAAAAGGTTTTGAAAATGTTATATCTTCATTATAAAAACAAGGATTTACATCATCACCACCACAAATTATTAATCCATCTAAATCATTCATAATTTCTTTTAGGGTATCATAATCCGCATTGGGTATAATAATAGGGCATGTATTTAAAGAAAGCAGGGTATTAACATAATTTTTATTGACTCTACTATAATTATAATCATCTGATTTATAACTTCTATTTGTAAGACCAATCTTTAATTTCATAAAAAACTCCATTTCACATATTTTTACATTATTGTAACATATTTAAACTATACAAAGTTTGTATATTATATACAAGCAATTAATAATTGCTTTAATAAATATATCCCCCTTAATATATTTATGAACATTCTATCCCTTAAAATAAAGAAAAAGAAGTATTACTTCTTTTTCTTTTGTAAGAATTATAGACATTGATAATTAGTATAAATCACCTTGATAATAGCCATTTCTTGCCATAAGTTTATCAATTTCATTTAAAACTATTGTTTTTTTGATTAACCATTTAGGCTCTATTAATTCCTCTTTAACTGGATCTCCAGTAAGTCTTTGTACAATGATTTCTGGTTTTAAATGTCTTAATTGCTCAACAACAATTTCAACATACTCTTCTCTTGATAAAAGTTTAAATGGAGATAAAAGAAATTGTTTTTTTATTGGTGCATCTTTAGTTATGCTTAACATATGTATTTTTATAGCATCAAACGGTAAATATTTGATATCTTTTATCGTGTTAATCATATCTTCTTTTGTTTCATTTGGTAAACCATTTATTATATGTATACAAACTTTTAAATTTGTACTTGATAATTTTTGTAGACACTCTTTCAAACAATTGAAATCATGTCCACGGTTAATATAATTTGCAGTTTTATCATTTGAAGTTTGTAAACCTAATTCGATCCATATTTCTTTTTTATTTGTTAGCGAATTTAAAAAACTTATTTTTTCATCTTCTAAACAATCTGGGCGTGTTGCGATTGCAATCGCAACAACATCATCATTTTGTAAAAATGGTTCTACCATATTTTTTATTTTTTCAAGACTTCCATATGTATTTGTATATGCTTGAAAATATGCAATGTGCTTTGCATGTGGCCATTTATTGTATATTAATTTTTTGCTTATTTCATATTGATGAGAGATATTAGGCTCTTTGATTGTAAATTCTCCACTGCCTCTTGCAGAACAAAAAATGCATCCACCATAACCTTTTTTTCCATCTCTATTTGGACAGCTAAATCCAGCATCTAAAGGTATTTTTGCGACTTTTGTATTAAATCTTTTTTGAAGATAGTAGTTAAATGTATGATAACGTTTGTTATCGTTAGAATATTCAAATTTATTTTTCATATAAAGTATTATAACAAAAAAAGCCTTTTAGTAGGCTTTAATTGATTGGATTGCAATACATTTTGGTCCACCTTGTGTAATAAATGCACAAGATAGTTCTAAAATTTCAAGAGTTACCTCTGGAAATTCTTTAAGAAATTTATCTTTTATATATAATGCTTCTTCAATGTTAAAAGCATGTGATATATATACTTTGTAATTTTTATTTAAAATAGGTTTATAAAATTCTATTATTTTATTTATTGCAATTTTAAAATTGCGTGACATACCAAATTTATCCAACTTTTTACCATCTTTTGTTTGTTTTATTATTGGTTGAATTTTTAATAATCCAGCAAGTGTTGCAGCAATTGGAGTTAATCTACCACCTCTTTTTAAATAATCAAAGTCCTGTGGCAATAAAAAGGATTCAACAGTTTCAATTTTTTCATTAATGGTTTTAATAATATTTTCAATAGTTTCATTATTTTTAATCATGTTTAAAGCAATTTCAACAAGATGTCTATGTGGACCACACAATGTTTTAGTGTTAATAACGTGAATTTTTTCGTTTTTTTCTATACTGTTTTTTGCAAGAAGTGCAGTTTGATATGTACCACTTAAACCATCTGCCATTGATAAAACGACACAATCTTCATCACAATTTTCTAATTCTTCTGTTAGTCTTCCAAGAGAAGGTTGAGATGATGTTGGTATATATCCATCATTTATTAAATTTAAAAATTCTTCTGTACTTATATCTTCAAATTCATTGTATTGTTTATTGTTGATAGTTACAGTTAGTGGATTAACAATAAATCCTAATTCTTTTGCTTGATTTGGCGTATATAGACAAGATGAGTCTGAAATTAATTTAACCATATTTTCTCCTTGTATCTAGTTATTATAACTAGATGAATTATATCATATTTTTGTTTTTTACTATAGACTTTTGACAATATTAAATAATTTATATATTATAAATACATACGATGAAACAAAGTAGTAAATACTTAACTTTTGTAGAGAGCTAAGGGTTGGTGTAACTTAGTAAAGTAAACTATTGAACTTGTTGTGGAGTAATGTAGTTCCTGCGTTAAAGGAAATAAGAGAGCATGTGTTCATGAACTAAGGTGGTACCGCGTATATTTACGTCCTTAGGATGAACTTTTTTTAATTTTAAGGAGGGTAATATGGGATATAATCATTTAGAAATCGAAAAGAAATGGCAAAATTATTGGGAAAAAAATCAAACATTTAAGACTGATGTCTGGGATTTTTCAAAACCGAAGTATTATGCTTTAGATATGTTTCCATACCCAAGTGGTGTAGGTCTTCATGCAGGGCATCCAGAAGGGTATACAGCAACAGACATAATATGCAGAAAAAAGAGAATGGAAGGCTACAATGTTTTACATCCAATGGGATTTGATAGTTTTGGATTGCCAGCAGAACAGTATGCGATAAGTACTGGCAATCATCCTGAGGGATTTACTTTAAAAAACATTGAAACTTTTAGAAAACAATTAAAAATGCTTGGTTTTTCTTATGATTGGAGTAAGGAGGTTTCTACAAGTGATCCAAATTTTTATAAATGGACACAATGGATATTTAAACAATTATTTAATGATGGGTTGGCAAAATGTGTAGAAATGCCTGTAAACTGGTGTGAAGAGCTTGGGACAGTTTTGGCAAATGATGAAGTTATTGATGGTAGAAGTGAAAGAGGAAATTATCCTGTTGTTAAAAAAATGATGCGACAATGGGTAATTGATATTGTTGAATATGCTGAAAAACTTTTACAAGGTTTAGATGAAATTGATTGGCCAGAGTCAACAAAAGAAATGCAAAGAAATTGGATTGGTAAATCAATTGGTGCAGAAGTTATATTTAAAGTTTATAATTCAGATGAAAGTTTTAAAGTTTTTACAACTCGATGTGATACCTTGTTTGGTGCAACATATTGTGTATTATCACCAGAACATGAATTAGTAAATAAAATTACTACTAGTGAATATAAAAATGAAGTTGATAAATATGTTAATGAAGCAAAAAACAAATCTGAAATAGAAAGAAGTGACAATACAAAGGAAAAAACAGGTGTGTTTACAGGAGCATATGCAATTAATCCTGTAAATAATAAAAAAATACCAATATGGATATCTGATTATGTTTTAATGGGATATGGTACAGGCGCTATTATGGCTGTACCTGCACATGATGAAAGAGATTTTGATTTTGCTAAAAAATTCCAAATTGAAATAATTGATGTTTTAGATGGTAGAAAAGATGATGATAAAGCATATACAGGTGATGGGCTACATATCAATTCTGAGTTTCTAAATGGTTTAAATAAAGAAGAGGCTATCTCTAAGATGATTGATTGGTTGAAATTAAATAATGTTGGAAAAGATAAAGTAAACTATAAAATTAGAGAGTGGATATTTGCCAGACAAAGATATTGGGGGGAACCAATACCTGTTATATATATGAATGATGGTGATATTATTGCGGTTAGTGATGAAAATCTTCCTCTTATTTTACCTGATGTTAATGATTATGTACCAAGAAACGGAAAATCACCACTAGAAAATGCTAAAGACTGGGTGAATGTAGAAGTTGATGGCAAGATAGGAAAAAGGGAAACAAGTACTATGCCAGGTTCTGCTGGTTCAAGTTGGTATTTTTTAAGATATATTGATCCAAAAAATGAAAATGAACTTTGTGATTATAAATTAATGAAGCATTGGTTACCGGTTGATTTGTATATAGGTGGTCCAGAACATGCAGTAGGGCATCTACTTTATTCAAGAATGTGGAATAACTACTTGTATGATAAGGGAATAGTTCCAGTTAAAGAACCATTTAAAAAGCTTGTGCATCAAGGTATGATATTAGGTGCTAATGGAATAAAAATGGGTAAGAGATTCCCAGAATTTGTGGTTGATCCTGAAGAAGTTGTTGAAAAATACGGTGCTGATACGCTTAGATTATATGAAATGTTTATGGGACCACTTGAAGCAAGTAAGCCTTGGTCTAATCAAGGAGTTGATGGAGCTAGAAAATGGTTAGATAGAGTTTACAGAATTTTTATTGAGATGGATAAATTAACGGATGTAAATACTCATGAACTTGACTATGTATATAATGAAACAGTTAAAAAGGTTACAGATGATATAGAAACACTTAATTTAAATACTGCAATTTCACAGATGATGATTTTTATTAACGAATGTTATAAACAGGAAAAAATTTATAAAGAATATGCAGTTAATTTTATAAAAATGTTATCTTGTTATGCACCACATATTTGTGAAGAAATGTATTCAATTATTACTGGCAAAACTGGAATTACTTATGAAACATGGCCAAACTATGATGAAAAAGCTTTAATAAAAGATGAAGTTGAAATTGTTGTACAAGTTAGTGGCAAAGTTAGAGGTAGGTTTACTATAAAAAAAGGAAGTAGTGAAGAAGAATTAATTAACAAGGCTATTAGCATTGAAAGTGTTAAACAACATCTCGATAATAAGACAATTTTAAAAACAATTGTAGTTGCAGATAAAATTGTTAATATTGTTGCAAAATAATAATGGTTAAAAAGTGTTCAGTATACTAGATACTAAAAGCTAAATAGTATTTAGAAGATGAACATTTTTTATTATGTTTTAATTTTAGGTTGACATTTACAATTTATTTTTATATCTTAAAGTTAATAGCGTACTATATACAGGAGAGATGTATGAACATTAATTTAAAGAAAAAATTATATAATGACTTTTTTGGTGAAGAATTTAATGAAATTGATAACAATTTTTCTAATACTAAAATAAATGAAGCAGAAAAATTCGAAAAAAATCCAAAAGATTACTATGAAATGATAAATAGATTAAGAAAAGATATTTATGATGCAAATGTAGAAATTGAAAATTTAAAAATAGATTCAAATAAAGAATTTTTAAGTACAAAACCAAGAGAAGTTAATTATATACCCAAAAATGAAAACGCTTTATCAAGCGTTGAAACTATTGATGATATAAAAAAAATAGGAAATATTAATCTCATTGAAGAAAATAAAAGACTTTCTGATATCATTAATTCTTTAAGTGAAATGTTAAACTCAATGGTTTTAAAAGAAGAAAAATTAGTAAAGAAAATTAATGAAATTGAAGATAATTATGAAAATAAAATTAATTTAAAATTTTCTGAGATGAACAATTATAAGCTTGAAATTGAAAAATACAAAAAGTTGCTTGTTGAAAAAATAGAGGATAATAAAAAACTTAAGACAAAAGTTATAGCATCAATTGATTATATTTGTGAGTTATCTGATAAGGTTGAATATTTAGAAGAAACTAATAAGCTTTTATTAAAACAGTTAGAAGAGCAAAGGCAAAAAAATAGAAAAATTGCCGATTTAGATATTTCTACATATTTTAACGAGAAAAATTAATTTATGAAAGTTAAATTTCAAAAAGAAAAAGTAGTATTTATAACTTTGGTATTTTCGTTAATTGTTTTGTATATGTCAATTTTTGTTTCATTATATAATCCCAATTCAGATGTTTGGTTTATGACTACTATTGGTAGATTTATATCTGAAAACGGTTACGTGCCAAAAATTAATTATTTTACAATACACAATGATTTTTCATTTATTGTTCAACAATGGATTCCGTCTTTGATTTTTTATCATTTATACAATAACTTTGGATTGTATTCGTTTTATGTTTATTCGTTTGTTATGGGATTTATTAGTTTGTTGATTTTCTATAAGTTTTCTGGTTATTTTACAAATAATAATAAAGTTAGAATTTTATTATTGGCTGTAATTTGTATGATAATTTCTCCGTTTTTAACTACTAGACCTGTGCTTATTAGTTTATCTTTAATTACTTTATTTCTTTGTGTATTAGAAGAATACAAAAAAACAAAAAATTTTAAGGTTTTATTGTTTTTGCCAGTATTATCACTTATTGAAATAAATGTTCATGCATCATTTTGGCCGTTCTTATTTGTTGTTAGTTTACCTTATATTACACCAGCAATTCCTGATTTAAAAAAATTTAACTTTAAGCAGTTTCTACTTGAAAATAAATATATATTTTTTGCGCTGATAATTAGTTTTATGTTTGGTTTTTTTAATCCAAACGGAATAAAAGGAATGCTTTATTTGTTTTTAAGTTATTCTTCTGCAGTGAAAGGAATAGTTATATCAGAGTTAGAAAAACCAACTTTTGCAAGTTTGTTTGGTATAGAAATTTTAGCATCGATAATTTTATTTGTAGTGTATATAATTAAGAATAAAAATGAGCTTGACTATAAAATTATATATATGTCATTAGGTTTGATAATTTTATCAACACTACATATAAGAAATTTAGTATTTCTTCCTTTATTTGTATGTCCATTATTTTGCATTGTTTTTAACAAGTTTATAAATGATGTTTATACTCCAATTACTACAAGATATAAAATTTTAATATTAATTTATAGCTTTATATATTTATTGGGGGTTTTTAGAAACATAAACAACTTTAAATATGAATCTGAAATTAAAGACATTTATTATACTCCTGTTTTAGCTGTTGATTATTTAAATAAATTAGACAAATCGAAGATAGTTTTATTTACAGAATTTAATAATGGAGCTTTTCTTCAATGGAATGGATATAAAGTATATGTTGATGCAAGACCTGAATTATATGAAAAAAGGATAAATGGTAAAGAAAATATATTTACCGAATATTCTAATTTGTTTAATGGAATATATGATTCTAAAGAATTTTTAGAAAAATACAAATTTACCCATTTAGTTATTGAGGATATAAATCGTTTTGGTGATCAAGTTAAATATATGGATGATTATTCATTAGTTTTAAAAGGTAATGGTTATAAGTTGTACGAGAGAAAAAATGAGAATTAATTAACATGTACTATATATAGTGTTAATTTAATTTAATGGTTTGATAGTAAAAATAATTCTTAAGAAATGTTTAGAATAAAAAAATGTGTTGAAATTTAAAAATATTGATGATAGCATACAGATGTATATATAGTACGACTGGGAGCGATGATGTTGTGAATATTGATATTTTATTTTCAATTTGTTTTGGTTTTGTTTTTATGGTTCTCACGCCATATTTATCTGAAAAGATAATTGAATATAAAAATAAATTAAGAAATAACGAAGATAAACTCGTAAGTAGAGCATATCCGAAGCTTTTATTTATGGCATATGCATTTTTCCTTACGTTTTTTGTTGTTTCTTTTTCTTTTTCAAATTATTATTGGTGGAAAATTATATTTATTACTGTTTTTTGCTTCATAACTTGTATTGGGACTTTAGTGGATATAAGGGTAAGAATAATTCCAAATGAAATGGTTCTAATGATAATCGTGCTAGGTATATTTTTGAGATTTATTGAATTTGGTTTTGCTGGTCTTTTAAATAGTTTTCTTACGGTTTTAGGGACAGTAGCATTTATGTTTTTAAGCTATTTTATCACAAAAGCATTTTATCAAAACTTAAATCCTTTTGGTGCAGGTGATATGAAGCTTATCTTGGCAGTAGCATTTGTGATTGGGTATCCAGATGTTTTAGGTGCTTTTACAGTTTGTATAGGTACAATGCTAGCGTACATCTCTGTTGGGATGTTATTTAAAAAACTGCATATGAGATCTTATATTCCAATGGCAGGTTTTATATTGATTGGATTGGTTTCAGGTTTGTTATATGGGAGGAGAATATTAGATGTTATTGGTTTTTAATTCCGTAGTATCTTTTTTAAAAGATGAAAGCGGACAGTCAATGGTGGAATATGGTTTATTGATTTCACTTTTAGTAGTTGGTGCAATAGCTGCGTTAGAACTTTTTGGGAAAAATTTATCAGATATGTTTGATAATAGAATTTCTCCAAAAGTAAATAAAGCTATTAATCCATAGATTTAAGTAATAAAAGTATTTGTCTAAATTGAAAGGAGGATTTTTATGGTAGATATTAAAAGATTTCTGCTTGATGAAAGCGGACAAGGAATGGTTGAATATGGTTTAATCATCGCCTTAGTATCAGTTGTTGCGATTGCTGCACTAACAAATATTGGTAAAAATTTAAATACAATGTTTGGAAAAGTTAACAATGCACTTCCATCTGCTGCTCCAGGTCCAAGATTACCAAAGTTTTAATTGAAAATTATTAAAGGAGGAAATACATGAAAAATTGGTTACTAGATGAAAGCGGTCAAGGAATGGTTGAATATGGTTTAATCATTGCCTTGGTATCAGTTGTTGCTATTCTTGCATTAACAAACATTGGTAAAAATTTAAATACAATGTTTGAAAAAGTTAATAATGCGCTTCCAAAAGCTTCAGGTCCAAGATTACCAAAGTTTTAATTGAATTTAGAGGAGAAAAATATGAAAAATTGGTTATTAGATGAAAGCGGACAAGGAATGGTTGAATATGGTTTAATTATCGCCTTGGTATCAGTTGTTGCTATTGGCGTATTAACAACAATTGGTAAAAATTTAAATACAATGTTCAACAATGTTGCAAACAATATTAAGTAAAAGAGGAGAAAAGTATGAAAAATTGGTTATTAGATGAAAGCGGACAAGGAATGGTTGAATATGGTTTAATCATTGCCTTAGTATCAGTTGTAGCTATTGGTGTATTAGGAACAATTGGTAATAATTTGAAAAATATGTTTAATACTGTTGCTGGTAATATTAAATAATATTATCAAAATAACATATTACTTACAAACGGCATCATTTTGCCGTTTGTAAGTGTTATTAATAATAAAACACGGAGGTTTTATGTCATTAAAAGTGATAACAAAATTAATTAAAAAGAATAAAATAGAATCTGGACAAAGTTTGGTACAGTTTGTTTTAGTGTTACCAGTTTTAATGATAATGTTTGGAATAATTGTTGATACGGGTAGAGTTATTAACGCAAAAATTATTTTAGGTAACGCTACTGCAGAATGTATTAGATATATCGTTGAAAAACGAACAACACCAATAAGTGACTCTAATTTGAAGGCTTTGACAGATGAGGCTCTTAACAATGGTAGATTTTATGATTTTTTTGATAAAAGAAAACTTAATATAGATATTACAGTAAGTAATAATAGTCCCCAAGAATATTATTATCACAAAAGTAATAGGGATTATTATGGAACAAGAGGGTATGTTTATACAAAAGATGTTAAAATAGAACTTTCGTATGAGTTAGATTTGATTATGCCTCTTGCAAGAGTAGCATTTAAAGGCAATAAAATTGTTTTAAAAAACAGTTTATTGACAAGGGTTGGTTATAAATGATTATAGAAAAATTTAGAAAAATAAAATCAGAATCTGGTCAAGCAATGCTTGAATATGCTTTGACGATATTAATGTTTTTATCTGTTGTTTTTGCAATTATGGATATTGCTTGGTATTCTTATCAAAATATTGTGTTTAATTATAGTTATCAATTAGCATCTTGGCAATTATCGGTGAATGATCCAGATATTGATTCTAACTACTATTATGATGGAAGTTATACAGGTGAATTAATATACAATGAAATAACAAAAAATGCTATAGGTATTAATAAATCAAAATTATCTGTATACAATCCAAGAATTGATTTATACACTGAATATTTTAAATATAGAAACCCGGGTGATCGATCAGATAGAACAGAAAAAAGAAGATATATGCAAATAACTGCAAGAATTGAGTATGAATTTTATCCATTTACATTTATGGGAAGGATGTTTTTTGGAAGAAGAATTTTATTAGTCAAAAACTTAAGCAGATTAAGATTGTTGCAGGCAAAGAGGTGATTTTATGATGATAAAAAAGATATTAAAGGACGAAAAAGGAGATATTCTTATATTATCAACTGCAGTATTTATTGTTTTATTAGGATTTATTTCTTTGTCAATAGATATAGGGTTGGCATATATGTATAGAAATAAAATTTTAGAAATTGCAAATGTAATGAGAGATACACGTTTTACTAAGGACGCAAATCAAACGGAAGTGTTATCTAATAATATGAATCCAGGCGATTATATGGCTGACTTAATGGCAGAGTATGCTAGAAAAAATAACTTTAAAGGAAAAGTCACCATAAATTTTCATGAACATACAACACATTCTACTGAAAGAAGATATGATGTAACAATAACAATGGAGTCCGTTTACAAAACAACTACATTAAATGTTTTTAATATAAAAGAGTTACCGATTAAGGTTGTAGTTAAAGGGTATGGATATAAAAATGGTTCTGATTTATGGAATCCATCTTCAAACAATCCGTATTATACTTCTTGGAATAAAGTTGAAAAGACATATATATATTAATTTAATAAAGGAGAGACTATGAGAAAAATAAGAATTATCGCTTTGATTGCATCAATTATTGTTGCATCAATATTGTTTATATATGTTTCAAAGTTTGAAAATAAAATAAGTGAAGCAGATATAAAATATAAAGATGTTGTTGTTGCGGTTAATGATATTCCAGCAAACACATACATAAAACCAGAAATGCTTGCGGTTATATCAGTTCCTGAAAAATCAGTTCATGCTGATTCAGTTTTAGATTATAGTGAAGCTGAAGGAAAATTGTCTAATTCAAAAATATATGCTAATGAAGTTATTTTGAAATCTAGACTAATTTCAAAAGGTGAAAATAGTGCTTCATATGGACTTGCTTATGTGATTTCTGAAAATTCAAGAGGAGTAAGTGTTGCACTTGAAGCACCAAGAAGTGTATCTTCTCAACTAAAAATTGGAAATTATGTTGATATTATTTTTAATGGTACTGTTGAAATAAAAGTTAATGACAAATCAAAAACAGAGGAAATTTCAATAAATAAAGAATTTACAAAGATGTTACTTCAAAATGTAAAAATTATTGGTTTAGATAAAGTAATTACAGGGGGAAGTGATGATACAAGCAGTCCACAAGAATATACAAATATCACTTTTGAATTATCACCTGAAGATACTTTAAAATTAGTATACGCAGTAAGAAATGGTGATGTTTGGTTAACACTTAGACCTCAAGGTGATAACGGGTATATAGAGGATAAAGAAATAATACTAGATGATATTGTAAATAAAGCTAGATTGATTGAATCAGCTGTTGAACAAGTGAAACAATAAGGAGGGATATATGTCTATAAGAACCATTATTTTTGGAGAAAATCCACGAGAAATTGAAAATATTTGTAACAAAATAAATGATAAAGACATTCATATACTTAATAAATCAATTAATTTATCTAACGCTTCAGATGAAGTTTCAAAATTAAGACCTAATTTAGTATTAATAACTTGCTCAGATTCAAACTGGGCATTTAGAGCTTGTCAACAAATAACTTTGTTACAGCCAAATATTGCGACAATTTTAATTTCAACATCTTCAGACTATGAAAACGTAAAAAAAGCAATTGATTCTGGGGCTACAGGATTTGTAACATTAGATGAACAAGTTAATGAAGAAATAAAGAAAATATATTTTAATCACCAATCAAAATTATCAATGTTACTTGAAAATTCTGGTATTCAAAGAAAAGCACAAGTTATTTCTGTTTTTGGTACAAAAGGTGGAATAGGAAAAACGACTCTTGCAGTAAACCTGGCTGTTGCTTTATCTAGGAAAAAGGCAAAAGTTGCTATATTAGATTTGGATTTGCATTTTGGTGATGCACATATGTTTTTAGGTTTAGATGTAAAAGAAACAATAACAGAATTGTTACAAGAACAAAAAGTTCCAACTATTGATAGTATTAGAAATTATTTTGTTCATCATTCTTCAGGTGTTCAAGTGTTATGTTCACCAATAAGTCCAGAATATGCTGATGGAATAACTGCATCACAAGTAGAACCGATAATAAATATTTTAAGAACTTATTATGATTATATTATTATTGATACTTCAGCAGATTTTTCAGAATTAAATTTATTAATGCTTGAAGAATCTAGCACAATTTTATATGTGACTGGTTTAGATATTTCCTTGTTGAATAACTCAAAAAAAGGATTACTTTTACTTGATTCATTAAATCAAAAAGGAAAAGTTAAAGTTGTATTGAGTAGAGATTTTAAAACAGATATAAGTGTATATGATGTTGAAAAAATTATGGATTTAAAGGTTGTTTCAAGAATACCAAATGACTATAGTGAAGCAGTTAGAGCATTAAATCAGGGTGTTCCAATTGTGTCAAGTTCAGGTAAAAGTATGATTGCTAAAGAAATAAACAAGCTTGCTAATTCATTTATACCAAACGCTGTTGAAGAAGGTAGTAAAGCTGTGAAATCTAAGTTTAAATTACCTTTTATTAAAGGGGTGGTTAAATGAGCACTTTACAAGAGAGATTAGAACAAGCACGTTCGATAAAAGTTAATGTAAATGCTCCAAATAGAAGATCCCACGAGATAAGTCAAAATACTTATTTTGATGAATATGCAACTTTTAAAAGTAAAGTTCATCAGGAATTATTAAATCAAATGAACTTTGGTAAAGAATTAGAAGCTGGTGATAAAGAAGCAATTTTACAATTAATAAAAACAATTGTTGATAATTTAGGAACAGATATTGCAAGACCAGTAAAAAATAGATTAGTTAATGAGATTTATGATGAAACTATTGGATTTGGTCCTTTGGAAACGCTACTTAAAGATAATGATGTTTCTGAAATCATGGTTAATGGTCCATCACTTGTCTACGTTGAAAGAAGAGGAAGAATTGAATTATCATCAATTCAATTCAGAGACAATGAACAAGTATTAAATGTTATAGATAGAATTATTTCACCATTAGGTAGAAGATGTGATGAAAGTAATCCAATGGTTGATGCTCGTTTGCCTGATGGTTCTCGTGTAAATGCAATCATACCTCCTGTAGCACTTACAGGACCTACAATAACTATAAGAAAATTCTCTAAAACTCCATTAGTCATCTCTGATTTAATTAAATATAACTCTCTTTCTTTTGCTATGTCTGCCTTTTTGGATGCGTGTGTAAAGGGAAAAGCAAATATGATTATTTTTGGAGGGACTGGTAGTGGAAAAACAACGCTTTTAAACACTTTATCGGGTTTTATTCCTGACAATGAGCGTATTGTAACAATAGAAGATGCTGCAGAATTACAGTTAAAGCAACCTCACATAGTAACTCTGGAAAGTAGACCAGCAAATGTTGAAGGAAAAGGTGAAATAACAATAAGAGATTTAGTTAGAAACTCTTTACGTATGCGTCCTGATAGAATTGTTGTTGGAGAAGTTAGATCTGGGGAAGCCCTTGACATGTTACAAGCTATGAATACAGGACATGATGGTTCTTTGACTACTGCCCATGCTAATACTACAAGAGATTTATTATCAAGACTTGAAACTATGGTTTTAATGGCTGGTATGGGACTTCCTTCACATGCTATAAGAGAACAAATTGCTTCAGCATTCAATATAATCGTTCATCAATCAAGATTGCGTGATGGTAGTAGAAAGATTGTAAGTATTTCTGAAGTTTTAGGTATGGAAGGAGATACTATAGTTTTACAAGAAATATTTTATTTTAAACAAGAGGGAT
This sequence comes from Erysipelotrichaceae bacterium, assembly GCA_022772735.1. Taxonomy (GTDB): domain Bacteria; phylum Bacillota_I; class Bacilli_A; order Erysipelotrichales; family Erysipelotrichaceae; genus UBA9076. The sequence continues at coordinate 176,222 of JALEZD010000023.1, forward strand.
TTGATGGCTCTGGTAATATAAGAGGAAAATTTTTAGCGACAGGAATTAGACCAAAAGTATTAGAAAGAATTACTGCTGAAGGTATTGCAGTAAATGATAGTTGGTTTAATGCTTCTTAAAAGGAGGGAAATATGCATTTAAAAATTATTGTAATAATTATTTCCGTTTTGATGTATTTAGTTATTTATAATCTTTTAGATTTTCAAAACTTGTTTTTAATAAAAACAAAAAGTAGAATCAATAAATTGATTAGAATGACAGATATTGCTGATTTTAACCAAGCTACTGCAAGTGCTGGCGTTAAAGATTACAATTATTTTTCATTTATAAAAGTTTCGGACTCTTTAAAAAGAAATTTAATGTCGTCAGGGTTAAAATTAAAAGCTGAAGAATTTGTTGCGATGTGGTTTGCGATAACTGTTATTCCAACAATTTTATATACTATTTTTAAAGGGTTTGGAGCAATGACACTTTTGGTTATGTTGCTAGGATTTATTTCACCTTTATTAATATTAAATATTAGTAAAAGAAGAAGAATTGCTAAGTTTTCTGTTCAATTAAATGATGCATTAATAATTATTGGAAACTCTTTAAGAACTGGATTTACATTTAGACATGCTTTAGCTAGAGTATCTGAAGATTTACCTGATCCAATTTCTGAAGAATTAAGAAGAGTAATAAGAGAAGTGAATTATGGTGCAAAATTAGAAGATTCATTAGGAGCACTAGCAAATAGAATGAATAGTAAAGAATTGAATATGATAAACTCTGCGGTTATTATCCAACAAAGAACAGGTGGTAATCTAGCTGAAATAATAGATAAAGTAAGTTTGACTATATCAGATAGAATAAAAATGAAAAATCAAATTAAAACATTAACTGCCCAAGGTAAAACATCAGGTATTATTATGGCATTAATACCTGTTGCAATACTTTTATCTTTATTTTTTATGAGCCCAGACTATATTATGGTATTTTTTACAACTCAAATTGGAATAAGTATATTTGCTTTTTCAATATTTTGGGAATTTATAGGATTTATGTTCATCAAAAAGTTAGTGGATATTAAATTTTGAGGTGAAACATGGGAATAATATTTATATTTTTTGCATCAATATTAACATATTGTATATTAATTATTGTTTTTGGTAAAAGGGCAATGATTAATGAAGAAATAAAAGCTAGACTTGAAAAAACAAAAGTTCAAGCTAATAACAACAATGTTCCATATGAAAATGTTCCATTTATTGAGCGTATAATAAAACCATCAATTGATAGCTTTATTAGTTTCTTTTCTAGAATTTTACCTGTCAGTGAAAAAGAACAAGCTGAATTATCAAAACAACTTTTGCGTGCAGGAATGAAAATAAAACCAAATGACTATATTGTAATGAAGCTACTTGTAGTATTTCTTTTTGGTTTAGCGTTTGCTACATACCAATTGACATTTAAAATTAACAGAAGTTTACAGCCAGTTTTACTTAATTCTGCGTATGGAATGATTGTTGGATATGGGTTAATGCAATATATGTTAAAAAGAAGAATTAGGATTAGAAAAGAAAAAATGCAAATGCAGCTCCCTGGTTTTTTAGATCTATTATCAGTTTGTGTTGAAGCTGGTTTAGGTTTTGATCAGGCAGTTTTATATGTTACTGGTGAGTATCCATGTGAGCTATCTAATGAATTTAAAATAGTAGTGAGAGATACTTCACTTGGTAGTACTCGAAAAGAGGCATTAACTAATCTTCAAGATAGATGTGATATTGATCAATTGAAAACATTTACTGCTGCAGTTATTCAAGCAGACGAAATGGGTATAACATTAAAAAATATTTTAACAGCACAGGCTTCAAATGTAAGACTTGCACATAAACAAAAAGTTGAAGAACAAAGTCAAAAATTACCAGTTAAAATATTAATACCAATGTTAATCTTTATTTTTCCAGTAATCTTTATTATTTTAATTGTTCCAGCAGCACTGAGAGCTATGTCTGCAATTGGAGGGTAATTTTGAAAAAAATAGATATATGTATAGATGACAATAAAATTTTTGATGGACCTATTTATATTGCAGAATGTTTTTTAGATAGATTGATGGGGTTAATGTTTAAAAAGAGTATTGGTGTAGAAGAAGGTATATTTTTTACAAATACTAATAGGGTACATACATCTTTTATGAAATTTCCTATTGATGTTGTATATCTTAATAAAAATTATGAAGTAATATATAAAGAAACATTAAACCCATGGGTTATTGGTTCAAATGTTAAAGGAGCAAAGCATTTGATAGAATTAAATAAAGATGTATCAGAAAAATTAAAGATTAATGATAAAATAAAATTAATTAGATATTGAGGTGAATATGATTTTGGAAGAAAATATTAATAAAGATAATCAAGCATTGAATGAAATTAGAAATAGAAGTATAGAGGAATACCTTGATTCAAAGCTTGAAAATGCATGGATGACAAAGGGATATTCAAAAAGTAGTGTTAAAGAATATGTGAATCATCTTTTAAAAGAAATCGATTATCAAAAAGATAGTTTTAAAGTACAAATTAAAGAAATTCTTGATGAAAAAGAAAGATTAATTAATGAAAAAAATTTAGTTTCTAAACAGTTAGAAGATTCTGTACAATCTTTGAAAGAATTAGAAAATGAAAATTCTAAGATTGAAGGTTTATATGCCACAATTAATAATCTTAATAGTGAATTAGATAGTTTAAGAAATATTGATAACTCTGTTGAAATTGAAGAATTAAATAATCAATTAAATGAATATAGAGAATATATTGATAAACTGGAAAAAAATAACTCTGAATCGGCTGTTAATGATGAGGTGTATAATGAACTATTAGATAAAATAGAAGTGTTAAATAATGAAAATTTGAGATTGAATTCTGAACTGGAAAGACTTTCTAATGTTGAGATTAAAACATCTGATGTTTTTGTTGATAATAACGATGAAAATTTCATTAAAGAATATGAATCACTAAAATCTCAAATTGCAGAATATGAGCGTTTTAAAATTGATAATCAAATGCTTTCTGCAGAAATTTTAGCATTAAGTAGATTGATTAAAGATTTTACTCAACGAGATAAGGATAATAATAATAAAATAGTTCAATTAAATAAAGATATTGATGATTTAAAAGAAGAACATAAACTTGATATTCAATCTGTAAGTGCAAATTTTGAAAAAAGAATTGAAGATTTGAATGGTGAAATACAAAAAGTTAATAACGAATTAAATGATGAAAAAAATCAAAGAACAGTTTTATTAAATGAAAGAGCGGAACTTCAACTTAGACTTTCATCATGTTTGGAATACTTAAATGAACTTTATGATAAAGTTGATTATTTACAATCTTCAAATAAAATTTTGTCAAAACAACTAGAAGAACAACGTTCAAAAAATAGATTATTGTCGGGATTAGATATACCTCCAATATCACTTGATGCAATTGAAAATATAAAAAATATGGAAATTGATGAAGATAAGCTAGATTTCTTCAAAGTGGACAGTAATTCAAATTATTAATCAAGGACTATACGTCCTTTTTTAGTTTACTTATAATATTAACTATATCGTAGGAGGAAAAATGCTAAACAAAATTGTAAAAGTAGTTGTTGATAGACCGATAGGAAGTATACATCCAAACTATAAAGAAACATATTATTCAATAAACTATGGTTATATTGAAGGGACTCTTGCTTTAGATGGTGAAGAAGTTGATGCGTATATATTAGGTGTAGATATTCCAATAAAATATTTCACGGGAAAAGTAATTGCTATAATACATAGAGAAGATGATGTGGAAATAAAATGTGTTGTTGCCCCAATAAATATGGAATTTACTTTAAAAGAGATAGAAGATAAAGTTCATTTTATTGAAAAGTATTTTAAATCTACTATTATTATGGGTGAAAAGTAAATTTAAATTTATACTTTAGTGCAGATGATTATATATTTTGATATAATCATATAGCGAGGTGTTTAGATGAACTTTAAGGTTACAATCGATGAATTTGATGGACCATTAGATTTAATGTTACATCTAATTAAAGAGAATAAACTAGACTTATTTAATTTAGATATAAGTGTTTTAAGCGAACAATATTTGTTATATATTAATCATTTTGAAAAAATACATTTAGAAATTGCAAGTGAATATTTAGTTGAACTTGCAACACTTATTGAGTTTAAAAGTAAGAAACTTTTACCAAAACAAGATGAAGTTATTGAAGATGAATATCAAGAAGATCCAAAAGATAGACTAATTAGACGTTTATTAGAGTATCAACAATTTAAAGAAGTAACTAATAGCTTAGATGAATTATATAAAACAAGACTTTTACAATTTTCTAAACCTATTACAATTGATGATGATTGGGTTAAACAGGATGATAATATTTCAATTGACGGTAATCCATATGATTTAGTTAAGGCTATGGCAAAATGTTTGAAAAGACTTCATCTTACCAAACCTATTGAGAAAAAAATTGCTCAAAAAGAAATTTCAATGGAAGAAAGAAGACTTTATATAGTTTCCAAATTGGATAGATTACCTAAAACATTTAATTTTGAAAAATTGCTTGAAGATGTTAAAGAGGTAGGAGTATTTATTGTTACCTTTCTTGCAGTTTTGGATTTGGTTAGATTACATACTTTATATTTTGATATTGATGAAAATGAAACGATTTGGTTAACAAGAGGTAAGTAGTTATGGATTATAATAAAGAATATTTAACATCAATTGTTGAAGGATTATTATTTATTGTTGGTGAAGAAGGAATAAGTAAAAATCAATTGATGGATGTTTTAGATTTAAATGAAACTATAGTTGATGAATTAATTGAGAATTTACAAAAATATTATTTATGTGATGAAAGAGGAATAGAGTTAGTAAATTACGGTGGTATTTATAAATTTTTATCTAAAGGTATTGTTCACCAATATGCACAAAAACTATTTCAATCAAGCAAACAAAATACTTTATCACAAAGTGCTCTTGAAACATTAGCTATTATTGCGTATAAACAACCAATTACAAGAGTGGAAATTGAAGAAATAAGAGGTGTTGGTGCAGATATGATGCTTAGAAAACTTCTTGCAAGAAATCTAATTAAAGAATCTGGAAGAAGTGAGGCTGCAGGAAGACCAATATTATATGAAGTTACTGAAGAGTTTATGGATACATTTAAACTTTTAAGTTTGAGTGAATTACCAAAATTACCTATTTTTTCTATGGATGAAAACAATGAAAATCTTTTTGATTAGTATTTTTATTATTTGCTGTAGTGGTTGTTTAAAAAAAAATACAGAAGAATATTCATTATCGTGTAAAAATATAGATTTTTATAATTATGATAATAAAGTTCCTGATATTTTTAAAGAAAATGATGAATATTTTTCTGATGCATTGTTTGCAGGTGATTCTAGAATAGGATCATTAGTTTTGTACAATAAATTGTCTAATGCAGATATTTATTATATAGAGTCTTTGAGTTTAAATATGATAAATATAACAAAAATTGATGGAATTGATAAAACTTTAAATGATGTGATAAAAAATAGTGATAAAAAAAATATATACTTTTTTATTGGTATAAATGAAATTGGTATGAATAGTTTTGAAAAATGGGGAGAGAAGTTAGATACCTTTGTTAAGGATATAAAAAAAATTAGCGAAGACAAACATATATATTTAATACAATCTTATACAGTTTTAAGCGCATATAAAACTCCAAAAGAAAAAATTAAAGAAAAAGTTTCAATTATTAATGATAAAATAGAATCTGTAGCAAAGGATAATCATGTGTATTTTTTAAATCCAGATGATTATTTACTTGGAGATGATGGTTTTATAAAAAAAGAATATGTTTTTGATGGAATTCATTTTAATAGAACGGGTGTAGAAGTTTTTGTTGAATATATAAAAAATCATGTTGCAGGAGAAAAATATGTTAAAGAAATTTGTAATTAGTTTGATTGTTTTAATTTGTTTTGGGTGTAGTAAATCGATTTCATTAAATATTGATGAAGTTTCATCAAAAATTATTAATAAATTAAATTTAAGTGATAGTGTATCTAAGTTAGATTTATCTGATATTGAAAATTTATTGTATTTAGATAATGGCACTTTAAAAGATGGTGTTATGTATATTTCTAATACAAACAAGGCTGACATTATTGGTATTATTGAAACTGATAAAACTAATGATATTAAAAAATTAATTGAGGAATATGTTGAGCTATTAAAAGAACAAAATTCTAATTACTTTCCAAGTGAAGTTGAAAAGTTAAACAATGCTTTTATAAAAGTAAGTGGAAATTATGTTATTTTAGTTGTTTGTGATGATTTTGATTCTATAAAAAATATTGTTGATGAAGTGGTAAAGTAGTGTAATTTAGTTTACACTATTTTTATTTGATAAGTTATAATTACAGTATCAATTTTATTGTGGAGGATAAAATGGAACAAATATATGAAGGTAAAGCTAAAAAGATATTTAAAACTAATAATGATTTTGAAGTTATAATTTATTACAAGGATGATGCAACAGCGTTTAATGGGCAAAAAAAAGATGTAATTTTAAATAAAGGAATATTAAATAACTCAATTACATCATACATATATGAAAAACTAAATGAAAAAGGTATACCAACTCATTTTATTAAAAAGCTTAATGATAGAGAACAATTATGTAAAAAAGTTAATATAATTCCTCTTGAAGTTATTGTGAGAAATGTTATTGCGGGTTCACTTGCAAAAAGATTTAATATTGAAGAAGGTAAAGAACCATTAAAAATAATAAAAGAATTAAGTTATAAAAATGATTCATTAAATGATCCTTTAATTACTGATTCCCAATGTATTGGATTAGGTTTTGCAAGTGAAAAAGATTTAAAGACAATTTATGAAATTACTGATAATGTAAATGAGATTTTAAAGACTTTATTTTTAAATGTAGGTATAAAACTTATTGATTTTAAACTTGAATTTGGTAAAGATATTGAGGGGAATATTTTGCTTGCTGATGAAATATCTCCTGATACATGCAGATTATGGGATTTAAAAACAAATGAAAAACTAGATAAAGATAGATTTAGAAGAGATATGGGTAATGTTGTAAGTGGCTATGAAGAAATTGCAAAAAGATTAATCAAATAGGAGGAATTATGTTAGATAGATATTCAAGAAATATTATGAAAGAAGTATGGAGTGAAAAAAATAAATTCGATGCTTATTTAAAAGTTGAAATTCTTGCATGTGAGGCTTGGAGTGAATTGAATGAGATTCCAAAGGAAGATGTCGAAAAGTTATGGAAAAATTCTTCTTTTGATATTGAAAGAATATACGAAATAGAAAAAGAAACAAAACATGATGTAGTTGCTTTTACTAGATGTGTATCTGAAAGTTTAAATGAAGAAAAGAAATGGATTCATTATGGCTTGACTAGTACGGATGTTGTTGACACTGCGTATGGTTATTTGTATAAACAGGCAAATAAAATTTTATTAGAAGATATAAAAGTTTTAATGGATGTTTTAAAAGAAAAGGCAATAAAATATAAAGATACTGTTATGATGGGTAGAACACATGGTGTCCATGCTGAAATAACAACTTTTGGGCTTGTATTTGCGCTTTGGTATGATGAATTTAACAGGAATTTAAAACGCTTTAAAGATGCTTGTAATGATGTTGAAGTTGGTAAAATTTCAGGGGCGGTTGGAACTTTTGCTAATACTCCTCCATTTGTTCAAGATTACGTGTGTAGTAAATTAGGGATTAATTCTTCAAATATATCAACTCAAGTTTTACAAAGAGATAGACATGCAAATTATTTTTCAACACTTGCGTTAATTGGTAGCTCACTTGAAAAAATGGCAACAGAAATAAGACATTTACAAAGAACTGAGGTAAGAGAAGCTGAAGAATATTTTAATAAAGGTCAAAAAGGATCAAGTGCTATGCCACATAAAAGAAATCCAATTGGCTCAGAAAATATTTGTGGATGCTCAAGAGTGTTACGTGGATATATGTTAACTGCATTTGAAAACATTAATTTATGGCATGAAAGGGATATATCACATTCTAGTTCTGAACGTATTATTTCAGCAGATGCAACAGAACTTTTAGATTATATGCTTGTAAGATTTACTAACATATTAAAAAATTTAACAGTATTTGAAGACAATATGAAAAAAAATATATATGCTACAAATGGTGTTATCTTTTCACAAAGATTTATGCTTAAATTGATTGAAAAAGGTTTATCAAGAGAAGAAGCGTACGATATTGTTCAGCCAAATGCAATAAAGTCATGGGAAGAAAATTTAAATTTCAGAGATTTGATGAGTGAAGAAATAGTTGTTAAAAAATTATTGAATAAAGAAGATATTGAAGATTGCTTTGATACAAAATATCAACTAAAAAATGTAGATGAAATATTTAGAAGGGTGAAAATATTATAATGAAAAAATTGATTGATAATTCAATTTTGAATTTTGTTGGAATTAATACAGGTATTTCTAATGAAAGCATTTTTGGTGAAAAGGTAATTAGAGTTACAAAAAACAAAGAAATTGATAAGTTTGATGAAAATACATATGCAAAATTAAATGAATTAAATTTTCATAATGGTGTTATTGAAGTTAAGGTTTTAAGTAGGCTTTTAAATGATGCACCTGATTATGCAAGAGGTTTTATAGGTATTGCATTTAGAATTAATGAATTGGATAGTGAATTTGAATGTTTCTATTTAAGACCTACAAATGGAAATACTGAAGATTTGATACGAAAAAATAGAGCATTTCAATATTTTGCATATCCAAATTATAAATTTGACTACTTTAGAAATCTCAATATTACAAAATATGAAGGTGAATGTGATATTGATTTAAACAAATGGATTGATTTAAAAATAGTAGTTAATGATGGAACTGCAAGTTTTTATGTTAATGATTTTAATAAACCACTTTTGATTGTTGATAAACTTTTTAATGGCTCAAACAAAAAAGGTAAAATTGGACTTTTTGTAGATGTTGGAACTGAAGGATTTTTTAAAGATTTATGTATTACAAATTATGACTAAAAAATTAAGCATTTTGCTTAATTTTTTATATTATTTTTAAACTGTGTAGGTGTTAAATTGTATTGTTTTTTAAATAAACTTTGAAAGTGACTTTGACTTGAAAAGTTTAGTTTGTCGCTAATTTCTTTAATCGTATATTCCGTATTAAGTAGTAAATCTTTAGCTTTTTCAAGTCGTAAGTTTTGTATATATGATTGTATATTAATTCCTGTATCATCAATAAAAGCTTTAGAAATGTAACTTCTATTCATTCCAAAAACTTTAGCCAAATTATTAACTTGTAAATTATTATCAATATTGTTATTTATATATTCGATTAAATTTTTAACAATTTGTCTATATTTTGTTTGTGGTTTAAGCTTGTTTGATAAATCAAATATTTTTTTAATTGCTTCTTTAAAAGTTTCTTCAATTTTTATATAGTTATCTAACTTATTTATTTCAATAATATATTTAAAGATTAAGTTATCAATTGTTTTATAATCAACTCCTAAATCAATTATATGTTTTGATATTCTAGATAGATAAAATATAATACCACTCTTATAATTTATTAGATTATTTTCTAATTGTTTTTCATTAATATTTACCTCAATATTATTTAAAAAAGACATAAATTTTATATGATCAAATTGAGATATAACTTCTTTTAAATTATTATCAAAATTATCTACTATTTTTTTAGGGTAATGAATAGTTTTATATTTTCTAATAGTATTTAAATCAGTATTTTTTAATATATCATTATATGTAATATTAGTGAAATTTATAGAATAATTTAAAAATATAATCAATTTTATAAAATCATCAAAATCCATCTTAATTAAAGATGTTAATTCATCAGAGACTTTTATAACAATCTTGTTAGGCATTTTTAGATATTTACAAATGTCTAATGCATCATCAATTGTTAAATTTCTTTTTACAACTGGACCAATAATTAATTTTAATTTTTCTTTCTTTGTGTAGATGGGAATTTGTGCCATAAAAACATTATCTTTAAAGCATTTAAAATCTATTTCGTCAAATGTTTTTTTAAAGTATAAATAGTTAATTAGAGATAATGTGTTGTTATCTTTTGGAAAATTTATTAAAACATTCTCATTTTTAAGAACTGTAAGTGGAACTAAAGAATATTTATAAAAGTTTTCAATAAATGTATTAAACTTGTTCATTTTTATACCTCAATAAACATTTTACATCAAACATAAAAAAAAGGGCATAGCCCTTATAAATTTTTAATATAAATATTATTTGATCTGTCTGGACCAACTGAAACAAGTGCTATATCGGTTTTTGTAAAATCCTTAATTAAATCTATATAATTTTTACAGTTTTCAGGTAAATCGTTAAATGTTCTTATTTTTGATATATCTTCATTCCAACCTGGAAGCTCTTTATAAATTGGCTTAGCGTTTTTGTATGATTTTAACGATGCAGGGATATAATCTACAATTTTTCCATCTATTTCATATCCAATGCAAACCTTTAAAACATCAATGTTTGATAAGACATCTATTTTAGTTATTACAAGATCTGTCAAACCGTTTATTAAACATGCTTGTTTTACAACACATAAGTCAAGCCAGCCACATCTTCTAGGTCTACCAGTTGTTGCTCCATATTCTGCACCAACTTTTCTGATATGTTCTCCCATTTCATCAAGGAGTTCTGTAACAAATGGACCTTCACCAACACGAGTAGAGTAAGCTTTTACTACTCCAATTATTGTGTTTAAACATTGAGGGGCAACACCAGCTCCTTCAACTACACCAGCAGATGTAGGAGAACTTGATGTAACATAAGGGTATGTACCATAATTTATATCAAGCATGTTTGCTTGAGCGCCTTCAAATAATACGTTTTTATTTTCTGATATATAATCATTAATTAAAACTACACTATCACAAATCATAGGCAAAAGTTTTTCTCTTATTTTTTCAAAACTTTCAACCAATTCGTTGTAATCAAAAGGTTCTTCATTAAATAATTTTACTATTTGGTCATTTTTTATTGGTAAAATGTCTTTTAGTCTTTCTTTAAATGTATCAAAATCAACTAAATCGCTAATTCTTAATCCAATTCTAGAAAATTTATCAGCATAACATGGTCCAATACCTCTTTTAGTTGTACCAATTTTATTATTTTCTAATCTTTGTTCGTTTAAGATATCTAGTTTAATATGATAGGGCATAATAATGTGAGCTCTATCACTTATTCTTAAATGATTAACATTTAAACCTCTTTCTTCAAGGATTTTTATTTCTTCTAATAGCACAAATGGATCAACAACAACTCCAGAACCAATTACACATAAAGAGTTTTCGTTTAATATACCAGATGGTAAAAGATGCAAAATTGTTTTTTCGTTATTTACAACTACAGTATGTCCAGCATTGTTTCCACCTTGGAATCTAACAACCATATCCATTTTTTCTGCAAGGACATCAACAATTTTACCTTTTCCTTCATCTCCCCATTGTGTTCCAACAACAACATATCCAGCCATAATTTTCTCCTTTAATTTACCATACAATATTACCACAGTAATTAGAAATAGTATAAGATTTTAAATATTAATTTGTTATGGTAAAATATATGAATAGATTAGGAGGTAGTATGAAAAAAATAATTGCAATAGTTATGCTGATTATTATTGCTGGATGTACTCCAAAACAATTTGATTTACAAAAAGAGTTAACAGATGCAATTGATAAAGAAATTGCTTTACAATCTTTTAATGTTACAAATAAAAAACCATATTATTCATATTATCTTTCATCTAGTTTGGGAAATTTGTATTCAGACAATACAACAAACATTTTTACATATTATGATAATAAAATTATCATGAATTTGAATGCTTTTAATGTTATTAAAGATGAATATTATAGTGATGCTGAAAATTTAGATGAAACCTTTAATCAATATTTAGCTTTTAAAATTGAAGGTAAATTTGTAAATTATTCTAATGAAGAATTTGACTATAAATACGAACTTTTTAAGGTTGATAGTTCTAATATTTTAAAAATGAGTTGTAAGATGGTTACATTTTATTCAAAGGGGAATGAATATGATTTAATTCAAATTGCTAGATACATGATGCAAATTGCAAAAAGTATAAAAATTAATAAAGAAAACATACTTAGTGCATATTCATCAAAAGAAACAATTGAATTCACTAAAGAATCTATTGAGCTTTTTGAACAAGTTGTACCTATTGATGGTAATATATCAGAAATATTAGATAATAAAGATACTTTGGGAGAAACTACAGGGGATGATTATGACTCTCAAAACAATTCTAATGATTCAACAAACGCTAATGATGATGAATATTCTAGCGATGATTATCAAGATTACTAGGTAAAAATTAATATTTGTGTTATTCTAATCGTGTAAGTAAAGGAGAAAATTTTATGTGGAAGAAATTAACTGACTTATTATTTGAAGAAGATGATGTAATGGATGAAGAAGAAATTGAAGAAACAGTCGTAAAAAAACCTGTAAAACAAAGTAAGCCTGTAAAGAAAACAGAAACTGTTGTTGAAAAACCAATTGTATCTGAAACAAAGGTTGTTGAACCCGTAGTTAAAGAAGAAATAGTTGAAGAAAAACCAAAATCTCTTGGTATAGTTATTGATGAACTTCAAGAAATAAAACCAGTTGAACAAAAACCAGTTGAAAAAATTAAACCTAGAGTTGTTGAAACAAGTAGACCGACAAATTTAGTAAAACCAACTCAACGTCCTAGGGTTATACCAAGTAATAAACCAGAAGGTAAATACAATTATGAGTTTACACCAGTTATTAGTCCTATTTTTGGTATAAATGAAAAGGATGTAGATGCGGTTATTCCAACAAATCCAAATAAGAAAAAAACTATTACTGATAGTAGAATTGGAACTGTTATTTCACCAATGTATGGTATTGATAGGGATAATGAACCAGATAGTATTTTTGGTAAAGTATCACCAAAAGTAAATACAGTTAGCGAAAAAGAAACAGAAGAAGAGTTAGTTAATTTTTCTCTAGATGATATTTTGGCAAAAAGAGATAATGAATCTGATTTAGATAAAACAAAGTTTTTTAAAACCTCTGAATTAGATGAATTTGATAGAACAACTGTTTTTAACAATCACAATATGAGTTTGTTTGATGATGAAAATGAATAATTATTATTTTATTGGAATTAAAGGAACTGGTATGGCTGCATTAGCCATACTTTTAAGTGATTTAAAACATAATGTATCTGGCTGTGATTTAAATAAACATTTTTTTACAGAACAACCCTTAATTGACAGAGGAATAAAAATTGATACATTTGAAAATGCCAAAATCCCTGATAATTCTGTTGTGATAATTGGAAATGCATTTTTAGATGATTTTCCATTAGTTAAAGAAGTTAAAAACAATAAAAAAATATCAAGTTATAGATACCATGAATTTTTAGGTGAATTTATGAAAAGTTATATTTCACTCTGTGTATCAGGAAGTCATGGGAAAACTACTACAACAGGAATGTTGGCGTCTGTTATGAGTGAGTTTGATGGTGGATATTTAATTGGTGATGGAACTGGTTATATTAATCAAAATACAAAATATTTTTGTGTTGAAGCTGATGAATATAGAAGACATTTTTTATCGTATAATCCTGATTATGCAATAATTACAAATATTGATTTAGATCATGTTGATTATTTTAAAGATGATATTGATTATGAAAATGCATATATTGAATATTCAAACAATATTAAAAAAGCACTTTTTATTTTTGGTGATGATAAAAAAACAAGAAATATTAAGCCATCATGTAAACACTATTGGTATGGTGAAAAAGATAATGATGATTTACAAGCAAAAAATGTTGTAGAAACTAGCAGTGAAGTTAGTTTTGATTTATATTTTCAAGGAAAATTTATATATCATTTCAAGTTACCTTTTGTAGGTAAACACTTATTATGGAATGCATTAGGTGTTATAGGTATTGGACTTTTAGAAGGTATTAATCCTGAAGATATTGAAAAAGGATTAAGAAATTTTAAGGGAGTAAAGCGTAGATTTGTAGTTGAAGAAGTGAGTAATAGTATATTTATTGATGATTATGCACATCACCCTACAGAAATATCTGTTACTATTGATGCAGCAAGAAAAAGGTTTCCTGATAAAAAACTAATCGCAATTTTTAAGCCACATAGAGTATCTAGGGTTTTTAAATTTGCAGATGAATTTTCAAGTGCATTAAGTAAAGCCGATGAAGTTTATTTATGCGATTTTACAAGTATTGATGATAAAGAAGATGGAATAGATATAGATATTACATATTTACAAGAAAGGATACCTGGATCATTTGTTATTAAAGAGGATGATGATGCAGCTCAAAAACTTGCAAAGCATTCACCAGCAGTGTTTTTATTTATGTCTAGTAAAGATATTTATCCATTAGCGCACAAAGTAAAGCGCTATCAATAATATTGAAAAAGTTTTCAAAAAGTTTTATAATTGTTGTGAGGTGGAAATATGTTAGATGATTTACTTTTAGCATTAAAGAATTTATCTGTTGAGATTTTACCAATTTTAGGTGCAGTTTCACTTATTTTCTTATGCATTTTTTTGAAAAAATTAAGTGTTTTGATTGAAAGTATCACTAAAACAGTTGAAAAATTGAGTCCAACAATAGATTTAGTTGATAAAAGTATTGAAAAAATACAACCTCCACTTGATACAGTTGTGAAACTAAGTAATACAATTGATGGTGTTCATGATAAGACTGTTGAAAGCGTTAATAAAGCTACAGCATATGTTAATGAAAATATGTCTGAAATTAAGTCAAAAATTAATGACAAGGTTAGCGAAGTAAAAAATATTTTCAAGAAAGATGAGGAAACAAAAGATGAGTGAAAATAAAGAACCAATTGAAGCTATTGAAGAAACAGTTGAAGAACTTAAAAAGAAAATCGAAGAATTAAGTGATGTTGAAAAAGAAACATCTGATGATTCAAAATTAGATATTCCTGCATTTAAGTTAAATGATGAACAAAAAGAAAAAATTAGTGAAATTAAAGAAAAAACTACAGAAATTTTTAATGATACAGTTGATCAGGTTAAGAAAGTCACTAAAGAAATTAGTGAAAATGAAAATGTTCAATCTACACTTGAATATTTAAAAACAAATGCAATAAAAGCAGTAGATAGTGCGAAAGTTGTATTAGATAAAGTTTCTGATGATCCTAATGTTCAAAAAACATATGTAAATATTAAAGAATCATCTGTTGATTTTATTAACAATGCTTCAAAAACAATTAATGAAAAAATCGAAAAACTAAAAGAAAATGAAGAAATAAAAAATGTGTTTGATAACATTAGCGAAAAAGTTGATAAAGGTAGTGAAAAAATAAATGATAGTATCAATGAATTTATCAGTAAGCCAGAAGTTAAAGAACAATTTGATAAAGCAAAAGATTTTGCAAGTGATACAGTTGATAAAATAAAAAATATATTTAAATAATCTAGGAGGTACAATGAAAAGAGTTACTATTTATGATGTTGCAAAAGAAGCTAATGTTTCACTTGCAACTGTGTCAAGAGTTGTAAATGGCTCAGATGTAGTTAAACAACCAACTAGAGAAAAAGTAGAAGAAGCGATTAATAGATTAGGATATAAACCAAATGCAGTTGCTCAAGGATTGGCACTATCTAAAACTACTACAATTGGAATGGTTATTACTGATGCTAGTGTGAATTATACTGGTCAAATTATCAATGGTGTTTTAGATGCT
Organism: Erysipelotrichaceae bacterium; assembly: GCA_022772735.1. Lineage (GTDB taxonomy): Bacteria > Bacillota_I > Bacilli_A > Erysipelotrichales > Erysipelotrichaceae > UBA9076. The sequence goes on from JALEZD010000023.1 coordinate 192,100, forward strand.
GCAAAAATAAAAAACTATAATATTGTTATGCATGCAATTTCTGCTGGTATTACAGATATTAATGATATTATCGAAACAATTATTAAATCTAGAGTTGATGGTGTAATAATTTATAATGATAAGATTGACGTAAGTGAATTGCAAGAAGTTTCAAAATATAACATTCCTATAGTTTTTATCGGCAATAAAACTGTATCTGAAAATGTAGGTTCTGTTTATGTAGATATAGAATCTGTCGCAAAAGAAGCAGTAAGTATGTTTTTGAAAAGAGGAATAAACGATGTTTGTGTTTTACAAGAAAGGCACAACAAACACATCAATGATCAAATGATTTCTGGTGCTAAAAAAGCATTTAAAGAATATAAATTACAAAATAATGGATATTTAGAAATACCATCTGAATATGAAACATCTTATGACTTTTTATTTGATTATTTAAAGACTAGAAAAACTAAAGCATTAATTGTTCATAGAGATGCACAAGCTTTAGCTGCAATAAATGCTGCAAAAGAAAATGGAATAAAGGTTCCTGAAGAGTTAGAAGTGGTATGTATATTAGATACAAAATACAATTTAATGACAAGACCACAAATATCAAGTTTCTCTCTTCCTTCATATGATTTAGGTTCTATTGCAATGGCATCTATTGAAAAAATGCTTAATGAACAAGAAGAAGGAAAAGCTTATGAACTTAGTTATTTCTTTGTTTCAAGACAATCAAGCAAATAGTTGACTATGCTTATATAAATATGTTTTAATAGTTTTGCGTTGATTAGAAATAGTAATAGTGAAGAATATTTAGAAAGATCTCGGTTGATGAAAGGGATTTATTTGAAACTATGAATACACCTATGAGCATCTTATTGAAAAGATAAGACGTAAACCAGCGTTAACGGTTTAAAGTGCATATCAATGATATGAATTAAGGTGGTACCGCGTATTTGACGTCCTTATATGGACGTTTTTTTTATTTAAATGGAGGACTATATGAATTTTTTTGAAGAATTAGAATGGCGTGGACTTGTAAAAGATGTTACAGATTATGAAGGATTAAAAGAAAAGTTAAATAATGAAAAAGTTGTTTGTTATTGTGGGGTTGATCCTACTGCAGATTCAATGCATATTGGACATTTACAACAAATAATTTTACTTCGTAGATATCAGCTGGCTGGACATATGCCAATTGCTCTTTGTGGTGGTGCAACAGGTACAATTGGTGATCCAAGGCCAACAACAGAAAGAAGACTGATTACTCTTGAAGAAGTTAGACATAATGTTGAAGGAATAAAAAAACAATTATCAAACTTCTTAGATTTTGAAGGTGGGAAAGCTCTTTTACTTAATAATTTTGATTGGTTAGGTAATTTAAATTTAATTGATTTTTTACGAGATTATGGAAAATATTTTAATGTTAGTAATATGCTTTCTAAAGATACAATTGCTAAAAGATTAAGTACAGGTATTTCTTTTACTGAATTTACATATACAACGCTTCAAGCAATCGATTTTTTACATCTATATAAAAATTACAACTGTGTTTTACAAATTGGTGGTTCAGATCAATGGGGTAATTTGGTTTCTGGAACAGATTTAATTAGAAAAGTTTTAGGAGACAAAGTAAAAGTATATGGTGCTACATCACCGTTAATTACAAAAAGTGATGGAAGTAAATTTGGAAAATCTGAAGGTGGTAATATATGGTTAGATCCTTTAAAAACATCACCATATGAATTTTATCAATTTATAATTAACATATCTGATGATGATATTATAAATATGTTAAAAAAATTGTCGTTCAAATCTAAGGAGGAAATTGAATTACTTGAAAAATCTTTAAAGGAAAATCCACATCTAAGAGAGGCACAAAAAGCACTTGCTGGGGAATTGACATTATTAGTTCATGGTGAAGAAGGTTTAAATCAAGCTATAAAAATCACAGACACACTTTTTAAAGGCGATATTAAAGATTTATCTGCATCTGAACTTAGAATTGGTTTAAAAGATGCAAAAAGTTTTGAAATTATTGATGGCGAACTTTTGATAGATGCATTAGTGAATAATAAAATTATTTCAAGTAAAAGAGAAGTCAGAGAACTTATTAATTCAGGTTCAATATATTTAAATGGTATTAAAGTAGATTCAATTGATAAAGTGCTTTTAAAAGAAGAAGCTTTTGACAATGAATTTTTGATTATAAAAAAAGGTAAGAAAAATTACTTTGTATTAAATTTTAAATAGGATATAATTTTAAAAGAGGTGAGTAAATGAAAAAGTTATTAAAACTATTAATTACCTTCTCTTTTCTTTTTGTGGGTTGTACAAAGAAAAATTCTACATTAGATAGAGGTAGTCAAGAGTATATTTCATATTATAAAGCTATTGAAGAAAATGATGTTTTTAATGAGGATTCAAATTACTATAGTATAAATGCAGAATTAGTAGATAATGGTAATGAGAAATATACATATTATATATTTATTGATGATCCTAAAATTGCAATGTATGATATAAAAGTTTTAGCAGTTGAAGATGGTGTTTCTTTAAGTGAAAATCAAAATATGCAAGCTTCAATTGGAATCTTTGAAAATAGTAAATATTCTATGGTTCCATTTCAGGTTAATATAGAATCAGGATATTACAAAGGGTTAATGTTAAGTGGCGAAACAAATGCCTCTTCAAAAGTCTTTAAATTATTAGTTAATTGGTATGGTATTGATAGAAAAACAAGTTATCGTGAGTTTATATCATTTACACTTGATTTAAATGGTATACAAAGATCTCACGATGATATAGAGGGTTAATTTAAATGAGCAAAAGAATAAAACAATCATTTATTGCTGGTTCTTTAACAAGCTCTGCAGGAATATTTTTATCAAAAGCGTTAGGGTTACTTTATGTAATTCCATTTACTGCACTTGCCGGTGGTGAAGGTAATATGATATTTTACAGTGCTGCATACACTTATTATGATTTACTACTTCAAGTATGTACTGCAGGTTTACCTTTTGCAATTGCTGCAATGGTTGCAAAATATGCAAGTAAAGATGATTTTAAGACAGTTGTTTTAATAAGAAAACTATCTTTTAGTGTTTTAATGCTTTCAGGATTTGTGATGGCTGTTATTTTTCTTTTATTAGCTAATCCACTTGCAAAAGATGTGCTTGGAAACTCTGCAACTGTAAGTGATATAGATACATTAAAGAAAGTTTTTATGATTTTATCACTGGCAATCGTATTAGTTCCATTTTTAAGTTCTTATAGAGGTTTTTACCAAGGATTAAAAGAGTTGCAAGTATATGCATTTTCTCAAGTTCTTGAGCAATTTGTAAGAATTACTTCTTTACTTGGTTTAGGATATATAGCTGTTGTAATTTTAAGATTAGAAAGTATATATGCAATATATATGGCAGTATTATCAACTTCAATTGCTGCGATGATTGCGATTGCTTATTATGTATATTTTGATAAAAGAAATTATGGTGTTATTCTTAGAGCATCACGTTTTCAAAAAGAAGAGGGTATCAGTAAAAAAGAAGTATTAAAAGAACTTTTTGCTTATGGTTTACCATATCTAATTGTTTCAATACTTGGAAATAGTATGAATATTGTTAATAATAACTTTTTTATGAAAGCTATGGAATCAATTAACGCTGATTATGAAACTTCAAAAATATTATTAGGAATAATACAGGTTAATACTAATAAATTAACATCAATACCACAAGTTTTAGCAATTGGATTTTCAAGTGGAATAGTTCCATATCTTACAACATCATTAGAACAAAAAGATTGGAAAACATTAAGAAAAAATGTTTTATCTTGTTTAGATACAGTACTTTATATAAGTTTGCCACTTTGTTTTTGTTTATTTGCACTTGCAAAGCCAATTTATTTTGTTATGTATGGCGATAAAAACTTAACTTTAGGTTATGATGCACTAAAATATAGCAGTATGTTAGCTTTAACAGGAACAATATCACCAATATGTAGTTCAATGATGATGACTTTAAAATTTAGAAGAAAAAGTATAATTTATTTATTTGTTGGTTTTATTGTGAAATGTGTTAGTTTTTACCCACTAATTCATACTTTTGGGTATAGTGGTGCAATTACATCAAGTGTTTTAACATCTGTAGTTGTTATTTTCTTAAATCTTCAACACATAAGTAATAAATATAAAGTTAAATACAAAAAAACTTTGGTTAGAATGTTTAAAATGTGTTTATGCTTAATTGCAATGAATGGTGGCTTTGCAGTTTTAAGATTACTTGGATTAGATGTTATTAGTAAAGGGAGATTTATTGGGTTATTACAACTTGCATTATATGGAGTTGTGGGCACGATAATCTATTTATACACTTCATCAGTATTTAAACTTCCTCAGGCAATATTAGGTTTGGATTTTAATAAATTTTTAAAAAGGTTAAAATAAAATGGAAAGAATTGATAAGATATTAGCCAATAAGGGTTTTGGAAGTAGAAAAGAAGTAAAAAAAATAATTAAAGAAAAAAGAGTTTATGTAAATGAAATATTAGTTTTAAAAGATGATTTAAAGATTAGTGAAAATGACTTAATACAAATTGATGATATAAAATTTAAATATAATGAATTTGTTTATATAATGCTTAATAAACCTAATGGTGTTATAAGTTCTACTTTTGACACTATTCATCAAACAGTTTTAGATTTAATAGATGATAAAACAAAAGGTTTGTTTCCTGTGGGTAGATTAGATATTGATACAGAAGGTTTATGTTTGATTAGTAATGATGGTATTCTTGCGCATAATTTACTATCAAACAAAAAACATGTTGAAAAAGTCTACGAAGTACATACCTTAAATGAATTGAGTTTAGATGATATAAAAAAAATAGAAAATGGTTTAAAAATTGATAATGATGAAATTTGTTTGCCTGCAAAAATAATTAATGTCAATAACTATTATGAGTTAAGTATTTGTGAAGGGAAATATCATCAGATTAAAAGAATGATGTTGGCTTTAAATAATGAAGTTACATATTTAAAAAGGATAAAAATGGGGAAATTAATCCTTGATCCAAAGTTATCCTTAGGAGAATATAGATATTTAAGTGAAGAAGAAATACAATCACTTAAATAATTTTGTCTATTTCAATAATTTGTTTTTCTAATATTTTAGTATCTTTAAAATTTTCTAGAGTAGATAAAACTTGCATTGTCAAGTAAGTAGGAGTTGAAGCACCGCTTGTAACTGCTACTTTTTTTGCATCTTTTATCATTTCCAGAGTTATGTCATTTGCACTTTCTATAAGATATGCATTTTTTACACCACTTTTTAAAGCAATGTTTTTTAATTGATTTGAGTTGTTTGAGTGAGTATCACCAACAACTAAAAGACAATCTACGTCAATTAGCTTTTGAATTGCTTCTTGTCTTACTCTTGTTGCATTACATATTTCTTCATAAACAAGTGCATCTGGGTATTTTTCTGTGCATTTTTCTATTAAATATTTAATGTCTAATAAGCTCATAGTAGTTTGATTTGTTATTAAAACATTTTTTAAGTCTTTTAGATTGTTTATATCATCTATGCTTGTAACAAGATGTACTTTTTCACTTAATGCAATAACACCTTCAGTTTCAGGATGAGTCTTTTTACCAATATATATTACATCACCTTTATCAATATGTGATTTTACAATTTCATGTGTTCTAATTACATCAACACATGTAGCATTTACAATTTCTAATCCTTTTTCTGTGGCTTTTTTTACAACTTCATCACTGACACCATGTGCAGTAAATATAACAATTCCTTCATCAACTTCATCTAGAAGTTCTAGTCTAGTTTTACCTTTACCATCTAAACAGATAATTCCCATTTTTTCACAGGCTTCAACTACATATTTATTGTGTACAATCATTCCAAGCATTGTTACTTTTTTATCTGGATTTGATAACTTTGTTTTTTTTGCAATATCAATAGCTTTTACTACACCTTTACAATATCCTCTAGGTGTTACAGCTTTAATTTCCATTAGGTTTAATCCTTTCTTAATTTGCTAATAACTAGTATAATACATATGCGAGGTTAATATCTATGAAAATGTTTAAAGATTTCAATTTAAAAGAAACTACCAATAAATTTATTGAGTTAAATAATTTTAAAAAACCAACAATGATACAAGGTGAAGTTATTCCTTCTGTTTTAAAAGGAAGAGATGTTGTTGCAATATCCGCAACTGGAACAGGAAAGACACATTCTTTTTTAATTCCGCTTATGGAAATGATTGATGTTGAAAAAAAATGTGTTCAAGCTGTTATTACCACTCCAACAAGAGAATTGGCAATGCAGATTTTTAATAATGCAAAAATAATGTGTGATGCAAATCCTGAAATAAAGATTAAACTAATTACTGGTGGAATTAATAAGGACAAAATGATTGATTCATTAAAAAACCAGCCACATATAGTAATTGGAACTCCAGGTAGAATAAAAGATTTATTTTTAAATGAATCAGTTTTACGAGTTGATAGTGCAAGTATATATGTTTTAGATGAAGCTGATATGACTTTGGAATATGGTTTTTTAGAAGATGTTGATGCAATATGTGGAAGAATGAAAGATAATCTTCAAATGCTTGCATTTAGCGCTACAATACCGCTATCACTTAAACATTTTTTAAGTAAATATATGCATAACATCAAGGTTATTGATTTAAGTGATAATGATAATTCCAAAGCAAAAATTAATCATGTATTAATTCCGTGTAAACATATGTCATACAGTCAAACAATTTTGTCAATAAAAGATGGATTTATACCATATGTATGCTTAATTGTTGCAAATACAAGAGATGAAGCAAAACAAATTGCCAATGATTTAAGAAATAACAATATTGATGTTGTTGAAATTCATGGTGGTTTGGAGCAAAGAGAGAGAAAACAAGCAATGAAACAGCTTTCTAATTTGAAAGTGACTTATGTTGTTGCAACAGATATTGCTTCAAGAGGTATTGATATTGAGGGTATTACGCATGTAATTTCATGTGGTTTTCCAAGTGAACTTGATTTTTATATACATAGGTCTGGAAGAACTGGAAGAAATAATAAAGAAGGAACATGTTTTGCACTTTATAAAGATAACGATGATAAAGCAATAAAAACATTATTAAATAAAGGTATATCTTTTGAACATAAAAGTTTTAAAAATGGAATTTGGAAAAATTTAAAAACTTATGGTGAAAAAAGAATTAATAAAAATGATTTGTCAGAAAAAGAAATTGCAAAAAAACTTAGTAAAAAATCTAATAAGGTAAAACCTGGATATAAGAAGAAAAGAAAAGAAGAAATAGAAAAAATAAAGAGAAAAGAAAAAAGAGAATTTATTAAAAATCAAATAAAAAATCAAAGAAAAGAATTTTTTAAAAAACAACAAAGATTAAAAAATAGAGGAGAAGAATGAAAATAGGAAGTCATATTAGTCTTAGCGCACCTGATTATTTATTGGGGGCTGTTAAAGAGGCATTAAGTTATAATGCAAATGCATTAATGATATATACCGGTGCTCCACAAAACACAATTAGAAAACCAATAAAAAGTTTTAAAATAGACGAAGCAATTAAACTTATGGAAGAAAATGATATAGACATTAAAAGTTTAATAGTTCATGCACCATATATAATTAATTTAGCAAACAAAATAAAACCAGAAACTCGAGAACTTGCGATAGAATTTCTAAAGAAAGAAATAAAGCGAGTTGAAGAGATTGGAGCATATTACATAGTTTTACACCCTGGATCACATGTCAATCAAGGAGAAGAAATAGGCTTACAAGCTATTGTAGAAGGATTAAATGAAGTTGTAAATGAAGATTGTAAAGTTATGATTTTACTTGAAACAATGGCTGGAAAGGGTAGTGAGCTTGGTAAAACATTTGAAGAAATAAAATTTATTTTGGATAGAGTAAAAAACAGGGATAAATTTGGAGTTTGCCTTGATACTTGTCATGTTAATGATGCTGGGTATGATTTAAATGATTTTGATGGAATATTAGATGAATTTGATAGTATAGTAGGTATTGAAAACATAAAAGTTATTCACATAAATGATTCTAAAAACGAAAAAGGTGCGAAAAAAGATAGACATGAAAATATTGGTAAAGGAACTATAGGTTTAGAGAATTTAAAATATGTAGTGAATCATCCAAAACTTAAAGGTGTTGTAAAAATACTAGAAACACCATGGATTGATGGAGTTCCACCATATAAAGAAGAAATTGAATTATTAAGGCAAGTGTAATCACTTGTTTTTTTATTAAAAAAACTAAACTCTGTTTTATAAGAATTTAGTTATTAAGTTAAATCATCTTTGATCTTTCATCAACAATATTTAAAATTTCTTCTTTCAATGTTTCAAGTAATTCAGCTTGTGGTACTTGCCTGATTGCTTTTCCATGGCGAAATAGTGTTGCAATTTCTCTTCCTCCAGCAATACCAATATCTGCACGAGATGCTTCTTGAGGACCATTAACTGCACATCCCATAATAGCTACTTCAATATCTGCTTCTATTTCATTAATAAAACTCTCAATTTCTTTTACAATTGGTATCATGTCATATTGTATTCTTCCACATGTAGGACATGATATTAGATTTGGAACTTTATCAATTAATTCGAAAGATTTCAACAATTGTTTGGCAATTATCATTTCTTCTTCTGGTGGACCACTTACAGATATTCTCATAGTGTCTCCAATACCTTTATACAGCAGAGTTCCTAAAGCAGCACTTGATTTAATTGCACTTGTGTTAAATGTTCCTGCTTCTGTTACACCAAGATGTAAAGGATAATTGAATGTTTTACTTGCTAATTCATATGCTTCAATTGTAAGTAGAACATTACTTGATTTAAATGATAGGCAAATATCGTAAAAATCCATGCTTTCTAATATTTCAATATGCTTTTTTGCACTTTCAATCATTGCTTCTGCACATGGTTTACCATATTTTTCTAAAAGCTCTCTTTCTAATGAACCGGAATTTATTCCTATTCTAATTGGAACATTTCTTTCTTTACATTTACTTACAACTGCTTCAACATTTTCTCTTTTTCCAATATTTCCCGGGTTAATTCTTATTTTATCTATTCCACAATCCAAAGCAATTAGTGCATATTTATAATTAAAATGTATATCTGCAACTAAAGGGATATTAACTTTTTCTTTAATTTCTTTAATTGCATATGCGTCTTTTTCATCAAATACTGCTAACCTGACGATTTGACATCCTTTTTTTTCTAATAAATTAATTTGAGCAACTGTTTCTTCAACATTTTTTGTTTTGGTGTTTGTCATTGATTGTATTATTACTTTATTTTGATTTCCAATCTGAATGTTACCAACCTTGATTGCTCTAGTTTGATTTCTTTCCACTTTAATAACTTCCTTTCAATAATATTATATATTTAAATTGTTTAAATTTAAATTGTATTACATTTAATTAACTTATAAATATGTTTGAAGTAAATATGGTTGATATTTAAAGCACATATATGATATACTTCTTGTGCACTAATTAGGGAGGTTTAACATGGCTAGAGAAAATATCACTTTCAGATGTTCTGTTTGCGGTGAAGAAAATTATATCGGTACTAGAAATAAACGTTCTCATCCTGAGCGTATGGAAATACAAAAATATTGCCCAGTATGTAGAAAGAAAACTACTCATAAGGAGAAAAAATAAGCCAAAAGGCTTTTTTTTAAAATTATGGAAAAAATTATTAAATTGACATTAGGGATTTATGAAACAAATTGTTTTATATTAAAAGAGAATAATCATGTTTTAATCATTGATCCAGGGAAAAAAGCTGAAAAAATTATTTCTGAAATAAGTGAAGATGAAATTGTTGATGGGATTTTATTAACTCATGGGCATTTTGATCACATCGGTGCAGTTGATGATTTAGTTAAACATTATAATGTTGATGTTTATATGCATAAAAATGATGAAATATTAATTAATAGTCCCCATAATAAACTAGCAGGGTATACTGGTAATATTACCTCAAAAAGAAATCATTTTTCTGATGGAATTAATAAAGTTAAAACTTTTATGTTTGAAGTCATTAATACACCTGGACATACAGACGGAAGTGTTTTAATTATTTATAAAAATAATATGTTTAGTGGTGATACAATTTTTAAAGGTACAATTGGAAGAACAGATCTCTTTTGTGGGAATGATTCAAAGATGAAACAAAGTTTAAAATTAATAAAAACATTTAACCCCGAATATATTGTGTACCCAGGACATGGTGATATTACAACTTTAAAAGATGAATTTTTATATAATCCTTATTTAATTTAGCTCTCAAATAGAGAGCTTTTTTTAGGTTTTTGTAATTTATTGTTTATATATTACTAGGAGGTTGAATATGTATGAAAGACTTATTGATTGTTTGAAATTTGCTTTAGAAAACAATGTTAGCGATATACATTTTAGTCTTAAAGAAAATATTGTTACTATCGAAATGCGTGTTAATAGTAAAATAAAAAAACTTAAAAGTAATTTAGATGATTTAAAATTTTTTAGATATCTTCAATATCAAGCAAATATAGATATAGGTGATAGATTAAAACCTCAAACAGGAAGATTTGAAGTTAAAATAAATAATAAAATAATTTCATTAAGATTTTCAGTTATAAACTGTTTAAATATTACAAGTGCAGTATTAAGAATTTTGAATGGACATAATAGCTTAAAGATTGAAGATTTAACTAATAATATTGATTATATTAAGTATTTTTATTCAATCACAACATTTAGAAGTGGGCTTTATGTATTTAGTGGTCCAACAGGAAGTGGAAAAACTACTGCACTTTATACAATATTAAATAACACAAAAAATAAAAAAATTTATACATTAGAAGATCCAGTTGAAGTATATAGTGAAAATTATGTGCAACTTCAAATTAATGAAAAACAAAATTTAAACTATGATACAGGTATTAAACAACTTTTAAGACATGATCCAGACATAATTATGATTGGTGAAATTAGAGATGCTATTGCTGCACAAATGGCTATTAGATGTGCACTTACAGGTCATTTAGTGATTACAAGTATACATGCTTCCAGTTGTAAAGGTGCAATTGAAAGACTAATAGAACTTGGTGTTAATAAATTTCAACTTATAGATGTTTTAAAAGGTGTAAGTAACCAAAGGTTATATACATTTAACAATAAAAAAATTGGCATTTATGAGGTTATGGATTATAAGGAGGTAGAATATTATTTCAAAAATAATAGATTTAGTGATAAATTTAGAGAACTTAAATTTAATATCAAAGAAGCAATCGAAAAAGGATTTATTAATATCGAAGAGGCGTGCCAAGACTTATATCAATAGTAATGATTTAAAAGATATGCTTAGTTTATTGGAACATGGTTTTTCTATTCAAGATACTTTAAAAATTTTAATAAATAGAAATAATAAAAATATTTTTAATTATATTGATGATTGTTTAAAAAATGGGGTGGATATACATGTTATTTTTTTAGATATATTGCCTATAAACTATAAAAACTATTTTAATGTTTTTATTAAATTTTTACCACTTATTGAGTGTTTAAAATTAATATTTTCAATTGAAAATGAAAAATCAATTTTAAAAAAGTTATATTTTAAAAATATAATATACCCTTTTAGTATGTTTATTTTTACAATATTGGGCATTTATTTTTTTAATATTTTTTGCTTTCCAGTGCTTCTAGCAATGTTAAACGAATTTAAGGTAAAAATGATTTTTTTAACTGTTGTTTATAATATTTTTAATATTTTTATAAATATAGTTTTTTGTATTAGTTTATTTATATTAGTTTTAGTTTTTCTATTTTTATTTGATAAAACTAAAGTGAAAATGTATAAATACTTTTCAAAATTTAAATTTTTTCGTATTTTTAAAATTTTTGCATGTAATGAATTTGCATTATTTTTTAAAGAATGTTGCTTAGTTGGTTGTTCGACTAAAACAAGTATGTCAATTTTAAAAGAAATAAAGTGTTTTAAAATTGTTGCATTTCTTGCAGAAACGGTTGATGAATCTTTAAAAAAAGGTATGAGTATAAATAATGCATTTTCAACTAAATACTTTGATTACAATTTATCTAGATTATTAAATGTTTTTATAAATATTAATGGAACAGAAAAAATGTTAGAAGGGTATTTAAAAATTAATGAATTGAAAATAAATTCAATTTTAAAAAGAATTAGTAATTTTATAAAGTTATTTTCTTACATAACTATTTCAACTATATTAATTTTCGTTTACCAAATTCTTCTTTTGCCATTAAATATAATAAGTAAATTATAGGAGGTAATAATGAAAAAAGGATTTACATTATTAGAAATGATTATTGTTGTGAGTGTTTTATCTATTTTGTTTTTATTGGCTGTACCTAATATTTCTAAAGTTATGAAATCAATTGAAGATAAAGGCTGTGATGCTCTTGTAAAGGTAGTTGATACTGCAATTATTCAATATAAATTAGATTTTGATGAATATCCAAATAGTACTAGTGACTTAATAAATTCTGGTTTATTAAATGAAAATCAAATTAAATGTAAAAATAATAAGATAATTAATATTTTAAATGGACAAGCCTATGCTCAATAAAGGATATTTACTAAAAGAGCTATTAATAAGTATTTTTATATTTTCAATTATTTTATTAATTTATGTTCCAGTTATAAAAAAATATTCTTATAATCATTTATTGTTTTATGATGATTATATTTATACACAAACAAAAAGCATGGCAAACAAAGAAGTTAATTTTTATGAATCTAATTATTTAGAAACAGATTATTTTATAAGTTTTAATGAAAAGGGAAATGTTAATAAAGCACAAACAGTAAAAATAAATAATCATACATTTGTGATTGAACTTGCTGGTGGAAGGTTATTAATAAAATGAAAAAAGGATTTATTAATTTTGAACATTTAATATGTATTGTATTATTAACTGCATCTGTTTTTACAATTTATGAAACATATACAGTAAAGCTTAGATTTGATGAAACTTATAAAAAAAGCTTTGAGGAAATACAATGGGAAAAAGAAAATATTTTAAGCCAAAATTTGAAATGTGTTTTAAAAATGGAATGATAATGACCAATTTCTTAGTTACATTATTAACTTTTATGTTATCTATTAATGTTATTTTTTCTTGTATGAATATTATTTCTAAACATAATTTTTATGAAGAAAGTTTACAAGATTTAATAGGTTTATCACAACTTTCAAGATATTTAATACTTGCAGATGAAATTAAAATAGAAAATAATTGTATACATTTTAAATATTTAGATAAGGATATGAAAGTTGATGTTGTAAATAAAAATTTGATTATACAACCAGGAACACAGTTTGTAATTGTAAATATAGATTATTTAAACTTTTATATTGAAAATAATTTACTTTATATTGAATATAAAAGAAATAAAAATAATTTCAAAATGGTGATTACAAATGTTTAGAAAGGGATTTATAAGTACATACTTGTTATATATATTTATAATTTTAAATTCAATCTGTTGTATTATTTTGACAAATACTACTAGAAAATTTAAATCATTGCAAAATTTAAAAGTTGCAAACAAGTTTTTGAATCAAGAAATTATTGTTATATCTTTTGTAAAATGTCAGTTAATAAATGATGAATTAGTAAGTGGAAATTATAAAATATCTGATATTGAATTTGAAATAATTTATAAAAAAGATGAAGTAGAAATTACAATATTAGAAAAATATAGTGAAAAAATAATTTTAAAAATTTTTGATAATAAAATTATAGATTATAGTAGTTACACACATAATTTGTTTGGTGTTTGAGATTGACAAAATTACTTTATTCTTTAAAATTATAGTAGGTAGGAGTGATAGTTATGATAATAGTAAATGATTTAAAACCAGGTACAACATTTGAAAATGAAGGAAATATCTTTCAAGTTCTTGATATATCTCACAATAAAACAGCTATGCGTCAAATGATTGTAAAGGTAAAGGTTAAAAATTTACGCTCAGGTGTAATAAACGAACTTTCTTTTACAGGTGGAGATAAAGTTGAACAAGCACATATTGATAAAAGAGAAATGCAATATCTATATGATGATGGTGAAGCATTAATCTTTATGGATAATTCAACATATGAACAAATTGAAATTCAAAAAGATAACTTGAAATGGGAATTACAGTTTTTAAAACCTAATGATAATGTATTAATTTCTATGTATGATGGAAGTGAAATTTTAGGGTTGATTTTACCAGATAAAGTTACACTTCAAATAGTTGAATGTGAAGCTGCTGTAAAAGGTGATACAGCAACATCAGCAATGAAAAATGCAAAACTTGAAACAGGACTTGAAATAAAAGTACCGTTGTTCATTGAAAATGAAGAAATGATTGTTGTTTCAACTGCAGATGGAAAATATTCAGGAAGAGCTTAGTTATAAGATGTGGTATTCACATCTTTTATTAAATTTTAAAGATAGTTAGGGGACAAAAGATGGAAAAAGAAAAAAAATCAGTTATTAAAAATACTAGTCCTAAAAAAACAAGAAAAAAATCAGATAATACAGAAAAAAATGTTAAAACAAAAACCTCAACAAATAGAATAAGTGTAAAAAATAAAGAGTTTGAATTTGAAATTATAAATCCAATTAATGTTTCAGAAACTAATGGGATTTATACATTTTTAAAAAATTCTTTTAACTCTAGAGATTATATTAGAGGATCGATTTTTGTAATTTTAAAAAATTGTTTGATTTCCTTTTATGTATCATATTTATTATATGTTTTTTTGAATACTAATTCTTTTAGTTTTCAAAGGTTAACTTTTACTGATGCATCAAATTTTGGATTTATTGTTTTTATTATGTTTTTAATTAAAGATGTAGTTTTTGTTTGTTCTTTATTACTATCAAATAAAATGTTCGGGTATACGGTAAGATGGAGAAGAACTATTTCTTGTTATGGAAGTGGTTCAATATCTACTTCATTATGTATGATTTTATGTATTTTGTATTATATTATTTTTAAACAAATAAGTATTATTTTAATTATTTTGGCTATTGTTTTAAACATAGTTATAATGATAAAAACAACAGATTTATCAAGTTTAGATGATGAAAATAAAAAAATATATATTTATATTTTATCTATATTTATTTCTTGTTCATCAATAATATTATTTTTTCCATTATTTGATAAAAATTTATTGAGAATTTTAGAAATAATATTCTAAATTTAATTAAAAGTGTTATAATAAAACAGTAATCTTCAGGGCAGGGTGAAATTCCCGACCGGTGGTATACCCCACGAACCGTTTGGTTGAACTAGTTTGATTCTAGTGGCGACAGTAAAGTCTGGATGAAAGAAGAGCATTCTTTTAATTTTTAATGTCCGAAGGTTTGTTTAAACCTTTTTTTATTGAAAAGGTAGTTATTGGAGGAAAAAACATGACTAAAAACAGATTCTTCACAACATCTAATATTGCAAAAATTGCGATATTATCTTCGATTTCATATGTTTTAATGCTTTTTGAGCTAACAATTCCTTTTTTACCGTCTTTTTATAAATTAGATTTTAGTGAAGTGTCGGTATTAATTGGTGGATTTACAATGGGACCACTAGCTGCAGTTATCATTGAAGCAATAAAAATATTGTTTAAAGCAATGAGTGGTACACAAACTGCATATGTTGGAGAACTGGCAAATTTCTTGATAGGAATTTCTTTTGTTGTACCTGCTTCAATTATTTATAAAAATAATAAAACAAAAAAATATGCAATTATAGGATTACTTGTAGGGGGAATTTCTATGACGGTTGTAGGTGTACTATTAAATTATTTTGTTTTATTACCTGCGTATTCTTATTTTTATAATGTTGATATGTCAGTTTTAGTAAATATGGGAACAATTTTGATTCCTATAATAAAAGATTCATTAACTTTTGTTATTTTTGCAACAACTCCATTTAATATTATAAAAGCTATTTGTGTTTCGTTGGTTACTCTGATTTTATACAAACACATATCTGTTATTTTAAAACGATAGTATAAAAGTATAGGTTTGTTAGCCTATATTTTTTTATTAAAATTAATTATTAAATATTCTTTAAATTAAACACTATTTTTTTATACATATTTAATATGTTATAATAATCTCGGTGGAGGTTTTTTATTATGGCCAAATTATCTAGATTAGCAAAATATGAAGAATTAAGAAATAAATTACAAAATGATTCAGAGAGTGATATTAAAAGTAATGACTTGTCTGAATATGCAAATAAATTAAATAGAATAGATTCTAATTCTTTTAAGGCAATGGAAAGAAGTGAAAGTGGAAATCACGATCCAATACATGCAAGAAGAGAAGAATATTTAAATACAACTAGCATTCCAAAACAAAAAGTTCCTACATCTGCACATTCAAATTCTTTTGATAATGAATATTTAGATGAGTATATTAATGAAGTAAAACAATATAATAAACAACAAGGTTTAATTGTATCAGAAGATACACAAAGAAATATATTAAGTGAGATATATGGTGATAGAAAGAAAGTTGAAAAGCCTTATCCTTCTCAAATTAATCATACATCAGAAATACCTTTTAAAAAATCAATGACAAATCCATATAGTTCATTAAGTGATGATGATTTAGAAGCTACTAGAAATACTATTGCATTAGAAGTTCAAAGCTTAATTAATGCCAATAATGAATATAATTTAGATAATGAAAATACGAACAGTGATTTGGCTAGACAATTTGAGTATCAACAAACAGAAAGAAAAAAACTTATTGAAGAAACTGATAAAATGAAACTTCAATTAGATGAATATGAAGATAACTTAAGTGAATTTGATGATAAAGTTGAAAATACAAATAGAATTTTAAATTTTGTACTAATTATCATGATTTTTGTTTTAATAGTTATTTTAGGTTTTGTAATCTATTGGGTATTATTGAATAAGGGGATTATTCAATGAGAATTAATATTGCGATTGATGGACCAAGTGGTTCTGGAAAAAGTAGTATTTCAAAAATTCTTTCAAATAAACTAGGATATACACATCTAGATACAGGTTCAATGTATAGAGCTGTGGCTTTTGCATGTTTAAAAAACAATATTGATGTAAAAAATGAGGCAGATATTGTTAACTTTATAAAAAATATTAAAATATCTTTTAATGATAAAAATGAAATTTTAGTAGATAATGAAAATGTTTCGTCATTAATAAGAACTAATGAAATTTCAATGCTTGCGAGTGATATTTCTGCTTTTGCAAAAGTAAGAGAGTTACTTGTTGAAATGCAAAAAAATATTGCATCTAAAAAAGGATATATTTTAGATGGAAGGGATATTGGAACTGTTGTTTTAAAAGATGCAGAAGTTAAAATCTTTTTAACTGCAAATTCAGAAGTTAGAGCTTATAGAAGAATGTTGCAGAATAAAGAATTAGGAATAGAAAGTGATTTTGAAAAAATAAAAAAAGATATTGAAGCAAGAGATTATCAAGATATTAATAGAAAAGCATCTCCTTTAAAAAAGGCAGATGATGCAATATTAATTGATGCATCATATATGACAATTGATGAAGTTGTTAATAGTATTATTGATGTTATTGAAATGAGGATTAAAAATGATTAGCGGAGTTGTTGCAATTGTTGGTAGACCAAATGTTGGGAAATCTACAATTTTTAATAGAATAATTGGAGAAAGATTTTCTATTGTTTTGGATACTCCAGGTGTTACTAGAGATAGGATTTATGCAAAAGGAGAATGGCTTACAAAAGAATTTAGAGTTATTGATACAGGTGGTATTCAATTAGATGATCAGCCATTTCAAGAAGAAATAAAAGCTCAGGTTGAAATTGCAATTCAAGAGGCTGATGTTATTTTATTTGTTGTTAATGGAAGAGATGGAGTAACGGCTGATGATGAATATATTGCAAGAATATTACAAAGACAAAATAAACCTGTAATTCTTGGTGTTAATAAGGTTGACGATGTAACATTAATGGATAATATATATGAATTTTATAGTCTAGGTGTTGGAGATCCAGTTGCTCTTAGTGGTATTCATGGCATTGGTTTTGGAGATTTGTTAGATGAATGTTTTAAACTTTTTCCCAATAAAAATATAAATGAATATCCTGGAAGTATAAAAATATCTGTTATTGGTCAACCAAATGTTGGTAAAAGTAGCATAGTTAATGCAATATTAAATCAAGATAGAGTAATTGTGAGTAATATTGAAGGAACTACTAGAGATGCGATTGATACTCCATTTGTAAAAGATAACCAAGATTATGTAATTATTGATACTGCAGGTATAAGGAAAAAAGGAAAAGTATTTGAAAGTGTTGAAAAGTATTCCGTTTTAAGAGCTTTATCTGCAATTGAACGATGTGATGTTGCACTTTTTGTGATTGATGGTGAAGCGGGTATCAGAGAACAAGATAAACATGTTGCAGGGTATGCTTATGAAGCTGGGAAACCAATGATTATTGTATTTAATAAATGGGATACAATAATTAAAGATGATAAAACAATGAATGAATATATAGACAAGATAAGAAGTGAGTTTGTTTATTTAGATCATGTTCCGATTTTATTTGTTTCAGCTAAGACAAAACAAAGAATAAATGATATTCTTCCAATGGTTAACGATGTTTATAACTATAGTCAACTTAGAATAGAAACAAGTGTGTTAAATGAGGTAATATTAGATGCACAACTTACAACACCTGCACCAACACATAATGGTAAAAGATTAAAAATTATGTATGCAACGCAAGTATCTGTAGCGCCTCCTACATTTATGTTATCTGTTAATGATCCAAATTTATTACATTTTAGCTATCAAAGGTATTTAGAAAATAGGTTAAGAGAAGCATTTGGTTTTGATGGTAGCATGATTAAAATTATTGCTAGAAAGAAAGGATAAAACATGAAAGTTGCGATTTTAGGTAGTGGTAGTTGGGGGACTGCTTTAGCTAATGTTTTAGTTGATAATAATGTTGAAACATTGATTTGGGGTATTTCAGATAGTGAAATAAATGATATAAATAACAATAAAAAAAATCAAAAATATTTTGATGTTAAGTTAAACGAAAATATAAAGGCAACAAATGAGATTAAAAATATTTCAGATTGTGATATTTTACTTCTTGCAGTTCCAACTAATGCTATTGAAGATGTGTGTATTCAAGCATCTAAAATTGTTAATAAGGATGTAATTGTAATTAATGTTGCGAAGGGATTTCATCCAGTAACTCATGAAAGATTGAGCACTGTTATTGAAAAAAACTTTAAAAAACTTAAATCAGTAGTTTCACTAATTGGACCAAGTCATGCTGAGGAGGTTGTTGTTAAATTGTTGACAACTGTAAATGCTGTTTCAAGTGATGAAGAAAGTGCAAAAATTGTGCAAGAATTATTTTCTAATAGTTATTTTAGAGTATATACAAATACAGATGTAATTGGTGCGGAAATTGGTGTTGCAATAAAAAATGTTATGGCAATTGCAAGTGGTATTTTATCTGGAATTGGCCAAGGTGATAATGCAAGAGCTGCACTAATGACACGAGGTTTAGCTGAAATAGCACGATATGGTATATTTTTTGGAGGCAAACCTGAAACATTTTTAGGATTAGATGGAGTAGGGGATTTAATAGTTACATGCACATCAGTACATTCTAGAAATTTTCAAGCAGGATTGAAAATTGGAAAAGATAATAGTGCATTAGAATTTCTAAAAAATAATAAATACACTGTTGAAGGAATAAAAGCTTGTAAAGTTGTATATGAAGAGTCTATAAAAAATAATATTGTTATGCCAATAACTGAACAAGTGTATAAAATACTTTATGAAGGAAAAAAACCAACAGATGCTGTTGAAGATTTAATGAGTAGAGATTTAAAATCAGAGATTTAAGAGTTTAGTTTTATAAATTAATTTAAAAATGAAAGGTGTTGATTGTTTAATCAACACCTTATTTTTAATATTCAGGTTGAATAACATTTGCGTAAGAGCATTTTGTTTCAGAAGTAGTAGCTCCATTATTATACCATCCACATACTTTAACACTTCCCCATAAATCACCAATCCAACCATTAAAATATCCGTTACTACCAGAAATATCTGTTACATAAGCTTCATTTACATATACACTTGCACCAAATGTACCTGTTGAGCCTATTACCCATGAATAATCAAACAAACACGCTCCATAAGCTGGAATATCATTATAATTATCATGTAATGATATGTCTTTTGTTTCACCAAAACAAGAGCCACTACCAATACTCCAATTCACGCTTAATGATCCATCAGGATTTACATTTGCACTTATTCCATTAAATGTTGAATCATTTTTATGTTCAGTTATATCAACTAAATCTTTTTTTCCAGTTTTAGAAACATAAGCTGTTGTTTTCAAAGAAGGGTTCATCCAATCTTCATATTTAGCATATGGCCATGTTCCATAAACATATGTTAGTTCTTCAACATCATTTGGTTTAACAACACCTTTTAAATCTGAATTTTCTATTTTTTCATTAGCATCTAATAAAATTTTATTTATTCTACCAGGAATATTTAAGCTACTTTTAGCTCCTGTATAATAAGTTTGTTCTCCTTTAACAGCTTTATCATATCCAACCCAAACTGCATTTGTGAAGTTAGATGTACTTGCGACCATCCATTTATCTTTTGCTGCACCTTTAGGAATTCCATATGCAATACCATCACTTCCCCAGTCAGATGTTCCTGTTTTCGCATATACGGGATAGTTTCTTTTTAATATTTGCATGTAGTTGAAATATGGGCCATCAACTGTGTATTTCATTAATTCATCTACTAAGAATGCTGAACCAGAACTTATTACTTTTCTATTTTGGTTTTCTGGATAAAATGTATCACCATTTTGTAGCACAATTTTATTTATTGTGTGTGGTTTATTATACACACCAAGATTAATCATTGCAGCATGTGCACCAGCAAGTTCTAAAACAGTTGTTTCAAACCATGTACCACCAATCGCAAATGAAAGGTGAAAATTGTCTTTTGTAACTTTTGTAAAACCTATTGAATTCATATAGGAAACAACTGAATCAACACCAATTTCTTCAACAACTTCTTGAAGTGTTAAAATTGCCGGGATATTTAATGATTGTGCAACAGCTTGTTGGATAGTTACATCACCTCTATACTCTCCATCAGAGTTTTTCAAAACTCTACTTTCTCTTGGATATGTTATTGGTCTATCAGTTAAAACCATTTGATCAGTATAACCTAAATATTCAAAAGCTAAAGCATAAGATAAAAAAGGTTTTACAGATGATCCAGGTTGTTTAAATTGCGAGGTTGCACGGTTTAATAATCTTGCACCATCATAATTTCTACCTCCACCAATTCCTACTATTTCACCAGTTTTATTATTAACAGAAATCATTGCAATTTGCATTAAATCATCTGGCCATGGAATATTAGTTGTTCCATCTTGAATTGAATCTATGGTTTCTTGAACGTTTCTATCCATACTTGTGTAAATATTCATACCATTAACATAAGGATCTTTACCAGTTAATTGTTGTGCTTCATTTATAACTGCATCTAAATAACTTCTATATGCATTACTAGATGAATCACCTTTAACAACATTTTCACCAACAAGTAAATCTTCAACTTTTATTGACTTTGCAAGTTCTGCTTCTTCTTTTTGTAAATATCCATGATATACCATCATTTCAAGAACTTTATTTCTTCTATTAGTTGACCAATCTAGATGTTGGTATGGATTGTACGCATTTGGTCTATTTATTATACCTGCAAGAAGGGCACTTTCTGTTAGTACTAAGTCTTTTGCAGATTTACCAAAATAATATTGAGAAGCTTTTTCTACACCTCTTACATTTCCTCCGAAGTTTAATTTATTTAAATATAGTTCAAATATTTTTTTCTTGTCTAATTCTTTTTCTAATTCAAGTGCTAGGAAAATTTCTTGTACTTTTCTATCAATGCTTTTTGTAGCTATTGTAGAGCTATCACCACTGTCAACTTGGAAATAAGTATTTTTTACAAGTTGCATTGTAAAAGTAGAGCCACCTTGACCAAAACTCATAGTTTTTAAGTTTTCTATTATCGCTTTTGAGAATCTTGGTATATCGAACCCAAAGTGTTGAAAATATCTCGAGTCTTCAATTGATAAGAAAGCATCTATCAAACCTTCGGGCAGTTCTTTATATGATATATTTTCTCTTAAATAAGTACCAATTTCTTGGATTAATTCACCTTCACTGTCGTATATTTTAGTTGATTCATTACTTATGAAATCTTCAATATTTAATTTAGGTGCATCATTAATCATTCTATTAGCAAGTGTTAAAGAAAAAATACCTATACTAATTCCTACCACTAAAATAATAATTATTATTGTAGTAAAAAAGTTTCTTAAAATATTTTTTTTATTTTTTTTAATAGGTAATTTTATAGGTTCAACTTTTGTTTCATGAATTATATTAAAAACTTTTGTATGTTCATTATTTGTATCAATATTTTTATTTTCTTCCATTTTGTTCACCATAACCAAAAATAATTGTTTAAAATAAATTATTTTCCTTACTATTATAACAAATTATTAGGGTTTAATAACAAATTTTATATGTTAAAATAAATTTAGAGGTAAATATGATTGTACATTTGCATGCAAGAAGTTATTACACATTATTAAACAGTACTATTTCAATTGAATCATTAGTAAACAAAAGTAAATCATTAGGTTATAAATTTGTAACTTTATGTGAAAAAAATGTAATGTTTTCAACAGTTGAATTTTTTAAGTATGCAAATAAAATGAACATTAAACCTATAATAGGTTTAGAATTTGACTGTATGATTAATGAAACAAAATATCCTTTTATTTTGTTGGCTAAAAACAATAATGGTTATAAAAACTTAATAAAATTAAGTTCACTTGTAAATGGTGATAGAAATTTTGTTACACTTGATGAGTTAAAAAAATTTAAAGATAATTGTTTTTTAATTGTTTATGGAGAAGAAGGTTACTTAGAAAGTTCTTTGATTAATGATGATGAAAATGATTTGATTTCTAAGCTGGATTATTTAGTAAATGAGTTGGGTGAATTTGATGTTGCATTATCTTATAATGAAACACCTTTTTGGAGAATAAAAAATAGTTTTTTAAAAAGAGTATGTAAAAACAAACAAATAAAAACTGTTGCACTTTCAAAAATTTACTATCTAAATAAAGAGGACGATGTTGCTTATAAGATTGCAAGAGGTATAGCACTGCAAAAGGTGATTAATGATAAAACTCTTATTCAAATAAAAGGCAGATATTTAAAAGATAAGTCAGAAATGCAAGAAATATATGAAGAAGATGATTTATTAAGAACTTTTGAAATAGCTAGTATGTGTAATGTGGATTTGACAATACCAAAAACATCTTTACCAAAATTTCAAGTGCCTAATGATATCTCATCAAAAAAATATTTAGTTGAATTAGCAAGTGCTGGTTTGAAAAAAAGATTTAATAATAAATCTGTGCCAGAATTGTATATCGATAGATTAAAATATGAATTAGAAATTATAACCAAAATGGATTTTGAAGATTATTTTTTAATAGTATGGGATTTTATTAGATTTTCCAAAAAACATAAAATATATGTTGGACCAGGAAGAGGCAGTGCAGCAGGTTCACTAGTTTCATATTGTTTAGGGATTACACATATTGATCCAATTAAATATAATTTGTTATTTGAAAGATTTTTAAATCCTGAAAGAATCTCAATGCCAGATATTGATATTGACTTTCCAGATAACAAAAGGGAAGAAGTAATAAACTATGTTTATAATACTTATGGTAAAGAACATGTAGCACACATAATAACATTTGGTACTTTAAAAACTAAACAAGTGTTAAGAGATGTTGGGCGTGTTTTAGGGATAAATTTAAGAGATGTTGATCTTATTTGTAAAAGTGTTCCAAACGTACTTAATATAACATTGAAAGAAACATATAATACAAGTCCAAGATTTAAACAAATTATAAATTCTGATGAAAAATTTATTGAATTATTTAATATTTCACTAAAGTTAGAAGGTATGCCAAGACACACTAGTATGCACGCTGCTGGTATTGTTATGAGTAAATTAAAATTAAATGATGTAATTCCGACAATTTCTCTTGAACAAGGAATAACAACAACTCAGTTTTCTATGGAATATTTAGAAGAATTTGGATTAATTAAAATGGATTTTTTAGGTTTAAAAAATTTGACAATAATTGATGAAATATCTGACAACATAAAAAGAAAACAAAATAGTTTTGATATTATGAGTATTCCTTTAAATGATGAAAGAACTTTTAAGCTTTTAAAAGATGTTGATACAGTTGGTGTATTTCAATTAGAATCAGAAGGAATGAAGAATCTACTTAGAAAAATGCAACCATTTTGTTTTGAAGATATTGTTGCGACAATAGCACTTTATAGACCTGGTCCAATGGAAAATATTCCGATTTATTTAGAAAGAAGAAAAAATAAAAATAGCATATCTTACCCACACAAGCTTTTAATTCCAATTTTAAAAGAAACATATGGAATAATGATATATCAAGAACAAATAATGCAAATAGCACAGATTATGGCTAATTTTACACTTGCTAAAGCAGATATTTTAAGAAAAGCAATGTCTAAAAAAAATGAAGAAGAATTAAAGGCGTTAGAAAATGAATTTATAGGTGGTTGTATTAAAAATAATCATTCAAAAAAACTGGCACAATCATTGTATGATTTGATTTTAAAATTTGCTGGTTATGGATTTAATAAATCACATTCAGTTGCATATGGTTTACTAGCATATCAACTTGCTTTTTTAAAAGCTAATTATCCTTTAGAGTTTTTTTGTTCACTTTTAAATAGTGTTATAAATGATGAATCGAAAACGGCATTATATATTGAACAATGTAAAAAGCATAACATAAAGATTTTATTGCCTGATGTTAATAAGAGTGGTTTTGAATATGTTGTTGAAGAAGGTAGTATTAGGTATCCATTATTAAATATTAAAGGAGTAGGATATGCGGCTGTTACACAAATTATTGCTGTTAGAAATAATGGCAGGTTTATAGATTTTTATGATTTTGTAGCTAGACTTTTAGGTCAAAAAGTAAATAAAAAAATTTTTGAAAGTTTGATTGATTCTGGTGCATTAGATAATTTTTCTAATAGTAGGAAGTCAATGTTGTTATCTCTTGATGAAGCTATTTCTTATGGCGAGCTTGTAAAGGTTGAAATTAATGGTGAAAATACATTACATTTAGATCTGGTTTCAAAACCATTAATGGTTATCGCAAAAGATGATTTTTTTGAAAGAAGCGAAAGAGAAAAAAATGCATTAGGCTTATATTTAAGCAAACATCCAATTAGTGAAATAAAGATTAAAAACAAAATAAATTTAAATCCATTAATAGAATATATTAATAAAAAAGGGTTTATTTCATCGTTTGCTTGTATAAGAAAGGTTAAACAACATAGAACAAAAAATGGTAGTTTAATGGCTTTTTTAAATGTATTTGATGAAACATCTGAATTTGATTTGGTTATTATGCCAAATTTATATAGTAAATATGCAAGTGAATTAATTAAGGGAAAATATATTTATTTTAATGGTAAAATTGATAGAGAAAATTCAGCGTTGGTGAATGATTTAAAATTTATGGAGAATTAATATGGCAAAGTTGTTAATAGTAGATGATGAGCTTAAAATTAGAGAAGTTGTAAGAGAGTATGCAGTTATTAATGGTCACTCAATTGATGAGGCAAGTGATGGTATTTCTGCGATAAGTATGATAGAGAAAACTAATTATGATTGCGTTATTTTAGATATAATGTTACCTGGATTAGATGGTTTTTCTGTTTTAAAAGAAATTAGAAAAATTAAACAAACATCTGTAATTATGCTAAGTGCTCGTCAAGAAGAATATGATAAATTACATGGTTTTGAAATTGGAGCTGATGATTATGTTGTTAAACCATTTTCTCCAAAAGAGTTAATGGCTAGAGTTAAAGCAGTTATTGATAGAAAAGGTGTTAAAACTTCTAATTTTAAGCATCTTGGGTTGGTTGTCGATTATGATGGAAGAACTGTAAGTATTGATGGGGTAAAGGCAAACTTAACTCCAAAAGAAATAGAACTTTTGATTTATATGGTTAAAAACAAGAATATTGCGTTATCACGTGCAAAAATAATGGAAGAGGTGTGGAAGTATGATTATATGGGTGATGACAGAACTGTTGACACTCATGTGAAAATGCTTAGACATAATTTAGGAAAATATCGTGATTTAGTTGTAACTGTAAGAGGGATGGGATATAAATTTGAAATTTAGAAAAGGTATAAATTTTAATGTATGGTTATATTTTTTCTTATTCACTATAGGAATTGTTTTTTTAATGGGAATTTTACAGTTTACTCTTATAAAACCTTATTATAGAAACAATAAAATTAGGGTTGTAAGTGAAATTGCAGATAGAATTGAAGAAAGTTTATTAAATGATGCAGTAATAAGTGATGAATCTTTAGAAGATGCTTTTAAAATAAATATTGATAATAATGTATGTTCAATAATTTTTAATGAAAAAGGACAACTTGTTTATAGAGTAGATAGCTTGGGTGAAAGTTGTATTTTTAATCAGAACATACAGTTTGGTGATATTACTTTTACACCTGTAACATCTGGTGAATTTTTAAAAAATGAGTTAATAAATAGTGGTGGATTTTATAGTTTAAATATTGTAAATACTAGAAGTAATCAAGAAATGATTGTTTATGGCAAAAGTATCAAAGCGAATTTAAGTAATTATTACCTGTTTGTTAATAGTCCTCTTGAACCAGTTGATTCAATTATAAATTTTTACAAAGAACAATATATTTTATATACACTAATAGTACTTGTATTATCTTTTTTAGTTGCAATTGTAATTTCAAATAGACTTTCAAAACCAATTATCAAGATGAAAAAAGCTGCTGATAAACTTGCTGAAGGTAATTATGATGTTATTTTTGAAGATTCATATTATCTTGAAACAAGTGAACTTGCAAGAACACTAAATGATGCTACAAATAAACTTGGTAAAGTTGATGAACTTAGAAAGGACTTAATTGCAAATGTATCTCATGATATAAAGACACCACTAACAATGATAAAGGCTTATGCAGAGATGATTAAAGATATAAGTGGTGATATAAAAGAAAAACGAGAAGAGCATCTAGATGTAATCATTAGTGAGGCAGATTATCTTGATAATTTAGTTAATGATATGAGTCAGCTTGCAAAAATGCAGTCTGGTAATTATGAACTTATT
The DNA here is from genome assembly GCA_022772735.1 of Erysipelotrichaceae bacterium. Classification (GTDB taxonomy): domain Bacteria; phylum Bacillota_I; class Bacilli_A; order Erysipelotrichales; family Erysipelotrichaceae; genus UBA9076. Next base: position 219,537 of record JALEZD010000023.1, read on the forward strand.
CAAAACAATTTTGATTTAAGCCAAAAAATCAGAGATATTGTAAAACTGAATGTTGCAACAATTGAAAAACATAATTTAAATATTATCGAAAACATACCAGATGATATGATTATTTATGCTGATGAAATAAAAATCGGACAAGTAATTTATAATTTTTTATCTAATGCTTTAAAAAATACTGATGATAATAAGAAAATTTATATTAATTCTTTTAGAACGGACTATGGTATCAGAGTAGAAATAAAAGATGAAGGAAAAGGTATTTCTAAAGAAGATTTACCGTATATATGGGATAGATACTACAAAATTGATAAACAGTTTAGTAGGAAACAGCAAAGTACAGGTTTAGGTTTAGCAATCGTTAAAGCTATTTTAGACACTCATAAAGCAAGATATGGTGTTGAAAGTATAGAAGGAGAGGGTTCAATGTTTTACTTTGAACTAGATCAGGAAAATGTCCTTTGATTATATAAAAAATACTAATTTAAAAATACTCCAAGATGATAATATGTTTAAAATGAACACAGATACACACCTTTTAGGCTGTTATTTGACTGTTAAAAAAAATGAAGTTATTTTAGACATTGGTACTAATAATGGAGCACTTTTGTTATATGCATCACTTTACTCACCTAAACAAATGATTGGTGTTGATATAAATGAAAAAGCACTAAAACTAGCAGAAAAAAATATGGAAATCAATAATTTAGAATGTAATTTAATTTGTTGTAGAATACAGGATTTAAAAATAAATAATGTCGATGTTATTGTTTGTAATCCTCCTTATTTTGTAGAAAAAAATAAAAATATTATAGAAGATATAAAGAATGCAAGACATGAAGATAATTTATCATTAGATGAGCTTTTTATGTGTTATAGACGACTTTTAAAAGATAATGGAAGAATATATATGGTACATAGAGCTAATAAGATTGCTCAAATCATTGAATGTGGGTTAAAACATGATATTAAAATTAATAAAATGAAGTTTGTTTATGATAAAAGAAAGAAAAATGCAATAACTGTATTATTAGAACTTAGAAGGGGAAAAACAACTTTGATTAGCGTTGAGGATGTGAAATTTATATGAAAAAAGTTATACTTAGTTTTATTGTCTTTAGTTTTTTTATTTTAAATGTGGAGGCAAACGAAGATATGTTTAAGGGTTTTGAATGGTATGATTTAATAGAAACAGTTGAAGTTAATAGAGAAAATCCCAATGCATATTTTATACCTTATCATAATAATGAAATAGCTTTAGAAAATGAAAAGTCAGTTTTTACAAAAGACATATATAAATCAAAATATATAAAAAGTTTAAATGGTGAATGGAATTTTTACTTTGTAGATAATCCAAGTAAAATGTTATCTTGGGATGATAAAGAAAATTGGGATTATTCAAATTGGGATAAGATAAATGTTCCAAGTAATATACAACTACAATTTGATAAAAATGGTTTTAAATATGATAAACCAATTTATATTAATCAAATTTATCCATGGATAAATTATGAGGAATTAAAACTATCAGAATATCCTGTTGCTCCAACAAAGGTGAATGGGGTATCTCATTTTAAAAAAACATTTGTTTTAGATGAACATTTTGATGATAGGGAAGTATTTATAAATTTTGATGGTATTTCTAGTGCATTTTATTTATTTGTGAACGGTGTTAAAGTCGGGTATAGTGAAGATAGTTATACTACTCATAAATTTAATATAACAAAGTATTTAAAGAAAGATAAAAACAATAAATTTTCAAATGTTGAAAATACAATTGCAATTCAACTTTATAGATTTTCTGATGGAAGTTATTTAGAAAATCAAGATATGATTAGACTTAACGGAATATTTAGAGATGTTTATTTAATAAGTAAAAATAAAGTTGAAATTAGGGATATTTTTATTAAACCAGAAGTAGATAATGAAACACATTTAACAATAGAAGCAAGTATAAGAAATTTGTCTATAGAAAATGGAGGGAAATATAACCTTAAAGCATATTTATATGACTTTAATGATAATTTGATTAATGATGAAATTGATATTGAATACAATTTAGAAAAACCTACTTTTGATATAAAAGATAAAGGTAGTGAAAAAAGCCAAAAAATTAAATTAACAGATATAAAATTATGGAGTGCAGAAACACCTTATTTATATAGAATATTATTAAATTTAACAGATGAAAATGGTAATATTGTTGAAATTGCATGTTTAAGATTTGGTTTTAGAAGTATCAAAATAAAAAATATTGAAAATAATAAACAACAAATGGTATTAAATGGTAAGCCAATTTTAATAAAAGGTGTGAATAGGCATGAAATGGATTATATAAAGGGTAGTGCCTTAACAAAAGAAGATATAATAAATGATTTGAAAATTATTAAACAAAATAATATTAATGCAATTAGAATTAGCCATTATCCAAATAATGTTGTTACATTTGAAGTTGCAGATGAAATTGGATTATATATTATGGATGAAGTAAATATTGAATCGCATTATGGAGCATTTGTTGATGATATTCCATCATATTATCCGTCGTTTAAAAATTCAGTTATGGATAGAACAATGAATATGGTTGAGCGAGATAAAAATTATACATCAATTATTATGTATTCTTTAGGAAATGAATCAACATATAAGGAATATCCATTGGATGATAAATATAATTTTTATAGTTCAACAAAATGGATACTAAACCGTGATCCTTCTAGATTGAGATTTTATGAGAGGGATAATAGATATGGAGATACAAGAGATACATCAATGGTAGATGTATATAGTAGTCAATATTATTCAATCGAAGAGATAAACAAGCATCTAAAGAGTGATAATAAACTTCCATATATACAATCTGAATATGCACATTCTATGGGTAATGCATTAGGTAACTTAAAAGAATATTGGGATATTTTTAGAGAAAATGATAGTGCACAAGGAGGGTTTATTTGGGATTTTAAAGATCAAGCAATAGAATTACCAGTTTCGTTAAATAATTTTAATTTGAAAAGCGATAATAAATTTTTTGCATATGGTGGTGATTTTGGAGATTTAAAGAATGATTTGGAATTTTCTGGTAATGGTTTGTTGTTTGCGGATGGTACACTATCTCCTAAAATGTATGAAGTTAATAAGGTATATCAATCAATAAATTTTAAACATATAAAAAATAATACTTTTGAAGTTGATAATGAATATTTATTTACTGATAGTAAAGATTTTATAATTAAATATGCAATATATAGTGATGATAAAATTGTGAAAGAAGAACAATTAAATATTGACTTAGATGCAGGAAGTAAAAAAACATTTGAAATAGATTTACCAAATGAGTATGATGGATTAAATTTATTTGTGAATTTTTATGTTTTATTAAAAAATGATACAAATTATGGATTGAGTAAAAATAGTGTTATTTCCTATGAACAAATCTTAATCAGTAATAAGGAACAGATTGAATATAAAACTAATAGTAATTTTAGTGATATTACAGAGGATGAAAACATTATTAAATTGAAGGGGAAATCATTATATGGTGATTTTGAGATTGTATTTAATAAAAAGAGTAATTTAATTGAAAGATATTTATTAAATAACAATATAGTTTTTGGAAATGGACCTTATTTAAACTATACTAGAGCGCAAATAAGTAATGATACACAATTTGAATTTATTCCAAATATTAAATCAAAATATGCAGATGAACTTGAAAATACAATGGATAACTTTGTTGTAAAAAATTCAACTATAAAAATAAATGATAATTGTGTAAAAATAAAGTTATTAGGTGATATTATTGATGCTGGAGAGGTGGAATTAATTTATTATATCTATGCAGATGGAGTAATTAAAGTTGAAAATGCTTATAATCCAAGTGATAAATTAAGTGGAATAATTCCGAAAGTAGGAATGGAAATGATATTACCAAATAGTTTTGATAATGTGAAATATTATGGTGATGGACCATTTGAAAATTATCCTGATAGAAATACGGCTAGTATAAAAAGTGTTTATAGCGATTATGTACCAAATATGTTTACAGAAAAGTACTTAAAACCACAAGAAAGTGGAAATAGGGGGAATGTTAGTTGGTATACATTAAGTAATAAAGATGGTAAAGGAATATACATATCTGGTGATAACTTAGATATTACATCTGTTTTATACCATTATAGAGATATTAGAAATGCACGCCATTTTTATGAATTAGACGAAAGTGAAAATGTATATTTAAATATTAATGGAAGAGTTAGAGGCTTAGGTAATGCAATATGCAAAGATTTACCTTTAGATAAATATGTAATAAATAGTGATGAAAAAATAAGGTATAGCTTTATGATTATCCCTTATTTAAAAAATATTGATGAGATGTTTTATGCAAAATACAAATAGACTATTGATTTTAACACAGATTGTGCTATAATATCTGTGTTGTCCACGTAGCTCAGTTGGATAGAGCATACGCCTTCTAAGCGTACGGTCGGGGGTTCGAATCCCTCCGTGGACGCCATTTTAAAAAATACGACTATATTATAGTCGTTTTTTTGTTTCAAAATTTATATTTATTTTTTGATAAATTTTTTTAAATATTTTTTTAAAATAAAGTATATTATAAGACCTACTAAAATATATGGTAACAAGTAAATTATCTTAATAATTATTGTTTGTAAAACAAGTATAAATAAAGATAATGAATCAGAAAATGAATAAATAACTTCAGAAATAAAATTTTTCTTTATAGGTGTATTTATTACCGAATTAATTTCTATATTATAGGTTGTGTAATCTACTAAAGTGTTAATGTTTTTTATTTCATTAGATATAAATTCTATATTAGATTGTACATTAACCAATTTTTCTTCAATTACTATTAAGTCTTCAATTGTTTCTGCTTTATTTATAAGTTCAATTAATCTGGCTTCTTGAATTTTTAATGCAGATAATTTTGAAGAGTTATCGTTATATGATTCTGTTAAATCATCCGAGCTTAAATTTATTGATGTTATTTCTCCAACTGTATTTAATTTGTCATTAAAATCATTAATATCCTTTGAAGGTATTCTTATTGTGTATGATGAATGATTATTTTCTAAATCATTAAATGTTTCATATGAATAAATTATGTAACCTTTAAAACTTTCAACAAGGTTTTTTAAATCATTTGATGATTTTAAAATTTCTTTACTATTAATATTTATTGAATAATTTTTTGAAATGAATCGGGTATTTGTTTGTTCAAAAGATTGAGTAGTATAGTTGGATGATGCCTGTTTTTCATATGCTGCTTCAGAATATTGCGAGTTTTTACTCGAACATGATGTTATAAATAATAGAACAAAAGCAATGATTAATAATTGTTTTTTCATAATTCATCCTCCAAATAAATTATAACATTTAAAAAAATTAAAAATCTTAATATTTAAATAATTAATATATAATAATTTTTGACATAACTTTATATTTATGATAATATTACAAAGTAATTTAAATATGTGGAAAGTAGAAGAACCACTTCTCACCTGATTTCCTTAGGATTTAGGTATAGGCTACGAGTATTATTGTGACTATTTTAAGTGGGGCTTATGTACTCACTTTTTTAAATTTTGTTAAGACATGGAGGTGTCATTTATTACAAAAAGAAACGTTACTGACGAATTAGTCAATGAAAACATCCGCTTCAAAGAAGTTCTAGTCATAGGTCCTAATGGTGATCAATTAGGTAAAATGATGCGTAGAGAAGCACTTGAAAAAGCCTATGAGTTAAATCTGGATTTATTCTGTGTTGCTCCAAACGCACAACCACCAGTATGTAAAATATTAGATTATGGTCGCTATAGATTTGAAGCAAAGAAGAAGGCTAAAGAGTCAAAGCGAAATCAACATGTTACTGAAGTAAAACCACTTAGACTTTCACCAGTAATTGATAAGCATGATTTTGAAACAAAGCTTAAACAAGCTAGAAAATGGGCTGATTCAGGAATGAAAGTTAAAGTAGATATGCGCTTTAGAGGAAGAATGATAACTCGTATAGAAGTTGGAAAAGAAGTTATGAATGAGTTTATCGAAGCTATGTCTGACATTACTATTGTAGATAAAGCACCTGCGCTTGAAGGTAACACAATGTCTGTGGTAATGTCACCAAGAAAAAAATAAAAATAGGGAGGTAATTAACTATGCCAAAAATGAAAACTAAAAAAACACTTGCAAAACGTGTAAAGAAAACAGGCACTGGTAAATTAAAAAGAAGCCATGCATATGTTTCACACTTTGCAGCAAACAAAACTCATAAACAAAAAGTAAAATTACGTAAATCTACTCTTGTTTCTAAGAGCGATCAAAAGCGTATTAAACAATTGTTACAAGGTTAGTAGGAGGGTAATAAGATGAGAGTTAAAGGTTCTACACCAACACGTAATAGACGTAAAAAAGTTTTAAAACTTGCCAAAGGATATTTTGGTTCAAAACACTTACTTTATAGAACAGCACATGAACAAGTAATGCGTTCATTAAGATATTCATATATTGGACGTAAACAAACAAAACGTGAAATGCGTAAATTATGGATTGCTCGTATTAATGCAGCTGCTAGATTACATGATATTAGCTATTCAAATTTAATGCATGGTTTAAAACTTGCAAATGTTACTATTAACAGAAAAATGTTAAGTGAAATTGCAATCCATGATGAAAAAGGTTTTGAAAACATCGTAAATACTGCTAAAAAAGCTCTTGCAGCTTAAATTGGTTTGATTTATGGATGAGATGAAAGAGACGCTTAATCATATCCTTGTAAATTTGTTTAATCGTATTTTAGTGATTGAAGAAGATTATCTTAGAAATAATGGTATATCACTCACAATTCATGAAGTACATCTTCTTGATAAAGTTAGAGAAAGTGAAACAAAAACTATGAGTGATGTTGCAAAGGCATTAAATATTACTCAAAGTACACTTTCTATAACTGCAAAAAGACTTATAAAAAAAGGTTATCTGATTAGAGAAAGAGATTTAGAAGACAAGAGGATTTTCAGACTTAACATAAGTGAAAAAGCACTCGAAAGTTTAAATCAGCATGATATTTTTCATAAAGATATGATAAATGGATTTTTGAAAGATATTGATGTTAAAGATCAAAAATATCTTCTTAAATCTCTAAATTCACTTGTGAACTTTTTCGATAAACACTATAAAACAGAATATTAAGTGAGTCTATTAAATAGATTCACTTTTTATTATGCAAATTATTGTATAAAAAAAGGAGAATTTTATTTCTCCAAATTTTCAATTGATTGCTTAATTCTTTTTAAAGTTTCTTCTTTACCAAGAATATTTGATATTTCAATGGCACCACCTGGTGTAAATTGCATGTTTGTTATAGCAACACGAAGAGGAAATAATAATTGCCCATTTTTAATAGATAGTTCTTGTACCTTATTCATTAAAGCGTCATGGATAATTTGTTCATTCCAACATTCAATACTTGATAAAACGTCATATGCTTCTTTTAATGAATTTAAAGATATTTCTGGGTCAGTTTTCATTTTTTTGTTTGTGTAAAATTCAATATTAAATTCTGGATAATTGTCAAAGAATGATAACATTTCAGGTATTTCTGCAAGGGTATTAGCTCTTTGTTGAACAATTTTTGAAATTAATAAATGATTATATTTATCAGAAACAGCTTGTTTTATATAAGATTTAACAGTTTCAAAATACTTCTCTTCATTCATATTACGCAAATACATTCCGTTCATCCATGTTAGTTTTTCTATATCAAATATTGCTCCAGAAGTATTAATTCTTTTAACATTAAATGCTTTTTTTAGTTCGTCTAAAGAATAAATTTCTTGTTCTGTTTCTGGTGCCCAACCAAGTAAAGCAATATAGTTAATAATTGCTTCTGGTAAGTAACCTTTTTTAACTAAATCTTGAAAGCTAGCATCACCATTTCGTTTTGATAGTTTTGAGTGTTCATCTTTCATAACAGGAGGGCAGTGTACATATGTAGGTATTTCCCAACCAAATGATTCATAAATTAAATTATATTTTGGTGTGCTTGATAAATATTCATTACCTCTAATAACATGTGTTATTTCCATCATATGGTCATCAATAATATTAGCAAAGTTATATGTTGGGAAACCATCAGATTTTAATAATATTGCTTCATCTAGTGTACTATTTTCCACAGTCACATCTCCATATACTTCATCATGAAATGTAGTTGTTCCAAATGATGGGATATTTTGTCTTACAACAAAAGATTCACCATTTTTAATTCTTTCTCTTGCATCATCCACACTTATATTTTTGCATGGATCTTTATATATAAAAGATTCACCTTTAGCTAACGCTATTTTTCTTTGATTTTCAATATCTTCTTCACTACAGAAGCAATAATGAGCTCCATTTAAATCTACTAATTTATTAGCATATTCTTTATATATTCCAGATTTCATTCTATCTGATTGAATATAAGGGCCATAATTTCCACCAACATCTGGACCTTCATCATGGAACATTTTACATTGTTTTAATGTTTCATAAATTATATCTGTTGCGCCTTCAACTAATCGTCCTTGATCAGTATCTTCAATTCTTAAAATAAATGTTCCATCATCTTTTTTTGCAACTAAATATTCGTACAAGGCTGTTCTTAGGTTTCCTATATGCATATAACCTGTTGGACTAGGTGCAAATCTTGTTCTAATTTTTTTCATGTTGAATCTCCTTAAGTCCTATTAATTTTACTCCAATTTAATTATATATTCAATTAAAAGCGTATGATATAATTTATTTTAATTACTGTTTAGTTGGAGGGAATATGGAATTGTTTGTTGTAACATCAAATCAGCATAAGATTGATGAATTTAAGGAGTTATTAGAACCACTTGGATACAAAATAAAGAGTTTATTAGATTTAAAAGAAAATATTGAAATAATTGAAGATGGTAAAACTTTTGAAGAAAATGCAATCATAAAAGCAAAAACTATCTGCGAAAGATTTAATATTACGTGTATTGCAGATGATTCAGGCTTGGAAATTGATGCATTAAATAAAGAACCTGGTGTATTAAGCGCAAGATATTTAGGACATGATACATCATATGAATATAAAAATAATGTTATTCTTGAAAGAATGAAGGATAAAAAAGATAGAACATGTAGGTTTGTTTGTGTTATAGCACTTGTGAGTAAAAATGAAATTAAAACATTTAGAGGTGAAGTAGAGGGTAAAGTTGCGTATAAAATTAAAGGTTCAAATGGATTTGGATATGATCCTATATTTTTCTATGAACCATTTAATGACACACTAGCTAATGTAAGTAGCAGCATGAAAAATTCTATATCACATAGAGGTAATGCAATTAGAAAGATGGTAGAATACTTTGAAAATAATAAATAGTATACTAAGTTATATTTTTTGTTTATTTATATTGATTGCATCTTTTATTACGGTAATTGATTTTAATAGTTTTAATATGAATTTTTATAAAAGAGAATATAAAAAACTAAATGTTAGTGAAACAATTAATATTTCAGATGAAGATTTATTTGAAAGTACACAATTACTTTTTGATTATATAAAAGATAAAACAGATGATTTAAATTTAAATGTTTCAATAAATGGTATAAATCAAGAAATGTTTAATGAAAAAGAAAAGCTACATATGATTGATGTTAAAAACTTGTATTTAACTTCTATATTAGTTAGAAATATAATGGTTGTATGCATAATTATATTTTTGTTATTTTTTAATAAAACAGGAGTGAGTTTTAATTATATAAAGAATACATTTATAAATTTAATAAAAATAATATCCTTATTTGTTTTTTCATTAATTTTTTATGCATTTATTGATTTTGAAAGATTTTGGATAAATTTTCATTATTTATTTTTTGATAATGAACTTTTCTTTTTAGATCCAAGTGTTGATAGATTGATAATGATGGTACCTCAACAATTTTTTGTTGACTTGGTAAGTAAAATCACACTACATTATATAGTTTTAATTGGATTTTTTATCGTAATATTAAAATGGAGGTTTAAAAATGATTAATGTTGTATTGTATGAACCTGAGATACCGCAAAATACAGGAAACATAATGAGAACATGTGTTGCGACAAATTCAAGGTTACATTTAATAGAGCCAATGGGATTTAGTATTGATGAAAAGCATTTAAAACGTTCAGGAATGGATTATATTCAGTATTTAAATGTTAAACAATATAAAAATTGGGATGAGTTTAAAAGCTTAAATAAAGGAAAATATGTATTTATTACAAGATACGGGAATAAACCACCGTCTGAGTGTAATTTTTCAAAAATTGATGATGAAATATACATTATATTTGGAAAAGAGAGTACAGGTATACCAAAGGAAATCTTAAAAAATAATTTTGATGATTGTTATAGATTACCTATGGTTTCATACGCTAGGTCACTTAATTTAAGTAATTGTGTAGCTATTGTTGTGTATGAAGCACTTAGACAATTAGACTATCTAGATCTATATAGATGTGAAAGCATTAAAGGAGAGAATTATCTGTTAGAAGATTAATTCTTTTTTTATTGACATAATACTATGTGTTATATAGTATTATATGTAAGGAGGTATTATGGATATACAACTAAAAAGAGGATTATTAGACATATTGATTTTAGCAAGTTTGTATAAAGTTGATTCATATGGTTACAAGATAGTCAAAGATGTAAGTTTGCATATCAGTATTACAGAATCTACTTTATACCCGATTTTAAAACGGTTAGAATTAAATGGATGTGTTGAAGTATATACTAAAGAATATAATGGTAGACTTAGAAAGTATTATAAAATTACTCATTTAGGAATAAAAAAAATTAATGATTTTAAAGAGGAATGGAAAGAAGTTATAAAAGTTTATAAATATATTGAAGGAGAAACTCATGAATAAGGAAATGTTTTTATATGAATTAGATAGAAGAATAAGTTATATTGACATTGATGAAAGATGTAAAATCATAAATTTTTATAGTGAAATAATTCAAGATAAAATTGATGATGGATTGAGTGAAGTAGAAGCTGTTGAATCTTTGGGAAGTATAAATGATATAGTAAATGAGATTTCTAAAGATGAGTATTCATTTCAAACATTTATCGATAAATATATTACTCCCTTAAAAAATATTTTTAAAACCGATTTTGAAGAAGAAAATGTACAAAATTGTTTTGAATTTAAATATATGGATAATTTGTCTATTAATGTTAGTTCAGAAAAATTAAATATAATTTTAGAAAAGTCAAATAATGATAATATAAAAGTTGAAGTTGATAATAGTGATGCAAGTGTTTATTGCCAAGCTAATTGCATATACATCAAAGATGAAAATGATTCGTTTTTTGGTTTTGGAAATAAAAATTATGTAAAAATTTTAATACCTGGCAAAAAAATCAATAATATTAATTTATCAAATGAATCAGGAAATGTTGAAATATATGATGTAAGTGCAAACATAATAAGTTTAAAATTAGATCATGGAAATATATGTATGTATAATGGCGTGTGTAATGAGATTACATTAGAAACAGAAGCTGGTGAAATAATAATGAATAACTGTAAGGTAGATAATGGCATTTTTATAGAAACAGAATGCGGAAATATATCTTTAAGTGATGTGTCTTCTTTAAGTTTGAATACCAAAACTGAAGCAGGAAATATACAGCTTATGAATGTTTATAGTAAAGATGTTATTTCAAAAACTGAATTGGGTAATATAAATGCATTAATAAGTGATAATGAATCAAATTATTGTATTGATATTGATGTGGAACTAGGAAAAATAAATTCACCTTTGGGCAATACTAATGGAACAAATAAAATATATTTTTCTACAGAACTTGGTAATGTAAATTTAGATTTTAAGAATTAAAATGATTATAATTATCTATTTTGTTATATAATGTTGTAGGAAAAGGGAGTTATTGTATGTTGGAAAATATTAATGATGTTTTATCTTTAGGCATATTAGTTGTTATTATTTTGATTTGTATTTATTATACTTTTAGCATCTTTTCCAAACATCATGAAATAAAATTAATGGAACTTGAGAGTGAGTACTATGATTATAATGATAATGATGGAGAGGATCAGTATTTATAAAGGAGATTTGAATGTTTACTACAAAAATAACAAGCAATAATGCACCTAGTGCAATTGGACCTTATTCACCAGGAATTCAATTGAGTGATTTTATTTATTTATCTGGACAACTGCCAATAGATGCAAAAACAATGGAAATTGTTAGTTTGGATATTAAAGATCAAACTAAAAAAGTCTTAGAAAATATTTGTGCACTACTATCTGAAAAAGGTTTATCAACAAGACACATTGTAAAAACTACAGTATTTATGACAGATTTAAAAGAATTTGACGAAATGAATAAAGTTTATGGTGAATTTTTTTCTGATCCATATCCAGCAAGGTCATGTGTTCAAGTGGCTGCATTACCCAAAAATGCTAAAATTGAAATTGAGTGTTTAGTTATTGATACATTAAAGTATGAAGAATATAGTGAAGATTGTTCATGCTGTGGTGGTAATTGCGGAGAAGATTGTGATTGCTAAAACAATATAGTATTAAATTCCCTGTTAGTTTATAATTTGATTAACGGGGTATTTTTTTATGAGAGATATTTTATTAATTGAAGAAAAAGATAAAAAAACTAATATTTATTTAGCAAATGGGGATTTAAAAATAGTAAATTGTAAGTCAATTAAATTTATTGAAAATTTATGTATAATATGTGGCTCAACATTGAATGGAAGAATTAGTGCATTTAATAAAATAATAAATTCAAAACAAAAAGCTTGTATAATGGTTAGTGAAAATATAATATTTATTCCGACAATGTCAATTAAAAATGTCGAGTGTCAATATATTCAATACAATAGAATTGTTAGAGTTAAAAGTGTTGGAGATAGAACTATGATATTATTTGATAATGGAACTAAAAAAATTATTGATTGTAGCTATAGAACATTACAAAAACAAATAAAAAGATGTGATTTATTTGTTGAAAAACTTTTAAAAAATATGACTAAAAATTTGGAACAGATTGTTAATTCTGAGATATACTAGGGAGAAAAAAATGAAGTATTTAAATATTGAATTTAAAAAACATGATTATTTAGCAATGTTTTTTGTTGTGATTTCTGCATTAATTTATTCTGTAAATATGAATACTTTTGTTTCATCAGCTAATTTATTTCCTGCTGGATTTTCTGGTATTGCAAGGTTATCATCTGAATTAATTTACAGTATTTTTAATTTTAGAATATCATTTAGTGTTTTCTTTTTTTTGATGAACATTTCTATAACTTTTTTTGTCTTTACTAAACTTGGTAGAAAATTTGCTATTTTTTCAATAATTTGGTTTACATTTACTACAATTTTTACAGCGATTTTACCAAAATTCATGATAACTGATGATTTCTTATTGAATTCTGTATTTGGAGGTATAATAAATGGATTTGCCATTGGTATAGCATTAAAAAATAATGCTTCTAGTGGTGGAACAGATTTTATTGCTATATATATGTCAATTAAAAAGAATATGCCTATGTGGAATTATATGATGGGGTTAAACGCAGTAATATTGATTATTGCAGGAATATCTTTTGGCTGGGAAAAATCACTTTATTCAATAATTTATCAATATGCATCTACACAAGTAATTAACTCTATGCATAATAGGTATAAACTTTCTAATTTATTTATTGTTACTGAAAAAAGTGATGAAGTTGCTCAGGCATTTTATAAAACTTGTAGACATGGCATTACAAAAATAAATGTTGAAGGTGAACATAGTCACAAACCTAAAATTATGTTATTTACGACAATAAATAGTTATCAATTACCTGCAGTAATAAATGCTGTTAAAAACGCTGATCCTAAAGTATTTATAACAGTAAATAGAAGTGAGAAAATTGTTGGAAATTATTATCAAAAACCTTTAGAATAGTTTTAGGAGGTATCTTATATGGATATAAAAGATGAAGTAAGTTATAACGATTTTTCTAAATTGGATATAAGGGTAGGTACTATATTAGAATGTATAAAACATCCAAATGCAGACAATTTACTTGTTTTTAAAGTTGATTTTTCAAATTTTCAAAGACAAATAATTAGCAGTATTTCTAAATATTATACAAACCCTGATGAATTAGTTGGAAAACAAGTTGTTGCAATTTTAAATTTCAAGCCAATGAAACTTAGAGGCTTAGAATCTTATGGTATGCTTTTATCTGCAGAAAATGAAGAAGATACTATGTTATCATTATTAACTACATTAGATAAAGTTGATAATGGATTAATGGCTAAATAATATGATATTCGAAACTGAAAGATTAATTTTAAGACCATGGGAAAATGAAGATGCATTTGAACTTTATAGACACGCAAAAAACCCAAATGTTGCATTAATATGTGGTTGGAAACCTCACTTAGATGTTGATAATAGTTTATTTGTAATTAAAAATTTTTTATCCAATGATAATACTTTTGCAATTGTTTTAAAAGAAACAAAAAAACCAATAGGAAGTATAGGATTATTCAATCCAAATGATGAATTAGTTGGTGAAAATGAAATTGAAATTGGGTATTGGATTGGTGAAGAATATTGGGGTAATGGTTTTGTACCTGAAGCTGTAAATGAATTGCTTAAGTATTGTTTTGAAGAGCTAGGTTATCAAAAAGTATGGGCTGGTTATTTTGAAGGTAACTTAAAATCAAAAAGGGTTGTTGAAAAATGTAGATTTGAATATTTTTGTACAGATAATAATTTTGAATGTAAACAACTTGGTGAAACAAAAAAATTACATAGATATATAATCAATAAGAGTTCATGGTTAATTAATAAGTATTAATAAAATATTTATTAATTATAAAGTTTAATTTATAATTAATCTTTGATAAAGAATTAAAAAAACATTTAAAAGCTGGTTTTGTTAAAGATGTTTTATTTAATTCTTTTTTCATTTGAAAACTAAAAAAAGGATTTTATTTTAAAAATATATCCACCAACTTCTGTGTTTGTGGACAGTCTACTTCAAATAGTGTGGATGTTAATCCACACTAAAATGATGGAGTTGTATACTACCTTCTTATACAATTTATGTGATGTAATCCATATTTTGTTAAGGAGGTT
>JALEZD010000019.1 GCA_022772735.1 Erysipelotrichaceae bacterium
ATAAAACATACCTCATACAAAAATTTTTTAATTGTTTGTTTTGGAATCATTTGAAACAACATAGCTATAAAACCCTTCGATAGTAGCTTTTTTAATATCGATAGTTTTGGAATCATTTGAAACAACATAGCTATAAAACATTTGAACACTTGATTCATGCCCAACACCTGTTTTGGAATCATTTGAAACAACATAGCTATAAAACAGCTTTCCAGCAACTGTAACAGGTCGTGTTGTTTTGGAATCATTTGAAACAACATAGCTATAAAACTTGATGTTCCGCTTATAGTGGTGAGAAGAGGTTTTGGAATCATTTGAAACAACATAGCTATAAAACACCAAAGTAAGAGAGCTTTATTCTAGATAGGTTTTGGAATCATTTGAAACAACATAGCTATAAAACTCAGCATTTGTCCACTCGCCTCGTATGAATGTTTTGGAATCATTTGAAACAACATAGCTATAAAACAACCAAGTGCCGATTTGATTAATAAAGTTAGTTTTGGAATCATTTGAAACAACATAGCTATAAAACTGAAGCTCTATCCATAGATTTTTTGTTTCCGTTTTGGAATCATTTGAAACAACATAGCTATAAAACACTTTCAGGAGCATACATATGAGACCAAGCGTTTTGGAATCATTTGAAACAACATAGCTATAAAACTTGTCTAAAAGCCAAGTTAAGCCATTTATAGTTTTGGAATCATTTGAAACAACATAGCTATAAAACAAGAATTTAGAAAACAATTATTAGCTATTTGTTTTGGAATCATTTGAAACAACATAGCTATAAAACCTTGTATTTGGGTCTTTTTGTAAATTTATAGTTTTGGAATCATTTGAAACAACATAGCTATAAAACTAGTATTTTTAATCGATTATAAAAAGGAGGGTTTTGGAATCATTTGAAACAACATAGCTATAAAACAAAGAACTAACACCACTTGATGAAGAATATGTTTTGGAATCATTTGAAACAACATAGCTATAAAACTATATAAACAAGACAAAGTTGCAAGTGTTTGTTTTGGAATCATTTGAAACAACATAGCTATAAAACTTTATTAGTACCTTACAATTAAAACCATCAGTTTTGGAATCATTTGAAACAACATAGCTATAAAACTCACTTTTTTTCACATCTCGTTGAACTGCTGTTTTGGAATCATTTGAAACAACATAGCTATAAAACACAACACACGGATACCCCGTTGTATCTGGAGTTTTGGAATCATTTGAAACAACATAGCTATAAAACTCAACACTAACAATTAAACCATCACCAATAGTTTTGGAATCATTTGAAACAACATAGCTATAAAACTACGGAGAAGTGACAACAAAAGAAGTTTATGTTTTGGAATCATTTGAAACAACATAGCTATAAAACGTAATTGTAAAGGACATATATGCTTTTCATGTTTTGGAATCATTTGAAACAACATAGCTATAAAACCTCGTACAATTTTTGAGGCTTCTTAATCGCGCTACTAATTCTAGCAAATTTTCAGTAATCAAATGTTCCTTTTTATACATTTATTCATGTCTTGAGAGATAAAAGTCATCATCAATCAAGTAATAATTTACATCATCTAAAGCTAATGTTTCAATAAATAATACTTTTTTATTTATTAATGATATATATTCTATAATAGATTTTATTTCATTTTCACTTAAAAATGCAAATGAATTTATAAATATTAATAATTTCTTTCTAGATAAATATTTATATACTTGTATTATTTCAACGATTTTTTCATAAAATGTATCACTTAACGTCTCAATTTTAACCCCAAGTGATTCAATCAACTCTAAAATAGTTATTTCATCATATTCTAAATCCAATTCATTTTCTAATAATTCATAACTGATTAAATCTGTAATAGTCGATGAAAGGTTTTCTATCATTGTTTTAACTTCAGGCTTACTGTTTAATTGATTCTCTAAATCTTCATATATCAGTTTTAATACATTCTTTGAATTTACATCATATCCTAGTATATCTGTCACAATCATAACATCAGAATTTTTTACTTCTCTAAAATCTTTTTCATAAATCTTTAATGATCTTTCTTCACTATAAAAGTATAGTTCCCTAACGACTCTAGTAAACATATATTTATTTGAGAATACAATAACAGTTCCATTTTGAATTTCAATTGGCTCGTCAATCATTGGAAATCTAATTTTCATACTTTTCACCTAGATAAACTATTCTTTCTTCTGTATTTGAAATGCTTGAATTACAATCTCCACATAAATAAATCATCTTTGAAAACTGCTTTTCTGTAACAGTTAAAATACTTATTTTACCTTTAGAAGGATTATTATTATAAATTCTCTTAATCATTGCTAGATTTGCCGTTCCATTTAAAACTAACTTACTATATACAGAAAATTGGTGCATAATAAATCCTTCATTAATCAAAAACTTTCTAAAAACTCTATATGCCTTCCTATCACTTGATGTTTCAACAGGCATATCAAACATTAAAATTAATCTCATAAATCTACTCATATTTTAAATTCTGGCAAATTTTTATCTTCGTTATTTAGTGACTTTACAAGTTTTTTCGTGTATTCCGATATAATATTATTCAAATACATTTCTTTTTCATTAAAAATAAATTTTTTATTTATTTCTTCAAATAATGCCTTCTTCATATCTGGAAATGTTGTATATCTATTTTTATAAATTGCATTATCTACAATAACTCTAAATGGCTCCATAAAATCACATGCTAAATTAAATTGATTAAATTGATTCGCATGTTTTAATCCTATTTGTGTTACACACCCAGATGCAACAATTTCTCTAGCAAACATACTCATTATTATTGAATATCCATAATCTAATCCAGCATTAACATCTGTTGGACTATCTCTACAAAAATCATTGCCAAACAACGTATTGAAATATATACGTGCTGCATGACCTTCCCTATTTGTTGGATCTAGTTTTTCTAAATTATTGTATAGTTCTTCTATTGATTCTGCTTTTTTGAGAAATTTTAAATTATTCAAATAAGCTATTTGATTACTAATTTTTTGAGAAATTATTTCAGTCCATACATGTGCCTTAAAGTCTTCATTCCACAAAATTTGTTTTGACAACTGTAGACTACAGTCATGTTTAGCATAATATGGGCAAAGAAAGGATGATGGCAATCTCTTATCATCGCAGAAAATAACCAAAATTTTTTCATCAATCAATCTTTTTAAAAGCATTGTAGTGACTGAAATATCCGTTGTTTCAAATAAGATTGTATCAATTTCAGAAAGGTGAATCATTTCAGTTTCTTCTATACTTTTAAACACAAGATGGTTGTTTTTGTATGAAACCTTTGAGTGCTTATTGATAATTAATGTTCTCCATCCCATAAAAATTATTTCCTCAAATCAATTCTTGTTTCAAAAATTCCAGTACATGATTTAAAAACAATTACTCCATTTGAACATTCTGATGTGGAATTATATCTTTTTCTATCTATATCTTTGTCAAAAAATTTGAATGCACTTGCTGCACCTGTAGATGTAAAAGACATTAAATTAACAAATGACTTAGCAATAACTTTTATATTTTCATTATTTTTTGCTTCAAATATTTGCTTTATAATGTTTAGATTGCTTTCTGCATCTAGATATTTACTTGAAAAATCACAAACAATTTTAAAAAGCTCTTTAAATAGATATCTATTATCTTCTAAATACCTAACACTCTCATAACTATCTATATCTTCACACTTTGTGCAGTGATAGATTAATTTAACAAATTTTTCACTTAAAACAAAGTTATTCGCCTTTTGTAATTCATTACCACTTGCAACATACCTCTGTTTTCCATCATCAAATTCAAATAAAGTATACTTAGGTAATTTATAAAAATACTTTATATTATTAAAACCTTTTGATTTTAAAAATTCAATTTCATTCCTACAATAATCTTCTTTTTCTAAAATACTTATGCTAACTAGTTTTATCTTTTCTTTGTTTTTATCTATGTATTTTAAGGCAACTGCAAATGCAGTTTTTGGATTATCAAAACCACCGTACTTCAATATATCAAGACCTTTTTTTCTCTCAATTGAGACTCCTTTTTCTTTTTTTGACCAAGCTGTTAAATTTGAAAAAGCTCCCTTTTGTATTTCTGTTTTCTTAACTATATTTATTTGACTATTGTAAATGACTTTTTTAATAATATGTAAACTTGAGTCTCTATCCCATAGTATTTCACCACTTTCCGAATTTAATATTGTATCCTTAGAGAAAAATCTCATTAAATTTGAAAACAAATTCTTTCTTGCGGTTGCTTTATTTTCATTATGTAAATTTATTTTAGTATATTCTCCATAAACAAACTCTGGCATTAATTTTGGATAAACTTTTAATAATGATATTCCAATAACTGCATTTAAATATGCATCATGTGCATGATGAAAATTATTAATTTCTCTAACTTTATAAATCTCAAAAGTTTCTCTAAATTCTGATGCCATTGCAGATTTAAGCGTAATGATTTTAGTCTGCTTATTTTCCTTGTTTAAATTAAATCTTTCATCAAGTATTCTCGCAACATTTTTAGTAATTTGTCTTGTTTCAACTAATTGTCTTTTGATAAATCCTGCTTTATCATCGTCAGTTAATCCACCTCTTAGCGATTTAGTTAAATTGCTAAACTTCCTTTCACTAATAAGTCCACATTCTTTTAACTTTTTCCAAAAGCCAATCATTTTATTAACTATATCTATGCTAGGTACATCATTAGTTTTTAATCTGTTCTTTTTATCAGAAACTAATACTTTGTTATCAATTGAATTATCCACAATAAAACTTCTAGGTATAATATGATCAACATCATAACTAGATAATTTATTAATATCTATTTCATCTCCAGTATACATATCCTTACCATTTTGAAGATAATATAAGTATAATTTTTCACTCTGTAAATCATTTTTATTTGTTAAAGGATTTTCTTTTAATAATTCACTTTCTAGTCGTTTTATTCCCTCTTCTATTTTTTTGAATCTTTCTCTAGATTGCTTTTTCCCATAGTCTGTAGTTTGATTTTCTCTTGCCATCTCAATAACAATATTTTTAGGCGCATATCCCATGACTTTAACAAGTTCATCAACTATTTTTAAACTTTGTAAAATACCTTTCTTTATTGCTGGACTACCTGCAATTTTATAAACTGTTTCTTCAATTGATTCCTTAATATTATTCTTATTTTCATCATCAATAACTTTTTTAAATATCAAATCATCATCATTTATCAACTGCATAAAGTTTCTATTAATTGGCCCTTTTGGTCCATCATCATCCATCAAATAATCTAAAATTGTTTTACCTGATGCATTATTTACTATTCCATTTATTAGTTTCTTTGATAGTCTTCCCCATCCAGTGTAATTCTTCTTAGATAAATCATTCAAAGTAGACTCTTTAAAAAGTTTGTTAAACTTTTCTAGCTGTTTTCTTTTCATTTTTTTATCATCAAATATTGTTAATATTTTAATAATTTCTTCTAAACTTTCTTCTACATCATTAGAAATATTTTCGCAATCTAAAATATTTTTTACCTCATTAATTTTGTACAAATCATGATATACAGAAAAATTAGAATTAAAACTTTCTTCAATACCTTCTATTGAAACAACATTAAGACCAAGCTCTAATTGTAAATATTTTTTTAATTTATCCCCTGTAACTTTCCTATATTTTTTGAATAAATTATTAAATATTTTTAATTTTGTTTTAGAATCAAAAAGGTTTCTTTTTCCATTTTTATCAATATATGAAACTTTAGTTAATTCATTAAAAATCATATATTTTTGATAAATAATACTATTTTTAGGTAAAACCTTTTCATTTGATAAATATGTATCATTTAATGTCATTCTTTCAATGAAACTAATTGAAGATTTATTTATATCGACTAAATCATCAAAATTCCATGGTCTAATATTCCCCTCTTTTCTTGTTAGCCATGAAAACTCACTACTAATACGAGGCCCTATATCAAGAGGTCCAACATAATAAGGAATTCTAAAAGTTAAAATATCACACATTTTATTTAGATTATCCTTTAAAAATGGATAATGAACTCCTTGATTTTTGATAATACTTCTAAATTCAGATAAATGAACTTGATTAGGTATAGACCCATTTTCATAACTTCTTTGTTTTTTTAAGAAGTTTTCGCTATCTATTTTTTCTATAAAATACTGTGCATCTTCTCTCTCAGAAAGTTTGTTTTTTACATATTTGTAAAATTTTTCTTGAGTTGTTTTCCCTTCAATATACCCTGCATATCCATCAAGTTTTTCATCTCTAAACATATTATTATATTCTTGTTTAGAAAAATTTTTATTGATGTATTTTTTAAATTTTTTCAAATCACTATTGTGCTCATTATATTTATTAATCATTGAATCAGATAATTTTGAACGAGAAAACTGTAAATCCTCACTAAAAATATCTGATAATATTATTGCATTATAAACATTAAATGCACTTAAAAATAAGTCAATATAATCATCACCAATTATCGATAATAAACCATCTAAATCATCTTCATATGAGCTTGATGGTATTTGAACTTTTGCTTCATCATCTAAATTAAAAACACTTTTGAAATTACCTTGATTACCTACTATATACTTCAAAAATACACCAAATTTACCATTAGCTTTTTGATTCTTATAAAGTTTTACAACCTCTTCAACTTTTTTTGTTTTACTAACTTTACTAGTTAAAATTTTTGAAACATCTATAGAATTATCAATATATTCTTCACTATTGTCTAAGTATATAACTTTGTTAAACTCATCAACAAACTTTTTAAATGTATTATTGACAGATATATCTTCTAAATTTAGCTCTCCTTCAATTAAAAAGTTACCTCTGAATTTAACAATATGCGCTAAAGCCAAATAAATAAGTCGTATATCAGCCTTTTCATCTGTTTCTATTAGGTGTTTTCTCAAATGATAAATAGTTTTAAATTTATTATGAAATTCCCTTTCTTCAGCTTCTGTTTTAAAAATTGTATATTTTTCAAATTTTTTATCATCTTCAGTAAAGAAACTCTCATCTAGTCTATGAAAAAAGCTTTCATCAATTTTACCAATTTCATTAGAAAATATTTCTCTAAGATAGTTTAATCGATTTCTTCTTCTGGTGTACCTTCTTCTTGTAGTGCGTGCAATCCTTCTATCTGCTGCAGTTTTTCCTTCATCAAAAAGTTCTACACCAATTAAATTCTTTTTCTTATACTTTTTATCTGTATTTCCTAAAACTTTAACTTTTTTGGATGGTACATTATAGTCATCATAAATCACAGAATATCCAACTGAATTTGTACCAATGTCTAACCCTATTGTATAATCCTTTCGCATAAACCCTCCATTGTAAGCGCTTAAATAATATTTTATGTTTATATTGATTTTTTTTGATTATTATTTTATACTGTCTATGGAATCATTTGAAACAACATAGCGAGTTAAAATAAGATTATTCGTAATCAACATTTGTGGCACTGTTTCGGTGCACTTTTTTATTATAAAAGCATTATTTATCTAACTAAATAATATCAAACTTTTTTATTTTTTACATATATATTTAATACATACTTCATACAAAATATAAAATGTGGTATATTTATAACATTATATTTATAAGGGGATTCATCATGAATAAAAATACTACAAAAATAACTTTTAAAGAGGCAATATTTGTTTCAATTATAGTGCTTGCTATACTTGGAGGAATAATGATTTTTATTCCAAATGCCACACCACATATTGCAATAATTTCTGCAATGATATTCTTAATTATATATGGGTTAGTAAAAAAAGTTTCATTTAATATAATGCAAGAAGGAATGATAAAATCTGTAAATACTGGAATGGGTGCTATATATTTATTCTTCTTCATTGGAATTTTAATATCTTCATTAATGATGTCAGGTGCTATTCCAACACTAATGTACTTAGGATTAAACACAATATCTTCAAACACATTTTACTTATCTACTTTTATTATCACTTCAATTATCGGTGTTGCGATTGGCAGCAGTTTAACAACCGTATCAACAATAGGAGTTGCTCTTATGGGTATTGCTGTTGCTTTTGAAGCAAACATTGCAATTACTGCTGGTGCAATTGTATCAGGTGCTTTTTTTGGAGATAAAATGTCTCCTCTATCTGATACAACAAATATTGCCGCAAGTATTGTCGGTGTTGAACTTTTTGACCATATTAAAAACATGGCAAAAACAACTATACCTGTTTTCATTATTTCCTCAATAATTTATCTAATACTATCATTAAACATAAGTATTCCAGATATTGCAAATATAGAAAGCTTCAAAAATGATATACTTTCTACAGGATTAGTTCATTGGTATTCTCTTTTACCTTTTCTCATTTTATTAATACTTGCAATTTTAAAAGTTAATTCTGTAGTATCAATGATAATCACAACAATAATTAGCACACTATTATCTTTTATATCAAATTCATATTCACTTACAGATTTATCAACTTATTTCTACTCTGGATTTTCAATGAGTAATTTACCAGATAGTGTAGTATCGCTTATTTCTAGAGGTGGATTATCAAGTATGTTTTTTACAACTACAGTAGTAATTCTTGCGCTTAGTTTAGGTGGACTGCTATTCTCACTTGGAATTATTTCAACAATATTAGACAAAACAAAAAACTTTTTAACTACTCCTTTTAAAGCAACATTATGTGTTGCTCTTACTGCGGTAGGTATAAACTATATTGTAGGTGAACAATATCTAAGTATTTTATTAACAGGTGAAACTTTTAAAAGCGTTTATGAAAATTTGAATTTACACCCTAAAAATTTATCACGAACACTTGAAGATGCAGGAACAGTCATTAATCCACTTGTACCTTGGAGTGTATGTGGAACATTTATTGCTAGTACTTTGAATATTTCTGTACTATCATATGTTCCATTTGCATTCTTCTGCATTGGAAGTGTACTATTCACAATATTATCTGGATTAAATAAAAAATCTTTAACAAAAAACTAAATATAAAAATTTAAAAAGGTAGACCAAACATACAGTTTATTAGTCTACCTTTTATTCATTAACACTTGATGGTAAATAGAAAATTTCCTCACCATCTTTTGTAAGCATATAATTACCTCTTGCATAACTTTGGACATAATTTGGATCTTCTAGCTTACCTTTTTGAGAAGTCAATCTAACATTTTCATCCTTTATCTCTTGAAGTTGTTTTTCAACTTGAGCTAATTGTTGTTTTAATTCTATTGTTTTATAAATTTCTGAAAAAACACTATAACTAAAGAAAATTCCAACTCCAAACACAAACAAAACAATCAACTTAAAAATAGGTGTCATTTGTCTTTTTCTACGTTTTTTTACTACTCTTCTTCTTACTTCACTCATTGTTATCTCTTCCTTAGTGTAATACCAATTATATCTGAAATTATTATATTATCAACGATTAATCATTAATAAATTCATCACTAACAATTTCATAAGAGTTTTTTGCATCTTCTTTTTTCATAATATCCATAATATCTAAAACCCTTACAATTATTTTTCTATTACCAAAAGTTATGCCAACCAAATCACCTACTTTAACCTCATGTGATGGCTTAACAATCTTGTTATTAATTTCAATTCTTTGATTATCTGCTAATTCTTTTGACACGCTTCTTCTTTTCAAAATTCTTGATACTTTCAAAAACTTATCAATCCTCATTTAAAGCCTCCTCACTTTTTAAAATCACATCAAAAATAACTCTAAATTTATCATTTATTTTTGGAATTCTTACAATTATTTTGTTATCAATATATTTTAATGTAATGTCTTTACTAATTCCAGTAAATATTTCAAATAGCTTTATTCCATTTAACCTATCAGAATATTCTTTAGTAAAAATAACTTCACTAATTCCTTTTATTTCTCTATACTTTTCAACAAAATTATAGCTAATTAAAATCTCTAATTTTTTCTTATCAAATAACGATGAAACAACCTTTGGTAACTTGCCATATTCATCTATAACACTATTTCTTAAATTTTCTAAATCTTCTAATGAAGTCATCTTATCAATATCTTGATACATACTTATTTTATCAAAATCATCTGGAGTAAAATTTTTAGGTAAATAACCATCAACGGCTACATTAATAACCTCTTTATCTTCTTTAATTGAAATTTCTTCTCCTTTTTCTTGTTTAATAGCATCTTCAAGCATTTCAATATACATATCAATTCCAACAGTATCAATAAATCCTGATTGTTCTGGTCCAAGCATATCTCCAGCACCCCTGATAGTTAAATCCCTCATCGCAATTTTGTACCCACTTCCTAATTGGGCAAACTCTTTTATTGCTTTTAATCTCTTACTTGCAATTTCAGTTATCTCTTTTTTACTTGGAATCATTAAATATGCATATGCAATTCTGTTTGATCTTCCAACTCTACCCTTAATTTGATAAAGTTGTGATAAACCAAATCTGTCTGCATTCTCAATTATTATAGTATTTGCATTAGGAATATCTATTCCAGTTTCTATTATTGTTGTACATATCAAAACATTACATTCGTTGAATGTAAATTTCATCATTACATCTTCAATTTCATCTCTATCCATCTTTCCATGTGCAACATTAACCCTAGCATCAGGAATCAACTTCTGAATTTTTCTTGCGACATTATATATTTCATCTACATTATTAAAAAGATAAAATACTTGTCCATCTCTTGAAAGTTCTCTTTCGATGACTTCCTTAATCAAATTATTGTTCTTTTCAACAACATATGTTTGTACAGGATATCTATTATCTGGAGGTGTTTCTAATTGAGATAATTGTCTTACACCTACAAGAGACATTTGTAATGTTCTAGGAATAGGTGTTGCGGATAATGAAATAACATCTAAAGAACTCTTCATTTCTTTTATTTTTTCTTTATGTTCAACACCAAATCTCTGCTCTTCATCAATTATTAAAAGTCCTAAATCTTTAAACTCAACATCTTTACTTAATATTCTGTGTGTACCAATTATAATATCAACTTTACCATCATTTAAGTCTTTAATAATTTGTTTTTGATTAGATGCAATCACAAACCTATTTAAAACTTTAATATTTACAGGATAATCTTTAAATCTATGTTTAAATGTATTGAAATGTTGTTGAGATAAAATGGTTGTAGGGCATAAAAATGCAACTTGCTTGTTTTCACTAACTGCTTTAAATGCAGCTCTAATCGCAACCTCAGTTTTCCCAAAACCAACATCTCCTATAATAAGTCTATCCATTGGTTTTTCATTTTGCATATCTTTTTTTACATCTTCAACAGCCTTTTTTTGATCTATTGTTAATTCATACTCAAAAGAATCTTCAAATTCTTTTTGATATTCACTATCTTCTTTATATGCATATCCAATATTATTTTCCCTACTTGAATAAAGTTTAACTAATCTCTTTGCTAAATCTGCAACATTTTCCTTTATTTTTTGTTTAGTATTTTCCCAATCATTACTTCCTAACTTGTTTAATTTTGGAATAACCCCTTCTCTAGAAACAAACTTTCTAACAAGTCTAAATTGTTCAAGTGGAACAAGTAGTTCTGCATTACCTTTATATACGACTTTTAAAAAATCTCTATGAATCCCTTGTACTTCTCGTGTTTCAATGCCAATATATTGCCCAACTCCATGTGTATTATGAACAATATAATCACCCCTTTTTAATTCTTGATGGTTATTTATTACTTCTGCATTTTTAAATTTATTCGCATATTTATTAACTGAAGATTTAATTTCAAATAAGTCTTGAGAGCTGATTATTGTTATGTTTTCTAAATTTGCTCTAAAACCTTGAAAAATATTATCAAAAACAATATTTATACCTTCTTTAATATCCTCATTATCTAAAATTAGATTATATGGTATATTTAATTCTCCACACGCATTAATAACCTTTTCCATTTCTTTATCATTTAAAAACATTAATATTCTATTTTCGTTTTTAACTATTATTTTTAACAAATTATTTAAATTTTCTTTAGGTAAATCTAACTCTTCAATACCAGAACAATTATTCCCATAATAGTTTATTTGTATTAACTTGTTATTTGGAATTATTCTATGAAAGTCATGCATTAGTGCATATCTAGGCAACAATTTTTTCTCTTGAACCATATCTTGAACATATGATGTTGTTTCTTCTAAAATTTTATTGAGCGTAGAATTAATAAGTTCAAGCGAATCAACTATTATTAAAGGTTGATTAATATAATCAAAAATACTTCCTGTTTTATCCACAAAAGTATAATAAGAATATAAATAATTTTCTTTTATATGATTATTTATGTATTCTAAATCCATTTCTATTTTAGATTTTAAAAGTTCATCATTTAAACTAGAAATAAGTTGTTTAGCTTTTAAATTTATTGAGTCTATATCATTTTCATCAAATAAAATATCACTGGCTGGAATAAAAGTAACTTCATCAATATTTTTAATTGTTTTTTGAGTATTTATATCAAAAAATCTAATGCTTTCAATATATGTATCAAAAAATTCAATTCTTACAGGATATTCATTATTCATTGAATAAAAATCAATAATACCTCCTCTTATCGCAAATGTTAAAGGAGTATCTATATGTGAAACTTGACTATATCCACTTTTAATTAAAGTATCTTTTAAAAATGACATACTAATTTCTTGATCTACCTTTAAATTAATAATGTTACTTTTAAAAAGCTCTACTCTTGGTAACTGTCTAATTATTGCAGCCGTATGTGTAACAATAACCTTGTTATCATCATTTAATAACTTATAAAGCACTTCAATTTTTGAAGCCATATTCTCTGGTGAAGATGCTATAGCTTCCACTCTTAAAGATTCTTCAACAGAAAAAAGAACAACATCATCTTTAAGTAGTGTACTTAATCTTTCATAAATTCTTTGTGCGTTATATAAATTGTTTTTTATAATCAATATTGGTCTTTTTCTTAATTTAAAGCTAGCTGATATAATAATCGCTTCTTCAATTAGTGAATTACTAACTAATTCATTATTTTCATTAATAAGATTTTTTACTGCTGGATTTTCTTCAAATAAACTTAATAATCTATCTATCATATTAGTTAAACTCATTCATAACTTTCATAATGGGTTTACTAATAAATGCATATGCTGCATCCGCAGATTTATTAAATGCATTTTCATATAAATCTTGTTTATCTTTATCAAGTTTCCCCAACACATAATCTACAACAGGAATATTAGGATTTTTATCAATACCTATTCTAATTCTTGCAATATCTTGTGTATGTAATAAATCTATAATATTTTTCATACCCTTTTGTCCTCCAGCAGAACCACTCATTCTTATTCTAATATTACCTATTGGTAAATCTAAATCATCATGCAAAATAATTATGTCTTCAACATTTATTTTATAAAAATTTACAGCCTGTAATACTGCTTCTCCTGATAAGTTCATATATGTTTGTGGCTTCATTAACATTACTTGTTCACCATTTACTTTTGTAATTGCGATTAATGATTTGAATTTATTTTGATTAATTTCAACACCTAATTTATTTGCTAAAATATCAATTGCTTCAAAACCACAATTATGTCTAGTTTTATTATATTTTACTCCTGGATTTCCAAGTCCTACTATTAATTTCATATATACCTCTTTCAATAACCAATAATATAATACCAAATATTTTATCATTCACGAAAACATCACATAATATTCATTGATTTATTTATACTATTTAGTATATTTATAGTAGTCCAAGGAGAACGTATATGAAAAAAGATTGGATATTAAGATTTATTAAAGGAATGTTTATTGGATCTGGATTTATTTTACCTGGAGTTAGTGGTGGTGCTTTAGCTGCAATTTTTGGTATTTATGAAAGAATTATTGAATTTCTTGCGAATATAACCAAAAATTTTAAAGAAAATGTATTATTTTTTTTTCCAATTGGACTTGGAGCCGTCTTTGGAATTATATTATTTTCTTATGGAGTAAGTTTTTTACTTGGAAACTATGAAATAATAATGATGTGGTTTTTTGTAGGTTGTATTGTTGGAACAATACCTTCATTATGGAAAGAAGCAGGAAAAAACGGTAGAACTAAAAGAGAAATAATAATATTTATTACATCATTTGTTTTAGGTATAATTGGACTTTATTTAGGTAATAATATTGCGAATGGGAACGTTGATCAAAACTTTTTTACATGGATTATCGCAGGAATGCTTATATCATTAGGAATGATTGTTCCAGGACTTAGTCCATCAAATTTCATTGTATATATGGGAATGTATAAGTCTATGTCTGATGGATTTAAAAGTTTAGATTTTTCAATTATTTTACCAATATTAATTGGTATGGGCTTATCAATAATATTATTTTCAAAACTTGTTCATTTCATTTTTAAAAAAGCTTATCCTCAATTATTCCACTTTATTATCGGAATAGTATTTGCTTCAACGGTTATGATTATTCCAACTTCATATCCTAATTTTGATTTATTGGGTTATTTATCTTGTGTTGTTTTATTTATACTAGGTACTGGACTTGGATATTGGATGAGTATTTTAGAAGAAAAATATAAATAACTATTTAATATACTTTATCAAATAAAAAGAGAAATCATTTGAATTAAATTTTAAATAATTTTATTCATTTAATTTCTCTTTTTTAACGATATTAACTTATAATGGTAAAAATAATACAATTTTATAAGTTACTTTATTTATAAAATATTAAAATAATGGAACTAATATTTTATACAATAATATTTCCATTTGCATCTGCTGGTTTAAAGCAAGCAATTATAAATTCAATAAAAGCTATAATTGCAGGAATAAATGTCCATGAAAATATAACAAATAAAATACCTGAACCAATTTTTCCTGCATAAAATTTATGAACTCCTAAGCCACCAAGGAAAAACGCTAAAACAAGATATACCACTTTGTTTACAACTTTTCCAGAAGCGTAAATTGGACTTTGTGAATTTGATTGTTGTGTTTGATTAACATTAATATTTAACCCACCATTTGGAAAATCATTTTTCTTTTCTACTTTGCTTACAATTGTTTTTGTTTCTGTTTTGAAAATTTCTACTTCATCCCCAATATGAGGAACAAAATTTAAATCACTTGTGCGAACGTCTTCGATAGTATTGTAGTCTGTTCCGATAGATACGATATCTGATGTAATACCAATAATTTTTGCCATAATTTCCTCCTTATAAAAAGATATAGAAATTATATATATATATATATGCGTCAATAGTAGCGACAAACTTTTTTCCTCATTTCATTTAAAGTAAATTTTATTTTCTTAAATTCTCTTTTTTAAAATTAATTAGAATTAAATTTCTATCATATTATCAATAATATATACTGTTAAAAAGTAAAATAATATTATACAAATAATATTGATAAAAAATGTTGGAACAAGTATATCAGATACAAGCATAAAATTATCAGATGCTACAATTGAACCTATAAAACTTGTTTCAAGGAATGGACTTGTAACAAACGATATTAAAAATTCTAATAAAACATATAACAATATACCAAATGCCATTTTATTTTTTCTTGTATATTTTGTTTGTACTGCAGTTATTACAAAGAATATTTTAATAACAAAAACAAATAAACCTAATACAATATTTAAAACAAACAAAGTTACATTATAATCTGTAAAAAACAAATGAATCAATTTACCTATTGTTTCAAACGCAACAGAAATAATATACATAATATTTTGTTCAAATAATGGAATAAATGATATAAATGTTCCTAGAAGTAATACAAATAATGCAATTACATACCATAAAGCTGAAGTAAATATTTTTGATAGTACTATTTTGTGTGTACTAACAGGTAAAGTTAATGTTAAATATCCAGAATCACTAAACATTGATGAATTGTAAAACTTAATTACATTAGTTACTACCAAAACCAAAAGTGTAACCACAAATGTTGTAATAATTCCTCTTACAATTATATCTAATAAACCGCTACCCATTAAAAATGAGCTAAAAAAACATATAACTAAAAATACAGAAAATATAAAACCATAAGCTCTATAACTTTGTGTAAAATCATACTTAAGTAATTTTACCATTTGAATTCCTCCCTAAATATTTCATCAATAGATTTATTTCTTTCAAGTCTTAATTCTTCAGCGTCTTTATGTAAAATAATTTCTCCTTCTTTTACAAATATTACTTGATCAAACACTCTTTCAATATCACTTATTAAATGAGTTGAAAATAAAACTAAACTTTCTGGTGAGTAATTATTTAATATTGTATCTAAAACTACCTCTCTTGATGCAGGGTCAACTCCTCCAATAGGTTCATCTAGTATGTATATTTTTGCATTTCTACTCATCACAAGTATTAATCTCATTTTCTCTTTCATCCCTTTTGAAAGTTCTTTTACTCTCATATTAGGACTAAGATTCATTTTATACATAAGATTCATTGCTTTTTCAACATCGAAATCCTCATACAAATCTTCAAAAATACTTAATGTGTCTTTAATCTTCATCCAACTTTGAAAATAATCAACATCAGGTAAATATGAAATAATACCTTTTGACTTTACTCCATGTTTTTCACCATCAATTAATATTTCACCAGTATAGTCTTTTAATAATCCATTTATTAATTTTATTATTGTTGTTTTACCAGCACCATTTGGACCAAGTAAGCCAACAATTCTTCCTGAACTCACACTAAAGTTAACATTATTTAAAGCAACTTTTTTCCCATATTTTTTATTTACATTTTTAAATTCTATTAAAACTTTTTCTTCCATTTCTATTCCTCCATAATCATTAATACAGCTTTATCCTTTGAAATTCCTAAACCTTCCATTTCATTTAGAAATTTACTTACTTTTTCTTTAGCTACTATATCTTTTATTTCATCAATCTTTTCTTTTGATGCATTAATAAATCTTCCTGAAGTACTTTCAGATTTCATTAGCCCTTCTTTTTCAAGTTCACTTAATGCTTTTTGTATAGTATTAGGATTAACTCCATAAAATAAAGCTAAGTTTCTTACTGAATCAACCTGATCTCCTGTTTTTAACTTTTCAGAAATTAATTGTGCTTTAATATCATCAATTATTTGCATATAAATGGGAAATTTATCATTAAACGAAAATGTCATATATTCTCCTTTCTATTTTTGTATTACTCTACTAATACAATATTACATTAAGTTGTTTTTTGTCAACTTTAATGTTTTAATTTTATAAAAGGAAGATGTTATGAAAAAAATTTTATTAATATTATTATCATTACTAATTTTTATTTTAATAATTGGTATTACTAGTAAATTTATACATAATTCAAAAAATAATGAAGTTGAAGAATTACATAGTGAAACACCTATTCCAACAGAAAATACAAGTATTGATGAGCCTGAAAATAATGAAAAAACTGTTGAATATGATCCATCATTATTTACCGATTTAAATAGTATTCTTATTCTTGCGAATAAAAGTCATCCACTACCTGAAGACTATGAACCAAGTGATCTTGTAACTCCAAATGTTAAAGTAAATAAAAGCGGTTTATCATTAAGAAAAGAGGCAAGTGATGCAATTGAAGAAATGTTCAATGCTGCAAAAGAAGAGGGTATTAATTTAGTTTTGGGGTCATCTTATAGATCATATTCATATCAAGCTTCATTATTTAGTAGATATGTTGCAAAAGATGGTGAAGAAAAAGCTGCAAAGTACAGTTCTAAACCTGGTCAATCTGAACATCAAACAGGACTTGCAGCTGATATTAGTGATGAAAGTGGTGAAAACTTTTTAAAACAAAGTTTTAAAGATACTAAAGAAGGTATTTGGTTAAAAGATAATTCTTACAAATTTGGATATATTTTAAGATATCCTGAAGGTAAAGAAGAAATAACTGGATATATGTTTGAACCTTGGCATTTTAGATATATAGGAAAAGAAGAAGCATTAAAAGTATATAATTCTGGATTGTGCTTTGAAGAATTTTATAAAATTTTAGATTAAAAAAGTTCCGTTTATTTGGAACTTTTTATATTTTTATAGATAATATTTTTTCGCAACACTTAAATCATCATTTAATTCATAAACAAGTGGTTGTCCTGTTGGAATTTCAACTTCCATAATTTCATCATCACTTAATTTATCTAAATGTTTAACAAGTGCTCTTAAAGAGTTTCCATGTGCAGCAATTAAAACATTTTTTCCTTCTTTTAATGCTTTTACAATGTTATCTTCATAGAAAGGTAAAACTCTTTCTAATGTTATTTTTAGATTTTCTCCCATTGGAATACTTGATGTTTCAAGTTTTGAATATGCACGATGATTTGTGCTTGATTTTGGATCATCTGCTTCAAGTAATGGTGGAAGTGTATCATATGATCTTCTCCATAACTTAACTTGATCAGCACCATATTTTTCTGCTGTTTGTTCTTTGTTTAAACCTTGTAAAGCCCCATAGTGTCTTTCATTTAAACGATATGTTTTGTATTCAGGTAAATATAATTGATCACTATATTCTAGTACATAATGTAAAGTTTTGATTGCTCTTTTTAATACAGATGTATAACAAACATCAAAAAGAATTCCTGCTTCTTTGATTTTTTTACCAGCATCTATAGCTTGTTGAACACCATTTTCAGATAAATCAACATCCATCCATCCAGTAAATTGATTGCTTAAATTCCATTCACTTTGACCATGTCTTACTAATACTAATTTTTTCATTTTAAGTCCTCCATATCTAGTTTATACTATAGTAATTTAAAACTCAATTAATATGTTATAATTTGTGAGTTAATTAATAAGTGTTATTTATACATATTAAAATTCCCGTTTTAATTGACTTTTATCTAATCGTTTTGTATTATATACTAGCATTGTTCGATTATTGTATAAAAACTGGAGGTGCTAAATATGAAAAGAACATATCAACCTAGCAAAAGAAAACACCAAAAGACTCACGGATTCAGAGCTCGTATGGCAACAGTAGGTGGCCGTAAGGTTCTTGCAAGACGCCGTGCTAAAGGTAGAAAGACATTGTCTGTTTAGCCACCTATTTGGTGGCTTTTTTTGAATTATTATGAAAAAACTTTATAGAATTAAAAAAAATGAAGAATTTCAAAAAATAATTTCTAAAAAACAATCTGTTGCCAATAAAAATTTTGTTATTTATTTTGTTCAAAAATCTATGCCTTTTGCTAGAGTTGGAATATCAGTCAGTAAAAAACTTGGAACTGCAGTAGATAGAAATTTGTATAAAAGAAGATTAAGAATGTTAATCAATGATTTAATTAGTTTTGATGATTATGAATATGATTTAATTATAATCATTAGAAATTCATTTATTAATTCAACTTTTTTAGATAATAAAAAACAGTTGGAAAATATAATTAAAAAAGTTAAAATTAAGTGAAAAACAAAGTAGGAGAAAAGTAATGAAATTTAAAAATAAAAAATTATTAATATTACTTCTATTAGTTGCATCAGCTCTTTTCCTTTCAGGATGTGCTGCTCCAACAGATGAAGCTGGAAAAATTATTAGAATTACTACAGAAACAACATTTAAACACATATTTGAAACAGAAGGTTGGTTTAATACAATATTTGTATATCCTCTTTCTCAAGCAATTAACTATCTTGCACCAAAAACTGGTGTTGCACTTGCGATTACAATTGTTACTGTTATAGTAAATGCATTTATACTACTATTTACATTAAAGTCAACAATTCAAACTCAACAAATGCAAATGCTTCAACCTGAAATGGATAAAATTAATAAAAAATATGAAGGTAAAACAGATGAAGCTTCTAAGATGAAACAAGCTCAAGAACTTCAAGCTCTTTATAAAAAATATAATATTAATCCTTTTGGTGCAATTTTAACAACTTTTATACAATTACCTATCATTATGGCAATGTATCAATCAGTTCAAAGATCACAAGCTGTTTATGAAGGTTCTTTCTGGGGACTAAGTTTAGCACAAGCTCCTCTTGATGGTATTAAAGCTGGTCAATTCTTATACATTTTATTATTTGTTATAATGCTTATTACTCAAATTGGCTCAATGATGTTACCTCAATATTTAAATAAGAAAAAGATTATCAAAGAAGCTGAATTACATCATAAAAAACCTGAAATACCAAAAAATCCTAATCAAAATATGATGTACTATATGATGATTCCAATTTTATGGTTGTCAATCACATGGCCAGCAGCTATGACTGTATATTGGATTATTAACTCTTTAATAATGATTTCAAAAACATTAATTGTTCAAAATATTATTTCAAATCATCAAAAAGAAGGACAATATTAATATGAAACAATATACTGCAAAAAATTTAAATGATGTATTAGCTCTTGCAGCTCAAGATAAAAATTGTAGTTTAGAAGATTTAAATTATGAAATCATTGAAGAGAAAAAAGGTATATTAGGTATTGGTAATTCAGTCACAATAAAAGCATACACATTAAATGATGTTAAAGAATTTTTATTCGATTATTTAGGTAACTTTTTTACAGAGATAGATTACGAAATTGAAGTTGAGATAACTGAAATTGAAAATGGTTTTAAGGTAAAATTAAATTCAGATAATAATGCAAAACTTATTGGACATAATGGAAGAACTTTACACGCTATAAATACTGTTGTAAAAAGTGCTGTAAATAATTATTTTAAGAAAAAGTATAATCTATTAATTGATATAAATAATTATAAAGATGAAAGATATAAAAAAGTAAAATCTATGGCTATTAGAATAGCTAAAAATGTTAAAAGAACAAAAATAGATGCAGTACTTGATCCTATGCCAAATGATGAAAGAAAAATTATTCATCAAGCACTTACAAACTTTGAAAATATAAAAACTGAAAGTGAAGGCGAAGGTAAAAATAGACATCTAAAAATTATGTATGTTGAATCAAAATAAAAGAAGTTTAGATATTTTCTAATCTTCTTTTTTTTATCTTCTATAATACATATCAATATGTGGAATATTATCTTCTAAATAAATATCTGATTCTTTTTTTAAACCTATTTGATTATAATATTTTTCTAAATGTGCTTGAGCTTGTGCATAAATGTCATAATTTGGATAAATTTCATCACAAATTTCTTTTACCTTATTTAATAGTTCATTCCCTAGCCTTTTTCCACGATAATTTTTATTTACTATTACTCTTCCTAATTTTATATATTTATCTGTTTCTATAAGCCTAAAATAAGCTATTATTTTATTATCTTCTTCTTTAAATACATGAATACAATTTTTATCATCTAAATCTATTTCTTGATATGGACAATTTTGTTCTACAACAAAAATAGAAACTCTTTCTATCATAATATTAAGTAATTCTATTGTTGATAATTCGTGTAATCTTTTTATTTTCCACATTTTATTTTCCTCCCATAATTATATATTGCATTTTTTAACAATATATAAACATTTTAACATAAATAGTTTTCAACAATTGTGGATATTTGTGGAAAAGTATTATTTATCCTTTATTTATGCCACTTTTTTAATGTTTATATTTCAAAAAAATTTATACAAATTTTTAAGTTATACAACTTTCCACAATTTTTTTGTATGTAGATAAATTTATAAACATTTTTTAAACAAATAAAAGTTGTGGATAAATGTGGAAAACTTATAAATAATAGTTTATTTAGTATAATTTTATAAAACTATTATTGTGGATAAATAAAATTGTAATAATTTTATGCTAGAAATTGTGGATAAATAGCTATATTATAGTAATGCACTATTTGTTTTTTATGAGGTAATAATTATGTTAGACAACAGTATTTTTCTAAAAAATATATGGAATAAAACTTTAGAATTAATAAAAAAAGAAAATGCAATTGATACTCAAATAATAGATGCATTCTTCACTGGTGCTACACTTGTTGAAGTAAATGAAGTTAAAGCTATTATTAAAGTAGAAAATGTTATTTCTCTTTCAATATTAAATAATGATATTGAAATAATTAAAGTTTATATACAAGAAGCATTGGAACTTACTAAACCTATAAATGTTGAAATTGTAACAGAATACGAATTTAATAAAATTCCAAAAATTAATGACATTCAAATAACTCAAGTCTTTGATGGTGAATTTTTAGGAAATGATAGAACTTTCGATAATTTTGTAGTTGGTGATTGTAATAGAGAAAGTCATGCGGCAGCTCTTGCAAGTGCATATAACCCTGGTAAATTTTTTAATCCACTTTTTATATATGGTAATTCTGGATTAGGAAAAACTCATTTATTATTTGCGATTGGAAATTATGTTAAAAAATTAGATAAAACAAAAAAAATATATTATACAGATTCTCTTAAATTTGTTGAAACTGTTGCGGATAATATAAAAAATGGAAGTATAGATTCTTTTAAAAAATACATGTATGGAATAGATGTTTTATTGATTGATGACATTCAATTTCTTGCGAATAAAGAAAAATCACACGAAGTATTTTTTACAATATTTAACGAATTAGTTAATAACGGAAAACAAATATGTATTGTATCTGATAGACTTCCACAAGAAATTAAGGGATTAGAAAATAGACTTATTAGTAGATTTAATTCAGGATTATCTGTAGGTATAGATTCTCCTGAATTTGAAACATCTTTAGCTATATTAAAAATGAAATTACAAAATACTGGTTTTGATCAAAATACAATAGATAATGATGCTTTATCTTTAATAGCATCTAATTTTAGTAAAGATGTAAGAAGTTTAGAAGGTGCTTTAAATAGAGTTTTATTTTATTCTATACAATTTAAAAAAGAAGATGGAAGAATTGATTTAGAACTCGCAAGTAATGCTTTAAAAGGTCAAACAATAGTTTCTGATAAATCTGGATTAAGTCCTAAAAAAATAATAAAAGTTGTTTCTGAATATTATTGTCTTAGTAAGCAACAAATTACATCTAAAACTAGAACAAAAAATATTGCAATGGCAAGACATATTTCTATTTACTTATGTAGAAAATTACTTGACTTACCTTATATAAAAATAGGTGAAGAATTTGGTGGTAGAGATCATTCAACTGTAATGAGTGCCTGTGAAAAAGTAGAAAATCAAATTAAAATTAATGCTTCATATAAACAAGCAATAAATGAAATAGAAAATTTAATTAATCAATGATTTATCTACAATTTATTAACTTTTAAACCACACATAAAAATGATAAAATTATACTGTTATTAAGCTATATATTAAAGTTTTCCACATTTCCACATACATAGTATTAATAAATCTTATTTAAATAAATATATATAAAGGAGAATTCAAATGAACTTTAAAATTTCAAAAAATGTTTTATATAACTCTTTACAATTAGTTTCAAAAGCTATTTCTAATAATTCACCTTTACCAGCATTATCAGGTATAAAAATAGATGTTGAAAAAAATTCAATAACTCTTACAGGTAGTGATGCAGAAATTAGTATTAAAAAAGTTTTAACTAATGAAGAAATAGAAAATTTAAATTTAATAATTATTGAAGAAGGTAGTATAGTAATTGAATCTAGATATTTATTAGAAATTGTTAGAAAAATAGATTCAAGTGAAATAAATTTTGAAATTGTAGATGGTTCATTAATTAAAATTACAGGTAAATCTGTAGAATATAAAATAAATGGAATTAGAAGTAGTGAATATCCTTTAATAGATTTTAATAAACCAAATACTACATTTAAAATAAATTCTTTAATACTTCAAAAAGTTATTAATCAAACAACATTTGCGACAAGTGATAAAGAAATAAGACAAGTATTAACAGGAGTAAATTTTAATTTAAAAGATAAAAATTTAGAATGTGTTGCGACTGATAGTTTTAGATTAGCTAAAAAAACTATAAAAGTTGATAGTGATTTAAATTTTAATATAACAATCCCTTCAAAAAGTTTAAATGAATTATCTAAAGCTATAGAAAAAGATGAAGATATTGAAATTTCTATAAATAATAAACTTGCTCAATTTTATATTAATAATACATTAATTCAAACAAGATTAATTGAAGGAGCATATCCAGAAACTAATAGATTGATACCTAC
This sequence comes from Erysipelotrichaceae bacterium, assembly GCA_022772735.1. GTDB lineage: Bacteria > Bacillota_I > Bacilli_A > Erysipelotrichales > Erysipelotrichaceae > UBA9076. The sequence continues at coordinate 24,169 of JALEZD010000019.1, forward strand.
AGTTTTCAAAACAGAAATAACTTTGGATTCTAGAGAAATGGTTAGTGCTATTGATAGAGCAATTTTTATAAAAAATGAAGGTGTTTCAATAATTAAATTATCAATAAATAAAGAAAACATGATTATTTCCAGCAAATCTCAAGAAGTAGGATCATTACAAGAAATTATTGTTCCTGAAAATATTAAAGGTGATAATATAGATATTAGTTTCAGTGGAAATTATGTATTAGATGCAATTAGATATTTAAATGCAAATAAGATAAAAATAAATTTTAGTGGAGAAATGAAACCATTTATAATTGAAAATTTAGATGATAGTTCAATTCTACAATTAGTTTTACCAGTTAGAACTTATAATTAGCTCTTTTAAGAGCTTTTTTAATTTTAAATTAGTTTTAAACAATTTTTTATTAAATACATATTGGTATATAATAAAAAAATAATTTTGAAATATAGGGCTTTATTTTAGTTATAATCCGTTTTGTGGTATAATTAATAAGGGTTTTTACCCAATTGGAGAATATATGACAAAAATACATACTGATTACATTACACTAGGTCAACTTTTAAAAGTAGAAAACATTTTTTCTACAGGTGGAGAAGTTAAAATGTTAATTTCTACATTAGATATAAAAGTTAATGGTGAAAATGAAAATAGAAGAGGAAGAAAACTTTATCCAAATGATGAAGTAGTAGTTCAAGGAAAAAAATTTAAAATTGAAAAATGATTATTAAACAGATAAAATTAAGAAATTTTCGTAATTTTGAAAATTGTAATGTGTATTTTAATGAAAATTTAAATATACTAACTGGTTTAAATGGACAAGGAAAAACTAATCTTTTAGAAAGTATTGTGTTTTTATCAACAACACACTCACATAGACTTAATGAAGAAATAAAATTGATAATGCATAATAAAGAATTAAGTAATATTGAGTGTATATATAAAGATAATATTGAATATAATATTGGAGCAATCATACATCAAAAAGGAAAAACATTATTAAAAAACAAACAAATTGTGTCAAAGAGTAGTGATTTTATAGGTCTTTTAAATGTAATATTATTTTCTCCAAGTGATATAAATATTTTTGATGACTCACCAAAAGAAAGAAGAAAATTAATTAATTTAGAAATAACAAAAGTAAATAAAAAATATTTATATTCTTTAAATAAATATCAAAAATTATTGAAGGAAAGAAATATATTATTAAAATCTAATAAAATAGATGAAATATATTTAGAAACAATAAATGAACAATTAATAGAAAATCAAATAGTAATATTAGAAGAAAGATATAAATTTGTTGAGATAATAAATGAATATATAAGTATTTATTTTAAAAAATTAGTAGATGATGATATAAATTTAAAACTTGAATATATTGGATGTGTAAAAAATGATGATAATATCAAAGAAAATTTAAATAAAATGTATAAATTATCTTATGAAAAAGATCGTATTACACAAAATACAAATTATGGAATTCATAGAGATGATATTATTTTTAAAATGAATGATGAAAATGTTAATGATATTGCAAGTCAAGGTCAAAGAAGACTGGTTGTTATGGCATTAAAATTATCTTTGATAGATTATATAAAATTTAAAATTAATAAAATACCTGTATTACTTTTAGATGATGTACTTAGTGAATTAGATATTAACAAACAACAAAATTTACTTAAATGTATAAATGATAATATACAAACAATAATAACAACAAGTGTAATTCATGAAAGTTTGAAAAAACTTAATAGAAATTTAAATATACAAAATATTAATTCTGGAAAAATTATCACAAAGGAGGATAAATAATGAGTGAATTAAATGAAAAAATAGAACATTCATATAATGAATCAGACATACAAGTCTTAGAAGGTTTAGAAGCTGTAAGAAAACGTCCTGGTATGTATATAGCTTCAACTTCAGAAAAAGGTTTACATCATTTAGTATGGGAAATTGTAGACAATGGAATTGATGAAGCACTTGCAGGATATGCTAATACGATAAATGTTAGTGTTGATAAAGAAAATATTATTACTGTAGAAGATAATGGTAGAGGTATGCCAGTAGGAATACATCAAAAAACCGGTATTTCAACAGTTGAAACAATATTTACTGTATTACATGCTGGTGGAAAATTTGGTGGTGGTGCTTATAAGGTATCTGGTGGATTACATGGAGTAGGTGCTAGTGTAGTAAATGCATTATCTGAATGGCTTGAAGTTACTGTATATAATCAAGGTAAAGTGTATTTTATTAGATTTGAAAATGGAGGAAAAGCTGTTGCTCCATTAAAAGAGATAGATACATGTGATGAAAATAAACATGGAAGTGTTGTTAGATTTAAAGCTGATCCACTTATATTTACAGAAACAACAAAATATAATCATGATACTTTAAAAGATAGATTAAGACAAATTGCATTTTTAAATAAAGGTATAAAAATTATTTTTAATGATTATAGAATTGAAGATGAAGAAAAAATATCACAAACTTTCCATTATGAAGGTGGAGTTAAGGAATATGTACAATTTTTAAATAGAAATAAAACTCCAATAACAGATGATGTATTTTATTGTGAAGGTGTAGAAGATGGAATAGAAGTTGAAATTTCATTCCAATATAATGATGGATATATACCTAATATTTATACTTTTTGTAACAATATAAATACTGGTGAAGGTGGAACTCATGAAGAAGGATTTAGACTTGCAATAAACAGAATAATAAATAAATATGCTAAAGAAAATGGACTTTTGAAAAAAGATGAAGAAAATTTATCTACTGAAGATGTAAAAGAAGGAATTACAGCAATAATAAGTGTAAAACACCCTGATCCACAATATGAAGGACAAACAAAAACTAAACTTGGAAATTCAGAAGTTAGAAAAATAGTATCAGATATTTTTGGAGAAAGTTTACACAGATATTTATTAGAAAATCCTGATTATGCAAAAATTATTGTTGAAAAAGCTAGTATAGCTTCAAAAGCAAGATTGGCTGCAAAAAAAGCAAGAGAATTAACAAGAAGAAAAAGTGCTTTAGAAATTAGTAGTTTACCTGGTAAACTTGCAGATTGTTCAAGTAAAGATGCTAGTATTTCTGAAATATATATAGTCGAAGGAGATTCTGCGGGAGGAAGTGCAAAACAAGGAAGGGATTCAAAATTCCAAGCAATTCTTCCACTTAGAGGAAAAATAATAAATGTTGAAAAAGCAAGATTACATAGAATTTTTGAAAATACAGAAATTAGATCTATGATTACAGCATTTGGATGTGGTGTTGGTGATGAAGTTGATGTATCAAAACTTAGATATCATAAAATAATAATCATGACCGATGCCGATGTAGATGGTTCTCACATAAGAACATTATTACTTACATTCTTATATAGATATTTAAAACCAGTAATTGAACAAGGATATGTATATGCAGCACAACCTCCTTTATATAAGGTTTCAAAAGGAAATTCAGTAAGATATGCTTATTCTGATAATGAATTAGAACAAATAAAAAGTGAACTTGGAGATAGATTATCTATTCAAAGATATAAAGGTCTTGGAGAAATGAATCCAGAACAATTATGGGAAACAACAATGGATCCAGATAATAGAACACTTGTAAAAGTAACTATTGATGATGCAATTGAAGCAGATACAGTATGTAGTATGCTTATGGGTGATGAAGTAGAACCTAGAAGAAATTTTATTGTTGAAAATGCTCAATTTGTTAAAAACTTGGATATTTAAGAAAGAGGTAAAAAATGGAAGAAAAATTTAATCATGGAAAAATAAAAGAAACTGATTTATCTCATGAGATGCGTACTTCATTCTTAGATTATTCGATGAGTGTAATTGTATCAAGAGCATTACCAGATGTTAGAGATGGATTAAAACCAGTTCATAGAAGAGTTTTATATGCAATGAATGATTTGGGTATTGTTGCAGATAAACCACATAAAAAATCCGCAAGAATTGTAGGAGAAGTAATTGGTAAATATCACCCTCATGGTGATAGTGCTGTTTATGAAACAATGGTAAGAATGGCACAAGATTTTAGTTATAGATATCCACTTGTAGATGGACATGGAAATTTTGGTTCTATTGATGGTGATGGAGCTGCTGCAATGCGTTATACAGAAGCTAGAATGTCAAAAATTTCAATGGAACTTGTAAAGGATATCCAAAAAGATACTATTGATTGGAATGATAACTATGATGGTGAAGAAAAAGAACCTGCAGTATTACCATCTAGATTTCCTAATCTTTTGGTAAATGGTGGTACAGGAATTGCTGTTGGTATGGCAACAAATATGCCACCACATAATATGAAAGAAACAATAAATGCAGTAATTGCTCAAATAGATAATCCTGATATAAGTGTGTTAGAACTTATGGAAAAATATATTTATGGTCCTGATTTTCCGACTGGTTCATATATTTTAGGAAGATCAGGAATAAAACAAGCTTTTGAAACAGGAAAAGGTAGTATAGTAATGCGTGCAAAAAGTGAGGTTGATGAATTAGATAATGGTAAACCTCGCATAATTATTACTGAAATACCATACATGGTTAATAAAGCTATGCTTGTTGAAAAAATAGCTAGTCTTGTTAGGGATAAAGCTATTGATGGAATAACAGATTTACGTGATGAATCTAATAGAAGTGGAATTAGAATTGTAATTGAATGTAGAAAAGATGTTCAACCTGAAGTTTTATTAAATCAACTATATAGATTAACTTCTCTTCAAACTACATTTGGAGTAAATAATATTGTTTTAGTAAATGGAACACCAATGCAACTTGGATTAAAAGATTTATTACAATATTATATTAACCATCAAATTGATGTTACAGAAAGAAGAACAAAATATGAACTAAAAAAAGCACAAGATAGAGCACATATTTTAGAAGGTTTAATTATTGCGTTAGATAATCTTGATGAAATTATTAATACAATTAGAAATTCAAAAGATACAAATGAAGCTTTACCGGCATTAATAAATAATTTTGGATTAACAGAAGTTCAAGCCAGAGCAATTTTAGAAATGCAATTAAGAAGACTTACTGGACTTGAGAGACAAAAAATATTAGATGAATTTAATGAATTAATGATAATTATTACAGACTTAAAAGATATTTTATCAAATCATAGTAGAGTTTTAGATATTATTAAAACAGAATTAATGGAAATTAGTGAAAAATATGGTGATAATAGAAGATCTGAAATAATTGATGCAGATATTGATATGGAAGATGAAGATTTAATTCCTGTAGAAGATATTGTTGTTACAATGACAATAAATGGATATATAAAACGAATTGCATCTGATACATATAGAGTTCAAAATCGAGGTGGTAAAGGTGTAAAGGGAATGAGTGTTAATGAGGATGATGTAATTGATCAATTAGTAAGTATGTCAACTCATGATTATTTATTGTTATTCACAAATTTTGGTAAGGTTTATAGAATAAAAGGATTTAAAGTTCCAAATTCTAGTAGAAATGGAAAAGGAATTCCTGTTGTTAATTTATTAAATCTTGATAAAAACGAAAAAGTATCTGCACTTGTTCCAATAAAAAAAGAAAATGAAGAATATAAATATCTATTCTTTGTAACTAAAAATGGAACTGTTAAAAGAGTATCTGTTGATGAGTTTGAAAGTATAAGACAAAATGGTAAGATTGCAATTACTATGGATGAAGATGATGAACTTGTAAGAGTAAAACAAACAACAGGTAATGATGAAATAATTATTGCTGGTTCAAATGGACATGCAGTAAGATTTAATGAAAATGCAGTTAGAGTTATGGGAAGAGTTGCTAGAGGGGTTAAAGGTTTCAATACGAATGGTTCAAATGTTATTGGAATGGCTACAAGTAATGAAGGTAACTTTATATTAACTATTACTGAAAATGGATATGGTAAAAAATCTTCATTAGATGATTATAGATTAACTAATAGGGGTACTAAAGGTGTTATAACTGTTAAAATAACAGAAAAAACTGGAAGTTTAATATCTATGAGAGCTGTAAAAGGTGATGAAGATTGTTTGATTGTTACAGATGATGGAATAATTATCAGAATTTCATTAAATCAGGTTTCAACATATGGAAGAAATTCTCAAGGTGTAAGAGTAATAAATGTTTCTGAAGAATCACGAGTTTCAAGAATTGCAATAGTAGATTCAAGTGAAGAAACTAATGAAGAACTAGGTGAATAACTTAGTTCTTTTTAATTTGTATTTGTAAAAGAAAAAATAGAGGTCTATAATCTTTATCTGGAGGTATAATTATGAAATGTATGTTTATTATTTTAAATAATACCGAAAAACTTGATGATTTGCTTAAAGCATTAGGTGATAACGGTATTAATGGTGCAACAATATTTGAAAGTACAGGAATGGCACATAAATTATTAAATAATGATGATAATTATTTGAGATTTATAGGTTCATTAAAGGCAATTTTGAATCCTGATAGAGAAAATAATGTGACAATCTGTATTGTTTTAACTGATGAACAAGTTTTATTAGCTAGAGCTGCAGTACATCATATTCTTGGAGATTTATCAAAACCAGATACTGGAATATTATTTACAATGCCAATTGATTATATTGAAGGTGGTTCATTTGGAATTTATGGAAGTATATCAAAATGAGTAATTTAATTAATTCAGTTTATATACAAATTTCATTAGTATTTATCACAGGTTTATTATTTACTAAAATATCTAACAAATTAAAGCTACCTTCAGTTACAGGATATTTAGTAGGTGGATTATTACTTGGACCATATGTTTTAAATATTATTACAAAGGAAACAGTTGAAAATTTAGAAATATTTTCTAATATAGCATTAGGTTTTATAGCTTTTTCAATAGGGAATGAATTTAAATTAAGTTATTTTAAAAGAGTTGGAGTAATGCCTATTGTAATAGCATGTCTTGAATCATTTTTTGCGGTATTATATGTTTTTATAGCAATGATTTTATTCAAACAGTCTTTTCAATTTTCTTTGATGATAGGTGCTATTGCAGCAGCTACAGCTCCAGCAGCAACTATTATGGTAATTAAACAATATAAAGCAAAAGGACCTGTTACAGAAACATTATTAAGTGTTGTGGCAATTGATGATGCAACTGCATTAATTTTATTTGGTTTTGCTCTAGCAATAGTTAATAGTGGTTCTTCTAACAACTCAAATTTATTTTTAATGTTATTATCACCTTTACTTGAATTGTTTATTTCTTTTATCATAGGAGTAATTATTGGGATAATTTTTTCTTATATTATTAATTTCTTTAAAGAAAACTCGATAAGAAATCCTCTTATTATTAGTATTGTTTTAATGTCATTGGGAATTTCAAATTATTTTAAAGCAAGTACATTGATGGTTTGTATGATTGTTGGTGCAGTATTTTGTAATTTATCTAATAAATCAGATGAAATTATAAATTTATCAGAAAAAATGACTCCAGCATTATTTATGATGTTTTTTGTGTTAAGTGGAGCAGAATTAAATATATTAATATTACCAACAATAGGTTTTATAGGTGTAGTATATGTTATTTCAAGAATAATAGGTAAGTGTTTTGGAGCTTACTTAGGCGCAAAATTATGTAGTGCAAATGAAAATATTCAAAAATATTTAGGACCATGTTTAATTCCTCAAGCTGGGGTTGCTATAGGTTTGTCTTTAGTTGCAGAGAGTGCAGTTTCAGAACATGGTTCTACAATTAGAGCTATTATACTTTGTGCAACATTAATATATGAAATTTTTGGACCTTTCATTACAAAAGTATCTTTAACTAAAGCTAAAGAAATAATTTAATAAGTGATATGATTACATTATTTGACAAGTTAGCTTAAACTAACTATCATATATATGTGATATTAGCTCACATATATAGAACAACAAGGAGATAGTTTTATAACTATCTTTTTGTGTTATTGAATATAATTTCAAATTAATATATCATTATCTAGATAATTGGAGAAAAATATGAATAAAATAAAAATGATTGTAACTGATATGGATGGAACACTTTTAAACAGTAAAAAAGAGATGCATTCTGAAACATTAAGTATTATAGATAAATTAATAAAATCTAATATTAAATTTGTAGTGGCTAGTGGAAGACAATATTTTAATCTTTATAATAGATTTAATGATGATAGAATTATTTATGTCGCTGAAAATGGTAGTTTTATATTTAAGAATAATGAAATATTTAGTTTTAGTGCTTTAAATAAAAATATTGTAAAAGAAATCTTAAAAATAGTAGATACTATTGATAACACACATGTTATTATTTCAGGTAAAAAATCATCATATACAAAAAGTATTGATGATTTTATTGAAAAGCATTTTAGAGAATATTATAGCAAGATTGAAATAATTAGTAATTTTGAAGATATTGATGATGAAATTTGCAAGATTGCAATTTTTAATTTGGATGGAACTGAAAAAAATGTATATCCTCATTTATCAAAGTATTCAAAAGATTATAGTGTTACTGTTTCTAGTTTTGAATGGTTAGATGTTTTTGATTTGAATATAAATAAAGGTGAAGCAATAAATTTGTTAAAAGAAGAGTTTAATTTAAAAAATGATGAAATTATGATTTTTGGAGATTATTTAAATGATTTAGAGATGTACAGCGTTTCTAGTGAAACATATGCTATGGAAAATGCTCATCCACAAATAAAAGAAGTTGCAAAATATATTGCACCTTCTAATGATGAGTTTGGAGTAATTAGTGTTATCAAAGAAAAATTTAATATTTAATAAGTATTATTTAACCTATAACCATTTTCAGTTTTAACTAAAATAATTCTTTGTAATTCATTTGATACATCTTGATCAAAAGTAATAACTAAATCAATCAACAAATTATTATTTTCTTCTTTTGTTGCAATAATTCTTGATGTATCATAAGGTAAACTTTCAGCTATAGTCGTATCTGTTTCATAACAATACAATTTACCATCAATTTCTTTAAAAATAGGATCTTCACTATTAAATGCAATATTATAATATTTTTCAAGAAATTCAGTCGTAAAAATACTTTCTACTTTTTGTTTTATATCAGATATACTATTAAATGTGTAATTACCATTATTTTCAACTGTGTAGAATCCTTTATCAGTTTCACTTTCTTTACCAAGTTGAATACCAACGCCATAAAGATATGCAAAAGTTTCTATATTATATTCTAATAGATTGTCTAATGTTTTCTTTATTTCAGAGAATTGAGGATTATCTATTTTTATTGTTTCTAGTTTAACTTCAAAATTCACTTCTCCATTTAACCAAAAATTATTTCCATAATTAAAAATTTCAAATACCATATTATAATCACCAATATCATATGTTCCAATATAAACAGCACTTGTAATTTTATTTTGTGGATTTATTTCTTTTAATTCCTTAAGTGAAGTAATATTTTTTATATTTTCAACATTTATTGGTAATGGTTTAATTGTAGTATTCCACTCAACTTCTCTATCTTTTATTAAATTTGAATTATAATCATCAATACACTGGTTAATCATTAGTAAAATTTTTTCTTCATTTGTTAGTTCGACAGTTTCGTTTTTTATATTTTTATTTTGGCATCCCAAGATAAATATTATTGAAAATAAAATTAATAGTATTTTTTTCATTAAACTTTCCTCATTTTATCAAATTATACCATGTAATATTGACAATTTAGTTACAAATCTTTTAAAATAGCAATACAAAGCTATGAAAAAGGCTAAGTAAATACATGTAATTTTTAGAGAAATGATGTTTGGTGCAAATCATTAATTAATTGTATTGAAATCTACCTTTGAGTTGAAGTAAAACTTCACGGGGCATCCGTTATATGTATTGAGTGATTAAATTGTTTCACGTGAAACAATTTAATAATAAGGGTGGCAACACGGGTTATATCGTCCCTATTTATATAGGGATTTTTTATTTGGAGGAGAAGTACATGTTAGATATTAAATTGATAAGAGAAAATCCGGATTTAGTTAAAGAAAACATAAAAAAGAAATTTCAAGATAGCAAACTAAACTTAGTGGATGAAGTTATTGAACTAGATAGTAAATATAGACTTACAAAAACTAAAGCTGATGACCTTAGATCTGAGAGAAATAGCAGTTCAAAAAACATTGGATTACTTATGAGAGAAGGTAAAAAAGAAGAAGCAGAATTGATAAAATCAAGAATAAGCGAAATTAATAGTGAAATTGAAAAATTAGAAGTTGAAGAAGAGCATTTATCAAAAGAAATAAAAAATAGAATGTTGGTTATACCAAATATAATTGATGAGAGTGTTCCAATTGGTAAAGATGACAGCGAAAATGTAGAAATTGAAAAATTTGGAGAACCACTTTTAAAAAGTTTTGATGTTCCATATCACACAGATATTATGGAAAGACTAAATGGCATAGATTTAGATGCTGCAAGAAAAACAAGTGGTAATGGATTTTACTATTTAATGGGTGATGTAGCTAGATTACATTCTGCAATTTTATCTTATGCAAGAGATTTTATGATTGATAGAGGTTTTACATATGTAATACCTCCATATATGATACATAGCAATATAGTAACCGGAGTTATGAGTTTTTCAGAAATGGAAAATATGATGTATAAAATTGAAGGTGAAGATTTATATTTGATTGGTACAAGTGAACATTCAATGATTGGAAAATATATTGATACAATTATCAATGAAAATACTTTGCCTCAAACATTAACAAGTTATTCTCCGTGTTTTAGAAAAGAAGTTGGTGCACATGGAATAGAAGAAAGAGGAGTTTATAGAATTCATCAATTTGAAAAACAAGAAATGATTGTTGTATGTAAACCAGAAGATTCTATGTATTGGTACAATCAATTGTGGAAAAATACTGTAGATTTCTTTAGAACTTTGGATATACCAGTTAGAACATTAGAGTGTTGTTCAGGTGATTTGGCAGATTTAAAAGTAAAAAGTTGTGATGTTGAGGCATGGTCACCAAGACAAAAGAAATACTTTGAAATAGGAAGTTGTTCTAATTTGGGTGATGCACAGGCTAGAAGACTTGGGATAAGAGTTAATGGTGAAAATGGAAAATATTTTGCGCATACTTTAAATAATACAGTCGTAGCACCTCCAAGAATGTTAATTGCATTTTTAGAAAATAATTTAAATGAAGATGGAAGTGTAAATATTCCTGAAGCATTAAGACCATATATGGGCAATAAACAAAAGATAGGATAATGTTTCACGTGAAACAAATTGTTTTAGAAACAGAAAGATTAATAATACGCAGTTTTAATGAAAGCGATCTAGATTATATATTTGAAATATTTAGTGATTTAGAAGTAAATAAATATTTACCTTGGTTTCCATTAAAGACAAAAGAAGATGCTTTATTGTTTTATAACAAAAATTATGTTGAAAGTAAAAATAAATATAGTTTTGCGATATGTTTAAAAGAAAATAATATTCCTATAGGATATATAAATGTTTTAACAGAGGATAGTTACGATTTTGGTTATGGTCTTTTGAAAAAATATTGGAATAAAGGTATAACAAGTGAAGCGTGTATTAAGGTTATAGAGTTTATAAAAAGTTTAGGGATACCTTTTATAACTGCAACACATGATGTAAATAATATTCATAGTGGAAATGTTATGAAAAAATTAGGAATGAAATATAAATACTCTTATGAAGAAAATTGGCAACCAAAAAATATTTTAGTTACATTTAGAATGTATCAAATGAATTTTAAAGATGAAAATTATGTTTATTTAAAATATTGGGATATTTCAAATAAAAAATATATTGAATCAATTTAGTTTTTGAAACTATTAGTGTGTTGAATTAATTTTGTAATTTAGTTATAATACCTATGGTACAACAAGTATGTATAGAACTTGGTCAGGATCGGAAGATAGCAGCCATACAAACCTCTACTTGTGTGTACCATTTTATTTAGGTGATATTAAAATGAAAATAGAGTACATGGAATTTGCTTTAAAACAGGCAGAAATCGCAAAAAGTTGTGATGAAGTCCCTATAGGTTGCGTAATTGTAAAAGATGATGAAATTATTTCATATGGATATAATTTAAGGCATACAAGTAAACAATCTACAGCGCATGCAGAAATTATTGCGATAAACAAAGCATGTGAAAAATTAAATTCTTGGCAATTAAATGATTGTGATTTATACGTAACTTTAGAACCTTGTCCAATGTGCGCAGGTGCAATAATGCAATCAAGAATTAAAAATGTTTATTTTGGCGCATATGATAAAAAAGGTGGAAGTTATGGAAGTAATTTTAATCTAAATGAAGTTAAAAATTTAAATCATTATCCTAATGTTGTTGGTGGTGTTTTAAAAGAAGAATGTGGAAAAATACTAAGGGATTTTTTTAAAGAAAAAAGAAAAAGTGATAAGTAATTATTAAAGTTTGTTTTCAAAAATAAAATTTAATGTTATATAAGAACAATATAAATTAAATTTATCTATAAAATGGGTTGTTGTAAACTCATTTTTTATTTAATTCATTTTAATTTGAGAATATGAAATATTGGTAGTTTTTGGTATAATTATTCAGCAGGAGAACAAACAATGGCATATAAAGCATTATATAGAAAATATAGACCAAAAAATTTTGAAGAAGTTGTTGGACAAGATTATATAATTAAAACATTAAAACATGCGATTGAAGAAAATAAGATTGCACATGCTTATTTGTTTTGTGGAACAAGAGGTACTGGAAAAACAAGTGTTGCAAAAATATTTGCGAAAAGTGTGAATTGTTTAAGTGATATTAAACCTTGTAATAAGTGTGAAAATTGTATACAAAGTGATGAAGGTGTTAATCCGGATATTATAGAGATGGATGCAGCTAGTAATAATGGTGTTGATGAAATAAGAGATATAATTGAGAATTTAAAATATTCACCCATTAATTCTAAATATAAGGTTTATATAATTGATGAAGTTCATATGCTTTCAAAAGGAGCGTTTAATGCGTTATTAAAAACTCTTGAAGAACCTCCTGAGTATGTTATTTTTATTTTAGCAACTACAGAACCACATAAGGTTTTACCAACAATTATTTCTAGATGTCAAAGATATGATTTTTTGAAAGTAGAAAAAGAATTTATTATAAAACGAATAGAAATAATTGCTGAAAAAGAAAATATTGAAATAAACGAAGAAGCAAAAAATTTAATATCAACACTTGCGAGTGGGGGTATGAGGGATGCTTTAAGTATTTTAGATCAATGTGTTGCATATTCAAATGGAATTATAACAGGTGATGATGTTAAAATACTATATGGTTTAACAACAGTAGAAGATAAGTTTAATATTATTTTAGATATTGCAAATAAGAATACAAAAAAGCTTCTTGAAACATTAAAAGAAATGAATATTAGAGGGGTAGATTTTAAAAAATTAGGCAGTGAATTAATAGAAATATTTAAAGAAACTATAATATACGCTTATTCAAATGATAAAAATCTTTTGAGATTTATAGATGAAGATATTGCAAAAAAAATCTTATCTCTTTATAACTCTGACGAACTTTTAAGTATGATAGATATACTTATGAAAACAAGTGAATCTTATGTAAATGCAGTAAATGTTTATAATTACTTTGAAGTTGCTTGTTTAAAACTATTAAGCATAAAAAACAGTTTAGAAGTAGCAAATAAGTCAAAAGAAGAAAAGCCAATTATAAAACAAGAAGAAATAATCCATGAAGAAACTAAAGTGGATTTGTCAAATAAACAATTAGTATTTGATGATGAAACAATATTACAATTATTAGTTCAATGTGATAAAGAAAATAAAAAACAAGATACTTATTTATTTTCAATGTTGAATAATTATAGATTTGAAATGGAAAGTGCAAAATATGTGAATATTTTAAATAAAACAAAAGTATTCGCAAGTGGTAAAGATTGTGTAATAGTTACAGGTTCAATTGAATCAATCATAAATAATTTAAATGATACATCTATGAATATAGAATTATATGAATTTATAAAAAACAAATTAAATATTGATAAAATGATTTATGGTATAAGTGATTTACAACAACAAAGAGTATCTGAACTTTTTATGAGTAGAAAAAAAGAAAATACATTACCTAATCCGTTATTAATAAAAAAACACATTATTGAAAAAAAAGAAGATGAAAGTGATTTAGAAAAGCTTTATGATTTGTTTGGAAAAGAAAATATAGAAATTATTGAGGAGGAAAAATAAAATGGATTTAACAAGATTAATGCAACAAGCTCAAAAAATGCAAAATCAATTAGGAAAAATTGAAAAAGAATTAGCTGAATCAAATTTTGAAGGTTTAGCTGGTGGTGATGGTGTAAAGGTGGTTATTAATGGTAAAAATGAAGTTTTAAGTATTGATATAAAAGATGAATTATTAGATAAAGAAAACAAGGAAATGTTACAAGATTTATTGTTAATTGCATTTAATAATGCAATAAAAAATTCTAATGAAACAAGAGATTCAAAAATGAAATCTGTTACAGGTGGAATTAGTATTCCTGGGATATTTTAATGTATCCTGAAACTTTAACTAAGTTGATTGACTGTTTTATGATGTTGCCAGGAGTTGGCAGTAAAACAGCAGAAAGATATGCTTTATTAATGATTGAAAAAGATGAAGAAGAAATCACAAGATTTATTGAAGCACTTAAAGATATAAAAACTAAAATACATGAATGTAAAATTTGTGGTAATTTATGTGAAGATGAAGAATGTTTAGTTTGTAGGGATAAAACAAGAAATAAAAAACAGATTTTAGTTGTTCAATCAAGCAAAGATGTAATTGCATTAGAAAAAACTTTAGAATATCATGGGGTATATCATGTTTTAAAAGGTTTAATTTCACAAACTAAAGGTATTTTACCTGAAGACTTAAATATAAAAAGTTTATTAGATAGAGTAGATGACGCTGAAGAAGTTATTATTGCGACAAATCCTACATTGGAAGGAGAAACAACTGCATTATATCTTGATAAATTACTGTCATCTAAAAATATTCTTACTACAAGAATTGCACATGGAATACCTATGGGTGGACATTTGGACTATGCAGATGAATTAACCTTAATTAAAGCTTTAGAAGGTAGAAAAAAGATGTAGGTGATATGATGAATAATGATTTACTAATTGCAAAAGCTAATAAAATGGAATTAATAGATGTAATTGCAAAAAAAATTAATATTCCTGAAAAGTATTTAGAAAAATATGGTAACTATAAAGCAAAAATAGACAATGATATTTTTGAAATAATAAAAGATAATAAAGATGGTAAATTGATTTTAGTAACTGCAATTAATCCGACAAAAGCAGGAGAAGGAAAGTCAACTATAACAATTGGTTTAGCAGATGGTTTAAATAAAATAAATAAAGATGTAATCGCATGTTTAAGAGAACCATCTTTAGG
The DNA here is from genome assembly GCA_022772735.1 of Erysipelotrichaceae bacterium. Classification (GTDB taxonomy): domain Bacteria; phylum Bacillota_I; class Bacilli_A; order Erysipelotrichales; family Erysipelotrichaceae; genus UBA9076. Next base: position 39,645 of record JALEZD010000019.1, read on the forward strand.
ACCTGTTTTTGGTTTAAAAGGTGGTGCAACAGGAGGAGGATATTCTCAAGTTGTTCCTATGGAAGATATAAATTTACATTTTACAGGTGATATGCATGCAATAACTACTGCAAATAATTTAGTTTCTGCAATTTTAGATAATCATATTTATCAAGGTAATAGTTTAAACATTAATCCAGAAAAAATTGTATGGAAAAGATGTTTAGATATGAACGATAGAACATTAAGAGAAATTACTATTGCTCAAAATAAAAAAACAAATGGTATTGAAAGAAAAGACGGATTTGTAATAACTGTTGCAACAGAAATAATGGCAATACTTTGCTTATCAAAGGATATTTTTGAGTTTGAGGAAAAAGTTAAAAAGTGTATTGTTGCATATACCTTTGATGGTAAAGAAGTTACTATTGAAGATTTAGGAGTCAGTGGGGCATTATCAATAATTATGAAAGATGCCCTAAAACCTAATTTAGTTCAAACATTAGAACATACACCTGTTTTTATGCATGGAGGACCTTTTGCGAATATTGCACATGGATGTAATTCTATTATTGCAACAAAAACAGCATTAAAACTTGCGGATTATGTTGTTACAGAAGCAGGCTTTGGTGGTGATCTTGGTGCAGAAAAGTTTTTGGATATTAAATGTAGAATTTCCAAGATAAAGCCAAATGCAGTTGTTATTGTTGCAACAATTAGAGCTTTAAAAATGCATGGAGGACTAATTGAGGATATAGAAGATGTTGAAAGTTTAACAGGTGGATTTGAAAACTTAAAAAAGCATGTTGAAAATATTAAACAATTCAATTTACCTTATGTTGTTGCATTGAACAAATTTTATAAAGATACTGATAAAGAAATTGAAACTTTTAAACAACTTTGCCATCAATCAGGTTTCTCATTTGAAATTTGTGAAGGATGGGAAAAAGGTGGTGCAGGTATGATTGAATTGGCACAAAATGTTATTGAAAAGTGTAATATTGATAATGATTTCAAATTTGTATATGAATTAGAGGATAGTATTAAAGATAAAATAAATAAGATTGCATTAAATATTTATGGTGCAACAAAAGTTAATTATAGTGAAGAAGCGTTAAACAAAATAAATGAATTTGAAAATAAATTTAATAAGCTGCCTATATGTATGGCAAAAACCCCATTGTCATTAAGTGATAATCCCAAATTAATTGGTAGACCAATTGATTTTGAAATTAATGTAAAAAACATAAGTATATCTGCTGGGGCAGGATTTATAGTTGTTTATACAGGGAATATTATGACTATGCCTGGGTTACCTGAGAAACCAGCAGCATTATCAATGGGGATTGATGAAAATAAAGAAACATATGGGTTATTTTAAAAAGTAAATTAAAATGACAACTTTCTATTGTTTAGAAAATTGTCATTTTTTATTATTCCATAATTGATTTTCCAGCAATTCTACCAAAAACAATTATATCAGGAAGTGCATTTCCACCAACTCTATTACCAGCATGTATTCCTCCAGTAACTTCACCTGCGGCATATAAACCTTTAATTATATTACCGTCTTTATCTAATACTTGAGCTTTTTCATTAATATTTACTCCACCCATAGTATGATGTATTGATGGTGTTCTAGGGGTTGCCCAGAATGGTCCAACATCAATTTTACTTCCGATTTTAACTTTGTTAAATTCAGTATCAACTTGTGTTTCAGTATAGCTATTGTATTTATCAATGGTTTCTTTTAATGCTGCAGGATCTATTCCTATTTTTTCAGCCAATTCTTCAATTGTATCTGCAGTGTAAACATCATTATTTTTAATCATGTCATCAATAGAATTTCCCCAGAAGTTTTGACCACCCATTTCAGGGTTACCAGCACTTTCTTGGTCACATATTATGTAAAACATTGAATCAGTTTGGTTTAATGCAGCTTTAGCTAAAACATCTCTAGATTCATATTCAGAAACAAATCTTTTACCTTCTTTATTAACAAAAACTTGATTTTCAGCACTTGTCCATAATCCTAAACCTAATGAGCCATCTCTTGGGGAAGAACTTGGCATTAATTGTATATATCCCATTCCAACAAGATTTGCATTAACTTCAAGTGCCATATTTATTCCATCACCAGTTAATAAAGTAGAATTTGTTGTTTTCATGTTTTTGTGTAGTATTCCCCAGTAGTTATCATATTCCATAGCCATTTCAGGGTTTGCACCAAAACCACCAGTTGCTAGAATAACGCCTTTGCTTGCATTGATTGTTACCTTTGTTCCATCAGATTGTGTTGCAGTTACACCACTGACAATTCCATCTTTCATTATCAAATGTTCACCACGAGTATCAAGCATTATTTCTGTATTTGTTTTATCAAGAGCATTTTTTAATGGATTAATAAAACCATGACCAACACTAGTACTTAAACCATGGCATCTTGGCCACAAACCTCCTAATACAGTACCAACTTCATCAGAAATTTTTGTACTTTCATCATGAGAAACTAACCAATTTAAAGCATCTAATGATTGAGATGTTAATACATTAACTAAAGTATAGTTACCAAATATTTTTGTTTTATCTAAGCCTTCTCTTAATCCTCCTTTGTATGTTTGATATGTATGTAATTCAATTGAATCAAATAGTTTTGACTTATCTGTTTTTAAATATTCTTGTATTTGTTTTTTTAGTATATCAAATGATTCTTGATATTCCTTTTCTATTGTACTTGTATCAGTATTTAAAATGTTTTGTAATTCAACAATTTGACTATCATCCATTTTTAATGCTGATTGTCGTGATTCATCAACAGCGTTATAACCGCCCCCAGCACGTAAAGTATTACCACCAATTGCAGAACCTTTTTCTATAACAATTATATCTTTTGCACCGTTTTCACTAGCACTAACAGCTGCGGCTAATCCAGCACCTCCAGCACCAACAACTACAACTTCAACATTTTTGATAATATCTTCTTTTGGTCCTTTTTTCTCTGATGTTTTACTTAAAAAAGAAGAAACATCACCACCTGCTTTTTCGATACATTGTTTTACTGCTTCAATAATTGCATTACTTGTGTAAGTTGCACCAGATATTACATCTACATTTAACGATTGATTTTGAATGATCTGTGCAGGTATTTTTTCTAATGCAGGATCTGCAATACCAGGTGTTTCATTGTGTTTTGTAATTTCGATATTATCAATGCTTGATTCTGAAAATGTAACATTAACAACAACATCACCACCATTACCTTTAGCAACACCCTCAAATGTTCCTGATTCAAATTTTTTATTCAAATCAGTTTTTGTGTTACTTTGACAACCTAAAATTGAAAAACATAATAGTATTGTCAAAATAAATTTAAATGTCTTTTTCATCTTTCCCTCCTTGTGATTATATTGACATTTAAATGGTAAACCATGGTGTAACCCAATAGTCAATCGTATATTTTAAAAGAAATACTATGAAAATTTATTCTTTCAGAAGAATTTAAACTCATGACCATATAACTTAAAATATGGTTACCAGTTTTATAACCTAATGATGTAACTTTATTCATATATGGGTCAATTAGTTTTTTATCAAATATTTCGTTATCTTTTTTCTCTACTATAAACTCAATATATTTTCCTTCTTCAAAATAAATGAAGTTATTTTTATCAAAGCCAAGTTTATCAATTAATTTTGCGGGTATCATAATGCCAAGCTCATGATTTATAGTAGTATTATCAATGAAATTTTCTAAATTGATTTTTCTGTAATGACGAGTTATTGGCATATATTCAATAAGTTTTTTAACAATTTGATCATCATAAGTTGAAGATTTATTTAATACCCCATCATATTTGTCAAATAGTACAGTATAAAGATAGTAACTCTCTCTATAAAAAATATTATAGTCAACTTTTTTGGTTATTATTTGCAGGCTATTTTTAAAAATTGTGGCTTCCACCATTGAATATTCTAAAAATAATTCTTTAATTTCTATATCAGAAATGATTTGATTGATTTCTGTTTCAAAATCATTAACTTGTGATAAATCAAGTAGCTTTTTACATTTGCTTAAAGGAAAGCCAAAAGATTTATAGTTAACAACAAGCATAAGCCGTCTTAAATCGATATCTCTGTAGTAATAGTAGTTATTCTTTTCATTTCTAATAGGGTGTAATAATCCAATGTTTGTATAATGACGTATTGTGTCAATACTTAAACCAGAAATATTTGATAATCCTTTTATTGTCATTTTCATAAAAAAACCTCCTAAAAAAATTAAACGCTGAATTTACTCAGCGTTTAAACTATCTAGAATAATAGATGAATTACTATCTGTTACAGTAGGTAATTTGCCATCCCATTTTTGAATTGTCATTTTTCTTAATAAAGCATCACTTAATGATTCAGTTTCAATTTTATTTGCTTGAGCTTCGATTTCTTTTTGTTTTAATTCTAATTCAGCTAGCTTAACTTTATTTTCTTGTTCAATTAATAATTTTTCTTGTTCAGCTTTTGCTCTTTCAACAGATTGTTCAGCTACTTTCTTTTGCTCTACTGCACTTTCATATTCATCACTAAAATCATGGTTTGTAATAGAAATATTAGATAATAAAATACCATATTTTTCTAAATCGTCTTTTAAATCTTCATAAATTATAGAAGAAATTTCAGCTCTTTTACTTACAAATTCTTCTATTGTATATTTTGAGACCGTAGATTGAACAATTTCTCTTGTTCGTGGATTAATAAGTTGTGAAGGGTATTCACTTCTAAAAGAGCGATAAAGTTTTTCTGGATCAGTAATACTAACTTGTACACTTAATTCAACATTTATTGTTTGCATATCTTTTGTAGAAACTTCTAGAGAAGTTCCTTTGTCTAAGTCATAACCTTTTTCAAAATAATAAGTGTTTTCTCTTATAGTAAGTAGAGTTGCTTTTTCAATAAATGGAATAATGAAGAAAGCACCTTCACCTTCAATTCTATTTAATTTTCCAAGACGTGAAACAACTGCAACTTGACCAGTTTCCACTGTTTTAAATGATTTTAATGCTGAAAAACCACATAGTAAAACTATAATAACTAAACCAATTTTTTTAAAGTTTATTGAAAAACTCTTGTTAATGTTATTGTTCATATTTCCTCCAACAATTTGTTATTTAACATATATATTTATAACTCAATTTTATGTTAAGCACAATAGATGAAAATATGATAACATTATAATAAATAAGGGAAAAATATATGTCATCAATAGCTTATGTTGCGGATAACAAAATACTTGAATTTCATAGAATAAATGGAAATAGTTCCATAAATTTTTGGCGTTATTCTACCAAAGGGTTTACAAATTTTAAACAAGGAGATTTATTGTTTTTTCTAACAAGAGGTAGAAGTAAACAAAAAGAAAAAGCGATAGTTGGATATGGTAGATGTAAAGAAATAAATAAACTACCAGTAAAACAAGTATGGCAAAGATATGAAAAGAAAAATGGTTTTTCAAATTATGAAGAATTTAATGAATATGTAATTAAAAATTCAGAAGGTAAAATTAAATATTTAAGTAACATTTATTTAGAAGAAGTCGTATTTTTTCAAAATGAAATATTATTAAGTGATTTTAATTTTGAATTATCGAATCATCTTGTAAGTTATACATATCTAGATAAAAATCAAGATATAACTTCAAAAATATTAGAAAATGGAATAATTGATATTTGGAGTATTGCTGCAAATAAAACAGAAGAAGACATAATTGAAAACTCAAAGATTATTCATGAATTGAATTTAATTGTTGATAAATTTAATACTTTGAAAAAAGTTAATATAAAAAAAGCACATTCACTTTTAAGTAGATTAGAAAATTTTAGTCTATTAAAAGAAAACAGGATAGAATATTACAATATAAAAGATAAAGTTTTAACTATCGCATTACCTTTTATTTGTAATAGTAAAAACTATGATGAAAAATTTAAAATGTTGATAGGGCATATTATAATTTTGAAATATTATTTAAATTTGTCTAATATAGTTGTAAAATTTAAGATTGTATCAGATATAGATATTAAATTTGAAAGTGAAAAAATTTTAAGGGAAATAAACGATGATAAATTATGATGTAATAGTAGTTGGTGGAGGACACGCAGGAATTGAAGCTTCTTTAATTTGTGCAAGAAATAATATTAAAACAGCTTTGATAAGTTTATCAATTGAAAATATTGGTAAAATGCCATGTAATCCATCAGTTGGTGGACCAGCAAAGGGTATAGTTGTAAGAGAAATTGATGCGCTTGGTGGTCAAATGGGTATAACTGCTGATAAAACAGCACTGCAATTTAAAATATTAAATACTAATAAAGGTCCAGGTGTTAGAGCACTTAGAGTTCAATCAGATAAAATTGAATATGCAAAATACATGCAAAAAACAGTTTTAAACCAAGAAAATTTAACAGTTATTGAAGGTATGGTAACTGGATTAAATATTGTTGATTCAAAAGTGGAAGGAATAAAATTTAGTGATGGTTCAATATTAAAAAGTAAAATTGTTATTTTAACAACTGGTACTTATATGGCGTCTGTTAATATGATTTCTTCAGATGTTGTAAGTGGTGGACCTGACAATGAGCCTACGACAAACGAGTTATCTAAATCGTTGATTGATGCTGGGTTAAAATTATTTAGATTAAAAACAGGTACTCCACCTAGAGTTTTGACAAATACGATTGATTTTTCAAAAACAGAATATCAACCAGGAAGTGATGAATTTGTTTGTTTCAGTAACAAAACAAAAGAAATTTTACCGTTTGAAAAACAAGTTGCTTGTTATTTAACATATACTAATGATGAAACACATAAAATCATTATGGATAATTTAAATAAATCAAGTATGTATTCGGGAGTTGTTAAAGGGGTTGGTCCAAGATATTGTCCTTCTATTGAAGATAAACTTGTAAGATTTAACGATAAGCCAAGACATCAACTGTTTTTAGAGCCTGAATCACTTAGCTTAGATACAACTTATGTTCAAGGTTTTTCATCTTCTTTACCAAAAGATGTACAAGAAAGAATGCTTAAAACATTACCAGGTTTAGAAAATGCAGTAATAAGTAAGTATGCTTATGCAATTGAATATGATGCGATTGATCCATTACAAATGAAACCTTCAATGGAAAATAAAATAATAGAAAATTTATTTACTGCTGGTCAAATAAATGGGACATCTGGTTATGAAGAGGCTGCAGGACAAGGCTTAATGGCTGGAATTAATGCGATAATGAAACTTAGAGGAGAAATGCCATTTATTTTATCTAGAGATGAAGCGTATATTGGGGTTATGATTGATGATTTAGTTACAAAAGGAACTAATGAACCATATCGTTTACTTACTTCTCGTGCAGAATTTAGATTATTATTAAGACATGACAATGCTGATCAAAGATTGACTCAAAAAGCTTATGATTTAAAACTAATTAGTGAAGAAAGCTACAATTTGTTTAAAGAGAAGATTGAAAAAATAAATGATATTAAAGAGCGTTTAAGAAATATTAGATTTTCAGTAAATAGTGAAGTTAATGAGTTGTTAGAAAGTTTGGATTATGAAAGATTAAGCGATGGAATTAGTGGCTATGATTTAATAAAAAGACCTCTTATTACCTGTGAAAATATTAAAAAGTATTTAGATTTTGAAATTGATGATGAAATAGGAAAACAAGTAGATATTGAAGTTAAATATGAAGGGTATATTGTTAAAGCAAAAAAAGAAGCACAAAAATTATTAGAAATGGATAAAGTTAAATTACCAAGTGATTTAAATTATGACAATATTGATAATTTATCTTTAGAAGGAAGACAAAAACTAAATAAGATAAAGCCTTTAACTATAGGACAAGCTTCAAGGATTTCAGGAGTAAATCCAGCAGATATTGCGATACTTGCAATGTATTTAAAAGGTAGGGGTAAATAGTAATTACAATTTCTTTTTAAAAATGTATAATTAAACTATGAAAAAATTCATAGTTTTTTTAATGTCATTATTTTTATTAGGGGGATGCTTTATGCTTAAAAAAGTTGAAGTTCCTAATTTTTATAATACAGAAATTAGGAGTATTTGGTTTAGTTATATTGATTATAGAGATTATATGCAAAATCTAGATAAGAAAGAATTTACTAAGAAAGCAAAAGATATTGTTACAAATATATACAATTTAAAATTTAATACAATATATGTTCATGCAGTTTCTTTTACAGACGCATTTTATGAATCAAAAATATATCCTAAAACACAAATATTACCTAATGTTGAGTATGATCCATTAGAAATATTTATTAATGAAGCTCATAAGAAGGGAATAAGGGTGGAAGCTTGGATAAATCCGATGAGGTCTATTAAAACAGAAGAAGTAAATAATTTGAATGATGATTTTATAGTAAAAAAATGGATAAATGAAAATAAACCTTATATAAAAATGGTTAATGATAGATATTATTTAAATCCTGCATATAAAGAAGTAAAAGATTTAATTGTAAGTGTTGTTGATGAAATCACTTCAAACTATAAAGTTGATGGAATACATATGGATGATTATTTTTATCCAGAAAATGCAGATGAAAGTTTTGATAGTGAAGTTTTATGTACTGGATGTGATGTTGCAGAATTTAGAAAAAACAATGTAAATGAAATGGTTTCTTTAATAAATCAAAGTGTAAAAAAGAAAAATCTCATTTTTGGTATTAGTCCTTCTGGTAATATGGAATACTCAATAAATACAATATATGGTGATTTTAATATGTGGGTGGATACAGGAATAGTTGATTATTTGATTCCACAAATATATTGGGGATATGACCATCCAACAAAACCATATTTAAAAACTCTTGAAGAATGGAAAAATGTTGTATTAGATAGCGATGTAAAACTTATTGTAGGACTTGCTGGATATAAAATTGGAGTTGAAGATAGTTATGCTGGTGATGGAAAAGATGAATGGATTAATAATAGTGATATTTTATCAAAACAATATATGGATGCAGTTAACATGAGCTGTCATGGAGTTTCAATTTTTGCATATAATTCATTATTTTTTCCAAAAGAAGAATTAAAGTCACACGTTGAAAATGAAATAAATAGTTTAAAAACGAATTTGAAATAAAATCTAGTTATCTAGATTTTTTTATTTAAATTAATATATAATAAAGCAATTAAGGGGTGTTTATATGGAAAGAGAAAAATTAGCTTCCAGATTGGGATTTATTTTACTTAGTGCAGGTTGTGCAATTGGTATTGGGAATGTTTGGAAGTTTCCATATGTTGTTGGACAATATGGTGGGGGAGCTTTTGTTTTATTTTATTTGTTGTTTTTATTAATTTTTGGTGTCCCAATTTTAACAATGGAGTTTTCAATGGGTAGAGCAGCACAAAAAAGCCCTGTTAAACTTTATCAGGTTTTACAAAAACCAAATCATAAATGGCACATACATGGATATGTTTGTATGTTTGCGAATTATTTGTTAATGATGTTTTATACTGTTGTTACTGGGTGGATGCTTTATTATTTATATGCATCAATTACAGGGTTATATATAGGATTAGATAGCAATCAAACAGTAAGTTTTTTTACAAATATGCTTTTAGATTATAAAGCGATGCTAATATGTACAATTACTGTTATTATCAGTGGTTTTTTGATTATTTCAGTTGGACTTGTAAAAGGTTTAGAAAAAGTAACAAAAGTAATGATGGTTTTACTTATAGTATTAATGTTAACTCTTGCAATAAATAGTATATTTTTAAAAGGTGGTATGGAAGGTTTAATATTTTATTTAAAACCTGATTTTAATAAAGTTAAAGAAATTGGGATTTTAAATGTAATCATTAGAGCAATGACTCAATCTTTTTTTACACTTAGTTTGGGTATTGGAGCAATGGCAATATTTGGAAGCTATATTGATAAAAAACATTCACTATTAAATGAGTCAGTTAATGTTGCAGTTTTAGATACATTTGTTGCGCTTTGTTCTGGACTAATTATATTTCCTGCTTGTTTTGCATACAACATTAATGTTGATAGTGGACCTAGTTTGTTGTTTATCACATTACCTAATGTTTTTAATAATCTTGTTGCAGGAAGATTGTGGGGATCACTTTTTTTCTTGTTTATGCTTTTTGCAGCATATTCAACTGTTCTAGCAGTATTTGAAAATATTATTTCATGCTGTATGGATTTATTTAAAATAAGTAGAAAGAAAGCATGTTATATTAATATGATTTTATTGATTGTACTTTCTTTACCATGTGCATTAGGTTTTAATTTATTAAGCAATATTCAACCATTAGGTGTGGGAAGTACTATTTTAGATTTAGAAGATTATTTGGTGAGTAATATACTATTACCGCTTGGATCATTAATATTTTTAATTTTCTGTACTAGTAAATATGGTTGGGGATACGATAATTTCACACAAGAAGCAAATACAGGAAAAGGAATGAAACTACAAAAGTGGATGAAATTTTATTTGAAGTATGTATTACCGATACTTTTGATAGTTGTATTTATATTAGGATTAATATAACTTTTAATTTTTTAAAATTAGAGGTTATTCCATATGTAAGCGTTTACTTTTTTTGCTGTTTGTTATATAATGCTAGTAAGATAAGATTCAATACTTTAACATAGATAAAATATGCAAAGGAGGAAACGATATGAAAAAAATATGTTTGTATTTAGTCTTTATTATTAGCTTTTTTATAATAAATGTTTTTGCTAAAGTTTCAATGTGGAAATTTACATCAAATACTTGGGCGAGAAGTGAGCATGGTGATGAACCTTGGGCTGATAAATATTATGGGACAGTTTCTATTAATGGAAATGAACCATTTTGGAGCGAAGGAAAAAGGAAATTTGCAACAATGATAAAGCTAACTTATGATGTTCAGGGTACTATAACAGTTTTGGAGGCATATGCTGATGGCATAAATACAGTTGTAAAAGATGTCGTTGTTGAAGATAAATGGAATTTTAGTAATAAAAAATCTACCGTTAAATGTAAAGTAGAAACAATCACATTACCCGGAAATGCTTTCCCATTTTCAATAAATAATAAACTGGATAAATAAATGCTTAAAAGCAATATTAGAATATTTTGTTTTTGTATAATATTTACAATACAATTAATAGTTTCAAACTTGTTTATTCATGCTAAATTAACTTTACCTAATGAAAATGGGTATTATGATAAGTATTTTTTTGCTGATGATATACATTTATATAATCCCAATAATATAGAATTTGTTTCAAAGGAAAAACTTTTAAAATATGAAGATTTAATAGTTTTAGCTTCTTATAAAAATAATGATGATTTATCTATTTATGATGTAACTGGAAAGTTTTTAAACTATTTTAGTGTAATATGGGATGAGAATAGATACTTTAGCAAAAAGGATTATAAAAACAGTTTAAATGTTTACATCAATGTTGCTGAAACTTCTGATGGATGTAAATATGATTTGAATACAATAGTATGTCTTTTTGATTCTGAAGATTTACCATCAAAAACTAAAGTCCCTAAGATAAAAAATTTCTTTTATGAAACAAAAAATATAAATGACATTTATATATCTGGTAAATATAAAAAAGAAGCTGCAGATATACTTTTGAGTGATGGATTCGTGATAAAGGAAAATACTCATTTGAGTATTATTAAAACTATACTTAGCTTACTAAGTGGTTTTAGAAATGTTTTTTTGATAATAGTTTGTTTGATAAATAACTTTAGTATATTTTTAGTTTTAATCATAAATATAAAAAGTGAAGAAAACAAACAAAAAATTAGATTTTTACTTGGAGAGTCATATAAAATTTTTCTAAAAAACCATATATTAACCTTTACTTTTAACATATCGTTATTTTTAAGTATCATTTGTTTATTAGTGTTATTTTTAAAAAATAGTACTAATATTATTTATTTGGATTATAAAAATATATTTAATATTTATTTATTTTATATGTTATTTATATCAACAAGCAATTTCATTTTTAAGACTATATCTTACAGAAAGATAGAGAGTGATATAGGATGAAATATTTGTTATTTTTAAAAAAAGATATATTTAAAGATAAAATGTTGTATATATTGCTTTGTTCAATATTCTTTTTTACAACGATAATTTATCTTGCGACTTATTATTCACTTGCTGCAGACATAAATAATAGAAATGAGATTTTAACATATTTTACAACAGCAGATGATATAAATGAAACAGACAGAAAAGAACTCTTAAATTTATTCAACAAGCCTTTAAGAAATAGTTTTATAAAAAATATTGATAAATGTGAACTTAAATTAATTGGTGATTACAGCTTAACTAACAAAGATTATAATGATTTAGAAAATAAAGAGAAAATAATTAAATTATTAAATGAAGCACGAAAGAATTCTAAATTTGAAGAAAGTTATATAAATTTTAGTGACTGTAAAACTTTTAAATTGATAAGTATAGATGAAAAAAATATTAATAATATAAATAAAATAGAGTTTAAAATTATTCTTAATAATATAAAAATAGAAAAAAATGATAAATTGGAAAACTATAATAAATTTGATTATGTACATATAAATTTAATAGAAAATGATTCAAAAATATCTTTTACTAATTTTAGTTTACTTATATTAATGTTTTTAAACTTTATATACAATTTACTAATATTAAAAATAATTTTTAAATATCTCGTAGTAAAAAAATTAGATGAATACAAAATATATATATTGTATGGAGAAACATTTAAAAATATATGTATTAGAAATTTATTGTATATAATGAGTTGTTTTGTTTTGGTGAATATATTGAGTTACAAATTTTATCAAAAAAATATACTATTATCTAATTTAATATTAGTAATACAATGTATGAGTGTATATTTTATTATGATTAAAGAGCTAGCTAAATATTATAACGTCCTAAAAGGAGATAGGTATGATTGAATTATGTAATGTTGAAAGAATATTTGAAAAATCAAAGCCATCAATAATTGCACTAAAAAATATAAATTTAAAAATAAATAAAGGAGAAAAAGTAATTATTATAGGGGATAGTGGTGCTGGTAAAAGTACTTTATTAAAAATAATAGGACTAGCAGATTTAAACTATAAAGGAATATATAATTTTAATGGTGAAAATATTAAAGTATTAAAAAATGATAAATTATCACGATATAGAAATAAAGTTATCGTTTCTACATATCAAGATTTTTTATTAATAGAAGATGAAACTGTTTTTGAAAATTTAGAAATACCATTACTTTATGCAGATGTAAAAAATCATAAAGAACTGGTAAAAAATATAAGTGATTTTTTTGAGATTGAACATCTACTTTATAGGAGGGTTGATGAATTATCTAGAGGTGAAAAACAAAGAGTTGCGATTGTTAGATCTTTAATTAATAACCCAGAAATTATAATTTTAGATGAACCTACAAGCTCGTTAAATAATGAAATTTCTAAAAAGTTTATCAATAAGATTTATGAATATGTCAATAAGAACAATAAAACATTAATTGTCAGTACTCACAATCTAGAACGAGTTGCAAGAGGGGAATATAGATTGATAAGAATAGATAATGGTGAAATAACCCAAGACTTTAATATTATTTAAAGTCTTTTTTGTTCAATATATTAAAAAATATGGCAAGATAATAAAAAATAAATAGATTGTGAATGTGATAATATTAGCATATATGGAGGGATATATGAGAAATTTATTTAAATTACTTGTAGTATTTACAATGTCACTAAGTTTAATGGCTTGTGGGAAAAAAGTTGTAAATGAAGGTTTAAAAGATGGAACATTTACTGGAAGTGGAAAAGGTAATAATGGGCCAATTAGTGTTGAAGTTAGTGTAAAGGATAAAAAAATTGCAGGAATAACTTTAAAAGAACATGCTGAAACAAAAGGTTTGGGAGATGTTGCAATGGATTCAATAATCAAATTGATTGTTGAAAATAACAGTACAAATTGTGACGTTGTATCAGGTGCTACAAATTCAAGTAATGGTTTAATTGAAGCAGTTAGAAATGGTTTAATTGAGGCTGGCGCAACAGAAGAATATTTTAAAAATGAAAAGAAAATTGAAACTGTAAAAACTGAATTAGAAGATGAATATACATTTGATGTAGTAATTGTTGGTGCTGGTGGAGCTGGTTTAAGTGCTGCCATAGAAGCTGCCAATGCAGGCGCAAGTGTTGTCGTATTAGAAAAAACTCCAGCTGCTGGAGGTAATACATTAATCTCTGGGGGAGGTATTAATGCTCCTCAAACAAAACAACAAATTGCTAAAAATATTGAAGATAGTGCTGATTTATTTTACTCTGACACTTTAAAAGGTGGGGATAATAAAGGTGATGAAGCTCTTGTAAGAACTCTTGCAGATAATGCAAATAGTGCTGCAGAATGGTTAGTAAATGATGTAAAAGTTGAATTTTTAAGTGATAGGGTTCAACAATTTGGTGGTCACAGTGTCGCAAGAGCCTTAATTCCTGTAGGAAATAAAGGTGTTGAATTAATAAACAAAATGCTTGCAGTAACAGATAAACTTGGTGTTCAAGTTATGTATGATACACAAGCAGAATCAATTGAAACAAAAGATAACAAAATTGTTGGTGTTAAAGCTAAAAACAATGGAAAAGAAATAATGTTTAATGCAAATAAAGGTGTAATTATTGCATCTGGTGGATTTGCATCAAATGTTGAAATGAGAAAACAATATAACTCAAATTATGATGAAAGATTTATGTCAACTGCTACAAACAGCAGTACAGGTGATGGAATTATAATGGCTCAAAATGTTGGCGCAGATGTAGTTGGAATGGAATATATCCAGGTTTATCCAACATGTAATCCATTAACTGGAATAATATCTTATGTTGCTAATTCAAGATTTGATGGTGCATTATTATTTAATCAAGAAGGTAAACGTTTTGTTAATGAAATGGGAAGACGTGATGATATTTCAAATGCAATTTTAGATCAAAGTGGAAGTGTTGGTTATTTAGTATGGGGACAAGAAATTGAAACTGTAGGAAATATGACAAAAATGCATGAAGTTGAATTTGAAAACTTCAAAAAAGATGATTTAATTTATGTTGCAGATACTCTTGAAGATGCTGCAAAACACTACAATTTAGATGTAGAAACATTTGTAAAAACAATCGAAGATTATAATAAATCAATTGAAGATGAAAAAGACGAAGAATTTAATAAAGGTGGTGCTTTAAGACCAATTAAAGAAGGACCATATTATATTCAAAAGGTTGTTCCAAGTGCTCACCATACAATGGGTGGATTAAAAATCAACACAATGGCTCAAGTTTTAGACACTAAAGGTAATGTAATTGAAGGATTATATGCCGCAGGTGAAGTAACTGGTGGAATCCATGGAACAAACAGACTTGGTGGAAATGCAATTACTGATATAATCGTATTTGGTAGAATTGCTGGTCAAAATATTGTAAAGTAAAAGGTAGTTATTAAACTACCTTTTGTGTATATGAAGAAAATAGAAAATGTAATTTTAAAACCTATCTTTTTTGTTTTGATGACAATAATATTTATTATTGTTGGTTTTTCATATTTCATTTTTAATGGAATTGTTAGTAGTAAGTTCAATAACTTGATTAATACAGTTTTAATATCAAAACAAAACGAGATTGAACAATTTTTAATTAATAAAATTGATGAAATTGATAGACTCTCATATTTATATGATAGCAAGTTAAATTTAGAAGAAAATTTATATAATTTAAAAAAGATAAATGATGTTACAAAAGAATATGAATCACTAGGTATTTCAGATAGTGATGGGAATATTAAACTTACAACAGGAGTTAGTTTTAATATTTCTAATAGGGAATATTTTAAAAATTTTAAAGATAATAATCTTGATTTTGTAATGTCTAATGTTATTGTTTCAAAAGAAAATGATGAAAAAATTGTTATTTTTTTAAAAAGGCTAGAGGAAAATAAAATTTTAAGTGCTGCAATAAATATTAATTATATTAATGAGGTAATATCTTTAACGGATGAATTTAAATTTCCAATAAAAATTGATGATAAAAATAATAATGAAGTAATGAAAAGTGGTGATATTTCAGGAATAAATAATGTTTATGAATCAAAAATACATAAAAGTCCTGATTGGGTTTTAAAAATATATGTACCGATAACTTATTTTAAAATGACACAATACATCATTAATTTTAGTTTGGTTTTAATCGCAATATTATCTTACTTTATAACAAGAAGTATAATAAGAAAACAGATAAAGAAAAGTATTACTCCAATAAATGAGCTTTCTTTAAAAATGTCTACAATAAAAAATGATTTTAATGAAATAAACATCGAATCAGATGTGTATGAAATTATTAACTTAAAAGATAGCTATAATAAAATGATAAATAGAATAAATAAACTTATTGAAGATATTGAAAGAAGTGAAAAAGAAAAAAAAGATAGTGATTATCAAGCATTGCTTGAACAAATTAAACCACATTTTTTATATAACACACTTGAAACAATTCAATCTATGGCAATTGATTATGATGATGATAAACTGGAAAAGGCTATAAGTTTATTAGGTAGATATTTTAGATTGAGTCTAAGTGGACATTCTAAATTTATTTCTATTAGTGATGAAATAAATTTATCTAAGTCTTATATTGAATTACAAAAGTTACGATATGGAGACAAATTAAATTTAATAGTCACAAACAATTTAGATAAAGAACACATGATTTTGAAATTTACTATTCAACCTTTACTTGAAAATGCAATTTATCATGGAATAAAACAGTTGGATTATAAAAGCGATATTGAATTAATTATTGAAGAAGATATTGATAATATAATTATTAAAGTTGTTAATGATACAAATTATGATAATGAAAAAATATTAAGCGCAAAAAACAATTTAAATTATCATGATAAGTTAAAAGGAAATGGTCTATATAATGTCAATGAAAGATTGAAGTTGCATTTTAATAAGGAATGTATAGATATTTTCAAGGAAAATAATAAAGTAGTAGTTTTAGTGAAATTCCCCAAAATAAGAGGTAACATATGAGAGTTTTAATTGTTGATGATGAAGTAAACATTGTTGAAGGAATAGAAAAAAGAATAAAAAGATTTAATGAAACTATTGAAGTTTATAAAGCATATAGAGCCAATGAAGCAATTGATATAATTAAAAAAAATCAAATAGACGTTTGTTTTGTAGATATAAATATGCCAGAAATGACAGGATTAGATATGATATCTAAGATAGAAAAAAACATAGATTTTGTAATTATTAGTGGTTATGAAAGTTTTGAATATGCAAAAAAAGCAATTGATTTAAGAGTTTATTCATATATTGTTAAACCTATTGATAAAGATGAATTTAATGATGTAATTAAAAAGTTATTTAATAAATATAATGGTATGGATTATAGTGATAATGTTAGAAAAATTATTAATATAATAAATGAAGGATATTTTGATATGGATTTTTCATTAAGTGTTTTATCAAAAAAGGTAATGCTTAGTGAAAGTTATATATGTAGAATAATAAAAAAAGAGTTAAATTTAACATTTATAGATTTGTTAAATAAAATAAGAATCGAAGAAGCAAAGAAAATAATAAATGATGAAAAAGGTTCTCTTAATTTTAAAACATTGTATGCAAAGGTAGGATTTTCATCTCAACAATATTTTAATGTAATATTTAAAAAATATGAAAATAAAACTCCAAGTGAATATATAAAAAAAGAAGTTAAATACTTATAAGGTTAACTTCTTTTTTTGTAGCTTTAATAAATTTTTTAAATTCATTTGGAGTAATACTTATTGATTCATCATTAACACTTGGGCAAAAAATTAACAAATCACAATTAAATAAATCTTCATCAAAATAATAATGAACATTTTCTTTGGTAAAAATCATAGTAAGTGGATTAACACAACCTGGAGTCAAATTTAATATTTCATTTAATCTTTCTGGACTGGTAAATGACAATCTTGTAGAACCTATTTTCTCTTGAAGAGCTTTTAAATCAATATCTTTTTGTCCAAATGTAAGTATGTGATAATAATTGATTCTTTTTTTATCACATAAAAATAAATTTTTACAGTGTTCACCTTTTATATCATTTGTATATAAATAAGAATCTTCCATCGTTAGTAGTGGTGGATGAGTGAAAAAGTTATAATTGATATTATTTTCTTCTAAAAAATTTTTAATTTGAATATTTTTCATTATTATGCTCCTTAAACTTTTTAATTAATAGTATTATAGTATATAATTATCGTAGTTTGGAGAAATTTATGAAATGTATTTTTATTGATATTGATGGAACATTGTATGATCACAAAAATAATCAAGTTTTAGATTCATCTTATGAAGCAATTAAACTTGCAAAAAATAATGGTCATAAAGTTATTATTTGCACAGGTAGGTCTATTTGCGAATCTAAAAAATTTTTAAATTTAGATGTTGATGGATTTGTTTTTTGTGCAGGAGCTATAGTTTATGCAGATGATAAATTACTATATAGAAATCCTTTCAGTGTTGAAAGTGTATATGCTATTGCAGATAAATTAGAAAACTTAAATTTGGGTTTTTGTTTAGAGGGTGAAGCTGGAGGCTATTTTAATGATTATGGTTTAGAGTTTATATTAAAATATTTTAATCATAATAATAAGGATGATGGTTTAAAAGTTGCAAGTGATAATGGTTTTTATACTATTGATTATTGGGATAAAAGGGATGCAATAGGTAAAATGTGTATTTATGCAAAAACAAAAGAGGAAATAGCTAAGGCTGATTTTTTATTGGATAAGTATGCTTTGACAACAACTTTAAATGATGATGAAAAACAACTTCATTGTAGAGAATTAAGTATGAGGGAACATCATAAGTCTTTTGGTGCAAAACTTGTTTTAGATTATTTTAATCTTACATTTTCAGATGCCATTGCAATAGGTGATAGTGATAATGATATTGAAGTTTTAAGGGATTGTGCATTGGGAATAGCAATGGGCAATGCATCAGAAAGTGCTAAAAATGTTTCTGATTACATCACAGATGATGTAAGTAATCATGGAATTTATAATGCACTTAAAAAATTTAATATAATATAAAATATACTTTGACATTCAAAGTATATTTTTTTAAAATTATTGATATGTTTAGGAGGAAATATGAATACTAAATCTTTAATAAATATATCAATGTTTGCATCTTTGATTGCTGTAGGGGCATTTATTAAAATTCCATTTTTTATTGTGCCAATTACATTACAAACATTATTTGTTGTATTATCAGGCCTTTTTTTAAAAAAAGATGAAGCAATTATGAGTGTAATTTTATACCTGTTTGTTGGTTTAATAGGATTTCCTGTTTTTTCTAGAGGAGGGGGATTAACATATATTTTTCAACCATCGTTTGGATATTTAATTGGCTTTATATTTTGCGTATTTATTATTGGAAAATACAAAGATAAATATGCATTTATTTCTAGTTTAATTGGAATAGGTTTTATATATATTATTGGTTGTCTTTATTTTATTTTTATACAATATATAAATCTAGGTAAAGTTTATGAAGTGGGTTGGTTATTTTACAATTTATTTATTATATTTTTGCCAGGAGATATCATATCTTGTTATGTTGCATATATTGCATATAAAAGAATAAAAAATGTTATTTAGTGTACTTTTTACAAGTACATTTTTTAATATTTACATGTTAACTTTCACACAACATACACAATACTCTATTTACTTTGATAATCAAACAATATATAATGATAACACTTTGATATTCAAAGTATTATGGAGGAATTTATGTTAGAACAAGTAAAAAAAGTTTTGGTTGAATCAATTAATGTAGATGAAAATCTAATTACACCTGAAGCAAGTTTGAGTGATGATTTAGGTATTGATTCTCTTTCAGCAGTTGAATTGTCATTAGAATTAGAATCAAATTTCCAAATAAGAATAGAAGATGAAGAGCTGGCAAACTTAAAAACAGTTCAAGATATAATTGACATAATTGAATCAAAAAAATAGTGAGCTGATATTTTTTGGCTCACTTTTTAAAAGGGGTAAATTTATGGATTTAAATAATATTACTAAAATTATTGAAATATTTGAGAACAGTAAAGTAGAGGATTTAGAGCTAGAATCAAAAGATTTTAAAATTAAATTGTCTAAAAAGAATATTTCAGAAACAAGCAATAAGGTTATTAATGATGAAGATTCAGTAAAAAACGAAAAATATATTGAAATTAAATCTCCAATTGTAGGTACATATTATTGTGCTAATTCTCCTACATCAAAACCATTTGTAAATGTTGGAGAAAAGATTAAAGCTGGAGATACAATTTGTATTATTGAGGCTATGAAAGTTCTAAATGAAATAAAGTCAGATGTATCTGGAACTATAAAAGAAATTTTGGTTAAAGATGGTGAATTGGTTCAATTTGATCAAGTTTTAATTTTGGTTGGGGATAATAATGATTAAAAAAATATTGATTGCGAATAGAGGAGAAATCGCAGTAAGAATTATTAGATGTTGTAAGGAGATGGGTATTTCAACAGTTGCAATTTATTCAACTATCGATAAAAATGCTTTGCATACCCAACTTGCAGATGAAGCAGTTTGTATTGGTCCTCCAAAAGCTAGTGATAGTTATTTGAATATAAGAAATATTCTTCAAGCTGCAAGTAGTACAGGTTGTGATGCGATACATCCAGGTTTTGGCTTTTTAAGTGAAAATGCAAAATTTGCACGACTTGTAATAGAATGTGGATTTATATTTATAGGACCAAGTCCAGAAATCATTGAAAAAATGGGTAATAAAATAGAATCAAAAAATTTAATGTTAAAAGCAAATGTTCCTGTAATACCAGGAGGAAAAGAGAAATTAGTAAGTGTAAATGAGGGTATATTAAAAGCTAAAGAAATTGGATATCCAGTTATTATAAAGGCAAGTAATGCTGGTGGTGGTAAAGGTATGAGAGTGGTACGATTTGAAGAAGAATTTGAGAAGTTGTACTATGCAGCTAAAAAAGAAGCATTATCTAATTTTAGTGATGATGAAATATATTTGGAAAAATATATAGAAAACCCAAAACACATCGAAGTTCAAATTATGGGTGATAAATATAAAAATGTTGTGCATCTTTATGAAAGAGATTGTTCTTTTCAAAGAAACAATCAAAAAATGATTGAAGAAGCACCATGTTTTGTACTAGATGAAAAAATAAGAAAAAAGATGTGTGAAGATGCCGTTAAAGCCTGTAAATACGTAGGTTATGATTCGGTTGGTACAATAGAATTTTTATTAGATAGTTCTGGTAAATACTATTTTATGGAAATGAATACTAGAATCCAAGTTGAACATCCAATCACAGAAATGGTTACAGGAATAGATATTGTAAAATATCAAATAAAAATTGCAGATAATCAAAAATTAAATCTAAAACAAAGTGATATAAAACTAAATGGGTTTGCGCTTGAATGTAGAATTAATGCTGAAAATCCGAAAGATAATTTTAAGGCATCACCAGGGAAAATAAAATTTTTAAATTTACCTGCAGGGAAAGGGGTAAGAATTGAAACTTCTGCATATACAGGAGGAGAAATATCACCATTTTATGATTCTATGTTGGCTAAAATCATCACTTTTGCACCAACAAGATTAGAGTGCATTAAAAAAATGAGAATTGCACTTGAGGAACTTATTGTTGATGGAATTGATACAAATGAAGAATTTCATTATTTAATTTTACACAATAAAAAATTTGTTGATGGAAAATATAGTACAGGCTTTGCGAAGGAATTAATTGAGGAGCTTAAACAAAGTGGAGAATTTATTTAAAAAAAGACAAGAAAGAATTGCATTATTTAAAAAAATGCAAGGGAAAAATAAAAGTACACCAATTAAAAAAGAAATTCCGGAAAATATTTTTAAGTCATGTGATAAATGCAATTATAGTATTCCTTATATGGAGCTAATTGAAAATAAATATGTTTGTCCAAGATGTTTTAATCATTTTACAATTTCCGCAAATGAAAGAATTAGACAAATAATAGATGTTGGAAGTTTTGAAGAATTTGATTCAGCATTAAAAACATTTAATAAAGATAAATTTATTGGATATGATGAAAAACTTAATAAATCAATGGAATCTACAGGACTTAATGAAGCTGTTATAACAGGTTTTGGGAAAATAAATGGTTATAAGTGCGCAATTGGAGTTATGGATTCAAGGTTTATGATGGGAAGTATGGGGAGTGTTGTTGGTGAAAAAATTACAAGACTCATTGAGTTTTCTGATAGAAAAGGACTTCCCTTAATAATATTTTGTGCAAGTGGAGGAGCTAGAATGCAAGAGGGAATAGTTTCTCTTATGCAGATGGTAAAAACAAGTGCAGCTTTAAAAAGATTAGATGAAAATGGTGGGTTATATATTTCAGTTATTACAAATCCAACAACAGGTGGTGTTAGTGCAAGTTTTGCAATGTTAGGGGATATTATCATAGCTGAACCTGATGCACTTATTGGTTTTGCAGGTAGAAGAGTAATTGAAAAAACAATTAATGAAGTTTTACCAGTAGAATTTCAAAAATCAGAATTTTTAATGGAAAAGGGTTTTTTAGATATGATTGTTGAAAGAAAAAATCTGAAAGACATTTTAGGATCATTATTAAGAATTCATGGAGGTAACAGATGAGTAGTTTGAGTGCATGGGATAGAGTCAATATCGCAAGGGATCATAATAGACTAAAATCACAAGATTATATTTCAGTATTATTTGATGAGTTTTATGAGATGCATGGAGATAGATACTTTAAAGATGATAGTTCAATGATAACTGGTATAGCATCTTTTCATGGATTACCAGTTACAATAATTGCTCAATCAAAAGGGAAGGACACCAGTGAAAACTTAAAGAAAAATTTTGGTATGAATAATCCAGAAGGTTATAGAAAGGCTATACGAATTGCAAAACAGGCTGAAAAATTTAATAGACCGATAATTACTTTTGTAGACACAAGTGGTGCATATCCAGGTAAGGGTGCAGAAGAAAGAGGTCAAGCAGAAGCAATCGCAAAATGTTTATTTACTTTTTCTTCATTAAAAGTTCCAATAATTTGCATTGTAATTAGTGAAGGTGGAAGTGGTGGTGCTTTAGCCCTTAGTGTTGGAGATAGAATAGTTATGTTAGAAAATGCAATATATTCTATTTTAAGTCCAGAAGGTTTTGCATCCATTTTATGGAAAGATGTAAATAAGGCTAAAGAAGCTGCAGAGGCAATGAAATTAACTAGTTATGATTTATATAAAAAAAATATCGTTGACTTTATTGTTGAAGAATCAAGTAGTGATGTTAATCATGTCTTTACTCAAATTGATAATTATATATCAAAAGAGTTATCAAAACTTTTAAGTAAAAATAAAAAAAAGTTAGTTAATGAAAGATACGAGAAATATCGAAAGATAGGAATAATGTGATGTTTAATTTAGAAATAATTGGTAGTGGTGTTGCAACATTAAAAAACAAGTATACAAATAATGATTTTAAAAAATTTGTGGATACAAGTGATGAATGGATTTATTCAAGAACAGGAATAAAAACAAGGTATTTTACTGAAGATGAAAATACTAGTGATATTGGATATATTGCAGCATTAAAAGCTATTGAAGATGCGAATATTGATAAAAATGAAATAGATTTAATTATTGTTGCAACAATGACACCTGATAACTTTACTCCATCTTGTGCTTGTTTAATTCAGGCTAAATTGGGATTAAATAATAAAAAAATTATGGCATTTGATGTTAATGCTGCTTGTAGTGGTTTTGTTTATGCTTTAGAAATAGCATCGAATATGCTAGAAAACTATAAATGTGCTCTTGTGATTGGTAGTGAAGTACTTAGTAAAATTATTGATTTTACAGATAGAAATACATGTGTTTTATTTGGAGATGGTGCAGGAGCAATAGTAGTTAAAAAAAGTTTGTTTGATAAAAAAATGTTATTTTATTCAAATTGTATTGGTGATTTACAAGGTAAATTAATTGCAGAAAATATAAACAAAAATGGTAATTTTACATATCTTAAGATGGATGGTAAAGAAGTATTCAAATTTGCAGTAAATGCAATGGAGAAATCAATAAATTACATTTTAGAAAAACTAAATATTAAATTAGATGATATTGATTTAATAATTCCACATCAGGCAAATATTAGAATTATTGAATATGTTTGTAAAAAACTTAATGTTTCAATTGATAAGTTTTATATGAATATAGCTGAGTTTGGAAATACTAGTGCAGCTAGCATTCCGATTGCTTTAAATAATGCAATAAAAGAAGAAAAAATCAAAGAAAATTCAAAAATTATTTTAGTTGGATTTGGTGGAGGATTTACTTATGGTTCATGTTATATCGAATTTTAAGGAGATAATATGTTAAATAAATTATTAAATATTAAATATCCAATTATTCAAGGTGCTATGGCTAATATTGCGAATGCTAAATTTGCAGCAAGTGTCAGTAATAGTGGTGCATTAGGAGTAATAGGTACAGGTGCGATGGATGCAAAGATGGTTAAAGAAGCAATAAGAGAATGTAAATTGTTAACTGATAAACCTTTTGGGGTAAATGTAATGCTTATGAATCCACATTCTGATGAAATAATGGAAGTTATTATTGATGAGAATGTACCCGTTGTAACAACTGGAGCAGGTAATCCTGGAAAATATGTAAAAAAGTTAAAGGAAAAAGGTATTAAAGTAATTCCCGTAGTTCCAAGTGTTGCGTTGGCAAAAAGAATGGAGCGCATTGATGTTGATGCGGTGATTGTTGAAGGAACAGAAGCAGGAGGTCATGTTGGAGAACTTACTACTATGGCACTTGTTCCACAGGTGAAAGATGCAGTTAATATACCTGTTATTGCAGCTGGTGGAGTAGGAGATTCTCGAGGTTTTCTTGCGGCATTATCTCTTGGGGCAATTGGTGTGCAACTTGGAACTTGTCTGCTTGTCGCAAAAGAATGCCCAATACATCAAAACTATAAAAATGCAGTAATAAACGCTAAAGATATTGATACTGTTGTTACAGGTAGAAGTTTAAACACTCCAGTTAGAATTTTAAAAAATAATATGAGTAGAAAGTATATTGAACTTGAAAAGGAGCTATCTAGTAGGGAGGAGCTTGAAAAACTTACATTAGGCTCACTAAGAAGGGCTGTTTTTGAAGGAGATATAAATGATGGCTCAGTAATGATGGGACAAATTGCAGGTTTAATAAAGGAAGAAAAAAGTTTAAAGGCAATTTTTGAAGAAATAGTTAGTGGAAGCAAAATTGAAATAGAAAAGCTAAATAAAAAAATTGGTGAAATGTATGATTAAATCAATAAAACTTAAAGATAAAATACTTAAATTTCCAATAATTCAAGGTGGTATGGGTGTTGGAATATCACTTTCTAATCTTGCTGGAAATGTAATGAAGGAACATTGTATGGGTGTCTTGAGTTTTGCACATCCAGGATATAAAAGTAAAACATTTTTAAAAGATTCACTTAATGAAAATTTAAGATGTATGAAAGAAGAAATTGATAAAGCTAGAAAAATTTCAGAAGGGAATGGAATTTTAGGAGTAAACATTATGGTTGCAAGTAGTGATTATGCAGCATATGTTAAGGCTTGTGTTGATTATAAAGTTGATGCGATTATTTCTGGAGCTGGATTACCTTTAAATTTACCTGAACTTACTAAAGGTAGTGATATTTTAATTGCTCCAATTGTTTCAAGTGATAAAGCACTAAATTTAATTTTAAAAAGATGGGATATGCATCACAGTAAAACTGCAGATTTTATTGTCATTGAAGGGTTTGAAGCAGGAGGGCATCTAGGATTTAAAAATGATGATATTAAAAATGGTAAATGTCAAAATCTAGAGGAAATTTTATTATCATGTTTACCAATAGTAAAAATATACGAAGAAAAGTATGGAGTCAAAATTCCTGTTTTTGTTGCCGGGGGTATATATAATGGCGAAGATATTGGAAAATTTATAAAACTTGGTGCTAGTGGAGTACAAATGGGAACAAGATTTATTGCGACTAAAGAATGTGATGCAAATATAAAATTTAAACAAAAAATTGTTGATTCCAAAAAGGAAGATATTAGAATTGTAAAAAGTCCAACAGGTTTTTTAGGTCGTGCAATACATAATGATTTTACAAAGAAATTAGATAATGATGGTAAAATTCCAGTTAAATTTTGTGTGAACTGCATTTTGCCATGTGATCCTAGAGATACAGTTTATTGTATTAGTGAAGCATTAATAAAATCTGTAAATGGTGATGTAGAAAACGGTTTGGTTTTTTGTGGAAGTAATGCTTATAGAGTTGACAAAATTGTTTTAGTTAAAGATCTTATAAAAGAACTTATTGAAGAAACAAATAAATTTTTAAAGGAGTCTATTGTATGAGTATTGCATTTATATTTAATGGACAAGGTAGTCAATATGTGGGAATGGGTAAAGACTTATTTGATAAATATGATGAAGTTAAAAAAATATATAATAAAACTTCGATAAGTGACTTGTGTTTTAATGGACCAATTGAAATATTAAATAAAACAGAAAATACACAGATATGTATTTTTACTACTTCACTTGCAATAGCAAGTTTATTACAAAAAGATATAAAACCAGAATTTGTTGCAGGATTAAGTTTAGGGGAGTATAGTGCACTTTGTTTTAGTGAAATGATTTCTATTGATGATGGTATGGAAATTGTTAAAGAAAGAGGTACACTAATGGCTAATGAATTACTTAATAGTAATAGTGGAATGGCTGCAGTTATAAATTTTAATGAAGAAAAATTAACAAGCATTTTATCTAAAATAAATGGTATAAGTATTGCAAATTATAATTCTAATTCACAAATTGTAATTACTGGATTAAATGATTGTTTAGATATTGCTTGTAAAAAAATAAAGAATGAGGGTGGTAGAATTATTCCTTTAAAAGTTAGTGGGGCATTCCATTCACCTTTATTAGACAATGCTTCAGTAAAATTAAAGAGTATATTAAAAAAATATAAATTTAATAGTCCAAAATACAGAGTTGTCTATAATACTTATGGCAATGAGTCTGATAAAGATATTGTAGATATATTAAGTTTACAAATTAATAATCCTGTTTATTTTAGACAGTCTATTGAGTATATGATTGAAAACGGTGTTGATATATTTATAGAAATTGGACCAGGTAAGGCATTAAGCTCATTTATTAAAAATATTAATAATAAAGTAAAAGTTTATAGTGTTTTTGATGTAGAAAGTTATGAAAGTGTGAAAAGAGAGCTAATTTTATGAATAAAGTTGTTTTAGTTACAGGTGGTAGTAGGGGTATTGGAAAAGAGGTTGCACTTGAATATGCAAGAAATGGATTTGATGTTGCAATTAATTATTTAGGGA
The DNA here is from genome assembly GCA_022772735.1 of Erysipelotrichaceae bacterium. Lineage (GTDB taxonomy): Bacteria > Bacillota_I > Bacilli_A > Erysipelotrichales > Erysipelotrichaceae > UBA9076. Next base: position 67,151 of record JALEZD010000019.1, read on the forward strand.
ATTTTGCAAAAGCAAATGAAGTTGCAAATGAAATAAAAGCTATGGGCAAAGAGTGTTTAATTGTACAGGCAGATGTTTCAAATTCTTCAGATGTTAAAAGGTTGATTGATGAAGTTATTATTAAATTTGGAAGGATTGATGTATTAGTAAATAATTCGGGTGTTACAAGAGATAATCTAATTTTCAAAATGAGTGAAGAAGATTTTGATTTTGTTTTGAATACTAATTTAAAGGGTACTTTTAATACTATAAAAGCCATTTCGAGAATAATGATGAAACAAAAATGTGGTTCAATAATAAATATGAGTAGTGTTGTTGGATTAGTGGGAAATATTGGACAGTCTAATTACGCCGCAAGTAAAGCTGGAGTGATTGGTTTGACAAAATCACTAGCAAAAGAGCTGGCTGGATGGAACATTAGAGTTAATGCAGTTGCACCTGGATTTATCGAAACAGATATGACAGATAAATTGAGTCAAAATCTAAAAGAGTCTATTGTTAATAATATTCCTTTAAAAAGATTAGGACAGGCTAATGAAGTTGCAAAATTAACATATTTTTTAGGTAGCGACAATAGTAGTTATATTAGTGGTCAAGTTATTAATGTTGATGGAGGTATGGTTTTGTGAGAAGGGTTGTTATAAGTGGAATGGGTGTTGTTTCACCAATTGGCAATAGTGTTGATGAAATGTGGGATAGCATTAAAAATGAAAAATGTGGAATAGATTTTATTACTCATTTTGATACATCTGATTATAAAGTTAAACTAGCTGCAGAGGTTAAAAACTTAGATACAGAAGAATATTTTAGTAAAAAAGATTTAAAGTTTAATGATAGATTTACTCAATTTGCAAGAATTGCAGCAAAACAAGCCTTGTTAGACTCAAAAATAAATCTTGATAGTATTGTTTTAGATAGATTGGGAGTTGTAATTGCATCAGGAATAGGTGGTATTTCTACAATTGAAAGTTGTTGTAATGTTTTAAATAGTCAAGGGAATTCACGAGTATCACCATTTTTTATTCCAATGGCATTAGTGAATTTAGCAGCAGGTAGTGTTGCGATAGATTTAAAAGCAAAAGGAAATTGTTCAAGTGTTGTTACTGCATGTGCTGCATCAACAAATGCTATTGGAGATGCATATCACAGAATAAAATTTGGTTTTGAAGATATTATTTTTGCAGGTGGTAGTGAAGCAAGTATTAATCCATTGTCTATTGCTGGATTTCAATCTATGCGTGCATTAAATTCTAGTGATGATAAAAATAGAGCTAGTATACCTTTTGATAAAGATAGGTCTGGTTTTGTAATGGGTGAAGGTGCAGGAATTATTGTACTTGAGGAATATGAACATGCTATTAAAAGAGGTGCAAAAATCTATGCTGAAATAGTTGGATATGGTAGCACATGTGATGCAAGTCATATTACTGCTCCAATTGAAGATGGAAGTGGTGGAGCAAAAGCAATGTTACTTGCTATTAAAGAAGCAAATATTTCAAAAAATTGCATAGATTATATTAACGCTCATGGGACAAGCACACCATTAAATGATAAAACTGAAACTAAGGCAATCAAATTAGCATTTGAAGAACATGCAAAAAACATTTTAGTTTCAAGCACAAAATCTTATACTGGTCATCTTCTTGGAGCAAGTGGAGCAATAGAAGCAATAATCTCTATTAAAGCTCTTCGAGAAAATTACGTTCCAGCAACCATAAATTATAAAGTTTATGATGAAGAGTGTGATTTAGATATTGTTGCAAATAAAGGAAGAAATGTTGCATTAAATTATGTTATGAGTAATTCTTTGGGATTTGGTGGTCATAATGCTTCAATAATATTTAAAAAGGTGGAAAATCAATGATTTATAACTCTAATCAGATTCAAGAGATAATTCCACATAGATATCCATTTTTATTGGTTGATAGAATTGATTATATTAGTGATGATAAAACTGAAATAGTGGGAACTAAGTGTGTTAGTGCAAATGAAATGCAATTTTTAGGCCATTTTCCTAATAAACATGTAATGCCTGGGGTTTTAATTGTTGAAGCATTAGCTCAAACAGGTTGTGTACTTTTATTAAATAATGAAGAAAACAAAAATAAAATTGCTTATTTTGCAGGGATAAATAATATGCGTTTTAAAAATCAAGTTATTCCTGGTGATACTTTAAAATTGGAAGTTAAATTTACTAATTCAAAGCTAGGAATATATTTTGCAAATGTGAAGGCTAGTGTAAATGAAAGAGTTGTTGCACAAGGTGAAATAATGTGTGCACTTGGGTAATTGAATGATTGTTGGTATTGGATGCGATATTGTTAAAGTTAATAGACTTATTAAAAAAAGAGATGAAATTGCAAAGAAAGTGTTATCTAAAGAGGAGTATATAATTTATATTAGCTATGATGATAAAAGAAAACTGGAATTTTTAAGTGGAAGATTTGCTATAAAAGAAGCGATTTTTAAAGCATGTAATAAATTTAGTGATTTTTCTAAAATTAATGTCTATTTTGAAAATGGGAAACTATGTACAAATATTGAGATATTTAAGGTATTTGTTTCAATAAGTCATGAAGACGATTATGCGATTGGGTATTGTGTTATGGAGGATTTATGATTTTTTCTGTAATTAAAATATTTCCATTATTAATTTATGCTGGTATACTGTCAATATTTTATAAAAGTAAGACTTTAGAGGAAAATTACTTTAAAGCAAGACAGTTAAGTAAAAAAGTTTTGGATTGGCTTGGATATAACTTAAAAGTTAATGGTGTAGAAAATATAAAAGACAAAACCTATTTATTCTTATGTAATCATCAGGGAACTATTGATCCAGCAATTATTGTTGCAGGATGTCCAAAACCTATTAGCTTTATTTCAAAAAAAGAAAATGAAAAAATTTTTGTGTTAGGACAATGGGCAAAAAATATTAAAACTATTCACTTTGATAGAGAAACAAGAGAAGGAAATATAAGCATGATAAAAACTTCTCTTAGATATTTTAAAGAGGGTAAAAGTTTATTGATATTTCCTGAAGGTACAAGAAGTAAAAAGGATGAAATGAATGAGTTTAAAAAAAATTCATTACAACTTGCATATCTTGGAAAGGTTGATATTATCCCAGTAACACTTAATAATGCGTATTGTTTAGATGTTAATAGTAAGTGTAAGACAGTTTCTATTGATTTTAATGAAGTAATAAAATATGAAGACTATAAAGATTTGCCTTATGATCAATTAAGTGAGATTGTTTTTAATAAAATAAAAAGTAAAATCAAAACTAAATGATTTTGCTTTTTTTTATACTAATTTCACCACTATTTAATTTTAATATTCCATTTTTTGTTTCAACAATAAGATTACAATTTTCATCAATATCTAAAACTGTACCTGAGATTTTGCTGTTTTTTAATAAAATTTCTATATCTGAATTGTTTAGATAAAAGTTATTTTTATAATATGTTAAAAAATCATGATTATTTATTAAAATATTATAAAATTCATTTAAAATTTTTGAAATCAATATTTCTTTATCAAATTTTAAATTTGTGTTATTTTCAATTGATGTTGCAATTTCTTTTAGTTCATCATCAAATCCCATTTTTGAAATATTGATACCAATTCCAATAATTAAATAATCAACTAATCCGTTTTTTATTGAAGATTCACATAATATACCTGCAACTTTTTTATCATTAATAAGTATATCGTTTATCCATTTTATTTTTGCATTAACATTATATAGTTCGTTTATTGATTTACATACAGCCACTCCAACCATTGAACTTATTTTTAAAAAGTCAATTTTGGAAATATGTTGTTTTATTAAAAGGGACATATATATTCCTGAATTTTTTGGTGAATAAAAAGATTTTCCGTTTCTTCCTTTTCCGCTTGTTTGACTTTCTGCGATTAATAAAAATGGTTCATTAATATTTTGTGCTACAAGTTTTAAATCATCATTTGTTGATTTTGTTTCTTCAACAATTTCAACATGAGTATAAAAAGGATTTAATAAATTTCTTAAAGTGCTTTTATTTATATTCATATAAAAATTATAGCATTTAAATTGACTTGTATATATAAATGTATAATAATTATAATACCCCTAGGGGGTGTAGGAGGTAACATGGTAGCTGATAGTAAAAATATTCTGAAATTATTAAAGACTGTAAGAGGGCAAATTGACGGAATAATAAAGATGGTTGAAGAAGATAAATATTGTATAAACATAAGCCATCAACTACTTGCGAGTGAAGCTTTAATAAATAAAATAAATAAAGAAGTGCTTACTGCACATTTAAAATCTTGTGTAAATAATGCAGATTCATGTGAAGAAAGAGATGAAAAAATTGATGAGTTTGTAAGTTTATTAGGTAAGGTGATGAAATAATGAGAAAAAAGTTTGATATTACAGGAATGACATGTGCTTCATGTAGTGCTCATGTAAGTAAAGCTGTTGAAACTTTACAAGGTACTAGTAATGTAAATGTAAACTTACTTAATAATTCTCTTAGTGTAGATATTGACGAAGAAAAAGTTAGTATTGATGAAATAATAAGTTCAATTGAAAAAGCCGGTTATAAAGCAAGCATTAAATCAGAAGTAAAGAGTGAGAAAAAAATTGATCATAGTAAAGATGAGATAAAGGAATTAAAAGACAGAGTTGTTATTTCTTTTGTGTTTTTAATTCCACTTATGTATATATCAATGGGGCATATGTGGAATTTACCTGTTTTTGATTTTTTAAAGGGGCATAATAATGCAGTATCTTTTGGATTAACACAATTTTTATTTACTTTGCCTATAGTTTATATCAATAGAATATATTTTATTAGAGGATTAAAAAGTTTATTTAATAAAACTCCCAATATGGATAGCTTAATAGCTATCGGTTCTCTTTCTGCATTAATATATGGTATTTTTGCCTTATATATGATGAGTTATGGCTTGGGTAATATGAATATAGATTTAGTTTCAAAATATCACGCAGATTTGTATTTTGAATCTGCAGCAATGATACTTGCATTAATAACTCTTGGGAAGTATTTTGAAGCAAAGTCAAAGGGCAAAACAAAAGAAGCATTAGAAAAACTTATGAATTTATCTCCTAAGACTGCTTTTATTGAGAAGAATAATGAAATATTAGAAGTAGGAATTGATGAGGTTCAAGTTAAAGACATAGTTATAATTAAACCTGGTGGATTAATACCAGTAGATGGTGTTATTATTGATGGAATTACATCTATTGATGAATCTATGATTAGTGGAGAGAGTATTCCTGTTGAAAAAGGGGTAGGGAATAAAGTAATTCAAGCAACTATGAATAAAACAGGTTTTATTAAGGTTGAGGCAACAGGTGTAAAGGAAGATACAGTGTTTGCTGGAATTATTAGACTTGTTGAAGAGGCTAGTTCTACTAAAGCACCAATTGCTAAATTAGCTGATAAAGTTTCTGGAATTTTTGTACCGATTGTTATTGTGATTTCAATAATTACTGCAATAATTTGGCTATTTCTTGGACAAAGTTTTGAGTTTGCATTATCTAGTGCTATTGGGGTTTTGGTTATTTCTTGTCCTTGTGCTTTAGGTTTGGCTACTCCTGTTGCGATAATGGTTGCGATGGGTAAAGGTGCTGAAAATGGAATATTGATTAAATCTGGTGAAGCACTTGAAACAGCTCATGAAATAAATACAGTTGTTTTAGATAAAACTGGAACAATCACCAAAGGTAAACCTACAGTAAATGATTATATTGTATTTAATGGAAATGAAAATGAATTATTTGATATTGCATTTTCTATTGAATTAAAAAGTGAACATCCTTTAGCTGAGGCTATTGTTGAGTATACAAAAAGTAAGAATGCTAAAGATTTAAACATTAACAAATTTGAAACAATTCTTGGTAAGGGTGTTGTTGGGGAATTAAATGGTGATAAAATTTTTGCAGGAAATACCAGATTAATGGAAGAAAATAACATTTCTTTAAAGTCATATATTAATAAAATAGATGAATTTAGAAATGATGGTAAAACAGTTTTGATTTTTGCGAAAAATGATGTGATTTTAGGTGTGTTTGCGGTTGCGGATGAAGTAAAACCAACTAGTAAACAGGCTATTGAAATGCTTAGAAAATTAAATATTGAAGTTATAATGCTTACAGGGGATAATAAAAACACAGCTTTAAAAATTGCAAAAGATTTAAATTTAAATGAGGTCATTGCCGAAGTTTTACCACAAGATAAGGAAAGAATTATTTCAGATTTAATGAAACAAAATAAAAAAGTTGCGATGGTTGGTGATGGAATTAATGATGCACCTGCACTTGTAAGTGCTGATGTTGGAATTGCAATTGGTGATGGAACAGATATTGCAGTTGAGAGTGCAGATATTGTTTTAATGAGAAATGATTTGTTAGGGGTTGTATCTGCAATTAAACTTAGTAAAGAAACAATTAAAAATATTAAACAAAACTTATTTTGGGCGTTTTTCTATAATATTTTAGGAATACCACTTGCGGCAGGTGTGTTATATAGTTTTAATGGTTTAAGATTGTCACCAATGTTTGCGGCAGCTGCAATGAGTTTTAGTAGCGTTTTTGTGGTTTCGAATGCACTTAGATTAAAAATGTTTAAAACTGAAAAAGGAGAAAAAAATATGATGAATGAAGTAAAAGTTGAAGGTATGATGTGTCAAAATTGTGTTAAACATGTTAAAGAAGCGTTAGATTCTATTGGTGTTAAATCGGAAATTGATTTGGGTAGTAAAACAGTAAAATTTGATAATTCTCATTCAATTGATGATGTGATCAAAGCGATAGAAAAAGCAGGATATAAAGTAAAGTGAACCTTTAAATGGTTCACTTTTTTCTAACGTTCTCATACATATCTATGAAATCATTCATAGATATTTTTTTCGAGAGTTCTTCAATTAATTGATAATCTATGGATTTTACTGATTTAAACCTTATACAGCTTTTACCTAAATCTGGAACATATTTATTTCTTGATATATAAATATTTTTATACCAGTTCATAAGATTGTTTTCTTCATTAATATACATACCCATATGGTATATAGCTATATGTTGTTTTTGTGCTGCAATACTCACAATACCAAGAGGCTCATTACTAACATGGTAACCACTTGGATATATTGATTTTGGAATAATGAATGTAGGCATTCCATATTGAATTACACATTCTATATTTTTATCTAGGTTTTCTTTAAAAATGTTAAATATTTTTATATAGTCATCTTTATATTTTAAAGGGATATTGTTTATATATTCTAAAACTTCTTTATTCATAATTTTCTCCATTAATGAAATTATATACTAACTGTTATATTATATGAATTATTTTGAAAAAATTATTCATAAACAATATTATATAATTAATTTATAATAGGAGAAATTTATATGAAAAAAATACTTTATTTAATGAGGCATGGTCAAACTTTATTTAATAAACAACATAAAATTCAAGGGTGGTGTGATTCACCGCTAACTGATGTAGGAATAAAACAGGCAGAAATTGCAGGTAGGTATTTTAAAAATAATAATATTAAATTTGATGTGGCATATTCATCTACTTCTGAAAGAGCTTGTGATACTTTAGAAATAGTAACAGATTATGGTATGGATTATAAAAGGGTAAAAGGATTGAAAGAGTGGAACTTTGGAGCTTATGAAGGAAAAGATGAACTCTTAAATCCAGCATTACCATATAAAGATTTTTTTAAATATTATGGTGGAGAAACACAAGATGAACTTATTGAAAGAGTAAATAAAACAATTCTTGAAATAATGAAAAAAGATGGGCATGATTGTGTTCTAATGGTTTCTCATGGGGCAACTTGCGTTAATTTTGTAAGAACATGGGATGAATATAATACAGTAAAATTTGCGGGTGGTTTTAAAAACTGTTCAATATTTAAAATTGAGTTTGATGGTGAAAAATTCGATTTAAAAGAAATAATTAATCATGATTTTAGTGAAATAGAGGTAAAATAGTACAATAAATATGAATAGTTATGACAATGACTTAGTAGAAATATTAAATAGATTTATTAAAAATGATATAAATTCTATTGGTAGTTTAAATAAAAATTTAAGGGAATTAGTTACAATAAGTGCACTTTGTGTATATCCTAATGAAGATTTAATTATTAAACATGTTAAAAATGCTTTATATGTTGGTTGTAGTGCTCTAGAGATAAAAGAGGCAATATATCAATGTGCCCCATTTATTGGATTTTCAAGAGTATTTAATGTGCTGAAATTTGTAAATAAAGTTTTTATTGAACAAGGTATATCTATGCCTATTGAAAATGAAAATAAAATTGAATATGAGAATAGATATATTGAAGGTTTAAAAATACAAAAGCCTATATATGGTGATGAAATTAAAGATAAATATACTTGGTTGCCTAAACCATTTGATGATTCAATTCCAAGATTTCTAACTGAATTTGGTTTTGGGGATTTTAGCACAAGAGGTATTTTGAGTGAAAAAGACAGAGAACTGTTAATTGTTGTGTTACTTGCATCTATGGGTGGGTGTGAGTTACAAGTTAAATCACATGTTTTTGGAGCACTAAAGACAGGAAATAGTAAAGAAGAAATTGTTTGTGCACTAGTTTGTGCTATTCCGATTATTGGGATACCACGACTATTTAATGCATTAAATTGTAGTAAAGAATACCTAAGCGAACTTTAAAGTGTTAGACTAATTATTTAAACGAATAAAAATTAAAAAACTTAATTCCCGATTTAAAAGGATTTAAGTTTTTTTAATTTATTTCATAATGAAAAATACTATAACATTATAATTTTATCAAATTAAATTGAAAATTTTAAGACTTGTAAAAATAAAGATTATTGTTATGATGAGGTTGAGGAAGTATTTAATACATGTATAATCTAATTCCTTTATTTAAATAAAGTGTCAAAATAATTTTAATTGAATTTTTTATTATTAATAATGGAGGAAAATATGAAAAAATTAAAAATTTTTGTAGTATTAGGTGTATTAGTAGCGTCTTTACAATTTTTAAATGTTTTTGCATATTCTGGAGGATGGGAAGATGAAAGAGTAAACTATATCTACTGGAGCCAAGGAGGGGGAAGCAACATGTATTGGACAGGGGTAACTAATAAAATTAGTTATGATCAATATAAACCTTGTGTTGGTCCAGCCGGAAGTGAGTATTCATGTGGTAAAGCTGCAAGAAAATCACAATATAAGGAATATGGATTTTGGGTTAATAATGATAATAACAAAATAGTTCATGGATTAGAAACACAAAGTGGAGGTCCACTACAATATATAGTGGAAATGCAAAAAGATTAGGTAAATCTTTATGAAAAAGAATATACTGTTTTTAACAATAGTAATAATTATTTCTTCTTTTTACTTTTCTTTTAAAAATTTTAATAATATTTCTACTAATGTAATTTATCAATACGGAGATATTTTAGAAGAAAATAATATGGAAATAAAAGGAATTCAGGTTAAAAGAAATATTAATGAAATTAATTCTTTTGATTTTCATAAAAATTTTAATGAACTTTTAATTAAAAACAATTTAAATACTTTCAAAGTTGTTTACGGATATTCTGAAGAACTACAAACATCTACAGTTGAATTATATGTTTCAACTAATGATAAATATTTATCAAAGTATATTCTTTTAGACAAAGGAAATTTAGATTTAGTTTCAGACAATGTATATTCAACAAATAATAAATTAAGAAACTTAAGAATTGCCAATTTTTTTGACGATTCTTATATAAGTGTAACATCAATAATAAATGATAATGATAATGGTGGAATGTATAATATTACTAGTTTAAAAGGAGATTTCGAACAAAATTTTAACAATTTTATTTTAGATTTAAAAAATATATACCCCTCTATCGATTATAGTTTAATGTATAATGAAAATTTCATAGAAACTAATGAAACCAAATTTAAAATGATTGACTATAAAGAATTCTTTGGAAATAAAAAAATTAAAATTCTTATTCCTATTATTTTAATTTTTTTATTATGCTCAAAAATATTTGAACTAACTAAAAAGATATCAGTAATGAAAATAGAAGGATATTCATCATTAAAAATTTATTGGAACTTATTTTTTAAAAATTTTATACTTTATTCAACAATAGTATCTTCAATAATAATATTATTACTCTATTTTTATTATTTGGGAAATTTAAGAACTTTTAAATATATAAGCATATGTTTCATTTTACAATTTTTACAGCTATTTTTATTACAAATAATAACTTCAATAATAATATATTTAATTATAAAAACAATTCCAATTAAAACATATTTAAAAGGAAAAACAAATTTAAAAGAAGTTTTTAGTATAGCTTTTGTTTCAAAAGTAGTAATTGGATTTATCATTATCCCTATGATTATTCCAACTTTTATAAATATTAAAAATTTATATCAAATTTCTACACGAAATAAAAAAGTTCAAGAAAAATTAGAAAATATTTATTTTTTTGGAACTCAACTTTATTCAAATTATTTTGAAGATATAGGTAGTGATAATTTTATTGCATTACATGATTATTTATCAGAAAATAATGAATTAAAAAGCCTTTCATTAGGATATTATTTTGAAGGATCAGAGGTAGATTTTAATAAAAAAATATATTTTATAGATAAAAATGCCTTATTTTTAGAAAATTTAGTTAAAAAAGAAGAATTTAAAGAAAATGAAATATACATATTTATTAAGGAAAATAGCATGAATGAAGAAGAAATAGAATTTTATAAAAATCACTCATTATCTTATCTAACTGAAACAACAAATGTAAATATAATAAGTATAAATAAAAAAATAGAGACTTTAAATCCTAAGGAAATTTTATATAACGATTATATAGAAGATAGTGTACCTATTTTTTATATTCCTGATGAAAAAGGTTTAGAAGGACAAATAGTTGAAAAAACATTTTATTATAAGTCTACTAATGATATAAATTCTCAAAAATATATAAATGAGATTTTTAAATCATTTGGATATACTCCTACTTTTAGAATTGAACATTTGAAAAATTTGTATAATAATTATTATAATTTTTATTATAATGAATTTAGCAAATCAATAATTATACTTGGATTAATAATTATAACTTATTATTTATCTTGTAATTTAATGGTAGATACAGATATTGCATTAAATAGAAAAAAATATTTTATTTTAAATGTTGAAGGATTTATTCCAATAACCTTTATAGAATATTTTATTAAAATACTATCTCCAATAGTAATAGGATATATTTTAAATTTATTTATATACCATTCATTTTCAATAAATGAATTAATTATATTTTTAGCATTTTTTACAATTTTTGAATTAATTATGTTTCTACAGTTTTATTTAAAATACACGAAAGTGAGATAAAAATTATGATAAATATAAAAGTAATAAATTTAAAAAAATCATTTGGTAAAAATGTATTATTTAAAAACTTGAATTTAGAATTTAATTCAGGTGAAATAACTTGTATTAATGGAGTCAGTGGATGTGGGAAAACTACTTTACTAGATATAATAGGATTAATACAAAAACCTGATGAAGGAAAAATATTATTTAATGATAAAGAAATAAAAGGTAGTAGAAATATTAGAAAATTTTTAAGAAAAGATATTGGATTTATTTTTCAAGATTATGGATTAATAGAAAATAATACAGTATATGAAAATATATCGATTGCTTATAAAGGTAAAAAAGAAGATATTAAAGAAAAACTGATTTTATTAAATTTAGATGAAAAAATATTAGATAGAAAAGTTTATGAATTATCTGGTGGAGAACAACAAAGGGTAACTATAGCAAAAATTCTACTAAAAAATCCAAGTATTATATTAGCTGATGAACCAACAGCATCACTAGACAATGAAAACAAGAAAATTATTTTGAAGCATTTAAGAGGTCTAGCAAACAATAATAAGACAGTGGTTATAGTCAGTCATGAAGATTATATTGTTTCTTTCAGCGATAAAGTTATAAGTTTGTGAAAAAAATTTAATGATTTTATACATTTAGGTGTTGGTTAAGGCTAGCACCTTTTGATTAGCACATAGTATGGTTTGAAAAGTGCTTAATCAGTAATATTATAGGTATTATAACTATACAAATTATGTAGATAATATTCTTGTTTTTATTATTTATAAATTTATATATGGATAACTAGTTTTAATACTGTAATTTTTAATTTAAAAAAAATTTATTGTGCTTAGAAATGATGATATAATACACATACGAGGAATTATTGTATGAATTTATCAGATTTAAAGGTAGAATGTGGAAAAAAAGGTTTTAATTTGAGCGATTTTCAAATTGAACAATTTGAAACATATATTAGACTACTTCAAGAATGGAATGAAAAAATGAATTTAACTGCAATTACTGAATATAACGAAATTGTGGAAAAACATTTTTTCGACAGTATAAAACCTCTTTTAGATGGTAGGATATGTGGAAAACTATGTGATGTTGGTTCTGGTGCAGGTTTTCCAAGTATTCCTATGAAAATTGTTGATAACACATTAGATGTAACAATTTTAGAGCCTCTTAATAAAAGATGTACCTTTTTAAATGAGGTAATAAATAAACTGAATTTAAACAATATTAAAGTTATCAACAAAAGAAGTGAAGAATTTGTATCTGAAAAAAGAGAAAGTTTTGATATAGTGATTGCTCGTGCTGTCGCAAATCTTTCAATGTTAAGTGAGTTATGTATACCTCATGTGAGAGTCAAAGGATATTTTATTGCGATGAAAGGTGATAAAGGTATTGAAGAATCAAATGATGCAAAAAATGCGGTTGATATTTTAGGATGTAAGCTTGAAGCGATTGATGATTATAAAATATCTGATTTTAGAAGGATTAATTTGATTTACAAAAAAGTTAAAAATACACCTAACAAGTATCCAAGACAGTTTTCTAAAATTAAAAAAAGCACATTGTAGTAAGGGGAATATAGTTATGAATATTAAGTTACCATTAGAAAAGATATCTTCCAATGAGTTTCAACCATGTATAAATTTCAGTAGTGATACTATTGAGGAGTTAGTATTTAATATTAATTCTGGTAAAAGTTATACTTTAATTGTCAAAAGAAACAAAGATATGTATGAAGTTGTTGTTGGGGAAAAAACACTTCAAGCACTAAAAAAATCAAATGTAACACATGCTAATGTGATTGTTACAGATTTGAAGGACGATAATATTTTTAAATTGGTAAACTTTTCAGATTTAACAACTATAGAAGAAGCAGTTTTTTATTTAAATGTTATGAAAGAAAGTGGATGTACTCAAGAAGAACTTGCAGATACACTTAGTAAATCTCAATCTACTATAGCGAATAAAATTAGAATTTTAAACTTGCCACAAGAAATTCAAGATGCACTAACTCAAAAAGTTATTTCTGAAAGACATGCAAGAAGTTTATTGCCACTTGAAGGTAAATTGCAGTTTAAAGCATATAATGAAATAGTTAGTAAAGGATTAAATGTAAGAAAATCAGAAGAGTATGTAAATAGTTTAATAAATAAAAAAATTCAATCAAAAAAGTATTTGACTAAAGGTTTTACAAGAAATGCTCAAATAGCATTAAACAGTGTTAATCAGTGTTTAGATATGATTAAACAACTTGGGGTAGAAGTTAAACAAGATGTTGATGAAAATGATGAAGAAGTGGTTATTACACTAACTATTTCTAAATAAGAGAGGAACTTTATGGGAAAGATTATTGCAGTAGCAAATCAAAAAGGTGGAGTTGGAAAAACAACTACTAGCATAAATTTAGCAGCAGGATTGGCATATTTTGGTAAAAAAGTATTATTAGTTGATTTTGATCCACAAGGAAATTCTACTCAAGGGATAGGTGCTAATAAAGTTGGATATTCAAAAAGTGTTTATGATGTATTAATGGATAATGAACAAATTTCCAATGTAAAAGTAACTTTAAAAATGCCTCCTTTAGATGTTTTGCCTGCAAATATAAATCTTGCGGGTGCTGATACTGAAATGGCGACTTATAAAATAGGAAGAGAGGCACTTTTAAGAGAAAAGTTGGAAGTAGTTAGAAATGATTATGATTTTATAATAATCGATTGTCCTCCATCTTTAGGACTATTAAATACAAATGCACTAACTGCTGCAGATAGTGTAATCATTCCTGTACAATGTGAATATTTTGCATTAGAAGGATTAACACAACTACTTAGTACAATCAGAATTGTGCAAAGATTGTTTAATAAATCATTAATGATAGAGGGTGTACTTTTAACAATGTATGATGCAAGAACTAAACTTTCTGTTGAAGTTCAACAAGAAGTTAGAAAGTATTTTAAAGAAAGAGTGTACAAAAGTTATATACCTAGAAATATTAAATTATCAGAAGCGCCAGGTAATGAACAATCTATTTTTGAATATGATACTAAATCTGAAGGTGCAAAGGCATATGCAGCTTTAGTTAAGGAAGTTATGAGTCAAAATTCTAAGGAGCAAAAATGATGGTGAAAAAAGATGTAGATAAAAAAAGACTTGGGAGAGGTCTTGATGCAATTTTTGGAAATGATGTAAATGCTTTATTAGATGAAATTCAAGATGGTAATGATGGAAAAAGACAGGTAGAGATAAATGTAAATGAAATACGTGCTAATCCATATCAACCACGAAAAACATTTGATGATGCAGCTCTTAAGGAATTAAGTGCATCTATTAAAGAACACGGTATTTTTACTGCGCTTATTGTTAGAAAAAGTGTTCAAGGATATGAGCTTATTGCGGGTGAAAGAAGATGGCGTGCTGCCAAAATGGCAGGATTAAAGAGTGTTCCATGTGTTGTAGTTGATTTTACTGATGAACAAATGATGGAGATTTCTATATTAGAAAACATTCAAAGAGAGAATTTAAACGCAATAGAAGAAGCACTTGCATATAAAAATTTAATTGACAAATTAGGATATACTCAACAAAGGTTATCTGAAAGAGTTAATAAAACACGAGAGTATTGTGCAAATATTTTGAGATTACTTAATTTGCCTCACGAAGTACAAAATATGATTGTCAAAGGTAAACTTTCAATGTCTCATGCAAGAAGTTTATTAGGTTTAAATGATGAGGATTTAATATTATTACTTGCGAATAGAATTATTAAAGAAAAACTATCTGTAAGAGAAGTTGAAAGACTTGTAAAAAATAGCACTGAAATAAAAAATGATAAAAAACCTAAAGAACAAGATGCAAATTTAAATTATGTAAGAGAGCTAATTGAAACAAAATTACAAACAAATGTTAAAGTTGATAAGAAACAAATTGTTATTAAGTTTAATGATACAAAAGATTTAAATAGAATATTAGATATACTTGGATTAATAGAGGATTAATAATTTACTATCAACAGTAAAGAAAAGGTATTGAAAAAAGAAAATAAGTAAGGTAGTATAAAAATGTAAGGGGATACATTTTATGAAAAGAAAGAACCAGTTAATTGTAGTAATATTTTTAATTATGGTTCTTTTATTAATTAGAAACTGTTCAAGCGTAAAAAAGATAATAAATGAAACAGCTATAATTGATAAAATAATCGAACAAAACAAAGAAGAAAAAGAGCTATTAAAAATTATGAAAGAAGATGAAGAGTATTTAAAAGAACTTTATAAATCCGCAAATATTTGTGAGAAGGAATGGGTTGAGGAATATAGAGGAATAGGTAAAAGATTTAAGGAATACAAATATAATGGTAAAGATGAAGAAATAAAGGAATTATTAAAAGAATATTATGAATATGGGATAAAAATTGAAGAAATATCAATTACCATTGATAAAAGTAATTATGAAAAAGGTGTAGAAGAACTTGAAGTTTTAAAGGAT
>JALEZD010000007.1 GCA_022772735.1 Erysipelotrichaceae bacterium
ATCCTTTAAAACTTCAAGTTCTTCTACACCTTTTTCATAATTACTTTTATCAATGGTAATTGATATTTCTTCAATTTTTATCCCATATTCATAATATTCTTTTAATAATTCCTTTATTTCTTCATCTTTACCATTATATTTATATTCCTTAAATCTTTTACCTACATTTCTATAATCAACAATCCATTCTTTTTCACAAATGTTAGCTGACATATAAAGCTCTTTTAAATACTGTTCATCTTCCTTCATTAACTTTAAAAGTTCTTTTTCTTCTTTGTTTTGTTCGATTATTTTATCAATTATAGCTGTTTCATTTATTATCTTTTTTACGCTTGAACAGTTTCTAATAAATAATAAAATCAATATGATAAGTATTATAAAAATTAAAATTTTTTTCCTTTGTTTTTTCATATAATGTATCCCCTTACATATACTATATTATCTATTCAATGTTTTTAAAACAAAAATCTGGTATTTACTGTTTTTAAATCAAAACACATTAAAATACCAGATATAAATTAAATATTATCCTTTTACAGCCCCAATTGTTATACCCTGTGTAAAAGATTTTTGGAAGGCAATAAACATTACTACGATTGGAATAGCCGCAAGTGATGCTCCTGCCATAAGTACCCCATAATCAGTCGCAAATTCACCCTGCAATGTCGCAAGTCCAAGTTGCAATGTTAAATTACTTCTTGCATTTAACATTATAAGTTGTAAAAAGTAATCATTCCAAGAACTAATAAATGTAAAAATCGCTAGTGCTGCAATTCCAGGTTTAACCATAGGAATTACAATATCAGTAAATATTTTTATTTCTGAACAACCATCAATTTTAGCAGCTTCTAAAAGCTCACTTGGAACAATTTCAGAAAACTGCTTCATTAAAAATATCCCAAATGGCCATCCAATTGCAGGTAAAATAACTGCCCACAATGTGTTATGAAACCCCATAAAACTTACTTGTTTAACAAGAGGAACAAGTACAACCTGTTTTGGTAGTGCCATTGCAAATACAAACATAGAAAACAAGAACTTATCACCATAAAATCTTTTCTTTGCTAGAACATATCCTGCTGCTGCAGAAACTAAGCACACTAACAACATTGTTGTAATAGAGATGAATATAGAATTAAATAACCATTGCCATGCAGGTTGTTTAAATAACACTTGCCAACTTTCAAGAGTAGGCTTGCTAACAAACCATATTGGTGGAAGTTTTAAATTATCAGCCCTTGTTTTAAAAGAACCAGTAATTACCCAATAAAAAGGAAATATAAATACTACAGTCAAAATAGTTAACAAACTCATTGATGAAATGTTAAATATAGCTCTTTTTAACTTTTCCATTATTTAACCTCCTTTTCAGTAAACACTTTAAATTGAATTAAACTGAATATACCAATTATTATTGCTAGTACAACCCCCATTGCATTAGCATATCCAAATTTATATTGTTTAAATGCAGTTTCATATACTAGATACATAATTGTACTTGTATTATAATTTGGACCACCACTAGTTAATAATTGTATTAAAGAGAAACATTGGAATGTATTAATTGTTGTAATAACAACAACATATAAAGTTGTAGGCAAAATACCAGGCCATTTAACATATTTAAATACTTGCCAATCTGTTGCACCATCAATTTGTGCAGCTTCAACCTGTGATACATCTAAATTACCTAATGCAGCTATATATAAAATTATTGGTTGACCAACTGATGTTGTTATTAAGATGATAACTATCGCCCAAAATGCAAATCTTTTATCACCCAGCCATTGTATTTCTTGTGCAATAACTCCTGCCCTCATTAAAACATAATTTAAAACACCACTATATGGATCAAACATCCATTTCCATACAACTACAACTGCAACTGTACCAGTAACTACAGGCAAATAAAATATACCTCTAAATACGCTTCTTAAAACTGCATTCTTTTTATAAAGAACAACCGCAGTAAATAAGCTAAATATAACTATTATTGGAACAGCAACTAAAACCAAAACAACTGTATTTTTTAATGATTTTAAAAATATTTCATTTGAAAACAGTTTAATATAATTATTTAAGAATACAAATTCAAATTTCTTATTTGTATAATTAAACAAACTTGTAACAACACCTGTAATTATTGGTATTACAACAAATAAACTAAAGAATGCCAAGGCAGGTGCTAAAAATAAATAAGATGTTACTGTCTGCCTTTTATCAATAGAAAGATTTTTATACCAATTCCTTATTATATCGAATGGATTTTTACTTTTATTTTTTATCTCATTCATAATCTATCCTCCCAAGTATTCTATAAAAATTAAGGGGCAATTGCTTGCCCCTTTAGTTATTATTCATCCAAAGTTTCGTTAGCATTATTAGTGAAGTATGCAGCTGCATCTTCTGGAGTTTTATCTCCTGTTAACATTGCTTGAAGTGATTGCCACCAGAATGGACGCATACTTGCAAAACCATTCACAGTATTGTAGTAAGAACCATAGTATCCAGATAATGATGCATAGTATTGCATATTTGCATCACCTTCATATAAATCTCCAAAGCTCTTTCTAACTGGGAAGCAATTTGTTGCTACAACATTTTGTTTTCCAATTACTTCATCATCAGCCAAGAATTTTACAAATTCTTTTGCAGCTTGAATTTTAGTTTCATCTTTGTTATTGAAAATTGCATAACCATTCACTAGATATTCTAATGTAGGTTTTCCATCTTTTGAAGGAAGTGATACACCAACTGCTTCAATTTTTGATTCATCTAATGCAGCTTGTCTTGCAACATGTAGGTTTGGTGACCATAAAGCAACAGCCCAGAATGTTGCACTTGTTGGAGTTGAGAAATGATCTAATGCATCATTTGCAGCACCTGCTGTATTTGAAGTTAACCATCCTTCATCAACACCTTGTTTAACAAGTTTGTATGCTTCAACACCTTCAGTAGTATCCATAGTGTATTTAGTTAAATCTTCATTCATTATTTTAGCACCAGTTAAGTTTGAAATAAATGCACGAGTACCTTGGTCTCCACCTTGTGCCCCAGCATAAATTTCTACACCTTTGTAACCTTTTGATGCCATTTCTTTAGAAAGAGCTATGAACTCTTCAGTTGTCCAAGTTCTATCACCTTCAAGATTAACTTTATCTAAAAGACCAGCTTCTTCTAATGCTGTTTTATTTACCGCCATAACAAATGGTGCAGCACTTGTTGGATACATCCAATAATTTGTTCCATCAGAAGATGCTTGTAAAATGTTTTTACTTGCAATATCAGCTTCAAGACCTGTTTCAGCATATAAATCATTTAATGGTACTAAATAACCACTTGTTCCATAATCGATAATTCTACCAGGTGCATCGAATAATACATCTGGAGCTGTTCCACCTTGAATTGCAGTTACAATTTTTTCTGGACCATTTTGGAAATCGATCATTTCTACATTAACTTTAATATTAGGATATTTTTCGTTGAATGCAGCTACTAGGCTTTCTTCATACTTACCAGCCACTCCATCAACTGTTTTAAAAGTTGGGAATGCCCACCAAGTGATTTCTGCCTCTAATTGAGTTAAATCTGTTGTTTCTGTTCCACTCTCTGCAGTCTTTGTTTCTTCTTTGTTTGAAGAACAGGCTACAAGATTGAATGAAACAAGCATTGCTAGTAAAGATACTAATAACTTTTTCATAATTTCCTCCCTAGTATTCAATCTTTTTGAATGTTTGTTCCAAATATCATAAATTATTTGGAGCGTAACTTACATGCATAATATAACATACACTTTTATATTTGTAAACGCTTTCCACAAAAAATATTTTTTCATTTACAAAACTGAACGTAAGTGATATATTATCTTTGAAAATACACTCCATAATTTTATTGGTTTTTGGAGAAAGTAACCAAAGGAGGAAAAATGAATAAAAACGAAGTATTAGAAAAATTAAAAAAAGGACTTATAATCTCATGTCAAGCACTAGAAGGAGAAGTTTTCTATAGTGAAAAAGGTGGATTAATGCCTTTATTCGCAAAAGCTGCATTAAAAGCTGGCGCAATAGGTATACGTGCAAATTCAGTAAGAGACATTTTAGAAATCAAAAAAGAAGTAGACTTACCTATGATTGGTATAATAAAAAAAGATTATCCTGATTTTGAAGCGTATATTACACCAAGTATGGATGAAATTGATGCACTTGTTAAAACAAATGTTGAAATTATCGCATTTGATGGCACTAAAAACACTCGTGCAAATAATTTAAGAAACAAAGAATTTATTAGACAAATTAAAGAAAAATATCCTAATCAACTATTAATGGCTGATATTTCAGACTTTAATGAAGCAAAAGAATGTATAGAAGCTGGTGTTGATTTTGTAGGAACTACACTAAGTGGATATGTAAAAGGTAATGAAATTATTGATGGTCCAGATTTCCAATTGGTAAAAGATATTGTTGAAAACTTTGATACACCAGTTATTGCAGAAGGAAGAATTCATTCACCTGAAGATGCGTTAAAAATGTTAGAAATTGGTGCATTCTGTGTTGTTGTTGGTGGTGCAATTACTAGACCATATGAAATAGCCAAAAGATTTGTAAACTCAGTAAAAAAATTAGGAGAAAAATAATATGAGTAAATTTAAACATTATGAAATTAAAGGAGTTATCCCTGCATTAGTTACACCATTTGATGAAAACGAAAACTTTGATGAAAAACGAATGAGAAATTTAGTTAACTTTTTAATAGAACAAAAAGTTAATGGTTTTTATTTGACAGGTTCTACAGGAGAAGGATTCTTAATGACTCCAGAAGAAAGAAAAAAAGTTGTTGAAGTTGTAATTGATGAAGTTAAAAACAGAGTTCCTGTTATTGTTCATATTGGTGCAATTTCTACAAAAGTTTCTATTGATCTTGCAAAACATGCAGAAAGTGTTGGTGCAGATGCAATAAGTTCTGTTCCTCCTTTCTACTGGAGATTTAGTGAAAACCATATTTTCAATTATTATAAAGATATTTGTGATTCATGCAATCTTCCTATGATTGTATACAATGTACCTTTAACTGGATTAATGGGATTTGATTTTATTAAAAAACTTTCTACTATTGAAAATGTTAAAGGAATAAAATACACAGCTTATACTCATCAAGATATATACAAGTGTAAAGAATTAAAAGAAAATTTTATGGTTTATTCAGGAGCTGATGAAATGGCTGTATCTGGAATAATAAACGAAGCTGATGGTATTGTTGGTTCATTCTATACAATGTTGCCTGATTTATTTGCAAAATTATTTGATAATGTTAAAAACAACAAAATAGATGAGGCTCAAAGACTACAAAAAATTGCAGTTGCTTTAATTGAAGCTTCATTAAAATTTGATTACTACTCTGTGATTAAAGAAAGTACTAAATGGATGGGTGTTGATTCTGGTTATGTAAGAAAGCCATTTATAAATGTCACTAATGAACAGTTAGAAATAGTTAAATCAGATTTTAAAGCAATTAAAGAAAAATATAATGCGGATGATATTTTGGTGCTTAAAAACTTATGATTTTAGGAAATATTAAAGATATTAAAAGATATTTAGGAATCAATAAGAATTTAGATAGTGCAATTAATTTTATTTTGTGTAATGATTTATCAATACTACCATTAGGCATTACATCAATAAATGATAATTGTTATTTAAACATAATGGAATATTCAATAGAAGATAGCGAAAACACTCTGTTTGAATGTCATAAATTATGGGGTGATATTCACTTATGTATAAAAGGTGAAGAAGCCATCGCAATTACTGACTTACAAAATTTAAACATTTGTGAAGAATATAATGAAGAAAAAGATATTATGTTTGGAACTTCAGACGATTTTGTAAAATATAAAATTGACTACAATCACTTTGCGATTGTATTTAATGATGATCCTCATAAAGTAAAAGTTTTTACAAAAGATAGATTTATAAAAAAAGCTGTCTTTAAATTTAAAATTTAGGAGGCTACTTATGAAAAAGTATTTAGGAATTGATATCGGTGGGACTGATGTAAAACTTGGTATAGTTAATGAAAATGGTGAAATTTTAAGAAAAGCCAGTTATAGTGTAAATTTTGATAATTATGTTACACCAATTTTAAATACCGTATTAATAAAAGCCGAAGAGTTTTTAAATAATGAAGAAATTTTAGGGATTGGTGTTTCTGCGACAGGGCAAATTGATGATAAATCTGGAGTTGTTATTGGAACTTCAGGTTTTTTACCAAACTATTTAAATTCAGAAATAAAAAAAGAATTAGAATTAAAATTCAACAAAAAAGTATATGTAGCAAATGATGGAAACTGCATGATTATTGGAGAAAGATGGAAAAACAAATTAGATTCCTCTAATATAATTGGAGTTGTCATTGGAACTGGTATTGGTGGAGGAATAATTGTAAATAACCAGATTTTACTTGGCGAAAAAGGTATTGCAGGTGAAATTGGTCAAATTACAATTACAGGTGGAAAGTTTGAAGATTTAGCTTCAACACGAGCATTAGTAAATAGAATTAAAAATATTGTGAAAAAAGACGATATTAATGGGAAGTGGATTTTTAATAATTTAGATAACAAACAAATATATGAAGAATATAATAAGTGGTTAGATGATGTATGTGAAGGGTTAGTATCATTAATTCATATATTTAATCCATCATGTATTATTATTGGTGGAGGAATTAGTTTACAACATGAATTATTTATTAAACCTTTAGAAGCCAAAATTAAAAATAAAGCACTAATTCGTTTTCATGAAAACCTAAAGGTTATACCTGCTTCTTTAGGAAATGATGCTGGTTTGATTGGAGCAGTATTCAATTTAATTAGCCATGAGTAAATATATTGTACTTTGTATTTCTGGTCAATCTAATGCTGTTGGATATGATGAATCAGTAATTGATGAGAATTATATAAAAAAGTTCAATACCAACAGAATTTTTCAATTAGGATTTTTTGATGATAAAAATTTACAAATAATTCCACTAAATGAAGTTACTCATAGCTTTCAAGATATGAGACCATTTTCAAATCCAAATAACTATCTAGAAAATTTAGGTACAAAAGGTATTCAATTACCTCTTGCCAATTTACTATTAAGATATATACCTGAAGATTATAAAATTTTAATTATTACTTGTGCATATGGTGGTACGGGATTTTTATCTGATAAAACCGGTAGCTATGATAGTGAAAACCTAAAACCTATAAATACTAAGTATTGGGATGTAGAATCTCCATTTTACTTAGCTTTAAAAGATAGATTAGAATATGTTTTAAACTTAAATGAAAATAATTTATTTTTAGGAACAATCTGGATACAAGGTGAAAATGACTTTGAAAATAGTAATGAACATTGTAATAAGTTTAAAGAGATGACTGATGATTTCTTTTTACACTTTAAAAACAAATTTCCTAATAGAGTTTATAAAGGAAATTGGAATAAAAACATTTGGTATAATGTTGAAACTGTATCATATTGGTATGAATATGAAGGTTGTAAAAACATTTGGAAAAATTACAAAAATTGGAACTTAAAAACATATGTACCAATCCCAAAAGAAACATATTCAAACGCAATAAACGGAACAGGTATAACATCTAAAAATTTATTCAGTCATTTTGGAAATAATTCATTTGTAGATGTTATTTCATTGGAAGTTATTAAAGCTATTTCTAAAAGGTTTGTATAAACAAATCTTTTTTTAATGGTAAAAAATCCAATGTAAGTACGCTTCCTCTTCATCTTCAAATTCTTCTTGATAATCAATATAAAATTCATCCGGATCATCATATAATTCTGCATGATATTCCTCATCTATTTTTTCGCTATTATCATATCTTAAAGGTTGAATATTTTGTTTATCTATATTTAAACTCCATAAATCATTTCTATCACTTATTACATAATCATCTTTTCCATTTAAAGTAATTATTCTATATGTGTAAAATTGTGGATCAAAAACTAATCTATTTATATTAATTTTTTCATAGAACATAAAATCAATACTTGAATACCCCATAATATCGATAAGATTAGATGAATTAATTTTTTCAATTAATTCAATACTTTTCTCATTATAAAACTCCTTAGTATTAACCAATACCATGTCAGAATTACTATTTAAATATTCAATTGGATATACAGCTATTATTTCATTATCTGAAAGGTATTTATCATCAATATATTCAAAATAAAAATATTCACTTTCTAATTTTGAACATAACACTTTTGCACCAATTTCAATTTTAGGGATTTCAACTTTAATAACAGTTTTTTCATCATTATTTTTATTAGTTTCTTTAGTAAAGATATAATTCAAAACTAATATACACTGTACTATTATTAGTATGATTACTATAATTCTAAGTATTTTCTTCATATATATATTTTATTAAAACTTTCTAATTATTGTAAACAAATTTAAAAAGTGATATATTATATTTAGCAGTCTACTCGAAAGAGTGCTAAGGAGGTATATATGGCTAAAAAACAATTTAAGACTGAATCAAAAAGATTATTAGATTTAATGATTAACTCTATATACACAAATAGAGAAATATTTTTAAGAGAACTTATATCAAATGCTTCAGATGCATTAGATAAAAGATATTATCTTTCACTTACAAACGAGGACAAAAAAGTTAATAAAAAAGATTTAAAAATTAAAATTGATTTAGATAAAGACAACCGAGTAATAACAATTTCAGATAGTGGAATTGGTATGAGTAAAGATGAGTTGGAAAACAACTTAGGCACAATCGCAAGAAGTGGTTCTTTAGAGTTTAAAAAACAACTTGAAGAAGGTGTTAAAAATGTTGATATTATAGGACAATTTGGGGTTGGTTTTTACTCAGCATTTATGGTCGCAAAAACTATTGAAGTTATTTCTAAAAATGTCAATGATGAAAATGGACATATATGGATTAGCAGTGGTGAAGATGGATATACTATAGATGACTACAACACAAATGAAATTGGAACAAAAATAATTTTAAAAATAAAAGATAATACTGATAATGAAAATTTTGATGAATTTTTAGATGAATATACAATAGAAAATTTAGTAAAAAAATATTCTGATTATGTAAGATATCCAATAGAAATGGAAGTTACTACTTCTAAGAAAAAAGAAGATAGTGATGAATATGAAGATGTAAAAGAAATTAAAACTTTAAACTCAATGATTCCATTATGGAAGAAAAATAAAAAGAAAATTAGTGATGAAGAATATAATGATTTTTACAAATCAAAATTTAATGATTGGGAAAATCCACTTAAAGTAATTCATTACAATGTTGAAGGAACGACATCATATAGTGCACTACTATTTATCCCTTCAAAAACTCCATATAATTTTTACAATACAGATTATGAAGTTGGACTAAAATTATACAGTTCTGGAGTATTTATATTAGATAAGGCAAAAGACTTAATTCCTGATTATTTCAGATTTGTTAAGGGAATAATTGACAGTGAGGATTTAAACTTAAATATATCTCGTGAAATTTTACAACAAGATAGACAAGTTAAACTTCTTGCATCATCAATTGAGAAAAAAGTTAAATCAAGCTTAGAAGATATGCTTAAAAATGATAGAGAAAATTATGAAAAACTATTTGATAATTTTGGATTAAATATCAAATTTGGTTTATATCAGGATTTTGGAGTAAATGTAGAAAAGCTTAAAGATTTAATATTATTTAAATCTAGTTTAAATGATAAATATACAACACTTAAAGAATATGTTGAAAGAATTAAAGATGAAAATAAGGTAATATATTATGTAAGTGGTAATTCAATTGAAGAAATCAAAAAATCACCACAAATGGAAAAGTTTATTGATAAAAACATAGAAGTTTTATATTTTATGGATGATGTTGATGAGTTTGCGATAAACATAATGAGAGCTTACGATAATATTCCATTTAAGTCTATTAATCAAGGTAATGTCGATTTAGATAGTGATGAAGAAAAGAAAGTTAAAGAAGAAAAAACATTAGAAAATAAATCTCTTCTTGAAAGTTTGAAAGACTCAATAAAGGACTATGTAAAAGATGTAAGAATTTCTTCTAGATTAAAAAACAATCCAGTATGTTTGGTATCTGAAGAAGGATTATCAATTGAAATGGAAAAAGTTTTAGCACTAAATCCAAATGGAAGTGATGTTAAGGCAACAAAAATTCTTGAAATAAATCCAAATCATGAAATATTTAAAACGCTTCAGGATGTATATTCAAATAATCCAGAACTAATAAAAGATTATGCTGAAGTATTATATGATCAAGCATTGCTTATTGAAGGTTTAACAATTAAAGATCCAGTTTCTTACGCTAATAAAGTATGCGATTTAATGATAAAAGCATCAAAAAAATAATCCACCAGGATTATTTTTTGTTTATTCACCTTTTAATACATAGTCAAATACAGTTTTAATACTTTGTTTACAATGATCAAATGTTTCAAACAAATATGCCTCATACATTTTTTTATCACCTACAAACATGCAAGGTACTGCATGATAATCATACTTCTCAATGATTTCTGGATGTTCATTCTCTTCAATCCAATCAACTGTAATTTTTGAATATTCTGAATTTTCGCTAATTAATTCTTCAATAGCTTTTTTTGCATTAACACAATAAGGACAAGTGTTAAGATGAAAACAAGTAATTTTTTCCATAATTTCTCCTTTAATCTATATATCCTTCTAACTCTTTTTCAAGATACTCATCAATTCTTTTTATTTCATTCCACAAATACGATAATTGATTTTTTGTTTCATTTAATTCTGATTGAACCATGATATCCATAAAAAAGTTGTCAAATCCAATATCAAAAAGTTGAGACATAAATCCATTATCTATACCTTGAGGTAAACTATAATTTATATCATTCAATTCTTTTGAAAGTTTATCAAGTTGATACTCAATTTCATTTAATAAACTATTTACATCATCAATTTTACTTCTTTTGATAAGACTTGTAATAAATCCCCCACCAATCATATCAAATATTCCCCAATTTTTAGCGCTATTTAATTTATCTATTGCTTTATCAATTAACTCTAATATATTTTTTGAAATAAGTTTTGCTTCTAAAAGTTCTTTTCCTCTATTCATTTTTACCTCTAGCTATATAAATGCTCAATTTTCATTTTCAAGTTAATACAATATGGTTCATATTTTAACTTTGTATTAATAATATCAATAATTTCATCATTACTCAATTTAAATTCATATGGTACAACTAAATCAAAAATTAAATTAACACAGTTATCTTCATGAATTGTTCTAAAATCATGGATTTGATTTTCAGGATTTATATCCTTAATAATCTTTTTGATTTTTTGATAATATTCAGAAGTAATTCTATCATCAATATCTATTGGATCCATATGCACACTAAATTGTATTCCTGTTTCCTTTTCAATTTCACTTTCCATTTTATCTATGATATTATGCGCTTCAATAAAATTAAATTTACTATCAAATTCCACATCACAAAAACCAAACTGTCTACCTTCTCCATAATTATGTATCATTAAATCATGATATCCTATTATGTTTTCTGTATTTTCAATTATTTTTTTAATTTTGTTTAATACATCATCATCCATCTTTGTACCTAGCAGTACACTTGAGCTATCTTTAATAATTTCATATCCACTTTTTAAAATAAATAATGAAACTATAACTCCCATAAAACCATCAATAGGCAAATTTGTAAACTGTGAAAAAATCAAAGATATAATTGTTGCACTAGTTGCGATTACATCATTAAACGCATCTTTACCAATCGCATTCAATGCATCACTGTTTATAAGCTTTCCCAAGTTAATATTAAATTTACTTAACCAGATTTTTATCAGTACAGACACAATCAAAATTATTAAACTTGCATAAGAAAATATTACTTTTTCAGGATTAAATATTCCAATTATAGAATTTTTTAATAATTCATATCCAACTAAAATTATTATTATTGACAAGACAAGACTAAGTATATATTCAAATCTTCCATGTCCAAAAGGATGTTTTTCATCTGCAGGCTTTGATGCAAGTTTATATCCAACAAAAGTTATTATCGAATTACTACAATCCGATAAATTATTAAATGCATCTGAAATAATAGAAATCGAATTAGCTGAAGTACCTATTATTAATTTAAAAATAAACAAAACAATATTTAAACTAATACCAACAATTCCACTCAACAACCCATATGCCTCTCGAACTTTTGGATTTTTAATATCACTACTATTTTTTATAAATTTATTTACTAAAAATCGTGTCATATTTTGCTCCCTTTTGAATATTAATTCTAACACGATAAATAATAAAATGCATAATTAATGGTAAATATATAGAAGAAACTGCAACAATTACACTAACTAAATTAATAAATATTAATTTCCCAAAAACTAACACCAACAAAAGCATTATTAAAAATAATATAACCCAATTCAAAACTAAACTTTCAAGATATAAAGAATATTTTATTTTTTTATAAATTTTATATGAAACAAAACAATTTAAAGCAGAAACAACTAAAATCCCATTATATATCCCTTCAACATTATTAACACTTAAACTAATAAAGTTTAAAAGCCAAATAAATAAAAAATCTAAATCAATTTTAAACTTAAAATCATCAATAAAAATCAAATACAAAGCATTTAAAATTGATAACACAATTGATGGAATATACATTTCATCAAAACAATAAGCATAAGAAACCATCATTAAACTTGAGGATAAGTAAAAAACTTTTTTCACACCCATATATAATACCTCCATGTCCTTACTATAGCCTAATCAAAGAATATGATTGTATCTTTTTAGGTACAATGATAATATTTTTATATGAATAAATTAAGACTATTAATACTACTTGAAATATTTATAAAATATAGTGATGAAAACCACTATATTTCACTAAAAGATATAATGTATTATTTGGAAAATAAAGGAATAAGTGTAGAAAGAAAAGTTATATACAACGATATAAAATCACTTAATTCACTTGGATATGAAATTGAAATAATAAAAGGAAAAATAATGAAATACCACCTTTTAAATCATCCTATTGAAAGTGTTGAGGCAAAACTAATTTACGATTCATTAAATTCTATGAATTTTATATCCAAAGAAAAAACGAATAAAATTATAGACAGTATTTTTAACCAAATAAGCATTTATCAAAAAAAGAAAATTATTAAAAACTCATATACTCCAAACAAAACAATATTAAATAAAAATTTTCTATACATTTTGGATTCTTTACAAAATGCGATAGAAAACGATAAATATGTTAGCTTTAAATATTTTGATATTACACTAGGTAAAAACAAGAAATATAGAAAACAAAAAAGTGACTACACACTAATTCCATATTCACTAGTATTAATTCAACAAAATTATTACTGTATTTTTTACTCAGAACACTACAAAAGTTTTTCAAACTATCGTGTTGATAGAATTGATGAATTACAAATTCTAGAAAAACAAGCAATAAAAATACCTTTTGAAATTGATAAACACATACAAAAATCATTCAATATGTTTTCGGGTTTAAAAGAAATCATAAAAGTAGAGTTTAAAAATGATGTATTTCATAGAATTGTTGATAAATTCGGATATGACTTTACAATATTAGAAAAAAAAGAAAATAGCTTTGTAGCAAGTTTTAATATTTCTGTTTCAAATAGTTTTTTTTCATGGATAACACAATTTGGTGAAGACGCAATAATCTTATCACCAAAAAATGTTGTAGATGACTTTAAAAGTTTTTTAAACACTTTAATAAATATGTACAAATAGTTATCTTGTTTTACCAACAAAAAATACACAAAGCAAGTTTTTACCAGTATGTGCACCTACTACTGGACCACAATCACTAACTGTAATGTTTGTATCAGGATATTTTTTTAATATATTTTCACAAATAAATTCTACATCTTTACTACACATTGCATGTGTAACAAAAATATTAGAGGTATCCTCAATATTTTCTTCTATTTTATTCAATAAAAAATTTAATGAAGATTTTCTACCATGTGCCTTATGTATATTTATTAACTTTCCTTCATTATTAACACATAAAATCGGTTTAATTTTTAAAGCATTCCCTATTATTGCACTAGTGCCTGAGATTCTACCACCTCTTTTTAAATGCATTAAATCATCTACTGTAAAATAATGATTTATTTTTAATTTTAAGCTTTCAATTTTTTTATAGTTTTCTTCAATATCAAAATTGTTTTCTTTATTAATACAAGCAAGATTTACTAAAAGTCCTTCCCCTCCACTTGCACAAAGTGAATCAACAATGTAGATTTTGTTGTCAAAATCCTCTTCAAGCTGATTTCTTGCGATTAAAGATGAATTATAAGTACTTGATAAAGCAGATGAAAAACAAATGTATAATATATCATATCCCTCTTTTAAATATGGAGTGAAAAAGTCTAAATATTTTTGTGGAGTAATTTGTGATGTGGTTGCAATAGCCCCCTTGTCTAACTCTTCAAAAAACTTTTCACAACTATAATTTCGAAAATCAGGATAATGTTCAAAAGACATTTCATTAAGATTTATACTCATTGGTATAACTTTAATATCATATTTATTTATAATATCAATATTTAGGTCACATGTACTATCTGTTGCAATTATGTATTTATTCATAAACCCTCCTTTTTTAATACTTAATATTGTTGTATAATTACTGTTGTAATGTCCTCGTAGCTCAGTTGGATAGAGCAATCGCCTCCTAAGCGATAGGTCGGAGGTTCAACTCCTCTCGTGGACGCCATTTGAATTTTCAGAGTTTTAATTAAACTCTTTTTTATTTACAAATTTTAAAAATAATATTGTTTATATTAGATAAACTTTTATCGAATTTAAAGCCATCATCAAAATTCTTAATACCTTCTATGGTAGTAATCCTATTTTTTACAATATAATTAACCATTTTGCCTCTAGCCATTTTAGACATTGTAGAAGGACTTTTAAAAGACTCATCAACGAATTTAATATTAATTAAATTTTTATTAATAAGTTTGGAAAATTCACTTGAGGCAAGATTTACTATCAATTCATTTTTAAAAAAATCATTAACACTCTTTTCCCAAAACTTATAATGACTTTTACCTGCAATATTAAAATCCAGTCTATAGCTAATTATATTATCCAATGGTTTAAGTATTCCATACATCGCACTCAATATATAGATATTATCATTCGCAAATTCATAATCATCTTTTGTCCACAAATCTTTTTTCATATACTTATAGACCAAACCATCATATAAATCTATTGCACATTTTTTATCAAAGTTTTTTACATAAACATCAAAACCTTTTTTTATAAGTCTATCTGTTTTTGTTTGAAAAACAGGTTCACTATTACCCAAATTAAGTGTTTTACTATGTGTTTTAGCTGATCCAATAATTACTTTCATACAACTATTATAAAACAAAAAGTCATATTTTATCCAATATGACTTTATTTAATTAAATTATATTCCACAGGTCCATCACTACCAACTTCATATTCATATATTGGTATATTGTTTTTAATATATGCTTGTTTTAATTCATCAATAAACTTCCAACTCAATTCAATTTGTTCCCACTTACTAAACCAAGATGAATCATTTTCAATACAAGCTAAAATCATTCTTTCATATGCTTCAGGAGTATTTAATCTAAAAATCAAATTACAGTTTTGACAAAACTCCATCTTTGCGGTTGTTATTCCATCTTCACCCGGTGTTTTAATATTAAATTCCAAATAAACACCTTCAGTAGGTTGAATTTTTATAACCAAAACATTTGGATTAATATCATCTTTAATTCGTTTAAATTTAACTAAAACTTCTATTTCTCTTTCACTAGTCTTTTTACCAGTTTTTATAAAAAACGGAACATTTTTCCATCTTTTATTATCCACAAATAATTTAATTCCTGCAAAAGTTTCAGTACTAGAACTAGGATTCACTTTATCTTCTTGCCTGTAACCTTTATACTGTCCCAAAACAACACTTTTTTTAATATCCATTTTTTCTATTGGTCTAAGATTTTTTAAAACATCCAGTTGTTCATCAGCCAAAACACCATTTGGATTATCTAATGCAACAATTGTAAGTATTTGTAGCAAATGATTTTGTACCATGTCTTTTAAAGCACCAGCCTCGTCATAATAATTACCACGAGTTTCAACCCCAACAGTTTCTAGTGCGGTTATTTCTATACTTTCAATATCATCTTTACTCCAAACTTTTGAAATAAGTGGATTAGTCTCTCTTATAGTTAATATATTCCTTACCATTTCCTTGCCTAAATAATGGTCAATTCTATATATGTTTTCGCTATTAAAATTTTTATCTAATTTTTCACTCAAAAATTTTGCATTTTTCATACTTGAGCCAAAAGGTTTTTCAAGAATTATTTTTGGATTTTTTAAATTATTAACTCTTAACATACCATCACTAATAACTTCAAAAAAAGACGGAGAAACTGCATAATAAACCAAATTATTATCAAAAGATGTATTTTCATAAAATTTATTTAACCCAGAATACTCATCTAGATTTGTAAAATCCATTTTATAATACTCAATATGTTTATAAAATTCTAAAAGTCTTTCTTCTTTAATTTTTAATCTTGCAAATTCTTTAATCCAAGAATCAATAATCTCTAAATATTCTTCATTACTATAATCTCTTCTACCTATAGCACAAACCTTAAAGTTTTCACCTAATAAATTCCTAGAAAAAAGATTATATATTGCAGGCATCAGTTTTCTATATGTTAAATCACCTGTACCCCCAAATATAGTTATAGAAATTTTACTCATTATTACTCCAATCGTGATGCTCAAATCCT
This sequence comes from Erysipelotrichaceae bacterium, assembly GCA_022772735.1. Lineage (GTDB taxonomy): Bacteria > Bacillota_I > Bacilli_A > Erysipelotrichales > Erysipelotrichaceae > UBA9076. The sequence continues at coordinate 16,927 of JALEZD010000007.1, forward strand.
TCTCTATCAACCCTTTGATATGTATGCGCACCAAAATAATCACGTTGTCCTTGAATTAAATTAGCCCCCAATAAATCACTTGACAATTGTGTCAAATAAACAAGAGCACTTGTATATACCGGTAATGCAAGATTTGAAGATAAACCACTTATTACAACATCTTTTAAACTTTTATTATTTTCAATAACTTTATTTTTAAAAGTAGGATACGCCAATAATTCATTAGCTCCATTATCATAACAATCCATTATTTCTTGAAGTAATTTAGCTTGAATTATACATCCAGCCCTAAAAATTGATGCAATTTCTTTTAAATTCAAATTCCATTCATATTTTTTTGAGGCATCATTATAAAGTCCAAACCCTTGCGCAAACGCAATAGACTTTGCAAGTGAATATGCTTTATGTATTGTTTCAACACTTAAATCCATATTATTTTTACTATCAATTACACCATTAAATTCTTTTCTTAGATTTAAGTTATTTGACATAATTCTAGCTTGATAAGCGGCAGTTAAAAGCGATGCATTAAATTCTTGTTTTAATGCTTCAATACTTGTCCATCTGCCTGTACCTTTATTACCTGCGACATCTAGAATAACATCAACTAAATCATTTTCAGTTAAACTATCCTTTTCTTTTAAAACTTTTGAAGTTATTTCAACCAGATAACTTTGAACTTCACCATTATTCCAATCATCTAAAATATTCGCAATCTCTTTATTTGAATATCTGCATACATATTTTAAAAGTAAATATGTTTCTGCAAGAAGCTGCATATCTGCATATTCAATACCATTGTGAACCATTTTAACATAGTGACCACTACCTTTTGGTCCAATATAGCTACAACATGGTTGACCTTCTTTTTTCGCAGAAATATCTTCTAATATTTTCCCAATATGATGATAAGAATCTTTATCTCCTGAAGGCATGATACTTGGTCCTTTTAAAGCACCTTCTTCTCCACCTGAAACTCCAACTCCAAAATAATTTATTCCAAATTTATTTAAATATTCAAAACGCCTGTTAGTATCTTCAAAATATGAATTACCACCATCCATGATGATGTCACCTTTTTCAAGTAATTTAACTAATACTTCAATAGTTTCATCAACAGGGTTTCCTGCAGGTACCATTAAAAATATCTTTCTAGGAGACTTAAGAGAAGAAACAAAATCTTCTATCTTTTCATATCCACTAAAATTTTCAATGTTTTTATCAATTAAATCTTTAGTAACTTTAAAAGTTCTATTAAATCCACTAACCTTATAACCTCTACTCAACATATTAAGCGCAATGTTTTTACCCATTACACCTAAACCAATAACACCTATATCATTCATACTATTTCACCTCCATAATAATTGAAATGCCTTCAGGCAAACTTACAATACTTTCTTCATCACAAATAAGTCCATCCTTAATTTTTAAAACTGCAATATCATTACTTAACCTATTAGCGACAATTATATTTTCATCAACAATCACAAAATCTCTTGGGTGAAGCCCTCTAGAACTTACAACTTGCTTTAATGTCAATTCTTTACCTTCAACATAAATAACAGAAATAACATCCTTTGTACGAGTTGAAACATAAATGTAATTTCCTTTCATTCGTATTGCAGCAGAATCTTTTAAGTGGCTTTCTCCATTTTCTAAAACTGCAATCTTATTAACAACTTTATTTTCAACTAAATCAACTACGTATAAATAGTTACTTAACTCACCTATTACATATAAATATTTATTATCATCAGAAAAAATTCCATGTCTTACACCTGATCCAACTTCAAAATCTATACTTCCTTCTATTTCATAATTTTTATTAATAATCACTATTTTATCTAAAAACAAACACGGAATTAAAAATTTATCATTATAAAATAAAACTTGATGGCAACCAGCATTTTCCTTAATTAAAACTTTCTTTACAAGATTTAATTCTCCATTATCAACCTTAACAACACTAAAAGTTCCTTCATGATAATTTACAGAATATATATATCCATCTTTATAATCAACAAAACAAGATGTACTATCTTCATATTCTAACTTGTTAATTTCTTTACCTGTTTTATCAAATAAACTTACTCCTGATTTATGTTCATAATCACAAACTGCACATATATAATCTTCAACAAAAGTAAGGTATTTAGGATTTTTAACCTTCGCAAACAATTCAACATTATTTAAAACATCATTTTCAAAATCAAAACTATATATACCTTCACTATTTTTAGAAGTGTATGTCCCTACATATCCTTTATATTTCATATTGTTACCTCCAAAAAAATTATAACATTCAAATATTTTTTTTACTTTTAATAAGCACCAATATAAAAAATAATTATACAAAGTATTTTATTAAAAAAGTGATAATTTATCACCTGTCTAAATATAAAAATTCAATTAATTTTGATGTAAAATCATCTGCATACTGAAAAATAGATCCATGTACTGAATTAGAGTATATGATAAGTTTGCTTCCACTGATTCTATCATGCATAATATAAGAATTTTTACTAGGAACTATCATGTCTTTGTCTCCATTAACTATTAATGTTGGCTGTTTAATAAAACTCAAATCATCATTCAAGCTTGTTCCCCATTTTTTAATTGCCTTTAATTGCTTAAGAAAACTTTTTACACTTATTTCTTTATCTTTATATTCTTTCTTTCGATTATCAAGTCGTGATAATACTATGTTTGCTTCAACTTTTCCATTATTGTCATGGTTATAAAAAATGTATCTTTTAACATCCGTTTTATTTAAAAATGCCTTAAACATATACTTAAAAGTTGTATAAGTTACTTTATCAACACCTTCTCCACCTCTATAAGCTGTGCCAACCAAAATTAAATTTTTTACTAATTTACTATTCATACGGACAATTTCTTGCGCAATCATACCACCCATTGATAATCCTAGTAAATTTATTTGAAAATATCCTAGTTCATTAATAATAGAAATTGCTTGTTTTGCCATTTTTGGTATAGAAGTTGGTACTATTCCTTCACTTGAACCAACACCAGGTAAATCAATTAAAATAAGATGTTGTTTTTCAGAAAGTAAATCAATTAATTTTGGATCCCAATTATCCATTGTTGCAGCTAAATGAACTAACATTATAAGAGGTATATCTGAGTTGCCTTTTCCAACCTCTCTATATGCTATTTTTGTATCATTTATTGTAATATATTGATTTTTTATTTTTAAATAGGACGCTTTAATTCTCCTTAAATGTTAGTACAGTTTTCCCTTTTGAGCGTCCATTAGCAATTTTATCTAAAGCTTTGTTTACATCATTAAAGTCAAAAATTGTATCAATAGATGGTTTGATTTCTAACTTCTCAAAAATATCTGCAACTTCTTGCAATTGTGCTCCGTTAGCTTGTACAAAAATAAAATCATAATGCACTTTATATTTTCTTGCCATAGTATCATATTTCCTACCAGCCAAAGTAAATAGTATTTGTTTCCATTTTGGTAACTCCATTCTTTTTGCAAATGCTCCATTTGGAACTGCCCTAAGAGATACTAAACTACCACCTTTTTTCATAATAGTCATTTGTTTTTCTGTTTCATTTCCACCTAATGTATCTAATACATAATCAATATCTGATAAAACTTTAGTATAATCTTCTGTTTTGTAATCTATAAATTTATCAGCACCTAATTTCAAAACTCTTTCTGCATTACTACCATCTCCATTTGTAATGACAGTTAAACCTTTTGCCTTTGCAATAGGAATTGCCATTGCTCCAACACCACCAGTACCTCCTGAAATAAATATTGTTTTCCCACTTTTTGCTTTCATAATTTCTAATGCTTGCATAATAGTTAATGAAGTTAAAGGAATTGCTGCTGCTTCTTCATCTGTTAAATAATTTGGAACTTTTGCTAAAATATTTTCTTCAACTGCAATATACTCTGCAAATGCTCCAATTTTATTAATTGGCATTCTTGCAAATACTCTATCTCCTATGTTGAATTTTGTGACAGAAGAACCTATTTTCTCAACAATTCCTACAAATTCATTTCCTGCTATTTGTGGTAATTTATATGGAACAATGAGTTTTACTTCACCCTTTGAAATCATATTATCTACCGGATTGACTCCTGCAGACTTGACTTTGATTAGTAATTCATTATTACCTATTGTAGGAATATCTCTTTCTTGAAACTCTAAATTAATATTGTTTTTATCATATTTTGTATGTGTTGCTACTTTCATTTATTTTCTCCTAATTCGTATAAATTTTTAATTAATTGTTCTAAATTTATTTTCTTTAATCTTTCTAAAAATACTTGCTGGGTTTCATCAAAAACAGGTGTTAAAAGTTGTTTAATATGAAATCCAATAGGACATTCCTGATTTGGATTTTCATGTATATTAATTAATTTCTTTTCAGGATAAACACTCAAATATATATCTGCCAATGTTATTTCATTTTTATTTTTCGCTAAATTAAACCCTGATTTACCTTGGCTACTTTCTATTAACTTTGAATGTTTTAATCCAGAAATTATTTTTCTAATATGACTACTATTAGTATTTACACTTTTTGCTAGTAATTCTGATGAAGGAATATTCTTAGTTTCTGCAATATAAATCATAATATGTAATGCTACTGAAAATTTTGTATCCATATAACCCTCCGATAACTTGTATCTGATGTAAATACAAGTTTAATTTATAATATCTCTATTGTCAATATATTTAATGTTTTTATTATTTCTATAATTACAGTTAATACAAATTAAAGATATATCTAAAACATGCTCTGTAGAGTAACACTAATAAAATATGATATTCTTAACCATTAAAAATACACCTTCGCCAGATTATACCATAATGCTTTTTATGGTTTACTAAACAAGGTGTACTCCATCTTTCTATATTGTATTTATATTATATCTTAACAATCTATTTTCCCCATTCTTCAATTTCAAATATATAAGAATCTTTAATAGTTAACTTTTCTTCAATATTAATAACTGTATTTTTATATGTGACACTACCACTAACTTCAAGTGTATTTCCATTAATTTTAATATTTACCATTCCATCACTAAAATCATTTAACTCAATAAATTTATTATTTCTTTTTAGTACATCTTTAAAGTAATAAAAACTTCCATTTTTATTCAAAGCAACTTCAAAACCACTATCTTTTTTAGTGATTTTTTCAATATCATTTTTCTCAACTTTCAAAATATTTATATGTGAATACTTCTCAACAAATTTCACATAAGAATTTATTAAAACCTTATCTACCGTGATTTGTTCATTTTTTATTTTCAAGTATTCATCAAAATAATAACTATTAAATTTAAAACTACCATCAACTTTAAAAAAATACACTTCTTCATTTTTTACAAACTCAGAATTATACTCAATAACTTCATCATTTTCAGATAATTTCAAACTATACTCAAAACTAGAAACATTTTCAAATTTATAATTATTTAACAAAATCAAAAAATCTTCATAATCATTAAACACATTTCTTTTGTTACATCCAATTAAAATAAACAAAACTAAAAACAATAATATCTTTTTCATATGAATATTCTATCATTAAATATTGCATAATAAAAAATAAATATACATAATTATTACATGAAGAGAATATTGATTTTTTTAATAACTATAATTTTTATTTTTGCTTCATTTAAGCATGGATACATAAAAAATATAAGAATAACTTCATATTATCCAAATGATTCAACAAACAGTAAAGAATGTACTGCAAGTGGTTATTGCACAAAAGATTTTACTCTAAATAATGAAGGAATGTATACATTTAATGGTAAGATTGTTATTGCAACACCAACATATAAATGTACTTCTCTTAAAACAGGTGTATGTAAAAAATACAATTCACTACCAAAAGGCTATCATCAATATAATTTACATGATGAAATAAAATTAACTTTCAACAACAAACAATATGATGCAATAGTATTAGATATTTGTGGAGCTTGCTATTGGGATGAAGGATTACAAAGATATGACATATTTGTACAAGGGAAAAAATATGTTATAGATACTTATGGAACAACGTATATAAAAACACATATAAATTTTTACCTTCTATCAATATCAATTATTCTTATAGTTTTACTTTTAATACTAATAATTAAAAAGAAATTAAGCATTGACTTAAAACGCCATACTTAATTTCTTTTACTATAATCTAATAAAATTTATAACTTCTTTGTTTGTAATATAATCAATAATATCTACATACTCAGGATGAATAAACCCAATCACATTACTTCTAGCATCCATATCCAAATCCTTTTTAATAATTTGAAGTTCTCCAGAATATCTACCTGCAAGTTTATTATCCAAAGTTATATAACCCCTTTTCCTGTAAGTATTATTTAATATTGGAACATCACTTCTTCTATCAGAAATTATTCTTACAATATTTTCTGATAAATCTTTTCTAACACTCAATTTTTTATCATAAAGATATTCAAAATCTTTATCAAGAAAAACGGGTATACTTAAAATATTATCATCTAAATATTTTTTTATTAAATTTAAAGTACTGACTTTAGCCTTACTATCCCCAATCACAACATCACTTACACCACATTTTTTAATAAGTTCTACTGCTGAAACAAATGGATTAATTGATCTATGCTTTTCGATTGTAACTAATCCTTCATAGTTTGGAAATCTTTTTAATAAATCTCCCGAAACAAAAGCCATGATTTTAATGCCATATTCAATAAAAACTTCATTTAGCTTATTAAAATATTCTATTGAAAGCCCTGTATTAATTTTAGGATAAAAATTATGCATTACACTAATATCCTTGATATTAACTCCATTTTTTATTGCATCAACAATGAAATCTCTATCAACTATACTAGCATTTAAAACTATTTTAAAATCTTCTTGAAGAGATTTAATCAATTTAAAATCATCAAAACCATAGTCAAGTCTTAAAGTCTTTATACCAATGTTCTTTAAAGATATAAAATCATTATTTTTTAAATTCAATTTTTCAAAAGTAACTGGCGAAATATCTAAAACCAAATCAAAATTACTTTCTCTACAAAACTCAATAAATCTTGGCAACTCATTCTCAATTAATTCATTGCTTTCTTCAGGAATTTGTAATGAAGTAAATAAATATTTTGCCCCCATTAAAGACGCTTCCTTTAAATACTTATAATCAATATCTTTAAAATAACTAGAAATACCTAACATAATTTAACCTTTATCTTCAATTTCTTTAAGATCCTTCTTCTTTAATACTTTAACAAAAAGATAGAAACATATAAAGATAAAAATCTAATCAAATATAAAAAAATCGTTGCAGGAATACTTCCAAAAGTTGCTAGATAGGTTTTAATTGGTGCTAATTCTACTATGCAAACAATAATGTTTAATGTAATGCCTGAAGAATATTAAAAATCGTACCATTAATTGATACGATTTCTTAATTTTAAATTTCTATTGCACTTGTAACATTAAATCCTTCTTCAACAAGCTTAGTTTTCATAACTTCAAAATTTTTATCAGATGTCACAACAATAATCTCAATTCCTCTTTGCCCTCTAAATGTAGACACATTTTCAATACTTACGTTATTATTCGCAAAGCATGTAGAAATTTTAGCTATTATTCCTGTTTTGTCTTCATCAATTTTAATTACATACCTTGAGCCTTTTACTTTATACCCCAATAAATTAACGAGCGCATCAAACAAATCATTACCTGTAATAATCCCCACAACTTTTTTATTTGACAATACAGGTAAACAACCAATTTGATTTTTTCTAATTTTTAAAACAGCTTCTTCTAATAATGCATCTGGAGATATAGTCATAACATCCCTTATCATAATACTTTCAACTGTTGCCTTAGAAAGCAGATAATTTATCTCATGAATAGATAAACTAGTTGCCTTGCTAGGAGAGCTCTCTGCAATTATCCCTTCAGTAACTAATCCCAACAAATTACCTTCCTCATCAACTACAGGAAGTCTGTGAAAATTATTCATCGACATTATATCTAAAGCTTTTGAAACACTTGTATCTGGGCTAACACAATACGGATTAATACTCATACTATCTTTTACATACATATAATTATCCTCCTAAATATGCTTTTTTAACTTCTTCACTATCAGCTAATTCTTTTCCACTTCCACTAAGCACAATATTTCCAGTTTCAATAACATATGCCCTATTTGCAATAGCCAATGCCATTTTTGCATTTTGCTCTACTAATAAAATGGTAGTTCCCTGTCTGTTTATTTCTTGTATTATATTAAATATTTCTTTAACTAAAAGTGGAGATAATCCCATACTTGGTTCATCAAGTAGTAGTATTTTAGGTTTTGCCATCAAAGCTCTACCCATCGCAAGCATTTGTTGTTCACCACCACTCAATGTTTGTGCTTGTTGTTTCAATCTTTCTTTTAATCTTGGAAATTTTGAATAAACATTCTCAAGATCCTTTTGAATTTCTGCTTTATCTTTTCTAAGAAATGCACCCATCAATAAATTTTCTTCAACACTCATCCCCGAAAAAATTCTTCTACCTTCAGGAACCTGAGTAAGTCCCAAAATAACTATATCACGTGCAGATTTTTTTGTGATATCTTCACCATTAAATACAATATTCCCACTACTAGACTTAATAAGCCCACTTATCGCATGAAGCAATGTTGTTTTACCAGCACCATTTGCACCAATCAAAGATACAATTTCACCTTCATTCACTTCAATACTTATTCCCTTTAAAGCATGTATAACTCCATAATGGACATTTAAATCATTAATTTTTAACATATTAATCCTCCCCTAAATAAGCTTCAACAACACGCTTATTATTTTTTATTTCTTCAGGAGTACCCTTTGCTATTAGTTTACCATAATCTAACACAAAAATTCTTTCACATAAAGTCATTACAAGAGACATATCATGCTCAATTAAAATTATGGTTAAGTTAAAATCTTTTTTTATTTTATTTATTAAAGAAGTTAATTCATTTGTTTCCTGTGGATTCATACCCGCAGCTGGTTCATCTAAAAAAAGTACAGTTGGATTTGTCGCAAGTGCTCTTGCAATTTCAAGTTTTCTTTGTTCACCATATGGCAAGTTTTTTGCTAGTTCATTACGCTTTTCACCAAGCCCAACAACCTCAAGTAATTTTATTGCATTATCATGTATTCTACTTTCTTCTTTATAAAATTTAGGTAATCTAAAAATAGCACTAAAAAATCCATATTTAATATCTTTATTCATCGCAACTTTTATATTATCTAAAACACTTAACTCTTTAAAAAGTCTAATATTTTGAAAAGTTCTCGCCATTCCAAGCTTTGTAATATTATAAGGTTTAACCTTAACAATACTTTTCATTTTTCCATTAATTTTAAGTTCTATACTACCTTCACTTGGCTCATAAACCCCTGTAAGTAAATTGAAAAAAGTTGTTTTTCCTGCACCATTTGGACCAATTAAGCCAACTAGTTCATTCTCATTAATTTCTAAGTTAACATTGCTTACTGCACTTAGTCCCCCAAAGTTTTTAGTAAGATTCTTTACAACCAACACACTCATTGATTTTCCTCCTTACCTTTTAAAAATTTAGAAAGTTTAAATTCATAACTACCCAACAACCCTTTTGGTCTAAAAATCATTATCATTACAAGAATAATTCCATACGCAATAGTTCTAATACCTGCAAAAGACTGTAAAGCAGTATTTATAATTCCAATAATTATTGCAGAAAGTATTGAACCTGTAAAACTTCCCATACCTCCAAAAACTACAATTACTAAAATATCAATAGATTTATTGAAAGAAAACATATCTGGTTTAATTACATAAAAACTTCCAGCATAAAGTGCCCCTGCAATAGATGCAATTACTGCACCAACTACAAATGCCATAATTTTGTACTTAGTAGTATTAATACCCATAGTTTCAGAAGCGATTTCATCCTCTCTTACAGATATACACGCTCTACCTATAGCACTATTACTAAAAAATAATATTATTAAAATACTAATTATCAAAAACACAAAAACTATTTTCCAATCAGCCACTTTAGTTAAAACAAGCCCCGCAGCACCATTTGTTACCTTCATATTTTGAATTATTATTCTAATTATTTCTCCAAAACCTAATGTGGCAATCGCTAAATAATCACCCTTTAACCTTAAAGTAGGTATAGCAACAATAAGTGCCATAATTCCACTAAAAAACATCCCAAGTGCAATCCCCATATAAAATCCTGTACTTTGAGAAAAAAGTTTTAAAGCAACTCCAGCACTATATGCTCCAATAGCCATAAATCCAGCATGCCCAAGTGAAAATTGACCTGTAATACCAATTATCATATTTAAGCTAATTGCCAGAATAATATTTATCATAACAGTAACTAAAACTGTTTGATAAACCGCATTTAAAACACCTAAAGAAATTAAAATATTAATCAAAAAATAAATAAATACTATTAAAACTAACCAACAAAGATTAATAAATGTAAATTGATTTTTTTTCATATACTACACCTTTTCCTTTACATTTTTCCCAAGCAATCCTGCTGGTTTAACAACTAATATAACTATTAAAACTACATAAACAACTGCATCTCTATATAAAGAACTCCAATATCCACTAACTAATGTTTCAATAATACCAATTAAAACACCACCAAGCATTGCTCCAGGAATTATTCCAATACCACCAAATACAGCAGCAATAAAAGCTTTTAATCCAGGAATTAATCCCATCAAAGGGTTTATAGAATTATAATATATTCCAACCATGACTCCAGCAGCACCTGCAAGTGCGCTACCAATCGCAAAAGTAAAACTAATTGTTTTATTAACATCAACACCCATAAGTTTAGCAGCATCGCTATCTACCGATACAGCTCTCATTGCTCTTCCAACTTTTGTTTTATTTACAACAAATTGTAATGCCAACATTAAAACCACTGTTATAAACAGCATAATTATTTGTTGATATGAAATTCCAACTCCATATATCTTTATACCTCCAGCTGGCAAAAGTGCAGGAAAAGACCTTGGAGTTGTACTCATCACCTGTTGTGTTGTTGCCTCTAAAAAATAACTAACACCTATTGCAGTGATTAGTGCAGTAATTCTTGTCGCATTTCTTAATGGTTTATATGCTATAGTTTCAATTAATATACCTAATATAGCACAAAAAATCATTGCACCTATTAATGATGGGAAAAATCCCAAATTAAATTTTGTTGAAATTATAAAACCAACATATGCACCAATCATATAAATATCTCCATGTGCAAAATTAATTAGTTTTATTATTCCATACACCATTGTATAACCTAGTGCAATTAAAGCATAAATACTTCCTAATGATAATCCATTAATTAACTGTTGAAAAAACTGTACCATAAATTAACCCCCTTAAATAAAAACCAAAATAGGAGTAATGAATACCTCCTATTTTATAATTTAGCAAATATTATTGTTGAGGACTTACAGATACAGCACTACTTTGTACGCCATCAACAAGTTCAACTACAAGTACAGTTTTAATTGGAGTGTGAGTTTTATCAAATGTGAAATCACCTGTTACACCTGAAAAACTTGTTTTTTCAATAGAATCTCTAAGTGCTTGGCTATCCCCACCAACTTTTTCAATATTTTCAATTAATAAATTTGTAGAATCAAATGCTAATGCAGCAAACATACTTGGTTCTTCATTATACTCAGCTTTAAATGCTTCAACAAACTTTAATAATTTTTCAGAAGCATCAACTGTAGTATATCCAGTTGTATAATAAACTTTATTTAAATTTGAAGCACCCGCAAGAGTAATAAGTGATTCAGAATCAAATCCATCTCCACCAATTATTGTTGAATCTATTCCAAGCTCTCTTGCTTGTTTAATAATTAAACCAGCTTCATTATAATATCCAGCAATATACAATAAATCAAAATCTTTAGATTTTATATTAGTTAATACAGAAGAGAAATCAGTATCTCCAGATGTGAAATATTCAGTTGAAACAATTTCCCCACCAAGTTTTTTAAATTGTGTGTCAAATGCTTCTACAAGACCTTTTGAATAGTCATTTGAATTATCACCATAAATTACAACTTTTTTTGCAGATAGAGTATCAAATGCAAATTGTGCCATAGCTGCACCTTGATATGAATCTTCAAAAGTTGTTCTAAATGAATATGCGTATACTTCACTATTTTCATTAGAAGGATCAACTTTAGTAATGTTATTTTGTGTTGCTGAAGGTGAAATTACAACTTTATTTGCACCATTTAATATTGGATATGTTGCAGCACTTGCTCCTGAAGTTGCAGGTCCAACAACCCCAACAACATCTGAACTTGCAAGTTGTGTTGCAATTGTAACAGCTTCAGTTTGATCAGATTTATTGTCATATTCTACACCAACATACTTTTCATAACCCGCTTGTTCATTAGCCAATTTAATAGCTAATTTTGCAGCTTTATTTTCAGTGTTTCCATAATCTGCAACTGCACCTGTTAATTCAAAATGAAGTCCAATCTTATATGTTTCTTTATCAGATTGTGTAGTAGTTTGATTTGTGCTTGTCTGATTACCCGCAGAACACGCAGCCAATGATGTGGCTAGTGTTAAAGCTACACCTGCTTTCAATAATTTTCTAAAATACATAGTTTCTCTCCTCGTTATTTTATCTTCAATTCTTGAAGTGATTTTTATTATAATGAATTGATTTCACAAATGCAATAACTTTTTTCATAATTTTTCTGAAAATTCTTACATTTTTAAATAAAAAAAGATAAACCTCAACGAGGTTTATACAATTTCTTTATTTTTTATTTCATTTAAAATAGATTCAATAAATTCATCTAAACTTAAGTTTAATGAATCTTTTTTCCCATACCTTCTTACATTTACACCATTGTTTTCAACTTCTTGATCTCCTATTACAAGTTGAATTGGTGTTTTATGAGTTTGAGCCTCTCTAATTCTGTAACCAAGTTTTTCATTTCTTGCATCTAGCTTAACTCTAATACCTAATTTTTTAAGAACTCCATAAACCTTATTTGCGTATTCTAGATGATGCTCATGATGTACAGGAACTATTACAACTTGTTCTGGAGCAATCCATAGAGGTAAAGCTCCTTTAAATTCTTCAATAATATACGCACTAAATCTTTCAAATGTACCTAAAATAGCTCTATGAATTACTACTGGTGGTTCTTTCTCACCATTTTCGTTAATGTAATTCAATTCAAATTTTCTTGGAAGCAAGAAATCTAATTGACATGTAGAAAGAGTTAATTCATGCCCTAAAGCCGTTTTTATTTGAACATCTAATTTAGGGCCATAAAATGCAGCTTCATTTTTTGCCTCAAAATATTTTATTCCTAACTCATTCAAAATCTCTCTCAATGAATTTTCTGCCAAATCCCACATTTGATCATCATCAAAATATTTCTCTTTGTTATCTTTATCTCTCAAAGATAGCCTAAATTCATAATTTTTTATACCAAAATCTTTATATACATCCAAAATTAAATCAACTACTTGTTTAACTTCTTCTTTTATTTGGTCAGGTCTTACAAACAAGTGCGCATCATTTTGACACATCCCTCTAACTCTTTCAAGACCAGTAACTGCACCTGATGCTTCGTATCTAAAATCATTACCCAATTCGCCAATTCTTATTGGTAAATCACGATATGAGTGTAAACTATTTTTAAATATCAACATATGATGAGGACAATTCATCGGTCTTAAAACAACATCTTCTTTATCCATAGACATCACAGGATACATGTTATCTTTATAATGATCCCAGTGTCCAGAGGTTTTATATAAGTCAACAGACGCAAGAACTGGAGTGTATACATGGTCATATCCTCTTTCAAGTTCCTTATCCACAATGTATCTTTCAAGTATTCTTCTAATTGTTGCACCATTTGGTAACCATAAAGGTAACCCCGGTCCAACAAGGTTAGAAGTCATAAAAATATCTAGTTCTTTTCCTAATTTTCTATGATCTCTACTTTTTCTTTCTTCTAGCATATTTAAGTGTGCATTTAATTCTTCTTCACTGTCATAACATACTCCATAAATTCTTTGAAGCATTTTATTTTTTGAATCACCTTTCCAATATGCACCACTAAACTTAACTAATTTGAAATGTTTTATTTCCTTCACTGTTTCAACATGTGGACCTCTACAAAGATCAGTAAAATCACCTTGAGTATACATAGAAATTACTCTTCCATCATCCATATTATTGATTAAATCAATTTTATATGGATCATCTTTAAATTGTTCTAAAGCTTCTTCAACACTAATTTCTTTTCTAACAATTCTTTTCCCATCTTTTGCGACTTTTTTCATTTCTTTTTCAATTTTTTCTAAATCGCTTTCAGATAAAACTTCATCACCTAAATCAATGTCATAATAAAAACCTTCATCAATTACCGGTCCAACCCAAAACATTGCATTTGGATACAAATGCTTTACTGCTTGAGCCATTAAATGTGCACAACTGTGATTTAAAACATGCAGTCTTTCATTTTCTTTAATATTCATATAAATTCCCTCCCAATAAAAAAACGCCCACAAAAGGACGTATAACACGTGGTACCACCTTAATTCATATCCTAAGATATGCACTTTATGTAAATAACGATACAACCCGACAGTTTTTTAAACTGTAACTCCCAAGTAGTAACTATTCTTCTATTTAATTAGCTTTCACCACCCGCTAACTCTCTTATAAAATCAAAGAAAAGTCATGTCTTGTTCAATGTTTATGAGTAATTTATATAACTAATAAGTTTTTATGTCAATATTTTATGATATAAATTTTTTGAAAGTGATAACTTTAACTCTCGTATACAATTATATCCATAAGTTGTTAAATAGTTATAATTATATTTTTATAAAGGTATTGTTTGCCATAAACACTCAAAAATATCATTAAATACACAATCATATTATATTTTAATAACCTGTATGGTATGTCAATAAGAATATATTTAAATTATGTTTATAAATTAACTACACACAAACACAAATTTTATCAGTTTCTATTTTATTGTCGCAAAAATACAAGTTATGTATTATTATATGTTTGAGATAGCCTTGTAATTGGTAACTATTTCAATTTAAGCAAGTGGTAATAACACAATAAAAACTGATATCCATGATGACATTATCTTTTAAAGGAAAAACAAGATATTTCTGATTTGATAAAGATATTGAAATTTTTATTAGGTTTTACACTATAAGGAGAATAAGATGAAAAAGATAATTATTCTGCTGCTTGCAACTTTACTTGTTGCGTGTTCAAATAAAAAAGAAAAGTATACTGACGAAGAAACTGCAAAAAACTTTTTAGAAAAACTGGGTTATACTGTAACTCCACCAAAAATTGAAACAAGTTTAACAGCTCAAGAGGTCTACGATAAACTTTTATCAGTTGGCTTTACAGAAAAAACAGATGACGAAATCATAACCTTATATCGTGCTAATGATAAAAGCTTAATAGCTGTTGGATATTCCGAGGGTTTATTCAAAGAATTTAGATTCGCAAATATTCCTGACAGTTCAAAAATAATTTTTCAAATTTTGGCAGATAACGGTACTGTTGTTGATAAAAGACTTGTCTATTTGGGGGAAGGTTATGAATGCGAGTATTCTTTTGACAAAGACTCATATATGTATCCAACAAATATAGCTGATACCACATGCAATAACAATTCACTTTCAAAAGCTTCATCATTAAGAACACGCTTTGATAGCCTTCTAAAAGAAGCTGAACTAAGTATGGAAGATATAGAAGAATTATTAATAAATTTCAAAAATGTAAATTATTAAAGCATAAACTTAACTGAATTTTATGATAATAAGTGTATTATAAATCTAGAAATTATAAATGAAATATACTCTTAAATTTATTTTGAAGTGGGAGGAATAAATAAATGGATGTTTATGAAAAAGAAAAATTAAAGAATAAAGATAATGCGATACTACTTTCATATCTTGCTGGATTTATAACTGCATTATTCATTTCCGTAAGAAATTTAAGTACCTTTCTAGTATTTTTTGGTTCTAAATTCGATAAATTTATATGGATGTTAAAAACAACACTATTTGCTGGTATAGGTGGTGCTATACTTGGATTTATATTTTTTTATACAGCAAAATTTTTAACATCATTGTTTTATGGTATTAATTTCAAAATAAAAATTGCCTTATTAATTATCATAAGTATTTTATTAACTTATGTATTCGCAATTTATTATGGAATATTTCTAATTAAATAGTATTGTTTAAGAATTAATTTATATGATAAATCAATATAATAAACCCCAAAAATTAAATGTATCATAATTACTAAAATTATTTAAAACATTAAAAAACCACTTACATAAGTGGTATTTTTTATAATGGTGATTCCTCAGGGGATCGAACCCTGGACCCACTGATTAAGAGTCAGTTGCTCTGCCGGCTGAGCTAAGGAATCATAACGCATTAATTATGTTAACACATTTTTTTATTAATGACTACTATTTTTAAAACTATAGAATAAAAAAAAGATGTAATATACATCTAAATTTACAAATGGTGACTCGTACGGGATTCGAACCCGTGAATGACGCCGTGAAAGGGCGCTGTGTTAAGCCACTTCACCAACGAGCCAAAAAAAATGGCGCCTAAAACAGGGCTCGAACCTGTGACCTAACGGTTAACAGCCGTTTGCTCTACCGACTGAGCTATTTAGGCGTTTGCTTGATTATATTATCATATCCACTATTCTAATGCAATAGATAATTTTTATTTTTTAATATTTTTTTGTAAATGATATTAAACAAAATAAAAAAACAACAAAACTTTTTAAGTAATGTTGTTTAAACTGTAAGATTATTTGCCCATTTTTCCTTTCTAAGTAAATGATAAGAAAATATAAGTTTTATTATATCTGTAGATTGTCCAATCAAATATATCGCAAGATACCCAAAATTTGTGTAGTATGTCGCAACAAATAATATAGGTATATTAAGCAACCACATAAATCCACTATCCATTATTAAAGTGTTTTTACTATCTCCACCAGACCTTAATATGAAATAACATTCTGCAGTAAACATATAAATCCAAAACATTATTGATTGAACTCTAAGTACATTAATCGCAACCTGTCTAGCTTCAATAGAAACATTTTTATATAAATACGGAACTATAAAACTAGCCATAAATAACCCACACGCAAAAAATAACGACAAAACAAAACTTACCCCCAATAATTTATATGCAACAACTTTTGCCTCATCTATTTTGTTTGCGCCAAGTCTTTGAGAAACAAAAACTGTTGTTGCCATAGACATACCACCAAAAAGCGTAAAGAATATATCACTTATAGTTGATGAAACTGCATAACCTGACATAACCATCAATCCTCGTGTTGCATAAAATTTAAACATTGTTGCCATTCCAAAAGACCATAAAACTTCATTTGTACAAAGTGGAATAGCCTTAATAAGTATAGCCTTAACTAAAGACAAATCAATTTGAAAAATTTCAAAAATACTCGTATTAAAATCATATTTTTTTGCCCATAAAATAAACAAACACAAACACACTTCTACACTTCTTGCAACAAGTGTCGCTATTGCAGCACCTTTAACCCCTAAAACAGGAAATCCAAAATTACCAAATATCAAACAATAATTCAAAACTACATTTATTATCACCGATACACCACTAGTTACAAGCAATATTTTAGAATCACCAATAGATCTTATTGCATTATTTACACTTATTATTATTGAAATTGGAACAAATGTATAAACAGCTATTGAAAAATACTCTAGGCCTACTCTTATTACATCTTCATTATTAGTAAAATATTTTAAAACATTTTCTGGAAACAATTTCCCTGTAATTAAAAATGCCAAATTTAATATCATTGTCGAAACAAGCATAAATCTAAAAGATTCTTTTAATCTCTCATTATTTTTAGCTCCAAAATATTGAGCCATAAAAACACTTGCAGCTGCAGACATGCCAAATGTCGCAAAATTTGCAATCATATAAAATTTATTGACAGCACTAACTCCACCCATAGCACTATCCCCTAAAAATCCAACCATCAAGTTATCTACAAGATTTACACTACTAACTATTAATTGTTGTAACATTAATGGAACTGCAATTTTTAGTACATCTAATAAAAACTCTTTATCAAATTTAAATTTATCAAAAAACACTTATACCTCCTACATAAAAATGCTCAAACGAGCATTTAATCTAAAGATTTCTTTATTTCTCTTGCAAGATTTAAAAGACTTTCATCCTGCTCTTTTTTCATACTAGAAGTAATTTCAAAAACATCACCAACAACAGTCATATTTTTATTTCCTTCAAGTATTTCTTTTGCAACTTTAAGTGCAGTACCTCCCCAAGTTGTATTACTTAAATAGCTAATATTTCTATTTTGAATATTAACGCCACTTAATTCTTTCAAAAAGGCTTCCATTGGATAATACAAAGTAGTATTGTAATTAACTGCTGTCACAATCAAGTTTGAATACTCAAAAACCTTTTCAATAATATAAGATGCATGAGTATGAGACACATCAAATATTTCAATATTTTTTATTCCTTCTTGTGCCAAAAAAACAGCCAATCTACTTACAACTTCTTGAGTATTGCCATACATTGATGAATACGCAATAACAACACCTTTTCTCTCAGGAGTATATGTAGACCATTTATTATATTTCCCAAGCATAAAAGCTATATCATTTTTATTCCTATAAATTGGACCATGTAAAGAAGCCAACATATCAATTTCTAAATTCGCAAGTTTTTTAAATACCATTTGTACATTTTGTCCAAACTTACCAACAATATTTGTATAATACCTTCTTATTTCAGGTAATAATTTAATCTCAAAGTCAAATTCATCACTAAAAATATTACCATTTAAAGAACCAAACGATCCAAAGGCATCCGCAGAAAATAATATTTTTTTACTTTTTTCATAAGTAAACATAACTTCTGGCCAATGAACTAATGGTGCCATAATAAACATTAGTGAATGTTTTCCTAATTCTAAAACTTCTCCATCTTTTACAGTAAGATAATTTTCAGAAGGAATCCCATCATAAAACTGTTCTAAAAACTTAAAAGTTTTTGCATTACCAACAAGTTTTACATTCGGATATTTTAAAACAACATTTGTAATATTCGCACAATGATCAGGTTCCATGTGATTAATGATTAAATAATCTAAATTTCTTCCATTTAACAAGTGTTCAATATTTTCCATAAACACTCTTCCAACACTACTATCAACAGTATCTAAAACAGCCGTTTTTTCATCATCAATAAAATATGAGTTATAACAAACCCCATCATTAAGTGGAAACATATTCTCAAATCTAGAGATAGTTCTATCACTCACACCTATCCAATGTATATCATCATAAATTTTTCTTGTATTGTACATCCTAACACCTCATCTAAACCCCATATATAATACTACATCCACTTATACATAGTATATTTTATGCACTAAGTAAATACTAATACTTATATTATCAAATTTTTTAAATTCTTTACACTATTAAATAATAACTTATAATTAAAATTATAAGGAGAAAAATATGAAAACTAATTATTATACATTACATAATGGATTAGATATCCCTAAAATCGGATTTGGAACTTGGCAAATAAAAGATCCTAAAGTTGCGTATGAATCAACTCTTGCGGCACTTAAAGCAGGATATAGACATATTGATACTGCAGCAATATATGGCAATGAAGAAAGTATAGGTCAAGCAATAATTGATAGTAACATACCAAGAAATGAAATATTTATTACCACAAAACTTTGGAATAATGCTCATTCTTATGAAAAAACACTAAAAGAAATTGATATTTCATTAAAAAAATTAAAAACTGACTATGTTGATTTATATTTAATACATTGGCCAAACCCTCTAGAATTCAGAGAAAATTTTGAAGAATCACTAAGTGAAACATGGCGAGCAATGGAAGAAATATACAAAGTTGGAAAAGCACGCTCAATTGGAATAAGTAATTTTATGCCACATCACATAGAAAAACTATTAGACAACTCTAAAATAGCTCCTATGGTAAATCAAATTAGATTATATCCTGGTTTTGAATTAGAAGATGTTATTAATGCATGTAAAAAACATGGCATGCTTATTGAGGCATATTCCCCATTAGGAACAGGACAAATTTTCACTTCTAAAGAACTTGAAGATATTGCAAAAAAATATAATAAATCTATAGCACAAGTATGTATAAGATACATTATACAAAAAGGTTATTTACCTTTACCAAAATCGCAAACAGAAAGTAGAATAATCGAAAACATAAATGTATTTGACTTTGAAATAAGTAATGAAGATATGGAAAAAATAAAAAATATACCTAACTATTGTGGTGACGGTGTTAATCCAGACACATGTAATTTTTAAAAAAATATTATAGCTCCCTAAACTAGATGAATAATGTTGTAGGGAGCTTAAAAATTCAATTAATAACTATTTTATTATGATGTTCACATAAACTTCACATTGATTTCATTCTATTTTCATAAAAATGATATATAAATAATACACGAGGTGATTTAAATGACAGAAAATAATAACTTTGAAAAAGTTGAACCAATAGAAATAACATCTGGAAATATCGAAAACAATAAACCTGTAGAAGATATTAAACCTAAATCAAATCTACCAAAGTATTTATTAATATGTGGATTATCAATTACATCAGGTTTTTTAGGAGGATATTTCTCTAGTTCAATATTCCCACAAAAAGTTATATACGAACAAAAAAATATAGTAGAGCATACTGCAACAAATTCAGATAACATGTCAATACAACAAGTTGTCGCAAATGTACAAGATAGCGTTGTAGAGATAAATGTTTCTTCTTCAAGAAGTGGCTTTTTAAATCAACCGATATCTAGTCAAAGTGCTGGTTCTGGTGTTATTTTTACTAGTGATGGATATATAGTTACAAACAATCATGTAATTGAAGGTGCAGATGAAATACGTGTCAAATTAAAAGATGGTCAAAGTTATAATGCAAGAATTATAGGAAGTGATGTAAAATCAGACTTAGCAGTTTTAAAAATTGATGCAGAAAACCTTATGGCAGCTACATTTGGTGATTCTAATTCTATTTTAGTTGGAGATACAGCAATCGTAATTGGAAATCCACTTGGAGAATTAGGAGGTAGTGTTACATCTGGAATAATAAGTGCATTAGATAGAGAAATTAATGTTGAAAATCAACCAATGAACTTATTACAAACAAACGCTGAAATAAATCCTGGTAATTCTGGTGGAGGCTTATTCAATAGCGCAGGTGAACTTGTTGGAATTGTAAACGCAAAAACAAGTGCAACCTCAATTGAAGGAATTGGTTTTGCAATACCTATTAATGATGCAAAAGTTATCATTGAAGAATTAGTGAAAAATGGATATGTTTCTAATCGAGCTACATTAGGTATATACACAAAAGAATTATCATTAGATACTTCAGAATATAAAGCAGGATTATATGTAAAAGAAGTAATTGATAATTCTGGAGCTCAAAAAGCTGGTATGAAAGCTTATGATAGAATTGTGTCTGTTGATGGAATAGAAATTTCAACATACACTGATTTAAGCAAAATATTAAAAAAACTATCTCCAAATGATACTATTGAGGTTGTTGTTGAAAGAAATAGTGAATTAATCACACTTAACGTAACACTTACTCAAGCTATAAGACAATAAGATGTGTTCATCCACATCTTTTTTATTGATAACAAATATCACTTAAAGTGCAAAAAACTAATATTTTGTGTAATATTATTTTGAAAAGAGGATTAAAAAATGAAAAAAGATAGAAAAGTAGTTTTAGTTGGAACTGGCTTTGTCGGTATGAGTATGGCTTACTCATTTTTAAGTACTGGTGGAGTCGATGAACTAGTATTAATAGATGTAGACACTGAAAAATCAATTGGAGAAACAATGGATTTACAACATGGTTTACCTTATGCAAGACAAAACATGGTAATTAAAGCAGGTGGATATGAAGAATGTGCAAATGCAGAGGTTGTTGTAATTACTGCAGGTATAGCCCAAAAACCTGAACAAACACGATTAGATATGACTGCAACAAACACAAAAATCATGAAATCAATTGTTGAAAATATCATGGCTTCTGGTTTTGATGGAATACTAGTAATCGCAAGTAATCCAGTTGATTTAATGTCATATGTAGCTCAAAAAGTTTCAAAACTTCCACCACACAGAGTTATTGGATCTGGTACTATATTAGATACTGCACGCTTAAGATATTTAATGAGTGAATATCTAGGAATTTCTTCTACAAATATTCATGCGCTAATAATGGGTGAACATGGGGATTCAAGCTTTGTGCCTTGGACACACGCTTATATTGGAACAAAAAATCTTCTTGAATACCTAGATGAAGAAGGTAGAGATTTACAAGACTTAAATGAAATTTATCATCAAGTTCAAAGAGCTGCATATGAAATAATAAACAGAAAAAAAGCAACATATTATGGAATTGGTTTATCATTAAACAGATTAGTACATGCAATACTAGATGATGAAAATGCTATATTAACTCTCTCAGTACTTCAAAATAATGAATTCAATCAAGAAGGCTTATATATTGGTGTACCTGCCCAAATTAATAAACAAGGTATTCAAAAAATAATAAAATTCGAATTAAATGCGGTTGATCAAGCAAAATTCAATTTAAGTGTTAATACATTAAAAGAAATAATTACTAGTACAATTGATCCTATTTTAGAAAATGCAAGCACATTATAGCTTGCATTTTTTTAATAACTTTTCATTTGTTTCTAAAAGTTTTATGTAGTATTCATCATAGCTTTTACTAAATTTTCTAATTAATGGTATTGCAATTTCATAATATTTTATCTTTTGCATATAATCTTTTAGACTATCATTAATTTTTTTAGCTAACGACTTATCATACTCTTCACTCTTTTTATATTCTAAATATAAATTTATATTATCTTTATTTTCATCAAACCACTCATCAAAATTGTTAACTGCATTAATTCTATTTGAAATTATATTTTCTACTTCACTTTCTTCCATCTTATACATAGCTTCTTCAAAGTATTCTTTTTCAATTTCATCCATTTCAAATGGAGGTAATGAATTTATATAATCTACATATTCTTCGAAATATTTCTCTCCTCCATCAACAATTTTCTCATCAAAAAATGGTTTATATGAATAAAATATTAATTGTGCAATTGAATCAGGAAATATGTAATTTAATCTTTCATGTATTTTTTCTTCTCTTTCAATAACCTTTAGTTTGTCATTTATACAATTAAAATCATACTTTTCATCATAAAACATCTCTAAAATTTCTTGTTTTTTAACATCAAAATTCAATTTTCTTCTTTTATCTTTTATAATGTCATTTAAATATTTATTATTTTTTAATACATCAATTATTTCATTAATTGTAAAACCCAATTTTTTAAAAGTATTTACCTTACATAAAATCTCAATATCATTATCATTATAATTTCTATAACCATTTTCATCCCTTATTGGATTAATTATTTTCTTTTTTTCATAATATTCGATTGCTCTTCGTGTCAAACCAGTTTTTTGTTCTAACTCATTTCTATACATATTGCCACCTCCTAAATAAAATCTACTATAGCACCTAAGGTTCATGTCAATACAATAAATTAAAAAAGCTAAACTTTTTATAGTCTAGCTTTAATTCTTTTTACATAAAGTGTTGCCATTAAAATTATCAATGAAATTTTAAATACAATTAAATGATTATACATGCTATTTGATGAAGCTGTATTTGGAACATCATATTTAAATTCAACAAACTTAACACCTTTTACTATTTTTACATTTGAATAATATCCAAGATTGATTTCTTCTTTATGTTTAGTCACCTTAACATCCATAACTTTATCAGACAAGTGATATCCTTCTGAAGCTTCAATTTCTTTAATTTTATATTCACCATACAATACATCAGTAAATTTAACATATCCATTATCATCACTCATTGATTTTGCAACTTCAACACCTTTTTTATCATATAGCGCAAATACTGCACCTTTTATAACATCTCCAGTGTTTCCACCATTTATCTTTTTAAAGATTATCGTCGCTTTAATTTTAGGATTTTCTATAATTTTTTCTATAACTTTTCCATCTTCATCTATAGAAATATCTATACTCTCCAAGTTATTAGCATACCCTTCTTTTGCCTTTACTTCAATTAATTTATAATCTCCATAAATAACATTATCAAATTTAGCTATACCATTTTCATCAGTAACTAATTCATATTTTATTTCATCATTTTGTTTTAATGCAAACTTAGTGTCATTTAACAAAATCGTATTATCTTCACTATCAACTTTTGTAATCTTAACACTACCTTTTTTGATAGTATTTGTCCAGTTATTGAAATTATAATGTTTTGCCTCTTGATCGATATTTATATTTTCAACTCTTGTAGATAAGTTGTAGTTAATTAATGTTGATTCTTCCGATAAAACATATTCTCCATAAGTTACACTAGTAAATGAAACAGTTCCATCTTCAAAACTTACAGCTCTATATTTAACAACATCATTTTGTTTTAAAACAAATGTTACACCACCCAAAGGTTTTGATTCATCATCTGCATCCACCTTTTTAAATGACACACTACCTTTTTTAATAGTATTTGTAATTGTTGATAAATCAATAATTTTCCCATCTTCATCTATCGCAACATCAAATTCTTCTGTTAAAAGATTATGACTTTCAATAGTTTCTATTTCCTTTAGTTTATACATTCCATAAACAACGTTATTAAATGTTACAACTCCATTATCATCACTAATAGCTACATACTTCTCAACACCATTTTGAATCAGTGCAAATTTTACACCTTTCAGTTTTTTAGTTGTATCATCAGTATCAACTTTAACAAATGTTACTTTACCTTTTTTAATAGTATTTGTTATATTCCCTAAATCTATTGTTTCACCATCATTTTGAACTGAAACATCCTTTTCAACTGTTGAAAGATTATAATTTATTAAAGTAGAAATTTCTTTTAATTTATAATTTCCATAAACAACATTATTAAATGTAACAACCCCATTTACATCACTTATTGCTTCATATGCTGGTGTGGTAATACCATCTTTAAACAATCCAAATTTAACTCCTTGAAGTTTAACATTCTCATCATCTGCATCTACTTTTGTAAGTGTTACTGTTGATTTCTTAAGTCTGTTTGAAATATTTCCCAACTGTATACTATCAGTTGTCAAAACATTTACATCTTTTACATCCGTAGATAAAACATAATTTTCTAAAGTAGAAATTTCTTTTAATTTATAATTTCCATAAATAACATTATTAAATGTAACAACCCCATTTACATCACTTATTGCTTCATATGCTGGTGTGGTAATACCATCTTTGAACAATCCAAATTTAACTCCTTGAAGTTTAACATTCTCATCATCTGCATCTACTTTTGTAAGTGTTACTGTTGATTTTATTTTTTCATTTGTCCAATCAAAAGTTAACTCTTTTCCATTTTCATCTATATTTATATTTTCAACTCTTGCAGAAGATAAATAACCAGTTTTTGCAGTTTTTTCAGATAATACATACACTCCATATTTTACATTTTCAAAAGTTGCAATACCTTGTTGATTTGTTGTTGCAGTATAAATTTCATTATTACCTTGTTTTAAGACAAAAACAACATCAGATAATGGCGAATTATCCTCAACATCTTTTTTGGTTATCGTAACTTTACCTTTTTTGATTGTATTTTCCCAGTCATTTATTTTTATTGTGTTATTATCAGTTATTCTTATCGTTTCTTCTCTGGTAGATAATATATAACCTTCTTTAGCAGTTTTTTCAATTAATGTATATTCTCCATAAGGTATATCATTAAAAAGTGCTATTCCTTGTTGGTTTGTAGTTGCACTAAATATTTCTGCATTGTTTTTCTTTAATACAAATACTACATTTTCAATCGCAGACTTTGTATCTGCATCTTTTTTAGTTATTTCAACTTTTCCTTTAATCTTAGAATTTGTTATTGTGCCCAAATCAATATCAGCACCATTTTCACTAATATTCACAATTTGTTCGTTTGTATTTAGTAAATATCCTTCAATTGTAGATATTTCTTTTAAAGTGTATTTACCATATGCAACATCATTAAATACTACTTCACCATTAGTATTACTTAAAGCCTCATATACAGCTGTATTATTTCCTTCCACAAACAATCCAAATTTTACATTTTCTAATTTAATAGTTTGGTTATCTGCATCAACTTTAACAAATTTTACATTTCTCTTTATTGGTTTATTACTTATTTCTATAACACCTAAAAACCCCTCACCAACAACTACTTCTGTATTTGTAGTTTGTTTTTCATATCCAAGTGGAGCACGAGTTTCTTCAATTTCATATGTATCAAAAGGTAACTCTTCAAATGCTAATTTCCCCTCTTGATTAGTTTTACCACTAAATGTTATAGCTGGATTAGTTTTACTTCTTAAAATAAATTCTGCATCTTTTAAAACTATTTTATTTCCACTTTCATCTAAATCAGATGATACTTTAAGTATATTTATATCTCTTTTGTCATAAACTATACCTGCATTTTGAATTGCCGTATTTTGTGTTGGATTTAATGAAAAAGCATAACTTACAGCTTTATTGGTATCATTTTGATCTATAGTTTCAATATTATTTGCACTAACATTATTATTTTGTGATTGCGATGTATAGACTTCATCATCCAATTTTGAAAATCTTACTTTATAATTTCCTCTTTTATAAACAAAAAGTTCATATTTTCCATTAGAATCTGTTTTTGTAGTAATTGGATTTCCACTGTTATCTAAAACAACTGTATTTGTAGTTGCGTCAATTAACTCTACAGTTCTATTCCCTATTCCTTCTTCATCTTCTCTTATAAGACCATCTTTGTTTAAATCTTTATATATAATTCCGCTAACTTTATATTTTTCAAAAGTGATACTTACACTGTTTCCTTCTGAATAAAGCACCCCATCTGTTGATACTGCACTTGAATTTACTGCGATATCTTTAGGGTTTAAATTTTCATTATATGGTATCTTTGAAGGGATAATTATTTTAACCTCTTCTTTTGATGCAATAGATTTTCCTGGTTTTAATTGTAATTTAAAACTCTTTACAAGTGAAAAATCACTTACTTCAGATTCTTTTACCCAAGCACCATCTCTAACACTTGCCAAATCACTTCCTTGAGGTGTAAGTTGGTAAAAGACTTCAAATCTTTCCATAGCAGAAGCATTTTCAGCTAAAGATTCAATACTTCTAGAAAGTGGTGTATAAAATTGTGAATTCCTAGCAGGATATTCACCTTTTTGATTTGAAACAATACTATGATCTCCAACATATGGAAGTGTATCAATTACATACGCCTTTGTTGCTTCGGCAATGGTATTATTAAATACAGAAATTGTATAATAAAATTCTTCACCTAAATCACCTGTCGCAAACATACTCATAGTATTTTTTTCATATCCAACCTGCTTTTTAACTATTAATTCTAAAGGTGGAATATAATTAACAAACGAATATACATTTAAATATTTTTCATTTCTATTTCCATCACCATCTAAATCTAATGCATCTACATATGCCCTACTATCATAAAGTGGAGTTATAACATTGTTTTTATCATATACAAAATAACTATCAATTCGATTATTTCCTCTTTCTGCATATGGTGTAATTTGTATTTTTGTAGAAACATAAAAATCATCTAGTGAATCATCTGCAGAAATAAATTCTGGTATTGTATAAATAACAGCTGTTCTACCTGTATTTTTAAAGTTTTCAATTACTTCAGGTTCTCCAACATTGTTTTTATACCAAGATTGACTATTTTTCCTTACATAGTTAAATGCTGGAGGTAATAATTGAATTAATTTACCTGATATTGGTTCTGATGCAAATGGTCCCCATTCACCATTACTTCTTCTTAATGAAACCCAAGACGCATAGTCTAAATATGTTCCAGATGCACTATAAGGAACAGTTTGATTACCACTAGCATCTAAATCTGATTTTGGAGAAATTGGTTGCAAGCTAGTATACGCCCAAGCAGCATTATCCTTTGCAGTATATTGTGCATCTTCAACACCATTATACAATCTTACATTCCTTACTAAAGCTTCAGAAGTACCTCTATATTCTTGCCTACTTAAATATGTTCCATTGCTAAACTTTTCCACTTCTTCACTACTTGGGAATGTTTGTGTATAAAAGCTCATTAATGTATTATTTAATCTTATTGGTGATTCAAATGCTAATTCTAATTTTACATATTGACCAGAAGTATCGTTAATTTCAACTTTTTGTCTATATTGAATATTTTCTGCAATAACAACTTTGCTTCCATCTCTTTTTATACCGTAAAGCTTATTAGGTTGAGTATTAAATTTATTTATAACATTATCTATTTCTTCTTGTCTTCTTTCTGGTGAAAGATTACTATTTCTACTAGTAACATTCCCTAATTGGAAATATTTATAATATGTTCTGTTATCATTTGCAACTGTTGATAATATATCTGTAACACCATAAACATCACTGACAATACCGTTTTCTTTATTATCAAATGCAGAACCATTATTATCATTATAAAGATTTATTGTATAGAACAATCCATTTTCAGTTTGTTCTTCTCGTTTGTCATATATTTTTCCATCTACAATTGTATAATGTCCTTCATATAGCCAATATCTTATTGGTGTTTCACCTGAAGAATTTAAATTATCCTTCCATATACCAAAACCTCCACCTGGAGTAAAATAAATTGGTTTAAATCGTATTTTAATATTTCTTTCAGGTAACTCTCTTTGTCCATCTAATCCAAAATCGACATAATATTTTACTGGTATATCATATATGGTATTAAATTCTTTATTTTTAAAATTTAAATTAATTGTAAAAGTTTTTCCAGGTTTATATCTTATCCACCATGGTTCTTCAACTCTTGGATTATTAATAAAATATGTAAGTTCTCTTGTTGATGAGTCAAATGTAAAGTTATTATCCGTTATATTTGGTTCCACACCTTCTGGCAATGTTGCTACAACCTTTAAGTTTGCAGGATACACATAACTAATAGTCCCAGTTGTTCCTGATGGAATTTCAACAAACGGTTGAAATGCTACAGGTACTACTCTACCCGTATTTCCTGTAGTAGTTTCTCCTGCAGTAGAATTAACATCATATTCCCAAATAGCATTATGTCTATATGTATTATTTGTTTCATCTATTTTAAACCATCTATTTTCATTATATCCTCTAGCTTCTGAATCTCCATATGAAAATTCTTGTTTTAATGCTTTATAAGTTTTTTCGCCAGAATAAAGTTTATTTAAACCTAAAATAGTTGCTACATTCGTATTTGGATCTGCATTATATTTATCAGCCACATCTTTTGCGTCAACTATATCTAATTTTACAGTTATAGTATCATTATTTCTTGTTGGATCTTCTTTAAAGCTAAAAGGAAAAGGAAAAGTCATTCTAGTTCCACCAGTCAACTCTTCGAATTTATATATTACATACCAATTATCATTATCTTCAGCTTTTATAGTAGAAAATGCCTTTTGTGAATCAATAAAAGTTGGTTTATTTATAATATTAAGTTTGGGTACAGTCAATACTACCCATGGATTTACTATTGATGCTCCTGTACCTGATATTGATATATCAGCAGCTGCATTAATTGGTGTTTTTACCCAAAAGTCTGTTTTATCATTTATACTTCCATCACCTTCTAAGTTGATGATTTGAAGTGTTACATTCAAAGTATCTTCCGCCTTCACATCAGTAGCCGGAAAAAATATCCCCATACACATTAAAAAACATAATAAAATCTTAATAAGTTTGTAGTCATTCATAATATGCCCCCAGTTTCCTACCAAACAGATATTATATACTATAATTTTATAATAAAAACTTAAAATGATAAATTTTTTTTAAAAATATCATTTTATTTCTTACAAAAAATTAAGTCTAAATATTTAAGGTTTTTTAATATAATATGATATATAGGAGACTTTATAATGGATATTAATATTTTGATTGCTGAAGATGATAAAGATATTGTTGAATTATTATCTTTATATCTAGAAAATGAAGGATATAAAATTTACACCGCTCGTAATGGAGAAGAAGCATATGAAAAGTTTATTGTAGAAGACATTAATGTATGTATTTTTGACATTATGATGCCAAAATTAAATGGATATGATTTAGTTAAAAAAATCAGAGAAACAAGTCAAGTTCCAATTTTAATTTTAAGTGCAAAAAATCAAGACAATGATAAAATAATAGGATTAAATATTGGTGCTGATGACTATATGAGCAAGCCATTTAATCCTCTTGAAGTAATTGCTAGAATAAATGCGATGGTTAGAAGAAACTACGATTACAATACCGAAGAAAAATCAAAAATTTTAAACTTAAGTTCAATAAAAATAAATACTGAAACATTATCTGTATTTAAAAATGATGAACCTGTATATTTAACACCAACTGAATTAAAAATTCTTATGACATTAATAAAAGAACCAGGAAAAATAATCACAAAGGTTCAACTATATAAAAACATCAACGGTGAATATATTGAAACAGATGATAATACAATAATGGTGCATATTTCTAGATTAAGAGATAAAATTGAAGATGACCCAAGAAATCCAAAATATATAAAAACTATAAGAGGCTTAGGATATAAATTTGAAAACAATGATTAAAAAAAGACACAGACTACTCACAACACTTATATTTTATTTTAGTTTACTTTCTATTCTTTCAGTAATTTTATTTGTTTTTGTAAACCAAAATGTTGCAATGTTTATTTCTGATAGATTGTGGGAGTTTTCTAATACTTCTATAGATAATTACATTCATGTTTTAGAAAAAGGAGAATTTGATAAATTACCAGAAAAAAGACTATTTGGTGATAATGGATATTATGATATTTTAGATGAAAATCTAAATACTATATACTCTTCAAAAGAAGTTCATACTTATTCACCAATACAAATAAAATATATTTACAATGTTGATGATACATTCTATTCATTATATACATTAAATGACAAGATAAAATTGATTTTTAAACCATCAAATGGTGATGAAGAATACTATTATGTGATAAATGAAAAAAATGAGGTTTTATCTACTGATGATAAAAACAGTCCAACTCACTTTAGCCAAGAAGAATTAGACTTAATTTATAAATATCACTATAGTACTGATAATTTATATCTAAAAGAATTTACATATAATAATAAAAAACACTACTTAATAGGTCTTGAAGCAAAAATAACTGAAACTTATTCAAAATATGATATTGCGGTTAAAGTTACATTTGCAATTCTTTCAATAATTTATATATCTACAATGGTTATTCTTGTATACATATTAAACAAAAAGATAAATAGACCTTTATATAAACTTAAAGAAGCAATCATGAAATATGAAACTAACATTGATAATATTAATGTTGATGATCAAGACATAAGCGAATTATATGAAATTACCAAACAATTTAATATATTGACAAATAAACTTAAAAAGATGGATAGTATTAAAAAACAATATGAAGAAGATAGACAAATTATGTTAGCAAATATTTCTCATGACTTAAAAACTCCAATAACAATTATTCAAGGTTATTCAAAGGCAATTGTCGATGGAGTTATTAAAGGTGATGAAATAATTAAAAAGAATAAAACTATTTATGATAAAACAGTTTATCTTAATGAACTTGTGAATACTTTCCATGAATTTAGTAAATTAGAACACCCTGAATTTTCTTATGACTTTAAAAATACAGATATGTCTGAATATATAAGAGAATATTTAGTAAATAAATACGATGATTTAGAAGCACATAAAATAACATTAGATATAGATATACCAGAAACATCTGTAAATTTGATGATTGATAAAAATCAATTCAAACGTGTTTTAGAGAACATAATTAATAATGCGATAAAATACAATGAAGATGGAATCACTATAAAAATATTTTTAAACAAGTCAAAATTAGTAATTGCCAATAGTGGTAATAAAATTGATAAAAAAATTATAAAAGAAATCTTCAAACCATTTTCTATGGCTGATGAATCTCGTGGAAGTGGTGGTTCTGGTTTAGGATTAGCAATAGTAAAAAAGATTATTGATGATCATAATTTTAAAATTTCTTTAGATACATCTAATAATTTTTATAAAGTTTCATTTGTAATTACATTCAAATAACCACCAATAAAAGGATCTCCACCAAAAAAGTGTGAAAATAATAAAGTAAAAAGGGACTCCACCAAATAGTGTGGAAATGAAAAAAAGGACCATCAAATAGTGTAGATGACTCCACCAAAAAAGTGTGGAAATAAGAAATAAAAATTGCGACTAAATTAAAAAGGAAACTAGTCGCTTTTTTTGATGTAA
>JALEZD010000021.1 GCA_022772735.1 Erysipelotrichaceae bacterium
AATAGATGAAATTATTGATCCTGAATTAACGATTGATAGAGCTTTAGAAACTTATCTAAAAAAGGGTTATACAAGAGAGTGGATTAATCAAAGACTACAAGCTATTCAAGTAAGAAAAGAACTAACAGACTCTTGGCAAGACCATGGTGTTAAAGAAGGTAAAGAGTATGCCATACTAACAAATGAAATAACAAAAGCATGGTCAGGTATGACCACAAGACAATATAAAGACTATAAAGGTTTAAAGAAAGAAAATTTAAGAGATAATATGACAACTCTTGAATTAGTGTTAAATATGCTTGCGGAAGCTACAACAACAGAACTTACTAATACAACTAACCCACAAGGCTTAGAGGAAAACAAAAAGATTGCAAAACGTGGTGGAAGTATAGCTGGTAATACTAGAAAAGAAATTGAACATGAAACAGGACAACCTGTAATAACTTCTAAAAATGCGATTGATTTAGGTAAATTAATACTAAATATATCGAACTCAACAGAAAATAATGAAAACAAACGTAAACTAAAAAAAGATAATTAGATAAATTTAATAAAACTTTTTAAATACTTAATAATATGTATTAACAATCTAAAATAAATAAGAAATGAAGTAAACCTTAATTTGTTATTAATTAAAGTTTACTTTTTAATATTTTAAAACTTCATGAGAACAGAAAATACAAAATAAACTTTTAAATCTATACCAAAACATACAAAATCATATACATTTCATTGTATTTTTAAGTAAATATTTTTATAAAACATTTTATATAATTTAGATATGATATACTTAAAATATATTGTAAGGGGTTTCAAAGGAGGTAATATGAGTAAGCCAATATATGTTGTAGGACATAAAAACCCAGATTGTGATTCTATTGTGTCAGCTATTGCATATGCTAATTTAAAAAGAAAATTAGGCATTAATGCAATCGCATGCAGATTAGGGTCATGCAATAGTGAAACAAATTATTTACTTAAAACTTTTAAAACTAATCAACCGGAATTGATTTATAGTGCAAAGTGTCAATTAAAAGAAATTGAGTTAGATGAAGCAATACTTGTAAAAAGTGATATGACAATGAAAGAAGCACTAGATGAAATATTGAAAAGAAAAAATAAAGGTGTTTTTGTTGTAGATGATGATTCTAAATTGTTAGGAATTGTTTCGATTTCAGATTTGACAAGTTTATGGACAAACAAAAAAGAAGAATTAAAAAAGCTTATGAAAGCTGCTAGTTTAAAAAACATAACAAAAACAATTAAAGGTGAAATTTATAATAAGGGAATAAATTTTAATTCTAGTGGAGATGTTTTTTTGTTGCCATCATTATCTGATAATGCATCAGATTATAAAAATGGAATTGTTATTGTAGGTAATACTCCTGATATTCAAAGATATTTAATTGATGCTGGAGCATCTTTAATAATTGTATGTGGAGAGGCATGGGTAGATACTGTTACACTTTCAAAAGCTAAAGAAAAAAATGTTAATATGATTCATACTCCTTTAACCGCTCTGGAATGTAGTCAAGTTATATTTCAATCTCCAAATGTTGAAGAAGTAATGAGTAAGGACGCCATATGTTTTTATAACAATGAGAGCGTTGAAGAAGTTAGTAAAAAGATGGCAAAAACAAGATATAGAACTTATCCTGTTTTGAATGAATTCAATCAAGTTATTAATGCAGTGAGTAGATATCATTTATTCAATTATGAAAAAAAGAGATTTATTTTAGTTGATCATAACGAAGTAACACAAGCTGTGAATGATTTAGAATTTGGTGAGATTGTAGAAGTGATTGATCATCATAGATTTGGTGGTATGGAAACAAGTAATCCTATTGGGGTTGTTGCTAAAACAGTTGGTGCATGTGCAAGTATAATTGCTGATTTATATTATCAAAATGATATTAAAATTGATAAAAATATGGCAGGTTTGTTACTTGGAGCAATTATATCTGACACACTAACATTAAAGTCACCTACAACAACATCTTTTGACATCGAAATGGCAAATAAATTGAGTGAAATTGTTGGAATTTCAATAGAAAAGCTTTCATCAGAAATGATAAAAGCATCAGATTCTATTTTGAATAAAACACATTTAGAACTACTTTATGATGATTTTAAAGAATTTAGAATTTCTGATTCTAGAGTAGCTATAGGTCAAAGTCAATGTAAATCAAAAGATGATTATTTGAAAGTGAAAGATAATTTCATTAAATATTTAGATGAAGTATCAATAACTCAAAATTATGATTTAATACTTATAATGTTTACTGATCCAATGGGGAAAGGCTCATATTTTTTATACACAGGGAAAAAATCTTGGGTTATTAAAGAAGGATTTAAAGAAGTTTTAAAAGATGATTTTGCAAGTAAAATTATTTCAAGAAAAAAACAAGTATTGCCAATAATCATACAAACATTAGGAAATTAGAAAGGGGCTAATATGAGTAAATTTATAATTGATGATAGTTTTTGGGAGTTATTTCCAGAATCAAAAATTGGAGTTGTTTTGATTAAAAATATGGATAATACAAAAAACATTGAAGAATTAAAAAGTATGTTGAGTGTTGCAAATGAAGAGGCTAAAAAATTTATAACAAATGAAACATTTAGCGAAAATCATGTTGTAAAAGTTTATAGGGAAGCGTACCAAAAGTTTAAAACAAAAAAGGGTGCTCGATGCAGTATTGAAGCATTATTAAAAAGAGTTGAAAAAGAAAGCTATGTAACAAATATTAATCCAATGGTAGATATTTATAATATTGCATCTTTAAAGTATGGATTACCAGCTGGGGCTGAAGATGTTGATACATTTGTCGGTGATTTAAAGCTCACCATAACAAGTGGAAATGATGAATTTTATTTGATAAACGAAGATGAAAATAGTCCTACACTTGAGGGTGAATTGTGTTATAAGGATGAGTGTGGGGCAGTTTGTCGTTGTTTCAATTGGCGTGATGGGAAAAGAACAATGATAAAAGATGAAACAAAAAACGTATTTTGTGTTATGGAATTAATAGATTTATCAATGGAAGATAATTTATATAATGCATTAAATCTTATAAAAGATTTAACGATAAAATATCTAGGAAGCAGTTCAGAAATTTTTGTTCTAGACATAAATAATAAAGAATTAAAAATTTCTTAACGCTTGATTATCAAGACAAAATAATATTCCACATTTTAGAGATATATAAGCCTTTAGCAGTGTTTTCCATATATATTTTATGTATGGAGGACGTTAAGCTTGATTTCATTTGGAGAAAATCTTAGAAGATTGAGAAATAAGAATAATTTAACCCAAGAGCAAGTTGGTGACTATTGTGGTGTAAGCGCAAAAGCAATTTCAAGATATGAAAATGATCAAGCTGAGCCAGATATTCAATTAATGAAGAAATTTGCAAGACTTTTTAAAGTGGATTTTAATGTTCTTTTAGGCTATTCAGGTAAGGAAGTTGAACAAGAAGAGCTGATACTTAGAAAAGGTGAATCTTCCATTCTTGAGTTATATAGGTTATGTGATAAATCACATAAGACAATTATTAGAAAAATTTTAAAAGATTTTGTGGAAATAAGATATACAAAAGATATGCAAGATACTGCACTAAGCTTCTTGCATGAAGATGAAATATAATAAATTATTAATAAATAAATTGCATTTTGTTGACAAAATAAATTTGTTAACCTATTATGTAACTGTCTATGAAAAAGAGTAGTAGTTAAAAATAGATTAAAGCGAGTCCTGGATGGTGTAAGGGGATAATTGATTTTTTGATGAAACGAGCTTTGGAGATTTCACCCCATGAAAGTAAGGTGAACGTATGTTCTGCGTTAAAGAAGAGTTGGTCAAAGTTTTTTTGGCAATATGAGTGGTACCGCGGAATTTTTCGTCTCTTAATTTATTTAAGAGGCTTTTTTATTTAATGCGCCCGTAGCTCAACTGGATAGAGCGTTTGACTACGGATCAAAAGGTTGCGGATTCGATTTCTGCCGGGCGCGCCATTTTTAATTATAGGAGGAGTTATGAATAATATTGAAAAAATACTTGTAGGGAATATCGAAAAAGTTTTAGAAGAAAAATTTCAAATTAAAGAAGAAGGATTAGTTATGGTTGAAATACCTAAATCCAATGCGAATGGTGACTATTCAAGTAATGTGGCTATGAGATTATCTAAAGCTCTAAAGAAAGCTCCTGTAATGATTGCGAGTGAAATCAAAGAAGAACTTGAAAAGGTTGAAACTATAGAAAAAATTGAGATTGCTGGACCAGGGTTTATGAACTTTTGGATAAAAAAAGATGAATTAGCTTCAATAATCAATACTATTATTTCAAAGGGTAGTAACTATGGTGAAAATAATGTGGGTAATGGCACAAGGATACTTATGGAATATGTTAGTGCGAATCCTACAGGTGATTTACATTTGGGACATGCAAGGGGTGCTGCTTGGGGAGATTCTATATGTAGAATTTTAAATAAAAGTGGCTATGACTGTCTAAGAGAATATTATATTAATGACGCTGGTGTGCAAATGATTAACTTAGGCAAATCTGTTTATGCAAGATATGCTGAAAACTTTGGAGTAAAAGTAGAGTTACCTGAAGATGGATATCATGGACCAGATGTAATAGAAATTGGTAAAGAACTTGCAAATGAGCTTGGAGATTCTTGGTTAACAAAAGAAGATGGAAGAATAGAGTTTTTTAAAGAACAAGGTCGTAAAAAAGAACTTGAAAAGATAGAAAAAGATTTAGATTTATTCCGTGTTCATTTTGACTCATGGATTTCTGAACAAGGTTTATATGATAGTGGTCGTGTAGATGAAATTTTAACAAGGATGACTGAAATGGGCTTGACATATGAAAAAGATGGAGCTCTTTGGTTTAAAACTACAAACTATGGAGATGATAAAGACCGTGTGTTAAAAAAAGCTGATGGTACATTAACATATTTAACACCAGATATTGCAAATCATATTTATAAATTTGAAAGAGGCTATACAAAACTTGTAAATCTTTGGGGTGCTGACCACCATGGTTATGTACCAAGAATGAAAGCTGCTATGCAAGCATTTGGTTATGCAAAAGATGATTTAGAAGTTGATATAATCCAAATGGTTAGACTTGTAGAAGATGGCAAAGAAGTAAAAATGAGTAAAAGAAGTGGGAATGCTATAACTATTCGTGAATTATGTGAAGAAACAAGTGTTGATGCAGTTAGATATTTCTTTGTAAGTAGAGCTGTAGATACACATTTGGATTTCGATATCGGATTAGCTAGAAAGAAAACTAGTGAAAATCCAGTTTATTATGCACAATATGCTCATGCTAGAATTTGCTCTATTTTAAGACAAGCTCCTCAATTTGAAATGTGTGATAAATATGATTTGCTTGTAAGTGAAAAAGAAGTTGATTTGCTAAAATGTTTGAGTGATTTTACTGGAGTTGTTGGGGATGCAGCAATTACAAGAGCACCTAATAAAATTTGTAATTATATACAAAAACTAGCAGGATACTTCCATGGATTTTATGCAGCACATAAAATTATTGATTCTACAAATGAAGCTTTAACTATTCAAAGATTAAATTTATTGAATGCTACAAAAATAACTCTAGCAAATGCATTAGATTTAATAGGGGTAGTAGCACCAGAAAAAATGTAATTACACTAAGACTTAAAAGTTTTAATGCTTTTAAGTCTTGCATTTTATTATATCTACTAGTGTTTTCTTGCAAAAAAACAAATGTGTGATATAATAAGCAAGCGTATAAAAAAGGAGAATAAACATGCTTGATATATTAATACTTATTGTATCTGCTGCATTGATTATACTTACCTTATTGCAAAGTGGAAAATCAGACGGTATTTCTTCAGCATTCACAGGATCAGGTGGGTTAAATCTTTTTGCAAATGTAAAAGAAAGAGGTTCTGAAAAGGTTATTTCAAATTTGACTTTAGGTTTAGGGATTGTCTTCTTTGTTTTGGTAATAATAGTAAGAATAATATAATATAAAAGGCGTGATGCCTTTTTATTTTTAGGAGAGTATTATGAAAGATAAAATTTATGAACTAATATGCAAAGGGAAAGTTGCAGAATATGATATAAAGAAAATTGCAGCTGTTTTAAAATTAAATAGTACAGGAGATTTTGTATTATTAAATAAATTTTTAAATGAGCTTGAAGATGAATTTTTGATTGTGAGAAATTCGAAAAACTTTTATTTACTTCCTAAACAAGAGAATATTTTTAAAGGAATTATATCTATAAATTCCAAAGGGATTGGATATTTGGACTTAGAAGAATATTCTATAATTATTAAAAATAAAGATTTAAATGGTGCACTTGATAAGGATGAGGTCATAGTTAAAATAAGTAAAAAATCTCTTAATAGTGGAAAAGTTATTCAAATTGTTAAAAGAAATACTACAAATATTGTTGGTACATTATTTTTTAATAAAAAAAAGATTAAAGTTAATTTGGATAATGAAAAATTTAAATATTTAAAAGTTGATGTATTAAATTCAAGAAAATTTAAAATTGTAGATGGTCTTAAAGCTGTTTTTAAAATTGTTAAATTTAATACGGAACACAATATTATCAAAGTTAATATTGAACAGATTATAGGTCATAAAGATGATCCTGGAGTAGATATTTTATCAATATTATTACAAAAAGATATAGAACCAGTGTTTTCTAAGGAAGTAATGGATGAGGCAAATTCTATAAGTCAAAAAGTACTTCCAAATATGAAAAAAGGAAGAATTGACTTATGTAAAGATACTATTATTACAATTGATGGAGATGATAGTAAAGATTTTGATGATGCAATTAGTATTAAGAAAGAAAATTCTTATTATTTACTTGGGGTTCATATTGCAGATGTATCTTATTATGTAAATGAAAATTCTTGGCTAGATAAAGAGGCAAGACATAGAGGTACATCAGTTTATGTTGTAGATAGAGTTGTACCAATGTTGCCACATATTTTAAGTAATGGGATATGTAGTTTAAATCCTGAAGTTGAAAGACTTACAATAAGTGTAAATATGAAAGTTGATTTTGAAGGGAAAGTATTTGATTATGATATATTTCCTTCTGTAATAAAATCCAAATATAGAATGACATATAAAAATGTAAATAAAATGTTAAATAGTGATAAAGCAACATGTGAAAAATACAGTAGTATATATAGTATGATTTTGGACATGAAAGAATGTGCTGATTTAATAAGAAATAAAAGGGAAGAAAATGGCTCAATAAATTTTGATAGAGATGAAATTTTAATTAAAGTTGATTCTTCAGGAAAACCTACAGACATATTAAAAAGAGAAAGAGGTGAATCCGAGAGAATAATTGAAGATTTTATGATTTGTGCAAACGAAATTGTCGCAAGACATTTGCGTTATCAAAATATTCCTACATTATATAGAGTTCATGAACCAATTTTAAGTAAAAAACTTTTGGATTTTAAACGAATTTCTTCATTAATGGGAAAACCATTTAAAATGAATAATAAAACTGTTACACCTAAAGATGTTCAAAAATATTTAAATGGTATAAAAGATTGTGATGAATATCCAATAATATCTACACTTATGCTTAGAAGTATGCAAAAAGCAAGGTATGATTTTAAACCAATTGGACATTTTGGTTTAGCACTAGATGATTATTTACACTTTACATCACCAATAAGAAGATATCCAGATTTAATAGTTCATAGAATGCTTAGAAAATATTGCTTTAATAATGATTTTACAAAAACATCTCAATATGAAAAATTAATGGGTGATTTGGCAATTGAAACTTCTAATAGAGAAAGGCTATCTATTGAAGCAGAAAGGGAAGTTAATGATTTAAAAACAGCTGAATATATGTCATATCATATTGGTGAAGTTTTTGATGGTATAATAAGTTCAATTACAAAGTTTGGTTTTTTTGTTGAGTTAGATAACTTAATAGAGGGACTTGTTCATATTGAAACATTGCAGGATGACTATTATAATTTTGATGAAAGTACCTTAAGTTTAAGAGGAGAAAAAACTGGTAAAAGATTTATTCTTGGTCAAAAAGTAAAGGTTAGATTAGTCAAAGCAAGTAAGGTTTTAAAGACAATAGATTTTGTGATTTATAAAGATAAAAAACAAAAGTTATCACGTTGGAGGTAGTATGTCAGAAAAAATTATTTCTTATAATAGAAAGGCATCATTTGAATATTTTTTAGAAGAAAAATATGAAGCTGGTATAGTACTTTTAGGGACAGAAATAAAGTCAATTAGACAAGGTAAAGTTCAGTTTAAAGATGCATACATTTCAATAGTTAATAATGAAGCATTTATAAAGGAAATGCATATTAGCCAATACAATCATGGAAATAGATTTAATCATGATGAAACAAGAATTAGAAAACTTCTTTTAAATAAACATGAAATAAGAAAATTAAAACAAAAGGTTTTGCTTAAAGGGTATACAATTGTACCTGTCAAATTATATTTGAAAAACGGTTTAGCAAAATTAGAAATTGCACTTGCAAAAGGTAAAGATCTTTATGATAAAAGACAAGTTGATAAAGAAAAAACTGCAAAAAGGGAAATAGAAAAAGCAATAAAGGCGAGGTATTAATAACCTTCGCCTTTATTTACTATATTTATAAGTTGTTTTGAGTCAGAAAAATTGTTTATATTTTCTATTGCTATATCAATAACCTTATTATATGAATACTCCATACTATAGTTTCCAGAAATATGTGGAGTGATTAAGACATTATCAAATTGCCATAATTTAGAATTTATTGGCAATGGTTCAGGGTTACAAACATCTAAAACTACACCACCAAAATGTTTTTCCTCTAGTAGTTTTATTAAATCTTCTGTTACAACTGTGTCTCCTCTTCCAACATTAATTAAAAGTGAGTCTTTTTTTATTTTACTTAATAGCTTATAATCAAACAAATTTCTAGTATCTTTAGTTGATGGCAATATTAAAACAACAATATCACTTTTTCCTAAGATTTCTTCTAAATTATCTGTGGTATATATTTTTTGTATATATTCTGGTTTATTAGATATAGTCTTTTTGACACCGAAAACATTTGCGCCTAAAAGGTGTGCTTTTAATGCGAAAGTATTGCCAATATCTCCTAAACCAACAACACATATGTTTGAATTTTTTAATTGTTTGATTTCGCCAAGATATTTCCAAGAATGATATTTTTGATTTTTAATATATTGATCAAATCTTTTATACATAATTAATATTGATCCTAAAATATATTCTGCAATTGCTTCACTGTAAGCGCCTTTTGAATTTGTTAGTTGTATTTTATCGGGAATTTTTGTGTATTTATCTATTCCTGCTGTTTCTAAATGTAACCATTCAATATTACTATTTTCTAATAGTTCAGGATTAACATTTCCAATTATTGCATTATATTGTTTAATTATGTCTTTGTTTAAATCATTTTTATCAATGAAATGTATTTCTACATTGTTTGTTTCATTTATAATTTTATGTTTAATTTCATCGCTTGTTTTTATAGTAACTAATATTTTCTTCATAACTACCTCCATATAAATTATATATGATATAATAACATTAGCCTAGGAGGTATTTGTTATGTTATTTTTTGGTATTATTGTTGTTTTGTGTATTTTTTATGTTATATCATCATATAATTCTTTTGTTTCATATGGTAATAAGGTTGATGAAGCATTTTCAACTATGGATGTGTATTTGAAAAAAAGATATGATTTAATTCCAAATCTTGTTGAAATTGTTAAGGGATATGCAAAACATGAAAGTGAAACATTTGAAAAAGTTGTTAGTGCAAGAAATAAAGCATTAACTAGTTCTTCTGTTGCAGAAAAGATTGAAGCTGAAAAGGAAGTTAATTCTACACTAGGAAGATTATTAGCTATTACAGAAGCTTATCCAGATTTAAAAGCTAATACAAATTTTGTTGAGTTACAAAAAGAGCTTACTAATATGGAAGGTGAAATATTAAGCGCAAGAAAGTATTATAATGGTGTTGTAAGACAATTTAATACTTTAACTGAAAAGTTTCCAAGTAATTTAATTGCTAGTATATTTAAATTTGAAAAACAACCAATGTTTTCAATAACTAATGAATCAGAAAGAGAAAATGTAAGTATTAAATTTTAAAATATCGTGCAAACGGTATTTTTTTGGAGGTTGATATGAA
The DNA here is from genome assembly GCA_022772735.1 of Erysipelotrichaceae bacterium. GTDB lineage: Bacteria > Bacillota_I > Bacilli_A > Erysipelotrichales > Erysipelotrichaceae > UBA9076. The sequence continues at coordinate 10,211 of JALEZD010000021.1, forward strand.
TAAATTAAAAAAGTTTTTTATAAGTTTACTTTTGGTTTTTATTTTAGTTCCAATATTTAATATAAATGTACATGCAGAAAATAATTTTGTTATTAATAATTATGATGTTGTTATAGATGTAAATGAAAAAGGTGTTTATACAATTACAGAAACACTAGATGTTAAGTTTACTAGGGAATCACATGGTATATATTTGAATATTCCAACAAGATATGAAAATTATAATTGGAATGTTGATGGGCAATATATTACTAAATCGTATAATTTTCCTATATCACATATAAAAGTATTGTCTAATCATGAATATGATGTTGAAAGAGAATCTAATGGTGTTTCTATAAAGATAGGTAGCCCTGACTATTATGCAAATACAAATGAAAAATATGTAGTTACGTATAAAGTTCATTCTACAGATTTAGGATTAAATGGAGTACAAACATTTTACTATAATATCATTTCAACAACTTGGAATACAGACATATTAAATTCAACTTTTACTATTAATATGCCTAAACCTTTTGATGTAAATAAAGTTAATTTTTATACAGATAATACTGAAAAAGATGAAAATTTAAAGTATACAGTTGAAGGTAATACAATAAAAGGTAGTTTAAATTCAATCATAAATTATGGAAGAGGAATAACAATTAAGTTAGATGTTGAAAAAAACTATTTTGATTATTCTTTAGATTATATGTATTTATATATAGGGATTGGTATTTCTGCTTTAATTTTAATTTTAGTAATAATTTCATTTTGGAAATATGGTAGAGATGATAAAGTTATTCAAACTGTTGAATTTGAAGCACCGAAAGAACTAAGTAGTGCAGGTTGTGGTTATGTTTATAAAGGATTTACTTCTAATAAAGATATAATTTCATTGTTGCTTTATTGGGCAAATAAAGGTTTAATAACAATTGAAGATAATAAAAATTATTTAACTTTCACAAAAATAAATGAGTTAACTGATGGTCATTCTTATGAGATGAAACTTTTTAGAGGATTATTTACAAATGATAAAATAACTACTAAAGAAATCACAAAGAAGTATAATCTTTTTCAAGATACAATTTATGATATTTACAGTTATTTTCACAAAAAAGAAAATAGACTATTCTCATCAATTTCAGATGGTATACAAGCTCTATTTATGTTTGTTTTAGGTATACCTATAGGGTTATGTGTATCTTATACAATGTATCTAAAAACTTATGATAGTTTTACGTCATTAGCATTAGGTGGAGCTGTGTATGTTGCGATGATTGCAAGTATGCTTTTGTTAAGTAATGTTGTTACATCTTTTAGTGATAATATATTTAAATCTATGGGTAAAGTATTAGGTATATTATTTTCAATACTTGTTGCAATTGTATGCAGCTTAATACTTCCAAGTTTTGCGATTATTGCATTTTGGTTAATAAATATCATATCTATTGTATTTGTTGGGTTTATGCGTAGAAGAAGTGAGATAGGTATTAAACTTTATGGAAAGGTTTTAGGACTTAGAGATTTTATCATTCATGCTGAAAAAGACAGAATTGAAATGTTATTTAATGATGATCCAAAAATATTTTATAAAATTTTGCCATATGCATATGCTTTGGATTTAACAGAAGCATGGAGCGAACATTTTGAAAATTTTGAGATTGAAAAGCCTGATTGGTATTATGGTGATGATTTCAGCAACTATTATTTTTATAATAGTATGGTTAGAAACTTAGCAGTTGCTTCAAAACCAATACCTCCTGTTTCTAGCAAATCAAATGGTGGAGGGGGATTCTCTGGAGGAGGATTCTCAGGTGGTGGTTTCTCTGGAGGAGGTTTTGGTGGTTCTTCTGGAGGAAGCTGGTAATTTGTGATATAATCATTTTCATCTTGAAAAGGAGAAAAAAATATGAAAAAAATATTAATGTTTTTTCTAGCGTTTGGAATTTTTGGTTGTACTAGTAAAACTGTTGATAAACCTGAAACAACTCAAAGCCCATCAACTGTAGGTTGTTCGATAAATGATGAGTGTAAAAGTGAGGAAGAGGAGATTGCGAATTATGAGGCTCAAATCTCTACTGATACATTTGTAAATACAACAATGAAAGAATCAATTGAATTAATCGAAAATGGTGGAACAGCTGTGTTTTATTATGGATTTAAAACTTGCCCATGGTGTCAAGATGTTATCAACTATTTAAAAGAGGCTGCAGACAATTCTGGGGTTAAAGTCAACTATGTTAACGTTAGAGTTGATGGTGATACTTCTGAGTTTGATCTTAGAAAAGAAGAAAATCCAGAATATGTAAAACTTCAAGAAATATTTAAAGACACAGTAATTGATGATACTGGAAAAATATATGTTCCATTTGTAGTGGCAATTAAAGATGGTAAAATTGTTGATTACCACTATTCAACAGTGGGTGATCATAATGCAAAAGAAAGAGAAATGACTAAAGAAGAAATTGCGACACTTCAAGATATATACAAATCATTATTTGAAAAATATAAAAACTAATCTATATGGGATTAGTTTTTTCATTATTTGGAAATTAATTGTTTTTTATTTTTAAATATATACAATTTATTTATTAAGTAGGAGGTATTTATGTATAAAGTTGCAGTTGTGGCTATGAATGGTTTTGAAGAAGCTGAAACACTTACTATTGTTGATATTTTAAGAAGAGCAAACATTAAGTGTGATATTGTTGGTGAAACAGATTATGTAGTAGGTGGGCATAATATAAAAATAAAAATTGATAAAATTTTGAGTAATGATATTGAAAAATATGACATGATTGTACTACCAGGTGGTTATGGTGGAGTTGAGAGTATGATTTCAAGTGATTTATTAAAGGAAATTGTTACTAATATGAATAAGGCTAATAAATACATATGTGCTATGTGTGCTGCACCACTTTTTTTGAGTACTTTAAATTTACTAGAAAATAAAAAATTTACTGCATATAAAGGTTATGATAAAAAAATAAATCAGGGTAATTATTTAGAAGATATTGTTGTGATTGATAGCAACATAATTACAAGCAGAGGACCTGCAACAGTTTATGAATTTTCATATAAACTAACTGAAATTTTAAAAGCAGATGTGAATGCAATTAAAGATAGAATGTTATACTATAATGCGTTTGATAAAAAGGAGGTTAAATAATGGTTAAAAAGGTTGCAGTTTTAATGGAAACTGGTTTTGAAGAAGGTGAAACAGTTACTATAGTTGATATAATAAGAAGGGCAAATATAGAGTGCAATACATTTTCGTTTAAAAACAAAATGGTTAAAGGAATGCATGATATTTATGTTGAAGCAGATAAAATATTTAATGATGAAATCAAGGAGTATGATTTGATAGTTCTTCCAGGAGGTAGACCAGGGGGAGAAAATTTGAGAAGTAATCCATTAGTTATATCTATTGTTAAGTATTTTGAAAGTAATAATAAATTAATTGCGGCAATGTGTTCAGGAACAACTGTTTTAAAAGAAGCAGATGTAATTAACGATAAAAAATTAACTGGGTATAAGGGGTATGAAGAAAAGTTATCTGGAGGAATTTTTTTAAATGATGTTGTTGTTTATGATAAAAATTTAATTACAAGTCAAGGACCAGCTACAGTTTATCCATTTGTATTTAAGATAATTGAAGTTTTAGGTTTTGATACAAAAGAGTTAAAAGGTAGATTAATGTATGATTTTGCAGGTGGGAAATGAGGTGTTTAAATGATTTATGATAAACTTCATGTAATATTTTTAAGTGTTTTAGCTAGTGAAAAAAATCATTCTACAAATTCAGTTATTGCAGAATATATACTGAAAAATTATGACAAAATTAAAAATATCGGTATTCAAGAACTTGCATTAAGATGTAATGTGGGCACAAGTTCTATATCAAGATTTTGTAGAGATATTGGGCTAAGAGATTTTATTGAATTGAAGGAATTAATATCATCTGCAAGTTTAAATTTTCAAAAAATATCATCTATTGAAGAAATAAATGATACTTATTCTAACTATGTTTGTGAAAGTATAAAAAGTGTTTCAAATTCTATTGATATAAGTAAAATTACTAAATTATGTGAAGATATAAAAAAATATAATAATGTTGCTGTATTTGGACTTTTAAAAGCAGGTTGTGCAGCAATTAGTTTACAAACTGATTTGTTATTGCAGGGGAAAAACGTTTATACAAATATTGTGTATAATCAACAAATGGAATATATTATGAACTCTAATGAAGAAAATTTAATAATAATTTTTTCATATACTGGATCATATTTTGAATATACGGATTTAAGAGTTTTATCAAAAAAACTTAAAAAGCCTAAAGTTTGGTTTATTGGTGGAAATATTATAAAAAACTATGATTTTATTAATGAATATATTACTTTTGAATCGAAACAAACTCAACTTAGTCATCCATATCAATTACAATATATATCTGGTATGATTTCTCAATTATATGCTACAGTTTAAAATTTAATACTAATTTTTTGTAGATAGCTTTTTAGCTATCGCATCTTTATAGTTAGCATTTTATCATGCGCGCATAATAAAATGCAATAGATTTTTAATGTTTTTTTATTTTGTCATATCTTTTTTTACTAAAGATACAAAATAATTCTTTTTGTCACTTTGCATTTCTATGAAATCTATTACATCTTTTTCAGTATCTTTATTAAGTCTAAAAGAGTAATTTTTATAGTTCTTTTTATTATATGTTTTTGTGTAATTGTTTTTGTTAAACTTTTCTGTTTTTTCTGTCATTTTTATACTCCTTTCTATACTCTAAAAATGCAAGTATTAATTTTGATAGTGACATAGCTATAAATATAATTCCGATTGTTTTTAACATTGCTTGTTATGAAGAAAATGCTATAATGAATACAAGGAGGGGGAACTCCTAATTCCCCCTAGATTATCTCAGCTATTTAAAGTAGTAAGATAATCCCAACAAGCAAGTCAATCAAGGTTTGGAGCAAAAGCAACTTGATTGGCTTTTTTAGTCGCCTTTTCTTTTTCTTCACTTACTCACCTCCTTTAACTGTCTTTATTATATAATGTGTGCATGATGTTTTGCGATAGTTTTTGAAAAAAATATGCATGACTTTTGCACGAAAAAACATGATATATATACGAAAATAAAAATTACAAAAACATGCAAAAACGTTCTTTTTATAGGCGTTTTTGCATGTTTTATGTAAGTGTTATAAAAAACATACGAGGCTTTATCAAGCTCTTTTTTTATTGAAGTTCTAGTGTTACATACTGGAATAAGTTTATGATTTAATTTTTGTTTTTTATGTTCATTTGGATTTATATAATAAATGGTATTTCGAAATCCAATGCAGTGCTTTGTTTTTTTGGTTGATACTTTTAATAAATTTACATAATTATTACTTGTTGAGTGTACATAAAACAGTTTATTGTTATCTAAATTTTTTAATATTAAGCCTTCATGAATATTTATTGAATAGTTTAATATAGGAAGTTTACAGTTAGATAGAATGTCATTGGCATGCATAATATCTTTTGAAGATAGTTGATCTAAAATAGATAATATGTATCTTTTTGGTATTTTATATGTTTTATTAAAATTAATATAACCATTTTTCCAAACATTGTAATATTCTTTATTTAGTTCAATATTGAAATTTTTTGCAATATTTTTATATTGTGATGAACCACAACATACAATTAGATGTTCACGAGTTTTTTTGACAACAATACATGGTCTGTGCATATGTGTTTTTTTGCTTGTTTTAATAGGGATTATCGCATCAATTATATACCCTGTTTCAATTTCTTCAAATAAAGCATCACAGTCTACGTTTTCAAAATAATCTATGTAATTTTTATTAATATCGTCAATAATTTTTTTGGAAAAAAATTTTTTGATTTTTTCAAATATAGATATAATTTTATTCAGAATTTTAATCATTGTTTTTCACCTCTTATTTATATAATAAGTAAAAGGATGTACATAAAAAATACCAATAAAAAAACCCACATAAGTGAGTTTTAAGCGTATATAATCCAAATTAGTAAATATCCTATCAATACAGCAACAAGTGTAAATGGTATTGAAATTTTCATAAATTCAATATTTTTCACTTGATATCCTTCTTTTCTTAAAAGTCCTAATGCAGTTATATTTGCAGAAGCACCAATAGGTGTTAGATTTCCACCAAGAGTAGCACCAGAAAGAAGTCCAAACATTAATATTGTTTGATCTATTCCAAGTGATGAAGCAATTCCTGTTACAACTGGTAACATTGTTAATACATATGGAATATTATCAATAAATGCACTTAAAATCACTGATACCCATACAATAACACTATACAGAATAAACACGTTACCACCACCAAAGTTTGATATTAAACTTGCAAGCCAATCAATTACTTTAGCTTCTTTAATGCCAGATATAACAATAAACAGCCCTAATAATAATCCTATTGTATATAAATCAATTTCCTTTAATGTGTTTTTAAGTATATTTATATCTTTTTTAATTATTGTTTCATGTACTATTCCTACAATCATAAGTATTATACATATAATTCCATTTATATTTATTTTGACAACTTCTGGTAGTATACCATTGGGAATGAATGAGGCACTAATTAAAAGTAATACTAAGCCTAATAGTAAAACAGTTGGTACATAATTTGTTACTTTTGTATGGCCTTGATAGCTTATTGGCTGATTATCATTTCTAAAAATAAAATATAGTATACCTAAAGAACCTAGCATTGCAATTTGAACAATCCAAAATAATCCGATTTTCCCATTATAGAAAAAGAAATCTAAAAAGTTCATATTATTATAACCACCAAGAAGAATGGAAGTTGTATCTCCAACAAGAGTCGCAGCACCTTGTAAATTTGAAGAAATAGCGATTGCAATAATTGATTTAACTGGGGATACATTAAGTTTTTTACATAGAGTTATAGCCACAGGAGCAACCATTAATACAGTCGCAACATTGTCAATAAATGCAGAAATTATTCCTGCAAAAAGTGCAAGGGATAAAGTCATCCATTTTATGTTAGGCATTTTATCAATAATAAATTCTGCCATTAAATCTGGCATTTTTGATTCTATGAATAAAGCAACTAATCCCATTGTTCCTGCAATCATCATTAAAACATTGAAGTCTATAGATGGTATAACTTTTGAAAGTGGTAAAATTTTTAAAACTACAAATAATGCTGCACTTCCAATTGCGATAAATGGTCTATAATCTGAAAAAGTAATTAATAATACATATGTTAAAATAAATAATCCCAAAGCAAATATAGTAATTGTTTCCATAATAATCCTTTCCAAATACCATATTACTTTATCATTAAATACGATAAAATTTAAGCTAAATACTAATTTTTAAATAATATTTCAGCAATTATTTTTCGTTGGGTAATAAATTTAACCTTACATTTGATTTTTTCATTGAATTTATTATATATATACCCTGCAGAATGTGTTCCCTTTGCTCTAGTATTTACGGAGTTAGCAACATATCCATAACTAATTCCATCTTCATTTATTACTTCAATTGCTTCATTGTCGTATAAGTTATGGTAATCTTTTTTTAGTGTTAAAATTTGGTTGACTCTAAACAGTTCTGAAAAATTAAGTGTACTAGTAATTGTTATATACATAAAATAATTCCTCCTATATAAAATAAATATATAAAAAAGTATGTACAAAAAAAATGACATATAATAGAATTTTTATATGGAAGAGAAAAAAGGCAGTTTATTGTGTGTTTTAGAAATACTTCGTGAGTATTCTGATGAAAATAATATTCTTACTTGTGAACAAATAATTCAATATTTAAGATTAAAATATCATTTGGAACTAGATAGGAGGACAATATATAGAAATATTGAAATGTTAAATGGGTATGGGTATGATATTTCAATTCATAGAGAAAACGGAAAGGGTTATTATTTAGTAGATAGGTTGTTTGAAAAATCGGAGGTTTTTTTGTTATGTAATGCGATTTATTCTTCAAACTTTATACCTACAAATAATACTAAAGAATTAATTGAAAAAATACTTTCTACACAAAGTAAGTATCTTAGGAAAGAATTTAATAATAATAGGTATATAGATAATCATTTAAAAATTGAAAATAAGCAATTTTTTCTTAACATCGAAATGATTAATGAAGCAATAAAATCAAAAAAATCAATTAAATTTCATTATATGAAATACGATAAAAATAAAGAGATGGTTAAAAGAAGAAATGAATTATATGAAGTTTATCCATATTGTATGGTTTATATGAATGAAAAAACTTATATGGTTTGTAAAAATGTTAATTATGATAATTTTTCACATTACAGACTAGATAGGATAAAAGATATAAAAATAACCGAAAAAAAATTCCAGTTACCAAAAAGTATTGAAGAACCATACGAGTATGCAAAAAACAAAATATATATGTATGGTGGAAATGAAGTTAAAATAACATTGAAATGTGATTATAAAATTTTAGATGATATATTAGATTTTTTTGGGAAATCAATTAGTATACGTAATATTGATGAAAATTATTTTGAAACGGATGTTGAATCTAGTGAACAAGGAATGATTTATTTTGCTTTACAATATTTGAATTTTATTGAAGTTGTAAGCCCGTTTGAATTAAGAAATAAAATAAAAGAATATATTTATTCAGGTCTTGAAAAATATAAATGATTATTTTCTTAATATTTTTTCGATTGATTTATTTTTTGAGAGTTCATCAACTAATTTATCTAAGTATCTAACTCGCTTTTCAAATTCATTGTTTATGTTTTCAATTTTAACTCCACAAATAGTTCCTTTTATTAAGTGTGCATTTTCATTTAATGTAGGAGCATTCATAATAAACTCTTTTAGTGAAATTGATGAGTTTATATAGTTTTTTATGTTCGATTTGTCGTATCCTAAAAGCCAACTTATTATTGTAATAAGTTGATCTTCAGTTTTTTCTTTTCTAGTTATTTTATTTAAATAAGCGTAATATATTTCTGAAAATGTATATTTTTCTAATTTATTAATCATAATTTTATCCTCAATTTTATTATAAGATAAGTTAAATAAATATTAAAATTTAGTGCATTTTATTTGTTTATTTTATTAATTAAATTAATATTTATATGGGAGGAAACCATGAACAAAAATCAAGAAATGTTTAAAAACTTTATTCTTACTCATGTTAAAGGTGAAAAAGTTGAAGAAATTAATGAAATATTGAAAGAAAGTTTTAAAAAACAAGATGAAGGAACTTTTAACTTAGAATATTTAGAAGATGCTATGAAAAGAATATTAGATTGTATTAAGGATGATTCAAAAGATATAGTTTTAAATGCAATGAATCACTTTAAAAAAGATATAAAATAAAATGAACCTTAATTATGGTTCTTTTTTTATGGTATATTAATATGGTTAATAGGGAGATTTATATGAGTATATTATCTGTTGAAAATGTAACTATGTCTTTTGGTGGAAGAACAATATTTGAAGATGTTTCATTTAGACTTTTAAATGGTGAACATGTTGGACTTGTAGGTGCTAATGGAGAAGGTAAATCAACTTTTTTAGGAGTAATAACAGGACAATATACTCCAGATAATGGAAAAGTTGAATGGTGTAATAGAATAACAAGAGGTTATTTAGACCAATATGCAATTTTATCTAATGAAAAAACAATAAAAGATGTTTTAAGTGATGCATTTTTATATTTGTTTGAATATGAAAAAGAAATGATAGATGCGTATGAAAAAATGGCTGATTGTGATGAAAATACAATGAATAAATTGATGCAAGATGTAGGAGAAATACAAGAAATATTAGATAGTAGTGGTTTTTATACTATTGATGCAAAAATAAATCAAGTGGCTTCAGGACTGGGACTATTAGATTTAGGACTAGATAAGAAAGTTAGTGAATTGTCAGGTGGACAAAGAACAAAGGTTTTACTTGCGAAATTATTGTTAGAAAATCCTATGATTTTAATATTGGATGAACCTACAAATTTTTTGGATGAAGAACACATTGCTTGGTTAAAACAGTTTTTGATTAATTATGAAAATGCATTTATATTGGTTTCTCATGATGAAAACTTTATGAATGATGTTGTAAATGTTATATATCATGTTGAACAAGGGCAATTTAATAGATACAGTGGAAATTATGAAAATTATTTAAGAATGGCTGAGATAAAAAAACGACAACAGATTGCCGCATATGAAAAACAACAAAAGGAAATTGATGATTTACAAGATTTTATTGCTAGAAATAAAGCCCGAGTTGCGACTAGAAATATGGCAAATTCAAGACAAAAGAAATTAGATAAAATGGAGATTCTTGAAAAACCAAAAGACAAAATTAAACCCAAGTTTTCTTTTATTGAGGCTAGAACTCCAGGAAGAGTAATTGTTGAAGCCAAAGATTTAGTAATAGGATATGATACAGCTTTAACTAGACCATTAAATTTTGAAATAGAAAGAAATGAAAAAATTGCGATTAAGGGAGTTAATGGACTTGGGAAAACAACGCTTTTAAAAACTATATTAGGGAAAATAAATTCCTACAGTGGCAAGGTTTTTGTGGATACATTTGTTGAAGTGGGATTTTTTGAGCAGGAAGATAACGGAAATAATAACACTGCATTAGAAGAATTGTGGAATGTTTATCCTTCTTCTACTAATCAAGAAATTAGAGGAATGCTTGCAAGGTGTGGCTTAACAAAAGACCATATTGAAACTTCAATGAAAGCGTTAAGTGGTGGTGAAAAAGCTAAGGTAAGACTTGCAAAAATAATGAATAAAGAGGCAAATGTACTTGTTTTAGACGAACCTACAAATCATTTAGATATAGATGCAAAAGAAGAATTAAAAAAAGCAATTAAAGAGTTTAAAGGCACAGTTATTTTGGTTTCTCATGATCCATCATTTTATGAAGATATTGTTACTAGAGTTATGAATATTGAAGATTACACTACAAAAATTATTTAAAATCATTGAGATATAATTCAATGGTTTTTTTATTTAAGCAAATGTGTTGAAATATATATAAATTTATAATATCTTTATATCAAGATATTTAAGGAGGTTTTATGAATCTTAATATTAAATTGATGGTAACATTAAACAAGATGAGTTATTACTTATTAGACAGTTTATCAAAAGATTTGGAGAGAAGAGGAATTTGCAGCAGTGAGTATTCAATTCTTGCGCATTTAAATGTTGTAGAAAAAGAGAAAACTCAAAAACTTGGAGAAATTTCTTTTATTACAAGTGGAACAATCACACATATTGTTACAAAACTAATAAAACAAGGTTATGTAACAAAAGAGGTTGATAAAAATGATAAACGAATTTTTTGGGTAAAAATTACTGATGAAGGTAAAAATTTCTTTAGCAAAATTCATTTTGAACATGTCAAATATTTAAATGAATTATTATTTGAATTTACAGATAAAGAAAAAAAAGAATTTATTAATCAACTTAAATACTTTGGAAAAACAATTGAAAAAAAGATAAAAGGAGAATAAATATGATAGAAATAGGAATTTCAACATTTGGTGAAACAACACCAATAGAAAATACAGGAGAAACAACATCACACGATAAAAGAATTAGAGAACTTGTAGAAGAAATACAACTTGCGGATAGTGTGGGGCTAGATGTTTATGCAATTGGTGAGCACCATAGAAAAGATTTTGCAGTATCTGCACCTGAAATTGTATTAGCTGCTGGAGCTGTAAATACTAAAAATATAAAATTATCTAGTGCAACAACAAATATTTCTACTAATGATCCAATAAGGGTTTATCAAAACTTTTCAACTCTTGATGCAATTTCTAATGGAAGAGCTGAAGTTATGGTGGGTAGATCATCATTTACCGAGGGTTTTGAACTTTTTGGTTATAGTTTAAGTAATTATAGTGAATTGTTTGATGAAAAATTAGAAATGTTATTAAAAATTAGAGAAAATGAAATTTTAAATTGGGAAGGTAAGTACACTCATAATGTTAATGGAAAAGGTATATATCCTAGAACTGCAAATAAAAAGTTATCTGTATGGGTTGCGACTGGAGGAAATTTGGAGTCATCTGTAAAAATTGCAAGACTGGGTTTACCAATAACATATGCAATTATAGGGGGAGATCCATTAGCTTTTAAAGAGAGAATTGAAATTTATAAAAAAGTAGGATATGCACAAGGATTTAGTGATGATGATTTAAAGGTTGCAATGCATTCATGGGGATATATAGCTCAAAGTGATGAAGAGGCAATTAATGAATATTTTTATCCAACAAAGATGGTTGTTGATGCAATAAGCAAAGATAGACCACATTGGCATCCTCTTACAAAACAACAATATTTAAATGAAGTTAGACATGGTGCGATGTTTGTTGGTAGTCCTGAAACTGTTGCGAAAAAAATTATCAAAGTTATGGAAGAGTTAAATGTTGATAGATTTATGCTACATTTACCAATAGGTTCAATGCCACATGAAAAAGTTCTAGAATCTATAAGATTATTAGGAGAAAAGGTTGCACCATTAGTAAGAAAACATTTTGATGATAAGAAATAATTAAAAATTGGTATAATATCTTCTAAGGGGGGATTTTATGTTGATTTATATTATTACATTAGTGTGTTTAATTCTTTTTTCCCTCATGTATTTAAAATCAAGAACAAGTTTAATAAATGGATTTTTATTTGTAGGGGTAATGGGATTTTTGTTATTTTCATTGATGATATTTTCTATGGAAAATAATATTGGATTACTTACAGCACTTTTAATGATTATATTTGGTATTGCATCTATATTTATACTTACAAGTGTTTTTTGGGTTATAATCTTTTCATTTTATAGTGCATACATGTTATTTAAAAAAGAATCAAGATCACTAGCGAATTTTTTAAGTCTTTTTCTAGGTTTATTTTTGATATTTTGGATTTTTGTTCCAAATTTAATAAACAATACAATCATTAACTTTATTTTGAGTATAATAGGTATTATTTTTTCTTATGGAATACTTATGTTTATGGCTTTCTTCACTACTTCGTGTATTTATCCTTCCTATTTTATTTTTGAAAAAGTAGATTATATTATCATTTTAGGAGCTGGTTTAATTAATGGGAATAAAGTTTCTAAACTACTTGCATCAAGGATTGATAAAGGAATAAATTTGTTCAATAGTCAAATTAAAAAAGGATTTAGTCCCAAAATTATTATGTCAGGAGGACAAGGGAATGATGAAACACTTCCCGAATCAATTGCAATGAAAAAATATGCAATGGAACAAGGGATAAATGAAGATGACATAATTGTTGAAGACAAATCTAAAAATACATATGAAAACATGCTTTTTTCAAAAACAATTATTAATGATGAAAACGCTAAGGTTGTATTTTCAACAAATAATTTTCATGTTTATAGAGCAGGCATTTATGCAAAAAAAGCAAAATTAAACGCAAAAGGTATCGGCAGTAAAACTAAATTTTATTATTGGTACAATGCGATTATTAGAGAGTATATTGCGGTTATGGTTATTTATAAAAAATTTAACGTAATTTGTTTATCACTTCTGTTGTTTGCGTTTGGAATATTATATTTTTTTACTAGTGATATTATTCTTGAAATTATTAGGAGGTTTAATGGATAAGTATTATTTAGATTCAAATACCTTATTAGGTAGAATAGTTTATAAAAATGAAAATGATGAAGTTGTTCATCTTTCTTTAAAAAAAGGTAATGAAGTTCCAGAATATAGTAATAATTCTGTGATAATCTTATTTTTGATTGATGGTAAAATTCAATTAAACACGGATGAAAAAACCATTTTGTACAAAAATGAAATGGTGAGACTTACCAAGAATGTTAAACATAGTATTATTGCTTTAGAAGATAGTCAAATTTTGGCAGTAAAGATTTACTAGTGAGGGTATTATGGCAGAAAATTTAAAAGATATTTATACTGATGAGGTTATATTAGATATTGGTGAAACAATATATCAAGTTTATAAAAAATTTGATAGAAATAAATTTTTTAATTTGGTTAAACAAAATGATTTTGAAAGCTTAAAGCTTAAACAAAGGTTTGATAGACTTGCAGAAAGTTTATATATTACATTAGATTTACCATTTGAAGAAGTTTGTAAAATTCTTATAGAATTAAATGATTATTGTAAAGGATTTAAATATATGTTTTTACCTGAAGTGGTTTCAAAGTATGGTTTAAATCATTTTGATTCTTCCATGAAAACTTTAGAAGTTTTAACAAGTGGTTCAAGTGCAGAATTTGCGATAAGAGATTTTTTAAATAATAATTTTGATGAAACATTTGAGGTTATTAAAAGATGGTCAAAGTCTTTAAATGAACATGTAAGAAGGTTATCTAGCGAAGGTATTAGAACAAAACTTCCTTGGGGTAAAAAAGTTAATGAGCTATATAATCATCCACTTGAAATTATTGAGGTTTTAGAGAATCTTAAAGAAGATAGTTCATTATATGTTAGAAAAAGTGTGGCGAATAACTTAAATGATTTATCAAAAGATTTTCCGTTTTTAACATTTAAAGTTTTTAGAAATTGGAAGGGTAAAAACGAAAAGACAGATTGGATAATAAAAACTGGTGCAAGAACTTCTATAAAAAATGGAAACAAATATGTCTTAGATTTATTTGATTATTCATCAGATATAAGTATTTCTTCAATAAAATTTTTAGCTGATAAAAAAGAATATTATATTAATGATGTTGCACAATTTAATTATTCATTTGATGTAAAAAGCAATGTTAAATCAAAAATTAGAGTAAGTTTACTATTTGAGTTTAAAAATAAAACATCTTATACAAAGAAAGTATTTTTTCTAAAAGAAGATTATGTGGATGGAATAAAACATTTTAGTGGGTTAAAAAACTATGCTTTTAAAGATATGACAATAAGAAAACATTATAAAGGTATTCAATATATTACCTTACAAATAAATAGTAAAGATTATAAAAAAATTAAAGTTAAAATTATATAAAAAAGCACATATATGTTTGAATAAAAAGTTATTAAGTAACTTTTAAATTCAAATTCAATGTGCTTTTTTACTATTTTGTTAATATGTCAATAATCTCGTCAACATCTTTTTGTCCAAATACTACATCTTTATCATTAATAATAGTACAAGGCACACTCATGATTTTGTATTCATCACGCAATTTTGTTGAGTATGCAATGTCATAAATATTCAATTCAATATTTTGGTTATAACTTAGTATATGTGCAAATGCCATAACTAAATTCGGGCATTTAGTACAACTTAGTGAGATAACAACATCTAATTTGACTTTTGATTTTAAAGTATTTAACTTTTCAATGTTAACTTCTGAAAGTTCTTTCTTTTGTGCAAAAAGTCTATGTATTGTTACAACAAAAGATGTAAATTCATGTCCACCTGGAACACCAAAAAATTTATAGTTGGCATATTCTTTGGTATTTTTTAATGTTATATATGGAATATCATTTGAGTTTAAATCTTTAATTTTTTCAACTTTTAAATTTGAAGAAATATTTTCTAGTTCACTCACAAATGTATTTAATTCATCAGCTACTTGACTTGTATTCAAATGTGCTTCAACAGTTACAACATCTAATAATTGATCAAATAAACCTTTTAATTGTGGCAACATTTCAGCACTTATAAATTGACCATCTTTAGAGTTTTCAAATTTGTTTTCAACTTTTTTGTTTTCAACAAATAATGATGGAATGTTTAACTTTTTATGTAATTCACTTGCGATTTTTTCACAACTTGTTGCAGCGATTGCACCATCACTTGTTGCAGTTACAACTTGTCTTAAGTTTTTAACACATAAATCACCAGCAGCAAATACTCCACTAATATTTGTTTGTTTATTTTCATCTGTTATAACATAACCAAATTTATCTAATTCAACTTTTCCTTTTATTAAATTTGTATTTGGAACATATCCTGCAAAAACAAATGTTCCAAATGTATCTTCTTTATTTTCATAGCTCCAAGTTTCATTTGTTTGATTGTTAATGAACTCGATTTTTCTTGGAAAATCATCGCCGCTAATTTCTTTTACTTCTGTGAAATAATGTAAGTTGATTTTTGGTTCATGGTTTTTTACTTTGTCAATTATAGAAGAGGCACAAGTCATTTCTGGTTCTCTTATAATCATAGAAACGCTTTTACCAAATCTAGTTAAAAACATTGCTTCTTCAGCAGCAGCAAATCCACCACCTACGACAAATATGTCTTTGTTTGTAAAAAATTCACCATCGCATGTTGCACAATAAGCAACACCTCTTCCTTGATACTCACTTTCACCTTTAAAGCCTAACTTTCTTGGGTTTGCGCCAGTCGCAATAATTATTGTTAGTGCTCTATATGTTTTTGTTTTTGTTATTACTTCTTTAATGTCATTTTCTAAATTTAAACTTACTACTTCATCTATTTTGATTTCTGCACCAAACGCTTCAGCTTGTTTTGCCATTTGTTTTGTAAGTTCTTCACCACTTGTTTTTAATACACTTGGATAATTTACAACTTCTTCAGTAATTGTTATTTGCCCACCAATTTTTTCTTTTTCTAAAATTAATGTTTTATATTTAGCACGTGCCATATATATACCAGCACTCAACCCTGCAGGACCTGCACCGATTATTATTAAATCATATAAATTTTCCATTTTATTACCCTTTTAAAAAAGAAGGAGAATCCTTCTTAAATTTTTCCTACCAAATCAAGACTAGGTTTTAAAGTTTTTTCTCCTTCTTTCCATTTTGCAGGACAAACTTCATCACCATGAGAATGTACAAATTGGCATGCAGATAATTTTCTTAGTAATTCTTCAGCGTTTCTACCAACATTACCAGAACTTACTTCATAAGAAACAATTTGCCCTTCAGGATTTACAATAAATGTTCCTCTTTCTGCCATTCCGTCTTCTTCAATATATACTTCAAAATCTTTTGCTAATTTAGCAGTTGGATCTGCAAGCATTACATATTCAATTTTTTTGATTGCAGCTGAAGCATCATGCCAAGCTTTATGTACAAATTCTGTATCACAAGAAACACTGTATATTTCAGTATTTGATTTTTTAAACTCTTCATAATGATCAGCTAAATCTTCAAGTTCAGTTGGACATACAAATGTAAAATCTGCTGGATAAAAGAAGAATACAGACCATTTACCTTTAATATCATCAAGAGATACTGTTTTTATTTCTCCTTGATGAAATGCTTTAACATTAAATTCGCTTACATATTTATTAATTTGTGACATTTTTCCTCCTCTTAATAATGATAATCATTATCATATATTATGTTTTTAGTATATCACATAATATTAAAAATAAAAGTTTTATGATTAAAAAACAAAAAGTTTATATTTTAAATGTTCACTTTTTATTTTTTAGACAATATAATAGACTTAAAAGTTTTTAAAAGGAGAATTTTAATATGGGTGTTGTAATTAATAAAGTTGTTGAAGGAAATTTAATTGATGTAAGTAGTTTGCCAGATAAAGTTTTTGCCGAAAAAATGTTGGGTGATTCAATCGCTTATAAACCAAAAAATGGTTTGATTTACTCACCAGTGGATGGTGAAATAACAATGATTTTTCCTACAGGTCATGCGGTTGGTATTAAGATGGATGATGGCATAGAAGTATTGATTCATGTTGGGATTAATAGTGTTAATTTAAAAGGTAAAGGTTTTATAACATTTGTTAAGGATGGAGATAAAGTTAAAAAAGGGGATAGGCTTTTAGGGTTTGACTTAAAAGTTTTAAGTGATAACAATATTAATGATAGTGTAATTGTTATTTTGACTAACGGTGGTGTGTTTAAAACAGACTTATTGAAAAGAGTGACGATTTGCCATGAATAATAAACTGAAAGTATCTAAAGTTTTAAATAATAGTTCAGTTATGGGGATTTTAGATGACTTTGAATGTGTTGTGGTTGGTAGAGGTATAGCATTTGGTAAAAAAATTGGAGATACCTTAATAATAGACAATAAAGTTGAAAAAATATTCAAATATCAAAGTGTAAATAATCTAAGAGAAAACAAATTGAAATTGCTTATAAGTGATACATTTAGTAGTCTAAAACTATTAAATGATTCTGAATGTTCAAGTAAAAAGTTAATTTCTTTTATTGACCATGTCATTACTATGTATAAAAGAGTTTTAAATAATGAATGTTTGAATAATCCATTCGCAATAGAAACAAAAGTTTTATATGAAGAAAGTTATAATTATGCTTTAAAATTTGGAGATATGATTTTTGACAAAACAAGCATAAAAATTCCCGAAAGTGAACTTAGTTTTCTAGCACTGCATTTTCAAAATATGTTTATAGATAAAGTTCAAACTGATATAGATGTACTTAATAAAATAGTTTTTTTGGTTAAGGATTTGTTAGAATGTAAGTATGATTACAAAGTTATGGATGAAGATATAGATTATGTAAGATTTTTGACACATCTTAAATTTTTGATTCATAGAATTGAAAATGATAAAAAATTAGAAGAAATAAATTTTAGTTATAAATGCAGTGATTTAATAAAAAATGTTGCGGATGATATAGTAAATATTTTAGAAAATGAATTAAATAAAAAGGTTAGTGAGTTAGAAAAACAACTTTTAATACTGCATATTACAAGATTTCTTAAAATGTATTGACAACAAAAAATAGTTTTGCTAGATTATAGTTATAAGCGTGCAATCATGATGAGCAAGAGCTTAAAATTCAGTTTTTACTGAGTTTTAGGCTCTTTTTTTACGCTAGAAAGGGATAGATATGAATTATAGTGAGATTGCAAAAGAATTATTAGACAAAGTTGGTGGAAAAGATAATGTGCTATCTAACGCAACTTGTATGACAAGACTAAGAGTTACTTTAAAGGATAACTCAATTTTAGATGAAGAAAGTCTTAAAAAAGTTGAAGGGGTAATGGGAGTTGTATTAAGTGATACGATTCAATTTGTTTTAGGTCCCGGTAAAGTTAATAAGGTTGGAGAAGAATTCTCTAAACTTACTGGTTTAAAATTGGGAAGTGTAAAAGAGGATGTTGAAGAAATTGCAAAAGACAATAAAAAAGCAAATAAATCAAAGCAAAATCATCCTGTACAAGTGTTTTTAAGACATATTGCCAACATATTTGTGCCACTTTTACCAGGTATAATTGCTGCTGGTATGATAAATGGTATATGTAATGTAATAAACGTTTATACAAAAGGTGCACTTACAGGTACTTGGTGGTATGAATGTATAAGAACAATGGGTTGGGCATTATTTGCTTATTTACCAATATTTGTTGGCTTTAATGCTGCTAGAGAATTTGGTGGTTCTGGAATTTTAGGAGGTATTGCTGGTGCAATGTCTATAAATAACGCTGCAATGCCATTACTTATGAAAATAAATGATGCACCAATAGTTATTCCAATTGTAAATAAAGGATTTAATCCTGCTGCAGGTGGATTATTAGCTGCATTATTTGCAGGTATTTGCTTCGCATTTTTAGAAAAGCAATTTAAAAAGATTGTTCCAGATGTTGTTACTACATTCTTTACTCCATTATTAACAGTTATTGTTGGTGGATTATTGGCATTATTAATTTTACAACCTTTTGGTTCATTTGTTTCAGCAGGTATTTTCTCGATTTTAACATTTGTTTATGAAAAAATGGGAGTATTAGGTGGATATATTTTATCAGCAGGTTTCTTACCATTAGTGTCTGTAGGGTTGCATCAAGCATTAACACCAATTCATGTAATGTTGAATGATCCTACTGGACCAACTGCAGGTATTAACTATTTATTGCCTATATTGATGATGGCAGGTGGAGGACAAGTTGGAGCTGGACTTGCACTATATTTTAAAACTAAAAATAAAAAGGTTAAACAACTTACAAGAGATTCAATTCCTGTTGGAGTGCTTGGTATTGGTGAACCTATGATGTATGCAGTAACATTGCCTTTAGGTAAACCATTTATTACTGCATGTCTTGGAGCAGGATTTGGAGGTGTTTTAGCTAGTTTGTTTAAACTTGGAACAGTTTCACAAGGGGTTAGCGGATTATTTGGTTTATTAATTGTACAACCTGGAAATTGGATATTCTATGTAATTGCAATGCTTGGTGCTTATATTGGTGGATTTGTTATTACATGGTTCTTCGGGGTTGATGAAGAAAGAATTAATGAAGTTTACGGTGAATAATTTATTAACACGTTAAACAAAAATATAGAAGAAGGTGTTAACCTTCTTTTAAATTTAAGAAATTTTATTTCATATTTTTATAAAATTATTTGAAAAGAACAATATAAAATGATAGACTATTTTTGAATGGGAGATACTTATGGTTAATTTGGAAGTTTTAGAAACTGAGAAAAGAAATGAAAACTCATTAAAAATTGATGAGGGAGATTTTTTATCAATAATTGAAACTATTAATAATGAAGATAAAAATGTTGCATTAGCGGTTGAAAAGGAAAAGTTAAATATTGCTAGACTAACTGAAGAAGCATTTAATCAATTAAAAAAAGGTGGAAGAATAATATATATTGGTGCAGGTACAAGTGGAAGACTTGGTGTATTAGATGCGAGTGAGTGTCCACCTACTTATGGAGTTGATCCAACTCTTGTGATGGGTATAATTGCAGGAGGACAAAATGCAATGTTTAAAGCAAAAGAAGGTGCTGAAGATAGCGAAGAATTTGCATGTGAAGATTTAAAAAATGTAAATTTAAGTGAAAATGATATGGTCATTGGAATTGCTGCGAGTGGAAGAACACCTTATGTAATTGGTGGATTGAAATATGCAAATAGTGTTGGAGCATCAACTGGTTCCATTGCATGTGTGTCAAATTCTAAAATTGGAGATGTTGCAAAGTTTAAAGTAGAAGTTATTACAGGTGGAGAAGTTGTTCAAGGCTCAACAAGAATGAAAGCAGGAACAGCACAAAAAATGGTATTAAACATGATTAGTACAACTTGTATGATTAAACTTGGTAAAGTATATGGAAATTTAATGGTTGATGTTCAACCAACAAATGAAAAGTTAGTTGTTAGAGCAAAAAGAATTGTTAAACAGGCTCTAAATGTTGATGATGAAACAAGTGTAAAACTTTTTGAAGCGAGTGGAGGAAATGTAAAAGTTGCAATAATAATGGGGTTATTGAAGTTAAGTAAAGATGACGCATTTAAATTGCTTGAAAAAAATGATGGGATAATTTCAAAATCTGTTTCTGATTATAATAGGTGAAATTATGAGTTGTCTTTTAAAAATACAGGAAGTAATGTCGTCGCTTACAAGTTCAGAAGTTAAAATTGCAAAATTTGTTCTAGAACACAAAGATGAAGTTGTAGTTGAGTCAACACAAAGCCTTGCAAAAAAAATTGGCACTTCACCAGCAACATTAGTTAGATTTTCAAAAAGTTTAGGATATATTGGATTTCCAGAATTGAAAATTGATTTAGCAAAGGATTCTACACTAAATACAGTGGATTTAACACAAGATTTAAAACCGAATGATGATACAAGAACTTTGGTTAAAAAAATGTTTAATCATAGAATTAAAAATTTAGAAAAATTAGTAGAACTTATTAGTTATGACCAAGTTGATCAATCAATTAATTATATTAAAGAAGCTAATAGTGTATACTTAATTGGTGTTGGTGCAAGTGGGCTTGTATGTAGAGACTTGTATCATAAACTAACAAGGATTGGAAAAAATGTAGTTTATAACAGTGATATACATGTTGCAATTTCAACTTTAAACAGTATAAAAAAAGATGATATCCTTATTGCGATTAGCTACAGTGGCAATACAAAAGAAGTGATACTTGCGTGTAATATTGCAAAAGAAAGAAACAGCAAAATTATTGGAATAACTCAAATGGGTAAAAATAGTTTGTCCAAGCTTTCTGATGCAGTGTGCAATGTTCCAAACTGTGAAAATTATTTGAGAGTTGGTGCTATTGATAGTCGTGATGCATCACTTTATATTGCGGATTTACTTTATTTAGGTGTTGCAATGCAGAAATTTGATGAGGTAAATATTAAACTAAAACAATCCAGAGAGTTAGTAAGTAAAATATAGAAAGAGGTATAAAATGGGTGAATTAGAAACAATTATTTTTGAAATTATTTCAAATGGAGGAACTGCAAAAGGTTTGGTTTACGAAGCTATTAATGAAAGTTCTAAAGGTAATTATGAACAAGCTGAAAATCTTTTAAAAGAAGCTGATGAGTATTTATTAAAGGCGCATAAAATTCAAACAGAATTAATTCAAGAAGAAGCTAGAGGTAATCATACAAATGTAACAGTTCTTTTTGTTCATGCACAAGACCACTTAATGACAGCTTTAGAAGTTAGAAGTTTAGCTGATAATTTAATTAAAATGAACAAAAAAATTAACGAACTTGGTAAATAATTATGTATGCAATTGGATTAATGACTGGCACAAGTCTGGATGGATTAGATGTTGCCCTTTGTGATATTAGTGGTAGTTATTTAGATACAAAGGTTAAGTTAATTGATTTTTTATGCTTAGAAATTAGTGATGAATTAAGAGAAAAAATTAAAATGGCTTGTAGTGAGGAATCATCTAATAATAAGCTAATTTGCTCACTTGATTTTGAACTTGGGTATTTTTATCTTGAAGGTGTTAAAAAAATTATAGAAAAGAATGGGTTGAGTTATAAAGATATCGGTTTTGTCGCAAGCCATGGACAAACAATTTATCATTTACCATATCCAGATAAAGGGTTTTATAGCTCAACTCTTCAAATAGGTCAACCATCAATAATTTCATATAACACTGGTATAAAAGTAGTTTTCAATTTTAGAGTTATGGATGTTGCGGCTAGTGGTCAAGGTGCGCCATTAGTACCTTATACAGATTTTATACTTTATTCTGATAAGGAAAGAAATGTTGCACTTCAAAATATAGGTGGAATATCGAATGTTACTTATTTGAAAAAGAATGGAACTTTGGAGGATGTTTTTGCGTTTGATAATGGACCAGGTAATATGATGATAAATGAAGCAATGAAGTCATTATATAATCTTGAATATGATGATAATGGTAAAGTTGCAGCTAGTGGGAAAGTGATTGATGAATTAATCAATGAATTGTTAGGGCATCCATATTTAGATAAAAAACCTCCTAAATCAACAGGTAGAGAAGAATTTGGAAAACAATTTGTTGATAATCTGTTAAAAAAATATAGTAATGAAAGATCTGAAGATATAGTATATACATTTACTTTATTTACAGCTTTATGCATAAAAAACAGTTATGAAAACTTTTTTGAGGTAATGCCTGATAGAATGGTTGTAGGTGGTGGAGGTGCTTTTAATGGCACTTTAATGAAACTGTTAAAAGAACATCTAAAAGGAGTAGAAGTTTGTACACAAGAAGATTTGGGTTATTTATCAGATGCCAAAGAAGCAGTTGCGTTTATTATTTTGGGTAATGAGACATTGAACAATAAGCCAAGTAATGTTCCTAGTGCTACAGGTTCAAATAAAAAAGTCATTTTAGGAATGATTTGTGATAATCCATTTAAGTATATGGAGAATGAAAATGACTAAATGGAAAGTAAAAAATGATGAGAAAAAGGAGTATAAAGTAACTTTTGGAGAGACTGATTATAATATCCCGACTTTTGGATATAAAAGTTCTCTCTTTATTGTTTTTGTTTCTACACTAATTGTTATTTTTGTTCCTTCAATGCTTGAAATTGTTTTTAATGGTGTTAAATGGCCAGGGCTAATAGTAAGTAGTATTATGATTGGATTTGTATTTTCATATGCACAGTTTTTTATTCAATCAAAAAAAGGTTTTTCAAAGAGTTTTTGGATTGTTGGTTTTGTTTTAAGTATTTTAGTGTTTATAATACTTTTTATTGCATTTTATGGAAATATAATTTTGTAATAAAATTTCATAATTTTAAATAATTGTATAAAAAAATATTGCAAAAAATTACTTAATGATATAATCTTTAATTAGAAAGGAAATAGTATAATGAAAGTTTTATTTGTTTGTTCAGCGGGAATGTCAAGTACAATTGCTGTAAATGCTCTAAAAGCAGAAGCAGATAAAAAAGGAATTGAAATGGATGTTCTTGCTGTTGGAACTCAAGAGTTTGAAGAAGAAGTAAAAAAAGGCTACGATGTAGCTATGGTTGCTCCACAAATTCGTCATAGATACGATTATCTAGAAGAAGCAGCAAAAGAGGCTGGAATTCCATGTGCACTAATTCAGCCACAAGCTTATAGTCCATTAGGGGGACCAAAGCTATTAGCACAAGTTTTAGAACTAGTTAAATAGAGGATAGAAGGGATTATTATGTTCGATAAAATTTCAAAATTTATGGATGAAAAATTATCAACACCAATGGCTCGTCTTGCAGAGCAAAGACACTTAAGAGCTATTCGTGATGGTATCATCGCAACTTTACCAATTATTATTGTTAGCTCAATGTTTTTGGTTATAGCATTTATGCCTAACCAATTACCAGCTGATTGGGCAATTACAGCTTTTATTAAAGCTAATGTAGGTAAAATACTACTTCCTTACCGTATGGCAATGTTTATCATGACTCTTTATGCTGTATTTGGTATTGGATATTCACTTGCAAGATCATATAAACTAGATGGTTTATCTGGTGGCATTATTGCAGAACTTGCATATATGCTTACTTTGATTCCAAAAGTTGGACCATCAGCTAATGAAGCAGTAAAAGCTTTAGCAGCTGAATCACAAGATTTAACAGTATATATTTCAAGTGTTCCAACTGGTTGGTTATTACCAATGGGACAACTTGGTTCAGCAGGTTTATTCGTAGGTATTTTAGCAGCATTTTTTGCAGTAGAAGTTTACAGATTTACACAAACATCTAACTTTAAAATTTCAATGCCACCTGAAGTACCAGCTTCAGTTGCAAGATCATTTGAAGCGCTAACTCCAACAGCAATTGTACTTTTATCAGTAGCAACATTAACTATGTGGTTAGGTGTTGATGTACATGGATTTATTGGAAAATTAGTTGCTCCACTTGTATCTGGTACAGATTCACTTGCAGCAGTATTAGTTATTTGTTTGTTAGGTATGTTTTTCTGGTCATTTGGTATTCATGGATGGTCAATTGTTGGTTCACTAGCAAGACCTTTATGGATTACAATGCTAGATGCTAATACAGCAGCATATACAGCTAATCAAGCAATTCCACACGTTGCTGCAGAGCCTTTTTATCAATGGTTTATCGTTATTGGTGGTTCAGGATGTACAATTGGTTTAGCTATATTATTCTTATTACGCTCAAAATCAGCATATGGAAAAGCTTTAGGAAAAACAGCTTTCTTACCTGCAGTATTTAATATTAATGAACCAATGATATTTGGTGCACCAATCGTTTTAAATCCAATTTTAATTATTCCATTTATTATTACACCGATGGTGTGTGCTACAATTGCATGGGTTGCAACACATTTAAATCTTGTTAATAGAGTTGTGGCAAGTGCTCCATGGACTCTTCCAGGGCCAATTGGTGCATATCTTGCAACAGGTGGAGATATTAGAGCAGCTATATTAAATATTATATTAATTATTATTTCAGTTTTAATTTACTATCCATTCTTCAGAATGTATGATAATAAATTATTAAGTGATGAAAAAAATAGCACTAATGAATAGAAAATTAAGACTTTGCTTTTAAGCAAAGTCTTATTTGTAGGAGGAAGCATGTTTAAAAAACAAAGTAATGTTTTATTTGGTGGAGCAACAGCAAATAGTCAGTATGAAGGAAGTTATAATGTTGGAAATAAAGGATTAGATACTCAAGATTTAAGACCTTATATACCAAGAGATTCAAACGCAACAACATCTACAAGATTATTAAGTAAAAAAGTTGTTGAAAACGCAAAAAAATCTCTTGAAACAAATTCGTATCCTTTTAGAAATGGTTCAAAAGGTTATGAATTTTGTGATGAAGATTTATCTCTATTAAAAGAATTGGGATTACATGTATATAGATTCTCTATAAATTGGGCAAGGCTTTTTCCAAATGGAGATGATGAAAATATTAATCTTGATGGAGTAAAATATTATGATAAAATCATTAAGTCAATTCATAATGCTGGAATAAAGATTTTTTTGACTATGAATCATTTTTGTTATCCAATAAACTTTATTGAAAAATATGGTGGATGGAAAAATAGAAAATCTGTAGATTTGTATTTAAAGTATGCTAAAACAGTATTTGAACTTTGGGGAGAATATATAGATTTCTATTTGCCTTTTAATGAAATAAATGCAGGATATTTTAGTCCTTATAATGGTGTGGGATTAATAAAGGAAGATGATGAAGATTATAATTTGAGTGATGTATTTCAATCACTTCATCATCAATTTGTTGCAAGTGCAAAAGTTATTGAACTTGGTAAAAAAATGGTAAAAGGTAAATTTGGGTGTATGGCAGCATGTTTTTGTTATTACCCATATTCATGTAGACCTGAAGATAATCTAAAATATGTAAAAGATGAAGAAGTTTATCAATGGTTTTGTTTAGATGTATTATCTCGTGGTAAATATCCATCTTATATGAAAAGGTTTTTTAATGAAAATAATGTAAAAATTGATGTATTAGATGATGATTTAGTTTGTTTAGAAAATAATACTGCTGATTTTGTTTCGTTTTCTTATTATCAATCAAGCGTTGTAAGCACAAGTGAAAAAGAATTAACTGCAGGTAATCTGGTGGTTACCGTTAAAAATCCATATTTAAAAGCAACTGACTGGGGATGGCAAATTGATCCAATTGGTCTTAGAATAACTTTAAATAAGGTGTATGATAGATATCAAAAGCCTGTATTTATTAGTGAGAATGGTTTGGGCTATAAAGATGTATTAGAAAATGGAAAAATACATGATCAATATAGAATAGATTATCTAAAAGAACATATTGAACAAATAGATGAAGCAGTTAAAGATGGTGTTGATGTAATTGGATATATAATGTGGGGAATAATTGATATTGTAAGTGCTGGTAGCTGTGAAATGGAAAAACGATATGGTGTAGTCTTTGTCAATGGTGATAATAATGGTAATGGAGATTATGCTAGAATTAAAAAAGATAGCTTTGAGTGGTATAAAAATTTATTAAAGGAGAGAAAAATTTAATATGAGAAAATTAGGTGTTTCAGTTTATCCTGAAAAAAGTAGTGTCGAAGAGATTAAAAGTTATATAGAGAAAGCTTCCAAAATTGGCGCAAGTAGAATTTTTTCTTGTTTGTTATCTGTTAATAAAGATACAGATTTAATAAAGAGAGATTTTTTAGAAATTCATAATTATGCGAAAAGTTTAGGTTATGAAATATTTTTAGATGTGAGTCCTAGAGTTTTTAAGGATTTGGGAATTAGTTATAATGATTTAAAATTTTTCAAAGAATTAAATGCTGATGGAATTAGACTAGATATGGGATTTAGTGGTTTAGAAGAATCATTAATGACTTACAATCCATATGGTTTAAAAGTTGAGATAAACATGAGTATGGATACTCATACAATTGATACAATAATGGATTATAAACCTAATGCTTATAATCTTTATGGATGTCATAATTTCTACCCTCATAATTATAGTGGGTTAGGATTAGAATTTTTTGAAAAATGTTCTTTGAATTTTAAAAAATATGGATTAAGAACTGCAAGTTTTATTGGTTCTAAAGCTGAGGGCAGTTTTGGACCATGGCCAACAACTGATGGTTTATGTTCATTAGAAATGCACAGAAACATTCCTATTGATGTTCAATTAAAACATACTATTGCACTTGAATATATTGATGATATCTTAATTTCTAATTGCTTTCCAAGTGATGAAGAGTTAGAAGCATTATCAAAAGTTCGTTTAGATATGGTTAATTTTAAAGTTGAGCTTGTAGATAATATTCCTGATGTTGAAAAATCAATAATTCTTGATGAATTACATTTTAATCGTGGTGATAAAAATGATTATATGATTCGTTCAACTCAAAGCAGAGTTAAGTATAAAGGTCATGAATTTAAATTATTTAATGCACCAGAAATAATTAAACGTGGTGATATTGTGATTGAAAGTAGTGATTATGGACATTATGCAGGTGAATTACAAATTGCATTAAAAGATATGGTTAATAGTGGAAGAAGTAATGTTGTGGGTAGAGTTGTAAGTGATGAGGTGTTTATTTTAGATTATATAAAACCATGGCAAAAATTTAGATTTAGTAAATAATTATGAAATATTTAAGTTTAGATGTAGGTGGTAGTAAAACTTCTGCAGTTTTATATGATGAAAATGGAATTGCATTAAACAAAATTATAACTAAAAGTGCACACGTTTTACAAAACGATAGAGAAGTAGTTATTGAAAGATTGAAGGAAACATTGCAAATAGTTGATGATAAAAATACTACAATCGTACTTGGATATGCAGGATATGGTAAAGATGTAAGTGTTAGAAGAAAAATTGAAGATGTTTGTAATGAAGCATTTAATGAGTATAAGTTTTATATTGTTAGTGATGCAATGCTTGGTTTAAAATCTTCTTTAAATGGTCAAGATGGAATAATGGTTATTGTTGGTACAGGAAGTATTGGATTGGCAATAAAAGATAATGAACAGTTTAGATGTGGTGGTTTTGGATTTAAACTTGAAGATGAAGGTAGTGGATATTGGATTGCGCATGAATCATTAAAAGTTTTTTGTAAAATGATTGATGGTAGACTAGAAAAAACTATTTTATATGATGAGGTAATTAAATTTTTTAATCTTGAAAATGAATATGACATCATAGGTGTAATACACAATAAAGATATAGATGTTAGAGGACTTGTTTCTTCATTTTGCAAAGTAGTATTTAAGCTAAGTAAAGAAGGAGAAATAAATTGTCAAAGAATAATTGAAGAGGCATCAATACATATTTCTTTATTAATAAATACGTTGGCTTGTAGGTTTGAAAAACCTGTTTTAGCTACAGGAATAGGTAGTGTTATTGAACATGGTGAAGGATTCTTTAATCTTGTTAAAAATAGATTGAATAATGGAATAACGTGGATAAAACCAATAAAAGAAATTGAATATGGTGGATATTTAATAGGTAAAAATAAAGACACGAATTAATTTTCGTGCCTTTTTATTATTTCTTTAATTGAAGATATTGCAGTATCTAAAGATATATTTAGTCTTTCTACCATAGATGATATTGTTGCTTTTGGAAGCATTACTCTTGCTAGTGGAGTTTTTAATATTTTCATATCAGGATAAATTTTGATTAATTCTTCTTTTAAATAAGGGTACTTTTCAAAAATATCTTTAATTTTTGTATCTTTGTTTAATTCAAAAGTATTTTCTGAAGTATTATTTTCTATATTTTCTGTAGGTAATTGTTCATTTTCCCAAGTTAATAGTGTTCTAGAACCTTCCATTTTTCTTATATGAGTCGCATCTTGCATCATTTCTAAAATGCCTTTGAATTTTCCGTTTTCATCTCTAACTGCAAAATATACAATATAAATGAATAAGTCTGGTTTGTTAATCCAAAATTCTGCTTTACTTTGTTCACCATTTCTAAATTTTTCAATAATTTCTTGTACAATATGAACACTTGCTCTAGGATGGCAGTTTTTAACATCACGACCAATAACATTTTTACTTCTAGGGAATACTCTATGTTCTGTATCAGTGTAAAACTTTACAATTTCATTTTCATCAACATATGAAAAATCAACAGGCATATGTTTATATATTAGATTTATTTGTTCAAGTGTTAGTTTGCCAGTCGCAACATCTAATTCTTTATTCATATCTGTTTGCATACCATGCTTGTTTAAAAGTGCAATTAAATCATTTTGAAAATCTGAAGTAATATTCTCAGGTTTTTTGTTTTCTTTTTCGAGTCTATTAACATTAATCCATGCATAACCAATTTCATCATCGCCTGACTTCATTTCATCAAATTCTTCTTTTGTTATTAAATCTAAAGATGTAGGATATAATATTGTTTCTTCTTTTGAAATTAAATCTCTTACATCATTTATAATAATGCTTTGTTGTTTAATGAATTCTTCTTCTTTATTTTCATCAAGTAATTTTATTGTTGATTTTATTTCATCTCTAATAAAATCATCTAATGTCCACATTGTAGTAGTTGGTCTATCAAACCCTTTTTTCTCTAATATAGAATACAGTTGATTTTGTTTACGAGAGTAGTGAATTCTTATTTGAGATAGTTTTTCATAAAGTTCATACCATTGATTTTTAATTACTGGATATTGAACTAAATCTTCAATTTCTTTCATTATTTTTTCTAATTCGATATTTTCTTGTTTATATCTTGAAATTGGATGATCTTCATCTAAATCTAATTTATTTTCAATAAAAATACCATCAAAAAGTTTCAGCATTCCTTGAATATCCTCTTTTTTACATTCATCAATTTCAAATTCTTTAACACTTTGTTCTATATATGCAATTTCAGATGCTTTAAGGGTTTTAACTTTTTCTTTCAATAAATTTTGTGCTTCTAAAAGGTTCAATATTCCTTTTTCATATTTTTCTTTTATATCAAAAACATATTGTAATTTATCATTATCAATATCTTTTAAATAATCTTTCATTTTTAAGTTTTCCATAATCTTCTCCTTTGCATAATTCTAAAACAATAGTTAGTTTAAAGCAACTAAAGTGTTTATTTTCTAAATGTTTCTTAAGTGTGTAAATTTGAATATATTGATAAAATATAATTGAGGTGATTATTTATGAACAAAATTTATCTTGCGGGTGGTTGTTTTTGGGGGATTGAAAAATTCATGTCATTAATCGATGGTGTTGATGATGCAGTAAGTGGATATGCGAATGGAGATATTGAAAATCCAACTTACCAACAAGTTGTAAAAGGTGATACGAATTTTAGAGAAACAGTTGAGGTTACATATTCCAAAATCAATCTTGAAACTATTTTATTTGCATTTTTTAGAGTCATTGATCCAACAGTTTCAAATAGACAGGGTAATGATGTGGGTAGTCAATATCAAACAGGTGTATATTATATTGATGATGAAAGTAGAAAAATTGTTGAAAAGGTAGTTGAAATTGAAAAGAAAAGATTTTCAAAATTTTGTGTTGAAATTAAACCTTTAAAAAACTTTTATAAAGCAGAAGAATATCATCAAAAATATCTTGTTAAAAATCCGACAGGATATTGTCATGTGAATAAGGCAATGTTTGAATATGCAAAAAATATAAAAGTTAATTCAAACTATAACTTGCCATCTGATGATGAAATTAAAAATAAATTAACTGATTTGCAATATAATGTTACACAACATGCTTATACGGAAAGACCATTTGAAAATGAATATTTTAATTTTAATAAAAAGGGTATATATGTTGATGTTGTAACAGGAGAACCATTATTTACATCTAAGGACAAATTTGATAGTTCTTGTGGCTGGCCGGCATTTTCAAATCCAATAGATGATAGTGTAGTTGTTTACAAAAATGATTATTCACATGGAATGAATAGAGTTGAAGTTTTAAGCAGGAGTGGTAATTCACATTTAGGGCATGTTTTCACTAATGATTTTGAATCTAAAAATGGCATTAGATTTTGTATTAATAGTGCATCATTAAAATTTATTCCATATGAACAAATGGATGATGAATATGCAGATTTAAAGTATTTACTAGATGAATAAATTTACATATAATGTACATATATTAGCGATTAAAAGGGGTATCGCCTTTTGAAGTGAACCCCAAAAGTTGGACAACAACTTAGGAGGTTCGCTTTTATTATGAAATTTACATTTGAAGACAAAGTCCAGATCTATAAGGAACGTAAACGTGGATTCACACTTTCACAACTCCAGTTAAAATGGAAAATAACACGATCTAAAATTGAATATATTGTTAGACTAGTTGATAGACATGGAATTGATATTTTACGCCATATTCATCATGAGTACTCTGCTGAATTTAAGGAAGCGGCTATCTATAGAGTATTAACACTTCATGAGTCAATAAGGAGCGTATCAATAGATTTAGGATTATCTACCGACAGTCTTCTGATTAGATGGATTAAAGAATACAAAGAAAATGGATATAATGTCGTTATAAGGAAGCGAGGACGACATGCCAAAGAAGAAAACAATCAAGGAATTGGAGAAAGAAATCAAGTTCCTACGCGAGCAGAACTTGAGGCTATTAATAGAGAACGAATTCATAAAAAAATTAGACGCCTTAGTTACGGAAAGAGAAGCACGAGAAAAGAAGAAATAGTTAGAGCGATATCGGAGCTAAGGCAAGAACTACAAGTACCTGTTAGATTTATCATTCAAACAATCAATGACAGCACACACTTGTCTTATCATATCAGCCGCTCTGACTACTATTATTGGAAGGACAAACAAGATAATGATTTCAAATATGATGATGTAATGAATGATATCATCAGTATTTACTATACCCATAAGGGAAGATATGGATATCGACGCATTTATCTTGAAATCAGAAAGCTGTATCCAACAATCAATCATAAGACGATACAAAGGCTCATGCATAAGATGAGTCTGTTTGGAAATACACCTAAAGCTAAATACAAATCATACAAAGGTAATATGAATGGTACAGTAAAGAACCACTTACTAGATGTCGTTATTGATGAAGAGAATCATAATACATATTACAAACGTAACTTCTCAACAAAAACAGTGAATGAGAAATGGACAACAGATGTATCAGAGTTTCATATAGCTGCAGGTAAGTTGTATCTATCACCAATCCTCGACATGCATAATAGAGAAATTGTATCTTGGGACATATCTAAACATCCAAACTACGAACAGATTTCCAATATGCTTACTATCGCATTTCAGAAACATCCACATACAGAAGGATTGATATTCCATTCTGATCAAGGATGGCAATATCAAATGAATCAATACCATAAGACTCTACGTGAATGTGGAATCATCCAATCGATGTCACGCAAAGGAAACTGCTTAGATAACTGTGTCATGGAGAACTTCTTTGGAAAGATGAAGAATGAGATGTTCTATGGACATGAATACGAATTCAATACTTTAGATGAACTAGAACGTGCTATGGATGAATACATACACTATTACAACGAAGAAAGAATACAGACAAAATTAAAAGGCCTAACTCCTTGCCAAGCAAGGAATCAAGCCTTATCATGTCTGTAAATTACAGTGTCCAAAAAATTGGGTTCACTTCATTTTGACGCTTTTTTGTTTTAGGAGGTTTTATGAAAAAGTTTTTAACTTGTTTATTATGTATATTTATATGTGCTTCATGTTTTAATAAAAAATCTGAAAGTGTTGTTGAGCCAACAATTACAGAAATTCCTGAAACAATAAAAACAAGAGAAAACCTTGTTCCTTTATATGTTGAAGATATACCGTTTGAAAGTTCTTGGTCAATAATAGCTAGTGATGGTAATGGGGTTTCACACTTTGAATACAACGATGTTAAAACAGAAATTTTATATCCTGGTGCAAATATTGGTGCACTTGCAGTATATAGAGAAGGTATTCCATTTTCAAAAGATGCAAATTATGTATTGACTTTTGAAAGTGAATCTAGTGTTAATAGAAATATACAAATAATTGCAAGTGATGATAAAGGTAATATTTTGTTTGATAATATAATTCAAGTGGGAGAAAAGCAAAATCATTCATTTGATTTAAAAATGAATTTTGATACATCGTGGAATGGTAAAATACAATTTAATATAGGAAACGATGGAAGTGAAAACATGCAAACACAACATACAGTTTCTTTAAAAAACATTTTGCTTAAAACTAGTGATATTGATACAAGAAATGTAAAAGTTAACCAATTAGGATATTTGCCAAATGCTCAAAAAAAGTTTGTTGTTCCATATAATGTTGGAGATTATTACAATGTAATTGACACAAAAACAAATCAAATTGTTTACACAGGCAAGATTGGAAGAGAGTTGGTAAATGAAGGTAGTAAGGAAACAAACTATTATGGAAATTTTAGTGAGTTAACAACTCCTGGAACATATATAATTCAAACACAAATTGTTTTGACATCATTTGAATTTAATATCGAAAATTCTGTTTATGATGGATTATTGGTTGATGCCTTAAAAATGCTTTCGTTACAGAGAAGTGGTAGTTATCTAGATGAAAGTTGGGCAAAAGGTTTTGCAAGAGAAAATTCCCATTTTGATTTAGCTTATATATACGACACAGATAAAACTATAGATGTTAGTGGTGGATGGTATGATGCTGGTGATTATGGAAGATATATAAAAACTGGCTTTAAGGCAGTAATGGATTTACTTCTAGCTTATTCATTTAATCCACAATATTTTGGTGATAACTTTAATATGGCTGATTCAAACAATAATAATAGTGATTTACTTGATGAAGTTAAGCATGAATTAAATTGGATGTTTAAAATGCAAGATTCAAGTGGTGGAGTTTATAATAAGGTTGTAAGTAAAGATTTTGCAGGATATGTTTCACCTGAAGATGATAAATCTAAGCTTTATGTTTTGCCTATTTCTACAAATGCAACTGCAGATTTTGCAGGAGCTATGGCATATGCTTCAATAATTTTTAAAGATTTGGATAAAGACTACGCTGATAAATGCTTGAATGCAAGTAAAAAAGCGTATGATTATTTACAAGCTAATCCAGAGATGAATGATCCATTAAATCCAGAAAAATTTGATGCTGGAGAGTATAGAGATGATAGTGATTTAGATGAACGCTTATTTGCGGCAAGTGCACTTTTTTATGCGACAAATGAAAGCCAATATTTGCAAAAAGCTAAAGAACTTGTAGAAAAAGATGAAAGATCTTTATTGGGATTAAATTGGCAAACTGTGGGTACTTATGGAGAATATTTATTATTAAAAAATGAAAAAACTAAAGATGATATAGATTTTTATAATAGGTTATACAATCATTTTATGGCACAGGCTGATTCAATGCTTAATTTTGCAAGTACTGATGGATATTTTTTAACATTACAGAATAATTACAACTGGGGAAGTAATATGGATGTTGCAAACAATGGAATGTTATTAATGCTTGCAGATGATATTTCTCCAAACGATAATTATGTAGATAAAGCATTTGACCAACTACATTATTTACTTGGCAGAAATAGTTTAAATATTTCTTTTATTACAGGTTATGGAGATGTTTATCCTCAAAATATACATAATAGAATGACTATCGCAAAAAATATAGAAATGGTTGGAGCACTTGTAGGTGGACCAAATAGAAATTTGGAAGACGCAATTGTTAAGGAATATTTTAATGAAAATACACCATACGCTAAAGTTTATATTGATCATAATATGAGTTATTCTACCAATGAAGTTGCAATATATTGGAATTCAGTATTAGTATTTTTAATAAGTTCGCTAAAAAGGTAATTAAGCTAAGGGGATAATTATGAATAATGTAGATAGATTTATTAATGCATTTGTAAAAATTGAAAAACAATTAAAAGATATTATTGGTATTTCAAAACATTTAAAGTTTTATCAACTTCTTAATATTTGTAGAAGTAAAAATTTAATTGTTAAAATGAATTATCAAAAATTGTTAGATTATGCGGATTTGAGGAATGCAATAATTCATCAAAGAGATGACAATAATGAAGTTTTAGCTATACCTACAGATAGTGTTGTTATTGATATTGAAAAAATAGCAGATTTAATATCTAATAAAAAAACTGTTTTGGAATTTGCTTCTAAGCCTGTAAAAGTTGTAAGTTTTGATGATGATATTTATGAAGCTTTTAAAGTTATGAAAAAAATAGGAACTTCAAAAATTCCTGTGTATGATAAAAATACATTTAGAGGTTTACTAACTATGAATGATATTGCTAATACTTTAATAAACAATATTTCAACAAAAATAAATGAAATATCATTCAAAGATAATAAAGTTATATTTTTTGAAAGGAATAGAAATGTTGATGACATAATTATTGAGTTTGAAAGGTATATCGAATCTGGAAATAGTCTAAATGCAATAATTATTACAGAAACAGGTAATATTAATGAAAATCCACTAGGAATAATAACTGTATATGATTTACCTAAAATCATGGGATGTTATATATAAAAAAAGCATATATTTTAACTATGCCTAATAGCTAGGTAAAGTTTATATATGCTTTTTTAATTAATCAATTCCTAAAACATCTTTTACTGCAGTAGTTATATTTCCTACGTTTACACCGTATATTATTTGATAGCTATTTTCATTGTGAACACAACCTAACGCTTGTAGATTTTTTGTCCATTCGCTATCATCAACAACTTTTTTGTAATCTTTAACTATTACTCTTAATCTAGTAGCACAACAAGATACAGATTCAATATTTTCTGCACCACCAAATGCTTCAACTATTAAGATTTCCAATTTTTCATTTTCAGATGATTTTTTAATATTTTGATATTCCTTTTTACTCATTAGTTTAATTTCTTCATTTTCATCTCTACCTGGAGTTTTTATATTGAATTTTGTTATAAAGAATTTAAATGAGAAGTAATAAACGATAAATGTAAGTGGTAGAAGATATAATAAAGACCATATGTGAACTTTATTTGGTTGAAATAAATTTGGAATCATAAAGAATAATGCATTTCCATTTATTGAAACCTTTGTTAATTCAGCAAATACATAACATAAACCACAAAGTGGTGCATATACTAACCAATATAATACTGGTGAAGCAAATAAGAATGTATACTCAATTGGTTCAGAAATTCCAACTAATGCTAGTGTTAATACTGCTGGTATTAATAATGAAGCAACTTTTTTTCTGTTTTCAGGTTTTGCACATTTATACATAGCAAATGCTGCCCCAGG
Organism: Erysipelotrichaceae bacterium; assembly: GCA_022772735.1. Lineage (GTDB taxonomy): Bacteria > Bacillota_I > Bacilli_A > Erysipelotrichales > Erysipelotrichaceae > UBA9076. The sequence continues at coordinate 47,171 of JALEZD010000021.1, forward strand.
TAAACCAGCAAGTTGGAAAAGAATTCTTCCTGTAGTAAAGTTTCTTACTATATATCCTGTGGCATTTGGTGATGCTGCTTGTCCGACAATTATATTTCTTACACCTTCATAAACTACATTATCAATTGTCATAGTTCCACCAACTGCTGAATATTCAATAGGGAATGCAATTAAATGATGTATACCAAAAGGTAATAAAGCTTTATCAATGAATCCGAATAACCATGTTCCAAAGTAGCCTGAAGTAGTTATAACATGTGTAATCATTTGTAATACATTAGCGATAGGTGGCCATAAATAGTATGATAAAACCGCTAGTGGAATTGAAAATAATGTCACAACAATAATTACAAATTTTGTACCTTGAAAGAAAGCGAATGTAGAATTGAACTTTGTTTCATAAAATTTATTGTGTATAAACCCTGCACATAAACCTGCGATTATGCCACTAAATATACCCATATTGAAGGTGAATTTACCTGCAACAGTATCCCACAAAGCATTAAAATTCATTGCAGCTTCACGAGTGTATCCATTTTCTATTAATGCATCAATCGCAACTGTTTCAGCATTCCATCCTTGAGAATTTGCATAAGTTCCTATACAAGTTATATAACAGAAAAACAATACTAATCCTGCAAATGCGGCCCATCCTTTTTCCTTTTTTGCAAGTGTAAATGAAATACCAACCGCAAACCATAATGGTAGATAGTTCATAAATGTGAATCCCATAGAAGTAAACATTTTAAAGATTGTATTAATAATATTATTATCAGTAACGATATAGTTTGTTACTGCGGCACCAATCCCAACATAAAATCCAACTAAAATCAAAAGGATAATTGGTACCATCATTGCCCCTGAAAATGATTGAAGTTTTTCTTGTAATTTTTTCATAAATTCCTCCCTTGAATAAAGTCTACCAAAGAAACCGTTTACACTATTTATCATGATATTACACTTTATTGTGGTAAATATATACAAAGTAATGTTATTATTTATTAATATAAAGGATATGGTTATGAAGTCAAATATATATTTATTTACTAAATTGATGTTAATTGAAGAAGATGTATTTACATATAATGATATTGCAAAAAAAGCTTCAATTTCTAATAAGACAATAAGGAATAGTATAAAAGATATAATAGATTTAATGAGTAAATACAATATTAGTATTGAGAAAAGTCCAGGAATTGGAATAAAATTACATGGAGATAAAAAAGATAGACTCAAATGTTTTAAAGAGTGTGAAACACAAATTGTTAATTCTAATGAAATTCCATCTAAAATAAGACAAATAGTTATCATATATTTACTTTTAAATGGTAAAAGAAGTTTAACAATTGGAAGATTAGAAAATATTTTATATATTACCAGACCAAGTATTTATAATGATTTGAAAATTGTTGATAATTTTCTAAATTATTACGGAATAAAAATAAATAAAACAAGGAAAAATGGGATAAGTATAGTTGGTGGAGAAAAAAGAATAAGACATGCACTATTAGATCTTTCTTTTAAAATTTTAGAGTACAGCGATAATAGCTATACTTTTTCTAGTGAATTAAATTCATTTTATAGATCAATAAAAAGTAGAAATTCAAATGAATATAAACTTATAAAAGAATTTATTTTAAAGTTAGTTAAATATACTAATTCAACTATAACAAATAGCGACTTGAATAGGGCAACTATTTTTATGATAATTGCATTTGAAAGAATTAAAGATAATAGATATGTTTCATTAAATCTTGAAACTATTAATAAGGTGAAAAATAAAAAATTACCTGAATTTATAAATGATAATATTTTTAAATTAACAAATACATTCCATTTAGAAGTAACAAATGAAGAAATTGTTTATATTAGCGCACAATTATCTTCATATATTACATCAAGTTATGAAAATCTTTTTGAAGAATCAAGTAATCCAGAATTATTAGTTAAAGTTATTGAGGAATATTATAATTATTTATTGAATTATATACAAAAATTTGATTTAAAGTTTTTTAAAGATTGTTTATTTCCATTTTTAGAAAAAACAATGCAAAAATACAATTTTGAGTATGATTGTTACAATCCATACACAGATTTAATTAAAAATACATATATTGACTTATATCAGTTAGCAGAAAAAATAAATATGTTTACTGATAAGTATTTGTATACAAAATTACCAGAAGGTGCCATTGCGAGTATAACGCTTGTTCTAGTTAATTTAAGAGAAATGTATATTTCTAAAACAGTTTGTGCACTTGTATCACAGGAACATGTTTTTAAAAACCAATTAATAATTTCAATATTAAAAAATAATATACCTAATATAGAAATAGACTGTTTTGAAAATGTGGATTATTTGAATACTGATTATGATTTAGTTTTCTCAACATTTGAGATTCATAATGATAAAATAGACATTATACAAATTCCACCAGTAATTAATGATGAATTTTTAATTTTATTAAATAAGCAATTACATGAATTAAGAAATAATAAAAAGTCTGGTTTTTTTAAAAACTAGACTTTCCATTTTCCATTTTCCAAAAGTTTATATTCTATTCCAGCTTTATCAAATGCAGTTACATTAATGTTTTTACTCCCAAACATCAAATCAACATGTATTTGTGAAAAATTCATATTGTGTTTTTCGTATGAATTTTCATCATAATTTATTTTTTTATTCAAACTACATTGATAAGCACAACCAAGTGCTAAATGACATGCTGCATTTTCATCTAATAATGTATTCATAAATATAATATTTTTGTCAGATATTTCATTTGTACCTTCAACAATAGCAACTTCTCCAACATAATGACTATTTTTATCATGACTTATAATTTCACTTAAAACTTTATGGTTCTTTTTTGCAAAGAAGTCAGTAACTATTCCATCTTTAAATTTTATATAAAAATCATTTATTTCAATATTATTATAAATAAGTGGTTTTGAGTTTTTTATTATTCCTGAAACACCATTTTTTTTAGGTGCAGAAAATATTTCAAGAGTTGGGAAATTAGGCATATATTGTATATTACTTTTTGTTGTTTCACATCCTCCTGTCCATTTATGATTTTCTATTAATTCAAAACTAATGTTGCTGAAACCATCTTCAAATTTTATTTTTTGAAATTGCATTTTATCTAAATATTTGATTCTGTTTTGTATATCTGATATTTTTTTACTCCATAAATTTAAAGGATTATCTTTATTTACAAGTGTAATATCAAAATAAATATTCCATAATTTTTTTAGTGGATATTTTTCTTGATTAAATAATGTTTTTGCCCAGTATTTGTTTGGGAAAACTGTTTTGCATGACACAACATTTGTTTTTAGTCTTTTTTGTTTTCTGAAAAGTGTTTGTAATTTTGACAATTCAGCATGAACTTCTTTAACTTTAAAAGAATTATTGGGATCTATATATTCTAATCCGTTTTTTATTTCTAAATATGAAGTGTTATTTTTTAAAGAATTAATTTTATTCGAATATATTTTATTCAACTTTTTTTTGTATTTATCAAATGAATAGTTTTCTTTATTAACAATTTCATTAATTGGAAATGTATATTCTATAAATATTTCTGAATTAAATTCTTGTTCAGTTTTTTCTTTTATTTTTAAAGCAATTTTTTTATGTTCAAAAGGAATTGTTAAGTATAAAAAACTATTTTTTTGAAGATTCACACATTTTTTAAGTAGTAAATCTATTAGCTTATTAATATTTTCTTTCATTAAAATCTCCTTACTTTAATTAAATTATAGACTAAAAATAAAACTATAATTTAAATTGTTTTTCCGATAAAATGTGGCAAATGTATACATAGTATAAAATTACCACATTTCATTGGAATAATTAAAAAGTAAATTTGTTTTATAAGTATATATAATTCATACGAAAGGAGTTAATATGGATTTTAAGTATTATCAACCAACAAAAATAATATTTGGTCAAAAAAAGAGTGAAGAATTAAAAAATCTTTTAAAAGGTAGTGGAAAGAATGTTATTTTATTAGGACCGAAAATTAATAAAGATATTGAATTTTTATTTAAAAAAATCGAAAAATATTTAGATGAATCAGGGGTAAAATATATTAAATATTACGATATTGAGCCAAATCCATCTGTAAAAACTGCAGATAAAGTAATAAGTTTAATATTGGAAAATAATATTAATCAAATTGTAGCTGTAGGTGGCGGTTCTGTTTTAGATGTTGCTAAAATAGTGAGTGTAACATACAATAAAAAAATTAATGATTGGGATTTGTACTTTAATGAATTTTCAGATTTTAAAAAAGATTATCCAAGTATTGTAGAGAATAAAATTCCAGTAATAGCCATTCCTACTACATCGGGTACTGGTTCTCAATGTACTCATGCATGTGTTTTAACAAGTATTGATAATATGAAGTTGACTATTTTTCATAAAGATGTATTTATTGAACAGGCTATTTTAGATCCAGAGTTAACATTATCTTTACCAAATAGATTAACTGCTTCAACAGCATTTGATGCATTTTCGCATTTATTAGAATCATATTTAAGGGAAGAAAATCCTATATGTAATATCTTGTCTAAAGAGGGTATTAAAAATATATTTGAATTTTTACCTAAGGTTTTAAAAGATAATAGAATTGAATATAGAGAGAAGCTTATGATTTCTGATACATTAGGAGGTATTTCTTTAACTAATTGTGGAGCAATGTTACCACATCCTTTATCAGAAATTATTGGTAGTTTTATAAATATAAGTCATGGGGAGGCTTTAGCTATTGTTTATAAAAAGTTTATTGAATGTACTTTAATAAAGTATGAAAAACAATATGCTAGTTTGGCAAGATTTATTGACTGTAACTTAAATGATAAAAGTGATAAGGAATGTGCATATTCGTTTTATTTAATGCTAAAAAATATGATGGATGAATGTGATTTAAATAAATGTATTAGAGATTATTGTGATGATGAGAATTTACTTTTAGAAATATATAACTTAATAGATAGTATAGATTTACCTATGGAAAGTTATGAAATAAAAAAATTGATTATTGATGATTTGTTTAAATAGAGGAGGATATAATGAAACATATTAAAATTGCGGCAGGATTAGCACACATAAATTATGGGAAAATTGTACAGATCGTTAAAGAGGCAGAAGAGGCAGGAGTAGATTATATACATTCTGATGCAGCTGATATGCATGATTTACAAAATATGAAATTGATGGGAGGCTGGCAAATTATTCAGGGAATACGAAATGAAGTTAATTTACCTATTGAATGTCATATATATACTGTAAGTATGGATAAAATGTTTATAGAACAAATACATAATGTAGGTACTAATATGTTAATTATTCCTGCAGAACATTTTATTGGAGCACAGCTTGCATACATTATTAACTGGTGTAGGGAAAGAAAAATAAAAATAGGTTTAACAATTGGTTGTTATACACCTTTATCATTTGTTGAGGAGTCAATATATGATATTGATAGATTACATATTGTGACTCATGGAGTAGATGAAACTGATGGTGCTGATAACTGGGGTTGGAGAAGAAGTGTAGTTGATTTAGTGAAAAGAGCTAGAAAAATGATAGATGAAAAAAATCCAAGATGCGAGCTTGCGATAGATGGTGGTTTAAGGTTTGATAATATGGACAAGCTAATAGAGTGTAACCCAGATGTTGTGGTTATGTCATCTGCAATATTTAAAGATCCTGATGGTATAGCTAATGCAGTTAAAAAGTGTAGAAAAGCGATTGATGATTCAGCCTTAAAATATAATTTGGAATAATAAATGAAAGGTTTTAATGTAAAAGAATTAGTTTTATTGACAATATCTTCTTTTTTAACAGCTATTGCAGTTCAATTCTTTTTTAAAGAGTATTCACTTACCCCTGGTGGTATTACAGGTTTATCAATTGTAATTAGTTGGTGTACAAAAATACCTATTGATATTGTCTCATTAGGAATTTCTATTCCATTACTTATAATTAGTACAGTTGTTTTTGGTAAAAAGTTTGCATTCAAGACAGTATATGTTATTTTTACAATTCCATTATTTTTAAGAATTATTCCACAAATTAGTTTTGAAAGTAATGTATTTTATTCGATTGTTTTTGGTGGATTTTTGGTAGGTTTTTCTATATCCATTGCTTTATATTTGAACTGTGCAACAGGTGGGAGTGATACATTGGCATTATTATTTAATAAAGCATTTAAAATGATTGATGTTGATGTTTTTATAATAATTATTGATACACTAATAGTATTGTCTTCATTTGTTATTTCTAAAAAAATCATAACATCTTTATATTCGTTTTTAACATTAATAGTAATAGTTGTGACTATTAGAATATTTAATAAAATTTTTAAGGGGGTTGATTATGGAAAAACTATTAAATGATTTGATTTTAGAAGAAAATAATTTATCTTTTGAATTTTTTAATTCAAAAATAGCCTTAGAAATTGGTAACTATATTACAAGTAAAATTATTAATAATAAATTGGATATTTTAGTTGACATATACGCTTATGGTAAAGTTTTATATCATTTTTCAAATGATAATGTTAGTCCTGATAAAGAAAATTGGATAGTTAGAAAGAGAAATACAGTTCTTTATTTTCAACATTCTTCTAAATATATGAATATTAAAATAGGCAATAATCAAAAATTATTGTATGAAAAATATGGGCTAGATTTAAAAAATTATTGTGCAGTTGCGGGAAGTTTTCCGATTTATTTAAAAAATAATGGTTTGATTGGCGCAATAACTATAAGTGGATTAAAACCGGATGAAGATCATAACTTAATAATTGAAGCAATAAAAGAATATATGAAAAAATGTTAATAATATTTTAAACAGACTAAATTATTTATTTAATAAATATATTAGTTTGTTTTTTTAATAGTTAAATTTATATTACTCTTGATAATGAAGTTAATATTAGTTATCATTATCTAATTAAAGGAGTATATTATGAAAAAGATTTGGGAAAAATACAATAGTGAAAAAATAGAAAATGCATTTTCATTTAATGATGGATATAAAAATTTTATTTCAATCGCAAAAACAGAGAGAGAATGTGTTTGGGAAAGTATAAGACTTGCGGAATTAAATGGTTTTAAAAATTTAGAAGATTATATCGAAAATAACATTCCTTTAAAAACAAATGATAAAGTTTATATTGTAAATAGAAATAAAAATATTTGCTTATTTGTTATAGGGAAAGAACCGATTACATCAGGTATAAATATTTTAGGTGCACATATTGACTCACCTAGAGTAGATTTAAAACAAAATCCGCTTTATGAAAGTGATAATTTAGCATTATTAAAAACTCACTACTATGGAGGAGTAAAGAAATATCAATGGGTTGCGATGCCTCTTGCAATTCATGGAGTTGTATGTAAAAAAGATGGTAGCGTAATAAATATAAATATTGGTGAAGATGAAAATGATCCAGTATTTGGATTTAGTGATTTATTACCTCATCTTGCTGCTGATCAAATGAGTAAGGTTGCTAGTAAAGTTATTGAAGGAGAGGACTTAAATTTATTAATTGGTAGTCTTCCAGAAACAACTGTTGAAAAAGAAATGATAAAATCAAATATTTTAAATCTTTTAAAAACAAAATATAATATTGAAGAAGAAGATTTTATTTCAAGTGAGTTAGAAATTGTTCCTTCTGGTAAGGCAAGGGATTATGGGTTAGATAAATCAATGGTTATGGGATATGGACATGACGATAGAGTTTGTGCATACACATCACTGATGGCTATTTTAAATGCCAATAATCTTGAAAAAACTGCATGTTGTATTTTGGTTGATAAAGAAGAAGTTGGTTCAAATGGTTCTACAGGTATGCATTCAGATTGGTTTAAAAATACTGTTGGTGAACTATTGAATTTAACAGTTGGATATTCTGAACTAACACTTTCAAGAGTATTTAAAAATTGTAAAGTTTTATCTAGTGATGTTTCTGCAGCATATGATCCAAATTTTTCAAGTGTTTATGAAGCAAAAAATAGTGCATATTTAAATGGTGGAATTGTTTTTAACAAATATACTGGCGCAAGAGGAAAATCAGGTTGTAATGATGCTAATCCTGAGTATATTGCTCAACTTAGAAAAATTTTAGATGATGCAAATATAGTTTATCAAACTGCTGAACTTGGCAAAGTTGATCAAGGTGGTGGAGGAACAATTGCATATATTCTTGCCAATATGAATATGGAAGTTATTGATGCTGGTATTGCAGTTTTAAATATGCATGCTCCTTGGGAAATTGTGTCTAAGATTGATGTTTTTGAAGCATATAATGCTTATGTTGAATTTTTGAAAAATTGTAAATAATTATGGAAAAAGAATATATAGATTATGATGTGAAAATTGCCAAGAAATATTTTAATGAAACTTGGGATTTGATGGATAAAGCTGAAATAAGTGATGATGATATTGCAGAAATGTTGCATAAAACTCACGCTTCTTGTGAAAGATGGAGAAGTTTTAATAATCCAATTAACAATGCTAGGGGTGAGTGGCAAGTTTCTAGAGTATATAGTGTTTTAAAACATGGAGAACTTGCGCTTATATTTGCTAAAAAATGTTTAAAAATAACTTTAGAAAATGATTTGAAAGATTTTGATTTAGCTTTTGCTTATGAATCAGTCGCAAGAGCTTATGCAATCCTAAAAAATATTGATAAAGCAAATGAATACATAGAACTTGCATTAAGTGCTTGTCAACACATAAAGAATGATAAAGAAAAAGATTATACTATAAAAGAAGTTTTAAATATTAAGTCTCTTTTATAAAACTTATCTAGAGTTGATATATTTCAACTCTTTTTTAAAATTTAGGTAAATTCTATAATAAGTGCAAGAGATAAAAATCTTATTGCACTTAATAATAAATTAATAAGGTGTAGTAGAGATTTAAGCTATCTCTACTACACCTATTTTTATTTGGAAAGGAGGAGTTTAGTGGGATTAACTAAGAAGGAAAGAATATTAATCGAAAGGATGATAAAAAATAAAATTGACATCAAAAGTATTGCAAAGACATTTTCTATTACAGAAGAAGAAGCAAGTTATTATGCAGCCAATCCATTAAAACCTTCAGTCCTAACTGATGAATTAATTAAAAGAATACATGAATTGTATGAACAAGGAGAAAAACCAAAGGATATTGCAAAAGACATAGGTTTTTCAACAAGGACAGTATATAACCATTTAATGACAAGAGATGATTATAAAGTAATACATAAAAAAAGACTTTCACCTCATGAAAGAGAATTAATCATTAAAATGTTTGATGAGAAGTGCGAAATTGAATTTATTGCAAAGATGTTTGAGATTAGCATTGCAGCAACCTATGCAATCATTAGAAGTGTTAAAGGTAAAAACAATAAATTAGGTAAAAGATTAACTAATGAAGAAATCAATAAGATACAGGAATTAATGAATCAAGGCTATAAGAATAGCCAAATTGCTAGAATACTAGATGTCAATGAATCGACAATATCCAGACAGGTTAAGAAAATAAAAAAAGGAAGTTGAGAGCTTCCAAAATGAACCAGGCATGAACCTTAAATCTTACATAGATATAATTAACGCCAATTAATTATATCAAATTAAACAATAGAGTGTACCACTCTAATTTTCAGCAAGCCCAACCACCAAACCAAAACATATGAAAGTTAAGTATTGGGGGGGAAGCCTAACACGTATATTGTATAAAAAAACAGACAAAAATTCAATATTATCAAAAAAATAAAAATAAAAAAATAAAACAAGTACGATATGAAATACCGTAGTTGTGAATATAATGGAGGACCAATGAATATTTTAAAGTCAATGTATGGTAAGGAATGGCAACATTACTTACGAATAGAACCTATAAGGGATATTTCAGAATTAGAACTGAAGGTAAATAGTATGCAACTTTTATATTCAAATTTTAGTTTAAGATCTAAAACATTTTTTGACCAAATAAAAAAATATGAATCTAATTTTTCTAAAGAATATAAGGTTAAAAAAGCAAGATACGGATATAGTTTTACATTATTACTTCCTGAAGGAGAATGGAATAATAGTAGGCTAATTAAAATTACAAGTATGTTTGTAAAAATGGTTGTAGGTAAAGAAACAGGACTAAAGTACATTTCATATTCATACTCAATAAATAAAGCAAAATACATTTATATCTATATATACGATAGAGAATACAGAGGTAAACATTTTGTAAAAAAGTATAAAAGGGATTTTGTGATAAACAAAAACACAGGGAGAGCGTGTAGTAAAACAGATAAAGATGCTGTGATATTACACCATAAAGGGGATGTTATGAAAGATAAAAGTGGAAAAGAAATTACTGAAGAGTTTAAGTCTACAAAAACTAGGATATTTTGTTATAAAGATGAACAGTTTTTATCCTGGTTAAATATGTTTAGAGATTACTTTTTTCAAGCACTTTTAAAAGCAGAAGCAACCTTAAAAACAGGGTTTATTTTAAGGCGAAAAAACTTAAATAAAGCATTAAATAGATTTAAGAAAAGGATAATCATTGCGAATAATAAGCTAATTCAGTACGTACAAAATGAAGTTAATTATTGGTATGAACAGTCCTTAAGAAGTCCTGAAGCAGCAGAAATATATAAAGATGCCTATGAAGTTACAGATAAAATCGAAACATCATTTTCAAAAGCAATAGAAAAACTATTAAAAAAATATAGAAATATATTTGCTGAAGATGAGTATGAACATGAAAATATCAAATATAAACTAGATGGATTTAGATGCGATGTTGTTGAAGAAAACTTAATTAAACTAAAAGATATATTTAATTTAGATTTACAAACAGTCCTTAAAGATAATGGGGTGGTTTATGAATGTAATTAATGAGTATTTAAAGTTTGTAAGTAAAAAGATTGAAATTGTTCAGGAAAATATAAAAAAAGAGGATATTGATGAAATATTTAGTGAAGATTTAATGGAAATACAAGTGTATTTACAATGTTTGGTACGGCTGTGTAAGCACAAAGATTACCTAGAGAATTCTTATAATGGAATTATAGTTAATAGCTTTTACATGATTTTAGAAAAGCTAAGTAAAGAGGAACTAAAAATGCTTTATGGATTTGAAAATTTAGGTATAACCTATCAGGAATTTTTAGATAAAGTTAAAAACAAAGATTTTACAGACTTAGAAATTAAAGTTTTATTTAAAGACTTAGTAAAATAGGCATGAGTCATGCCAAGAAAGGAGAAATAATTATGATTAGGACAATTCTGAATGTAAAAGGAGGAGTGGCTAAGACAACAACAGCAGTTAATCTAGGTGCAGGTTTTGCGAAAAGAGGTAAAAAAACTTTATTGGTAGATTTAGATGGACAAGCGAACTTGACCAGAATACTTACTGGAAGGGTTTTTGAAAGAAGCGAAAATACAATAGTATCAGCACTTGCGAAAGAGTGTGAGATTAATGAGTGTATTTATCCAACAAAAATAGAAAATTTGTATGTTATTCCTGCAAATATATACTTGTTTACGATAGAAAGATATATGTTGCTTAATGCAGGAGTTGGGGTGCAGCAATTTAAACTTAAAAACTTATTAAAAAAGATTGAAAAAGAATACGATGAAATAATAATTGATAATAATCCGTCACTAAATTTATGCGCAACAAATAGTTTGTGTGCGTGTAATGAGTTAATAATTCCATTAAGTATAGATATTGGAGCGTTGGATGGAATAAACGCTACACTAACACATTGTAGAGATATTTTGGAAGGTATTGATGGAGTTAACTTTGATTTTAAAATTTTAGTAACAATGGTAAATCGTAATAATACAGACAAGAATATTATTGCAGAATTAGAAAAAATTTATGGAGATAAAATTTATAAAAACAAAATCAGATACCAGGCAACGCCTGTGAAAAAATCAGGGCTAGAATCTAAAGCATTGATTGAAGATTTAAAAAGTGGAGTTGCTCAAGATTACAGAGCTTTCATTGATGAGGTTATAAGTGAAAATTAAGGTTTGGCATGAATCATGCCAAGAAAGGAAATTATATGAAAAATATTACTGATATTAAAAAAGAGGACAAAGTTATTTTATCTGCATACCTAGGAATTTTAATGTGTGAAGCTGAAGAACTTATTAACTATTTGAGTAAAGTCTTTAATAGAAAAGTTGATGCAGGAGAATTTACAGAGCCTAATTTCTTTAAAGAAGTTAGAGAAAAAGTAAAAAGTGATTTTGATAAATTACTTATAGATATGGAAAGTGAGGTTAGTTAATAATGAGTATACTTAATGATATGGTTATGGAAACAGATTTAGAACTTGGAAAAAAAGGTAGAGTAATATATTTAGATATAGATGCAATTATTCCTAATGAATTAAATATGTTTACTACTGAAGATATTGAATTACTTGCAGAAAACATAAAAGAAGAAGGTTTATTGCAGCCACTTATTGTGTATAAGGAAAATGGTAAAAATAAGTTGCATACTGGACATAGAAGATTTATGGCACTAAATAATTTAGTTGAAAAAGGAATAAATTATTCTTATTTTGGCAAAGATATAACTGGTAAAGCACCTGTAATATATACATATAATAATGATAAAGATGAAATTGAATTAAAAGTATCAATGATTAGATCAAATAGTTATAGACAACTTAATAATGAAGAAAAAAATAATCTTATTAACACTACCTTAGAATATGTGAATTATTTAGAAGAAAATGGTAAAAAACCAAAAGGAAGGACCAGGGAAATTGTTGCAGAAATTACTGGAATTTCATTGAATTACATACAAACATATTTGACTGAAAAGAATAAAGTTAATAACTTAGTATTAGAAAAAGAAGAAAGCAAATCTTTAGAACAAGATAAAAGCACAGAAACTAAACTGAAAAAATTTGTAAAGAAATTAGACAAACTGAGTGAAGAAGCATTAAAAATAGAATTTGAAGAAGTGAGTTTTGAAGAACATGAATTATTAAAAGATGCAATAGAAGATTTAAAAAATAGTTTAGATAAAATCATTTATTAAAAAATGGCATGAATCATGCCAAAGTTTAGATACAAGGAGAATACTTATGGAAGAAAATAAAAAAGTTGAAGCACTAGATTTTACCTATTCAATAGAAAATTATTTTGTTGATTGTAAAGAAAATAATTCCATCGTTGCAAAAACTATTTATTTAAAAGAAGTTGAATTTATTGAACTAGTTAGAAAAACAAAGGCTAAACCTTTAAGTAATATTATTGAATATGAAGTGTAGAATGGAGTTTTTATGGTTAAGATAATAAAATTAAAAAATTTATTGGAAAGAGATAAACCAAAAGTAATATTTATAGAACCAGTGATTTTAAGTGAAAATATAGAAGAAAATTTTAAAGGTAAATTTAATTATTATAATAAAGATAAAAATATAATTTTAACTAGTAAAATGATAGAAAAGTTAAATAGAGGATACGCTTTAAGAATAAAATTAGATGGAGATGATGAAGAATTTTATTTATATAAAGTAGATGAAAAAGATTTTGATGAAACTAATCTTGAATTATATGAAGCTTTTGAACAACAATTTTAAATTCTTTTTGATGAATTGGGTTATCAGTAAATATAGGGGTAAATCCTTGTTTTATAATTTCCCAAGTAGAAGATTTGCCTATAATAGAATAACTTAAATTAATTTGTTCTTTTGATACATTATTTACTTTTCCATTTTTATTTTTTGCACGTCTTCTAATTCCTTTTAAATATTGCTTTTTAAATTTAAAATCAGGATATTTTTTAATAATAGTTTTTTCAGTGTCATTTTTAAAATTTAAAAAATTTTGCATAGTAGTTATTTTAAAATCATTGTTTTTCATTGTATTAAGAAATTTTTCCCATACACCTTTATAACTATTTATATTTGAGTTATATAGGTTTGGTGTATATTTTGCCATATCACCTAAATAAGGATTGATATTAGGATTGTTATCTTTATCAAAGTATATAAAAAAATTTTTAAAACAAATGTTATTACTATCATCATAAAATAATGTAAGAAATTTATTATTTTTTGAATTTTTAAAATAAAATCTTATATTTGAGTTATTATATTGAAATTCACATAGTAGTATATTGTTATTTGAATTTAATTCAAGAATATTAATTAATTCATTTATCTTCAAAAGTATCACCTCAATTGAATTATAACTTATTTTATAGAGTTATAGAAAGGAATGTATGAAAATAAATATAGAAAAACATTTAAAAAAACAAAATAAAAGTAGATACTGGTTATCAAAAGAAACAGGTATCAGTGACGGATTATTTACAAGTTTAGCTAAAGGGAGATTAAGTAATATAACACTTAAAACAGCATATAAAATAGCTAAAGCACTTAATGTTAAAATTGATGATTTAATAGAGGAAGATTAGTTTGGTATGATTCATGCTAAATATTATAAAAAATATAAATTAAAAGGAGGATAAAAATGTTTAAATACTCAATCGCGATTTTAACATGGTTACTTTTTTTAACATTTAAAAATTACGGAGCTATATTATCAAGCAAAGTGAAAAATAATAAGATTGCAATAGGAATTAGAATTGCGTACTCTTCATTAATTATTTTAGTAGGAATTTATATGATTAGGCTAAATGAGTTTAAGGAAGTTTTTATAAAATTTAAAAAATATAATGAAGATATTATGACAATTATACTTTCAATATATTTTATGTTTGCATTGGTATTGTCTGTGCAGGCTGGAAATATAATGGATATAATAAAAAAACAATTTATAAAAAATAATATTTTTAGAGACTATGAAGATTTTGTGTTGTTTTTAATTGTAATATTTCTTGCAATATTTATTTGCTGGCTAGGAATTAGAATATAAAATTAAAACAATATTTAATAAAAGTTTGGCATGATTCATGCCAAAGAGGAGGTAAAACATATGGATAGATGGGTAGATATTGCTTATAGTCCTATTCCAGCAGTAAAAAGAGTTAAAAAACTGTTAGATATTTTCATAGGATTACAATTTAAGTACAAAGATTTTTATATTTATAAAGGAAATAATATCTATGTAAATGAAAATGCAGAAATAAATAGTGTTACAAGAACATCATCAATAATAAAGCAGCCTGAAGGTAATGGAACATTGTCAGCAGTTGAACTTGAATTAAAATGCTTAAGAAAAGATTTAAGGATTTCAAGGAAATACATTAAGATTCTTAATGAAGTTCTAAATGAAGAAGAAAAAGATTTAGCAATAAACTCATATTTTAAAAGAAATGACAAACATTCAAAGATGTCAAAAGATAAGTATTATAGAATAGTTAATAATATTAATGATAAGTTGGTTTTAGCTTGGAGATTATTTTATTGTGATGAAAATGGAATAATACAATCATATGATGACATTGAAGATATGGTTTTAAAATCAAGAGAAATGTTAGAAAAGATAACATTTTAGTTTGGCATGAATCATGCCAAAAGTATAAGAAGTTTTACTAAAACTATAAAAAAGTTAAAAAATATGCAAAAAAATCATTAAATTTTGTGGTCTGTCAAGAGGGGTAAAAATAGAGTTTTTCAAAAAAAAGGTATTCAAAAAAAGGCTTAAATAAAAGGTTTTTATCATTTTGTGAAAAACGCACAAAAACATTCACAACTTTTTCCTGAAAAAAACACAAAAAAAAGCCTTTTTTTTATCAAAAATGCCCTTGAAAAACCCGAAAAAATATGATAAAAAAGTATATGATAGATGAAGTGGCTAGGTAGAATATTAAGTGTTCTATCTTTTTTGTTTTATCATTTTGGCATGAATCATGCCGAGAGAGAAAGGAAGATATTATGGGAGAGTTTAAAATTACAAGAACTTATGAATTAGGAAGTCCATTTTATATTCAAGATATGGATATGCAAAAAGAAATATTCAGAGAAATTGGTGCAGAATGTTGTGCATTGATTGACAGGTATGAAGATAAATTTGGTAAGAGTGAATTATCTCAATACTTAAGAAAAGAAATATGGATTAAATATCATGATATGTTACAAGAAGATGAAGAAACTTTTTTAGTACATTCTTTTGAAATTCAATTTATTATGAAAACTATGAGGGATCTAATTTATGGAAAAGATAAGTGGGATATTAAAGACTATATTTGATGAAAAGTTAAAAAGTGAAATAGAAGGAATAATGTTGAAACATAAACCAGTTGATAATCCTAAGCTAGTTTTAATTGGAGGACAACCTGGTTCAGGGAAAACATCATTAGAAAGATATATTAATTCAAAAAATAAATATGTAAGCATCAATGGAGATGAATATAGAAAGTACCATCCTCAATTTGAGGAGTTTAATAGACTATATGGACAAGATGCTTCAAAGTACACTCAACAATGGGCAGGAGAATTTACTGCTGAACTTGTTGAGTTTTTTAAATCCAATAAATACAATGTAATTATTGAAGGAACCTTTAGAACAAGTGAGCTACCTATTAGAGAAGCATTAAAATTTAAAAATGCTGGATATGAGGTAGAAGTAGATATAATGTGTGTAAATAAATATTTATCTTATATTAGCACGATTAAAAGATATGAAGATTTGATAAATAAAAAAGGTTCCCCAAGAATGACACCTAAAGAACATCATGATTTAGTAGTTAGTAAATTTGCTGAAAATGTTGATACAATATTTAATTGTGGAGTTGTTGATCGTATTAGAGTTTTTAATAGAGAGTTGGAAGAATTATATGATTCAGATAATTGTGTATATACACCAAGATTTTTGATAGAAAATATAGTTAATCCTAAAACCATGAGTGAGGAAGAAATTGAAAAGCTAAACTCAGAAGTTAGATATATTAAAAATTTAATGAATAACAGAAACGCAGATATTGAACAATTTAATAAAATTGAAGAATTTGAAAAAGAAATTAGTTCAATAGAAATAGAAAAAGCAGCAAACATTTATGATGAAGAATTTGAAATAGATGGGTTTGATTATAGTTATGATAGAGAATAAAACTTTTTGGCATGATTCATGCCATTTTTAATTTTAAGAAAGAGGTATATTTATATGATATTTGAAAAAGAAAAATTTAAACAAGAAGTCCATCTGAAAGAAGGGGAATATTGCATATTATTTGATTTTGCTTGTTATTTTCCTTATTCAAATCCTGAAATACTTCAATTTAATTTTAGTTTAGGAATAAAAGAGTTTAATGATTTAAAAATAAATGCTAGGTATCCAAATAAAAATTTGAGAACAATATCAAAAAAATATGGTAAAAAAGTAAGTAAAATAGGGTATCCATATATTGATAAAATACTAGAAATAAATTATATGTTGTTAAAGATAGATATAGGAATAAAAGAAGATCATTTTAGTTTAGTTTTTCCTATGATTGTTGAATTTACTAAAGAAAAGAATATAGCGTATTTAAATTTTATATTTAATTTTGATACACAAGAATTTTATTTTGAAACATATGGAGATGGCAAAAGAATTACATGGGGGAATTATGAGCCTAATTATACTCCTGATATAAGAATTTTTAGTAAACCTGTAAAATCAGGATATACTACTCTTATTTATGAGGAAATTATAACTCCTATACCATTTAGTTTGTATAAGGAAGATTTCTTAATATGAAAAACAAAATAATAAAAATATTAAAAAATGTAATAAAAAACTTTTATAAAATGTTTGGAATGTTAAAAATGATTAAATTAATTTTTGGCATGATTCATGCCAAACTTATATATTAGATGAATTATATGTTTATTCTGTAGATAACTATTAAGATAATTATAGCACTTTAATCAACAAATGTAAGGGGTTACTTTTTTAGGTAATTATGCTATTATTCAAATAGGAGGAAGTTATATGATTCACTATAATATTTCCAGATATAAAAACGGAGATGAGTATAATTAACACCATTACAAGCAACATTACAGCTTTTGATACTTATTTAATATTATCGGATTAGATAGAGGAGGATAAAAAATGAAAAAGTTTTTAGCGACAATTTTATCTATAACAATGATTTTTTGTATGACTACAAGCAATGTTTTTGCACAAGAAGAAAATTCTTTTGAATTTTATAAAGTAAGTAGTTTTGATCCTTTTGTTGAAAAGTATATTATTTCAGATGCTGATGAGTATCATGTTATAATGATTAACAGAGTTACAAATATTTTAATTTTAGATGGTGAAGTATTCACTCCAACAATAGAAAATATTAATAGTATAGTTCCTTTTGCTACTGTTGATTACTCTACAGGATATAATGTTAGTTATGAAATTCCTTGGAGAGGAGCACTAGCAATGGCAGGAGTAATAATGGCTTCAATACCTGGTACTGGATGGACAGTTGCTGCAGCAATTGCTACAGGTTTATCTGCTGAAGGTGATAACTTACATGTGACTTGTACTCAATATCAAAGCAAAGAACAGTATTATTCACAACATCATGGAACATATTATAAGAAATCAATAAATAAAAACATGAAGGCTTATAAAAAGAGTGTTTCAGATAGTAATTTAATTTATGGACCTGTGGATGGAAATTGGTTTGATCCAATTAGACCTTAATTATGCTAAATATATTGTTTTATTCAAAAGATCCTGAAATTAACTATAAAATTAGTAAAAAAAGTTTTATATTATATTTGGCGTTTATAACATTATTATTTCCTATATTGTGTGTTTTAAAAAATGTATACATCAGTTTTGTTATATGTCTTGTTTTATTGGTTATTGGAATAATAGAATTAAACATTGCCAAAAGAATGGTGAATGTTAATGAGTTAAAATGCTTAGAAGCATATAAAAAAGGAAAAATTGTTAATATTATTTCTAAAGTAATATTAATGGTAATAGTATTACTTATATATACTTAAATAATTGAAAATATTTGATAGTTTATATTTGGGACATAAAGCTCATTAAAAAGGATTGCAATGGTAATTTGCAATCCTTTTTTGATAAATAACAAATTAATAGATAGAGGTAAATATGAAGATATTTAAAAGAAAATTAAAAAAGAAAAGTAAAATGATTTTATCAATACTAGCTATATCAAGTTTAGGAATAGCTAGTATTTTAATTACTACAAATAAAAAAGGTACAGAGGAAAATAAAATTATAGAGGTTAAAGATATAAGTACTCAAGAAGTGGTTACAGAGTTGGATAAACTACAAGCAACAGTAAATAAAGAAATTATAGGTTTCTTTACTTTTGAACAAAATACTAATCATGATACAAAAACGTTACCAGTAATACTTACTGAAGGCGATTATTATATGACACATGATGCGTTTGGTAATAAAGACGGATGTGGAGCTGTCTTTATTGATAAGAAAGAAGTAAGTGATGAAAGTAATAATATTATCGTATATGGACACAGTAGTTTAAAAAAAGATTGTAATTTTACATTCTTCAAAAGTTATAAAGAAAAAACTTATTTTAATCAAAATGAGTTTTTTACATATACAAATGAAAATAATGAAACAAAGAAGTATCAAATACTTTTCATGAGTATGATAGATCTTGAGAGTTCTGAAGGTGCATACTTAGATTGGTACAATAGTTATTTTCATAGTACAGATGAATTTATAGAAGTTTTAAACAAAACAAGTGAGTATGCAGTTACAGATAAAAGAGGTTTCACATTAAATGAAGATGATAATATATTGACTTTAGTCACGTGTGATATGAGCAAGAAAGATGCACGTTTTGTTTTGTTTGCGAAAGAGGTATAAGGAGGAAAAACATATGAAAAGCAAAATAATTCAAGAATTTTTAGGAGAAATTGGGAATGTACAGTTTGATGATAAGAATGTTTATTATTCAACAAGTTATTTGTTAGAAACCATAGAAGATAAATTTGGTGAGGTATATACAGAAGAATTTGTTGAAGAATTAAGAAATACAATTAGTACAATGTATTTAAAATATGAAGGTTTTAGCTACAATGATTTAGAACAAGAATTCTATTATTGTATAGATGAAGCAAGTAATTTTGAGGGAATAAAATTTGACTATTTTGGAAGTGATTGGAAAATAGAAGATTTAAATAAAGGTATTACTGAAGGGATATATACTCAACAAAATTTAGGTTTTGGTGCAGTTATAGATGAAAATAAAAATACCAGAAATAGTTTAGAACAGGTTAAAACACTTTTTATTCAAAAAGATAAGGAGAATCCAAGTGAGTGGTCAAAAGAGTATATCAAACAATTAGAAGCAATGATTAATACCTTTAGTAGTGAAGAAGTTGGACTAGAAAATAATGTATATGTAAAGGATTGGGAAAATGCCGGAGAGCATTTAAAAAACGCTTATAACTTCTTTTTATCCAATAATAGTTTAGATGACAAAGATGCAGAGAGGTATTTAAAACAGTTGGATAATTTAATTGATGTTTGTAACAGGTATTCTTTAGAGGAACCTTTCAGTGATGAAATCAATTATTATGGAAATAATTTAGAAATATAGTTTGGCATGATTCATGCCGTTTTTTTTATTTGGAGAAAAATAATGAAAAAATATTTTAATGATGGATGATTGTTGACAGATAGCAGTATTTAATATATAATATGCTTAGATAAAAATAGGTGTAAATATGAATGTAAAAAGATTAACTGATGAAGAGAGAATAAGAAATAAGAGGGAATATAACAGAAAAAGAGATAAAGAAAAAATCAAAAAGTATTTATTAAGGTTAGATAGAGAAGGAAATGTAGATAAATTATTAATTGACTACATAAATTCAAAACCAAATAAAAATGAATTTTTAAGAAATTTAATACTTAATGAATTTGAAAATGAATTAAAAAATGGAACTTATTATGCAGACTTAGGGGAGGAATAAGCTATGAATAAATATTTAGAATTATTACTTGGATTAATACTTGATATACCAGCAATAATAGCAAATCTATTTATCAAAACATTTATAACAATAATTGTGTTAATTAAAATGGGATTAACATTTATATTGGGCTTATCACTTTATGCAGCCAAAGCATATTTTGTACTAATTATATTAGGATTAATTGGTGTATGGACAGGACTATTACACTTAGAGGTTAACTACTATGTAGTAGTTGCACAATTAATAATACCTATATTCCTAATAAAAAAAGGACTTCCATTTTTAGCAAGAGTAATAATGAATTTTAAATTACCTAATTTATTTTTAAATGAAAATTATTTTAGAAATAGAGTTAAAAAGAAGTTTGGCATGAATCATGCCAATGTTTAGATACGAGGAGAATACTTATGGAAGAAAATAAAAAAATTGAAACTGAGGTAAATGAAGAAGTAATTACAGAAGATAATAATGATAAATTAAATGTTAGTGAAGAAATAGTAAATGAAAAAACAATAAAAGAAATACTTATAAATAAAAACACAAGTAATTATGGAATTATAATAACTGCTGTACTTTTTTTAATCATATCAGTACTAGGGTATATATATTTACAAAACAATCCAAAAAATAAAGAATACGATATAACATATCCTGAAGTACTAGATTTTGAGTATGGAAGTGATTTAAACGAAATTATTACTGTAAGAAATGCAGACAGTCTTACTATTAAAGTTGTAGATGCTGAAAATAATGAAGTAAAAGAAATCGAACTTAACAAGGAATACAAATTAGAAATAACTGTAGTAGATTCAGATAAAGAAACAGTTATTTATAAAGAAGGTGTTAAATTTGTAGATACTACAGCACCTGTTATCGAAGTTAAAACAAAAGAAGTTGAAATACCTGTTAACCATGTAGTTATTAAGGCTGAAGCAACAGCAACAGACAACTATGATAAAACTGTAAAAGTAGATATTGATACTAAAGAAGTTGATGTGAGTAAAGAAGGCGAATATAAGGCTTATGCTATAGCTAAAGACTCATCTAACAATGAATCTAAAGAAGAGATAATTGTAAAAGTTGTGAAAGCTGAAACTTTATCTGAAGAAGCAAAAGTTGTAGTTAAAAAACAGATAGAGCAATATATAAAAGAAAATCCTGATTCAGAAGTTGCAAAACAATATAATACAGAAACAACTACAGAAAACAAAACTACAACAAGTAATACAAACAATAATAAACAAACAGGAAATGCAACAGTTCCATCAACTGGAAAATCACAACAACAAATAGCTGCCGAAGAAAAAGCAAAGCAACAAGAGGCTCAAAGACAAGCTGAAGCACAGAAACAAGCAGAACTAAATGCAAAAAAAGCTGAATGTGAAGCACAATGGGGTAAATGGAATGGAAGTGCTTGTACATGGGATCAACCAGCAGAACAACCAGCACCTCAACCTGAACAGCCAGCACAACCATCTCAACCAACTGATAATGGAAATACAGGAGGAAGAGATGATGGATGTAGTGTAAGTGCAAAACTTGCTGAATATGAGGCATGGGCTTTACAATACATTTCAGAACATCCTGATAAGGCTGCTGGAAATTGGGGACATCACTATGAACCAGAAAGTGGACAACTTGGATTATGGGTTGGTGGACTTGATGGAAGAAGTATACCTGAAACTAGACAAGTGTTTTACTGCAAACAACCATAATAATTAAATGTGGCAATTTGCCACATTTATATTTTTATACAAAGGCACTTCAAAAAGTGTCTTTTTTTATTACATTGAAAGGAGTGATTTTTATAAGGTTTGATTTTACTTCAACTAGATTAATAATGACGATTATTAATTTATTACAATTTTTATTTATAGCTATAAACAAAAATATTAATTAATACGGAGGGAATGTATGTATCGTATTAAAACTACAAGATTCAAACAATACTTTTATAAGAGGGAGAATTTACAATGAGTAAAATATTAAAATTTATACTGGCAACGATACTAGTTTTGACTAGTATCTTGTTTTTTAATCAAGAAAAGATAATGAACATAGTACACGCCTATGGAGATTTTTCATATGGTAATAGGCATATTGGAGAATGGAATGGCACATGGATAAGTGAGCTTTATATAGACGGACAATTGGTGTTCTGTTTAGAGCCAAATGTGTTAACACCACAAAACCCTGCTGACTATCCTGGTTATTCAGAGGACTGGAGTCATATAGGTTGGGATGAACAGGAAAGAGTTGGAATATGGGCATATGCACATTCTGTAGGATTAGTTAGTTATGTTGATGCACAAATTGGTATTTGGGAAGGTAGATGGTTCGAGGGTAATCTAGGTTCTAAAATGCCAAGATTTGATCATAGTGAATTTGAACTAACAATTGGAAAAGAAGAGAGATTTACTGATACAGCTGGAGTTCTTTCAAATGGATATAATGTATCTAGTTGTGGAGATGGATTAGAGTGTAGGATTGAAGGAAACGATCTTATTTTAAAAGGTGTTGCGAAAGCTGATAATACTTCAGCAACAGTTTCTAAAACTGGTGGAAGTGGAATGTGGGCTGTAGCTTGGAAAAAACCAGGTTTCCAAACAGTCGCAATGGCTGGAGGAAGTGATCCGTATGCACCTGCAACAGTAACAGGAAGAGTAAAAGCTGGAGAAATCCAACTTGTAAAAAGAGATGAATATGGAAGAATAGTTGCTGAAGCACATAGTTTTGAGGTTGCAACAGATGAAAACTTTACAAATATAATTGCGACTATAACTACAGATGCTAATGGTTTTGCAAAAACTCAACCTTTAGAAAATGGTACATATTATGTTAGAGAAAAAGATACAGGGTGGGGATATGAGTGCAACAAGCAGGTTTTTAAAGCAGAGATAACAGGAGAAAATATTTTATTTGATTCTCTAGGAGCTAATGGTGGTTTTATAAACCATTTAAGAAATTTCAAGATAAATATTACTAAAAAGGATGTTGATAATCCTGAAATAGTATTAGATAACTCTAAATTTGAGATATATGATACAACAGACGGAATTAGAGAGTATATAACTACAATTTCAACTGGAGAAAAAGGAAATACAGGAAGTTACACTTTTAATGAAGCTAAATACTTGAGAACATATGAAATCTGTGAGGTACAATCACCTTCAGGCTATGATTTAGATCCTAATGCTTGTAAAACAGTAACAATAGATGTTAAGCAAGGTGAAGAAGCAAAACAAGTAGACTTTGAAAATAAGAAAAATGTTTCTGAAGCAAATATAGAACTTGTTAAAAAAGATGATGAATATGATGAAATAAAGTTAAATGGTGCAGAGTTTACAGTGTATGATATAACTCAAGAAAATACAAAAACTGAACTTTATAAGGTAGTTACTGGTAATCAATACCTAAGACTTTATAATCCGTATAATCCACTTGAACCACTTAAAAACGCAAAGATTGATTTTTATGCTGAAGAAGAATTAACTACTTTAGTAGCAAGTGTAACCACTAATGAAGAAGGTGTAATCAATATAACAACAGTTAAAGGTTTAGAAAAAGGCAAAGAATATTACTATAAATTGCCTGGACAAATTGTTACATTTGAAAGCTATGATTTAAATTCAAGAATAAGAGTTATAAAAAACAAAGAAGTAGTATTTTATAGTGATGAAGCATTAACACAAGAAGTTGCAAGATACACTTCAGATGTTGATGGTTGGGTATCTGTAGGAGATGTTGTTTTTACAAAGAGTGTTGCAGTTAAAAATGCGTGCGAGGTTGCAACTCTTACAACTTCAAGCAATGATGTTATAAAGACACCTGAAGGAACAAGCACAAAATACTACTATAAGTTAGACTATGTAGGACAAACACAAAAGGTAAAAGTTTATGATAATCCTACAGGAAAAGCTAATGTAGTTTTACAGACTGGAAAAAAATATGAGATATGTGAAACAAAAGCACCCGAAAATTATAAACTTGATGAAAAGAACAAGTGTAGAGTTGTAAGTCTTTTAGAAGATGATGTTAAAAACAATCCTGGTTTAAAATTTGAAACAGAAAGATTTGAAAATGATATAAATAAATTAAGATTACAACTTTATAAAGTTGATTTTGATAACAATTCAATTTTGCTAAATGACGGACATTTTACTATAACTGATGTTAGTTGGAATAATAAGAGTTATCAACACATTTTGCCATATGATAAAAACTATCAAGTTGGACAAGTGGTAAAGTATGAGGATTTAACATTTGTTATATATGAATCAACTGGAGGTATATTCAAAGCAGTTAATGTCAACACCAGAGAAAGATATGAAATTTGGGAACACAGAACGGTTAATATAGATCGT
>JALEZD010000003.1 GCA_022772735.1 Erysipelotrichaceae bacterium
TTTAGAACGAGCGAAAAATGCAACACAAGTACCCACAAGTGAAGAAGCACTTAGACCATATTTAGAGTTAATAGACAACCCAGAATTAGTATTAAAAAAGATAGAAGAGATATGCGAAAAGAATATAGATAAAGTTTAGAAGTAGTTAAATATATAAAAACACATGAAATTGAGTGGATAGATAAAGATACCAAGATACTATTAGAGGAGTAAAGATATCATAAGATTTATAATAAGGGGATATATATGAAATTAAAAAATAGAAAAGGTATGGACTACTGTTTTCCATTAGGGATATTACAGGATGAAAATGGAGATGTATATTATATAGATCCATTTAAGAGTTTATTTTTAATAATATTATTTCCTATAAGAATATTTTTTCCTGTTAAGTTATATAAGATAACAGATACAGAAGAAAAGAAATTAGCTTATGGAAGATATAGAGGTGGTATATTTTCAGAAATTATATTATTTATACCACCTTTTGGAGTTCTTATTGAAATAATGTTATATAAACGATTAGATAATATGGAAGCTCTATATAAAAATATAAATTCACCTTTGACCATATTATTTATTATTTTAACTATTATTGTCTTAATATGTATCATGATAAGAAGGCATTATTTATTAAAGGATTTAAAAATTGATATCCAAAATTACGCATTAGTAAAAATAAAGTCAAATGATAAAGTAACAGTCCACTATATTGCCATTTATGCGTGCCTATTATACATACATATAATTCCTTTGTATGTCAATAGTGGGATACCTAATTTATTAATTTTACTTTTTTATGTTTTTTTTGTGACAATATCAATTTTGATTTTATTAAACATAGTCTTCAAATATGATGATTTAAAATTTAAAATTATTAAAAAGAGTACTATAGAGGGTAAAAAAGTTAAAAACTATAAACAAACAATAATAAAGGCATTTAATAAAGCGATAGAAGAAAGAGGGATGAAAGAGAGTATAACTCAAACCCCTAAAAGGGCAAGGTGGATAAATAAAAGAAAATATTGGACAAATCTAATAACAGTTTCAATGGATAAATGGAAAGAGAAGTATTGGATAGATTTAAGTATATGTTTTAGATGGGAAGATAACATGGAGTTTGTATCACTAGGATGGTCAATATTAGGTACTGAAGGAGGGATTGACAGATTTGTAATAAAGATAAGTGAAGATACAACAGAAGAAAAGATACAAGAAGTTGTGGATGAAATAG
This sequence comes from Erysipelotrichaceae bacterium, assembly GCA_022772735.1. GTDB lineage: Bacteria > Bacillota_I > Bacilli_A > Erysipelotrichales > Erysipelotrichaceae > UBA9076. Next base: position 1,235 of record JALEZD010000003.1, read on the forward strand.
TTTATAAATACATAAAACATAATGAGATAAACACACCAGAGAATTTAAATAAAAGGATATATATTTACAAAGGTAAAGAAATAATACCACAAGGTAACTTTTGGGAAGATTTTAATAAATTTGTATTAAATTACATAGTAGGGGATTATGAAAAAGGATTAGAATACTACAATAAAGCAAAAGCAGCATCAGGAGATAGAGAAGTTTCATTAGAAACAATAAAACCATTTTTAGATATAGTAGACAACCCAGAATTAGTATTAAAAAAGATAGAAGAGATATGTGAAAAGAATATAGATAAAGTGTAGATAAAATTAAAAACAAATATTAAATTACTAGTATTCTTACTAATCTTAATATATTTTTAATATAGAGGATTAAAAATGAGAATTTTAGTTGTTGAAGATGAAAAAGATTTAAATACTATTCTTACAAAAATATTTACTAAATCAGGATATCAGGTTGATAGCTGTTTTAATGGTGATGAAGCCAAATATAATATTGAACAATTTGAATATGATTTAGTTGTAAGTGATATTATGATGCCAGTTTTTAATGGACTAGATCTTTTAAAATGGATGAGAAATAAAAATTACATAACTCCATTTTTACTTTTAACTGCCAAAGATAGTATAAATGATAAAGTTGCTGGTCTTGATATGGGTGCTGATGATTATTTGATAAAACCATTTAATATAGATGAATTGCTTGCTAGAGTAAGAGTTTTATTAAGAAAAAATTTAACAAATAAATCTAGTATTTTATATTGTGGTGATTTAAGTTTGGATATTCTTAAGAAAGAAGTTTTTAGAAATAGTGAAGAAATAAAACTTATACCAAAAGAGTTTATTATTTTAGAATATTTAATTAAAAATAAAGGGATTGTGATAAGTAGAGAAAAACTTGAAAATCAAATTTGGAATTTTGATAATTTTGGTAGCTCAAATAATATTGATGTATATATTAGTAGAATTAGAAAAAAAATTGATGCTAAATTCAGTAAAAAACTTTTACATACAATTAAAGGAGTAGGATGGGTGTTAAAAGATGAATAGAATGTCCATTAAAACAAAAATATTAATTTTTTTGGTTATACTTTTATGTATTTTATCTTCTTTTTTAGTGTTTTTTATGGGATTTACAATCAATAGTATTACTGTAAACTCCTTATCAAACGAATTAGAAACTACGGTTAAAAATAATATTTCAGAGCTTAGTTTTGTGAATAATAAAATAAATGTATCTGAAAATTTTAAATACCATTACAGTGGAATTACTACACTAATATATAGTGAAAATAAGACATTACTAATTGGTCAAGTACCTGTTGGATATAGTGGGGATTATGAATTTGAAAATGGAAGTTTAAAAACAATTTCAATAAATGATGATAAATATTTGATTGTTGATTATTTTGTTTCATTTAATTTTGAGAATAATTTTTGGGTTAGAGGTATAGTTGAATTACCTAGCCAATATAAAACTTCAGAAAATGTATTTAAATTATCAATTGTGGCTGTTTGTTTAATGCTTATTGTTGTTACTGTGGGTGGGTATTTAATTTTAAAAAAATCTTTTTTACCTTTATACAAGATAATTGATGCAGCTAATTCAATAAATGAAGCAAATGATCTAGATGCCAGAATTAAAATGAATAATACTAACAAGGAATTTAATGATTTAAGAAATACATATAATAGTATGTTTGATAGATTACAAAAATCTTTTGAAAGAGAAAAAAGATTTACAACAGATGTTTCTCATGAACTAAGAACACCTGTTTCAATTATCAAAAGTGCCTGTGAATACTCTAGAAAGTTTGAGATGGATATAAGTGAAAAAAACGAAACATTAAAAATGATTGAAAGACAAAGTGAAAAATTAACAGAATTAATTTCTAAACTTTTAAATATTGCAAGATTAAATCAAGACACTTTAACAGTTAATACTGAAAATATAAATATTTCAATTTTATTAGAAGAAATATGTAATAACTATGGTATAACTTTTGAAATTGAAGAAGATTTAATTGTTAGTATTGATAAATCTTTATTTTACATTTTAATAAACAATTTAATTGAAAATGCAATAAAATATGGTGATGGTAAAGAAGTTAAAGTTGTTGCATTAAAAGAAAGTAATGAAGTAATTGTTAAAGTTATTGATAATGGAATTGGTATTAGTAAAGAAAATATTGATAGGATATGGAATAGATTTTATAAAGTTGATGAATCAAGAAATGATGATAGTTTTGGACTTGGATTATCTATTGTTGAAAGAATTTCAAAAATACATGAATTAAAAATAAATGTTGAAAGTAAAATTGGTAAAGGAAGTACTTTTTCTGTGCATTTTAATAAAATTTCATGTTAATTTCATGTTGGGTTTATAAAATTTAAACTGTAAGGAGAAAATAAAATGAAAAAATTATTATTATTTGTAGTATTTATTACAGGGTGTAGTGTTAATGGGAAATTAAACTACATTGAAGATTATAAAGCCAAAGTTATTGCACTTGCAGATGCAGGATTGTCTAGCAAAAATGTATCTTTTGAAACTATTTCTTTAAAAACAAAGGATAATGTTACGTATTACGAGGTTGATTTTAGTTTTGAAGGTAATTCATATGATTATGATATAGATGCATATACAGGTAAAATTATTTCTAAATCAAATGATATAAAAGAAAATATTACCAAACAAGAACAATCGACACCTTCAAAAACTTCAAATGATTATATTGGTGAAGAAAAAGCAAAAACAATAGCTATTGAGCATTCAAAAGTTTCAAATGTAACTTATACAAAGGTTAACTTAGATTTAGATGATGGAGTATATAAATATGAGATAGAGTTTTATACAGATGATTTTAAAGAATACGATTATGAAATTAACGCAAAAACTGGAGAGGTTATTTCATATGATTATGATGCTGAAAGTTATGCTTCAAACAATCAAGTTGTGAATGAAAAAATTAGCCTAGAGCAAGCAAAAGAAATTGCATTAAAGCAAGTACAAGGTGCAACGATTAGTGATATTAAACATATAGAAGTAGACTTAGAAGATGGAAAAATAGAATATGATGGGAAAATCATCTACAATAATTTAGAATATGAATTTAGTATTGATGGATACTCTGGAGCAATTAGAAGCTGGGAAGTAGACAATGTAGATTAAATTAGAAATTTTCATCTTAAAACTTGACATATGCCCTTTTTACTGGACAAATCCAGAAAGAGGGTTTTTTAATTGTATTAATAAATTTGTATATTTTTATTTGATAGTGATTTTTGGTACATAATTAAAAAATTATATTATTTTATAAGTGATATAATTATTTAAAAGGGTGATTAATATGAAACAAGTTATTAGATTTAGACAAGATTTACATAAAATACCAGAGGCTTCATTATATGAATATAAAACAAAAGAATATATTTTAAATAAAATAAAAAATTTAAATTGTGAGATAAAAGAGATTGGTGAAACAAGTTTAGTCGCATATTTTAATAAAAATAAAAAGAATACAATTGCATTAAGATGTGATATGGATGCATTACCTATAAAAGAAATAAATGAAATTGATTATAAATCAGTTATTGATGGATATTCACATGCATGCGGACATGATGGACATATGGCAATGATTTTAGAATGTGCATATTTTTTAAATGAAAACAATGATGTTGAGAATAATGTTTTGTTGATATTTCAGGCTGCTGAAGAAAATATGAGAGGTGCAGACATTATTGTTTCATCAAATGTTTTGAAACATTATAATGTAAAACATGTTTTTGGAATGCATATTTGGCCAAATTTGAACAACAATGAAATATATACAAAAGAAAATGAACTATGTGCAATGACTTCAGAATTAGATATAGAAGTGGTTGGGAAATCAGTTCATGTTGCAAATAGTGAAGAAGGAATAGATACGATATATATTTCCACATGTTTATTAAATGACTTATATAGTTTTGAAAAAAGTTTAGATTCATCTATTTTAAGATTATTGAAATTTGGAAAAATTACATCAGGAGTAATTAGAAATGTAATAAGTGATAATACTTTAATTCAGGGTACACTTAGAACATATAATCAAAAAGATTTTGATAAAATCTTAAATAAAATAAAATCAATTGCGAATAATTACGAAGAAAAATATAAATGTAAAATTAATATTAACAATACCACACCATGTAAAGCGGTAATAAATAATGAACAACTTGCGCTAAGGTTTTTTAACGAGGAAAAAGTATCAAGGTTAAATAAGCCCTATCTTCAAGGGGAAGATTTTGGTTCTTACTGTCAAGCTTATGATTCATGCTTTTTTATGTTAGGGTGTGGATTTAATACTCAATTACACACTAATACATTTAATTTTGATGAAGAAGTATTAATTACTGGTTCAGATTTTTTCAAAAAAATAACTAAAATGGAGTTTTAATATGGAAAAGAAAATTAGTAGTGAAAGAATATATGAAGGAAAAATAATAAATCTTAGAAAAGATAAAGTATTGTTACCAAATAATGAGTTTACTTTTAGAGAGGTTATTGAGCATAATGGTGGTGTTGCGATTGCACTTGAAAATGATGACGGGAAGTTTTTCTTGGTAAATCAATTTAGATATGGTTCACAAAAAAACATGTTGGAGTTTCCTGCTGGAAAAAAAGAAAAAGGTGAAGATTCACTTTCAACCGCAAAAAGAGAAATTATTGAAGAAACAGGTTATAGTGGAAAAGATTATATGTATCTTGGAAGTATTGTTCCAACAGGAGCATACTTAGAAGAGATTATAGATATGTATTATGCAAAAGTTGACATGTTTTATGGTCAAAATTTGGATAGTGATGAGTTTATTATTGTTGAACAATATACACTTGATGACATTATTAATAAAATAATGAAAAATGAAATTATTGATGCTAAAACCATTGCAATGGCATTTAAGATTAAAGAGATAAAATCATTAACAAATATTAATATTACAAACTATATCAAATAAAAAAATTAGTTTATAATAGATATATTATAGAAAGGTGAAGAAAATGCCTAATTATAGATATAGACCAAACTACAAAAAACCTAAAGATAACAACTGGATAGTAATCTTTATTCTTTTCATGATTTTTGGTGGAGGAAGTGCTATTGCAGGAATTATTTCAGGCTTGTTTCCACTTTTGATTATTGGATTTGTTATATATGGAATTATGAATTCAAAAAATGGAGGAAATTCATTTAAAAAGTATTCATCTTCATTTGAAAATAGTACATTTAGATCTTATAGAAACAATAGTTATAGACCAATTTATAACACTTTTAATGGTGTTAATAATGATTATGAAAATATAAATAAAAAACTTGCGCTATATTTTGAGGTTAATAAGAGTTTAAATGTAATGCATGATATTTCACTTAGATTAAAAAGTGATGCCTATATATCATTAAGTAGTTTAAATGTTTATAAAAATGATAATTATGTATGTACTCTTGATGAATTTAAGTCTAGATACCCAGACATCCATTCTCAAATAATTAAATGGTTAGAGAACTTTGATGTTGAATATTATCTTAACAAAAAAACTGAGGATAAAAAGGTTGAACAACAAAGTAGTTCAAAATCTAAAAATTTTATTAAAGAAATTAATGATTTAAATACTGAAATACCTGATGAAGGAATAAGTAATGGTTTATATGAAACAAGTGCACTTTTAAAACAAATAGAAGATATTGAAACAAAATTTCCTACATCAAGTGCTAAGTTAGATAAATTGTATGAGTACTATTTACCTATGCTTATTAAAAACTTGAATCAATACAAAACTTTACAAGCTGCACAAAGTAATTCGAGTTTTGAAGATACAAGGTTAAAACTACAAAAAAATATTACATTAATTAATGAAGCGATTAAAACAATTATTGCAAGTTTGTGTGAAGAAGATTTTATTAATTTATCTGCAGATATAAGTACATTAGAGTCATTGCTTAAAAAAGACGGTTTGGCTGGAGGAAATAGAATTTCTACATATAAAGGTGGTGTAAAATCTGATGAATGAGAAAAAAGATGTATTAGATGTTATTGATGAAATGCTTGAAAAGATTGATAATTGTAATGAAAATTCTGATGATTTTAAAAATGAATTAGATAAAAAGTTAAATGATATTGCTAGTGAAAAAGGTTTTTCTGATTTTAATTCAATGATAAATTTACAAGTAAGCAATAATGAAGTAAATTTGTATATTAAAAATGCAATTGATAATGTTGATTATGATGAAAAACATAATGGATTATATAAAGAGGGACATCAAGAAGCATTAAACAAATATTTTAATTTGATAAAAAAGAAAAATATGGATGAATTAAAAAAAGAATGTAAGGAAGAAGAGAGATCTATAAATAGATTATCATCAATAAGAGATGAGAAACTAAATGGTTATAAAGACGGTTTATATTTATTTAATATAATTTTAGAAGATGCATTAAATCAAGGAAAAAATAATGAGTGATAAATTAAATAAACAAAAAGAAGAATTAATGAAAGAAGTTCTTAGAAAAAAGAGAACTACTTATTTTGAGAATGTAGATGCAGTTAGTTACCTAAACAATAAAAAAACTATTAACGAGGCAAACAGTGTTTTAGAAGAACTTAATAGTATTTTATCTAAACAACAAAAAGATTTAGAACTTATGAGTGCGGAAAATAGTAGTGAAATTGATATGAATAAGTTACAAAAGGATATTGAAAAAGATTTTGGGGTTGTTATTGAACCTAAAAATTTTACTTTAAATAATGTTTCTAAAGAAAAATTTATTGAAATTCAAAATGAATTGAAAGAATTTATTATAGGGCAAGATGAAGCAGTTAATAATATTATTAAAGCATTTAGAAGACCTTATGTAATGAATGATAGAGATAATAAGTCTAGAAATTCTATAATTGTTAGAGGAAAAGTAGGTTTAGGGAAACACACATTAGTAACAAAAGTTGCAAGTTTATTATATAAAAATAATATTATTTTAAGTGATGAAGTCTATACGATTGACATGAGTTTATATACATCATCATCTCAAGAACAACTCTTTTTACAAGATTTATATGTTGCAATAAAAGGTAAGGGTGTAGTTATTTGTTTTGAAAATTTTGAACAAGGTTTTGCACCATTTTTAAGAATGATTAATGATTTAGTTGTAAGTGGTAAAATGATGTTGAATAAGCGTTATGTAATTAATAAAGGTCAACTTGTTGAAGCGCAGACTGGGCTTGTTAGTGATGTTGTTAGTAGTTTAAGTGCTGAGGGTAAATATCTAGTCTTTATCAGCAATAACAAACTTTCTAAGATTATTGATGCTTTTGGGACATCATTTATGGATAATATTGGTGATGTTGTTGAACTTGATGAGATACAAGATGATATCTTAAAAGAAATAGTTAATATTAAACTTGATGAGTTAATTTTAAAATGTAAAACAAATTTGAAGTTAAATATAAATAAAGATGAAGATTTATTGAATTATATAATAAATACTTACAATAAAGATAATGGATTAGATTCAATAGATGAGATGATTTTAGATTTATATAAAGAGCTTTCAGAATTGAAATTAAAAGATTTTATTAATGACAATATAGTCGCAAATATTTTGATAGAGAATAATAGTGTTTTATTAAATGTTGATAATAATAAATTCTCTTTAACAAAATCTCAAAAGAATGATTTGGATGAAATTAATAAAGAACTTGATGAAATTATTGGGTTATCTGAAGTTAAAAAATATATAAAATCATTACAAAGTCATATTCTAGTTCAAAAAATGAGAAAACAACAAGGGCTAAAAAGTAGTGATGTGAGTAAACATATGATCTTTAAGGGTAATCCTGGAACAGGTAAAACAACTATTGCTAGATTGATAAGTAGATATATGAAAGCAATTGGAGCACTTAGTCAAGGTCAACTTGTTGAGGTTACTAGAAGTGATTTAGTTGGTAAATATGTTGGACATACTGCCCCATTAACAATGCAAGTAATTAAATCTGCGCTTGGTGGAGTACTATTTATTGATGAAGCTTATTCACTTTATAGAGGAAAAGATGACAGTTTTGGTTTAGAAGCAATTGATACTCTTGTTAAGGCTATGGAAGATTATAGAGATGATTTAATTGTTATTCTTGCTGGATATTCACACGAAATGGCTACATTCCTTGAATCTAATTCAGGATTAAAATCTAGATTTAACAATATTATTGAATTTACAGATTATACAGGTAATGAATTATATGAAATAGCAATAAGTATTGCAAAAAGTAAGGGATATACTATTGATGAAAATGCAAAGGATGCTCTTGTGAATTTCTTTATTCAAAAACAAGAAACTGATGCAAAAAGTAGTGGAAATGGTAGATTGTCAAGAAATGTTGTTGAAGATGCAATATTAAAACAAGCAGAGAGAGTTATTAAAGACAATAGTGCACAAATTGATATCTTAAAATTAGAAGATTTTGATTTGAATTAATATTAATATATTAGTAAACTATAGATAGAGAGGTTAAAAACATGACTGGACAAAATGAAAAAATTAGTTTAACACTTTCACCTAAAAAAGATGAAATCGAAGAAGTTAAAGTAGAGGAAGTTGAAGAAATTAAAATTGCTAGATTTGATGAAAGTACACTTAGCGATGAAGAGAAAAAGGTTGTAGATGAATTTTCAAAGCAAATTGATATTACGCAATCTGATGTTATACTTCAATATGGTTCCGAAGCTCAAAAGAAGATTGCTCATTTTAGTGACTCAGCGCTTTCAAATGTAAGGACAAAAGATTTAGGAGAGGTTGGAAGTTTACTAAGCAATTTAGTTGTTGAACTTAAAAATTTTGATGTAGATGAAAAAGATAATGCAATTACTAGCTTTTTTAAAAAGGCTGCAAATAAAGCTAATAGTTTAAAAGCTAAATATGATAAAGCTGAATTGAATGTTGAAAAAATTGTTAAAATATTAGAAGAACATCAAATTACATTATTAAAGGATATCGCACTTTTGGATGAGTTATATGAAATAAATATGACAAATTTCAAAGAACTTTCAATGTATATTCTTGCAGGTGAGAAAAAATTAAATGAAGTAAAAAATACTGTACTACCAGAGTTAATAAAGAAGGCTGAATTATCTGGTTTACCAGAAGACTCTCAAGCTGCCAATGACTTGGCAAATGCTTGTAATAGATTTGAAAAGAAACTACATGATTTGGAATTGACTCGTGCAATATCTATTCAAATGGCACCACAGATTAGACTTATCCAAAATAATGACACATTGATGACTGAAAAAATCCAGTCTACTCTTGTAAATACAATTCCTTTATGGAAATCACAAATGTTACTTGCACTAGGTGTTAACCATTCTAAAGAAGCAATGGAAGCACAAAGAGAAGTTACAAATATGACAAATTCTTTACTTAAAAAGAATGCTGAAACTCTTAAAATGGCAACAATTGAAACTGCCAAAGAATCTGAAAGAGGTATTGTTGATATTCAAACTCTTCAATTTACAAATGAAAAATTAATTTCTACACTTGATGAAGTTATTAAAATTCAAACTGAAGGAAGGGCTAAACGTGCTGAAGCTCAACAAGAACTTGCAAGAATTGAAAATGAATTAAATAAAAAATTACTTGAAATAAAACAATAAAAAGGGCATTGCCCTTTTTTAGTTATAAATTATTGTTGATAGACTATTTACAATGTTTGTTTTTTTCTTACAATATAGCTATAGATTGATATTGTTAGTGTAATAAATATAAGAATGGAGGGTGCTTTGTTATGAAGTATTACAACTACAATAGAAACAAAAACAAATATAATGAGTTTCAATATAGTTTAGATGTGATTATTAAACTACTTATTTTTACAATGATTTTGGCATTTGTGTTACAAGTTTTAAATATTAAATTAATTGGAATAAACAAAGAGTTTTTGATATTAGATTACTATATACTTGGAGATGTTTTTTTATCACTTTTTACAATATTTATATGTTGGGGATTGCCTTTATTTATAGGAGTTATTAGCTGTAACCATTTCTTATATTTTAGTGGTTTAAATGAAAAAATATTCAATAGAATAGATAGAAGTAAATTTATTATTGGAAGAGCTTTAAAAAGTTCACTCTTAGGGTTCTTTTTAACTTTAATATTTTATTTGTTTTGTTTTATATTTTTGGTGATTATTTTTAAAGTTTCAAATCCAAGTATGGAAATTTCTGTAACACTAAAATCATATACGAATGTATTGCTACCTTATTACTATTTTGAAAATCCTTTATTATATTTAGGTACATATATTTTAGTTATTTCACTATTCGGTTCAGTTTTTTCAACTATAGGATTTTATTTATCGTTATTAATTAAAAATAAGTTTTTTATTTATTGCTTACCATTTATTATTATGATGATTTATTCAATCTTAGCTAATTTTACCCCTATGCATTTTGGAGGATTATTTGATTATACAAATATTGCGATGTTTTCTCCAATAGGATTTAGATATTTTTCTAAAGATTTTCAAATTATTTGTGGATTAATTACACCAATAATACTTTTAATACTAAACTATATTTTGATAATTATTAAGTCCAAAAGAGAATATACACTATGATAAAATACTTACATTTAAATAAAAAAATAATGATAACTCTAATATTGAATTTGTTTTTTGTAACTTTACAATCATTTTTAATACAAAGTGTTATTTCTAAAAACGATTATTTACAAGTTTATTTTGGAAGTTATTTTTCATATACATTTTTTTTGGTTACTATTCCATTAATTTTATTAATAAATTCTGAAATTAATAAGAACTATAATCTAATTTGTGTAAGAGTTAGAATGGGATATATACCTAGAGAAATTTTAAATGTATTACTTTGTGTATTAATGGCAATAGAGTTATCAATTTTTAATATTATAATTATAGTATTTATTTCATATATAAAAAGTAATACTTTTAATTTATATTTGATTTACTATTTTTCTAATAAAATTTTATTGATTTCTATTACACTTGTACTTTTTACACAAGCAATCAGGCTGTTTTTAAATAAACCAATTACTTTATTAATTGGCTTTGCATTTTCTATACTTTTACAAGTATATAATATGGTTAGTATTGATATTAAATATGGAAGTTTTTTTGATAATCCGTTATTTATAAAAATTATCATATTTTTGCTAGTAATATCAATTTTATGTATATTTTTTCATTGTATAAAAGAAAGGGTAATTTATGATAAGTAATAAACTTGAATTAAAAAACTTTTGTAAATCATTTAAAGATAACATACTTTTTCAAAATGTAAATGTAGAATTTACAGGAGGGAATGTTTATGGGATTGTTGGACCAAATGGGTGTGGGAAATCGGTATTACTAAAGTGCATATGTGCTTTACTAAATCCAACACAAGGAGAAATAATCTATAATAATGAAATAATAACAATGAACAACATTGTAAAAATGAATATAGGTGCAAGCATTGAAAAGCCTACACTTATAGACGATTTAACGGTTATGCAAAATTTATTATTTCTGGCATCATTTAAAAAAACAATTGATAAAAAGGAAATAAATTATTGGATTGAATACTTTGATTTACTAAAATATAAAAACAAAAAAATAAAAGAATGTTCTTTAGGAACAAAGCAAAAAACTGCGATAATTCAAGCTATTATGGAAGATCAAAATTTAATATTGTTAGATGAGGTTACAAACAGTCTAGATCAAAAATCAAAAGAAAAGCTTTTTAATTTAATAGAGACTTTAAAAGAAAATAAAAAAATAGTGATATATGTGAATCATAGTAAAGATGAAATAAATAGATTGTGTGATGTTGTTTACAAAATTGAAGATGAAGGACTACATTTATGCGAAAAATTTTTATAATTGTTTTTATATTTTTAATCATTATTAGTGCAATGATAGGGATGTACTTAAGACCTTACTATAAAAATACAAATATATATGATATGAATAATGCAAGGGTAAAAGTTGATACTGAAATATCATTTATCGAACTATCATATAAAGATAGAATCAACTATGAAAATTCGTTTAATAATGAAATAGTAGCAAGAGTTGAATTTAAATCAAGAAAAATTTATGGTAATAAAGTTATAGCAAATGTTCAAGTGAAAGATGTATTTTTAGGAGATATTTCTCAAAAAAATATAAATATTATTGAAGATATAGAATATTCAATTGAAGATGGAGAAACAATAATTTTATCAAAAGGGCTTTATATTCCAATGCAGCAAGGAAAAGAGTATATTGTTAATATAAAGAAAGTAGCGAACAATTTATACTTATTCACAACAATTGATTTCAGTTGCTATATAGCTGAAGAAACTTATGATGTTTTTGAAATAAAAGAAATGTATGAGTCAATAACTCCAGATATTTATATGAAAAATATTATATTAACACTGAGTAAAGATTACGAATCTACGATAGAAAATGTTACAACTGATGAATATATAAAAATAAAAAATTTATCTATAGAAAACGCTAAAAAATATATGTCATTTAAATAATCGTTTATTATAAAACAAGATAATTGTTTAAAAACTAAATATCTTGTTTTTTATTTACAAACAGGTTATTCCTTGAAAAAAATATTAATAATATGATAATATAGTTTAGCTGGAGGTTAGTATATGCTAACTATTGTAAATAATACTGTCTTAAAAAAGTATATTTGGTTAAATCCAGTTATAACTTCATCTTATGATGAAACTAGTTTAATTAAATGTATTAGTGAAATTGGTTTTGAAATAGTAAAACCTAAGGAAAAACATTTAGATATTGTATTAGCTAAATATAAAAGAGAACTATTAAACACAAAAAAACCCATTCTCGATAAAAGATGTCCACTTATTGTTGAACATTATAAAGATAGAATGGAAGATTTTAAAGATGTTGATATAGATCCGATTTTAATTCATGTTTCAAAAGAACTTAGCAACAGAGATGATTTAATGGATGGAATTAAATATATAATTACTCCATGTACTAGCCTTAAAAAAATTGGTGAAAATTTGAAATTAAAAAATACAGTTTTTTATACTTGGGATGAATTTGTATTTGAACATAATATTTCAATTGTTGGAAATAAGTTGGAGAATTCACCAATTCCTTTAGGTTTTTTTGATTCAATTAGCGACAATATTTTAAAAGTAACAGAAGGGCAATTAAAAATAAGTAAAAAGGATTTAAAAGATTATGATATCGTAGAAGGTCTATACTGCTTAAATGGATGTCATAATGGAGACGGAGTAACATGCATAAAAAGAAAAAAACAATAATAAGTTTAAGTTTTATACTATTAATTTGGTATATTATCTCTAGCTTGAATATATATACTTCTTACTTATTACCAAGCCCAATTTCAGTTTTTAATTCTTTTATTGAACTAGTTAAATCCAATGTATTAATTATTCATATTATTAGTAGTATGAATAGAGTTTTTATCGGTTATGGAATTTCACTTTTTATAGCTATATTTTTGGGTATGATTACATTGTTTTTTACAAAATTTATGGACTATTTTGATTGGATTATTAAATTTTTAAAAGTAGTACCACCATTAAGTTTAATTCCTTTGATTATTTTATGGTTTGGTATAGGAGAAACTTCAAAGATAATAATTATTGTTTTGGCTTCGTTTTTTCCAATATATTTGAATATTGATAAAGGATTAAAAAGTGTTGATCCTAAATTAATTGATGTTGGAAAGGCATTTAATTTTGATGATTTTAAAATTCTATACAAAATAATAATTCCATCAGCAATACCTGATATTCTTGTGGGCATGAGAATAGGTATGGGATATAGTTTTAGGGCTATTATTGGTGCTGAAATGATTGCGGCAAGTAGTGGGCTAGGATATATGATAAATTTTGCAAAATCAATGTTACACACTGATGTTGTGATTGTAGGAATAATTTGTATTGGGCTTCTTGGTTATATTAGTGATGAAATTTTTAAAATTTTAATAAATTATTATTTAAAGGATACAAAAGGTAATGGCTGGAATTGAATTAAAAGGTGTAAATAAATCCTATAATTTAAATGGTAATAAAATTTCGGTTTTAAAAGACTTTAGCTTAAGTTTAAAAACTAATGAAATTACAGTGATTTTAGGGAAAAGTGGTTGTGGAAAGACAACATTATTAAAATTGATACAAGGTTTAGAGAATATTGATAGTGGAAAAATTGTTTATGAAAATTTAAAGATAACAACTGTTTTTCAAGAGAGTTTACTTATGCCTTGGCTAAATGTATATGATAATATAATTTTTTCACTTAACAAAAAAGATATAATACAAAACGAAATTAATGATTTATTAAATTTGATTGGATTAAAAAATTATGAAAAAGCATTCCATTCTTCATTATCTGGTGGTATGAAAGCAAGAGTTTCACTTGCAAGAGCTTTGGCATATAATCCAGATTATATATTAATGGATGAACCTTTTGCATCACTTGATTATTTTACAAAGGAGCAAATGCAAAATGAAGTTATTAAGTTACAAAAACATAAAAAATGTGGAATATTGTTTGTAACTCATTCAATTGATGAAGCTCTACTTTTAGCACATAAAATAATTATTATTGATAGTGGCAACATTAAAGAAACATATGAAATAACCGATGAAGAAAGAGATTTACTTAGTAGTAAATTTATTGAGTTAAAAAAATTGATAATAAAAAATTTGAAGGAGAGATGATTATGAAAAAACTTATATTGGCGATGTCATTTATGATGGTTTTAACTGCTTGTTCAAGCAACAGTGCTTCAATTAAAAAAGCAGAAAATGAAGATGCAAAACTTAGTGTAGATAAGCTTACTCTTACTTATGTTACATCTCCATTAAATGTTCCATCAATTATTGAAAAAGAAAAAGGACTATTTTCTAGTGAACTTAAAGATGTTGAAGTTGTTTATTCTGATATAACATCTGGTTCAGAGCAAAGTACAGCACTTGCAAGTGGAGATGTTCAATTTTTACATGCAATAGGTGGTTCATCAGTTGTTGCTGCTGCAGCATCAGGACTTGATATAAAAATTGTAAATATGTATAGTAGAGCACCAAAAGCATTTGCACTATTTAGTAAAGATGGAAGTATAAAATCTGCAAAAGATTTAGTTGGTAAAAAAATTGCTGGACCAATGGGAACAAATTTACATGAGTTATTAGTTTCTTATTTAAAATCAGAAAATTTATCACTTAATGATGTAGAATTTTTAAACCTTTCAATTCCAGATGCATATGCTGGTCTTGAAAGTGGAAACATTGATGTTGCATTATTGGGTGGACCTGCAGCATATAAAGCAAAGCAAGCTGGATTTAATATGATTGTTGATGGAGAAGGATATATAGAAGCAATTATCGCTGTAGCAACAACACAAAAATATTATGACGAACATAAAGATGTTATTGATAAATTAATTAAAGTTCAAAGTGATATTAGAGAAGAAATGAAAAATAACCCAGAAGAAGTTAAAAAGACTGTTGTAGAAATTTTAGGTATTAGTGAAGAAGCGTATGATGAAATGTTTTCTCAATATGATTTTTCAATGGAAGTTACACAAAAAGACATTGATGGATTACAAAAAACTGCAGATTTTATGTTTGAATCAGAAATGATTAAAGAAAAAATTAATGCCAGTGACTTATTTATTAAGTAGTTTTATTAATTTAATCCCTTTTTGCTATGTGATATTTGTTTAACAAATAAATATATAATATAATTAAAAAAAAGGAGGAGAATGATGCAAACTAAAAGATATAAACCAAGTTATTTTAAGCTAATTTCAGGAATAGTATCAGCATTTTTTGCCATGATTGTATGCTTTTATATTGCGAGTATTTTTCTGGATGTAACAGTTTCTGCAATTATTGGGATATTAATAGGTATATGTATTATTTTTATTGTAATTAGCGAATTTAAACAGTTTGTTGAAATTAATAATGGTTCTGTTTTATTTAAGCATGGAAAGAAAATAAATGTTTTTGAGATAGAAAAATGTAAATTTTCAGCATATACCGACAATAATTCACAAACAATATATGTCTATGATGAAAATGGTATAAAACATGATATAGATTGTTCAGGAATAAGTAACAAAAACTTTTATGAATTAATTAATGATTTGAATATTATTGGTGATAATTCACCTGTTACAAAACTAAATTAGAGGGAGAAATTATGGAGTTCTTGAAACAAAATTGGTATATTGGTTTATTCGTAGTTTTTGCAGTTGTTTATTATATTGGGCTAATGCTTTATATGAACAAGCAAAAAAACAAAAAAAATAAATGGTTTGAGGAAAACCCTACTGCTGCAAAAGTAATAGTTGAAAATAAACAAAAAGGTATCCACTCAGTTACAATTAGAATTTTATCTGTAGATGGGAAACCAGTAGAGTTTTTTTCAGAAAAAACTAAACAAGTTTTAGGTTTATTACCTGGAACTCATGTTATTCAATCAACAGCATCATCTACAAGACCTGGTGTAATGCATAAAACAGTAACAAAAGAATATGGTCCAACTAACCAAGAAGTTACTGTTGAAGCAAATAAAACATATATTTATGATTTTGATCATAAAGAAGAAAGATATACATTTAATGAAAAATAAGCTCACTTCAAAATGAGCTTTTTTAATTCACTAAAGGTGATGAAAATAGAGACAGCGTTTTATAGAAAATACTGAGTTTTTATTTGAATATTATATATAATTTTTAGTGTATATGAGGGGGAATTATGTTAAAGAATACATTGAAAATTATTTTTTCGTTTTTAACAATTATAGTTATGTATAGTTCTTTAAATATATTTGCACAAGAAAGTAATACAGTTAGCAATATTACATTAGATGTAAATTTAAATGAAGGAACATCAACCAATATTCCTACAACTGTTAATGTTTCATTAAATAATAATGAATATACAATCTCAAAAAATGATTTACAGTTTAATCCAGTAAGAACAGGATTTGAATTTGCGGGATGGATAGTTGAAGCGGAAGTAATGTTATATGAACAGGGTGCACCAATATTTGATATGGAAGGATTCATCATTGGCTTTGAAACAGTAGCAGCTGGTGTAGAGAAGATAGCTATATCAAATAATGATTTTTTAGAAAAAGATATAAAAGTTCATTTAAGTGAAAATAAAGTATTAGATAAATTAATTTTATCTGCAAAATGGAATAAAGTTGAATATGTAATTGCTAAATTTAATCTTGATGGTGGATTTGCACCACAAGATAACTTGAATATATTTGAAGATTATACAACTTCAATTATTACAGATGTTAACTCTGAACAATTAATTGAAACAGATGAATTTAAATATTTAGAAAATATTATACCTGTTAAAGATGGATATGTTTTTAAAGGTTGGAATGTTGAACAAGAACTAGAACTGTATGTAAATCAACCAATATTTGATATGGAGGGAGGTTTTGTTGGCTATTCAAAAGAGTTTGAAAAAGTAGAAAGCAGATTGATTTATGATAATTACAATACTTCAAATATTTTCACATTCAAGAGTAATGCTATGGAAGTTGTTAAATATATTAAGTTTACAGCTATTTGGGAAAAGATAGAAAAAATTAAAATAGGTAAACATTTATGGAATGATTTAAATAAAGATGGTATATATGATGGTGTTGAAGAATCAGGAGTAGGTCTTACGGTACAATTATTTGATACAAATAATGTAAAAATAAGCGAAACAATTACTGATGAACAAGGAAATTATGAGTTTATTGCTGATAAAAATTCTAAATATAAATTAAAATTTATTTTACCTAATGACTATGAAATTACAACTAACTTTAATAATAAAGCAGCACAAAATTTAAATATTGTTGAAATAGATATTGATACAAAAGATGCAGATGATTACTCATATAATATTGGGTATGTAAAAAGAGAAAATATACCAGTAAAAATTGAAGAAAAAAACAAAATAGAAATAAGTGTGAAACCTACACCAGAAACAACTGTTACTCCAAAAGAAAATATAGTTGTAAATCCAATACAAAAACAATGGAAAATACCAAACACTAGCAGCAACAATCATATATTTGCCTATATCTTAACGATTGGGATTTCATTATTTTTAACATACAAATTAAAAAAACAGTAGATATAGTAGTAAAACTTCATTTATAAAGTTTTACTACATACTGTCTTTTTTTTATAATCTTTTTGCGGATGGTATGTACTCACAATATAAATCATAAAAATCTTTAGAATTTAAAGAATTAATGAAATTATTTGATTGGAATAATTGTGTTAAAGTATTTTCCTGAGATGAGTTTACTTCTGAAATATTTGTGCAATTTATTAAATCACCATTTTTAGAATAAAAATCTAAAAGTTCTTTATCAAACAATAGTTTACATACTGTTTTTGCATCTTCTTCGTTAATTGATTTTCTTACAGTAAAATATGAAGGAAGTAATATTGGACCATCATTTGAAACACTCATAAACTTAGATTGATTATCGGCAGTTAATGAATAAATTGATGGAACAATCGAACAATCTGTATTATTTATTTTTGTACTTTGAAATGAATTTATTGGCATATTTGTAATTGTAGAATTTTTTAAAATATTTTTTATATTTTCTTTTCCGTATTTATACCAAATCGATTTTACAATTGTTTTTCCAGCAGAATTATTTATACCACCAAAACTTATTTTAAATTCAGTCGATATATCTAAAATATTTTTATTTGAAAAATCTTTATTTCCATATAGAACTAATGGAATAATTACAAATGGTAATAAATATTCATTTTTTTTCACTGAAACAACAGAGGATGTATTTTTTAATGGAAGCCAATTTTCACATGAATATAAATTTCCTAATTTATCAAATATTTTTTTATTCTCAAAAACTTCCAAATCGCTAGAAACAATTATATCTGGTAAAAAATCATTGTTTAAAATATATTCTGACATATGATATTCATATCCAACACCAAAATATTTAATGATTAAATTAATGTTATAATCTAAAAGTTTTGTTTTTAATTTTTCTAAAAATTTCTTTTCAAAACCATGTAAGATACAAATATGATTCCAAAATAAAACTATATCTTTCATAATAAATCTCCATTTCTTAATTTTTCTTGAATAATTAGATTTTTTTTGTATTGTTTTTCTAATTTTTTAAGTAATTTTTCTTCATCAATTGTTTTATTCACAACTTTTTTAATAGAACCGTTTTGCATTATAATTCTGGATTTTGCCATTAAAGCAATTTGTGGGTCATGAGTAACAAGAAGTATTAATTTATTTGTGTTGTATAAGGTTTTTAAAGCAGTAATTTTATTTATACCTGCATTTTCTATTTCATCAATTAATACTATTGGACTATCACAAATAAGTGCAATATCTGCGATCATTAAAGCTCTTGTTTGACCACCGCTAAGTAAATTCAAATTTTGATTTTTATGTATTGGTTCTGATGCAATAGTATTCGCAAGATTTATAACTTCATTAAAAGGTATATTTTTATTTCTGCATTTGTTATGAAGATTAATAAATTCTTCTACACTACTGTCTAAAACAAATCTCATGTTTTGGCTTAAATGTGCAATCATGTTGCTAGAAAAATCATATCTATCTTCATCTTTTATTAATTTATCGTTAATTAAAATTTTTCTTTTTGTTACAGAATCTTCATTAACGAGTTGCTCTATATCTTTTATAAGTCTGCTTTTTCCTGAACCTGTGTTTCCGATTATTGCATACATATTACCAACATATAAATTTATTTTGTCAAAATTTTCTTTGTTTTTAGATTTATCATTACCAGCAATGATGGTTATATTTTTAATCATATTTCCTCCATGAAATCAATCTTTTTTACAATACCTTGTTGAAAAGCACATCCAACTCTTTTTTCACCAATACAGTATGAACAAACTGCAGAAGGCATTGTGTGTCTTAATACATCATTATCATATGTTGTAGTGTCTTCTTTAGATATTATGTAATTTGCAATTGAATCAACACCATATCCAGCAACTGCATCTACAGGAAAAATTTTTGCATGGCTATTTATCTGTTTGATTTTCCAAATGATTATTTCTTTTTCAGCTTGTGAAATCATATCAATTTTTGTTAACACAATAAAATCTGCCTGTAAAACCATTGGTCCAAGTTGAGAAGGTGATTTTGTAGTAGAACTTGCATCAAGTATGCATCCTGCAAGTGTATTTTTTGTCGCAGGAGAACATCTATTACATAAACCAGCTGTTTCTATCAACAAGTAGTCTGAATTATGTTTTATTGCCCATGTCCAAAGTTCAAAAAGATTTGATACCAAAAAATGGTCAGGGCATATATCTTCGCTTATTCCAGATGAAACAGGGATATTGAATTTTTTAAAAATATTTTTATCGCTATCTTCAATGCAGTCAATTTTGCATACTGCAGGAATATATCTTTTTTTTATTAAAAATGGAATTATCCAATTTAATACAGAGGTTTTTCCTACAGAAGACAAACCAGAAAATAATACAATTTTTTTCATAAACATTCCTTTTCTTTTCTAAAGACTACTATAAAAAACACATATATTAAGTATCATATGATACTTTTTATGAAAAAAATCTATGTTATAATTTTAATAGTTAGCTTCTTCTAACTAAGGCGGTGATTTTATTAATAAAATTTGTGTTTTTGAGAATGTAGAGGTAGACCTAGAAATTTCATTTTTAAAGAAAATTAGAAAAAATCAAATTGTAGATGATTATATAAATGGTATTGAATGTGTTGGGATAATAAAAGAAGGTATTATTGATGTTTACAGTATGGCTCTTGATGGAAAAGAGGTTAAACTTTCAACATTAAATAAAAATGATGCATTTGGAATATGTAATTTATTTTATAAAAATGATATAAGTACAATTTTGAAAGCTAAGATAGATTGTGAGATAATAATGATACCAAAAGAAGAGTTGCGTAAAATTATTTTGTCTGACAAAAATGTATTAGAAAATTATTTATCAATCTGCAATAAAAAAATCCAGTTTTTATTAAATAGAATTGAGAATTTAACTGTGCAATCTTCAAAAGATAAACTGTTGGAATATTTATACTCAAAATCAGATAACAGTGGATTAGTACATTGTAAGTGTAGTAGAGAAGATATTGCATGTGAGCTTGGCTTTAGTAGGGCTACACTATTTAGAGAAATATCTAGATTAAAGAAAAATAAAATAATAAGTGTAAAATCAGGAAAAATTTATATAAATATTAATTAAGGAGGAAAAATGAAAATTAAAAATTTATTTTGTTTATTAATTGTTTTTTTGATGTTGATTAGTGGATGTACTTCAAAGCCTAAAGAAGTTGCATTTGAAACTTCAGTTGATGTAAAAATTGCGACATTGAAAGGACCTACATCAATGGGATTAGTTAAATTTATGAATGATGTTGATGAAAAAATAATTACAGGTAACAATTATCAATTTGAGATATTGTCTGCAGTTGATGAAATTGCACCAAAAATTGTAAAGGGTGAAGTTGATATTGCGACTGTTCCTGCAAATTTGGCATCGGTAATATATAACAATTCAAAAGGTGCTGTAGAGGTACTTGCGATTAATACGTTAGGTGTGTTATATATTTGTCAGATAGGAGATAGTGTAAAAACAGTTAAGGATTTAGCTAATAAAACAATTTATGCGAGTGGAAAAGGTGCAACTCCAGAATATGTATTAAATTATATTTTAAGTAAAAATGGTTTAGAAGTAGGTAAAGATGTAAATGTTGAATGGAAAAATGAACATGCAGAGTGTGTAAGTGCTTTAGCACAAGATGAAAATGGAATTGCGATGTTACCTCAACCGTTTGTAAGTGTTGCACAAACAAAAAATGAAAAAATTAATATTGCGCTTGACCTTACAAAAGAGTGGAATTCAATTGAAAATAGTGGAGAACTTATAACAGGTGTTGTTATTGCTAGAAAAGATTTTATTGAAAAACAACCTGGTGCAATAAGTGATTTTATGGCTAACTATAAAGCTTCAGTTGAATATGTTAATTTAAATATTGATGATGCTGCAAAACTTGTAGGTAAATATGATATAGTATTGGAACCTATTGCACAAAAAGCTATTCCACATAGTAATATAACTTTTATTACTGGCACAGAAATGAAAACTAAGTTATCAGAATACTTGAATGTTTTATTTAGTTTAAATCCAAAGTCTGTTGGTGGTGAATTGCCAAAAGATGATTTCTATTATGAATGAGAATGGTAAAAAGATTTTATATTTAATATTTTGGATATTGTTATGGCATTTAACTAGTATTATTTTAAATCAAGAGATACTTTTAGTATCTCCTTTTATAGTTTTAAAAAGACTACTTATTTTATTTCAAGATCAAGATTTTTATTATTCAATATTTTTATCTCTATCAAGAATTTTTATTGGTTTTTTTATTGCATTAATAAGCTCAATTATTTGTTCAATTATTTCCTATAAGAATAAAGAGTTTAAAAGTTTTTTATCTCCTTTAATCTTTACTATTAAATCTACTCCAGTTGCATCAATTGTTATTTTGATATTAATTTGGGTTTCATCTAAATATTTATCAATTGTTATATCATTTTTAATGGTATTTCCTATTTTTTATGAAAATATACTTATGGGTTTAACAAACACAAACAAAGAATTACTTGAAATGGCAAAAGTTTTTAATATCAGTATATATAATAGAATAAAATATATTTATTCATCAGAAGTTTTACCTTATTTTAAAAGTGCTTTTAAATTGGCTATAGGTATGAGTTTTAAATCTGGTATTGCTGCTGAAGTTATTGGATTACCTAAATATTCTATTGGAGAAAATTTATATAATTCAAAAATATATTTTGATACAGCTAATTTGTTTTCATGGACCATTGTTATTATTGTGTTGAGTATTATATTTGAAAAGTTTTTTGTTTATATAATTAATAAGGGTGTCGATTGTATTTTTATGAAGGAGTAACTATGATAAGTATTAAAAATTTGTGTAAAACTTATAAAGAAACATTAGTTTTTAATGAGTACAATGTTGATTTTTCAAAGGGTATAGTTAATGTATTGACAGGAAAATCTGGTTGTGGGAAAACAACTCTTTTAAAAATACTTTTAAAGCTAGAAGATATGGATTCTGGGCAGGTTGTTGGAATTGATAATTTGAAATTTTCTGCAGTATTTCAAGAAGATAGACTTTGTGATAATTTAACTGTTTCAATGAATGTTAGATTGCCTATACTTAATAAAGACGAAACAAAAACTAAAGAAGAAATAAAAGAAAATTTAAATAAGATAGGATTAAATGGATTGGCAAATAAAAAGGTATCTAATTTATCTGGTGGTATGAAAAGAAGAGTTAGTATTTTAAGAGCATTAATGAGTGACTTTGATATAATTGTTTTTGATGAGGCATTAAAAGGTTTAGATAATGACACTAAAGACTTAGTTATGAATTTAATAAATGAAAAAATAAATGGAAAAACCGTATTTTGGGTAACACATGATATAAATGAAGTAAAATATTTTGAAAAATATAAGGTTTTTAATATTTGATAATTTTATGTTGATAGAAATATCAACTTTTTAATTTGTAGTAGTTAATTATAAACTTTATGCTTGTAGCTATTGACATAAAAAGATATTTGAAGGAAAATTGATAATGTTTTTTTAGAAAGAGAGTTTAATTATGAATAATACAAAAAAGTATGTAATTATTGCGATGATTGCGGCTATATATACTGCAGTTTCACTTGCGATTGCACCATTTTCATTTGGGAATATACAAGTTAGAGTTGCGGAAGCATTAACTTTATTGCCACTTATATATTTTCCATCAATTTTTGGAGTAGTTTTAGGTTGTTTTTTAACTAACTTAATTGGGGCTATGATGGGTGTAAACATATTAGGTTTTTTAGATGCGATAATAGGGACACTTGCGACATTAATTGCTGCATACATTACATATAAATATAGAGATAAAAAAATTAAAGGAATTCCAGTTATATCAATTTTGGCACCAGTTGTTGTTAATGCGGTAGTTATTGGTCTAGAATTAGGTTTCGTTTTATTTCCAGATAACATTATTGTTGGAAGTTTAATTAGCGGATTAGAAGTTGGAATTGGTGAGTTTATTTCTGTGGTAATTGGATATTTTATTGTTAAAGAACTTGCTAAAAAGAAAATATTTGAATAAGAGCTAAAGGCTCTTTTTTATATGTTATAATATTTTTTGAAGAAAAGAGAATTAATTATGGGATTATTTATTACATTTGAAGGACCAGATGGAAGTGGAAAAACTACTGCCTCTAAGGGTGTTTATGATAAATTATTAAATGAGGGGTTTGATGTTATTTATACTAGAGAACCAGGTGGAATAGAAATTGCTGAGCAAATTAGAAAAGTAATTTTGGATGTAAATAATACAAATATGGATTATAAAACTGAAGCGTTGCTTTATGCAGCAAGCAGAAGACAACATTTAGTTGAAAAGGTTTTACCTGCATTAGATGACAATAAGATTGTGATATGTGATAGATTTATCGACAGTTCACTTGCATATCAAGGTTATGCAAGAGGGTTAGGTATAGATGAAATATTTGAAATAAATATGTTTGCGATAGAAAATCATATGCCTGATAAAACTATATTCCTTGATATTGATGCAAATACAGCACTAGATAGAATAAAGTCGAGGATTGAAAAAGATAGATTGGATATTGAAGGTTTACAATTCCATAATAAAGTTTTTGAAGGATATCAAAATGTTATTGATAGATTTAAGGATAGAATAGTTAAAATTGATGCTAGACTTACTCCTGATGAAATTATTGAATTATGTTATAAAGAGGTTATAAAGTTAATTAATGTATAAACAAATACTTAAAAATACACAACCAATAGTTTATAGAATTTTAAACAATTTAATGACCAGTAAAAATTTTGGTCATGCTTTTTTAATTGTTGGACAAAATGGTACACCAAAAACAGAAACAGCTTTTTTTATTGCACAAAGTATTTTATGTAACACAAGTGAATTGGCATGTGAAGCTTGTAATAATTGCATAAGAGTAAAAGAAAATAACTATGCAGATTTAATGTATTTTGATGGTTTAAAAAACACCTTAAAGAAAGAAGATGTAATAGATATTAAGAGTAAATTCTCCCTTACTCCACTTGAAGAAAATGGTAAGAAAATTTATATAATAGATAATATTGATAAATCATCTATAAGTGCTTTAAATAGTCTTTTAAAATTTTTAGAGGAACCAAGTGAAGATACAATTGCAATATTCACATGTGAAAGCATTGAAAAAGTTTTATCTACAATTGTTTCTAGATGTCAGATTATTTATTTAAAAAATCCAGATGTTAATCTTTATATGAATAATGCGATTGATAAGGGCATAAATAATTTGGATGCTTATTTAATAAGTAATATAAAGCCAAACTATGATATAAATGATGTAATTGAAGATGAAGATTATCAAATTGCATTAGTTAGCGCAAAAAAGTTTTTGATGGGATTTAATGATTTGTATGGTGTTCTATATTACATTCAAAAAGAAATATTTACTAAAGATAGTGTAAAAAATATTAAAATATTAACTTATATGCTTGATATAATATCTTTGTTTTTTATTGATACATATAAAGGTGTTAGTATTAATTTGGATTGGTATAGTGAATTATTAAATACATATGTAAAAAAGGATTATACAAATGTGATATTATTGCTTATAGAAGCTAAGGATAAATTAAATATTAATAACTTTAATGTTAGTTTGGTTTTAGAACAAATGTTTTACAAAGTGATTGAGGAGGTTAACAAATGAGTGAAGTAGAAACTCCAGTTTATAGATATTTTGTTTCAATAAAATTTAAAGGTGGTAATAAGGCTTATAGTTTTAAAACAGATGATGAAACAATCGAGTATGGTGATTATTTGGTTGTTGAAACATCACAAGGGGTTGAACTTGGAGAATGCATTAGTCCTTTAAGAGATATTAGTTTATACACAAGCGAAAATGAACTTAAGCCAGTACTTAGAAAAGCTTTAGAAAGTGATCACAAAGATTTTGAAGATAATATACTCAAAGCAAAAGAAGCAATGAAATATTGTGAAGAAAAGATTGCTGAGCTAAATTTGAATATGCAGCTTATAAGTGCGGATTATACTTTAGATAAAAGTAAAATTTTGTTTGTTTATCTTGCGGATGAAAGAGTTGATTTTAGAGAACTTCTAAAAGTCCTTGCATCAGAATTTAAATGCAGAATTGAATTAAAACAAATTGGCGCAAGAGATCGAGCAAAAGTTGTTGGTGGTATTGGTGTTTGTGGTAGAGAATGTTGTTGTTCAAGTTTTAAGGAAAATTTTGATATTATTAGTATAAATATGGCTAAAAATCAATTACTTGCATTAAATATTCCTAAGTTGAGTGGTCAGTGTGGAAAACTTAAATGTTGTTTAAAGTTTGAAGATGACGAATATCAAGAAATGGTTGATGGATTACCAAAACTTAGCAGTAAGGTTGATTATAATGGTAAAAGTTATTCTGTAATGTCTATTAATCCTATTAAGGAAATTATTAGAATTCAAAATTATGATGAAGTTTTAGATTTGACTATTAGTGAATTAAAGGAAAAAGCAACAATACATAAACCTATAGTTATGAAGAAAAAAGGTGGATGTAATGGCTGTTGTAAAAAATAGGAGGCTTTAATGATTTCTCAAAAAAGTTTTCAAAATGAAAAACCTACTTTATATTTAGTACCAACACCGATTGGGAATTTAGATGAAATGATGCCTCGTGCAATAGAAATACTAAAAATGGTTGATATTATTGCGGCAGAGGATACTAGAGTAACTATTAGTCTTTTAAAAAAATTTGAAATAAATACAAGAGTTATCCAACATCAAACACATAATGAAATTGAGTCATCTCAGGGGTTAATAAACTTATTAAATAAAGGTTATAACATAGCTTTGGTGAGTGATGCTGGGTATCCATTAATTAGTGATCCTGGGCAAAATATTGTAGAATTAGCCGTTAATAATGGTTTTAATGTTGTACCAATATCAGGATGCAATGCAGCACTTAATGCACTTGTGGCTAGTGGATTACAAGTTCAACCATTTACTTTTGTTGGTTTCTTAAGTGCAAATAAAACTGAAAGAATTAAAGAATTAAATTTTTATAAAAATTTTCCAACTACTTTAATTTTTCATGAAGCACCTCATAGAATTGAAAAAATGTTAAATGATTGTTTTGAAGTTTTAGGTGATAGAAAAATATGTTTAGCAAGAGAAATAACTAAATGTCATGAAGAATTTATAAGAGGAACTTTATCTGAAGTTATCAAACATATAGATAGCTTAAAGGGTGAAATGGTTGTTGTTATTGAAGGATATAAAGAAGAAAAAAATGTTGCGATTGATATGGGTAATATTTTAAATCTTGTAAATAAAAAAATTGAAGAAGGATTTAGTAAAAGTGAAGCAATAAAAGATGTTGCTAAATTTACTGGAATATCAAAAAATAAAATATATGATTTAGTTCATAGTAAAAAAAATTAGTTGTTTAAAAGGAAAACCTGCATGGTTTTCTTTTAATATTGTAGTATTAATATATGATACAATATAGATGGTGATAATATGTTAAATGATACTATAGTTGCAATATCTACACCCTTACAAGAAGGAGCTATATCCATAATTAGATTGAGTGGAAAAGAAGCGATAGATATTGTTAATAAAATATTTGATAAGGATTTAAATAAAAAGCAGTCTCATACTATTACCTATGGGATGATTAAAGATTTAGATGGAAATTATATTGATGAAGTTTTAGTCAGTGTTTTTAAATCACCTAAAAGTTATACTACTGAAGATGTTGTAGAGATAAACTGTCATGGGGGAGTTTTTATAACAAGAACAATATTGAGTTTATGTGTTTCTTGTGGTGCTAGAATTGCAAGAAGAGGGGAATTTACAGAAAGAGCTTATTTAAATGGCAGAATAGATTTAAGTCAAGCTGAAAGTATAAATGATATTATTAGTGCAAAAAATAAGACGGATGCAAAAAGTGCAATTTATTCTTTAAAAGGAAGTGTAAGAGAACTAATTGAGCCACTTATTGATAGTTTAGTTCAAATTATTTCACATATTGAGGTTAATATTGATTATCCAGAATATGAAGATATTGAAATGTTAAGTAATAATACTATTATCCCCTTAACAAAAAATTGGATTAAACAAATTGATGAAATAATTATTAAATCTCAAAATTCATTAAGTATTAAAGATGGTATTAATACAGTAATTCTTGGGAAACCAAATGTTGGAAAGAGTAGTTTATTAAATGCACTTTTAGAAGAGGATAAAGCAATAGTTACAGATATTGCAGGTACAACAAGAGATCTTGTTGAGGGTAGAATTAGATTAAATAATATTACATTAAATTTAATTGATACGGCTGGTATTAGAGAAACAGAAGATAAGGTAGAACAAATTGGAATAACAAAAAGTTTGGATGCTTTAAAAAATGCAGAATTAGTTATTGTTGTATTAGACGCAAGTAAAGATAAAGATGAAGAAGATGAAAAACTTTTAGAAATTACTAAAGATTATGAAAGAATAGTTGTTTATAACAAGGCTGATATTATTAAAAAAGGTGAATTGCATATTTCTGCATTAAATAAAGATGTAAATAGTTTGATATATGCAATAGAAAAAAAATATGAAACTCAAATTCATGCGAGTAATGAAAATACATTAAATAATGAAAGGCAAATTGGGCTTGCGATTGCTGCAAGAAATTCAATGAATAGTGCTATTTCAATGCTTGAAAATGGAGTTGAATTAGATTTAGTTACAATTGATTTACAAAATTCATATAATTCTTTAAAAGAGATTATCGGAGAAGTTTCAAGAGAAGATTTATTAGATGAATTGTTTAGTAGATTCTGTTTAGGAAAGTGAGGATTTTTATGGAATTATTAATTAAAAGAGTTCTAGCGACATTAATCGACACATTTATTATTTCTATACCAAGTATGATTATTAATACTATTTTAGGGTTAATTGGTTTTTTTGTAAGCATCATTCCATTTATGTGGGGCATTGGCAGATGGATAAGTAATTTAGGTGTGTTTTTTATTCTTTTTGTTTTATATAATGCACTTATGGAGTATTTGTATGGTGGAACAATCGGTAAAAAATTATTAAAAATAAAAGTTATTAGTGAAGATGAAACATTATTTAGCATATTTTGTAGATCATTTTTAAAAACAGTTTCAATATCAAGTTTTTATAGTTTTTTTGCAGTATGTTCAATTATGTTAATGGTGTTTTCTGATCCAAAAACTTCAATACATGATAAACTCATGAATACTTACGTTGATGTTAAGTAGGTGATACTTTGGATAAAATTGGATGGATTGATAGTCATTGTCATATATGTTCTAAAGAATTTGATGGTGATATTAATGAAGTAATAAAAAAAGCAACAGATGAAAATGTAGTGAGAATGATGATTATTTGTTGTGATATGGATGAGGTTGAAAAGGCAATAGAGCTCAAAAAACAAAATGATATTTTTGATATTGCTTGTGGAATTCATCCAGAAGATGAAAAAACACTAAATAAAGAAACTTGGGAAAAATTTTTAGAATATTCAAAAAGTGAGTATATAAGTGCGATAGGTGAAATTGGATTAGATTATTATTGGAATAATGATAATAAGGATGACCAAAAAGATTTATTTATCAAACAAATAAATATAGCTAAAAAGTTAAATAAACCTATTATTGTACACTCACGAGATGCAATGCAAGATACTTTTGATATTTTAAAATCGAATATAGTTGATGGAGTTTTACATAGCTATTCTGGTAGTGAAGAAATGGCAATGGAATTTGTTAAATTAGGATATTATATTTCTCTTGGAGGACCAGTGACTTTTAAAAATGCAATAAAACCAAAGGAAGTTGCAAAAGTTGTACCAATAGATAAACTACTTATTGAAACTGATAGCCCATATTTAACTCCAACCCCTTTTAGAGGTAAAAGAAATGAGCCTTCATATGTTAAATATACTGGTGAATATATTTGTGAATTAAGAAATATTAACCAAGAAATATTTAAGAAACAATTGTGTCTTAACTATGATAAACTCTTTAAAAATACCAAATAGTCCCTAGGGAAATATTTCAAAATTTTCTTGGGTTAAGTTATTTTGGGAAATATTTATAAAAAATGGACTTTATTTAAAAAAAAAGATGTTATAATAAACAAGCGAACACAAGTTCGTATAGAGAACGCAATAACATTCCCCGTAGCGTCTTCTCTATTAGGCAATACGCACATTCCCCGCGTATTGTTTTTTTATTTATCTTAGTAATATAATTGATATATGAAAATAAAAGAAGTGATTGTTGTTGAAGGGAAAAATGATACCCTTAATTTAAAAAGATATTTTGATTGTGATACCATTGAAACTCATGGAACTTGTTTAAGTGATTTTACTATAAAATTAATTAAAAAGATAAATGAAAAAAGAGGTGTAATTATTTTAAGTGATCCTGATAGTCCGGGTGATTATATTAGGACAATGTTAAATAAAAAAATTCCTAATTTAAAACATGCCTTTTTGAATAAAGAAGATGCAAGAAGTGAAAAAAAAGTTGGAGTGGAACATGCAGGATATGAAGCTTTAAAAAAGGCTTTAGATAATGTCATATCTTATGGTGATTGTGTTGGAAACATAGGAATTAATGATATGGTAAGGTTTGGTTTAACAGGCAGCGAAAATAGTAAAGATAAACGATATGAATTAGCTAAATTTTTTAATTTAGGAAAGGCAAATACAAAAACTCTTATCAAAAGAATGAATATGATGGGACTTAATGTTAGTGATATTGAAGAGGTAATTTTAAATGATAGCAAGCATAAGTAAAACAAATGAAATATTAAATAAATACAACTTGCGAGCAAAAAAAGGTTTTGGTCAAAATTTTATTATTGAAAGTGGAGTTGTTGCGAAGATTGCATCATCATCATTTTCTGATGAAGCAGTTATAGAAATTGGACCAGGTATTGGTGCACTTACAGAACAATTAGCACTTATTTCTAAAAAAGTTATATCGTTTGAAATTGATGAAAACTTAATTCCTGTTTTAGATGAAGTATTAAAAGAATACAAAAATGTTGAGATTGTTAATAAAGATTTTTTAGAGATTAATTTGAAAGAAGTAGTTGATAAGCTTTTGCTTGAATATAAAAAGGTTTCTATTTGTGCAAATTTACCATATTACATTACAACTCCTATACTGTTTAAAATATTTGAGAGTAATGCAAGTGTCGATTATATAACTGTTATGGTTCAAAAAGAGGTTGCGGATAGATTTAAGGCAAAATGTAATAGTTCAGATTACAATGCATTAAGTGTCATAACTCAATATTTATATGATGTTTCTTTGGTTATGGTTGTTAGTGCAAGTGTGTTTAATCCAAAACCTAATGTTGATTCTGCAGTTATACAATTTAAAAGAAAAAATGTTGATGAAAATTTTGATAGAGAAAAGTTTTTTAAATTTGTAAAGATGTGTTTTAAACAAAGAAGAAAAACTTTATATAACAATTTGAAAGACTCGATTAGTAAGGAAATTATTAATAAGGTTTTATTAGAAAATGGTTTGAAAGAAAGTGTTAGAGCACAAGAAATTAGTTTGAATACATTTATAAAATTATTTGAAAACTTTAAAGGATATGAGGTGTTTTAATGAGAGATAAAGCATATGCAAAAATTAACCTTAGTTTAGATGTTATATGTAGAAGAGATGATGGTTATCATGAATTATCTATGGTTATGACTCCAATAAATTTTTACGATATAGTTGAAATTGAAATAAGTGATACCATGAGTATCACTCAAAGTGTTGGGTTTATTCCACTTGATGAGAGTAATACAGCATTAAAAGCGATAAAGATAATGAGAGAAGAATTTGGATTTAAGGAAAACTTTAAAATAAATATAATTAAACATATTCCTACACAAGCAGGTTTGGCTGGTGGAAGTGCTGATGCAGCAGCAACAATAAGAATTGTTAAGAAACTTTTAAATATACAAGCTAGTGAAGAAAAAATGATTGAGATTGCCAAAAAGGTTGGTGCAGATGTTCCTTTTTGTTATAAAAATGTTTCTGCGATTGTTGAAGGAATTGGTGAAAAGATAAAACCATTTAAAGTGAAAGAAAAGTATAAAATTTTGTTAGTAAAACCAAAAAAAGGAGTTTCAACTAAACTTGCATTTTCTAGTTTGGATTTTAATAGTATAGTTCATCCTAATACAGAACTAATGAAAATTGCTTTAGAAAATGGTGATTATAAAAGTGTGATACAAAATTTAGGTAATTCATTAGAACAACCATCTTTTAAACTTGTACCATCAATAAAACTAATAAAAGAAAAGCTGTTAGAATTTGGGTTTGATGGAGCTCTTATGTCGGGTTCGGGTTCTACTGTATTTGGAATAAGTAAAGATGATGAAATTATTAGTTTGGCTAACAATCACTTTAGAAAACTTGGTTATTTTGTTAGAATCACAACAATATTGTGAGTTATAAATTGGTAATATTACATAAGTGATAAAAAAACAGAGATGTTTTTTGCATTCATCTCTATTTTTAATTGTTTATTTTTGTGGTTCGTAAAATACTACAGCTTTTTTAATTTTTTTAGGTTGTAAAACTGTTTTATCTGTTACTTCATCTTCGTATAATCCAATTACATCATTTTTCTTATACTCACCAAACACGGGTACAAAATATATTTCAGCTCCTAAATTAGGATCAAGCTCTACACTCTGTCCATTATGTGTAATAAAGTAACAATCTATTGTAAGTGCTTCATCATCATATGTAGCAACAAACTTATTTAGACTATTATCATTAAGTATTTCTTGAACATTAGATTCAAGAGCCTCTTTTGGAATATCTGAATCATTAGAAACAGTTTCATTAGGTGAAGCAGTTGGCTCAACAGTCATAACTGTTTCAAAAGTTGAAGTTGGTACGGTAGTAGTTTCAACTTTTTTTTGATTACTACAACCTATAACCAGTGTAGTTAGTATTAGTAATAAATATTTTTTCAAACTAATCATTCCTTTCTACAATCACTTATATACTACACAATTCTAAATTTTCTTGTTTTTATATATGTATATAAACTTATCAATTATTTTTAGTATGATTAGCCAAAAAATAAATAATAAATATTTTCGACTCATTATTGAATAAATTAATAATAGTAGTAATA
Organism: Erysipelotrichaceae bacterium; assembly: GCA_022772735.1. Lineage (GTDB taxonomy): Bacteria > Bacillota_I > Bacilli_A > Erysipelotrichales > Erysipelotrichaceae > UBA9076. The sequence continues at coordinate 34,657 of JALEZD010000003.1, forward strand.
TTCCTGCCAGTATAAACTTAAATTTATATTTGTTTAGCTCTAAAAATATTTCATTTTTGCCGATGTGTTTTTTTAAGAAGAAATCAGTAATAACTAATATTATTACTACTAATAAATTTATATTGTTTATTTTCATATCGATACACTCCAATTTCTCTATAATTTTGATAACTAACTGACAATAAAAGTAAACTTTATTTAATTTTGATTTAAATTTAAACATTGTATAAAAAAGAACTAAATTAGAAATATTTATTAAAAAGTACTAATAAAGTGTCCTTTGTACAACTATATTTGAACATTCTAGATTTTATTATTTGATTTAATATAAATTAATCTGTTTTTAAAACATTGTAGATTGTAATAACTCATAACCATCATCTTATATCATATAAGATTATTACAAACAACATTGCTAGTTCTAATTTAATTATAAGCAATAAATAAATAAAAACAAATGCTAGAAGGTAATTTTTATGGTTGTAAAGTTTTTATTGTAAACCACAAAAAAGTACAAAGTTTATGTGTTTAAATGGATTGTAAAAACAGGTGAATAACTTAATAAAATTAAAAAAATCGTTGATAAATTTTTTACAAAGGAATAAACTTAATGTGTATTAAATACATTATACGTGGGGAGAGGTATATCATGAAGAGATTACTTAATAGATTTTTTTGCTTTGTTTTAGTATTGTTTTTAATATCAACAAGCTTTTTTTATGCAAATGCAGAAAGTATGGATAATTTAAATTGTGCAATATACAACAACATAAATGAAAAAGTTAGAGTTGATAAACTTGAACAGGTAATATTTGGATATGACTTTGCGACAGGCAACATGGGTATTTTAAATACAAATAGGTTGAATGAGAGTTCATATATTAAAGAAAATGTTATTGCAAATATAACAAATGATGGAACGATTAAAGAAGGAGATTATTTTACATACGAGTTGGACAAAGCTAGTAGACTTGGGGGGTTTTTAATTCCGGAAGCTATAAAAGTTGATGATATATATGTAGTTAATCCACAAGGAGTTTCAGAAGTTTTTGCGTATGCATTTTATGATGCTTCTAAAAATATAATTACCTATGTATTGAGCGATTTTATTGAAAAAGTTAACAGTGTTGATTTCGATTTGGAACAAGGATGGATAATAAAATCGGATATAGTAAAATATAATGGTGCATACACATTTAAAGATAAATTTGCGAATAAAGAAATTAGTTATACTTATGAAATAGATTATGGCGCAAACTATGATGAAAGAATGCAAGGAAATACATTCAGTTTGGTCTCTAGATTTTTGAATATTAATCCTAATGATAAAACTTATGAACAAATTGGGATATTAAATCCAAGAGGTCAAGCATTTTCTGATGGATTTGCTGTTGAATATATAAGTGGTGTTGAAAATGGTGAATATGTTACACCACTAAATGATCAAAGTATATTTAAAATTTTTGAAGTTCCTGATGATTATCAAATTCCAGATACATTTAATATAGAATTTGACAAATTAAATGATGTGACAGACACATTCGCAAAACTGGATGGTTTACAAGGTTTTACAAAATATGAAATGCCTATGGAATCAACATCTAAAAGATATATATTTTATTTAAAAAATAATTATCTATCTAGAAAAGAACAAAATGCAGATGGTGTAATGGTTGAAACACAAAGAACAATAAGCAGTGGATTTAATGTTGTTATTACAAATTCTGCGAATACTAACCATACAGTATCTAACAAGATAATGGAAGATACGTTCTCTAGTTTAGCAGGTGGTGCTGATGCAAGAAAATCATATTGTCAAAGAGATAGAAAATTATCAATTGAAAAAAGTGATTTAGTTGATGCGAATAAAAAACTTGAAGGTGCAAAGTTTGAAATTAGAAAAGATGGAAATGTTTTAGAAACAATCACAACAGACTCTAATGGAGTTGCATATAGCAGTAAATTGCCATTAGGAACATATATTATTAAAGAAGTTGAAGCTCCTTCAGGCTATGAAATATTAAATGAAGAAACATCTATAGAATTAGTAAGTACGGACGAATCAATTAAAATTTTAAATATCACAAATAAAAAAATACCTGAGGTAATTAAACCAACACCTTTACCAACACCAACGCCTAAAGTAACACCAAGCCCAACGCCAGAAATTAAAAAAACATGTGAAGATGAAGGTAAAGTTTGGGATGATTCAAAACAAATGTGTGTAGTAAAAACCAATAAAATAAAAAATATGTCTTATAAAGTTCCTAATACAAGTGTTAGTCTAAATATTACAGGATATGCACTTATGTGCTTTAGCGCAACATTTATTTTGTTGAAAAAAGTATTTAAAATATAAAAATAAAAATTAACTTCTATTATAAGAGGTTAATTTTTTTAATTTCTATAGTTTATCTTGCATTATAATATACTTTTCCATTTTCAAGAGGAATTCCTTTTGCGGTTAATAATTCTTCAACACTAACTAATTGATAACCTTGTTCAACTAACATTGGAATAACTTCAAGGGCTGCATCTTTAGATGTTCCGTGTATATCATGCATTAAAATAATACTTCCATCTTTTGCATTGTCTAGAATATTTTTAATTACTTTATCTTTATTTTTAACTTTCCAATCAAGTGTATCTACATCCCACATTATTAAAGGATATGGAGATTTACTTTTTACATGGTCATTTACTGCACCATATGGAGGTCTAAATGTTTTAATTGAATATCTACCATTTGTAGCTTGTTTAACTAAATCATTTACCAAATTGAATTGTTTATCTAGTTCTTCATCATCAACTTTTGTTAAATATTGATGATCCCATGAGTGTCCACCAACTTCTGATCCAGAATCAACTATGGCACTAATTATATCTTCATTACCTTTTATTCTATTTCCAAGTACAAAGAATGTTGCATGTGCGTTATATTCATTAAGTTTGTTTAAAATCTCTAAAGTATATTTTTTTGATGGTCCATCATCAAATGTTAATGCAATCATTGGTTTATTTGGATCAATCTCAATTGGATTTTCTTTTATCTCAGGGGCATCCTCAATTGTGTCTGCAATAAATCCTTTATCTTTAAATACGAAATTAATAAAATTTGCACTATTGTTATAAGGGATTTGTATAAAAAGAGGTAGACCTTCGGTATTAGGGTGAGTAAGTGTTATAAATTCATCATCAAATGATGATTGGCTAAAATATGAATTGAAGTCACTAAGTTCATTTAGAAAAACTCCATCTTTATATAAATCGCCCAACATATCTTTTTGAGAATAAATATTATAAACAAACTGTTTTTTTATTTTTTCTTGTTCATCAGTAGTAAATAATGATGAATTAAGTTGTAGAGTTTCTTTTTTGATTTTTATTGTGGGTATATTATCAACTAATAGTACTTCAAAACCTTTTTCAATTTTTTCTTCAGCATATTTACCTTTTCCAAGGGTATGTCTAAGATTTTTATTTTCAAATTGATTTTGTATAAACAAGATCCCAAGAGCTATAGATAAAGTGAAAATCAACAGAACAAGAATACTTGCGAGTACTTTAGTTGTATTATTTTTTCTTTTTCTTGTAATTTTCCTTCTTTTTTTCATGTGCATTACCTCTTGTAACAATGGTATTTTATATCATATTATTGATAATTATTCTTAATCTTTCTTAAGCTTGCTTAAGTATTTTTAATAAATTATGTTAAAAAGGTGTTTTTACACACCCTTTTCTTTTAAAAAATTATATAGCATTCCTTTCTCAAGTGCTGAGGTATCTTTTTGTAAAATTTGTGCAATTTTATAAGCAAATTCAAATGATGTTGCTGGACCTCTGCTTGTAATAATATTTTCTGATACAACTACAATATCCTCTTTATACACTCCAGATTTTAACTCATTATCATACCCAGGATATGATGTGTATTCTTTATTTTTTAATAATCCTGCTTTTTCTAATACTATAGGAGCTGCACATATTGCGCAAATATATTTGTTTTTATTATTTGCTTTTTGGATTAAAGATATTAGATATTCATCCTCTTTTAGATTTGTAGCTCCAGGTAATCCCCCAGGTAGAATAATCACATCATAATCAGCTATACTACCATCTAGCTTTTTATCACATATAACTTTTATTCCATGAGAACCAGTTACTTCCAAACTATTTAATGAAATCATCTCACAGTTAATATCCAATCTTCTTAAAATATCTATTGTAGTTATTGCTTCAATTTCTTCAAAACCATTCGCAAGTATTATTCCAACTTTAGTCATATTATATCCTCCACTTTAATTATATTTTATTTAGTAAATAAAAAAACCCTGAATTTTACAGGGTTAAAATTTAATATACAATTGCACACCACATGCTTCCGCTATATCCAATGGCAACTGTTTTATAGTTCCCATCACTCATTAAAATTGCACGATGATTTTTCGAACTCATCCACCAGTTGAATTTTGATTCGACTGAGCTACCAGCATAGGTTAATACTTCTAATGGACTATTTGAAAAACTTACATTTTGATCAATAAGTGCAGTTTTATAATGAGAACCATCAGGTCTATAGTGAGATAAATAACCTGCAGCTTCATTTGCTCTAATTGCAACTGCCAATTGTCCGTTTTCATCTGCAAGGGCTAAAGGTTCAAGTCCGATATTGCTTCTTTCTGCATTAATCAAATCAAGCATATATTGAATATCATCTCCACTATATACAACATTTGAAACTCTTTGTGCATCTTTAGTTACATTAACTTCTAAAACAGTTTGGTATCTATTTCCACTTTCATCACTTGCTGCAAAAATAACTTCATATTTTCCAACGGTTGATACATCAACATTGTTTATTATTGCAACTGTAGGATATACCTTTGAATTATCGTATGCATATTTAACATAAACCCATGGATCAAATACATCATTTAATGCAACATCAACTTTATCTTGTGTTAAAACTAACTCTGGTATTGTTGTATCAATGAATTCAAAGTTTACATCTAAACTCATTGAGTTTGTGGTTAATGTTTGTACATCCTGTTTATTTACAATATTCAATAATACCTTTTTTTTGACATTTGAAACCTTTGTTCCATCTAAATGGTCTTCTATAAAAAAAGATGTTTTATCAAAATCAACATTTTCAAGAATGATTGTTTTATCTATTTTAACAATTTCATTCAATATTTGTGTTTTTATAAGGTTTGGCATATCTGCATGGTTGATTGGTACAATCACACTGATTTCGTTTTTTTCTATTTCAATTTCATTAGCATTAACTATATTTTTATTTGCTGAAATTGTTATAAACATAATACATAACAAGCAATATATAGCTATTTTTTTGAGTTGAATCATCTGAAAACTCCTTTCAACTTAATGAAAATCATAACAAAAATTAAGTAAAAAAAGCAAACTAGTGAATATTATCACTAGTTATTTATGTTTGATCGAATTTAATTTTTTCAAATTAGATGTCCTTTTTATGTTTGCAAGAGTCTTATAATTTTCAAAAAGTTGCTTCTCATATGAACTATTAATATATGGTTTAAAAAACTTTATGTCTTTAATTTGTTCTGGAAGATATTGAATATACGGCCAAGTATCTTTTAAATCATATTTGTATTTTTCGTCATCATTTAAATTTGTAGGATTTAATTTTAAGTAATCAGGTATTTTATAATATGATTCATTTACTAAATCATTGGCACTATGTATTGCTTCACAAGCAGATCTGCTTTTAGGCGATAAAGTTAAATCAATCACTGCAACACTCAAAGGTATAGATGCCTCTGGGAAACCGACTCTTTTTGAAGCATCAATTGCATTTATACATCTTGCGATTGCAGATGGATTTGCAAGACCAATATCTTCATAGGCAATCACAAGCAACCTTCTTTCAATAGAATCTAAATCTCTTGATTGTATTAATACTGCAAGATAGTATAATGCAGCATTAACATCACTTCCTCTAATTGATTTTTGAAATGCACTTAGAATGTCATAATGTCCATCACCATCTTTAAATGTATTAACATTATTCATATTCCCATATTTTTTTACTAAGGATACATCAATATTTTCTTCAGTAGAAATTGATAGTATATCTAGAAGGTTTAGTGCATATCTAACATCACCATTAGATTTTTTGGCTATTAAATTTAATGCATCATCATCAATAGTTAACCTATTATTTAAACCTTCAGGTAAAGACAGGGCTCTTAAAATAGTTTTTTCAATATCTTTTTCATCTAAAGGTTTTATTTCAAAAATTTGACATCTACTTCTTATTGCTGGATTAATTGAGAAAAAAGGATTTGCGGTTGTAGCACCAATGATTGTTATTAAACCTTCTTCTATATGAGGTAACAGTAAATCTTGTTTATCTTTATTTAATCTATGTATTTCATCAACTATTAAAACTAAACCGTTACTTAGTTTAGCTTGTAAAAAAATAGAATCTAAATCTTTTTTGTTTCCTGTTACAGCATTAAAAGTTTTATGAGGCATGTTTAATGAGTTTGCGATTACGGTTGCTAAAGTGGTTTTCCCACAACCTGGTGGACCATAAAAAATCATAGAAAATAATCTTTTGTTCTCTATCATTTTTGTAATTATTTTATTTTCACCAATCAAGTGTTCTTGACCAAAAATTTCATCTAATGAATTTGGTCTTACTCTAAAAGCTAGTGGTTCAATCATATATTTTTCCTCTTAATTATATTTAATTATATAATAATATATAGAAAGAGGTAGTTGTTTTATGAAAGTTGTAGTACAAAGAGTTTCAAAAGCAAGTGTAGAAGTTGATAAAAAACTTATTAATGAAATTAATTTAGGTTTTTTACTTTTAGTTGGTATAAAAGATGGGGATGATAAATTAACTGTTGAAAAAGTCGCAAGAAAGATTGCAGGCTTAAGAATTTTTGATGACATTGATGGGAAAATGAATTTATCATTAAATCAGGTTGGTGGAGAAGTTCTTTCTATTTCTCAATTTACACTTTATGGAGATTGTAAAAAAGGCTTTAGACCAAGTTTTATTAGTGCTGCAAAACCAGATGTTGCAAAAGAATTGTATGAGTATTTTAATGAATGTTTAAGAAATAATAATGTAATCTGTAAAGAGGGTATTTTTCAAGCAGAAATGAATATTAATTTAATAAATAATGGACCAATAACTATAATTATTGATTCAAATGATTTATAATCTTTAAAGGAAATTGATAGGAGTTTTTGATGGCAGAAATAATATATGGAAATTTAATCGCAAAAGATGTTAAAAATGAATTAAAAGAACAAATTGAACTTTTAAAAAGAGAAAAAAAGAAAATCCCATTTTTATGTGTAGTATTAGTTGGTAATAATCCTGCATCTCTTTCATATATAAAAGGTAAAGAAAAAGCGTGTAATGAAATAGGTATGGATTCACAAATAATTCACTTAGATGAAAACACAAGTGAAAAAGAATTAATATTAAAAATAAATGAACTAAATAATGATGAAAAAATTGATGGTATTCTTGTGCAGATGCCACTTCCTTCACATATTGATGAAAATAGAGTTATGGAATCTATTTCAAGTTTTAAAGATGTTGATGGTTTAAATCCGTATAATATAGGTAAGTTATATTTAAAGGAAGATGGAATGATACCTTGTACACCATTAGGTATTGTTGAACTTTTAAAAAGAAGTAATATTACTATTAAAAGTAAAAAAGTTGTAGTAATAGGTAGAAGCAAATTAGTCGGTAATCCAGTTGCAAAATTATTACTAGATGAAAATGCAACAGTAACTATTTGTCATTCAAAAACAGAAAATTTAAAAGAAATTGCAAAGAGTGCAGATATTTTGATTGTTGCGATAGGTAGAGAAAAGTTTGTTGATAAGACATTTGTTAAGGATAATGCAGTTGTAATCGATGTTGGTATTAACAGAAATAGTGAAGGTAAATTAGTTGGGGATGTCGATTTTGATGATGTAAAAGAGGTTGCGTCTTATATAACACCTGTACCTAAAGGAGTTGGTCCAATGACAATTGCAATGCTTTTATCAAATACATTTAAAGCATATTTAAATAAGGAGAAAATAAATGGTTGAGTATGGATTAGATGATATTGTTGAAATGAAAAAAGAACATCCTTGTAGAAAATCAAAAGAATGGAAAATTATTAGGATGGGTGCAGATATTAAAATAAAATGTTTAGGATGTGGCAGTTCAGTTATGTTTCCTAGAACAGAGTTTGAAAGAAAAATGAAAAGAATAATTAAACATACAGAAGGGAAAGAGGTAAACTAATGGCATTAACAGCAGGTATAGTAGGACTTCCAAATGTTGGTAAATCTACATTATTCAATGCAATAACAAAATCACAAGTTGAAGCTGCAAATTATCCATTTGCGACAATCAAGCCAAATGTTGGAGTAGTAGAAGTACCAGATAAAAGACTTAATGAAATAATTAAGCTTGTTAAACCTAAAAAAACAGTGTATACAACTTTTGAATTTACAGATATTGCTGGGCTTGTAAAAGGTGCAAGTAAGGGAGAAGGTTTAGGTAACCAATTTTTATCTAATATTAGAGAAACTGATGCAATTGTTCATGTTGTAAGATGTTTTGAAAATTCTGATATTACCCATGTTGAGGGTGGAGTTGATCCGATAAGAGATATTGAAATAATTAATTTAGAATTAGGTATTGCGGATTTACAAAGTTTAGAAAACAGAATATCTAAAATTGAAAGAAAAGCACAAGCGAAAGATAAAGATGCAATGTTTGAATACGGCATTTTAAAACGATTGATTGATGCATTAAAAAGTGATAAACCTGCAAGAAGTGTAGAACTTAGCAAAGATGAAGAAATTTTGGCTAGAACTTTTAATCTTTTAACATCAAAGCCTGTTATATATGTTGCGAATATTGCAGAGAGTGATATTGCAAGTCCTGAGAATAATGAAAACTATTTAAAGGTTAAAGAGTTTGCAAAAAAAGAGGGTAGTGATGTAATTGCAGTAAGCGCAAAAATTGAAGAAGAGTTATCAGCATTAGATAAAGATGAAAAAGAAATGTTTTTAGAGGAATTGGGAATAAGTGAAAGTGGATTAGATAGAGTTATTAAAGCTGCTTATCATTTATTAGACTTACAAACATATTTTACTGTTGGTGAAGCTGAATGTAGAGCATGGACTTTTAAAAAAGGCATGAGTGCACCTGAATGTGCTGGTGTAATACATACAGATTTTAAAAGAGGGTTTATAAAAGCTGAAACATATAGTTATGATGACTTGATGCAATTTAAAAGTGAAACCGCAATAAAAGAAAACGGTAAGTTACGTCAAGAAGGAAAAGATTATATAGTAAAAGATGGAGATATATTATTTTTTAAATTTAATGTTTGATGTGTTAAAATATAATTGAATAGGAGGCATATTTATGAAAATAGTTTTAGCGATTGTTTCTAATGATGATAGTTCAAGTGTTTCTTCTGCATTAAATAAAGCAAATTATTCTGTGACTAGACTTGCGACAACAGGTGGTTTTTTAAGAGCAGGTAATACAACAATGATTATAGGTACTGAAGATAAGAATGTTGATGATGTAATAAAAATAATCGGAAACGAGAGTAAACGCAGAACAGAAATAGTTCCTTCTACAGCAAGCTATGATATAGGAAGATATGCAAGTTTTCCTGTTGAAGTTCAAGTTGGTGGTGCCACAATATTTGTCATTGACGTTGAACAATTTATTAAAGTATAAAGATTATTAATGAAGTCAAAATTGGCTTCATTTTTTTGTTTTGTTGGGGAATAAAAACATACATGTTCGGATTGTAAAAATATCGTAATTATGGAATAATTTGATTATAGTTTTTATATAGGGGGAAATGTATGAAAAGCACAGTTTTAAAGGTATTTTTGTTATTTTTTGTGATTTTATCTGGTTTTAGTTTTTATACGCATGCTGAAACGATAAACACAAAAAATTATACTGTTGAAGGAGATTTGCTAATAGGGTATGATGGTGTTTCTTTTTCAAGTACAGAATCAAGTATGTTTGTTGTAAATAGAACAAAGGAAGAATTTAGTATTTTAGGCGAATTATATATTGATTCAATAAAAACTGAACTAAATAATATTGCAAGTGAAAAACTTGGAAGCAAAAATGAATATTCGAGATATCAAAATATAATTTTAAGTGAAACAAATTTAACTTTTTCAGCCAAATTTAATTTTCCATCTGAAATTGATTTATCAAATATTGGTTTAAGTTTGAATAATTTTAGTGGTTCAAATAATTTAGGTGTTCATAATGAATTGTTTTATATAAATAGCTCAAATATTATAAATGAAGCAAATGGAACAAAAACTTTAAATGTTGAATTTAAGGTTTATGACAATGTTTTTTTAACTTTTAAAGATTTATATGACAAAGTTTATTCTATGAATGATTTAGGATTAATGATTAATGGATTAAGTTTTTTAGATGGTTCAACTGCTAATAAGAGTTATGAAGTGACAGGGTTAATTACTGGTAATTTATCTACAAAGGCAACAGTAAATAACAGTTTAGGAGTTTTTGTAAGTGAAAAATTTGAGATATCATGGGGTGGTCAACAAAGGAATGGTTTTAATGATGTAAATCACCCAAATGAAAGTGATATGTACTTATCAATATATTTAAAAGATGTTAAATTGGTTGACCTAGAAGGTGATTTAAGTGTAGCACCAGATGAAAATACAGATTATGATAGTACAGATACAGCACCTTATGTTGTTGAAAATAGAGATAATAAAATTTTTATAGGAGCTTATTTGGAAACAAGCAAAATAAAGGATCAAATCAATAATATTGCAAAGGAGATTTTAGATCCGTACCATATGAATGATCCTCTTGTATATGAAAATATCAAGCTTGAAAATTTAGATACAGCCTTTACTTCATACATTTATTTTGAAAAAGAGTTTGATGTTAATTCAATCGACAATAATTCAATACGTTTAAGAGCTGTAGATTCTAATTTAGCAATTGTTGATTATAATGGAATATACGAAATTAAAAATATTAAAAAAGATGAAACTTATGTAGATTCTAATGGACAAGAGTACAAATTAGTACAAGTTGATTTTGGTTTAAAGAACAGTGTCGTAATTAATAATTTTAAGGAAATTTATGATTTAGTTTCAAATGAGCCAAATTTATTTTTAGAGCTTAATAATGCAAAATTGAATAGTAGTGAAGTTAACAATGGTGAATATTATTCACTATATGGGTTTGTTAATGGAAGTTTTTATTCAGATGCTAAAGTTTCTATTTTAGGTGTAGGTAATTTGGAAAAATCATTTGAGTTTGATTGGCAAGCAGTTCAAGGAGATGGAAAAGACTTATATTTAAAAGATGTTAATGATATTGCGCTGACAGTAAGATTACTTGAAACAAAAAATGTTTCTTATAATTTTAAATCAGAAAATGCAAATGATACATTGCCAGCTGGCTTGCTTGATAGATTATCAAATAAAAATAAAACAAATGTTGCTTTTGATACAGAAGTTAATGTAAATGATATTGATATAAGTGATTTTCCAGTTGCAGAAAAAGATGGTGTTTGGAAATTTGTAGGCTGGGATAAAAATAGTATAAAAATTGGTAATGACAATATTACATTTACAGGTTCTTGGAGATTTGTGAAGAACGATAAACAATCAACAACAAATAACACATCTATAACTTCATCAAGTACAAGTAAAAAAGTGACATGTGCTGATGAAGGCAAGGTTTGGAATGAGTCAAAAGGAGCTTGTTTAAACAATGTTTTAAGAGTAATTCCTAATACAGGGAGTAGAGAATCTCTTGGAATATATATTGTAATAGCAGCAGTGGGATTTATTTTATTGGTAATTTTAAGATTGAAATTTAGAAAAAAGAAATAAATTTAGCAAAATGCAGGAGTTATAAAACCCTGTATTTTTTGTTTGAATTAATCTCAGTTAATGAGAGTTTATGAAAAACGTATTCTAAAATTCAGAGTCAAAGGTTGTCTTTTCATTGGTTATGTAGGATAATATTTAAGATAAAGTGGGGAGATATTATGAAAAAAAGTATTTTTAAATTTGCATTGGCACTTATTTTTTCTTTATCAATTTTAAATGTCAATGTATTTGCAGAACAACCTGTTGGTACAGATGCTACAAGTAATACAGGAACTGAAGCAGGTAGTACAGAAAATGCAGATGCTAGTGCATCATCAACAAGTGGAACAGCACAGCCTGCAGATACAACTGCTCAACCTACAGATACTACAGCACAACCAGCAGATGCAACAGCATCTCAACCAGCAACGCAACCTAGTGCTGAAAGTGTTTTGAATCTGAGAAATGGTGTAAATGCTGCAAGTGTATACAAAGCTGAGACAACACTAGATGGGGATATGTTTATCAGCAAAGATGGAACAAATTATGATACAACAACACAACAACCAATAGTTGTTGAGGAACCTATAAATACTATAAAAGTTGGCTCATTTTTAGATGTTTCAAAAATAAGAGATCAAGTTGTTCAAGTTGCAGCTGATATTTTAGGATCATTTAATAACCCAGCATTGTATAGTCAAATAAGTCTTACTGATACAGTATCAACTTTCCAAGTGGTAATCACATTAGATTCAGGCTTAGATGCAGGTGCAGCATTACCTGTGTTAAAAAAATACAATGATGCAACCGGACAACCTGAAGCATACAATGGTATTTGGAGTATAAATAGTGCAAGAGAAGGTGAAACCTCTTTTGTAATAAATTTTTCAATAGATGGAAGTAACTTTACTACATATGAAGCATTAAGAAATGCAATTGTTGCAGAACCAAACCTATTCTTAGAACTTGAAAATGTTAAAATAAAGGATAATGTCCTTCATGAAACAAATTATTCTGTTAAGGGTGATTTAAGTGGTTCATTTAGTTCAAAAGCATCTGCTATGGGTGTTTCAAGAGATATTCAACTAACTTGGAATCTTGCACAAAAAGCAGGTGGAGCAGACTCTGTTGTAACAAACGGTGTAGGTGCAACTTTGAAATTTGTGAGACAATTAAGAACTGTTAAATATAGTTTTGAAAAAGCTGACGGCACAACACTTAATCTTCCTGCAGAACTTATTGCAAGATTGCCACAAGATGCAAGAATTCCAACTAAAACTTTAGTTGATACAAGTGCAATTAATGTTAGTAACTATGAAGATGTTGCAAATAATGGAACTTGGTCATTTGTAGGTTGGGATAAAGCGAATGCGACTGTTGAGGCTGATGATATTACATTTGTTGGGAAATGGAAATTTACATTAAAAACTCCTAGTAACCCTTCAACTCCAACACCTTCAACTCCTACAACTGTGAAAACAACAACTGTTCAACCAAAAGCTAAATGGACATGTGCAGATGAAGGAAAAGTATGGAATGAATCAAAACAAATGTGTGTAGTTGCAACAACTGTTAAATCAAACGCATATAAAGTTCCAAATACATCAAGTTTAGGAAGTTTATTTGGTAATTACATATTAAGTATGTTGTCTATTGCTGGCTTAATAGTTATTAAAAAAATAAAGAAATAATGATTAAATCCTTCATCTTTATATAAGAAGAAGGATTTTTTAATTTAAATTTTTGGATTTAGTAAAAGAGTAAATCTTAAAAAACTTTAAGAAAAGCCACTTTAAGTTGAATTGTATATAGTATGATGAGATAATAACCCCTGAGTAATGGAGGATATAATACAATGTTTAAAAGTACAAAAATAATTCTTTCTTTTTGTTTAATTTTTACACTTTTTACTATAAACGCATTTGCAGAAACAAAGAATTTAGAAGGGGATTTATATTTAAGTAAAGATAATGTTAGTTTTGATTCAACAAATGATGAACCATTTAAGATGAAAGAACCTGAAAAAGAATTGTATTTGGGAGCATCTTTAAATACTTCAAAAATAAATGAACAACTAAAAGAAGTTGCCGCAAAAGAACTTGGAGAATTTAATAAAGAGGAGTTGTATCAATTTATTAATTTTTTAGATATAGCTACTGAATTTACTGCAGAATTCACATTTGATGGTGTGTTTAATATTGATAAAGTGAATGAAAGTAATGTTGAACTTAGGAGCTATGTAAAAAATGGAGATTCATTAAATGCCAGTACATATGATGGAATGTGGAAAATAGCTCGTGTTGAACCTAATTTGGACAATAAAAAGATTAAAGTCAATTTTCAGTTAAAGTCAAACTACCCTATTGGGGATTACCCTAGTTTTGCATTATTAAAAATTGCATTAGAAAAAGAAAAAGATTTATTTTTAACAATAAAAGGGATTGAAGTAGAGGATTGGGCAAAACATAATACAAACTATAAAATTAGTGGAACAGTAAATGGAAGTTTTCTTGCTGTTGCTAATTATCCGAACACTCAAGACCCACAAAATCCAATAACAAAAAAACTTGAATTTAATTGGACTGGAGTACAAGAAACTGAAGGAGCAGACTCAGTTTCACCAAATGAAATTGCAACAACATTAAAATATGAAAGAATTCTTAGAAAGGTTTCATACAAATTTACTACAGATAGTCAAATAGCATTGCCTGATGCAATAAAAAATAGATTACCTCAAGTAAGTGAACATCCAACAAGAGAAGTTGTCACTCCACAAAATGTTGATTTATCAGATTACACTGATAATGTTAATAGAGGCGTATGGAAGTTTGAAAGTTGGAATCAAAATGCATTTTCAATTATAGATACAGATGTGGAGTTTGTCGGAAAATGGAAGTTTGAAGCAAATCCAGTAACACCTCCACCAGTAGTAACACCAATACCATCAACTCCTACACCAACTCCATCAGTAAATAATGCAAAAACTTCAACTGTTACAAATGTAAAACCTGCAAGTACATCAAAACCAAAATTAACTTGCGAAGATGAAGGTAAAGTATGGAATGAAACAAAACAAATGTGTGTTGCTAAAGAAGTTTTAGTAAGTAAATACGCTCATAAAGTTCCTAATACAGGAAGCAAATCAAATATATTAATGAGCATAGTAACAATACTTATTTCTGTGTCTGGATTGTTTATTTTAAAAACAAAATTTAAAAATAAAAATTAATTGTGATTATAAAAAATAGTCACAATTTTTTTTTGAGCAAACAAGTGGAATAAAAAAATTCAATTTGATATTATTAGCTGGTTTTAATATAAACAAAAGGAGAAACTATGATTAAATCAATCGGGCAAGTAATGCTATATGTAAATGATACAGAAAATGCAAAAAATTTTTGGATAAATAAAGTGGGTTTTAAACTAATTGAAGAATTAGTTAACGAATACGAAGGGGTAAAATATTTTTCTTATGTTATTGCACCTGAAGAAAAATCAGACGTTCAATTTGTGCTACATAGTAAAGAGTTTGTTTCTAAAGTAAGCCCAGAAGTTGGATTAGGAAATCCATCAATTTTAATGTCTAGCTTAGATATCGAAAATACATACAACATGTTTATTAAAAATGGAGTAAAAGCTAATCCAATCGTAAATGTGTTTGAAGGAAAAGTATTTAATTTCTGTGATGAAGAAGAAAATTATTATGCAATAAGAGAGGTAAAATAAAATGATTAAAGAGATAGGAGTTTATTTTGTTACTAACGGTAACGGATTAGAAGCAGTAGAATTTTATAAAGAAAAATTAAATGCAGAAGTTAAATCGCTTACTCTTTTTGGAGATTTTATGCCAGAATGCCCAGATGAATATAAAAAATTAGTTATGAATGCTCAACTTTATGTTGATGGTATAAGAATTCAATTATCTGATGAAAATCCTGAATTTGAATATAAAGGTGGAACAAATATGGCTGCCACAATAATCGCAAAAGATGTTGAAACAGCTAAAAAATATTATCAAAATTTAACAGAAGATTGCCAAAAAATATTCATGGAATTACAAGAAGTTCCATGGTCACCTGCATATGCTGGATTTGTAGATAAATTCGGAATGATGTGGCAAATTAATGTTGAAATCTAAAAATCAAATCTTAAGAATTAATGTAATAAGAATATTTTTATTGCAATTGCAATAAATACGTATATAATTTTTAAAAGCGGGGAGAGGTAAAATGAAAAAAACTATTAAAACGTGTATGGCGTTATTTTGTTCTGTTTTAATTGTTGTAAGTTCTTCAATGACAAATGTTTTTGCAGAAGGCACAACTGAAGATTTACAACCAGTTGAAACAACTAATGAAACAGCTGAAAAAGTAAATGAAACTACAAATGTTGAAACACAAACATTACCAGAAAATACAGAAGAAACTCAACCAACTGAAACAGTTGTTGAGCAACCAAGTGAAAATACAACATCAGAAAATACACCTTCTGAAAATATAGAACAACCAATAGAAGTTGAGAATAAAGAAGAAACATCTGAGGAAGCAACTACAACAAGTGCAGAAGTAAATAAAGAAGAAGTGTCTACTAATGTTGCACCAGCAGCACTTCAAGCTACACCAGTCACAACAACTGGCTCAACAGGCTTTAGAAGTAGTGGAATAACTGCACCAGTTACAACTGCAAGTGCACCAGCAGGTTATACAACATTAACTATGAAAATTAATGATAATACTGCAGAAGCTACAAAAAGCTATCAAAGTGAAAATGATGTGATTGGCATGCCTGATGGATGGGGAGACTCAAACTGGCATATTAGAACATATAGAAAAATATTTTTAGGTTGGACACCTGTTGAAAATTATACTGGTGCCCCAGAAGAAACAATATATAGCTATGGTGAAACAGTAAAAACTCTTGTTGAAAATGGTGATGCAAATAAGCCATTATATCCAGTATATGCAAGCATGTTTGATGCACTTGCATTAGAATCAGAGTTAACTGGAATGATTGAAATTAATAAATCAATGACAGCTGAAGAAACTTTACCAAATTCAGAAGTTAAAGAGAGTTTAGGATTTGAATCAGGAACTCCTGCAAAAACTGCAACGGTTTATTTCAATCCTTCAACAAATGCTTATGAAGTTTCTTTAGATACACACTTTAGATTCAGTAATAATAAAGTTGCAGCTATTGTTGCAGCAAATCCTGTTGGATTATTAAAAACAGCAGAGGGAATTACTGATTTTGGTGGTCAAAATCCAACAGCGTATAGTTATGTTGATTTACATGTAAAATTAGATCCAAGAGTAGATGTAGCAACTGCATTCAATAATGTAACATTTACAAGTGGATTGTTTATGGCACGTGCTGTTTTAGATGAGAACTATAATGTTGTTAAAACAATCGATACTTTACCATTAAGTGGAGAAAAGAGTGCAACATTCAGCTTTGACAATCCAAATAAATTTAAAACATTTATTATTAGAACTACTTTAAGAAACTATGGACAAGATGGTGGTTCTAACCAAGCATATAGAACAAATAACTTATCTTCTGACTTTATTTTTGGAGATATGATATTGTCAAGCGGTGATAAAACTAATGTCACTATAAATAAACCAGTTGCAGAAGCAATCAAAGATACAGGAGATGAATTGGTTTTTGATGGACATATTGATGGAAAAGCTGCAATAAATACTGCTATACTTCCTTTTCCATTAAATTTATTTGCACCAAGAAGTATGAGTATAGATAGAGTTGATTCATCTAATACAGTTAACATTAAATTTGTAACTGATAATAGAGTAAAACCTGTAACTCCAGAAGTAAAACCAACTACTCCAACAACACCAACTGTTACAAAGGTTGAGCCAAAACTAACATGTGCTGATGAAGGAAAAGTATGGAATGAATCAAAACAAGCATGTGTGATTGAGGGTGCTTTAAAAGTACATGTAGTTCCAAATACTGCAACAAATATTAGCTCATTGAGTTATTATGTTATAAGCTTGATTTCTGTTTTGGGAATTGCAGTTTTAAAAATAAAAAAATAATTTATTAATTAGAGTGTTTATCCAATTGTGATAGACACTTTTTTAATAAAAGTTTGAAAACCAAAATAAAATTATTGAAATATTGTCATAAAATTATATAATCAAGTAGGACGGGGGAATGTGCATATGTCAAAAACAAAGAAACTTTTACTTTTTGTTTTTAGTATAATATTTTTGATTTCTGGAATACCTTTAACAGAAATATTAGCTGAAAACACAGAAGAGGCTGTTTTAAGTGGTGAAAATACATCGACAGAAACAATCTCAGAATCTAATGAAAATACAGAAACATCAAATGAAGAACAACCAATAGAAATAACCAACAATAATGAAACACCTCAAACTAATACAGAGGCAGAATCTAGTGAAAATAAAGCTGGTGAATCTGTATCAGATTCAGGTTTAACTGTGGAAGAATCTGCTAAAGAACAACCAGCAGAATCAATAAATTCTAATATATCAGAATCAACTAATACACCAATAGAAACAAATGAAAATACTTCAGAATCTGTAGGTGTAACTAGCTTTAGAGCAGCTAATACTGCAAGTTTGGCACCAGCATCAACATTGACAGTAAAAATGAGTGGTCAATATTCTGGAACATCTGGTGATGTACATAGTTTTAATAAAAGTGAAATTAGAACTTTTACGAGCATGGATAGTGAACTTGGTCGTGGAGATGAACATGAGGGTTTATTTAACCACTTAAGAACAAATTTTGTCGGATGGACAGATATGCCTTTAAAAGCTGATGGAGATGTTCAAGATGGAGCAAGACTTTATTTACCAAAAGATAAATTATCAACTGCGTTTCCAAATGGTTTAACAGGAAATGATGAGCTATATGCTGTATATGTAAATTTAAATTTAAATGTATCTTCAAGTAACATTTGGGGTATTTTAAGTATGCTTAATGGTAAGGTAGAAGATGTAGTTGGGTTAAAAGATTTAATTAACTCTGATAAGAATGTAGAAATAAATGGTAGTGTTGATGAAGAGAGTGCTTTGCCATTTACAGAAGTTAGTAAAGTAGAAACAGGTACGGAAAAGATTTTAGATGAAACTGGTAAAGATGTTGATGTTGAGTCAACTACAATCTTAGACTTCTATAAAACAGCAAAAGATACAGATGTTCATGAAGTTGTTTTAAAATCATCTTTTGAAATGAATGAGAGAACTGCACTTCTTGTATATGCTAATCCGGGATTTGGATATGAATGGAAAGGTGTATTGACAGAAAACTATAAAACAGTAGAAATGATGACTGATAAAGTAGGAAAAGATGCAGGATACACACATATTGATTTAACAATAACAATTGATGATAGAGTAAATATTCCAGATAATTTTTATTTAGGTTTTAAAAATTATTCGTATAGACCTTTATATGTAAGAGATGACAATGGATATTTAGATATTTTAAATCCAAATGATGGAAGCAATCTAGGTGCAACAAAGGATTCTTTTAACTCACTTATAAGTAATACATCACCTGATGTGTTTTTTGCGGTAAGCAATCCAAATAAGAGCAATAAATTTGTTATTAGAACTATACTAAGAGATGGTGTAGAAAGAATAAATTCTATTGATGCAGATAGTACAGAGTCTGCTGCAGAAAAGGTTATTACAAGTACAGAACTAGTTCTTTACACAAAAGAAGAACTTAAAACAATGATTCCTAATTTATCTGAAGAAGAGTTAAATAAAAAAATATTTACTGTTGATGATACTGTTGTAAAAGAACTTGCAAAAACAAACGGAATGGATACTCTTAAAATTTCCGGATATGTTGATGGTGTTGCAAGGTCTTCTGTAGGAGTACATAATTTACCATTTTTGGGGTCATCAAATTTATACACATTTACACCTGTTTTAAGAACGTATTCTAATCTATTAAAACTTGGATATATTGATACATTTGATGTTAAATATGAGTTTTTATCAGACTCAGGAGTGCAATTACCTGCATCAGTAGTTAGTTTATTACCTCCAACACTTATAAATCAAAAATCAACAACTAATGTTGTACCACCTCTTTCATTCCCAAGTGTTAATGAAAATGGAGGAAGATGGGTATTTGTTGGATGGAATCTTGCAAATCAGGTAGTGGTTGATAGTGATTTAACATTTGTAGGAACATGGAAATTTATTAAAGATTCAATTCCTACTTCAATACCAACAACACCAACTGTTACAAAGGTTGAGCCAAAACTAACATGTGCTGATGAAGGAAAAGTATGGAATGAATCAAAACAAGCATGTGTGATTGAAGGTGCTTTAAAAGTACATGTAGTTCCAAATACTGCAACAAATATTAGTTCATTGAGTTATTATGTTATAAGCTTGATTTCTGTTTTGGGAATTGTAGCATTAAAACTTAAATCAAACAAATAAAGATACAATTCAACATTAAAATTGAAAAAATAAAAGTGGAAATATTAAAAATAAGTTCCACTTTTTGTTTGTTGAAATTAAATAGTAATTTTTAATATAAATAATTGATGAAATTAATAAAATTTTATAAAATATAAAACGCCAAAATGATAACTTATTCTATCATTTTTATGTGTTATAATTGTTTGGGAATATGTTAGGAGTAAAATTATGAGTATGATGTATAATCAATATAGACCTGGATGGGTAGAGGTTATTTCAGGTTGTATGTTTGCAGGAAAAACGGAAGAATTAATAAGAAGAATAAAAGTTTTAGAGTTTGCTAAAAAAAATATTAAAGTATTTAAACCTGCAATAGATAATAGATATAGTAATACAAAAGTTGTTTCGCATGCAGGAAGTAGTGTTGAGGCTATAGTTATTGAAAAAGCTGAAGATATATTTGACTACATAGATGATAATACAGATGTTGTAGCAATTGATGAAGTGCAATTTTTTGATGAAGCAGTAACAGAGGTTTGTGATGTTTTAGCCAAACAAGGCAAAAGAGTAATGGTTGCAGGACTTGATACTGATTTTAGAGGAGAACCATTTGGAGTAATGCCTGTATTAATTACAGAAGCAGAGTTTGTTACAAAACTTACAGCAGTTTGTAATATATGTGGTTCACCAGCAACTAGAACACAAAGGCTTGTGAATAATGAACCTGCAAGTTATGATGACGAAACTATTCTAGTTGGCGCAAGTGAATCATATGAGGCAAGATGTAGACATTGCCATACAATTAAAAATAAAAAATCAATTTTAAAGAAAGGTATTTAGTATGAATCCAATGATTGAAAAACTAGTTATCGCAAATGATAGATATCTAGAAATAAATGATTTAATGCTTAAAGATGAAATTATTAGTAATCCGAAAGAACTTACAAAACTGGCAAAAGAACAAGCTGGTATTAAACAGTTGGTTGACGCATATGAAAAATATACAAATCTTCAAAGTAATATTGATCAAGCAAATATAATGCTTCAAGAAGATGATGCTGAACTTAGAGAAATGGCACAAATGGAACTTGATGAAAGTGTCATAAAAATGGAAGAATTATTAAAAGATATTCAACTATTGTTAATTCCAAAAGATCCAAATGATGACCATAACGTAATTATGGAAATTCGTGGTGGTGCTGGTGGAGATGAAGGAAATATTTTTGCTGGTGACTTATTTAGAATGTATTCAAGATATGCTGAAGGAAAAGGCTGGAAAGTTCAAGTTTTAGAAGCGAGTGAATCTGAAGCAGGAGGATTTACTCAAATTATTTTCTCAATTAAAGGAAATGATGTATATAAAGAATTAAAATTTGAATCTGGAGCGCATAGAGTTCAAAGAGTACCAAAAACTGAAACACAGGGAAGAATTCATACTTCAACTGCAACAGTACTTTGTCAAGCTGAAGCAGAAGATGAAGATATAGAAATCTCTATGTCTGATTTAACAATTGAAACTCATAGAGCATCAGGTGCTGGTGGACAACATGTTAATAAGACAGATAGTGCAGTTAGAATTGTTCATATACCAACAGGTATAACAGTAAATTGCCAAGATGGAAGAAGCCAAATTGAAAATAGAGAAACAGCACTTAGATTAATTAAAACTAGAGTAATGGAAGAATATCAAAGAATTAAAGATGAAGAAGCAGGAATTGAAAGACGAGCAAAAATTGGAACAGGTGATAGATCTGAAAAAATAAGAACTTACAATTATCCACAAAACAGAGTTACAGATCACAGAATTGGTTTGACTATCACTCAATTAGATAGAATTGTTGAAGGTAAACTTGATGATATTATTTCAGGTTTATTAGCTGAGGAACAAAAACAGAAATTAGAGAATAGTTAAAATGACATTTAGAGAGCTAGTAATTAAATATAAAAAACTTTGTGTTGAAAAAAATGTTCCTGAAGAAACAGTTATGGTATATTTGGTTGAATTATCTCAAAGAGATAGTTATAACTTATATATGAATTTTGAAAATGAAGTTCCACAAACACTTTTAAATGAGTTTGAAAAAGGAATGAGTAGAGTTTTAGAACACGAACCAGTTCAACATGTTCTTGGATATTCATGGTTTTATGGCTATAAATTTGTTGTGAATCCTAATGTGTTAATTCCAAGAGTCGAAACTGAAGAACTTGTATCATATATTTTAAGTAGAATGGATGAGTTTTTTAATGGGAATAGTAAACTTACTGCATGTGATATTGGAACAGGTTCTGGTGCACTTGCTATATCATTAAAAAAAGAAGAAGACAGTTTAAATATGTATGCAAGTGATATTAGTGAAGAAGCATTATCTATTGCAAAATTAAATGCTAAAAATAATAATGCAGATATTAAATTCTTATCTGGTGATATGTTACAGCCATTTATTGATAATAAAATAAATCTAGATATATTAATATGTAATCCACCATATATACCAAATAATGAAGTTTTAGAAGATTTTGTATTTGAACATGAGCCACATGTAGCACTTTTTGGTGGAGAAGATGGTTTAAAATTTTATAGAGAAATTTTTAAAAATTGCAAAAAAATACTTAATAAAAAAAGTTTTATGGCTTTTGAAATAGGTTATAATCAAAAAGAAGCACTCAAAGATTTATTAAATGAATATTTACCAAATACAAAATTTGAATTTATTAAAGATATAAATAATAAAAATAGAATGTTATTTGTTTATTTTGATTAAGGGCATAAGCCCTTTTTAAATTAAAAAATAAATACTATATATAGTAATGGCGGTTATAAATTGAGTGTTAATTTTCATTTTAAAAATGCTATACTAGACAAGTGAGGGAAACATATGAATCAAAATGATAAAATACTTCATTTAGCTACTTTAACAGGATATTATGTACTTTGTTGTGGTGGAGAAACTTATAGAGTAGAAGATACAATTTGTAGAATACTGTCAAATTATAAAATGGAAAATGTTAATGCATTTACGTCACCAACGGTGGTAATTGCATCATGTATGTATGAAGGAAAAACATATACAAAAGTACTTAGAGTTAATGATAGAAGTGCTGATATGGATATGATGGATAAACTTAATCAACTATCTAGAGATTCAAAAGACATTGATGTTGATGAATTTGAAAGACGATTAAACAAAATAATACTTTCTGAAAATAAAGAGGATATTAAAACTGTTTTATTTGCTGGATTAGTTGCTTTTGGATTTACACTATTTTTTAAAGGGAGTATCATTGATTCTATGTGTTCATTTTTGCTAGGTTCTATTGTAAAAATTCTTATTATCTTCCTTAAGAAAAAAGAAATAAACAACTTTATGATTACCCTTGTTGCTTCTTTTATGATAACTATTTCCTCATTATTTTTAAAAAGTAATAATTTAATTGCAAGTAAAGATATAGTAATAATAGGTACAATAATGTTACTAGTACCAGGTTTGGCAATCACAAATGCTATTAAAGATTTTTTATCAAATGATTTAGTAAGTGGTACAACTCGTGCAATGGAAGCATTCATAATCGCAATATTTGTTGCGGTTGGGAGTGGATTAGCATTAACATTTTGGATTAAACTTGGTGGATTAATATGATACTTAGACTATTAGGAGCATTTATTGCAGCATATGGATTTGGATATATTTATAATATCAAGGGAAAAAAATTAACTTATGTTTCTATTGGTGGTTTATTAGGAGCATTTATTTACGAAATGTGTATAGTTTTTAATATTAGTGAGTTTGCATCATTACTTTTAAGTTCAATTGGAATATCGTTGTATGCTGAAATAATGGCAAGATATTTGAAAACACCAGTTACAGGCTTCATATTAATTGCATTAATAATTTTAGTGCCAGGTGGAGGTATGTATTACACCATGCTATATGCATTATCATCAAACATAGATATGTCAATACTAGTAGGTATTGATACTCTTGCAAAGGCAGGATGTTTAGCATTAGGAGCAATAATTGTTTCAAGTGTAAAAAAATTATTTATTAAAAAAATATAACCAGAGAAATTTGGTTATATTTTTAGTTGCTTAATGATTTTACTACTTGTTTTAAATTTGATAGTCTATATGAATTTCTTAGTAATGTGTATAAACCTATTCCAAGGGTTGAAAAGAATACTGACATAAATATATGCGAACTAATTCCTAGTGAATCAAGCAGTGCGATGTTGAATATAGATACAAATGCAGATATTACCATTGCGAATATACCGAAAATGTTTTTCTTTTTTCTTTCCTCATATAATTTTTCTAAATTCATTTTATCAATATATGAAACTCTATGCCCAAATAATTTGTTAAATTGAGTTTTATATTTTTTTAAAGATATAAACATAGAAACTATTGAAACAAATAAGCATAATAAAAATGCAAATGGAGCTATAAATTCAAAAATTGTATTTTCTAAAAATAATAAACCTATAAAAAGTGGCAAAAAACTAAATAATATACCTGATATACCAAGAGCTGATTTATCAGATTCTTTATCAGCAATATCTATCTCTTTAGCAAGTTGTTCTATCTTTATGTGTGGATCATAAGTTTTTCTCAGGTTGTTTTTACTGCTTGTATCTTTTTCTATTTCATCAAGCGCATTTATTAGTGCACTACTATCAATTAATTCTTCTGCTTCATATATTTTATTCATTTGATATACCTCTAATATTGTTACCTTAATCTAAATAATATCATAAATTATATCACTATGATAAACTTAAATTAGGTGATTAAAATGATTATTGAAAAAAAGGATTACAAGTATGCAGTTGATGTTTTAAAAAAAGATGGAATAATTGCTTATCCAACAGATACAGTTTATGGTTTAGCAATACGATATAACTCAAATAAAGCTTTGGAAAATTTGATTAATAGAAAAAAACGACCAAAAGAAAAATCATTTCCTATTATGGTTAGTAATTTAAAAATGTTAAAAAAAGTTGCAATTGTAAATGAAAGAAGTGAAGAGATAATTAATAGATTGATGCCAGGAGCATTAACAGTTGTTTTGAATAAAAATGATGAGACAGGGACAATTGCGATAAGAATGGCTCATGAAGAAACATTAAAGAAAATTATTGAAGAACTTAATGAACCAATATATTTGACAAGTGCTAATTTATCAAATTATCCAACATGCAATTCCCCAGATGAGATTGTTATGTATAATTTGGCAGATGTTATTGTGAATGGTGAAACAAAAGAGGGAATAGCAAGTACAATTGTTGATTTAACAGGTGATGATATTAAAATTTTAAGACAAGGACCAATAAGTTTAGATGATATTTTAAATAAGGAGAATAAAAATGGATAAACAATTATTAGATGCAATAAAACAAGAAGAATATAGACAAAAAAACAATATTGAGCTTATCGCATCAGAAAACTTCGTTTCAAAGGATGTTTTAGAGGCTGCAGGAAGTATACTTACAAATAAATATGCAGAAGGATATCCAAATAAAAGGTATTATGGCGGATGTGAAATGGTGGATATTGTTGAAACTCTAGCAATAGAAAGAGCTAAACAAATTTTTGGTGCAGAACATGCGAATGTTCAACCACATTCAGGTTCTCAAGCAAATATGGCTGTATATATGTCTGTATTAAAACCCAATGACAAAATAATGGGTATGGATTTAAATTCTGGCGGGCATTTAACACATGGATTTTCTATGAACTTTAGTGGACAACTTTATAATGTTGTATCATATGGTGTAAATAAAGATACAGAAATGCTTGATTATGATGAAATATTAAAGCTTGCAAAAATAGAAAAACCAAAAATGATTGTTGTTGGAGCAAGTGCTTATTCAAGAGAAATAGATTTTAAAAAATTTAGAGAAATTTGTGATGAAGTTCAAGCATATTTGATGGTGGATATGGCACATATAGCAGGGCTTGTTGCGGCAAAATTGCATAATAATCCAGTTGTTTATGCAGATTTTGTGACCAGCACAACCCATAAAACTTTAAGAGGTCCTCGTGGTGGTTTGATTTTGTGTAAAAAAGAATATGCCAATATTATTGATAAAACTGTATTTCCTGGAATACAGGGTGGTCCATTAATGCATATTATTGCAGCAAAAGCAGCTTGTTTCTATGAAGTTTTACAACCTGAATTTAAAGAATATGCAAGTAATATAATAAAAAACTGTAAAGCACTTGGAGAGTCTTTAAAGGAAGAAGGATTTAGACTTGTAAGTGGAGGAAGTGATAATCACTTAATAAATGTAGATGTTAAATCTTCTATTAATATGACAGGAAAAACTGCTGAAAAACTCTTAGATGAAGTTAATATTACTTGTAATAAAAATACAATTCCATATGATAGTGAAAAACCTTTTACAGCAAGTGGTATAAGACTAGGAAGTGCTGCAATGACTACTAAGGGATTTAATGAAGAAGAATTTAAACTTATTGGTAAACTAATAAGCAAGGTTTTAAAAAATCCTGATGATGAAAATATTAAAGCTCAAGTAAAAGAAGAAGTTAAAAATCTTGTTGAAAAACATCCTTTTTACTAGAATCAAAATTTACATAACAAAATAACAAAAAAGCCTGTCAATATGACAGGTTTTTTTGATTTATGTTAGGATAAAATCCTTTAAAGAGGGAAGTTTATTAAGTGTGTGTGATGGGATCCCTCATGCAATATTTTTTATTTATACATATGTAGTACAAATAAAAGGCTAAAATATTACACTATCTAAAATATCATACTTATCAGTTAGCGTCAACTAACATTTTTTTAGTTTATTTGTTTTTTGTCATTGTGAATTAAATAATTTTAAGGAATACACTTCATGTAGTACAAATAGTGGTATAATGTTTTAGATATGAAAGGATAAAATAATATATGTTAAATGTACTTAATCACCCACTAATTACTCATAAATTAGCTCATATGAGAGATAAAAACACAGGGACAAAGGATTTTAGACAAAATCTAGATGAGATTGCTGGACTTATGGCTTATGAGGTTTGTAGAGATTTACCTACAATGAAAACTGTTGTAGAAACTCCAATTGGACCATGTGATACTTATGTTTTATCAAAGGATATTGTTTTAGTACCTATTTTGCGTGCTGGTCTTGGACTTGTTAATGGAATAACTGATTTAATTCCTACTGCAAAAGTTGGTTTTATAGGGCTATACAGAGATGAAGAGACATTAGAACCACACGAATATTTTGTTAAAATGCCAAGCAATATTAATGATGCAGTTAACTTGGTTTTAGATCCAATGCTTGCGACTGGAGGAAGTGCTGTTGCGGCTATTGATTTACTTAAAAAAAGAGGCGCAAGAAATATTAAACTTGTTTGTCTAGTTGCTGCACCAGAAGGAGTAAAAGCTGTTGTTGATAAACATCCAGATGTAGATATTTATTTAGCTGCACTTGATGATAAATTAAATGAAAAAGGTTATATTGTTCCAGGACTTGGAGATGCTGGGGATAGAATTTTTGGAACAAAATAGATGAGTAAAACTACTTTAAAGTTTGTAAGTAGAATAGTTTTAGGACTTGTCATAGCGATATTTTTAGGTAGATATTTAGATGATGAATTTAATACAACACCTTTAATTATGCTCGTTATGATAATTTATGTAATTGTAGGAAGTTTATATATATTAATTAAGGAAGAGAAATGAGTGAAAAAGAGATTTATAAAAAGGTAATTTTATACGGGTTATTACTTAGTGTGATTTTGTCTTTGATTTTATATTTGATTTTAAAAGATATATCAATTATTAAAGGTATTTTTTTAGGAGTTTTTGCTAGAATTATAGGTTTTGTTGCAATAATTATTAATTCATTCTCAATATTATCTGATAGTAAAAATGCGTATAAATCTGTTGTTGGTTATTTTGTAAGACTAGTTTTTTATGGATTGGTAGTTGTTTTAGCAATAAAAATTAATATTAATATAATTGGTTTACTTATAGGACTTTCTATAATTAATGTTGTCTTATATTTAACTCAGATGACACTTTTGAAAGGAGGCAAGTAGTGGAAGGTAGTATAGTTGTTAAGATTGGAAGTTTAATAATAGATATACATGCAAGTATTATTAACTGGTTAATGGTAAGTTTATTTACTACTTTATTACTTGTATTTGTAGGCAATAAATTTAAAAAAGCTGATGTAACAAAAGCACCCAAAGGAATAGTTTTAGTATTTGAAGAAATTGCAAAAGTAACTTTAAATGTTGTAAAAGGCAATTTAAAAGAAAAAACATGGAAATATATACCACTTTTTGGAACAACAATGATGGTCATGTTGATTTCAAATTTACTTGGATTAATAGGACTTCAACCGCCAACATCAAATTTAAGTGTTAATGCAACATTATCAATAATGATGTTTATACTTATTCAATTTAGTGATATTAAATTACATGGTATCATTGGTAAATTAAAGGCTTGGGCTAGTCCAATGGTAATATTATTTCCATTAAATGTGATTGGGGATTTGGCACTTCCAGTATCACTAACATTGAGACTTTTTGGAAATATGCTTGGTGGAAGCGTAATTATTGCACTAATTTATTTGATATTAAAATCATTAATGCCATTTAGTTTTGTAGGATATGCAATAACACCATTTTTACACATGTATTTTGATGTGTTTACTGCTTTTATGCAAACGTATATTTATTATACATTAGCTTCATTCTTTCTTGGTGGAGCAATTGAAGAATAGTTTAGGAGGAAAAATAAAATGGAATTCAATCAATATTTTGTACAAGGTATGGCACTTTTAGGTGCAGGGATTGCGATGATAGCTGGTCTTGGTCCAGGTATTGGACAAGGTATCGCCGCAAGTAAAGCATGTGAGGCTGTAGGAAAAAATCCAGAGGCTGCTAGTGATATTAGATCAATGATGGTTTTAGGTATTGCACTTGCAGAAACAACTGGTATTTATGCACTTGTTATTGCGTTAATTTTAGTGTTCTTTAAAGGCTAATAACTAAACAAGGAGATTATATAGTGATTAATATAGAAAATTATTTACGTTTAAATATTACTGATATGATCCTTGTATTAATTTCTACTATTTTAATGGTATTTATAACTAAGAAGTATTTTTGGAATTATGTTAAAGAATACTTTGAAAAAAGAGAGAAACTCATTCAAGATGAAATAAATAGGGCAAAACAAAATGAAGAAGAAAGTAAAAAGTTTTTAGATGAAGCTAAATTGAAATTGGATGATGTTCAAAAACAAGCAGAAGAAATTATGGAGAAGGTTCAATCAGAATCAAGAAAAGAAGCTGATTTAATAATTGTCCAAGCTAAATTAGAAGCTCAAAGACAAAAAGAAAAGGCTAGAGAAGAAATAAATAAAGAAATAAATGATGTAAGAGAAGAAATGAAAGAAGAAATGAGTGTTATTGCACTAAATGTTGCAAAAAAACTTATTCAAAAAGATAGTGATGAAGAAGTCGCAAAAAGGTATGTAGAGGAATTTATTAATCAAGCTGGAGAAAAGTTATGAGCAGTTTAGTAAGTAGTTATACATCTGCATTATTTAATGTTTTAGATAAACAAGAATTAGATGATGCTAGAAATAATCTAAATAGTTTTGTGTATGAGTACAAAAATAATGCTGCAAGTAAACTATTTAATAATCCAAATATTTTAAAAGGCGATAAAAAGAAAATAATAGATGAGATTTTTAATAATTCTAAATTAGGTATTTTTTTGAAAGTTCTTGTTGATAATAACCGTTTTAATTTAGTTGAGGATATTAGTAAAGAGTTTAACTCTATAGTTAATGAAGAATTAAAGATAGAAGAATGTATTTTACAAACTGCAATTAAACTTGATGATGAAAGTTTAAATAAAATAAGAATGATTTTAGAAAAAAAGTTGAATAAAAAGGTTGTTATTAATGAAAAAATAGATAAAAATCTGATTGCTGGAATAAAAGTTATTTTAAAAGATGAAATAATAGATAATTCTATTGAAACCAAACTTAATAATATAAAAAATAGTATTTTAGGTTAAGTAAAGGAGGTAAAATAATGGGAATTAAACCAGCTGAAATAAGTAAAATAATTCAAGCACAAATAGAAAACTATCAATCTGAAATAGAGGTTAAAGAAGTTGGTAAGGTAATCAGTGTAGGTGATGGTATAGCGCTTATATACGGATTAGAAAGTGCCATGGCAGGAGAACTATTAATTTTTAAAGATGATGTATATGGAATGGTATTGAATCTTGAAGAAAGTAATGTTGGAGCTGTTATTTTAGGAAATGAAACTTCAATTAAAGAAGGAGATAGCGTTAAAAAAACAGGAAGAATTGTTGAAGTACAAGTTGGTGATGAATTAAAAGGTAGAGTTGTTAATGCTTTAGGACAAGCAATAGATGGTTTAGGAGATATTGTTACAAACAAAAGCAGACCTATTGAAAGAGTTGCACCTGGAGTTATGACTAGAAAAAGTGTTCATCAACCACTTATGACAGGTTTAAAAATAATTGATTCAATGATACCTATTGGGAAAGGTCAAAGAGAATTAATAATTGGGGATAGACAGACTGGTAAAACAGCTATTGCAATTGATACAATAATTAATCAAAAAGGAAAAGATGTTTTATGTATTTATGTTGCAATAGGACAAAAGGCAAGTACTGTTGCACAAATTGTTGAAAAATTGAAATCATTTGGTGCAATGGAGTATACAACTGTTGTTGTAGCTAGTGCTTCTGAAAGTGCTCCTTTACAATATATTGCACCTTATGCAGGGTGTGCTATTGGTGAAGAATGGATGGAACAAGGAAAAGATGTACTAATTGTTTATGATGATTTAAGTAAACATGCAGTTGCTTATAGAACAATGTCTTTACTTTTAAGAAGACCTCCAGGAAGAGAAGCTTATCCAGGAGATGTGTTTTATCTACATTCAAGATTGCTTGAAAGGGCAGCTAAATTAAATGATGAATTAAAAGGTGGTTCTTTAACAGCTCTTCCAATAATTGAAACTCAAGCAGGTGATATAAGTGCATATATTCCAACTAATGTTATTTCAATTACAGATGGGCAAATATTTTTACAAAATGAACTATTTAATTCAGGTGTAAGACCAGCAGTTGATTCAGGATTATCTGTTTCTAGGGTTGGTAGTGCAGCACAAAGTAAAGCAATGAAAAGTGTATCGAATTCTTTAAAACTTGAACTTGCACAATACAGGGAATTATTGTCGTTTGCACAATTTGGCAGTGATTTAGATGCAAGTACTAAAGCTACAATTGACCATGGGGCAAGACTTACAGAGCTTTTAAAACAAGGACAATATTCTCCAATGAAAATGTCACTTCAAGTTTTATCACTTTTTGCAGCTAAGTATGGTTTTATTGATAAGGTAGATGTAAAAAACATTAAATCTTTTGAACAGTATATGCATCAAGAATTTATAAATACTGAAAGAGATATTATTGATGAAATTGATATATTAGGATTTATTAAAGATGAAACATCTGAAAGAATTAAAAATAAATTGGAGTATATTTTAACTCAATTTAAATTAGTGCATGGTGAATAATTATGGCATTAGGTGCACAAAAACTTAAAAGTAGAATAAATTCAATAAAATCAACAAAAAAAATCACGAGTGCAATGGAACTTATTGCGAATGTTAAACTTAAAAAACAAAGGCAAAAAATGGAAAATAACCGTGAGTATGCAAAAATTTTAAAAACAACAGTAAATCAAATTGTTAAAAGAAATTCAAATAGTGAAAATGTGTTTTTAAAAGAAAAAGAAATTAATAAGAAGATAACTTTTGTTTTTAGCAGTGATATGGGGCTTTGTGGTGGTTATAATGCCAATATGATTAGATTGGCAAATCAAGTTATAAAAAAAGAAGATCCTATGATTGTAATAGGTAAAAAACAACTGTCAATATTAAAAAGTGATGGATTTAATATTATAAATGATGAAATATCTTCGGATAATATTACATTTTCAAAAATTAAAGAACTTGTAAATAGTGCGATTGATATGTATTTGAATAATGAAATATCTGGTATACAAGCTTTATATACAGAATTTGTAAATACTGTTACATTTGAGCCAAGACTTGAAACACTACTTCCTTGTCTTGAAAAAGGAGAGATTGATGAAAACATCATGGTTGAATTTGAGCCAAATGAAGATGAAATTTTAAATAATCTTATACCGATGATGGTTCAAAATGTTATGTATAGCATTTTAATTCAAAGTAAAACATCAGAACAAGCTTCAAGAAGACTTGCGATGGAAAATGCTAGTGATAATGCTGAAGAATTATCAGAGAGTTTAACTCTTAAATACAATCAAGCAAGACAAGCTGCAATAACACAAGAAATTACCGAAATTGTGGGTGGTGCAGATGCACTTTAGTGAGGTGATATAATGGAAAATAAAGGATATATAACACAGGTTATTGGACCAGTAGTAGATATTAAGTTTGAAAAAATTCCAACATTAAGGAATGCGATATCTATTGATAAAAATGGAGAAAAACTTGTAGTAGAGGTTGCGCAACACATAGGCGATGATATTGTAAGATGTATTTCTATGGGTTCAACAGATGGACTTGTACGAGGTATGGAAGCTATTGATACTCAAAGTGCAATTAAAGTTCCAGTTGGAGAAAAAGTGCTTGGAAGAATGTTTAATGTTCTTGGTGAAGTTATTGATGGATTAAGTGAAATAGATGAAAGTGTTGAAAGAAAACCAATTCATAGAGTTGCGCCAACATTTAAAGAACAACAAACAAGTACAGAAATACTTGAAACAGGTATAAAAGTTATTGACTTGCTTTGTCCTTATGCTAGAGGTGGTAAAGTTGGACTTTTTGGTGGTGCAGGAGTTGGAAAGACTGTTTTGATGCAAGAGTTAATCCATAATATTGCTAAAGAACATGGTGGTAGAAGTGTTGTTGCTGGAGTTGGTGAGAGAACACGTGAAGGTAATGATATGTACCATGAAATGAAAGATTCAGGTGTATTAGATAAAACAGTTTTAGTATATGGGCAAATGAATGAGTCTCCTGGTGCTAGAATGAGAGTTGCACTTAGTGGTTTAACAATGGCTGAACATTTTAGAGATGTTGATAAACAAGATGTACTTTTATTTATTGATAATATTTTCAGATTTACTCAAGCAGGTTCGGAAGTTTCTGCACTTCTTGGTAGAATGCCATCAGCTGTTGGATATCAACCAACCCTTGCAACTGAAATGGGACAACTTCAAGAGAGAATAACTTCGACAAAAGATGGTTCAATAACATCTGTTCAAGCTATCTATGTACCTGCAGATGATTTAACTGATCCAGCGCCAGCAACTGCTTTTGCTCATTTGGATGCAAAAACAGTTTTGGATAGAGGTATTGCTGCATTAGGTATTTATCCAGCAGTAGATCCACTTGAATCAAGTTCAAGAGTTTTAGATCCACTAATTGTTGGTGAAGAGCATTATGAAGTTGCACATGGAGTTCAACAGTTATTGCAAAGATACAAAGAGCTTCAAGATATTATTGCGATTTTAGGTATGGATGAACTTAGTGAAGAGGATAAAAAAATTGTTAATAGAGCAAGAAGAGCAAGAAACTTTTTATCTCAACCATTCAATGTTGCTGAACAATTTAGTGGAATTGAAGGTAAATATGTTCCATTAAAAGAAACTGTAAGAAGTTTTAAAGAATTGCTTGAAGGTAAATATGATGAATATCCTGAACAAGCATTTATGTTTGTTGGAAGTATTGAAGAGGTTAGTAAAAAAGCGGAGAGTTTAAAAGTATGATAAAGTGTGAAATAGTAACTCCATATGGAATATATAAGGTTTTTGATACAAAAATTTTAAATGTTGTTACTATTGATGGTGAAAGAGGTATTTTGAAAAGACATACTCCACTTGTTACAATGCTTAAAATTAGTAAAATGAGTACAATAGAAGATGGCGAAAGGAAAGAATATGCAATTTCAGGTGGATTGTTATATTTTGAAAATGATAAAGCAAGAATTTTGACAGATGCCATAGAATCAAAAGATGAAATTGATTTAGAAAGAGCATTGAATTCAAAAGAAAGAGCTCAAGAAAGAATGAATAGTGGCATAGAGATTGATTATTTACGTGCAGAACTTTCATTAAAAAGAGCAATAAATAGGATTGATGTTAAAAATGGATAGTTTAAATTATTTGTTTTATATAAAAGTTAGTATTCAACTGTTTTGTTTTTGTATGACATTTTATAGTTTAGATGCATTGAATTTTGAGAAGTTTTTAAAAAGTGGTAGAGTTTTTAAAGCACAATTATTATATTTTTTAATTGCTTGTTCAATTGCCTATCTATCTTCGCAGTTTATTATTTCAATGATACTTAGATTAAATTTTTAATAAAACTAACGATTGTGTTAGTTTTTTAATTTGGTAATTTATTTTATTTGTAAGTTAACAATTATAAGTTATAATTATGTTTCATTAAAGGGAGAAAGTTTATGAATTTAAAATTGAATTTTAGATATTCAATGAGTCAGATATTATATTGTGCAACGCTTTGTTTAACTATAGGTTTTGCATCTGTATATTTACAGGATAAAGGTTATTCAAATTCTGTGATAGGAATAATATTGGCTATGGGAAATGTTATTACAACAATTTTTCAACCAATACTAGCCACATATGCTGATAAAGTTAGTTATAAAAAAGTAAATTTGTTAATTATTTCTTTATTACTTATAAATGCTTGTTTACTTGGAATATTGTATTTTATAAATTTAAATAAAATTTTATTCAGTTTGTTATTTATATTAATTCTTGCGATTAATCTTACAATTACTCCTCTTTTAAATTCATTATCGTTCTCTTTTGAGAGTTTTGGATATAAAGTCAGTTTTGGTGTTGCTAGAGGGCTTGGTTCTGTATCGTATGCAGTTTTTTCTATGGGGCTTGGTATTCTTGCGACAACAAATATAAAAATATTTCCATTAATAAATATTTTAATGAATATTTTGTGCGCTATTTTTGTAAAACTATATTCAATAAAAGAAATTGAAAATGTTTCTCTTAACAAAAGTGAAAACAAATCTATTTCTTTAAAAGATTTTATAAAAAAATATAAAAAGTTTATCATCTTAATATTTGGTGTTATTTGCGTTACCTTTGGACATGGTTTGATAAATAATTTCTTTATTCAGGTAGTACAAAGTTTAAATGGTAATAGTAGTGATATGGGTAAGGCAGTATTTATTGCGGCAATAGTGGAACTACCTATTATGGCGATTAGTATAAAACTTATAAGGAAATTTAAAGTTGAGAATGTTATTAAATTTTCATTATTTATGTTTATGGTTAAACATACACTCACATTTATTGCTTGGAATATGTATATTATTTATTTTGCGCAATTATTACAAATGTTTGCATATGCTTTATATATACCTGCAAGTGTTTATTATGTTTATAAAATAATTGATAAAGAAGAACAAATAACTGGGCAATCGTTACTTAATACTGCAATAACAATTGGGAGTGTTTTTGCGAGTTTTACTGGTGGTATTTTGATAGATATTATTGGTGTAAAGTATACATTATTAATTTCTGCACTTTTATCTGTGATTGGATTTGTGGTTGCGTTTAATAGTGTTGAAAGAACTTGAAGTGTCTAATTAAATGAGAATAGAAACATATAAATAAAACCAGAGATGTATTTTGTTTTATCTCTGGTTTTTTTATGTTTTACATATTACTTATCAATCTTACAAACTAATATAATTTTTTAAATTTCATGGTAGATTTTTAAATTTTTTTGAATGTTCGGTATAAAATATGTAGCATAATGAAATCGCATTTAAAATTACTATATATTTATTTACGTATGCTTGAATATTATATACTCCCATATAGTGTAGTAATAAAAGGATTGTTGTAAATGCTGAATATATGTAACACAGTAATATTATATATTTTTTCATACTATATTCTCCCTAATCTTCAAGTCTTATTATTAAAAGTTCATTATATTCAATTAAATTATAAGTAAAAATTTGATAAAAATAAATACTAGGATACTATTTTGAAAGTTATTACTAGATGTTTCACATAATAATGTATTGACAAAATTGATATAAACAATTAAAATTAGTGCGTTATCAATATACCATAGACAGTAACGGCATAATTGCTTAATAATGTTACCGAGGTAGAAAGAATTATATTTAACTTTCACCCTTACTGTCTTTAGTGAGGGTTTTATATTATGCGTATATTGTAAACATGATGGAGGTGTAAGCGATGAAAGAAGCGGTATTAGAGGCTAAGAAAGTCGTTGTTAGTGAAATTCAAGAAAAATTAAGTAACAGCGCATCTTCAGTTGTTGTTGAGTATCGTGGTCTAAGTGTTGCTGAAGTGACTGAATTAAGACGCTTATTAGGAGCTGAAAACATTGAGTTTAAAGTTTATAAAAACACAATGTTAACAAGAGCTGCTGAAGCTGCTGGTCTTGAAGGGTTATCAGAACACTTAACAGGTCCAAATGCCATCGCATTCAGTAATGATGCGGTAGCACCGAGTCGAATTTTAGCAAAATACGCTAAAAAACATGAAGCCTTAGTTTTAAAAGCTGGTGTTGTTGAAGGAAAAGTAGTAGACAATGCAGTTCTTAAAGAATTATCGACTCTACCAAACAGAGAAGGCATGTTATCTATGCTATTAAGTGTACTACAAGCGCCTGTAAGTGGATTTGCACGTGTTGTTAAAGCAGTTGCAGATTCAAAAGAAGGAAGCAATGTAGAAACAAGTGAAGCATAATTAAAAAATTAGGAGGAAAATTAAAATGGCAAAATTAACTAGTGAAGAAATTTTATCTTACTTAGAAGAAGCTACAATTCTTGAACTAAATGATTTAGTAAAAGCAATCGAAGAAAAATTTGGAGTTACAGCTGCTGCTCCAGTTGCAGTTGCTGCTGTTGCTGCTGATGATGCTCCAGCTGCAGGACCTACAAATGTTAACGTAGTATTAACATCAGTTGGGGACAGCAAAGTTGGTGTAATTAAAGTTGTTCGTGAAATCACAGGACTTGGACTTGTTGAAGCTAAAGGTTTAGTAGACAAAGTTCCATCTCCAATCAAGGAAAACGTTCCTGTTGCAGAAGCTGAAGAAATCAAGAAAAAATTGATGGAAGCTGGCGCAACTGTAGAATTCAAGTAATCAAAAAAGTAAATAACTATTAAAAGCCGAAAAAATTATTTTCGGCTTTTAGTTCATAAAGGGAAGGGAGATATTATGTCACATTATTTTATTGATGATCATGATTTAAATCATGAGTATAGAGAAATAAAATTTGAATTGAATGGTTTCCCTTTTAAATTTGTTAGTGACAATGGTGTTTTTAGTAAAGATGCTGTTGATTATGGCAGTAAAATTTTAATAGAAACTGTATTAAAATATGATCTAAAAAAGACAGTGTTGGATTTGGGTTGTGGGTATGGAGTAATATCAATAGTTTTAAATAAATTTAAAGACTGTAAATTTATTGGTGTTGATATTAATTCACGAGCAATAAATTTAGCTAACAAAAATGCAAAGTTAAATAAATTAGATATCGAATATAGAATTTCAAATGGCTTTGAAAATGTAAGTGAAAAATTTGATACTATTTTATTAAATCCTCCAATTAGAACAGGAAAAGAAAATATTTATAAAATGTTTGATGACTCATTTAAACATCTTGAAAGTAATGGTACATTGTGGATTGTTATTAGAAAACAACATGGAGCACAAAGTGCCATGAATGAATTATCCAAATTGTTTGAATGTAGTATTGTAAATAAAGAAAAAGGTTATTGGGTTATTAGGGCAATAAAATATTGACAATTTGATATTTGTTTGCTAATATGATAAATTGCAAAAGAGTCTAAATATACTAGGGCATTAC
Source organism: Erysipelotrichaceae bacterium (assembly GCA_022772735.1). Taxonomy (GTDB): domain Bacteria; phylum Bacillota_I; class Bacilli_A; order Erysipelotrichales; family Erysipelotrichaceae; genus UBA9076. The sequence continues at coordinate 72,982 of JALEZD010000003.1, forward strand.
TAGCCCTTTTAGGCGTTTTTTATGCATACGAAAGGATGGCATAGATGGAAAAAAATAAGGCATACCGCGTTGTGCAATTAGGTAGCAAGGCAACTCGTCGTGACTATTCAAAAGTTAGTGGCGAACTAGAACTTCCAGATTTAGTGGAAATTCAAACAGCATCTTATGACTGGTTTTTAAGGGAAGGTATTAGAGAAGTTTTTGAAGATATTTATCCAATCAGTAACTACGCTGAAAACATTAGTTTAAAATTTGTAGACTATGAATTTGGAGAACCAAAATATAGCGTTAGTGAATGTAAATATCGTGAAACAAATTATGCTGCTCCATTAAAAGCGAAAATGGAACTTGAAATTGTAGATCCAGAAACTGGGGAAGTTATGACAAAATGGGAAGATGTATTCTTAGGGGATTTCCCATTAATGACTGATACAGGTACTTTTATCATAAATGGTGCTGAACGTGTAATTGTTTCTCAAATAGTAAGGTCTCCAGGTGCTTATTTTGATATCATATCAGAAGATAAAACTGGAAGAGATACATATACATCTGAACTTATTCCAAGTAGAGGTACATGGCTTGAGTTTATGAGTGATGCTAAAAAAGCTGCACTTGGAAGAGTATTAAATGTTTCTATTGATAGAAAAAGAAAAGTATTAAGTTCAGTATTATTTAAAGCTGTTGGTTTATCTTTAGAGCTTTTAAATGGTGAAGATGCATATAACACAAGTGATATTAAAAAATTCTTAAAATCTTTAGATTTTGAGGTTTTTGATGATGTTGTGGTTGATGGAGAACCAAGAGAGTTTTTAAATTTATACACAATGCTTTATACTTCAGTATTTGGTAATTATGAAGAAATTATCAATACTTTAGCTGCAGATAAAATTAAAACAACAAACGAGGCATTAATTAATGTTTATGAAAATCAAAGATCAGATGAAGTTCCAACTTTAGATGGTTCTATAAGTTTAATGAATGCAAAGTTTTTTGATTATAGAAGATATGATTTGACTAAAGCAGGAAGATATAAAATTCTTAAAAAACTAAATGTTGTTGAACGTTTAGAAGGAAACATTTTGAAAGAAGATGTATATTCTGCAGAAGGAAATTTAGTATTTAAAAAAGGTAAAAAAATAAATAGAGATGAAAGAAATGTATTAAGAGAAGAACTTAATAAAGGTATCTTAATGCAAGCTTTCCCTATGAATCATTTATTTAGTCATCCAGATGTAGTAAGTGTAAAAACAGAATATAAAAATTCATTAGTTGGAAGAATTCTTGCGACTAATTTAGATGGTAAAAAAGCAATATTTGAACAAGGTACAGTTTTAACTGAAAGTGATGTTAAACTTATTGCGAGTGAATTTGATGAAGTAAGCATTTATTCAGGTATTATTGCAAAAGCAGTAACAGTAAATAATGATAATGTTAACTCAGTTTTAAATTATGGTTCAAGATTGTATACAATTGGTAGAATTACAAATTCAAAGGGTGAAGATTTAGCTGATGAAAATGGTTTAATGGTTGAAAGATATTTACCTGATGTTGAGGTTTTACCAATAACAACAGAAAATAAAGAAAAAATTGTTAAGTTAGCACAAAATGAAAAAATCGTTATTTATCTTGTAGGGGCAGCTTGTCAAGTTATTAAGGCTGCAAGTGAAAAAAATAGTGATCATATTGTTAAACTTATTGGTATTGATCCATTAAACAAAAAGAAAACAATAACTATTTCTGATATGTATGCTTTATATAGTTATCAATTAAATATGCTTGATGGTATTGGTAATGTAGATGATATTGACATGTTAGGTAATAGAAGAATCCGTACTGTTGGAGAATTAATTCAAAATCAATTTAGAATTGGTTTAAGCAGAATGGAAAGAGTTGTAAAAGAAAGAATGTCTATTGCTGAGGTTAGTGGGTTAACTCCAAAACAATTAACTAACATTAGACCACTTAGTGCTGCAATTAAAGAATTCTTCTCTAGTTCTCAATTATCACAATTCATGGATCAACAAAATCCACTTGCAGAACTTACAAATAAACGTCGTATAAGTGCTTTAGGTCCTGGTGGACTTACACGTGAGCGTGCAGGATTTGAAGTGCGTGACGTACACAATTCTCACTATGGAAGAATTTGTCCTATTGAAACACCAGAAGGACCAAACATTGGATTGATTTCTAATTTAACAACTTATGCAAGAGTTAATGAATATGGATTTATTCAAACTCCATATCGTGTTGTAAATAAGAATACAGGTAGAGTTACTGATGAAATAGTTTACCTATCTGCAGATGAAGAAAATGATTATGTAATTGCTCAAGCAAACGAAATTGTTGATGGAAAACTAATAAATGATAGAGTTGTCGCAAGAATTGCTGGAGAAACAGTTATGGCAAATAAAGAAACAGTTGAACTTGCCGATGTATCTCCTAAACAAATTGTATCTGTTGCGACTGCATGTATTCCATTCTTAGAAAATGATGACTGTACTCGTGCACTAATGGGTGCAAACATGCAACGTCAAGCAGTACCTCTATTAAATCCGAACAGTCCATATGTTGGTACTGGTATTGAACATAGAATCGCAAGAGATGCAGGTTCTGGTTGTGTATCTGTAAGTGATGGAGTTGTTACTTATGTAGATGCAAATAAGATTGTTGTTCAAGAAGAAAAAGTTGAAAAAGTATATGAGCTTACTAAATTTAGAAAAAGTAATGCTGGAACTTGTTTAAATCAAAGACCAATTGTTAAAGTTGGAGAAAAAGTTAAAAAAGGAGATATACTTGCGGATGGACCTTCAATGCAAAATGGAGAACTTGCATTAGGTCAAAATGTTACTATCGCATTTATGACATGGCATGGATATAACTATGAAGATGCAATTATCATGTCAGAAAGAATGGTAAAAGAAGATTTTTATACTTCAATTCATATTGAAGCATATGACATAGAATGTAGAGAAACAAAACTTGGTCCAGAAGAAATAACTAGAGATATTCCAAATGTGTCAGAGAACGCTTGTCGTAACTTGGATAGCAGAGGAATTATCATGGTTGGGGCTGAAGTTAAAGAAGGTGATATTTTAGTTGGTAAAGTAACACCAAAAGGACAATCTGAGGTTTCTCCAGAAGAAAAATTATTATTGGCAATATTTGGTGAAAAATCTCGTGAAGTTAGAGATAATTCATTAAAAGTTCCACATGGTGGGGCTGGTATTGTTCAATCAGTAAGAGTATTTAAACGCTCTGAAGGTCATGAATTACCTCCAGGTGTTAATGAAGTTGTTAAGGTTTATATTGTTCAAAAACGTAAAATCTCTGAAGGGGACAAAATGGCTGGTAGACATGGTAATAAAGGGGTTATCTCTAAAATATTGCCTGTAGAAGATATGCCATATATGCCTGATGGAACACCTGTTGATATCATGTTAAATCCATTCGGGGTTCCTTCACGTATGAATATTGGACAAGTTTTAGAAATTCATTTAGGTATGGCTGCAAAAGCATTGGGAGTTAAATTTGCAACTCCAGTATTTGATGGAATTTCAAATGAAGAGTTAAAAGATATCATGGCTGAAGCTAATGTTAGTCCAGATGGTAAAATCGTCTTGAGAGATGGTAGAACTGGTGAAGACTATGATGAAAGAATTTCAGTTGGTGTAATGTATATGATTAAACTTGCACACATGGTTGATGATAAACTTCACGCAAGAGCAACAGGTCCTTATAGCTTAGTTACTCAACAACCTTTAGGTGGTAAAGCACAAAATGGTGGACAAAGATTTGGGGAAATGGAAGTTTGGGCTCTTGAAGCATATGGTGCTGCTCATACATTGCAAGAAATATTAACTGTAAAATCAGATGATATTATGGGTAGAACAAAAACATATGAAGCAATTATTAAAGGAAAAGATATTCCAGAACCAGGAATTCCTGAAGCGTATAGAGTTCTTCAACATGAACTTCAAGCACTTGCGATTGATGTTAAGATTTTAGATGAAGAAGGAAATGAAATTGATATGAAAAAGGTTGAACAAGAAGCTATAAAAGAAGAAGCTGCAGTTAACCTTGATATGCATATGATTAATGATATTTCTAACTTAACTATTGTTAATGAAGATGAAGAAGAAATTCCAGAGGCAGCAGTTACTGGTTTTGATGATGAAGAAATGGATTAAGGAGGATACAAAATGAATATTAATAAATTTGTAGCCATGCAGGTTGGTTTAGCATCACCTGATCGTATCCATGAATGGTCTTATGGTGAAGTTAAAAAGCCTGAGACTATTAACTATCGTTCACAAAAACCTGAAAGAGATGGTTTATTTTGTGAAAGAATTTTCGGTCCAACAAAGGATTGGGAATGTTATTGTGGAAAATACAAGAAAGTTAGATATGGCGGCATTGTATGTGATCGCTGTGGTGTAGAAGTTACAAAATCTAGTGTTAGAAGAGAAAGAATGGGGCATATTGAGCTAGCAGCTCCTGTTGCACATATCTGGTATTTAAGAGGTATTCCTTCAAGAATGAGCTTACTTTTAAATATCACTCCAAAACAGTTAGAAGAAGTTGTTTACTTCGTATCTTGGGTTGTAACAGATCCAGGGGATACAAGACTTGAATATAAACAAGTTTTATCTGAAAGAGAATATCGTGAAAATACAGCAATTTATGGGCCAGGAAGTTTTAAAGCACAAACTGGTGCAGAAGCTGTTAAAACACTTTTAGAGCAAGTTGATATTGAAGCTGAATATAAAGCAGTTATTAAGGAACTTGAAAATGCAACAGGTGATAAACGCAAAAAATTAATTAAACGTTTAGAAACTGTAAATTCATTTAGAGATTCTGATAATAAGCCTGATTGGATGGTTCTTACAGTTTTACCTGTTATTCCACCTGATTTAAGACCAATGCTTCAACTTGATGGAGGAAGATTTGCGACAAGTGATTTAAATGATTTATATCGTCGTGTAATTACTCGTAATAACCGTTTGAAAAAATTGCTTGAACTTGGAACACCTGCAATCATTGTTCAAAACGAAAAACGTATGCTTCAAGAAGCTGTTGATGCACTTATTGATAATGGTAGAAGAAGCAAACCTGTTACAGGTGCTGGAGGAAGAGCATTAAAATCTTTATCACACAGCTTAAAAGGTAAACAAGGTCGTTTTAGACAAAACCTTTTAGGTAAGCGTGTTGACTTTTCTGGACGTTCAGTTATTGCGGTTGGACCAGATTTAAAGATGTATCAATGTGGTATTCCAAGAGAAATGGCTATTCAACTTTACAAGCCGTTTGTAATAAATGAAATTGTTTCAAGAGGATATGCAAGTAATCCAAAAACTGCTGAAAAGTTAATTGAAAGACAGGATGCAAAAGCATGGGATTGTGTTGAACAAGTAATTGATAACCACCCAGTATTCTTAAACCGTGCACCTACTTTACATAGACTTGGAATACAAGCATTTAAACCAAAGCTTGTTGAGGGAAGAGCAATCCGTTTACATCCATTAGTATGTACTGCATTTAATGCGGACTTTGACGGAGACCAAATGGCTGTTCACTTACCTCTTAGTGAGGAAGCAAGAGCTGAAGCTGAAATTTTAATGCTTGGTTCTAACAACATTCTTGGTCCAAAAGATGGAAAACCTATTGTTACTCCAGGACAAGACATGGTTCTTGGAAATTTCTACTTAAATATGGAGCAAACATCTGAAGAATTTTATAAAAAAGCAGATACAATTGCTGCATTAGGTGATGAACAAACTGCTGAAATATGGAGAGGTTTTGGAGATAATGAAGGTCATGCGTTTAAAAGTACAAATGAAGTTTTATTAGCTTATCAAAATAAAGTAGTACATTTACATACTCGTATTGCGATTGCTGCATCTTCATTAAAGAAAACATGTTTCACTTCTGAACAAAATGATTCTTATTTGATTACTACTGTCGGTAAAATTATCTTTAACGAAATGTTCCCTAAAGATTTCCCATTTATTAATAGAGTTAATGCTGAAAACTTAAAGAGAACACCTGATAGTGATTTTTTACCATATGGTTCAAATCTAAAGGAAGAAATTGCAAAAAGAGAAATTAGTCCTGAGTTTAAGAAAAAAGATTTAGGAAGTGTTATTGCGGAAGTATTCAAAAGATATAGAACAGAAGGTTCTAGTGATATTTTGGATAGAATAAAAGATTTAGGTTTCCAATATTCTACAGTTGCAGGGATGACTGTTGCATTATCTGATATTAATGTTGCACCAAACAAACAACAATATGTAGAAGAAGGACAAAGAAAGTCTAATGAAATTCATGATTTGTTAGAGAGAGGTTTATTAACTCCTCGTGAATGGGAAAGACATTTTACTGCACTTTGGGATGGTGTTAAAAAACAAATAGGTCAAACACTTATGAAATCATTACCTCGTATGAATCCTATTAATATGATGGCTGTTTCTGGAGCTCGTGGTAATGAATCACACTTTACTCAACTTGCAGGTATGCGTGGATTGATGGCAAGACCTACTCAATCAAAATCAAAAGCTGAATATCAACCTTCAGTTATTGAAGTTCCTATTTATTCATGTTTCCGTGAAGGTATGACAGTGTCAGAATTCTTTACATCTACACATGGTGTGCGTAAAGGTTTAACAGATACAGCTTTAAAAACTGCTGAATCTGGATATTTAACTAGACGTCTGGTTGATGTTGCGCAAGATGTTATTGTAAATGAAGAAGATTGTGGAGTTGAAAGAGGTTATCTTGTAAGTGATATAATCGATCAAAAGAACAATACAATAATTGAAAAATTTGAAGAAAGAATTATTGGTAGATATTCAATGGAAGAAATTATTCATCCAATAACTAAAGAAGTTATTGTGCATGAAGATGAATTTATTGATGAAAATATGGTTGCAAAAATTACTGAAGCTGGAATTAAGCAGGCATATATAAGAAATGCATTTACTTGTCAAAGCCAAAATGGTGTTTGTAAGAAATGTTATGGAAGAAATATGGCTACAGGAAGACTTGTTGAAACTGGTGAAGCTATTGGTATAATGGCTGCACAATCAATAGGGGAGCCTGGTACACAGCTTACAATGAGAACTTTCCATACAGGAGGAGTTGCGGCTGGTAATGATGGAGACATCACTCAAGGTTTACCTCGTGTTGAAGAGTTATTTGAAGCAAGAACTCCAAAAAGAGTTGCAGTATTATCTAAAATTGATGGAGAAATTACTGATATTAGTGAACTTGAAAATGGTATGGGTATGAGAGTTGTTGTAAGTAATGAAACTGAATCAATTGAACACAAATGTAACTTAACTCAAAATGTCAGAACTTGGTTAAAAGTTGGTACAATGGTTAAAGCCGGAGAAAAATTAACTGAAGGACAAGTAGCACCTAAAGAATTACTTGCGGTTGCAGGTATTGTTGAGGTTCAAAAGTACATATTGAAAGAAGTTAAAAAAGTATATGCTGCACAAGGTATTGATATTTCAGATAAACATATTGAAGTTGTAATAAGACAAATGATGAAAAAAGTTATCGTTACTGATAGTGGTGATACTGGTCTAAGTGTTGGACAATCATTGAGTTTGAATAACATTACAAATATTAACCTTGAAATGCTTGAAACAGGTAAAAAACCAGCGAAATTTGGTCCGACTTTATTAGGAATTTCAAAAGCTTCTGTTGAAACTGATTCGTTCTTATCTGCTGCTTCTTTCCAAGAAACTACAAAAGTGTTAACTGATGCTGCAATTCGTGGAAAGAAAGATAGTTTAAATGGTCTTAAAGAAAATGTTATCATTGGTAAATTAATACCTGCTGGAACAGGATCTCTTGGTTTTGAAAGAGAAACTACAAAGCGTATAATTGAAAGAGCAAACGAACTAAAAGAAGAAAGAAGAATTAGAAGTATTAAAGAAGAACCAACTTTACCTGAAGATATTTACAGAAATTCAGAAGAAGATTAAGCGATGGAAACATCGCTTTTTTTAAGTTTAAGGAATAAAAAAAAGAACTATAAATAGTTCTTTTACCTAACTCAATTAACTTTTATAATTATAGTTTAACGACGTTAGTAGCTTGAGGTCCACGATCTCCATTTGAAACTTCAAAACTTACTTGTTGACCTTCGTCAAGAGTTTTGAAACCTTCACCTGTGATTGCTGAGAAATGAACGAAAATATCTTGACCTTCATCAGAAGTGATAAATCCGTATCCTTTTTCAGCATTAAACCATTTTACTTTACCTGTACTCATTTTGTACCTCCATAACAATTTGTAAACCGCCATACCAATCATCGAAATTAATGAATTTATAATGCTAGAATACTAGTAAAATATAACATTTTAAAAATACAATGTCAATTGTCAATAAATACTAGATAATTTTTGATGATAAAAGTAAATTTTTTACCTATTAATATTTATGCAAATATGAAGGGTTTACATTGTTTAATAATGTATATATAATTATTACAAAGGCTAAGAATAGAATAGAATATCTTAAATCTTTAAGAGAGTATGGGGCTGGTGAAACCATATAGAAATAAGATATTTAGATGGGCTAGGAGCTGCTTATTCAATATGTAGAATAAGACGTAAATACTCGCGTTAGCAGGAAAAGTGCATATCTTTGATATGAATATAAGGTGGTACCGCGATTATAACGTCCTTAGAGGGCGTTTTTATATTTTTGAAAGGGATGAAATTATGTGTAAAGAAAAATATTATTTAACTACAGCAATTGCATATACATCAAGTAAACCACATATTGGGAATGTTTATGAAATTGTATTGGCAGATGCAATATGTAGATATAAAAGAGAACAGGGATATGATGTTTATTTTCAAACTGGAACAGATGAACATGGACAAAAAATAGAAGATAAAGCTTTAAAAGCTAATATGACTCCTAAAGAATATGTGGATAAAATTTCTTCTGAAGTAAAGCATCAATTTGATTGTATGAATTTATCATATGATAATTTTGTTAGAACAACAGATGAATATCATATTAAACAAGTACAAAAAATATTCAAAAAACTTTATGAAAAAGGTGATATTTATAAATCAGAATACAATGGGTTATATTGTAAAGCGTGTGAAGCATTTTATTCAGAATCACAGCTTGTTGATGGGAAATGTCCTGAATGTGGTGGTGAAGTTTACCCTGCAAAAGAAGAAGCTTATTTCTTTAATATGTCAAAATATGCAGATAGACTTATTAAACATATCGAAGATAATCCTAATTTTATTCAACCTGAATCAAGAAAAAATGAGATGTTAAATAACTTTTTAAGACCAGGTTTAAAGGATTTATGTGTTTCAAGAACTTCTGTAAAATGGGGTATTCCTGTAGATTTTGAACCAAATCATGTCGTTTATGTATGGATTGATGCACTATCAAATTATATTACAGGCATTGGTTATGATGCTGATGGGGATCATGGTGAGTTATATAAAAAATACTGGCCAGCTGATGTACATTTAATAGGTAAAGATATCCTTAGATTTCATACAATTTATTGGCCAATTATTTTAATGGCTTTAAATGAAGAATTACCAAAGCAAGTATTTGGACATCCATGGTTACTTGTTGGAGATAATAAAATGTCTAAGTCAAAGGGTAATGTTATATATGCAGAAGATTTAGTTAAACTTTTTGGAGTAGATGCGGTTAGATACATAATGCTTCATGAAATGCCATTTGGAAATGATGGAACAATAACATATGAATTAATGATTGAGAGAATTAATTCAGATCTTGCAAATATTTTGGGGAATTTAGTAAATAGAACAATAACAATGCAAAATAAATACTTTAATGGTGTTGTGAGTAATCCAAATGTTTTTGAAGAAATTGATGGTGATTTAATTGATTTGGCAATTAAAACTCCAATTTCTGTTGAAAAATGTATGAATGAATTAAGAGTTGCGGATGCATTAGATGAGATATTTGTACTTGCAAGAAGATGTAATAAATACATTGATGAAACAACACCTTGGATTTTAGGTAAAGATGAAGATAAACATGCAAGGCTTCAAACTGTATTATATAACTTACTTGAAGGTATAAGAATTATAGGTGTTTTATTAAGACCGTTTATGCCTGAAACTTCTGAAAAAATCTTAGATTTAATTGGAACAAATCATAAAAATTATGAGTCTACTTTAAAATTTGGACAATTAGAAACAGACATTAAAGTTTGTGAAAAACCAGAAATTTTATTTGCTAGATTAGATTCTAAAGAAGTATTATCTAAAATTGAAGAAGAAAATACAAAGATAGAAGAAGTTAAAAAAATAGAAGAACAAACTATTACAATTGAAGATTTTAAGAAGGTAAGTTTAAAAGTCGGAAAAGTTCTATCTTGTAAACAACATCCAGATGCAGATAAATTATTAGTAAGTACAATTGATATAGGAAATGAAGTAAGACAAATTGTTTCTGGCATTGCATCTAGTTATACTCCAGGTCAAATGATAGGTAAGAAAGTTGTTGTGGTAACTAATTTAAAACCTGTAGTAATAAGAGGTGTTGAATCTCAGGGAATGATTTTAGCCGGTAAAGATGATGGTATGTTTGAAATAGTATCATTACATGGTTTACCTGCAGGAACAATAATAAGCTAAGCTCACATATCTGTGAGCTTTTTAACTAAAAAAGTGATTAATTCATCACTTTATTTGTATTTCTTTGTCCAACTCAAAACTGTATATGTAAGTGTAAACTTTATGATTTGGATAATTTTTTGATATGGTTTCTTCATAAAATTTTAATTGTTTTGAATAATTATCAATTAGAATCTGTTCAGTAATATTTCTGTCACTTTTAAAGTCGATAATAATAATTTTTGATTCATCAAACGCAATAAAGTCTATTATTCCGTTTATTATATTTGTATTTTCTTTGTAAATAAATGGGAATTCATGATAAATAGTCATAGTCAAACATTGTTTATAAATATTAGAATTATTAAAATTAATAATATGTTGAATATCAGATTTTTTTAGATAATCAATTTGTTTTAAATCATCTTCAGTCCAAATTTTATTTGGTAAATCTTCTATTGCTTTATGCATCAGTAAACCCCTACTAAAAGTATCAGGATTTCTATTTAAATCAAGTTCTAGACTTATTTCATGGGAATCTTTACTTGGAGAAACAATATTAATTTTATCTTGTAAACCATATTCATAACGAGGAAGTTTATCTGAAGAATTGGTGATAACTTTATTTTCATGTGTTTCAGGTTTAAAGTCCTCTATATATGTGATATTAAATAATTCACTTTCTGATAAATTATTTAATATTGTGTTTGTGATTACACCATTATTCTTTATTGCCGAAAAAGAATTAACCGTTTTTTGTGATATTTGTTTTTTTACACAATCTACTATATACATTTCTTCTTGGGCTCTTGTTAAGGCAACATAAAGAAGTCTAATAAACTCCTGCGTTTCTTCTAAATTTTCATTAAACTCAAACGCAATTTTATGTATGGTTTTTTCCTTTAAATAATAATTTGTATTAATATTATCTAATGCAATACCAAGATTTGAATCACACATAACTTTATCAAAAACAGTAGGTGATTTGCCATTTCCCCACAAAAATACAACTTTAAATTGTAATCCTTTAGAATGATGAATAGTCATAACTCTTACAACATTTTCATCACTTCCAACAGATATAGCTTCTGAAGAAGAATCATTTTTTGCATGTTCAATTTGTTCAATGAATTTATTTAAATTTATTGATCTTTTTTCAAAATTTAAAACATTTTCAAAATATAAATCAAAATTACTCCTTTGTTGGTTATCACACTTTTCATTTATAAAATTATTTATTAATGCAATATAATTTAGTTTTTCATGAATAATATTAATA
>JALEZD010000005.1 GCA_022772735.1 Erysipelotrichaceae bacterium
GGATGAATCAAAACAAATGTGTGTAGTAGAAAGAAGCATAAAGACATATAAAGTACCAAACACATCAACACAAGCTAATATTATTACTAATTCAATATATATTATTACTTCTTTATTAACACTTATAGTTTTAAAGAGAAAGATATAAAGTGGGTATAAAATATGCAATTTGATGGAATATTTGCTGTTTATAAAAGCGTTTTAAATAAAAAATATCAGGTTGATTCTTTTTTTGAAGATAGTTATGCAAATAAAACAAATGTGTTGTTTATTTCCGTAATTTCTATTTTAGGTGTTATTTTAGTTTTTTGTATATTTTTATTAAATATATTTTCTTTACAAATTGAAGTGTCACAAAGAATGTTATTATATTTTATATTTATGACTTTAATTATGATTTTCTATTATTTTTCAATTGAAAGAGATATAAAAATTAAAAAAGCCAAAAAATATTATGAATATTGTAGAAAAAATGATACTGATATTTTGGAGATTAGTGAATTTTTTGAAATATGTAAAATTGAAAAAAATATACATAATATTAATGTGATTATTGATATATTAAATAATCAAAAGAGTTTTGTTTATAAAATAATTTATTATTTAAAAAACACATTTTCGCATATAACAACTTTTTTAGTTTCAATTTTTACAATCGAATTACAAACAAATATTTTAGAACAATCTTACGATAATATAATCGAACATATAATACTTATAATCGCTATTAGTTTTATGTTGCAACTTTTAATATCTATTATTAAAAGAATATTTGAATATTTCGATAAAAAACAAAATTTTCTTAAAAAATTAAATAATTATAAATTATATTTAATTGGAAATTCAAAAAGAAGTGAAATTTAATATCACTTCTTTTATACTTTTATTGAATTATATCTATAATATTTTTTACAATGAATAATTGTGGAATATATTTACATCTATATAATAATGATTATGCTATAATTTGAATATAAAGAGGAAATTTATGCGAAAAATATTACTATGTTTTATTGTCATTTTTCTAGTTTCTTGTCAAAATAAAATAATTATTAGTGAAGAGTTTAATGGGAATTATGAATTTGAAAAGTTTTTAGATAAACAATATTATGGTGAAGAAAAAACAGATTCAAAATTCCCATCTAAAAATGATACATATATTCCATATTTTAATCCTAAAGAATATACTTTAGAAAATTATGCAGAAGTTGTAAAAGGGTTGCAAAATACTCTTAACCAGTTAGAAACTTTTGACATTAGTACTATGAATAATAGTCAATATTATACTTATCTAACCTACAAAGATTATATTAACCAACAAATATTTGAATATTCAAATCCATATTTCGATAGTTTGTTTTCTTCAACAGGCGGAGTTATTGACTATGTGATATCTACATTTGTTGATTATGATTTTTCATATAATGATTCAATTGATTTGTATATAAAACAACTGACAGAAGTTAAAGATTATTTAGATTCTGCAATTAGTTTTTCAAAATTACAAGCTGAAAAAGGTTACGCTTTGACAGATAGTGAAATAGATGTTGCAAGATCTGAGATATATAACTTTATTAGTAAAGTTGAAGATAATGTTTTAATCACAACATTTGAAAACAATATCAATGAAAATGAAAATAAAAAATTAGACGAAGTAAAAGAAATAGTTATAAATGAGGTTTTACCTGCTTTTAAAAAAGTTTATGATAGTTTAAATGATTTAAAAGGATATAGAAAGATTGAGGGTGGAATTGCTAAATTTGATAATGGTAGAGAGTATTATGAACAATATTTAAAATATTCAACAGGTATTGATAAAAATTTAGATGAATTTTATGAATTTGGTTATAATAAACTTTTAGATTTATTAGAAGAAATCCATAATTTTTATGATGAAAATCCAGATTTTGTTCCAAAAGGTTATACAGGAAGTTTAAAAGATCCTGAAGAAATTATTGAGTTTTTTAAAAGCAAATATACAAGTGATATGAGTAAAGGACCGGATGTGAGTTATATAGTTGAGTATCTTGATAAAAGTGTTGCTGATGAAGGAACACTTGCATATTATTCACATCCAGATTTTCAATATTATTATGAAGATAATCTAGTTAAAATTAATCCTTATATTGATGATTATTTAAGATTAATTTCAACATTGGCACATGAGGCGTATCCAGGTCATTTACATCAGTTTACTTATTTCTATAGTTTAAATCCTCACCCTATACGATCAACATTTTCAAATGATGGTTATGCTGAGGGTTGGGCAGTATATTCAGAATACAATTCTTTAAAATACTTAGATGATTTAGAAGAAAACGAAAGAAAGTTTTATGTACTTGATGATAAAATTAATATGATAATAACTGCACTTATAGACATAGGAGTAAATGGTTATGGGTGGAGTAAAGCTGATACTTATGATGAATTGTCTGAGATTATATATGAGGAAGATGTGGAAGGATACTATCTACATGTTTGTGATAATCCCTTCTCAATGTCATCATATGCATTTGGAATGTTATACATGTATGACTTGCTGGAAAAGACTAAAAATGAACTTGGAGATAAATTTAATATTAAAGAATTTAATGATTTAATTTTAAACAATGGACCAAGAAGCTTTAAAATAATAGAAAATGACTTAGAAATATATATAAAAAATGTGAAAGGTGAATAAAATGCTAGAATTTATTTTAGAAATTTTTTCAGATTTGTTATTTGAGGGAAGTATAGAAGCCATAAATAATAAAAAAGTTCCTAAAATATTTAAGTTTTGTGCTTTGATTATTTTAATAATTGTCACTGTTGTGGCTATGTTAATAGCATATAGTTTGTTTAATACATTTGAATTTAATCAGTATATTCTTAATTACATAAAATATATTCCTGTTTTTATAGGATTTATTATTTTATATAAGTTGATAAAAAATTTTTTAGATATAGATATTTTTTTATAAGTTTTTATATATGGTATAATTGAGTAGGTGATGCTTGATGAAATATATTAAAATTTTATTGTTAAGTTTATTATTGATTAATGGATGTAACAAAAAAATAGAAATAAATTCTACAGATAATAAAAAAATTGAAGATAAACAAATATCGTCTGAGTTTATTGAGGGGAAATTTGTAGAAGAATATGAATCAAGTGAATATGCAACAACTATTACTTTTTATAGTGATGGAACTTTTTCTTCCTATCTAAATGTTTGTAAAGCAATGATTGATGTAAAAGGGGAATATACAATAACTGATGGAAAAGTTTATTTATATTTTAAAGAAGGTACTGGATTTGATTTTATTGATAAAAATCAACCTTATATTTTTAAATATGAAAATGATAGACTTATTATTGATAGTGAAAGTGTTTCATACTCTTGTGCATATGTTGATAAATATATTATACAGTAGGAGATTATATGGCACAAAATGTTTTAACAACAACCCAAGTTCGACATAGAATAAATACATTTGGAAAATCATTGATTTTATATGTAATAATACTTACTATTTTTAGATATGGTTTATTTTTGTTTGAAAAGTATTTTCCACAAATATTTTTTGATAAAAATCCTATGATGGTTTTTTATGTTGGAATTAATTTTTTAATTTTAATATTATCTTTAATACCTTTTAGTATTGCAGGTAATAAACTTTCTTTAAATATGAAACAATATTTTAAAAAAGGTATTTCTATAGGAAATTTATTTGTATATACATGTGTTTGTATTGGAATACATTTTATTTTTACAAGTTTTATGTCTTTATTTAGTATTTTTTTCTCATTAAAATTTAGCTCATTAAGCTTTATAGGCAATTATAAAAGTATAGATTACATAATTACTAATATTGCATATATAATTTACATCATCTTTATAAAACCCTATTGTGATGAATTTGTATTTAGAGGAGTTATACAGAGAACTCTAGGTATTTTTGGGAGATATTTTGGTGTTATTTCTAGCGCATTATTATATGCAATATCTCAAGGAAATATAATTGAAGCAGTTCCTGCATTCTTTGTTGGATGGTTTTTATCATTAGTTACAATAAAATACCATTCGATTAAACCAACAATACTTATCCAAATGTTTATGTCTATCTTTTTATATGTTCTTATGATTATTCCAGATAAAATGGTATGGCTGATACAAGTTTTAATTATAATAGTTTATGTAGTTGTTGCACTGTTTTTATTTTCAAAACATAGAAGATTTTTTAATGATGTTACATCTGTTTTTAATGGTCAATTGTGGAAGCTTTTATTTACTTCATATTCAATTGTAATTGTCATATTTATATTTTTTCTAAATATAATATTATCTGTTTTTTTGAATTGATTAATATTGCTTTTTTAATGAATTTAATATATCATAATTAAGCAATGCCCAAGTGGTGAAACTGGTAGACGCAATGGACTCAAAATCCATCGGTAGTGATACTGTGTCGGTTCGAGTCCGACCTTGGGCACCAATTAAAATAACAAAATCCCTTAAATAAAGGGTTTTTTTAATGTTTTAGGGTAGTTTGCACGATTTTAGTATGACTTATTTTTTAATTTAGTCGGTATATAAAAATAATTAAATTTTGAAAATGATTTTAAATTAAAATTTTTTCATTGTTTAACAAATTTACATTTTAAATTATTTTAATTATAATGAAAATATAAAATCCTTTGGAGGGAAAAAGAATGGTAGAAGCTAGAAAAACAAAAAGTGTTGGTAAAAAAACTATTAAAGATTATATAGATGTGATTAATTGGAAAAAGTGGGAAGCACATCATTTAAATTGGTTGTATATTGAAATTAATGCGAATGATTTGCTTACAGAACTAGAAGCAGGAGTTTCAAATATTACTGTTGCTTCAAAAGCAATGCTAGAGTGTATGTTAGAAGGAGATTTATTTCTTTTTGAGCCAAAAACTAAAAGCAGAGTTTCAAAGAAGTTAACCATAAGATATTACTGTGATAATTTAAGTGAAAGTAGAAAGAAATATGAGTTATAAGATGCCTTATTAGGTATCTTTTTATGTGTTTATATGAAAAATGTATTTATTCACGGATTAAATCAAAGTGGTTTTTGCTGGTGAAAAGTTTTAAAACAGATTAAAAATTTTTATTGTGTTGAATTAAAAAATTGTATAAAAAAAGGATAGTAATTATCATTTATATATACAATTTATTATCTGAAGAGTTAAATTTAAATAATAAAATTAATCTATGTGTGTTTAGTTTATAAGAAGTACTTTCTTTAAATTATGTGATTGATTTTTCAGATAATTTATCAAATGTGATAGATGATTTATTTAGATAATAAAATATAAAAAATAATACACAATGACAATATATATATTAATTCAACAAGTGTACTTATACTTCCAAAATACATGCTCAATATAAAACATGCAGAAAAAATTATGACATAAAAGTTAGAAAGAAATTTACAATATTTATAGTTTTTTAGTTTAAGAAAATTATAGATAGTAAAAAGTATGTAATTTAAATATATAATTGATACATATGCAAATAGTACGTGAAGAAGAGAAATTATGCTGTTATGTGCCTTGTAAGGAATAACCATTGTTATAAAAAATAATATAAATAATAAAAATATTTGTCTTTTTAGTGGTTTAAACAACAAATGTTTTTGCTTTATTAAAAAAATCCCTAAACAACAAGTGAGGTTTGTAATTATTGCCCAAATATAAAATTTTATATTTGTTTCGGATTGACTAGATAAATATGTAAAATTATATTTTATTATATTTTTATGAAAACCTAGATAAACAGAAAATAAAGGTATAAAAAATATACATATAAAATGTATTAGTTTACTTAAATTAATTTTTCTCATAGAATAAGTATAACATTAATAAATATATGTTTGAATATTAGGAGTATTTTATTTATGAAAGTTGGATATCAAGGGGTAAATGGAACATTTAGTGAAATAGCAGTTAATGAATATTTTAAAGGTCAAAATTATAAAACTTTTAATTATAATAATTTTATTGATATATTAAAAGATGTTGAAAGAGGAGTTATTGAATATGCATTAATCCCTGTAGAAAATACAACAACTGGAATTATTTCGAGAACGTATGATTTATTGAAAGATTATGATGTTTTTGTTGTCGGAGAAATAAATATTCAAATTAGAGAACAATTATTGGGAATAAAAGAAAGCAAAATAGAAGATATTAAGGAAGTATACAGTCATCCAGAGGCACTAGGGCAATGTACAAGTTTATTTTCTCAATATAACTATATGAAACCTATTGCTTATCAAGATACAGCAAAAAGTGCAGAATATATAAAACTTCAAAATGATAAAACAAAAGCAGCACTCGCAAGTGTATTAGCCGCAAAGCATTATGATTTAAAAATTTTAAAAGCAGATGTTCAAGATAATAAAAATAATATCACTAGATTTTTTTGTATTACAAATAAACAAGTTGTTAATTGTGATGCAGATAAAATAAGTACAATGTTTATTTTGAAACATGAGGTTGGATCATTATTTAAATTACTCGAAGTTTTTTATAAAAATAATGTTAACTTATTAAAGTTAGAATCTAGACCAATAAAAGACAAAACATTTGAATATTGTTTTTATTTAGATTTTAATGGAAATTTAAATGATGATAATGTTAAAAATGTATTAGAAAGTATCGAAGATAATTGTATTTCCTATAAAATTTTAGGATGTTATAAAAGGGCAAATATATGAAGTATACAATAAAACAAATGGCTACATTACTTGGAACAACAACACATAAATTAAGATATTATCAAAAAATGGGTATAATAAAGCCAGAGATTGAAGAAAGTACAGGATATAGATTTTACTCTGTTTTAGATACTAGAAGATTTAATTTAGCCTGTAATTACTGTAATTTTGGGTTTAGTATACAAGAGAGTTTGAAATTATTGACTAATACAAAACCAAAAGAGATTACAAATATATTAGAAAATCAAAAGAAAAATTTGGAAAACGAAATTATTTTTAAACAACAATGTTTAAAACATATTAATGATATAAATTTTTATTTAGATAAAATTGAAGATTCTTTAAATAAAGTAATTATCATAGAAAAAGAAGAAATGATACGGATTGAATTTTCTATTGAAGAAATAATAAATAGTAATAATGATGTTTTATATTTAAGAGATGAGCTAATTGAACTTTCACCACTTATTGAATGGACAAGTAGAATAGAGAATAGCTCATTAATAAATAATAAAAATCCACTTAAATATTTTTATGGAATAAATTTAAACACTTCATATGCCAAGGAATTAAATATTGACATAGATAAGTACGATATAATTCCAAAAGGAAAATATTTATACACAACATTTGTGAAAAAGAGTAGAACACCGTTTGATTATGAGACATTAAAAATAATTCAAAATTATATAAAAGAAAATAATCTTAAAATTACAGGTAGTGGATATAGTAGTTGTTTTTATTCAACGATTGAAAATGATGATTATACAAATTATCATTATATCTTTGTTAAACTTGACTAAAATATAATAAGTTTGTTAAGTTATTCACTAAACTATTGACCTTAGCGCTGCGCTAAGGTTTATTATTTTATCAAAGGGAGGAAGAAAAATGATTAAAAAACTATTGTCTGTATTACTTGTTGGACTTATGTCACTTTCAATTGTTGCATGTTCACCAAAGAATACAACAACTACTGCTGGAAGTGTTAAAGACGGCACTTATACTTCTACAACAGCAGGCCATAACGGTGAATTAACAGTAGAAGTAATTGTAAAAGACGGAAAAATTGAATCTGTAAAAGTTACAGAACATGCTGAAACACCTGTTGTAAGTGATCTTGCAATAAGTGATGTTCCAGCAAAAATTGTTGAAACACAAAGTTTAAATGTTGATACAGTTTCTGGTGCAACAGTTTCTAGTAAAGCAATTTTAACAGCTGTTGAAGAATGTTTAAAAGAAGCGGGATTTGATGTTGAATCATTAAAAACAGTTTCAGTTACTAAAGAAAAAGCTGAAGATGTTACTTTAGATGCAGATGTAATTGTTGTTGGTGCAGGTGGAGCTGGTCTTGCTGCTGCAGTAACAGCAAATCAAGAAGGAGCATCTGTAATCGTAATAGAAAAAATGCCTAAAATAGGTGGAAACACAATCCTTTCAGGTGGAGCATTAAATGCTGTTGATGAAGGAAGTGAAACTGCTAAAGAAAATAAGGACTCTGTTGAATTACACTTTACACAAACATATGAAGGTGGAGATAAAAAAGGAGATCCTGAATTAGTTAGAACTTTAGTTGAAAACGCTTGGGATGGTGTTGAATGGTTACAAAGTTTAGGTATGGAATTTAAACCTGGAACATTTACTGTTTTAGGTGGTTTATGGCCACGTGCTCATAAACCAGTTGATCCTGTTGGAACAGGTTTCTTTAAAACATACCAAAACTATGTTGATAAAAATGAAAACATAGAAATTTTATTAAATACAACTGCTGAAGAATTAATCGTTAAAGATGGTGAAGTAGTGGGTGTTGTTGCAAAAGGTGAAACAGGAAATACAGTTACTCTTAATGCAAAAAATGCAGTAGTAATTGCAACAGGTGGATTTGGACAAAATGTTGAAATGCGCCAAGAATACAATACTTTATGGAAAGATCTTGGAGAAAATGTAAAATCAACAAATCATCCTGGTGCAACTGGAGATGGTATAACACTTGCAAAAGCTGTTGATGCAGAACTTGTTGGAATGGAATACATCCAAATGTTACCAATGGGTGATCCAAAAACTGGTAGTTTAAGTGGAAACATCGAAAAAGGTGTTGAAAATAGAATATTTGTAAATAAAGATGGAAACAGATTCGTTGATGAAGGAGCTAGACGTGATGTTATGACTTCTGCATTGATGGAACAAAAAGATGCTCAAATGTGGGTTGTATTAGATAGTCACGACTACCCAACAGGAGATGAAATTAATAATTTCAATGAATCATTAAATCAATTAATTGCTGAAGGTAGAGCATTCAAAGGTGAAACATTAGAAGATCTTGCTAAAGAAATAAATGTTGATGCTGCAAATTTAACTAAAGCAGTTGAAGAATTTAATAAAGCAGTTAAAGGTGAAGCTGCTGATCCATTTGGAAGAACTTTATTTAAAGATCCAATTGATCAAGGACCTTATTATGCTGCACTTAGAATTCCAACTGTTCATCACACTATGGGTGGTGTAAAAATAAACAAAGATGCACAAGTAATTAATACTAAAGGTGAAGTAGTTAAAGGTTTATATGCTGCTGGTGAAGTAACTGGTGGAATCCATGGAGCAAACAGACTTGGTGGTAATGCCTTAGCTGACATTCTTGTATTTGGTAGAATTGCTGGTAAAAACGCTGCAGCTGATAAATAATAATATTTAAACCAACTTTCATAGTTGGTTTTTATTTTGAAAAATTTTCAGAAATTGTAAGTTGTAAACTAAGTGTAACAGATAAATAACCAGGAGAAATACAAAAAAGTGTATCTGGATTAATTATCTAGTTACACTATTTTTATTTTATAGAAAGGAGGCTTTGAAATGAGTTTAAAAGGTAGTGTAGGATTTTACTTAAAAAAAGTAAGTGATGCTGTTGGTGTTGAAAAAGTTGCTGAAGCGTTAGATATGAACAAAGAAGAAGTTGAATATGTTTTGAAAAATAAAAAACTATTAGAAGAAGATATAAAAAGAATTAATGAACTGTACGATAAAGGACAAAGTATAAAGAGTATATCTGAAGAAGTAGGGTTCAGTAGAGAAACTGTCAGAAAACATATATCTAAAAGAAGTGATTATATAAAAAAGACAAGGTCAAAGCCTTTAAGTGATGATGTGATAAAAATTATAGAACGATTTAGCGAAAATGGGCATAGTGCAACATATATTGCAGAACAAACAGGATTAAGCGTACATACAGTTAGAAATCACGCTAAAAGTAAATATAAACAACTTACAGATGAAGAAAAAAATTTAGTAGATATGAGAATCACTGAAGGAAAATCAATTAATTATATTGCAAATGAGTTGAATAGATCTAGAAATGCTATATATCGCCACTTAAAAACTAAAGACTTAAACAAATAAAAAAAGGGTCATCCACCCTAGAAATAGAATAAATATATTGCAGTATATTTATTCAATATAGTTACACAAGATTAATTAGATTATTAATCAACATTATTAATCTACCTTATTAATCCACCTTTAATAATGGTCTAATGAAATTGTGCAATAAAAGTATAACAAAAATTTAATTAAATTTAAATAGAAAGTAAAAAAATAACAAAAAATAAATAAAAAAAACAAGTACGTGTAGCGTAGTTGTGTAATTTAAGGAGGATTAGAATGAGTGTTTTAATTGATTTGGATGATAATTATAAATATCAAAAATTTTTAAAGGTTGATGTAGTTAGAGATTTAAAAGAAATTAAGCTAATAAATAAAAAACAAAAAACAGTTTGTAGTAATGTTTCAGGGAATATTAGTAAATATATTGATGAATTAGAATCATATGAAGAAAAACGTAAAAACAAATATAAGATGGAAACAGAATATGAGTGTAGAAGGGGTATAAAACTTACAATATTGCTACCAAAAAAATCATGGACAACACAGGAAATAAAAAGGTTAATTGCTAAGTATGTTAAATATATTGTTCAAGAAGAAAAAGGTTTAAAATATGCTGCTTGGGAAAGTATAAAAGGAGAAGCAAAATATATTATTTTGTTTATTGCTGATAGAGAGAGTTATTATCATAAAAAAATAAAAACTTATAAAAATGATGTTTATATAAATAGTAAAACTAAATCAATATGTAAGGCTACAGATGATAATGCAATACTCAAATGTAAAAAAGGTGATTTCATAAAAGATAAAAATGGTAATGAAATTATAGAAGTCAATTTCTTTAAAGAAAGAAAAAGTAGAAGATTTATTTATAAGTCAAATTTTAAGATATTCACAGAGTTGTTTAAATCATTGTTTTTACAGACACTAAAGCTATTTAAAAAGATTGTTAATTTTGAATATGGTAAATATTTTAGAAGGTTTAATATAAGATTTGCATACAATAGATTTCAAAGAAGAATAATTAAAGAAACTAATTTAGTTATTCAATATATTCAAAATGAGCTTAATTTAAAACTAAGAGAATATGTAAGACATCCTGATGAATATGAGATACATAAAAAAGGGTATGATCCAGGAGAATTAATCCAGGACAAAAAAGCTAATGTTGTGCTTAATATGTTTGAAAAATACAGGGTTATATTTAAAGCTAAAAAATTTATGTTAGATGATGTTGAATATAAAATTGTAGATTGTAGAGTAGATAAAGCTGAAGATAATTTAAATATTTTGAAAGATATGTTTAAAAGAGAATTTAATAATTGTTTGATAGGAGGATAATTTGATGATAATTACGATATTAAATGTTAAAGGTGGGGTATCAAAAACAACAACTACAGTAAATTTAGGAGCTGGATATGCAAAAAGAGGGAAGAAAACTTTAGTAATAGACTTAGATGGTCAGGCGAATCTTACAAAAATATTGCTTAATAAGACTTTTACTGAAGAAGAAAATACAATAGTAAAAGCACTGTCAAATGAGGCAAATATAAGAGATTGTATTTATAAAACTAATATAGAAAATTTAGATATAATACCATCTAATATTTATCTGTTTACCGTTGAAAAAAATATGTTGCTTAATGCTGGGTTGGGTATACAACAATTTAGGTTAAAGAGATTATTAAAAGATTTAAAAAAAGAATATGATGCAATAATAATTGACAATAATCCCAGCTTGAATTTGTGTGCTACAAATAGCCTTTGTGCATGCGATGAACTAATAATACTAGTAAATATAGATATTGGAGCATTGGATGGAATAAAAGCTACAATAAACCACTGTAGAGATGTGATTGAAGGTATTGATGGAGTACAATTTGATTATAAAATATTGGTTACAATGATTAACAGAAACAATACTGATAAAACTGTAATTGAACAATTAGAAAAAGTATATGTAGGAAAAGTTTACAAATCTAAAATTAGATATCAGTCATTACCTGTTAAGCGTGCAGGATTAGAATCAAGAATACTTATAGACGACTTAAAAAGTGGAGTTGCTCAAGATTATAGGGAATTTATTGACGAAGTGATTAAAGGAGGTAGTATTTAATGAATCTTTTAGAAACTATGTTAAATGATAATTCATTTGATTACGCTAAAATAGGCAAAATAGTGTATTTAGATATAGATGATATAATTCCAAATCCATTAAATATTGCACCAATAATAGACATAGATATATTAGCTGAAAACATATCTGAAGGTGGACTAATGCAGCCACTACTAATTACTAGGAAAGATAATAAAAATTATATACATTCAGGACATAGAAGGTTTGAGGCAATAAAACAAGTATTAAATAAATTTGGTTTTATTAAATACATGGGAAAACAAATTGAAGAAGTACCTGTAATATATGTTAATGAAAAGTATGAGAGTGAGTTAGAGGAAAAAGTAAGTATGATGAGATCTAACTCATACAGAATAAATTTAGATTCAAAAGAAAAATCTAAATTAGTATTAGAGGCACTAGATTGTTTTGAAAAGTTAAGAGAGCTTAATAAAGTATCAGGAAGAGCAAGAGAGTGGATAGCGAGTATTACAGGTATATCTGAAAGAACGATACAAGATATAATTAGTAAAAATAAAGAAGAAAGCAATGGATTAATTGAAAATGAGTTTCAAGAAATAAAATGTGGCAAATTGCCACATGGAGAAAATTATGAAAATAAAAAAGCAAAAAAAATAATTAATCTTATGAAAAAGTTATCTGAAGAACTAGGTAAAGAGTTAGATAATAAGTTACTTAGTGAAAAAGTAAGAACTGATTTAAGTAAAGCAAAATTGAATCTTATGGATGATTTAATGAAATTAAACAGATAAGTAAGGAGGGGGAATATATGGGAGATTTAGAACAAGCAAAAGCAATATACAATATAACAGTTATTGTAGCAGTAGTTTTTGGTGTATATGTATTTATTAAATTGATACCACTAATAATTGCAGGAATAATGTTAATTATGTTTATATACTTCTTTATAAAGTTTATGATTGTGGTTTTTAGAGAGATTTTTGTGGAAAAAATATATGATAAAAAGCAAAGATAAACTGATGAAATTTTCCAAAAAAATGTATGTTGGATATAAAGTTTCTAGTAGAGATATAAGAAATATCAAGGAAGTAATAGATACACTGGAAGATGAAAAAGAAGAAGTATTAAACGAATTTATTGAAGATATTAAAAGTTATACAAAAAGGAAATACAAAAATTACGATAAATTAGAACAGATAGATAAAACAACAATCGCAGAAATATTAGGATATTCTGTTTCTACTGTCTACAATAAAATGAAAACCAAAACTTTTAGCGAATTAGAGATTAAGAAGGTTTTAGATAGTGTATAGAGAAATTGATGAAGTTTGGAACACAATATATTTATCAAAAAAGAGTATAAAAGATAAATTTATACTTATGGTTAGTAACTTAACAAATTTAGATTTTAGGTATGAGTTAAGAAAAAGTAAAATAGCATTAGTTACAAATATCAATTTTATTAAAGAGCTTAAATATACCACAAGTATAATAAAAATACCTGAAAATAACTTTAACAATAATGATAGTAAAATATTAGATTTAATATCTAAATATGATGAACAACTAGAATATGTTGAAGAAGTGTTAGAATTTTTAAATAGTCTTAAAAACATAGAAATAGCTTATGTTTACTACAAATACATTAATTATTCTAGTAGGGAAGAACTGATAAGAAAATTAAACTATAAAAAAGATAGTTTACTAAAAATTGAGTGTGATATTTTTGAGAAGTTTTATATATACTTTTGTAAAAAATAAGATGTGGCAAATTGCCACATGGAGAAAATTATGAGAAATACTGAATTAAATTATAGATTTGAAAAAATTAATATACTCTTGAATTTATTATCTATTTTTACAAGAATTCTAGCAGCATTCAGTATTTATTTGATTATATTGAATATAATTGTTTCTTTATATCAAATGCATTTTTATAAAAAGTATAGAATTTTGATAAACATATTTTATAAATATAAAAATGATTGTGTGTCATTTGAAACAATTAAATTTTCAATATTATTAATTTTATTTATTATTACTATAATGGAAATTTATTTTAATATTAATTTTAAATTATGTTTCAAAATAATTCTTTTAAGTAGTTTATTATGGATAGATTTGAAAAATGTTTATATTATTTATGGTATTTAGATAGCACTTTGTCATTAATATTTGTGATTACATAATTTTTAGATTTTTTATCACCAAGCAGATATTCAGACTCATTAATGACAATACAATTATTATGTTCAGAACATCCAATGATGATAAAGTTTTCATTATTTTGTGTATAGTAATATAAGTTTGTATTTGGTGTGAAAATATTAGAAAATAAGTATGTAAAACTAGTAGATATAGATATCAAGAAAAGTATTAAAAATAAAAATAAAATTGTATGCATAAATATATTAGGAAAGCTATCTGCTAAAAAATACAAAGTAGATGCAATGAAAAAAAACATAATAGCTACTGAACAAATTAAAAAAAATATAATTTTTGTTAGTGATAAAACTGATTTTATATTACTTAATATTTTGTGTATATTATTAAAATCATTTGGGAAAAAGTATAAGCACAAAAATAGAATAAAAATAAATACAATTATAAAAATAAGAATTAGAAATAGTAACGTAAATATTAATTTTTTCTTATTTAATTTTGGGTTTAATCTATTTTTTCCTATAATGTATAAAAATAGTAAAAAAAATATACATACAACCATGCATAACGCTGTGCATGTATAGAAATATATATCTTTTTCTAAATATATATTTTGAATCGTATTTATTGAAAAACTATTTAAATATCCCTTTACATAGGATGGATAAATAAGGGGAGGAATGTATATAAATAGTAATGAAACAATTAAAGGAAATACAATTTCCAAGTTAAGAATATTTTTTGTCAAAAAATCTATTAAATAATTGTGGTTTTTACTTGTATTCATTTTGCTATAGAATCTTTTACGTAATAAATAAGTATAATTATTTTTCATATAATCACCTCTAACAGAATTATACTACTTAGAAAAGTAGTTAGAAAGAAGAAGCATGAAATTATTAATAAAAGAAATATTAGAAAAAAGTAAAAAAACAAGGTATCAAATAGCCAAAGAAAGTGGAATAAGTGAAGGTATATTGTGTGATATTGTGAAAGGGAGGAAAGAAAACATATCACTTAAAACAGCATATAAAATTGCAAAAGCTATAAATGTAAGCATTGATGATTTAATAGAGGAAGATTAGTTTGGCGTGATTCATGTCAATAGATAAGGGGTTGTATGAAAATAAAAATTTTTGAAATATTAAAAGAAAGAAATTTAAGTGTATATTGGCTGTCAAAACAGACAGGTATATCCGAGCAACTGTTAGGAAAATATAAAAATAAAAAAATAGAGCTTATTTCATTAGTTAATACATATAAAATTGCAAAAGCTATAAATGTAAGCATTGATGATTTAATAGATGAAGATTGAAAAATAATAATGTGGCAATTTGCCACAATTAAGAAAATAAGGGTAAGAAAAGATTGTGAAAAAAATACTTTACAAACTTTTTGTAACACTAAAAAGTTAAAAATAAGGCTTAAATAAGCCGTAAAATGTAATTTTGACCGTGACAAAATTCTAAAAAATTCTAATAAAACAACCGACACATTTTATGATAAAATGATATTGTGTTAGAAGTGTAGGTAATACACAGATAGTACAAATAGACATATAAATGTGGATGTAAGTTATTAGAATTTACCTCCACATTTTTTATTGGAAGGGAGGAGGTGATATTTTGGAAGTGGATGAAATGATAAATAACAATATTATTATTTGTATAACAGTAGATAATGATAACTATTTACTAAAAAAAGAAAATAAAAAATATAAGTTTTACATTAATTCAACAAAATTTTATGAGGCAGATGAATTTATAGAAAGTAAAAGAATATTAAATGAATTTTTAATCAAAAACAATATACGATTGACGAATCTAAAAATGCAAACTGTCATTTTATAAGTGAGGAAAGAATGTTTAAAAGAAAATTAAGAAAAGAAGTATATATAACACTTACATTAATAGCTATTATGTTTATATCTATTTCAGTTTTTACGAAAAATAAGAGCAATGAAACAGAAACTACAATAGTTGAAGTAAAAAATATAAGTAAAGAAGAAATTAAAACAAAACTAGATGAATTACAATCAACAATAAATAAAGATATAGTAGGATATTTTACATTTGAACAAAATACTAATCCTGATACAAATATACTTCCAGTATTATTGACTGAAGGTGATTATTATATGAACCATGACCTATATGGTAAAAAAGATGGTTGTGGAGCTGTCTTTATAGATAAAAAGGAAGTGTCTGATGAAAGTAACAACATAATAGTTTATGGACACAGTAGTATAAAAAAAGATTGTAATTTTACCTTTTTTAAAAGCTATAAAGAAAAAACATATTTTGATAACAACGAATATTTTACTTATACAGATGCTGAGGGAGAACATAAATATCAAGTACTTTTTATGAGTATGCATGACTTAAATGATAGTAATGGAGTTTATCTAGATTGGTATAACAGTTACTTTCATAGCACAGAAGAATTTATAGAAGTCCTAAATAAAACAAGCGAGTTTTCAGTGACAGATAAAAGACCATTCACATTAGATGAAAATGATAAAATACTTACTCTTGTTACATGTGATATGAGTAAAAAAGATGCACGTTTTGTTTTATTTGCGAAAGAAGTATCATAAAAAAGTAAATGTGGCAAATTGCCACAATTAAAAAATAATTATAAAATTTAGAAAAGAGGGAATGGAAATGGAAGAAAATAAAAAAGTTGAAACTGAAGAAATAACTACAGAAGAATTTACAGAAAATAGTGATTTAGATATAACTGAAGAAATTTCAGAAAAACCTAAAAATAACAATAAAATAAAAATTATTGTAGGAGTTATTTGTTTATTAGTATTATGTGTTGCTGGATACTTTTTCTTAAATCAAAAAAAGGAAAAGGTATATGATATAACATATCCTGAAGCACTAGATTTTGAGTATGGAAGTGACTTAAACAGTTTAATTACTGTAAGCAATGCAGACAGTCTAACTATTAAAGTAGTAGATACAGATAATGCAGAAGTTAAAGAAATTAAGTTGAATACAGAATACAAATTAGAAATAACTGTATTTGATAAAGATAAATCAACTACTTTATATAAAGAAGGTATCAAATTTATCGATACTACAGCACCTGTTATCGAAGTTAAAACAAAAGAAGTAGAAATACCTGTAAATCATGTTGTAATAAAGGCTGAAGCAACAGCAACAGACAACTATGATAAAACTGTAAAAGTAGATATTGATACTAAGGAAGTTGATGTTACAAAAGTTGGAACATATAAGGTATATGCAATAGCTAAGGACACAGCAGGAAACGAAAGTAAAGTAGAAATACCTGTTAAGGTAGTCGAAGAAAAGAGTTTATCTGAAACAGCTAAAGAAACTGTAAAAAAACAGATAGAGCAGTATATAAAAGAAAATCCAGACAGTGAAGTTGCAAAACAATACAATACAGAAACTACAACTACAGTAAACAAAACTACAACAAGTAATACAAATAACAGTAATAAACAAGGAAATGCAACAGTTCCATCAACTGGAAAATCACAACAACAAATTGCTGCCGAAGAAAAAGCAAAGCAACAAGAGGCTCAAAGAAGAGCTGAAGAACAAAGACAAGCAGAACTAAATGCAAAAAAAGCTGAATGTGAAGCACAATGGGGCAAGTGGAATGGAAGTGCTTGCACATGGGATCAACCAGCAGAACAACCAGCACCTCAACCTGAACAACCACAACAACCATCTCAACCTACAGATGGAGGAAATGCTGGAGGCAGAGATGATGGATGTAGTGTAAGTGCAAAACTTGCTGAATATGAGGCTTATTACAATGAGTGGAGTGCAGCAAACGGAGGAGCATGGGCTCATTCATATGAACCTGAAAGTGGACAACTAAGATTATATATTCATGATGGTAATGGAAAATCGTATCCGGAAACCAGGAGAGAATATTACTGTAAACAACCATAATAAATAAATGTGGCAAATTGCCACATTTATATTTTTATACAAAGGCACTTTAAAAAGTGTCTTTTTTTATATCTTTGAAAGGGGGAATCTCTATAAGAAATAAATATAACTACCTATAAATTAATAATGACGATTATTAATTTACTACAACTTTTTTGTTTATAGCTATAAATAAAAATATAAATACGGAGGGAATGTATGTATCGTATTAAAACTACAAGATTCAAACAATACTTTTATAAGAGGGAGAATAAAAATGAATAGATTACTAAAATTTATAATAGCAACGATACTAGTTTTGACTAGTATCTTGTTTTTTAATCAAGACAAGATAATGAACATAGTACACGCCTATGGGGATTTCAGTTATGGTGCACGACATATAGGTGAATGGAATGGAACTTGGATAAGTGAACTTTATATAGATGGACAATTAGCTTTTTGTTTAGACCCTTCAGTATTAACACCACAAAATCCAGCAGACTATCCTGGATATTCAGAGGATTGGAGTGGGTTAAGTTGGGATGAACAAGAAAGGATTAGTACAATAGGTACAGCTTTTGCAAAAGGATTAATTAGTTATGTTGATGCCCAAATAATGATTTGGGAAGGAAGGCATTTTGATGGACATTTAGGAGCTAGACCAGTATTTGATCACACTAATTTTGAAATAACTGTAGGGCAGGAAGAAAGATTTACGGATACTACAGGAACAATAAGTAATCAAGGATACCATGTTTCAGACTGTGGTGCAGGTCTTGAATGTAGAATAGAGGGAAATGATTTAGTAGTTAAAGGTATAGCTAAAGCCGATAATACAAGTGCTACGGTTTCTAAAGCAGGTGCTGGTGGTGGAGGATGGGTAGCAGTTTGGAAAAAGCCTGGTTTCCAAACTATTGGTGTTGTTCATGGTAATGACCCGTATTTGCCAGCAACAGTAAGAGGTCGTGTTAAAGCTGGAGAAATCCAACTTGTAAAAAGAGACGAGTATGGAAGAATAGTTGCTGAAGCACATAGTTTTGAAGTTGCGACTGATGAGAACTTTACAAATATAATTGCGACAATAGTAACAGATACAAATGGTTTTGCAAAAACTCAACCACTTGAAAATGGAACTTATTATGTTCGTGAAAAGGACACTGGTTGGGGATATGAGTGCAATAAACAAGTATTCACAGCAAATATAAATGGTGAAAATATTTTATTTGATTCTCTAGGAGCTAATGGTGGTTTTGTAAACCATTTAAGAAACTTTAAAATCAACATCACTAAAAAAGATGTAGATAATCCTGAAATAGTATTAGACAACTCTAAATTTGAGATATATGATACAACAGACGGAATTAGAGAATATATAACTACAATTTCAACTGGAGAAAAAGGAAATACAGGTTCATATACATTCAATGAAGCAAAGTATTTAAGAACTTATGAAATCTGTGAGGTACAAGCACCTTCAGGATATGATTTAGATCCTAATGCGTGCAAAACAGTAACTATTGATGTTAAAGCTGGAGAAGAATCAAAACAAGTAGACTTTGAAAATAAAAAGAATGTTTCTGAAGCTAATGTTGAATTAGTCAAGAAAGATGATGAATATGATGAAATAAAGTTAAATGGTGCTGAATTTACGGTATATGATATTTCAGTAGAAAACACTAAGACAGAGCTTTATAAAGTGGTTACTGGTAATCAATATCTAAGACTTTATAATCCGTATAACCCTTTAGAACCACTTAAAAATGCAAAGATTGATTTTTATGCTGAAGATACTTTAACTACTTTAGTTGCTAGTGCAACTACTAATGAAGAAGGTGTAATCAATATAACAACAGTTAAAGGTTTAGAAAAAGGTAAGGAATATTTCTATAAATTGCCAGGACAATTAGTTACATTTGAAAGTTATGATTTAAATTCAAGAATAAGAGTTACAAAAAACAAAGAAGTAGTTTTTTATAGTGATGCTGAATTAACACAAGAAGTCGCAAGATACACTAGCGATACTGATGGTTGGATATCTGTAGGAGATATAATTTTTACAAAGAGTGTTGCAGTTAAAAATGCGTGTGAAGTTGCAACTGTTTCAACAGCAACTAATGATATTACAAAAACACCAGAGGGAACTAGTACAAAGTATTATTACAAGTTAGATTATGTAGGACAAACACAAAAAGTAAAAGTTTATGAAGATTCTACAGGTAAATCTAATATAGTTCTACAGACTGGTAAAAAATATGAGATATGTGAAACTAAAGCACCTGAGAATTATATAGTAGATGAAAAGAACAAGTGTAGAGTTGTAAGTCTATTAGAAGATGATATTAAAAACAATCCTGGTTTAAAATTTGAAACAGAGCGTTTTGAAAATGATATTAATAAACTAAGATTACAGTTATACAAAGTTGATTTTGATAACAACAGCATTCTATTGAATGATGGACATTTTACTATAACTGATGTTTCATGGAATAATAAAAGCTACCAACATATATTACCTTACAACAAAGATTATCAAGTTGGACAAGTGGTAAAGTATGAGGATTTAACATTTGTTATATATGAATCAACTGGAGGTATATTCAAAGCAGTTAATGTCAACACCAGAGAAAGATATGAAATTTGGGAACACAGAACGGTTAATATAGATCGT
>JALEZD010000020.1 GCA_022772735.1 Erysipelotrichaceae bacterium
TTTCTTACCAAATGTTCTTGCGGTACTAACTCTTCTAATGTATTCAATATAATACAATCATTTTTTATATTATTATATTTTGTCATTGACATATTGTTTTTCTCTCCTGTTCCCTCTACTTTATTTTACCATTAAAAAAGTAGATAAGACCTTTTGTTTGAGAGAACAGGATTTCTTATCTACCTCGTTAGTATATCAATTTTTTTTGCGCTTGACTATACTTCTTTGTCAACAGGCTGAAGAGGAAATTAAATTTCCTCTTTTAGTTTTCACTTTCATTTAACCTAGGGTTAAAATTAGTTAAATATCTGTTATCTTTAAAGTATACTCTAGTAAGTCTATCACTTAAAATAGTAATTATTTCATAGGGTATAGTATCTAAATCATTTGCAATTTTTTCTATTGATATATTTTTACCGAATAATTCAACAAGTGTACCAATATTTTTTTTGCTTTTTAACTTAATCATCATTTGGTCCATACAAATTCTACCTACTATCTCAGCGTATTCATCTTCAACTAGTACCATTCTACCTTGATTTTTTCTTATCCAACCATCAGCATATCCGATAGGTAGTGTAGCTATTATTTCATTTTCTAAAGCCTTATATGTAGCACCATAACTAACTGTTTCACCTTTGAGAATTTTTTTGACATTTGTTATTCTACAAAATAGTGACAATACATTTTTTAATGTTTTATCATATGTATTTATTCCAAGTAGTGAAATTCCAACTCTAACTGCATTAGTGAAATTTTCATTTAAAATAAAAGCACCATCTGAGTTAGAAGTGTGAATCCATTTGAAATTTCTATTACAATTTTTAACTGTGTTTTCAAATAATTTAAATTGTTTATTTGTCATTGGATTTTCTTTTTCATCAGAACATGCAAAATGAGTGAAAATTCCTTCGATTATCATTTTAGAATTGTCGAGGATTTTTATTGCTTCTTTTAACTCCTCTTCTGATTTTAATCCTATTCTATTCATTCCTGTATCAAGTTTGATTTGAACTTTTATATTTGATGCATCATATTTTGAAAAAGTTTTAATCCAATCCAAAGAAACAGTGGTTAGAGTTAAATCATTTTTTTTGATTATATCAATGTATTCATGGCTGACATAACTTAATATCAGTATATCTTTTTTACAACCACAATTTCTTAATGCAATTGCTTCTTCTAAACTAGAAACCGCAAACATACATGCGCCAGCTTCTTCAGCAGCTTTATATATTTCCTGTATACCGCACCCATATGCATTGGCTTTTACAATTGCAATTAAGTTTTTATTTGTTTTTTTTATAATAGTTTTTATATTGTATTTAAAAGCATCTAAATCTACTTTTATCCATGCATCTCTATACATTATTTATTTACCTACACAATTCTTGAATATTGATAACCAGCGTATATACCAACAGCTCTAAATAATAGAGACAATATAGAGTTTATATTAGTAGAAAGCATCATTTTTAAATATATAGGAAAAATATATGATAAAAATGAAAGGTTGAATAAACTTTCAAATCCAAAAAAAGCAATCAAATCAGCTAAAATAATACATAAAGCGGTCAATACAGCTCCAAGTATTGAAAATTCGATTTTAACTCCTCTTCCATATTTTTTTATTGCACTTCCTATTAAGTAACCAATTCCAATAAATGCCATTGAAAATTCTATAGTTAGTTTTGAACTTATCAATCCATAAGCGATTGCTAGAAGAATTGATGTGACACTTCCAGCTAGTAATCCTCTAAGAAATCTAGCATTTTTTGATATGACATCTGTATTAAAAATTTTATACATATTATCACTCCAATCTATATATAAGTATAGCATATATTTTTTTAAAAAAATTTCAAATAGGTGGTTGACTCCTTAAAAAACATATGGTATATTAAATAAGCACTTCAGTTAAGTGGAGGTTTAGCTCAGTTGGGAGAGCATCTGCCTTACAAGCAGAGGGTCAGCGGTTCGAGCCCGTTAACCTCCACCATTTTATTAGATTGCCGACTTAGCTCAATTGGCAGAGCAATTGATTTGTAATCAATAGGTTGTAGGTTCGATTCCTATAGTCGGCACCATTTTTTTGGAGAAGTAGCGAAGTGGCTAAACGCGGCTGACTGTAACTCAGCTCTCTACGAGTTCGGTGGTTCGAATCCGCCCTTCTCCACCATTCTTACAAGCAGGGTATGTTACACTTGCATGCCATCAGCAATAGATTGGGGCATAGCCAAGCGGTAAGGCATCAGACTTTGACTCTGACATTTCCCTGGTTCAAATCCAGGTGCCCCAGCCATGTAATGACCCGGTAGCTCAGGTGGTAGAGCAACTGACTTTTAATCAGTGGGTCGCGAGTTCGATTCTCGCCCGGGTCACCATCTTTGCGGGTGTAGTTCAATGGTAGAACTTCAGCCTTCCAAGCTGACTACGTGGGTTCGATTCCCATCACCCGCTCCATTTAGAGCGATAATCTCCATGTGGAGATTTTTTTTTTGAAAATAAAAATAGTTCCATATAATCCTCGTTTAAAATCATGAGGATATATAGAACTATTTTTTATTACCATCCACTATTTTCTTCTGGTGTAGTATTCTCTACTAAAATAGGTTCTATTTCAGCTTTTAATTTTCTTAATTCTTGTAATAGCCATTGATTTATTATTTCACTTTCAAAATCACTTTCTAGTGTATAAAAATAATTTAATTTATTTGCTTTATCAGCACTATCAGGTATGTTTCTTTTATTGTTATTTATGAATGTAATTATTTCTTGAACTTCTTGCTTTTCTAAATCGTTTAATGGCATATCGTGAATATCAGCTGGTTTATTATCTTCGCTTGAAATTGATTCATCATTAGGTTGGTTATTATTTGTTTGTTTTTCAATTTCTTTTTTAACATAATTTGAAAATTCTAAAATGTTATTATAGGTTGCTTCTTTACTTAATGCTGAAGAATTTAAATCAGATTTTAATTGATTTAAGTTTTCTGTTAAATTTTGTTTTAAATTGTCATTATGTATGGAATTTATTAATGATGAAATTTCAGATATTAAATTTGTAGATAGTCTACTATATCGTGTTTCTTTTTCTTCAAATGTTTTATATTCATTTTTTATAGAGCTTTTTAATTCTTCTAATTGCTTTGTTGTATATGAAGAAGCTAATGTTGAATTTATTTTTTCTTTTATTGTTTCGGATAATCTCTTATCATCCTTATTCAAGTTAATGTAGTTTAATAATTCTTTATCTTTATTACTTTCAGACTCTATAGATAAATTATTAAACTTTTCTTCTATTTTTAAGAGTGTTCTCATATCAGTATTGTTTTCATCAATACTATTTATTTCATTTAGCAATTCCAATTTTTTTGCAAGGTTGGTATTTTCATCAATAGCTCTTATTTTATTTAAAAGTATTTCATATTTTGATTTGAGATCATTTACTTTAGAAGAATCATTATTTGTAATGTTTATTTCTGATGCTATTTGTTTAATTTCTAAACTTAATTTTTCTTCTTTTTCAAATCTATATGATATATCATTTTCTAAACTGTTTAGTTTTGTTGATAATTCTGTATATTTTGGATGCGATGAATTTAAGTTTCGTTTTAATATAGTTACTTTTTCTAAAAGTTTTTCGTATGATAATTTCTCTACTTCATCATTTTGTATTTGCACATCTGAATTTATATACTTTCTATTAAAACTCTCTAAAGCATTTAAATAACCCTTTGTTGAGTTATCTCCCCAGTCTAAATCAGCAGCAAAGTTTTTTAGAACTCTTAATACCCTCCTTAATTGTTTAGGGTTGTCTTTTAACTTTTCATTTGCGGTTTGAATTAATTTATCTGTTGCTTGTTTTACTACATTTCTATCCAATTCACCTGCAATATATTCATGTGTAATTGGTGGGATTTTATTTTTAACATAATCTCTCCAACCTATGCTTGAGATTTTATAACTATGCATGTGATCACCGTGAGGAATTTTCATATAACCATCTTCAATAATTATGGATTCAGCAGATACATTCATCTGTTTTGCAAGAGATTCTAATTCTTCTTCAAAATCTTTTTCTGGATCATTACTTGAGTTGGGTATTTTGATGTCAGATATTTTTATTGTGTGGTGATGGTCATGATGTGGATAAACAATGTATTCGCCTTCAATTGTTATGTCTTTTTTATCAACACCATGAAATTTTGAAATGTACTCTATTATATCATCGTATTTATTTTTTAAAGGAGTTGTTGTGGTTTTTGTTGTTTCATCTTTTTTATTATTTTGTGATGCATTATTTTTATTTTTGTAGATAAAGTGTAGATGGTCATTATGTTTAACTATATATCCATTTTCTGTTTCTTTGATTACATCTTTCATATTGAATACATATCCATCATCATTATCTTTTATGATATTGGTGTTTGTTTTATTTACTTGTTTTTCATCTTTTTTTTCAGTTGTTTCTTTGGATGAGGCATGTGGATCTTTGATTTGTACATAATCACCAACTTTTTTACCTGCTGGTAGTTTTCCTTTTATATAGTCAAAATGATCTCCGTGTTTTACTACATATCCATCATCATAGACTTCCACAACTTTTAAACTTGCGATGTCTTTTGGTTGTAATTTATAAACTTTAGGTGTTTCTGATGATAAATCAATATAAACATATTTATCATCATCAATCATAATTATGTGATCACTACTATTTTCTATAGTTACAGTTTTTTCGTCAATAAATTGTAAATCTTTTGCGGATAAGGCGGTTTCAACTCTTTTTTTTATTTCATCTTTTGATAAAGATAAATGATTAGAATTTTCTTTTTTAGTATTTGTACATGAAGTAATAATAAAAATACTAAAAAATAAAAATATATAATATTTTATTTTCATTTTAACATCCTTTCTCAATTTGAAAACGTTTTTCAAATTCACTAGTAAATTATATTCCTCTTAATAATTTAATGTCAAGAAAGTTTATATTAAGATTTTTGTTTTATGAAAAATCAAACTTTATGGATTCAAAAAATCTAATAATGTATAATTAATATTATGAAAAAAATATTAATATTATTTTGTTTATTAATTTTGGTAGGTTGTTCTAATACATATATAAAAGGTAATTTAATTCAGCCGACTGATGTTAATGTAAATTTAAAGGAATATTTGGATGATATCGAAGAATATCTAGATCTATATTTAGATAGTTTTATCAATGATGGAGATATTTTAATTGACAATTATAAAGGGTATCCAATTGTTTGGAATATTGAACATGGTGAAGCAGTCTTTGAAAATAATGTTATACACAAAAAAGAAAATGCCAAAGAATATGAATCAGTAGTTATCAGTGCAGAGGTAAATGGAAAAAAATATTTGTTTGACAATGTTGAGTTATTAGATAAGTATGTTGGATATTTAATGACTTATTTTGTGGGTGATGGTTTAAAAAATGAACAAGTTTATTATGGATGGACATATGATGGGTTATTGTGGTATCCAATAAATTTTCAAAGACCTGTTTTAAAGGCTACAATTGGAACACGAAGGCTTAGAGATCCAAGTATTATCCGCCAAAAAAATGGTAAATTTACTCTTGTGGCGACAGAAGGGTTTGATAATCCGGATATTTTCGCATTTGATACCACAAATTTGATTGATTTTGAAAATGAGAGATTGATTAATGTTAATAAATCTAGTGATGTATTAGCTCTTTTAGAAAAACAAGCATGGGCTCCCGAAGGGTTTTATGATAGAAGAATTGATAAGTATGTAATTTATTGGAGTAGTCCAACTGATAAAAAAATGTTTTATAATTATTCCAGTGATTTGAATGATATTTCTTATCCATATGTTTTAGTTGATGTTGGATTTCCTGTTATTGATGGAACACTTCTAAAGGAAGATGAAGGATATTCTATAGTTTTAAAAGATGAAAGAATGCCTATGGAAAAACATTCACAACTTTTTGTTGGATATAGTGAAAAAGATTATACACAAATTGAACATTTTGATTTTAATTTTTTCAGTGGGCACCAAAGTGAGGGACCTTTTATTATCCAAAGAGGATATGATTTTTTACTTTATTATGATGATTATACACGACACAAATTCAAAGCATATCAGTTTTATGAGTTGAAAGCGAATATTTTTGAAGAAATAAAAGATACTGATATTATTAGTTCTATTAATAATTTAAAACATGGGAGTGTTATTCCATTAACATGGAAAGAGTTTGAAAGGATAAAGGAGAAATATGATGTTGGCGAAAATTAAATGGTTTGTAATTATTGTCATGTTTTTAAGTGGTTGTACTAGTAAAAGTATTAATGCAAATTATGAAGAATATTATAATAATACAATTAATGTAAAAAATTATAAAATTACACATAATATTATCGCAAGCTTTGGAAATGAAAAAATTAGTACAGAAACTTTGTTTTTATTTGATAATGATTTAAGTTATACACAGTTTACCCAAGATGATATAGAAGTAAAACAATATTTAATTGATGGTATTTTATATACGGAAGTGGGTGAAAGTAAATTTAAAATGTTTGATAACTCAAGTTTAAATTCATTTATAGATTCGATTAGTGTAAGAGATATATTAAGTTACGAATCATCTTCAAAAAGTGGAATTGTTGATTTTACAATAAATGTTTCTGAAGAAGAAAAAACTAATAATATTAAAAAATTGTTAAATGAACTTGGGATTGATTCAACCAATGTTACAAGTAGTGAATTTGTCATAAGTGCGAAAGGTAAAGATAATAAAATAATTGAAATAAACAAAAAAACAGAAATAACTTTAAATGATAAAAATAAATTTATGCATGAAAGTATTTATAAATTTTCAGATATTGGTGAAACAGTAATAAAAAAACCAGATAATTTAGAAGAGTATTTATTTCCTGAAGAAGATAATATTGAAAATGTTAAAATGCTTTTAGAAGAAATTTTAGGATATAAAAGAAATGGAAATGTTTTATCTGTAAAATTTAATGATAATGAATCATATAGTTTTGATTTTGACAATGGGGTGTTTACTTATACTCTTTTATCGTCTTCCTCAATCTATAATTTTAAAAACAATATAGGTACATTTAATAATTGTACATATGACTTCAATACTTTCAGTAAGAGTGGTTCTTGTACTGATGAGGAATTTGAAAGGGTTAAATATACTAAAATTTATTTAGGGATTGAACTTGATAGTATTGGAAAAACATTAAGTGATATTAAATAATATTAATTTATCTTATATATAATTAAGGAGATATATTGGGGGTATAAGATAAAAGCATGTATTTCCCCAATATATTATTAAAAATGATAGATAGTATTAAAAAATTTGCAAAAGAAAATAATGTTCCAATTATGTTAGATGATGGAATTAGCTTTTTGATTAATTATATAAAAGAAAAAGAAATAAAGAATATTTTGGAGGTTGGAAGTGCAATAGGTTTTTCTGCGATAATGATGGCAACTGTATCGAATGATATAATTGTAGATACTATTGAGATTGATACAGGAAGATTTGAGATTGCAAAAAAAAATATCAAAAGTTTCAACCTTGATAGTAGAATAAACATATATAATACTGATGCGTTGGAGTTTGTTAGTGAAAAAAAGTATGACTTGATATTTATTGATGCTGCAAAAGCACAGTATAAAAGATATATGGAATATTTTTTAAACAATTTAAAGGATGATGGTGTATTTATTTTTGATAATATGAATTTTCATGGAATGGTTGATAACTTTGAAAGTATAAAGAATAGAAATACAAGAAGCTTAGTTAAGAAAATTAAACGATTCAAAGATGAAATCTTAGATGATGAAAATTATGAGGTTATTTTTGAAAAAAATATTGGAGATGGCATAATTATAGCTAAATATAAAAGATATGTATAAAATTTTAATTGTTGAAGATGACAAAACTATTTATAGTTTATTAAAAGAACATTTAGAAAAATGGGGATATATAGTTAAAGGGATAGATGATTTTAATAATATAATAGATGTGTTTAATGAGTTTAAACCAAACATAGTATTATTAGATATATATTTACCGTTTTATAATGGATATTATTGGTGCCAAAATATTAGAAAAATATCAAATGTACCAATAATGTTTATTTCCAGTGCTTCTGAAAATATGAATATTATAATGGCAATGGATATAGGGGCAGATGATTTTATTGTTAAACCATTTGATATTGATGTATTAATTTCTAAGGTTAAAGCATTAATCAGAAGAACTTATCAAACAAAGAAAGAACAAAATCTACTAGAATATAACAATGTAAGTTTAAATATAAATGATGCTTCATTATTTTATGAAGGTAAAAGGATAGAACTTACTAAAAATGATTTTAGAATTCTAGTTATATTGTTTGAAAATGTAGGTAAAATTGTTTCTAGAGATTTAATAATGCAGAAACTTTGGGAAACTGATGAATTTATTGATGATAATACTTTAACAGTTAACATGACA
This sequence comes from Erysipelotrichaceae bacterium, assembly GCA_022772735.1. Taxonomy (GTDB): domain Bacteria; phylum Bacillota_I; class Bacilli_A; order Erysipelotrichales; family Erysipelotrichaceae; genus UBA9076. Next base: position 8,510 of record JALEZD010000020.1, read on the forward strand.
AGATTAAAAAAGAAACTTGAAGAATTTGGTATTAATAATTTTATTAAAACAAAAAAAGGTGTGGGGTATTATATTTAATGTATGGTTATTTAAAATATAGATTAAAAATAATTTTATTTGTCTTTTTTGCGTTTCTTGTGTTTAGTTTTACTGCGTTTTTATACTATGTTCCACTTGAAAATATAGGGTATGTAATATTTATTAATTTTTATTTTTTATTTGTAATAACTATATTTGATATTTATAAATATTTTAAAGTTAAAAAACTTTTTGAAAGAATAATTGTGGAAGATAATAGCCATTTTTTATTAAAAACAAATGCTATGTATGAAAATGAATATAATGAAATTATTGAAAAATTATATCTTAAAACAAATGAAAGTATATCTAATCATGATAAAAAGATAGGTGAAATACTGGATTACTACACCTTGTGGGCACACCAAATTAAAACTCCTATACAAGCTCTTAAGTTACTTGTTAGTGATAATGAATCAGAAAAACAACTTTTTAAAATTGAGCAATATGTTGATATAATGATGCAATATTTAAGAGTAGATAACATAAGTAATGATTTAATTTATAAAAAATATAATTTAGATTATCTTTTAAAACAATCAATAAAAAAATATACAAAACATTTTATAAATAGTGATATTAAACTAGATTACATTAAAACTGATTATGAAATAGTTACAGATGAAAAATGGTTTTGTTTTGTGATAGAGCAATTAATATCAAACGCCCTTAAATATACAGATAAGGGGGTTATTAAAATTTATTTTAGTGATCCATACTTATATATTGAAGATAGTGGGATTGGTATCAAGGAAGAAGATGTACCTAGAATTTTTGAAAAAGGTTATACAGGATATAACGGTAGAATTAATAAAAAATCATCAGGTATTGGGCTTTTTCTGTGTAAAAAAATACTTGATAAACTTAATTATCCAATTTATGTTGAATCAAAAATTAAAGTTGGAAGCAAATTTTATATAAAGTTACATTAATGTAAGGTTTATGAGGCAATTTGTAAGTTGATGTTATGGCTTGCATATTGCTTTTTTAATAAAATTAGTTTGTAAATGAAAGGTGGTTGTTTATGTCACAATTAGTAGTAAATAATTTAAAAAAAGTATATGTAACTAGATTTGGATTAAATAAAGTAACAGCATTATCAAATGTAAACTTCACGGTAGAAAATGGTGAATATGTTGCGATAATGGGGGAATCAGGTTCTGGGAAAACAACATTACTTAATATACTTGCTTCATTAGATAAGCCTACCAGCGGAGAGGTTTTGTTGGAAGGCAAAAATCTTATTAAGATTAGCGAAAAAGAAATTTCTGCATTTAGAAGAGAAAATTTAGGTTTCGTATTTCAAGACTTCAACTTATTAGAAACATTTAATTTAAGAGATAATATCTTTTTACCATTAGTACTAAGTGGGAAAAAGTTTAATGAAATGAATGAAAAGTTAATTCCTATTGCAAAAAAGTTAAGAATTGAGTCATTATTGGAAAAATATCCATATGAAGTTTCTGGTGGACAAAAGCAAAGAGTTGCAATCGCAAGAGCTTTAATTACCAATCCTAAAATTATTTTAGCTGATGAGCCAACAGGTGCACTTGATTCTAAAAGCTCTGATGAGTTATTAGATCTTTTTCAACAAATTAATAGCGATGGCCAAACAATTCTAATGGTTACTCATAGTATAAAAGCTGCCGCAAGTGCTTCAAGAGTTTTATTTATAAAAGATGGAGAGGTTTTTTATCAAATATATAAAGGTAATATGACATATGAAGAGATGTATCAGAAAATTTCAGATGCTCTTTCAAAACTTTTGACAGGTAATGTTTATGAATAATGGATACTCTATTAAACTTGCTTTAAGTAATATTAAAAATCATAAACAAATAATATTACCGTTTATATTAACTTGTATTGTTAACATATGTATGTTTTACAATATGATTTCTCTTACGATAGATGAAGAGTTGGTAAGAAGTAGCGTTAGATTTGTGCTTGAATTAGGTGTTATTGTTATTGCATTTTTTTCTATAATATTTACTTTTTACACTAATAGTTTTTTAGTTAAAAGAAGATTAAAGGAATTTGGATTATACAATATTTTAGGTATGGAGAAAAAACATGTAAGTGTTATTGTTTTGTTTGAATCAATAATTATTATGTTTGTTTCAATATTACTTGGTTTATTAACAGGCATATTATTTAACAAATTATTTGGTATGTTACTTATAAAACTTGCAGGCTTGTCAGTGAGTTTTGGTTTTAAAGTATCAATGACTTCACTTGTAGTAACAACAATTTTATTCTTGTTTATATTCTTTGTTAACTACATTAATACTGTTAGACATATATATAAAAATAATCCAATTGATTTGTTAAAAGGGAGCGAAGTTGGAGAAAAAGAGCCTAAAATTAAATGGTTAACTCTTATTTTAGGGATTACTTCATTGTCCATTGCATATTATTTTTCACAAACAACAAAATCAGTTTTTGATGCACTCATGTTATTTTTTGTTGCTGTATTGCTTGTTATTGTTGGTACACATTTTTTGTTTAAAGCAGGAAGTATAGCTATTTTGAAGGCATTAAAAAACAATAAAAATTTTTATTATAAAATTGGAAACTTTACTTCTATTTCATCTCTTATGTATAGAATGAAACAAAATGCGGTAGGGCTAGCAAATATATGTATTTTGAGTACTATGGTGTTGGTTATGCTTTCAAGTACAGTGTGTTTGTATATGGGATTAGATGATTATATGAATGTTGCATTTTCAAAAAGATTTCAGGCAAATATAAAAGTTGATAGTAGAGAAAATTTCAATGAAATTTTAAATGAATTTAATGCTAAATTAATTAACGAAGGACTAATACCAACAAATGAGAAAAAAGTTTTAAAATCAATTACAGTTGGAAATTTTGTTGATAATAAATTTGAAACATATAAAGGTAAACAATTTAAACTCGGAACTATGGTAATCTTTATTGATTTAAATGAGTTTAATAAGAGTGAAAGTAAAAATTATATTTTAAATAGTGATGAAGTTTTGATATATCCTTTAAATGGTAAATATGATTTTGATAATTTTGCATATGGTGATAAAGAGTTTAAAGTTAAAGAGGTAATTAAAAATTTAGATGGCTACACTACTTTAGAGTCTAGATTAATGCCAACATACTATGTTGTTGTAGATGATGTATTTTCTGTAAACCAAAGAGTAATTTTAAAATATGATTTTGACTTAAATATGGAAAAGCAAGATGTAGAAATTGATATATCTAAAGTAAGTAAATTGCTTAAAGATGGGTATATTTTAGGTAGAGATGAAACACAAAAAGAGATGATTAACTTTAACGGTACTTTCTTTTTCTTAGGTATATTTTTAGGCACATTATTTATTGTTGCAACTTGTTTAATTATATATTATAAGCAACTTCAAGAAGGGTATGATGATAAAAAACGTTATGAAATAATGCAAAAAGTCGGAATGGATCATTCTACAATAAAATCATCCATAAATAAACAAATCTTAATTGTGTTTTTTATGCCATTAATTTTTGCAATAGTGCACATTGGCTTTGCATTTAAAATGATTTCTCAATTGTTATTAACAATTGGAGTTTATAATCCTACATTATTTATTTACTGTATTCTAGCAACAATATTTATATTCAGTTTAATATATTTATTAATATATAAATTAACATCTAGGGTATATTATAATATTATACAAATGTGAAGAAAGGGGCTTTAAATGCCTCTTTTTTGTGATTGTTTGAAAATTTTAGTAAATTTTTTATATATTTTAACATCTAGATATCAAATTTATTAAATATAATTTGTTTTTAGTTTATAATTACTTTGATTTTATAAGTGTTTTTATCTAATTATCGGGGGAATGTGTTTATGATTAAATTATTTTTTAAGGGGATAATTGTTAGTGCTGTTTTATTGTCGACATTTATTTTTACATTGAATGTTGAGGCAAGTGACAAACATCTTGTTTTATTTAATACAACAAATAGTAATGTTAATACAACTGATGTGTTATCAGCTTTGAAAAATGATTTATTATCAATAAATTATGATAGTGCTAAAATAGTAAATATTATTGCACCAACATATTATACTACTGCAGAGAAATTGAATAAGAAAAAAGAAATTGCAGAAAGAGAAGGTAGGAAAGATTATTACAATATAAGTGATGATATAGCTATAGCTGAACTAAAAAAAGATAGTATTTATAAAACTCCCTATCAAGAAGATTTCAAATACATTCAAGATAATTTAGATAGTATAATTACAAATTTAATTAATAAAGATAAAGAAAGAACTAGTGCATCTTTAAGAGATTCTCAGTTTTATATAGACTTGATTTCAAATAATAAAGAAGCATTTTTAGTTGGTTTAACATACATAAATACAATGTATGATTTTAATTTTGGTGGTATAAATTTAAAAGATAATATTTTATATAATGCAAATTCATATGGAAATGATGTAGATGTATTAAATATGATACTTAATTTAGGTAAAATGCAAAGTAATGATTATTTATTCAATAGGAATGTTGCGGTTTTTAATAGATATCTTGCGAATAACTTTAATAGTGCAAACTTAATAGATTTTATTGAAAAAAATAGAGTTAAATATTTACCAGATATAACAACAAAAGAATGGTTTAAAAATACTAGTAAAGCGATAATTTTAGAAACTAACTCTCAAGAGTTAAATAGTGTAGATGTTTCTTTGTATAATAAATTAGCTAGTGACACAAATCTGCAAAATCATATTTTACCTTTATTAACAATCCCAGAAAACACATTATTTGCGATAAGTAATATAACTTCAATTACATATGGAAACGTTGATTCATATGTTGATGCAAGTTTAAAATCAAATGAAAATTATAATCAAAAGATTGATGAATTTAAATTAAAGCTTGAATCATCCGCAAACGCACAAAGAAGATTTATTGATACATGGTTAAGAATTTCAAAACCTGAAGATAAAAATGATTTGATAAGCAATAGAATTGTAATTGATACATTTAGAAGATTTAGTTTGAACGCTACTGAGCAAGCATCATTACAATGGTCAAAAGAATTTGGTAATGATGTAATTTCAGGTGTTAAGTACTTTTTTACTCCACTAAAATATTATGATACCTATAGACTTATTGATGGACAAGCAGATGGAAGTGGTTTTAGGATGTTTAACGCTAAAATACTTGATGAAAGAGGAATTTCGACTTATTCTCATGAAATGACACATTTATTAGAAGAAAATGTTTGGTTAAACAATAATAAAACAAGAGATGGATTAGAAGTTGAATTTTATGCTGCTGGATTATATGAATCTTATTATTTAGATAAACCATTATTCTCACTAAACATGATGTATGAAAGAAATGTAAATAGTTTTAATAATGAAAATCCAGAAAGATTTACAAATGCACAAGATTTAAAGCAATATATGTCCAATCTGCTTGATGTTTTATATACTCTAGATTATTTAGAGGGAGATGTTTTATTATCAAAAAGTACTCAAGAAAAACAAAAATGGTTTAATGTAATTGAACAGGTTAATGATACAGGGACAAGATCTCCTGCAACAAGTTCTACTGACGCTATTCATAAAGAGGATTCTGTAAGAAGAATTACAGAAGGTGAAGCAAATAGTTTAACAAATTTTAATAGCCTCATTGATAATAATATTATTGCCTTTAGATATGAAGTAAATGGAAGAAATAATACAGGATTAGTTAAATCTAATGGTTATTATACTATCCCATATTTTTCACCTATTTATGCAGCACCAACAAATGATAAAGGAGTATCAGGGGATATTTTATCTAAAAAGTATGCGTTTGAATTACTGGGTGAGTATGGTTATTTTGAGGGTATGGTACCATTTATTTCTAATCAATATAAAGCTGAAGCTGAGGCTAGTGGTAGTCTTATTTCTGATAGCTTTTTGATTAACAAAATATCTTCACAAACATATACAGACATGGCTTCATTTAAAAAGGCTATGTTTGAGAAACGAATTAATAAGTTATCTGAATTGAAGCAAATAACAATCAATTACAATGGTAGTGAAAGAGTGATAAAAAATTCAGATGATTTGAGAAATATAATTAAAGAGGCAATAGAAGCTGATTTAGCAAACAATAATAATTTCTTAGATACGTATAGTAGAAATATGCCAGATAAGACAGAAATTGAAAAAGTTAAGTCAGAAATATTTAAAGCATATAAAGTGCTTACAGCTGATTTTAGAAATGAAATTTATGAAGTGAAAAACAGCTCTAATACAATATATGTTACAAAAGGAAATGAAGACTCAAAACTAGGAAATGGTAGTGAACAAAATCCATATCAAAGCCTTTCATTTGCATTAGAAAATGCAAAAGATGGGGATACAATTATTCTTCTTGATGATATTTTATATAGGGGAGATGGAGTATTTACTATAGATAAGGAAGTTACAATAGAAGGTAATAATCATAAAATTAATTTTAGAGGTCAAAATTTAGAAACATTAGCTAATGTTAAGTTTAATGATTTAACATTAAATATGATTCCAAATGGTAGTGATATTCCTAAAATTTATGCATCTGGAAATAGTATTACATTTGATAATGTTTCAACATTAATATCAGCTTCGCAAAGTTACTTAAGACCAATGATTATTGGGGGTGCTAAAGATGAAAGTACTACTTCAGGAAATAAAACAGTAATAAATATTTTAGGTGGTAGCTCAGAAACTAGATTTAATAAAATTGTTGCGGGTAATGAATTTGCGGATAGCGATATTCCTGTTGAAATAAACATTGATTCGGACTTTGCGAAAGTGGATAATGGAATTTCATTAGGGGGACTTAATGGAAATCAAACACATTCTAAAGTGGTATTAAATTCAAATTCTAAAGAGATTAAGAAAATTGATGGTGAAAACAGTATAGACAACTCTGTTGTGTTAAAGAAAAATAATATTTATGGTGTTTCTTTAAATAATGTAATTGATTTTACATTAAGTGATAATGCCAAAGTTGTTTTAAATAATGATTTTAGCGGTATTTATAATAATATTACTGTTTCAAGTGGTAGTCAGTTAAAAATTGATACATCTGGAAATATTAGTGTTAACAATATAGCAGGTGATGGTGAAATTGTTATTTCTCCTAATACCAATATAAAAGTTTTAGGAAATGTTGAATCTGATGTTAATGTAAAGATAAATGGCCTTGGTTTTAATTTCGATAGTAAGATAAACAACGTTTATGTTGATGTTGCTAAAGAGATAAAAGGAAACTTAAGTGTTGATATATCTAATTCTTCAGGTGGATATTATATAGAAAAAGTTAACAATCAATATATCTTAAAAACACAAATTCCTGATGTAAGAGTTACTATAAATGACTTGACAAACGCAAATTCTAAACAAGAAATAGTTACTGTTGTAAATTCTTCAAATAATCCGATTGATTATTTTGAACATATAGTAGAAGAAATTTCAAATAATGGGTTTGTAGGTGTATTTACAAATACATCTGGAGTTCAAACAGTGAAAGATTCTAAAAACAATTTATTAGAAGTTATTTTTGATGTTAAAAAAGTTGGTAAGTTAATAATAGATGGAAATGAAACTTATTATTCAATTTCTGTAGATGCAAACAATAATCAAATTGTAAAATATAGAGTTAATAAAGTTGATAATAAAGTTTATGTGTTTAAGGATAGTTCACAAGAGTTCCCTTTAGATAATTACAATAAAGACATTGTTTTAGATGGGGATTTGAGATTTTCTAACATAGAATTGATTAGTAAGGATACTACAAATAATAAAATTGAGGTTGTAGTTCCAAATCAAAAAGTTAAAGTTGATAATATTGATCAATTAAGTGAGAGGGAGATAGCTCAAGTTAAAACTAATATAATTAATGCGAATGCTAGTCTTTCTTTAAGTGTTGATAATATTAGCTTTGATGCTAATTTTGGAAATTTTGTGGTTAGTGTTAATGGTAAAGATCCTGTAAATATACTAAAGGATAGATTGGTTGAGTTAAAACCAGAACTTAATATTCAAAATATTGAAAAGGTATTTGTTAATGATATAAATTCATTGAGTGCTAATGAAATTGATGAGATAAAGACAAGATTAAAGAACGCTAATGTTGATTTAAACTTGCTTGATTCAGAAATAAATATTAGTAATACGGGTGTGGTAGTTATATCAAAAGATGGGTACTTAAGTAAAACAATATCTCCAGATTTAGTTGTTATACAAAAAGAACAAGTTACAATTAATGCTCCAACTTCTAAAGTTCAAGTGTCTGATAAAACTAATTTGACTGCAGAAGAAATAAACAGTATTAAACAAGCTATAAAAAATTCAAATCCAGAATTAAATCTTTTAGATGAAAATATATTAGTTGATCAAGCAAATAATAGTGTTGTTGTAAGTTTAGCTAATAAGTTACCTGCAAATATTTCTCTTGAAAATTTGATTGAAGAAATGGTTGTTTTGGAAAAGGATAGATATAATCCAGTGTCTAATAATATTACAGTAGAAACTAATTCAGTGATAAATGCTCAAGATTTGATATCTAACAAGGAACAATTACCTAACGATGTTGTTTATAAATTGGCTAATGAGATTAATACTACTGTTGAAGGAGTCGTTAACGTTGATGTTATAGTTGAATATAGTGATGGAAGTAGTGATGTTGTTTTAGCAACAATAAATGTTGTAGCACCAGCTAAAAAGGCAATATTACATCCTGCGACTGTTTCAAATGGTGCAGTTGAGTATATGACTAATGCAGATTTAGAAGCTGTCAAAAATGATATTTTGAATAAAGTAGTGGTTAGCCAAGATGCAGGAAATGTTGATAAACAGGTAATTGGTACTATTCCTAATGACAAAGGAACATTTAAAATTGAGGTTAAAGTTACATATGACGATGCGTCATTTATGTCTGTATATGTTGATGCTATAGTTAATGAAGTACCTGTATTAATAAGTGATGCTCAAAAATATGAACCAATAACACAAGAGGTTACAATAACAGAAGGAATGGCAGTTAGTGTAAATAGCTTTATTGTAAATAAGGATTTATTGCCACCTGCTACATCATTTGGATTTTCAAATAATGTTGATACATTTGTTTTGGGTGAACAAAATATTGAGATATTAGTTACATATCCTGATCAATCTAGTGAAACTGTAAGTGCGAAGTTGACTGTTAATAAAAAGGTTGTTATTAAAAAAGATGCAGAAATTTATGAACCAAGTATTAATGGTGAAAATTTTGTTATTGTTGAAACTAAACTTAATGATGGTGCAATAATTTCTGCAAATGAAAAACAACTTGTATTAGATAAGTTAAATGTGCATGCTGGTGCAACTTTAACAGTTGATGAAAATATTAAGTTGGAAAATGGTGAGTATTTTGTTTTAGTTAGTGTTAAATATTTGGATGATTCAATTGATAGTATTAGGGTATTTGTAAAAAATAAACCAGCTGATACAAAACCTGCGGATAATAAACCGGTGGTAAACAAACCAATTGAAAGTAAAAATACTTATTCTAATAATATCCTACCAAATGTTAATTCTTTAAAAACTACAGGAGTTAAAGAATATATTGTACCTAATACTAGTTATAATGCTAGTTATATAAAGAGTATAATTATAGGCTTATTTAGTTTGTTTGGAATATTGATTATTGTTGGTAAGAAAAGATAATGTAAAACCTATTGAATTTATTGTTTCAATAGGTTTTTTAATTTAATAAAATGTTTTAAAATATTGAAAGAAGGAGATTGATTATGGCAATAATTGATGTTAGTTTTTTTTCTAAAAATATAAAAAGAAGTGTTACATTTAAGGCTTATTTACCTTTTGATGAATATAATTATTTAACAATGAAAAATTTATCTAAACCTCCGTTTAAAACATTATATTTATTACATGGAATATTTGGTTTTAAGGAAGATTGGATAACATATACAAGAGTTATTGAATATGCAAAAGGTAATAATCTTGCAATAATAATGCCTAGTGGTGAAAATAGTTTTTATGTTGATAATAATATTTCTGGAATAATGTATGAAAAATATTTTTTTCAAGAACTTGTAGAGAAAACTAGGAAAATATTCCCTTTGTCAAATAAAAAGGAGGATACATATTTGGCAGGGTTATCAATGGGAGGATTTGGAGCACTAAGAAATGGAATAATTTATAATGATATTTTTTCTGTTGTAGGTGCATTTTCTCCAGCAGTACCAAAGAATAAACAACAGAATTTTCCTGGGGATGTTTTTGGGATAAACTATAACTATATTTCAAATAACTATCCTGAATATTTTGATTTGTATAATATTGTTTTAAATAATAGAGATAATTTACCAAAATTGTTTTTAGGGTGTGGTAGTGAAGATTTTTTGATTGAAGCAAACAGAGAATTTATTGATTTTCTTAATTCTTTAGAAATCAATCATATCTATTTTGAAGAAGTTGATGGTCATACTTGGAGTTTTTGGGATTTATCTATTAAAAGATTTATTGAATTTTTAAAATAGAAAGGGTGTATTATTTTGAAATTGCTTGTTCAAGCAGATGATTTTGGTATTACAAAAGCTGTATCATTAGGGATATTACATGGTATAACAAATGGAATTGTAAAAAATACTGGATTATTTACAAATATGGATTGTAGTAAGGAATGCGTTGATTTAATAAGACCGTATATTGATGACATAGGGTTTGGTATTGATTTGAATTTATCTACTGGTTTTTCAGTTTTAAATCATGATTTAATTCCAACACTAACAAAAGAAAACAACCAATTTTATTCTAGCAGTGAAAATAGAATGATGGATAATGAAGATAACAATTTTGACCATTTAAACTATGATGAAGTGTATCTTGAATTTAATGCACAAATAAAAAAGTTTATTGAATTGGTTGGTAAAAAACCCGATTACATACATAATCATGCTTATTTTACAAAAACTATTTTTGATGTGACAAAAAGATTATCATATGAATATGAGATACCATGTTCAATTGATTTGGGAGAATTTAATATGGGATGGTATAGCCATTCAAAAGATTTAGAAAAACAATATAATGAAAACAATCTTAAAGAATATCTTTTAGAAGATAAAAACGAATATTTGAATAAAGAGATTGGCTTGTTAGTTACACATTGCGGATACATGGATGCAGACCTTTTAAAACTTTCTAGTTTTACAACTTGTAGAATTAAAGATTTGGAAGTTATTACAAGTTTAGAAATTAAAGAATGGATAATAAAAAATAATATAGAGTTGATTACTTATAAACAACTAAAGGAAAGATAAATAAATTTTATCTTTTTTTATGAATAATATCTCTTGTAAACGCATACAGGATAATATATAATCTAAATATACAAAATATTGTATATTTAGAAAGATAGGAATTATGAAAGATAGATTAAAGATTTTATTTGAAAATAATGTAATTGATAAAGATGTATATGAAAAGTGTATAAATCTACATGAAGGGTACATGAGTGAAAACAATCTTGTTAGCTATAATGCATATACAGTTTTTATGACTCATGTTGCAATGGCACTTAACAGAATAAAATCAAATAATATTGTAGGTGAATTAGATGATTTTATATTAAATGAAATAAAAAGTGATGAAGAATTTAATTTTGTGAAAAATGAAACATCAAAAATAAAAGCATTGCTTAATAGTGATATACCAGATTCGGAAATGCAATATTTCTGGTTACATTACTTAAATATATTAAGAGAAAGGAGGGAGAGTAATGATTAGAATTGTTGTAGGTGGGCAAATAGACAAGCAAGAGATTGCAAAAGATATTCTAAATTTGGCTAAGGATAAAGTAAGTGTAGATATTAAGTCAGATTTAGATGCAGCAATGGCAATGAAAAATAATCAATATGATTATTACATTGGAGCTTGTAATACTGGTGGAGGTGGTGCTCTAGCAATGGCTATTGCATTATTAGGAAATGATTTGTGTTCTACAGTTTCAATGCCTGGAAACATCAAAGATGAAAGTTTTATTAAGTCAGAGTTTGAAAAAGGAAAAAAAGCATTTGGATTTACTGCTCAACATAGAGAGAAGGTACTTCCAACAATTATTAATGAAATTTTAAATAAATAAGGAGATAAATATGTTAAATTATATCGTTATTATGTTAATTGGGGCGTTAGCATCAGTTTTAGCAAATAAAGGTATTGCGGTATTTAATGATGGATTTAGACCGCTTGTACCTCAATTTTTAGAAGGTAAAATGTCAAGAAAAGAACTTGCTGCAACAAGTTTTGCGATTAGCTTTGGTTTGGTAATTGGATTTGGTATACCACAATCAATTGGAGCAACAATCATTTTAATTCACTCAATTTTATTGGCTACAGACATTATTGGTACAATATTCAATGATGATTTAGTAGGTAATATTCTAGCTGCAGTTGTAGGTGCTGGATACGGGTTATTATTACTTGTAGGATTAGAAACAATTGTAAATTTATTTGCAATGTTACCATTTAACTTCCTTGGTAATTTGAATTCAATAAGTGCACCAGTTGTTGCATCATTTGCAGTTTTCCCGGCAGTTGCAGTTGCTATGCAACATGGATTTAATAAAGGTGCAATTACAGGGGTTATTACATTTGTAGTATGGTTTTTAACTAAAAAATTTGGTGTATTTGCATTAAATGATGCGAAAATTGCATTAAATGCAGAAGGTATTGCTATGCTTGTTGGAACAATTGCAATGCTATATTTTGCATCTAAACAAAAATCAGACTCATCTTCAAATGCAAGTTTAGCAAGTGTTTTTGCGGATAAGGTAAAACGTATTCAAAACAATATAGTTTATATTGCAATAATGGGTGGTTTATTAGCTGCAGGTGTTAGTTTATTGATAGTTGCAGGAGACCCAACATCATTAGCATTATTAAAAGAAGGACAATTTTCTTCAGCAGCAATTGCAGCATTTGCAAGAGCAATTGGTTTTATTCCATTAGTATTTACAACTGCAATTGTTACAGGGGTTTATGGTCCTGCAGGTGCAACATTTGTTTTTGTAGCGGGTATAGTTTTACATGGTAATCCATTTGTGGCATTTATTGTTGGGGCAGTATTAATAACATTAGAAGTATTATTAATTAATGTTTTTGCAAAAACAATGGATAAATTCCCTGGTGTTCGTGATATGGGTGAACATATTAGAACATCAATGAGTAAAGTATTAGAATTAGCTTTATTAGTAGGTAGTGTGACTGCTGCTTATGCAATGGCTGCAAACGCAGGTACATTGTTTGTTATAGGTGCATACTTATTAAATAGACAGGCTAAGAAACCTATTGTTGATTTAGCTGTTGGACCAGTTGCGGTAATTGCATTAGGAATCATCTTAAATATATTCTTATTATTAGGAATTTGGACTTTACCAGTTTAATATGAAAAACAAGTTATCAGATTATGCATTTAAAACATTTCTTGCTTTAAAAAGTGAATCTGTAAAAGATGTTAAATTTGATTGTATTGAAAAAATTGAAAATTGTGTTTTACAAAATAAAACAGGATATTACATCGGTATAAAAGATACCGATGTAATTCCTTCATCTATAGTTGAAACATTAGAAAAGTTTAATTTTTTTCACCATACAGTTGATAAAGCAAGTTTAAAAGGAAGAGCAATTGATTTGAGTTTAAAAAATCCTATAACAGGAAGATATATGACTGGTTCAAGCAGTGGAAGTGCAATAAATGTTTTTTTAAATATAAATGATTTAGCAATAGCAACAGATGGAGGAGGCTCTGTATTAGCTCCTGCATTATCTTTGAATCTTTACGCAATTATATCACCACTTATTTTGCAACAAGAATTGCGCAAACATTCAAAAAAATCGACTGATAATATAACATTTACACCAAGTATAGGAATTATCAGTAAAGATATAGATACAATAAAAAGTTGTTTTGATGTTTTTATTAGAAATAATAACAATATTAAAGAATTAGAAATTAATGTCGCAAAATGTTTTGTTGAAGAATTGAATAGTATATTTAATTTTCCATTTGCATACAAAGAAATAAATACTTTTGAATATGATGGTGTAGATAGAAATAAGATGATAAAAGAGTTACAAGATTTTGATTTTGAAAATAAAGTTTTAATTACATATGAAGGACCAATTGATTTATATGAATATGGTGATAGTATTATAGGTCACTATGATTGTTATAGAAAAAAAGATCAATTAAAAGGAAGTAAATATTATTTGAAAGTTATTAATATGGCTAATTTGAGTGCAATTTGCATTCCATCTACACATCTTAGCAAAGGAATATTAATTATTTGTAAAAGTGATATTAATTATATAAATTTTGCGTTTAAAATTGCAAAAATGATTGAAGTTAAATTTTCTAAATTACAAGAAAGTTATTTTAATCCTAAGAATTTATTGTAGGAGGTATTATGAATAAAATTTTAAAAGAGGGTATTACATTAATACATGAACATACAACTATTGATTTATCAAAAGTTAAAAATAATGATGATTGTAATTTGAATTGTATGAATGAAACAATTGAAGAATTTAAAGAGTTATATAAATTAGGAGTTAGAAATATTATAGATGTCACTGCAAAAGGTATGGGTAGAAACCTAGAATATGTTGATAAAGTTTCTAAAGAGTCAAATATAAATATTGTGTGTTCAACAGGGTATTATAAAGAACCTTTTTTACCTCAAGAAGTTTATGAAAATGATATTGAAACTTTGAGTGAAATAATGGTTAAAGAGCTTTTGATTGGTATGGAAAATACAAATAAAAAAGCTGGGTTAATTGGTGAAATTGGAACAAGTAATAACGCATTTAATGAAGATGAAATAAAGGTGTTTAAAGCCTCAATTATTGCACAAAAGAAGGTTGGTTGTGTTATATCTACTCATACAACTTTAAGCACAATGGCTATTGAACAGGCAAATTTTTTTATAGAAAATAATGTTAATCCAAATAAGGTTATTATTGGACATCAAGATTTAAAAGGAGATTTTGATCAGATTACAAAACTAATAGATTTAGGATTTTATGTGGGATTTGATACTATAGGTAAAAATAATTATTTTTTAGATGAGGAAAGAGCAAATTTAATCTATAAATTACAAGAAACAAATAGGATTGATAAAGTTTGTTTGTCACTAGATATTACTAGAAAATCTAATATGAAATATAAAGGTGGAATTGGTTATAGTTATCTATTTACAGATTTTATTCCTTTATTAAAAAAACATGGAGTTAGTGATGAATCAATAAATTTAATGCTTATTGAAAATCCTAAGAGGTTGTTTGGGGAGGCTTTATGAAAACATATCCATTAGAAAGTTTAACTATTGAAGAAGCGACAAAAGTTCAATTTAGATTGGTTGATGAAATAACAAAAGAATTTAATGGTAAAGATATATTAACAATGGGTGATTTGGGTGTTGCAAGTTCAAATAATATGCCATTAACAACTTTTAAAGTTGAAAAAGTTATTTCGAAATTTTTTAATCAAGAATCAGCAAGTTTAGTACGTGGTGCAGGAACAGGGGCGATTTTTCAGGCTCTATCTGCATCAATGAAAAGTAATGATAAAATTTTAGTACATACTTCTGAAATATATGAAACTACAAAGGTTTCATTTAAACAGTTAAATCTACAAGTGATACAGTGTGATTTTAACAATCTTGATGAAATTATTGACACATTAGCTAAATACGATATAAAAGGTGCACTTATACAATATAGCAGGCAGTCAATAAATGATTCATATGATATTAAAGAAGTAATAAAAACTATAAAAAGTGTAAAAGATATACCAATTATTATTGATGATAATTATACAACATTAAAAGTTAAAAAAATTGGTGTAGAACTTGGAGCTGATTTGAGTTGTTTTTCTTCTTTTAAACTTTTAGGTCCTCAAGGTGTTGGAGTAATTGTAGGTAAGAAAAAATATTTAGATACAATAAAAACATTCCACTACTCAGGAGGAAGTCAAGTACAAGGTTTTGAAGCAATGGAAGTATTAAGAGGTATGGTTTATGCGCCTGTAGCTCTTGCAATACAAGCCACTCAGTTAGATGAAATTGTTAAAAGATTAAATGAAAAAGAAATAGATTTTGTTGAAGAAGCAGTGATTGCTAATGCTCAATCAAAAGTTGTACTTGTTAAGTTAAGTAAACCAATTGCTAAAGACGTATTGAAACATACAGTAGAGCTTGGTGGTGCTGCACATCCAATTGGAGCTGAAAGCAAATTTGAAATATCTCCTATGTTTTATAGATTATCAAAAACAATGAGAGATGAAAATATTGAGTATGAAAACCAATGGATTAGAATAAATCCAATGCGTTCATCAGCATCAACCGTAATTAGAATTTTAAAAGAAGCTATAGAGAAGGTGAAATAATGTTTTTAAATAAGACAATAGAAAATAATAAAAAACTTATAGATTTTTGTATTGAAATGCATAAAAACAAAAAAATTGCACCAGATACCTATGTTATTGATGTTGATGTTTTTATTGAAAATGCAAAAAAAATACTTGAAAAAGCAAAGCATAATGGTGTTGGATTATTTTTTATGCTTAAACAAGTTGGAAGAAATCCATACCTAGCCAAAAAGTTGATTGAAATAGGTTATGAGGGTTGTGTTGCGGTTGATTTTAATGAAGCAAAAGTTATGATTGATAATAACATTCCTTTAGGGAATGTAGGACATCTTGTGCAAATTCCATCAATATATATGGAAGAAATTGTAAAATATGGTAGTAAAGTTTTTACAGTTTTTTCATTTGAAAAATTACAAGAAATAAATTTATATAGTGAAAAATATAATAAAATATCTGAAATAATTATTAAAATTTATGATGAAAATGATAAATTATACCCTTCACAAGAAGGTGGAATAAAGTTAAAAGATTTAAAAGAGTTTTGTGCAAAATCAAAATCTTTAAAAAATATAAAAATAGTAGGTATAACATCATTTCCTACACTTTTATTTGATGAAAATAAAAATAATATTGAAAAAACAAATAATTTTTATACTGTTTTAAAAGGTAAGGAAATTTTAAAGGAATGCGGAATAGATGTTAAACATGTAAATTTACCTTCTTCAACGTGTTATTCAACATTAGATTATCTTAGTGAGGTTGAATATGCATATGGAGAACCTGGTCATGGTTTATCCGCAACAACACCACTTCATGCATGTATGAATTTAGAAGAAAAACAGTGCGTAGTTTATTTAAGTGAAATATCACATGTTTTTAATGAAAAAAGTTATTTTTATGGTGGAGGATATTATAGAAGAGGGAATTTATATAATGCATTAGTTTCACATTCACATGATGAAGTTGTTAGTGTTGATGAATTAAATTGTTCAAGTATTGATTATTATTTATGTTTAAATAAACCTTTACCTATAAATTCTACAGTAATTTGTGCTTTTAGATTTCAAATATTTGTTACAAGGAGTAAAGTGTGTTTAATTGAAGGGTTAAGCGATAATAAACCAAGAATATGTGGTATTTATGATAGTTTGGGGAAGGTGAGTTATGAATAGATTTATTGTAGTTGTGATTGATAGTTTTGGAATAGGTGCAATGGAAGATGTTAGTGAAGTTAGACCACAAGATTTAGGTAGTAACACTGCTTTGCATTTAATAAATCAGCACGATAAATTTCCTTTGAATATACCTACCTTACTAAGACTTGGATTAATGAATTCATTAGGTGTTGAAAAGGATAATTTCAAAAAGAGTGAAAATGCAGTTTATGGTAAAAGTGATTTAAAACACTTTGGGGCAGATTCCTATTTTGGACATCAAGAAATTGCTGGGAGTGATTTGATTAAACCTATATTTCATGACTTAAAATCATTTATTGATGAAATAGAAAAAAAACTTATAGACAATGAATTTTTTGTTGAAAGAATAAAAAGAGATAATCTTGAATTATTAAAAGTTAATAATGTTATATGTATTGGTGATAATATGGAAACTGATCTTGGGCAAGCAATTAATGTGGTTGGAGCCTTAGATTATTGTGGTATGCCAATGATTAGAAAAGTTGGTGATATTGTACGAAGTATTGTAAAAGTGCCAAGAGTTATTGCATTTGGTGGTTCAAATGTAACTATTGCTGATATTGAAAATGCAATAATAACCAAAAAAGGTCAATATATAGGAGTAGATGCACCTAAATCGGGAGTTTACAAGAATAATTACCATGTTGCACATATTGGATATGGTGTTGATGTAAATAAACAAGTTCCACTTGCGTTGAGTAAGATTGGGGTAAAAAACTATTTTTATGGAAAGACTGCAAATATCGTGTATAATCCAAATGGAGAAAACTATGATATAGTAGATACCGCAGAAACATTTAAGTTATTATTGAATGATTTAGAAAAAAATAATGAAGGATTTTATTTTTTAAATGTTCAAGAGAGTGATTTGGCAGGACATAGTCAAGATAGTAAAAAATATATAGATGTGTTAAATGTATCAGATTATTATTTAAATGAAATTTGTAATAAGTTGAATGGAAATGATATACTTCTAGTAATGGCAGACCATGGAAATGATCCAACTATTGGTCATTCAAGACATACAAGAGAAATTGTTCCTATTTTGATAGATTATTGTGGTGAAAAAACTTTGAGAAATATTGGTCATTTAAAAACTATGGCTGATGTTGGACAAACTGTTGCAGACTATTTTAAAACAAAAATTGAATTTGGAGAATCATTTTTAAATAGAATTAGGTAGTATAAATTATGGATACACTTCAATCAAAAACATTTGTGGTTATACAAAACTTGTCTCGATATTTTATATCTTTAGATATAAATTCTCGAATTTTAAGTGTATCCGATTTTTCAAAAAATATTGATGTTGCTCAAGGTACAGTTCAAAATGCCTTGAAATTTTTAAAGGATGAAAATGCGATTGAACTGATTTCTAGAGGTGTTTTAGGAACTTTTTTAATAAAAAAAGATATAAAGAAACTATTAAGATATGCAGATATCACATTTATCGTAGGAGTAATGCCTTTACCATATTCAAAACTTTATGAGGGGTTAAGCACAGGTATATTAGACAGTTTTTCTAGTGCATTAGATGTTCCAGTCAATATGGCATACATGAGAGGTGCTTTAAAAAGAATTGAAATGGTTAGTTTAAATAGATATGATTTTGCGATTGTATCAAAATATGCAGCCTTAAAGTATATGAAGGAAAATCCTAATGTTATTGATATTGCGTTGGAATTTCCACAAAAATCTTTTTTAAAAGGTCACAGTATAATTTTTAGTGATTCTAAAAGTAAGCAGATTGTTGATGGGATGAAGGTTGCGATGGACTATGATTCAATTGATCAGATGGAGCTTACAAAAAAGGTTTGTAAAAATATTAATGTTGAATATGTTCCTACAAATTATTCTAGTATTTCCATAAAATTAAAAAATAAAGAAGTTGATGTAGCTATATATAATAGTGATGAAGTAAGTGATAACTTAAATTCAATTGAAATTAACTTAGATAACATGGATAATACTGTTGCAGTAATAGTAACAAGTAAAAATAGAAATGAAATAAAAAATTTAATTTCTGATTCAATAAACATAAGTGAGGTTATAAAAACTCAAGCAGATATATGCAGTGGCAGAAGAACTCCACAATATTAACTTGCATTTTTCAAATTGTTTGATATACTTTAATTATCAGAGGTGTGTTATCGAAAGAGCACGAGCCCATCAAAATTTTTTTGGTGGGTTTTTATATTTTAGGAGGAATAGATGTTTGATTTTTTGAAAAAGAATAAATTGAAAATATATGGAGTGGTTAAAGGGACTTTTAAAAAACAAGAAGATATAAATGATCCTGTATTTTCAAAGGGGTTGATGGGACCAACATATGCAATTGTTCCAAATAGCAGTGAAATATTAGCACCTTGTGATTGTAAGATTGTCAGTGTATTTCCTACAAAACACGCGATTGGAATATCTTGTAAAGATGATATTGAAATAATAATTCATGTTGGGATTGATACTGTTAAATTGAATGGGGAAGGTATTACAGTTTTTGTGAGTGAAAATCAAGAGGTTAGAAAGGGAGATAAATTATTATCTGTTGACTTTGATTTGATTAAAGAAAAAGGATACATATGTGATGTTATAGTTGCGATAACAAAGTCTAAAAAATTTGAGTTGAATCAAGTTAGAGAAGTAGATAATGATGTGGTAATTGGCTGTTGTGAGTAATTATAAAATAAATAAAATATTAAATCATAATGTGATTTTAGTGAATGATACTGAAAATCAAGAATGGATTTTATTTGGTAGAGGTATTGGATTTTCAAAACAAATTAATGATTTTATTGATAATGAAAAAGTTGAAAATAAATATGCCTTATTCGATTCAAAAAAACTAGGTCAATACCAAAGTTTAATAGAGATATCTAATGAAGATGCAACAATAATGAGTGAATGGATTATTAGTGAAATGAAAAAAAGGTTTGGTGTATCATACAATAGCTATGTTCATATATCTCTATTGGATCATTTGAATTTTGCATTAAAAAGAATAAAAGGAAATATTGTAATTCAAAATTTATTTGAAAGTGAACTTGCATCAATATATAAAAAAGAGTATGAATTTTCATTAGAGATGGTAAATAAAATAAGAAAAGAGTTAAACATTGAATTACCAGACAGTGAAGCTGGAATGATATGTTTACATATTCATTCAGCATTGCATGATGAAAAAGTTTCTAATACAGCATTAATTATGAATGTTGTTTCTTATACAGTTAGATATTTAGAAAATAAATACGGAAAAGTTGAGGAAGGATTAATTAAAAATAGACTAATTATACATCTTAAATTTGCGATAAAAAGAACTATCGAAAAAGTTACTCTTTGTAATGATTTGAATGATGTAATAAAAATCAGATATTCTAAATCGTTTGAAGCATCAAGAGATTTATCAAATAAAATATTTGAAAATTTTTATTTAAGACTTGATGAATCTGAAATATCTTACTTAGCTATTCACTTACAAAATATATTCCACTTTGAAAAGTGTGAATAATAGAAGTATTTAAAGAAATGGAGGATAGAATATGTTTAAATTACTTCAAAAAATAGGAAAAGCGTTTATGCTTCCTATAGCAATCTTGCCTGCAGCAGGGTTACTTTTAGGGGTAGGAGGGGCATTGTCAAATCCAACAACAGTTGCCACATATCCTGTTTTAGCAAATCCAGTATTGCAAGGAATTTTCCAAGTTATGTCTGCTGCTGGATCAACAATTTTTGGCAATTTAGCTGTGTTACTATGTATCGGTTTATGTATTGGACTTGCGAAAAGAGATAAGGGAACTGCTGCATTGGCTGGGTTTGTTGGATATTTAATAATGACTGCAACAATATCAGCATTATTAGGAATTTTTAATCCAGGTGGTAATTCAATTGACACTGGGGTTATTGGTGCAATTGTAATTGGTATGTTAACTGTTTATCTACACAATAAATACCATAATATTCAATTACCTCAAGCATTAGGTTTTTTTGGGGGTTCTAGATTTGTTCCTATAGTTACATCATTTGTTGCAATATTTGTTGGTGCTGTATTCTTTATCGTATGGCCACCTTTCCAAAATATGTTGATTTCTACAGGTGAATTTATTTCAAAGACAGGTCCTGTTGGGACATTCTTCTATGGATTTTTAATGCGTTTATGTGGTGCAGTTGGATTACACCATATGATTTATCCAATGTTTTGGTATACAGAATTAGGTGGAGTTGAAATTGTAAACGGTATAGAAGTAGTTGGGGCTCAAAAAATATTCTTTGCACAACTTGCTGATGTTAATCATGTTGGTTTATTTACTGAAGGTACTAGATTTTTTGCAGGTAGATTTGCAACAATGATATTTGGTTTACCAGGCGCTTGTTTAGCTATGTATCATTGCGTTGACGCAAATAAAAGAAAAAAATTTGGTGGTTTATTTTTTGGGGTTGCATTAACTTCAATATTAACTGGTATTACTGAACCAATTGAGTTTATGTTCTTATTTGTAAATCCACTTCTTTATGTTATTCATGCATTTTTAGATGGAGTATCTTTCTTTGTTGCAGATATACTAAATATCTCAATTGGTAATACATTTAGTGGCGGTTTAATAGACTTTACATTATTTGGTATTTTACAAGGCAATGCAAAAACAAACTGGATGCTTGTAATTCCTGTTGGTATTTTCTGGTCATTTATGTATTATTTTATATTCACTTTCTATATTAAAAAGTTTAATGTAATGACTCCTGGAAGAAGTGATGATGAAACTGGCGAAGAAAACACAAAAATTGAAACAAAAGAAACATTAAAAGAAGATGCACAAAAAATAATTGTTGCATTAGGTGGAAAAGAAAATATCGAAGATGTTGATGCATGTATTACAAGACTTAGAGTAAGCTTGAAGGATGCAAAACTTGTTGATAAATCAACATTGAAGGCTATTGGAGCTACAGATGTTTTAGATGTTGGAAATGGTATTCAAGCAATTTATGGTGCTAAAGCTATTTTATACAAAAACATCATTAATGATATTTTAGGTTTAGATGACTAATGTAAAACTCTAGGTTATTCCTAGGGTTTTTAATTTCCTCTAAGCAAAGTGAATAAATATAACCATTTTTTGTTATATACTTAAAAATAGGAGGTATTATATGAAAAACAAATTGTTTTCAGAGTTTAGTATTGGTGATTTGAAATTAAAAAATAGGATTGTTATGGCTCCAATGTGTACATGTGAATGTAAAAATAAAGATGGATTGATAAATGATTTTCATATGGTTCATTATGGCTCAAGAGCAATTGGTCAAGTTGGGATGATTAACATTGAGGCAACAGCTATTGAGGAAAGGGGTAAAATAACTGAATATGATTTAGCGCTTTTTAATGATACACAAGCTAATAAATTGAAAAATTTAGTTTCTATGATACATAGCTTTGACTGTAAGGTTGGCATTCAACTTGCACATGCCGGTAGAAAAGGCTACGACAATGAAAATTTAATAAGCAGTTCTGAAATTGCTTTTTCGAATGAATATGAAAAGCCAAAAGTACTATCTTTAAATGAAATAGATAAAATTATCGATAAATTTGTTTATTCTGCGACACTCGCAAAAAATTCTGGTGTTGATATGATAGAGATTCATGCAGCACATGGATACTTAATCAATCAATTTATTTCAAAGTTAGTAAATACAAGAACTGATGAATATGGTGGTAATTTAGAAAATAGATTTAGATTTTTGAAGAGAATTATTTTAGGTATAAAAAGTGTTTTTAATGGTTCTTTATGGGTAAGAATATCTGTTGATGAATATGATGATAATGGAACAAGTATGGAAGAGTTTTTAAAGATGTGTCAATGGATGAAAGAATTAGGAGTTGATGTAATCGATGTTTCAAGTGGAGGAGTAATAGATGTTAAACCCAAAGATATATATGCAGGATATCAAGTTAAAAAGGCATCAATAATAAAAGAAAAAGTTGGAATAAATGTTGCGGTTGTTGGTTTTTTAGATGACGAAAAATTGTGTGAATATCTTCTAAAAAATGATAATACTGATTTAATATGTTTAGGTAGACCATTACTATTTAATCCTCATTGGGCATACAAAGCTGCAAAAAATCTAAGAGAAGACGAATTTTCTTATTATAATAATGCCTATGAAAGGGGAAAGAATATTTGAAATTTAAAGATAAAGTTGTTTTGATTACTGGAAGTAATAGTGGAATTGGCAAAAAAACAAAAGAAAAATTTTTAGAAAATGGTGCAATTGTTTGTGGGATTGATTTAAAAGGTGAAGAGTATTTTGTTGGTGATTTAAGTAAAAAAAGTGATATTGAGGAATATGTAAATAGAGTTATAAATGATTATGGAAAGATTGACATAATTGTAAATAATGCTGCTCCAATATCAAAGGGAATATTTAACTGTGATTATGAAGATTTTTTATATAGTTTAAAAGTTGGAACTGTTGCACCATTTTATTTAGTTAAGTTATGTGAGCCATTTTTAACTAATGGCTCATCAATTATAAATATTTCATCTACTAGAGATAGAATGAGCCAGCCTCAAACAGAAAGTTATTCAGCAGCAAAAGGAGCAATAAACTCACTTACACATGCACTAGCCAATTCACTTGCACATAAAACAAGGGTAAACAGCATTTCTCCTGGATGGATAAATACAGTTGAAAGTGAATTATCTAATGAGGATATTGAACAACATTTAGTAAAAAAAGTAGGTTTACCTGAAGATGTTGCAAATTTAATATTATTTTTATCAAGTGATGAAGCAAGCTTTATTACAGGTGAAAATATATGTATTGATGGTGGAATGAGTAGACAAATGATTTATCATAATGATGGATGGATTTTTAAAAGTAGAGTTGAATAAAATAACTTTACTTTTTTATTTTGGGATAATATCATTTCCAAAAAATTAAATATTATGATAAAGTAAACTAGTTAGTTTTGACTAACTAGGAGGAAAGATGAAAATTATTAAGATTTTATTATGTGGATTATTGCTTGTAGCATGTAGCAGTAATAATCAAAATGAAAGTATAAATACAGAGGTTAAAAATAATGAAACTGTTAGTGAAACAGTTTATCCAATTGAAATAAAACACGCATTTGGAACAACAATAATTGAAAGTGAACCTAAAAATGTTGTAACAATTGCATGGTCAAATCAAGATGTACCTCTAGCATTAAATATTGTACCTACAGGGGTATCAAAAGCTAACTTTGGGAAAACAGAAGAAAATGGTTTATTACCATGGACTGCTAAAAAATTTGAAGAGTTAAATGTAAATAATCCGAATGTTTTTGATGATGTGGATGGTTTAGATTTTGAAGCTATAAGTAATGCACAACCAGATGTTATTTTAGCTGCGTATTCAGGTATAACAGAAGAAGAATATAAACTTTTAAGTGAAATTGCACCTGTGGTTGCGTATAAAGAAAAACCATGGCAAACATATTGGAGAGAAAATATAATTGAAAATTCAACAGCTCTTGGTAAGTTAGAAGAAGGAAAAATGTTAGTTTCACAACTTGAAAGTTTAATTGCTGAAAAAGTACAAAAATACCCAAATGTTAAAGGAAAGAAAGTTGCATTTACATATTTTAATACATCAGATCTTTCAAATTTCTTTGTGTATATGTCAACAGATCCACGTGCAAATTATTTGATTGATTTAGGAATGGAATTTACTGATGAAGTTTTGGCTTTAAATGTTGAAGGACAATTTTATGCACAAGTAAGTGCAGAAAAAGTTGATGTATTAAACAGTGCAGATATTATTGTTGTATATGGTGATGAAAATACACTAAAATTATTACAGGATGACAAGATTGTTGGAAGTGTACCTGCAATTCAAAGGGGCTCAGTAGTTGTTTTAAATAATGACAGTTCATTGGCTGCTTCTGCAACACCAAGTGCACTATCTATACCTGCAACAATTGATGAATATTTAAAACTTTTTGAAGAAGCTGCATTGCTTGTTAAATAATGAAATTTAATAAAATTATTATTTCTTTACTATTATTTTTTGTGACATATTTTTTATCAATATCATTAGGAGTTAGAGATAATAGTGTGTTGGATGTATTCAACACCTTGATTGGTAATAATAAGGATAAACTTATTTATGCGATAATAAACGAAAGAAATATTAGGACAATTATGGGTTTTATATCAGGAGCTGCACTTGCAGCTTCTGGTATTTTAATGCAGGTAACTACAAGAAATCCAATATCCGATCCATCAATTCTAGGAGTAAATTCAGGGGCATCTTTAGTTGTTGTGATTGCTTTATCTTTTTTTGGAATAAGTATGCCATATCAGTATATTTTTTATGCGGTTATAGGAGCGATTATTTCGGTTTTTTTAGTATTTTGTATTGCAAGTTATAATGGTGGGATTACTCCTATAAAGCTTGTATTATCTGGAGCTGCATTAAATATGATTTATAATTCATTAATTAATATTATTTTATTACCCAATAAGACTATAATAAATGAATTTAGATTTTGGCAAATTGGAAGTTTGGGAGGTGCCACATTACAGAATATATTATGGCTGTTACCAATATTTATTATGTGTATATGTATTTCTTTTTTAATTATACCTTCTCTCAATGCTTTATCTTTAGGTGATGAAATTGCAATATCATTAGGTGTAAATGTAAAACAAATAAGGTATATAAGTATTTTATTGGGAGTTATTTTGTGTGGTTCAATAACAGCACTATGTGGTCCAATTACATTTGTTGGTTTGATGGTTCCTCATTTTGTGAGAATGATTTGGGGAGGAAATATTAAAGTGTTATTACCTTATTCATGTGTTTTTGGTGCAAATCTTCTTGTTTTATGTGATATTTTGGGAAGAGTTCTAGGTGGTAATGGAGAGATTCAGGTTGGTATTATTACTGCAATAATTGGTTCTCCTATATTTGTGATTGTTGCAAGAAAGGCTAAAATGAAGTCATTATGAGTATAAGTGAAAAAAGTTTTAAAAAGGCAAAAAATCAAAGTGCTTTTTTGTTTATAATATTGTTTTGCTTGTTATTTTTTGTTTCGATTTTTATGGTTATTTATGGTGATAAAATATATTCTTTAAAAACTGTTTTTAAGGTGTTATTAAATGATGAAGTTAAAGGTGCAACTTTTGCAATAACAAGAATTAGAATTCCACGGATGATTGTAGGAATATTTAGTGGTTTTTCATTTGGTATAGCTGGTGCAGTATTTCAAGGGATATTAAAAAATCCTTTGGCTTCACCTGATGTTATTGGAGTTAGCTCAGGCACAAGTGCTGCAGCAGTTGTTTCGATTTTAATACTTAATTTGAGTGGTATACAAGTTTATATTATTGGTATTATTTTTGGTATTTTAATAGCTTGTTTCATTTTGTATTTATCCACTATTAATGGATTTAGCGGAAATAGATTGGTACTTATCGGTATTGGTATTCAGGCATTTATGAGTGCTCTTATTTCTTTTTTTATCCAAAAATCTAATGAGTATCAAGTTGTTAATGCATTAAGATGGCTGAGTGGAAGTTTAAATGGTGTCCAGATGAGTAGCGCATTAATTTTAGTTTGTGTGTGTTTTGTATGTACTTTTTTTATTGTTGCTTTAACTGGCTATTTAAATAATTTAAGTTTAAATGATGAAATTGCAATTTCTCTTGGAATAAATGTTAATTTTTTGAGATATATTTTGATTATGATTTCTGTAATCCTTATTGCGGTTACAACTTCAATTACAGGACCAATTGCATCTGTTTCTTTTTTGTCAGCACCTATAATAAAAAGGATTTTAAAAAATAGTAATACAAATTTAATTAATAGCGGATTGATGGGCGCATTAATTGTTTGTTTTTCAGATGTTTTAGGTCAAAACTTATTTATGGTTAGATATCCTGTTGGTTTGATTACAGGATTTATTGGAGCACCATATTTGTTGTATTTACTTTTGAAAACAGGTAATGGGAGGAAAGTATAATGAAGCATTCATTAGTTGCGAATAATTTAGGTTCTGGATATAATGGAACAATTATTATTGATGATATAAACATGTCAATTCCAAGTAATAAAATTAGTGTTATAATTGGCGCTAATGCATGTGGTAAATCTACACTTTTAAAAAATTTTGCTCGTTTAATTAACAATATAAAAGGTAATATTTTATTAGATGGAAAAAAATATAGTGAATATTCATCTAAAAATCTCGCCCAAATTATTGGTTTACTTCCTCAAACTCCATATGTTTTAGAGGGTATAAAAGTGTATGATCTAATATCACGAGGAAGATTTCCATATCAGAAATTTTTAAATGGATTAAATGGTGATGATTTTAAAGCGATTGATGAGGCAATGGAAATAATGAATATTAAAGATATTGCAGAATGTAATGTTGATGAATTGTCAGGTGGTCAAAGACAAAGAGTGTGGATAGCAATGGCATTAGCACAACAGACTGATATTTTATTTTTAGATGAACCTACAA
Organism: Erysipelotrichaceae bacterium; assembly: GCA_022772735.1. GTDB lineage: Bacteria > Bacillota_I > Bacilli_A > Erysipelotrichales > Erysipelotrichaceae > UBA9076. The sequence goes on from JALEZD010000020.1 coordinate 36,715, forward strand.
CATATTTAGATATTACTCATCAGATTGAAATTTTAGATTTACTTACAGAACTCAATAGAAAAAGAAAAACAACTATAGTTATGGTATTACATGATATAAATCTAGCAATTAGATATGCAGATTATATGTATGCATTAAAAAATGGTAGAATTGTCAAAGAAGGTATTCCTAATGAAATAGTTGATGAAGGGCTAATAAAAACGGTTTTTGATTTAAATTGTTTAGTAATAAGTGATCCATTAACTAATAAAAAGATGATTGTACCTAAGGGTAAATTTTATATTAAATAGTTTGAATAAATTATTTTAAAAATGTATTGACACTGTGTGTAGATTTTGATATTATATTTAAGCATTCGATGGAAGTCATGGGCCTGTAGCTCAGGTGGTTAGAGCGCACCCCTGATAAGGGTGAGGTCGTTGGTTCAAGTCCATTCAGGCCCACCATCGAATTAAAAATACATGGGGCTTTAGCTCAGCTGGGAGAGCGCCTGCTTTGCACGCAGGAGGCCAGCGGTTCGATCCCGCTAAGCTCCACCATTATTTAAAATAACGCCTTAAATAGGGCGTTTTTATTATTTTTACCACAATGTCACCACCAATACTGATTTTTATTAAATGTAATCCTTGAACACTAAAAAACTCCAAATATTTATTATTGGAGTTTTTTTAGTATTAATTTATATTTTTGGCTTTAATAATTGTTGATTCCATTAGTTTTCTAATTTCATTAGATTGTTTTAAACCCAGTTTTTCTAATGCTTGCCTATATTCCAACACAAACTCTTTTCTATATTGTGCTCCAACTATAAGCATGTTGTTTTTGTTCCAATTGTTTTGGCGTTTAAACTGCTTCTTTTTTCTTTCATCCATATACATTCCCCATATCCCCAAGTAAATAATATCACAATGTATATGGTAAATGTAATAAAATGCATGAATTATATACCAAATATTTTTAGATATATTGCAATTAAATAAATAATAACAACTCCGATAATGTAATATGCAGCAAGTTTAATTTTAATAGATGATTTATATATTGTCATTGACACAAGTTTTGATAAAAAATATATTATTGTCCCAAAAACTAATCCTCCAACAAATGAAAATGTTGAAACTTTAAATAGCCAAAATAATTTATCAATTGGTTTAGCTATATATAATAAGATTGTTTGAAAATCTAACATAAAAATTACAGCAGAGCAAATAAATCCACTCAAATATGACAAAAAGTATACATGTTGAGTAGATTGCTTAGTTTCTTTTTCGTATATATCCATATATTTCTCCTTTATTCACAAGCAACTTCATCACCATCTCTATCTAAAGCAGATCTATAACCGGGTTGTCCTTGATAAAGAGGTGCAGCACCTGCGGCTTTTGCAGCTTTACAATTTTTATAATATACACTTTCACCATTGTTTGATGGTTCATTATACGATTTTGTAGAGCTTGATGATGCTTCAGTATATTTTGGCTCGGAAGATAAAACTAACTTACTATTTAGATTTGAAATTTTGTCATTTAGTGATGAAATAGTTGTTTTCATATTTTTATTATCAGTTTCTAGCTTTGTTTTTTCATTAGTAACTTTTAATATTTCTTTTCTTAATTCTTCATTCTCTATTTTAAGATTATTAACAACACTTTCATCTGCTTCATTTAATCTCTCTACCAGTTTGGAATTTTCATTTTCTAAATTTGCTATTTTCAACTGAAAATCTTTATTTTCATTTTTTAATTGCTCATTTATATAATTCAATTCATTATTTGTTGTTTTAGACACCTCCATTTGATTTTTTGTAATCATATTGTTTACCCCTAAAACAGATATGATTGCTAAAGCCACTATATTTTTTTTAGCTTTTTGTTTTAATACATTTTTTAAATTTTTAAACAAACTCATTTAATCCTCCTTATAAATATTTTCAAATGTATAAATAAAATTAGTAAAAACATATATTAAAAAAATATACAGTATTCTTTATAACTATTTTCAATTTTTATTAAAAATATGTCAACGAATTATCAAATAAAAAGTCATTGTGAAAAAAATGATATTAAAATTTACAATAAAAACCTTCGATTTTGACCGACATAATCTTAATTAATTTTCTATGCTTTAAGTATAAAGCAGAGAATGAATGTTTAAACAGCTGTAAATATTCATACTTATGTTGAGGAATAATAATAGAAAAGGAGAAAAAAATGGCATACATAAATGTTACAAGTGAAATTAAACCACTTAAAAAAGTTCTTTTACATCGTCCTGGAGAAGAGTTGTTAAATCTTACTCCAAATACACTTAGCGAATTATTGTTTGATGATATTCCTGATTTAGTTAAAGCTCAAGAAGAACATGACAGATTTGCAAAGATATTAAGAGACAATGGAGTTGAAGTTGTATATCTTGAAGACTTAATGGCTGAAACTTTAGATGCTCATCCAGAAATTAAAGAACAATTTTTAGATCAATTTATTTCTGAAGGAAATATCCATACTGATACATATCACAAAATTTTAAAAGATTACTTTAATAAATTTACTAACAATAAAGATTTGGTATTGAAAACAATGGCAGGAGTTACTTTCAAAGAAATTGGTAAAATTGAAACAAATTTCTTAGTTGATGAAATAAGTGCAGAATCATATTTGTTACTTAACCCAATGCCTAACTTATACTTTACACGTGATCCATTTGCTTCTGTAGGAAATGGTGCTGTAATTAATAGAATGTATTCAGTTACTCGTAATAGAGAAACAATTTATGCAGACTACATATTTAGATATCATCCAGAATATGCTGGAAATGTTCCTGATTTATATGGAAGAAATAATCATTTCCATATTGAAGGTGGAGATGTATTAAATGTTAATGAAAAATTATTATTTATTGGTATATCTCAAAGAACACAAGCAGATGCAATTCAAGCACTTGCAATGAAAATGTTCTATGAAAATGAAGGAAATAAAGTTGAAACAATTCTTGCGTTTAATATCCCTAACTCAAGAGCGTTTATGCACCTAGATACAGTGTTTACACAAATTGACTATGATGCATTTACATATCATCCAGGAATAATGGATACTTTACAAGTTTTTGCGATTACTGCAGATAGAGAAAAACGTGATGTAAAAATTGAAGAGTATCAAGGAAGTTTAGATGAAATTCTAGCAAAATTTATGGGATTAGAAAAAGTTAGATTATTCCCATGTGGAGCTGGAGATGCAATCGCTGCTGAAAGAGAACAATGGAATGATGGTTCAAATACATTAACAATTGCACCTGGAAAAATCATTGTTTATAAACGTAATCATGTTACAAATAAATATTTAAAAGAAAATGGATTCGATGTTATTGAACTAGATGCAGACAACTTATGTGTTGGTCGTGGTGGACCAAGATGTATGTCAATGCCATTGGTTCGTGAAGACTAGCAATATCTAATTTATAGAAAGGGAAAATATTATGCCAGTAAATTTACAAGGACGCAGTTTATTAAAGTTAGCTGATTATACTCCAGAAGAAATCAACTATCTAATTGATTTGAGTGAGCAATTTAAAAAATTAAAACTAGCTCGTACACCACATCGCTACTTAGAAGGAAAAAATATCGTATTGTTGTTTGAAAAAACTTCAACACGTACTCGTTGTTCTTTCGAAGTTGCAGGTATGGATTTAGGAATGGGTGTGACTTATTTAGATCCAGGTTCAAGCCAAATGGGTAAAAAAGAGTCAATTGAAGATACTGCTAAAGTTTTAGGTAGATTCTATGATGGTATTGAATATCGTGGATTTGATCAAAAACAAGTGGAAGCTTTAGCTAAATATTCAGGAGTTCCAGTTTGGAATGGTCTAACTGATGACTTCCATCCAACACAAATGATTGCTGATATGCTAACAATCAAAGAAAACTTTAGATACCTTAAAGGGTTAAAATTTGTGTTTATGGGTGATTGCAGAAACAACGTTTCTAATTCATTAATGATTGTTTGTGCAAAATTAGGATTAGATTATGTTGGATGTGGACCAAAAGAATTATGGGCTGATCCAAAATTAGTTGAAACTGCAAAAGAGTTTGCAAAATTACATAATAGTAAAGTTGAATTTACAGAAGATGTAACTGAAGCTGTTACAGGTGCACATGCAATTTATACAGACATTTGGGTATCTATGGGTGAACCAGATTCAGTTTGGGAAGAAAGAATTAAATTATTAAGCCCATACAAAGTTACACAAGAAGTAATTAATAAATGTGACAAAGATGTAATATTCTTACATTGCTTGCCTTCTTTCCATGATTTAAATACTACTATTGGTAAAGAAATTCATGCGAAATTTGGTGATAAATACGATTTGAACGGTATGGAAGTTAACGATGAAGTATTCTTAGGTAAACACAGTCGTGCTTTTGATCAGGCAGAAAATCGTATGCATACAATTAAAGCAATAATGTATGCAACTCTAAAATAGAAAGAAGAAACGTAATGAGCAAAAAAAGATTAGTTATAGCTCTTGGGGGTAATGCTTTAGGCAACACCCCTGAAGAGCAATTAGAACTTGTAAAAGAAACTGCAAAAACTATTGTTGATTTAGCAGAAGATTATGATGTAATTATCGGTCATGGTAATGGTCCACAAGTTGGGATGATTAATAATGCGATGGAATTTTCATCTGTAAATGGTGGAAAAACTCCATATATGCCTTTCCCAGAATGTGGAGCTATGTCACAAGGGTATATTGGCTATCACTTAACTCAATCTATACAAAAAGAATTAAAAAACAGAAAAATAGATAAAGAAGTTGCATGTATAGTAACACAAGTTGTTGTTGATAAAAATGATCCTGCATTCTTAAAACCTACTAAACCGATAGGAAGCTTTATGTCTAAAGAAGATGCTGAAGCTATCGCAAAGGAAAAAGGATTTGTATTTGTAGAAGATGCTGGTAGAGGATATAGAAGAGTTGTACCTAGCCCTATTCCAGTTAGAATCGTTGAGTTGAATGTTGTAGAACAATTAGTAAAACTTGGAGATATTGTAATCACTGTTGGTGGTGGAGGTATCCCAGTTGTTGAAACTGAATGTGGTCTTGAAGGTGTTGCAGCAGTTATAGATAAGGATAGATCTAGTGCTAAACTTGCACTTGATGCAAAAGCAGACATGTTAGTTATATTAACAGCTGTAGATAGAGTTGCAATAAATTATAATAAACCAAATCAAGAGTCACTTGCAGAAATGACAGTTGAAGATGCAGAAAGATATATCAAAGAAGGTCATTTTGCACCAGGTTCAATGCTGCCTAAGGTAGAAGCATGCTTAGATTTTGTTAGAAAAACAGAAAATGGTATGGCTTTAATTACTTCACTTGCAAGAGCTAAAGAAGCTTTAAAAGGTGAAACAGGAACAATTATTAAAAAATAAACCTATAATAAAAGGAGGAAGAATATGTCTTCAAACACAGGAAAAAAGAAAAAATCATCATTATCTGCCTTCTCAATATTGATGATTGTAATGGCAGTTATATGCATAATTTCAGTAGTTTTAAATGGTCAAGCGATTGATCCTGCAATTGGAGGAGAAATTGCGTCTGTTACAGGGGCGAAGTTATCAGATTTTGTAATGGCTATTCCAAATGGTTTTAAAGATGCGGCTGATTTAATAATATTTATATTGTCTATAGGTGGATTTATAGGTATTGTTATGAAAACAGGTGCTTTAGAATCTGGAGTATATCATCTTGTTAAAAAGATGAAAGGTAAAGAAGAAGTATTAATTGTAATATTGATGATTTTATTCTCTGCTGGTGGTACTACTTATGGTATGGCAGAAGAAACAATTGGATTTTATACATTAATTACAGCAGCAATGGTTGCAGCAGGTTTCGATTCAGTTGTTGCGGTTGGAGTAATTCTACTTGGTGCTGGAACAGGGGTTTTAGGTTCTACAATTAACCCGTTTGCGACAGGTGCTGCAATGGCAGCGTTAAATAGTGCAGGAGTTGCAAATGATCCAACAATTGTTATGGCTCTTGGTGCTATTCTTTGGATTACAAGTACAGCAATTGCAATATTATTTGTATTAAGCTATGCTAAAAAAGTTAAGAAAGATAAAGGTTCAACAATATTATCACTTCAAGAACAAGAAATTATGCGTGAACATTTTTCAAGAGAAGATGGTGATAAACTTGAATTTACTAGCAAACATAAACTTGTATTAACAATCTTTGCAATAACATTTGTAATAATGATTTTCTCATTAATTTTCTATCAAGATATTATATTTGGTGGAAGTGAAGAAGCATATTTGGCAGCCTTTGGATGGTCTGATGTATTAACAGGTACTCCTCTTGGTTGGTGGTATTTCATGGATTTAGCAGCACTATTTATAATAGGATCTGTTTTGGTTGCAGTTGTTGCTAGAATGAGTGAAAAAGAATTTATTGATAATTTCATGGCTGGTGCAGCAGACTTATTATCAGTTGCATTAATTATTGCTACTGCACGTGGAATTACAGTTGTAATGAAAGCAACACATATGGATTTATATATACTAGATGTAAGTTCAAAAATGTTGCAAGGTGTTTCAGGGTTAATATTTGCTCCAATGTCTTATGTTGTTTACTTGGTATTGAGCTTCTTAGTTCCTTCAACTTCAGGACTTGCTGGTTTATCAATGCCAGTTATGGGAGGATTAGCACAAGCGTTAAACTTCAATGCAAGTGTTATGATAATGGTATTTAGTGCTGGTTCAGGATTAATTAACTTGTTTACTCCAACATCAGGAGTTGTTATGGGTGGAATTGGTGCAGCTAAGATTGAATACTCAACATATTTGAAATGGGTAATGAAATTATTAGTTATTATTGCAATTGCAAATATTATTGTATTGTCAATTGCAATGATGGTAATAAAATAGAAATCTATACAAATTTTAAGATAGGAGTACATGCTATTCCTATCTTTTTGTGCTAAAATTAACAATATAGAAATTGATTTAACATGAACTATTATTTTGTTAAATCTAAAAGGTGTAAACATGATTGTAAGTGAAATTCAAAAGAAGTTTTCATCTGAGGTTAATCCAGCACAAATTTGTAGTTTTGAATTAGAATTTGTAGATAATGCCACTATTACATTGATTCATAGTTCGGCAAGATTTTTGTTATTTAAAAAAGGTAAAGGCAAAATGACAATAAATGGTATTGAATACAATATTACTGATAATTGTATGATTGCCATAATTCCATGGGATGTAACAAAAATTACTGAAGTCGAAGAACCATTTGAATTTTATAAAGTAATATATAACTGCAATTTTATAAACGGTTATTTAAGAACAATTTATAATCCAACAAGTAGTAATATTAGCTTTTTTAATGATATTAGTAATCATCCTATAACATTGTTAAACGAAGCAGAAAAGAAAAAAATGATTGATTGCTTTATGGATATAAGAGATGAATGTGGTAATTATCCTATTGACGATACACACGAAACAAAATTTTTATCTAATACATATATTATTTCAATTCTTATTAGAATTTTAGTTAACTTTTTGCGTGCAAGCAAACAAGATTATGTAGGTATATCTGAAAATAAAGAATTAACAGATATTAGCGATATTTTTAGGTATATATACTCTCATCTACAAGAAAGAATAACTTTAGAAAGATTATCTAAATTATTCTTTTTGAGTGAGTCAACAATTTATAAACATCTTCAATTAAATGTTGGATTTACATTTAATGAATTGTTAAATGAAATGAGGATTTCTAAATCTTTGGATTTACTTATGTATTCTAATTTGAGTTTACAAGAAATTTCTGAAACAGTTGGGTACACAGATGCATCTCATTTTATTAAATCATTTATTAATAAACATGGTGTTACTCCAAAGGAATACAGGAAAGCTTATCAAAATAGTGATGAGGTTATTAAAAAAAGAGAAGAGAGTATTACATTTAAAGTTCTTGATTATGTGAGTGAGAATTTTACAAATGATAAGGTGAATGTAATAACAACTGCAAAGCATTTTGGTATTAGTGTTGTAGAATTAAACTACATTATTATGTTTCAAATGGAAAAATCTTTTGATGATTATGTAGATTGGTTAAGAATTTCTAAAGCATCAGAGCTTTTAATAACTACAAATAGAGCAATCGTGGATATAGCGATTGGTGTTGGTTTTAACTCAGTTAAAACTTTTCAAAGAACTTTTGTAAAAATAAGAAAAATTAATCCAGGTAAATTTAGAAAAACTGTGGCATTACAAGAAAGAGATGGCTCGGTTTATATACCTGTTTAAGACTTTTATAATAATTGTAAAAGTCTTTTTAATTTCTAAAATATAAAAAGAGGTTATTGCGATATATTTAATAAACTTTGGTCTATTAAACTTAATAATTGAATACATGTATATAGTGATATATAAGAGATTATGTGTGATATAACATAAACAAATATATTAAAAAGGAGACTATATATGGAAGTTACACAACAACTTGAAAAAGAAATTATGCTTTTTTCTTGGTGGAAGATGATGAAATCACTTCTGTTTGTCTAAATGTTGGAGAGTATCTAAAAGATATTTTTGGTACACGTGCAAATGAAGGGTTTGAAGGTAATGGCTATGATTGGGAAAGCTTAGCACAAGTATTTTTAAGCGAGCAGCGTTCAGATTTGCAAGAGAAAATAGAATTTGATTCAGAGAGCAGTATGTTCTGTGTTTATTCAAAGGATAAGAGTGTGCTGTTAGATTTTATTCTTAATTTCAAGAAGGCGTGTGATGATAAATCTTTTGTCTTAGATTTATTTAGCAGAGCTGAATTAAACTAAAAATAATTTTTTTGTTATTAAGCTTAACAATAGATATAGGCAAGTATATTAGACGATAAAAAAATTGTCGTCTTTTTAAATACATTTATTTTATTATTTTAAAATTGTATAATTCTTCTATTGATTTTAAAGGAGAATTTTAATGATTAAAGTAGTAATTTTAGATATAGATGGAACACTTATTAATAGTAATAAAGAAATAACTAAAAAAACAAAAGAAGCACTATTAAAATTACAGGAAAACAATATAAAGCTAGTTATTGCCTCAGGTAGACCAACATCAGGTATTATCAAGTATGGGAAAGAACTTTTAATTGATAAAAATAATGGTTTTTATATTTCTTTTAATGGTTCTAAGTTTGTTGAGGCAAGTACAATGAATGAATTGTATGACAAACAAATTGATAAAGAAATTGTAAAGAATTTAGTGAAACATTTAGATAAGTTTAATGTAAAAACTATGATACACAATAATGATTATTTGTTAGTAAATGATGTTTATGATTGTATGATTGATAATGATGGTGATTATTTAAATGTTATTCAATTTGAGTCAAAAATAACTAATAAAAAATTAAAAGAAGTAAACTTAGTGGAATATGTAGATTTTCCAGTCAACAAAGTTTTAGTTAGTTCTGATGCAAAGTATTTAAGAGAAAATTATAAAGAAATCAAAGAACCCTTTAAAGACATATTAAACTGTATGTTTACTGCTAATTTTTATTTTGAGTTTACTGATAAAAATATTGATAAAGGAAGTGCAATTGAAAATATTCTAATACCAATGGGCTATAAAAAGGAGGAAATAATGGCATTTGGTGATGGAGAAAATGATATAAATATGATTAAGTTAGCACATATTGGTATTGCGATGGGAAATGCAATTGAAAGTTTAAAAGAGGTTTCAGATTATGTTACAGAGTCAAACGAAAATGATGGTATAGCGTTGGCACTTTATAAATTTTTTCCTGAAATATTTAAATAAGATTTATATATATGGGTTTTTTAACTACTAAGTGATACAATATAACCTACAGGTGATTAATTATGAATGATGAAAAAAATATACGAGTTAAACTTGAAAGACATTTATGGCCAGATGAAATTGAACAACTTGAAAAACAAAAACAAAAAAAATTAAAAATTATTGCGATTGTTTTAGGATTGGTTGTTACTTTTGTTTTTGGGATTTTAGTTGGTATTGGGCAATCAAGAACAGATATTATTTCTAACGATGAAAAAACTTCTAAATTATCTTCTATGCTAAATATAATGAGTAACGAGTGGTTTTTTGCAAGTGAATATGATGATGTAGAAGGTTATTTATTAGATAGAGCTTATTATGGTATGACTTCTAATCCAGATGTTGATTTACATACAACATATATGTCTAAAGAAGAGGTTGAAAGTTTTACTCAATCAATAAATATGCATTTTGTTGGTATTGGAGTACAATTCTATAACTCGGGAGAATATTCTGTCGTAAAAAAAGTATTCAAAAATTCTCCTGCAGATAAAGCAGGGGTTGTTGCGGGTGATATATTTAATAAGGTTGATGGAAAAGACGTTAAAAAGATTACCTCTGATGAATTAGCTAAACTTGTTAAAGGTGAAAGTGGCAGTGCAGTTGAAATAGAATTTATAAGACAAAATACACCGATTACAATAAACATAATTCGTCAAGAAATTAATGCTACATCTTATGGTGAGATGATTAATGATAAAACAGGATATATAGAAATTTATCAATTTGGTGAAACGACTGCAAGCGAAGTTAAAGATTATCTTACAACTATGAGTGAAAAAGGGCTTGAAAAATTAGTTATTGATTTAAGAGATAATGGTGGAGGATATTTGGATACACTAGTAAATTTATTAAATTACTTTTTACCTAAAGATACATTAGTTATGCAACAAGAGTATTCAGATGGAAAGATAGAGTTTTCTAAAACAAGTGGTGGTAACTTTGAAAATATTAAAGAAATTGTTGTTTTAATAAATGAAAATAGTGCTAGTGCTTCAGAAGTTATGACATTAGCTTTAAAAGAGCAAAGAAGTGATGTTACTATTGTTGGAGTTAAATCATATGGTAAAGGCACTGTACAAGTTACTAAATCTTTTAGTGATGGATCAGCAATTAAATATACGACATCAAAATGGCTAAGTCCTAATGGAGTTTGGATAAATAAAAAAGGCATTGAGCCAGATATAGAAGTTAAAAAACCAGATGCAATTTCAGCAAACTATTCTAGTATGACTGATGAAGAAGTATATGTTGAAGATACAGTGAGTGAAAAAGTTAAATCTGCACAGCTTGCATTAGATTTTTTGGGATATGGTGTAGATAGAAAAGATGGTTATTTTAACTCTAATTTTAAAGATGTTTTAATGCAATTTCAAAAAGACTTTTTGTTAAATGTATCAGGTTCATTAGATAGTAATACATATAAAACTATTTATTCTGCCCTTGCAAAAGAGTGGTCACTAAACAAACAAAATGATGTTCAATACCAAAAAGCATTGGAGATATTAAATGACTGATTTTAAATTGGTATCTAAATTTAAACCTACAGGTGATCAGCCTTTAGCTATAGAAAAGCTTGTTGAAGGACTTAATTCAGGTAAGAAACAACAAGTACTTTTAGGTGCAACTGGAACAGGGAAAACATTTACAATGGGAAATGTTATTGAGAGAGTCAATAAACCTACCTTAGTTTTTTCTCATAATAAAACACTTGCTGGACAGCTATATGCAGAATTTAAAGAATTGTTTCCTGAAAATAGAGTGGAATATTTTGTATCAAATTTTGATTTTTACCAACCAGAAGCATATATGCCAAAAACTGATACATACATAGAAAAAACAGCAAGTATTAACGATGAATTGGACATGTTAAGAATGGCAGCGGTTAATTCTGTTTTAGAAAGGCGAGATACTATAATTGTTGCAAGTGTTGCATGTATATATGCAACAAGTGATCCTGAACAATATCGTGATATGTTTTTTACCATCAGAGTTAATGAAAAGATAGATAGAAATACATTGCTTAGAAAATTTGTAGATAGACAATATAAAAGAAATGATGTTGAACAAGCTAGGGGCACATTTAGAGTTAGAGGAGATGTTATAGAAGTTTCTCCAGGACATACTGACCAGTGGACATTAAGAATTGAAATGTTTGATGATGAAATTGAGAGAATTACAGAAGTAGATACAGTAAGTAAAAAGGTTTTAAATGCATATTCTGTATATAACATATATCCTGCAATAGGTTATGCAAGATCAAAAGAAGATATGCTTAGAGCATGTAACGATATTGAAAATGAGTTAAAAGATAGATTGTTATATTTTGAAAAAGAAAATAAACCATTAGAAAAAGAAAGACTTGAACAAAGATGCACATATGATATTGAAGCATTGAGAGAGTTTGGGATATGCTCAGGTATTGAAAACTATTCAATGCATATTGATGGTAGAAAAGCTGGAGAAAGACCTTACAATCTTTTCGATTATTTTCCTGATGATTTTTTAGTGATAATTGATGAATCACATGTCTCTATTCCACAGATAAGAGGTATGTATAATGGTGATAGAGCTAGAAAAGAGACACTTGTAAATTACGGTTTTAGATTACCAAGTGCTTTGGAAAATAGACCGATGAAGTTTGATGAATTTGAGAGTCAGATTAATCAAATAATATATTGTAGTGCAACTCCTGGGGATTATGAACTTGAAAAAGTTAATAACGATGTTGTTGAACAAATAATTAGACCAACAGGGTTATTGGATCCAATAATTGAAGTTAGAAAAACTAAAGGACAAATTGATGATATTAGTATCGAGATTGATAAATGCACAAAAAAAGGTGAAAGAGTTTTAATTACAACTTTAACTGTTAAAATGGCTGAAGATTTAAGTCAATATTTAAGCCAAAGAAATTATAAAGTTAAATATTTACACCATGAAACAAAAACACTTGATAGAATTGAAACAATTAGAGATTTAAGATTAGGTAAAATTGAGGTTTTAGTTGGAATAAATCTTTTAAGAGAGGGATTAGATATACCAGAAGTTTCTCTTGTTTGTATATTGGATGCAGATAAGGAAGGTTTTTTAAGGTCACATCGTTCCTTAATTCAAACCATAGGTAGGGCAGCACGAAATGAAAACGGTAAAGTTATAATGTATGCTGATACAATTACTGCAAGCATGCAAAAAAGTATTGATGAAACTAACCGTAGAAGAAAAATTCAAGAAGAGTACAATGAAAAAAATAATATTACTCCTAAAACAGTCAAAAAAGATGTTAGGGATGCAATTCATGGTAAAGAAACAAAGGATATGGTTTCTAAATATATAAATAAAAAGTCTAAAGCAAACACTAAAGACAAGGCAAAAATTATTGAAGAGTTAGAAAAAGAAATGCGTGAAGCAGCAAGAATAATGGACTTTGAACGTGCTGCGGAACTTAGAGATATAGTGTTTGAGTTAAAAGCAGAATAGGACATTGCTGTCCTATTTTTTAATTTATTAAGTATTTTCCATTTAGTAATTCTGTTGTTATTTTAGAAATCTCTTGAGAATCTTTATCATCTTTTAACAGTTGAATTATTAATCCAATTAATGAACCTGAAATATATGCGTATAAATATTCCTTATTTTGTTTTTTGTTTGTAATCTTTATTCTACAGTTATGTAAGGTATTATAAAAATAATCATATAAAAAATTGTAAAAATTATTATCTACGAGTATTTTAAGAAATTTTTTATTTGTTGTATAAAAACATGAAAATTCATTCGCAAGGTCATTTGTAGTAATTTGTTTTTTTTGGATTTCTAATTTATCTAAAATAAAATTACAGTTATATTTTAAATGAAAGTAGAGGGCGTTTTCTTTTGTGGAGAACAAACTATAGAAAGTTTGTCTAGTAAGGTTGGCTTTTTGGCAAATATCCTTAACTTGAACATCTTTTAACTCCTTTTCATTTAAACATTCAAGTAAGGCGTTGATTAAAAGCGTTTGTGATTCAATCGCTTTTGTATGTCGACCTGTATACATAAAACACCTCCTTTAAAATAGGGATACTTTATATAAATAATATCACAATTTATAATACTTTTGTTAGAACATTAACAAATGTTTCTTTAGAATTCTTAAGGATATATGAGATTTTAAATATATGCGTATTGTGTTAGAATTTAGGTTATATTAGAGGTGTTTTTTATGGGTGAAAATAAAAATTTTATGGAAGCTTTAGCTAGCGATATTAAAGATAAAAAAAGTGGAAGCAAAATAGAAGAAGTAAATGAAGTAGAAGAGATTGCGTATGAGAGTTCTGATGATAAACCTGCAAGTTTTCATACAGAAACTTTTACTAGAATTGAAAAGAAAAAAATTGAGTTTTCTCCTAAATTAATAGGTGGAATCATAGCTTTTATTATTTTAGCTTTACTTGGAATATACTTTTTATTTTTTGCGCCAAATATTGAAATGCAAGATTTCGTAGGCAAAAAGGCTGATGAATTTTATAGTTGGGCTTCTCAGTATCAAATTGATAAGAAGGGTATAGCTATTAATCATGAATATAACTTTGAACATGATAAAGATTATGTTATTTCACAAAGTATTAGTGCAGGAAAGAAAATTAGAAAAGATACAAAATTGACTATTGTTCTTTCTGATGGACCAAATCCAGATGAAAAAGTTAGTTTTCCAGATATTAAAAACATGACTTATGATGAGCTTAAAAACTGGATAGATACAAATAAACTTCTTAAAACAAAGATAACAACAGAATATAGCACAACTGTTGCAGAAAATGCAGTAATATCTTTTGATTTAAAGAGTGTGAATGAAAATAATTTTACTAGAGGTACTACACTAAATATAGTAGTTTCAAAAGGGGTTGCACCTGCAGGACAAGTTACTGTAGAAGATTTTACAGGAAAAACATTTGAAGAAATGAAAACTTGGGCAAACAATAAAAAAGTGGTTTTAGAAAGACAAGACAGTTATAGTGATACTGTTGCAATAGATAAGATTATTTCACAAAGTATCAAGTCTGGTGAAGCAATGAAAACAGGTGAAAAAATAATTGCAGTTGTTTCAAAAGGAAAAGCTGTAAAAATTCCTAACCTTGTTGGATATACAAAAGCTATGTTAGATACATGGATAGCAACACCTGATAATAAAGTTTCTGTTGTAAAGAAAGAAGTTTATAATGAAGCGCCTTATGGAAATGTAATTGCGCAATCAATCGCTGCTGGTAGTGCAGTTGATCAAGGAAGTGTACTAGAACTTACAATTTCACTTTATAGACCAGTGCTACAAACAAATAGTAGGGCATGGGAAACAAAAAACTATATGGAATTAATTGCATGGGTTGATGATGCGAATTATAAAGGTGCAAATATTGCAGCAGGAGCATGGGCACCTAGAGAGTATCATCCAACTATTCAAGAAGACAGCATAATAAGATACGTATGTGCTGATGGAAATGGAAATCAGTTACCTGGTGGAGCTAATGGATGTGAACGACCATTGCCTTTAGATGCAAAGATAAACATAGTAGTTTCAAAAGGTCCTGAGCCAACTGCTCCTGTTGTTACTGTTGAAAAAGCTACATTAGTAAACGAAAATGATATATTCATTGGTGATACAAGTTTCCAAGTTAAGTCTGGGGCTAATACAGACGTAATTGTAAAAGATACTAATGGTAACGATTTAGCAAGTGCTAAAACAAATGAACTTGGTTTTGCAACATTAACAACTCCAAATGGATTACCAGATTATATAGTTGTTATTACAAAAATAGGTAGTCAAACGGAAAGGGCTGATTTTACAATCAAAATAAAACCTACGCCAACACCAACTACACCATGATAGTTTAATTTAAATTAGATATTAATTAATAAAAAGGAGGAATTATGAATTTTTTTGCAAGAGCATGGAAAAATGTTAGTAGGAAAATTACAAAATCAATTTTGCTTGCAGTTACTTTCTTTATGATTGGTAATTTAGTTATTTTAGGTTTAGGTATTGGACAAGCTGCTGAAAACGCAAAAATATTAACAAGAAAAAAAATGAAAGCAGTTGTTAATTATGAAGTAGATTCTGATAAATATTTTAAACATATAGAAGAGCTAACAGATCAAGATGAAATAGATAAAGCATATAAAAATTTTCCTCAAATAGACAAAGAAACTGCGTTAAAATTGTCTCAAGATGAATTAGTGAAAACAGTAAATTATATTAGAACAAATATGGTTTATTCAGTTGGTTTTGAAAATGTTCCTTTAGGAAATGAAGAACAAAATAAACAACTATTCTCAGATGATGAAGGTTCAACATACAAACAGTTAAATATTGCTATTCATACTAATATTGTTCCTACAACAATAGAGTTTGAAGAAGGAACTAATACTATTGTACAAGGAAGGTTTTATACTCAGGATGAAATAGATACTAACAAACCAGTTGTAGTTATTTCTGAGGAATTAGCTAATTTAAACAACTTAAAAGTTGGTGATACTATAACATACAACGAAAATCAAAAAGATGGATATTTTTCAACAATGATTGAAGGAAGTGATTTAAAACTAGAAGATTTTAATCATGAACTTGAAATAGTAGGAATATATACAACAGTAAATGATGTAGATCCATCATCAGAAAATTTTAAATATTTGAGTCCATATGAATCACCAAAAAATTACATATACGCACCTGCAACAGTAATTTCTCAAAGGTCATATGATGATAGAGTTAAATTATATAATTCTTTAAAAGCAAATGGTAAAGCTGCAGATATTTTTGGTTCAGAAATTGAACAACCACCTTTAGAAGAATTTACAAGACCATTTAAGGTTGTTTATTTGTTAGATGATCCACTTAGTGTTGACAAATTTGTTCAAAAATATAGTGGAACATTGGGCGAATATATGAAGTTAAACGCAAATAATGAAACTTTTAAATCACTTGCGAAACCATTAGATACACTTAGTTTCTTTGCTTCAATAATAGTTTGGGTTGTTACTGTTAATGCTATTGTAATTATTTCATTAGTGACTGCTTTAACACTTAAAACAAGAGAATTTGAGATTGGGGTATTGTTATCTTTAGGAGTTAGTAAGTTTAAAGTTATATTGCAACTTTTTGCAGAGCTTATATTAGTGGCATTAATTGGATTTAGTGCTGCAATATTAAGTGGTTCATTAATTGCAGGAAAAGTTGGTGATGAAGTGTTAAAATTCCAACAATCTAGAGAAGAGGTTTCAGAAACTCCAACTTGGGTAAGTACATGGAAAGATCCTAATGACTACTTTACTGAAGTTAGCCAAGAAGAATTATTCGCTGAATACAAAGTAACTGTTTCACCTATTTTAATTGCTGAAATATACGTTTTTGGACTTTCAGTTGTATTTGTAGCTATTTTAATTCCTTCAGCTATGATAATGAGATTAAATCCTAAGCAAATTCTGCTTAGCACAAACTAGGAGGTAAATATGTCAACTTTATTGAAACTAGAAAATATAAACTATGGTTATATTGACGGTGGTTTTAAAAGACAAATATTAAAAGATTTAAGTTATGAATTTGAAGAAGGCAAGTTTTATACAATTCTTGGACCTTCTGGTTCAGGTAAAACAACATTATTAAGTATTTTAGCTGGATTAGATAAACAAGAATCTGGGAAAATATATTACCAAGGGAAAGATTTAAACGAAATTGGACTTTATAACTATAGAAGAAACAAAATAGGGATTGTTTTTCAATCTTTCAATTTGATAAATTATTTGACTGGTCTAGAAAATATATTAGTTGCAATGACGGAAACAGATAATAAACTTCCAAATAATCACAAAGAATTAGCATATGCACTTTTGGAAATGGTTGGTATTGTTCCAAGTAAAGCTGATAGATTAGTTTCAAAATTATCTGGAGGTGAACAACAGCGTGTTGCGATTGCTAGGGCTATCGCAAGTAATGTTGATTTAATTTTTGCGGATGAACCTACAGGTAATCTAGATACAAAAACTGAAAAAGAAGTAATAAAAATATTTCAAGATTTAACAGAAAAATATAATAAAACAATTATTGTTGTTACACACAGTAATGAAGTAAGTAAATTGTCAGATTTACGTGTTGTATTAAAAGATGGTAAATTAGAAGACATAAAATAAAGATTATTAGCAAAAAGTTAATAATCTTTTTTAAATTTAATGGTTTTATATATTTTGTGATCAAACGTGTATATTTCAAATCCAAATTCATCTAATATTCCATATGTTTTTGGATGATTTTCTTTTGGTAAAGAACTTGAACCAGGATTTAAAATATATATGTCATTATTTATTTGTGCAAGAGGTATATGTATATGACCAAACATGAATACATCATTTTTATTCAAACATGGCATATTATCTAAGTTATAAACGTGACCATGAGTAGAAAATACCTTCGTGTTTTTTAAGTATAAAATATTATGTGTAGATAAAATAGGGAAATCTAAAACCATTTGATCCACTTCACTATCACAATTACCCCTAACTGCAATAATATCATATTTATATTTATTAATAATTTCTATAACTTTTTTTGGATTGTAATCACATGGTAGATTATTTCTTGGTCCATGATAAAGAATATCTCCAAGACAAATTATTTTATCAAATCTATGTTCTTTTATTGCTTCTTCAATTATGTTTACTGCACCTACAGAACCATGTATATCTGAAATAACTAAAAATTTCATAACAAAACCTCCTTTTAAATTATATCAAATTAATTACATATTATTATAAAGCGTGTATAATAAAATGTGAAAAGAGATTGTTACAACTCTTATTCACTTTAATTAAAAAAATTTTTTATTTCGACATTGCATCCATTAGTGAGCGATAGGAGGAAAAATGAAATCAAAAAATAAAACTAAAGATTTTGTACTTTTTGCATTTTTTATTGCGATTGAGTTGGTATTAATGCTTACACCACTTGGATATATTCCAATAGGGTTAATCAGAGCAACAACACTCCATATTCCAGTAATTATATGCGCTATTTTTTTAGGATATAAAGCCTCAATAGGATTAGGACTTGTTTTTGGATTAACTAGTTTATTTGTTAATACATTCTACCCTACACCCACTTCATTTATATTTAGCCCGTTTATTAAAATTGGTGGAGTTAGTGGTAATTTTGCGAGCCTTTTGATTGTTTTGGTTCCTAGAATTATATTGGGGATAAGTGCAAAGTTTTTTTATGACTTAATAAATAAAATAACCAACAATGATACTATTTCAATAATCATCTCATCAATAGTTGCGACATTTATTCATACTTTCTTAGTTTTATCTGGAATTTATATATTTTTTAAAGAACCTTACTCTATGCTTAAAAATATTCCATATGATAACCTATTAAAAGTAATGGTTGGTATTGTTGCAAGTAATGGAATTATGGAAATGACTATTGCATCAATTTTAAGTGTTTCTATCATAAAAGCTTTAAAACTTAATATTAAAAGAGGGAGTTAAATATGAATATAGTAGTAGGTATTACTGGAGGAATTGCTGCATTTAAAACTGCTCAGCTTGTGAGTGATTTAAAAAAAGAAGGACATAATATTGATGTAATAATGAGTGAAAATGCAACAAAATTTATTTCACCATTAACATTTGAAACATTAACAAATAATAGAGTTTCTATAGATACTTTTGATAGAAATTTTAGTTATGATGTACATCATATTTCAATCGCCAAAAAAGCAGATGTTTTTGTTATTGTACCTTGTAGTGCAAATGTTATTGCAAAAGTTGCGCATGGATTAGCCGATGATATGCTTACAACAACTTTTTTAGCATCAAATTGTCCAAAAATTATTTGTCCTGCAATGAATACAAATATGTTAAATAATAAGATTACACAAGATAATATAAAAAAGTGTATTGAATATGGAATTAAAATAGTTGAAAGTGATAGCGGTATTTTGGCATGTGGTGATATTGGTGATGGAAAACTTGCTTCAATTGAAAAAATAAAAGAAGAAATATATATGACATTTTACAAAAAAACACTAACTGGTAAAAAAGTCTTGGTTAGTGCAGGTGCGACTATTGAAGAAATTGATCCAATACGATATATTACAAATCACTCTAGTGGAAAAATGGGATATGCAACCGCAAAAGCTTTTAGAAATTTAGGTGCAGAAGTAACATTAGTAACAGGTAAAACAAATTTAAATCCAGTTTATAAAACTAATATCATACAAGTTACAAGCGCAAAAGATATGGAAAATGCCATACTACAGATAAAAGATGACTTCGATATTATTATTATGGCTAGTGCAGTTGCTGATTACACTGTTAAAGAAAAAGCTAAAAATAAAATAAAAAAATCAGGAGATATTTCTTTAGAATTAGTTAGAACAACAGACATATTAAAAGAAATTGGTAAAAATAAAAAAGAAAATCAAATATTAATTGGTTTTGCAATGGAAAGTGAAAATCTTTTAGAAAATGCAAAAGAAAAATTGATAAACAAAAATTGTGATTATATAATTGCGAACAATGTTAATCAAGTTGGAGCTGGTTTTAATGTGGATACAAATATTGTTTCAATAATTTCAAGAGAAAAAGTGGAACAGTTAGAAATAATGAGTAAGTTAGATATTGGATACAAAATTGCAGAGTTATGCAACGGAGGAGTAAAACAATGATACTGGCTGTTGATATTGGTAATACAAATATTTCCATGGGGCTTTTAGATGGGGATAAAATTATTGGTAATTTTAGATTAACAACTAAAACACAAAGAACATCAGATGAATATGGAATATGTTTAACAACTTTATTAATTAAGAGTGATATTAAACCAAGCGATATTGAAGATGTTGTTATATCTAGTGTTGTACCTAAAGTAATGTATTCTTTTACAAATTGTATAAAAAAATATTTAAATAAAACTCCAATTGTTATTAGTGCTGGAATTAAAACAGGCATCTCTATTAATACAGATAATCCTAAAGAAGTAGGTGCAGATAGAATTGTAAGTGTTGCAGCTGCATATCATACTTATCACAGGTCATGTATTATTGTTGATTTTGGAACTGCAACAACATTTGATTATGTCAGTGGAAATGGTGAATTTAAATATACAGTAATTTCTCCTGGACTAGAAATTTCTGCACAAGCGCTATATGGACAAACTGCAAAATTACCTGAAGTAGAAATAAAAAAACCTGAAAGTATTTTAGGTAGAAATACTATTACAGGTATGCAATCAGGTATAGTTTATGGATATATTGGTCAAGTTGAATATATTGTTAAAAAAATGAAAGAAGAATTAAATGATCCTGATGCTTTTGTAATTGCAACAGGAGGGTTAGGACGAGTAATTTTTCAAGGGACAGATGTGATAAACTTATATGATCCAGATATTGCATTTAAAGGTATAAAAATTTTATACGAAAAGAATAAAAATAATTTTAAGCCTATTTAAGGCTTTTTTAATTAAAAAAGACTTTTTCAAGTCTTTAACTGTTTACTGTTTCAGCTCCACGCTCACTAAGAATTTCTAATGAAATTACTTCTAAAAATAAATCTTTATATACGCCGTTTTCTACTAGTAAAGGAGTTCCTATAACTTTTATCCATTCTTTATCTTTAGGTTTTTCTCCTTCATAGTTTTTAAGTAGAAATCCACCCCAGCCATCATTATTACAACATCCAGGACCAAATCTAAATACAACAGGAGATTTTGATTTTCCATCAAGAGATGTAAATTCAGAGTACATTCCTTCAATTACAATAATTTTATCTTTGTAATCATCAAAGTTATAAAATATATCATTTATTTGAGTTATAAATAATTTCTCTTTAATTTCTAAAACTTCTTTTCCTTGAGTATCTATTGAACTATTTTCAGGAATAGTAGTGGGTTTAGGAGTTTCAACAAGAAGATTTGCATCAATGCTAGGAGTAGGTGTTACCATAATTGCATCAACCATTATTTTCTTTTTTGAAGCACATGATGTTATAAATATGCATGTTAGTATAATGATTACTTTATTTTTCATGTAATATGTTTCCTTTAATGCAGCTTATTAACCAATATACAAAGAAAACTATAATATTGCAAATTACGATACTAGCACCTGATGGAGTATCAAAGTAATACGATATAAACATCCCTATCCATAAACAAGCAACAGATATAATTGCTGAATTAATAATTACAGCTTTATACCTTTTACATAATCTCATTGATGTTAGTGAAGGGAATACTATTAAACTTGATATTAAAAGTGCACCCATTATTCTCATTCCTAATACGATAATTAAAGCTGTTAACATTGCGATTAACATATTAACAAATTTTGAGTTTGTTCCTGTTGCTTGGGAAAAAGGTTCATCAAATGTTATAGAAAATATTCTGTTATAAAATAAAACAAAAGTAATAATAATTGTAATACATAAAGCAATACTTAAATTTGCATCCCATTTTGAAATTCCTAAAATACTACCAAATAAATAATTGCATACATCTGTGTTTAACCCTGTTGTTTTTGAAACAATCATTACCCCAATAGCTAAAGAACCGGTTGAGATTAAGGCAATAGCAGCATCACCTTTTATTTTTGAATTTTCTGTTATTCTTAACAGAAAGAATGCAGCAATAACAACAATTGGAATTGATACTGTAAGAGGAGCGGCATTTAATGCAGTTGCTAGAGCAAGCGTTCCAAATCCAACATGAGATAATCCATCTCCAATCATTGAAAATCTTTTTAACACTAAGCTTACACCAAGTAAAGAAGATGCAAGAGCAATAAATGTACCTACAATTACAGCTCTAACCATAAATGGATATGAAAACATTTGTATAATTGTATCTATCATCTTCTTTCTCCTAAAAATCTTTTTCCAATTTCACTATTAATATATTCATCTTTTGTTCCAAAAAATAGTTGGCTATTGTTTAAATGTAATACCTTATTCGCATAAATTATTGATGATTCAATATCATGAGAAACCATTATTATTGATATATTCAATTCTTCATTTATCATTTTTATTAATTCATATAGTTCATTCTTTACTAAAGGATCTAATCCAGTTACAGGTTCATCTAGTATTAAAACTTTTCTTGTTGAACAAAGAGCTCTTGCAAGAAGAACTCTTTGTTGTTGTCCACCTGATAAATCTCTAAAACTTTTATTTTTTAAATGAGTTAAACCAAGTTTTTCAATATTTTTTAAAGCGATTTGTTTTTCTTCTTTACCATAAAAAGGTTTGAATCCTAATCTATTTAAACAACCTGATATAACTACTTCATATACACTTGCAGGGAAATCTTTTTGTATTTCAGATTTTTGTGGCAAATATCCTATTTCATTTTTTGATAGTTGTTCATCAAATATTATTTCTCCACTAGTTTGTTTTTTTAAATTTAAAAGTCCCTTTAAAAGTGTACTTTTTCCTGCACCATTTTCTCCTATGATACATAAATAATCGTTATTTTCTATTTCAAAATTCACATCTTTTAATGCATAAACACCGTCATATGAAAATGAAACATTTTTGCATGAGATTAGGCTCATATAATACCTCTTTCTTTATTTTAGGGCTTCTTTTAAACTTTCTACGTTTTCTTTCATCATAGAAACGTATGTAGCACCATTTTCAAATTGTTCTTTTGTAACATTATGACATGAATATAATGTTAATCTTTTTGCGTTTGTAGCTTCAGCAACACTATCAGCTATTTTTCCGTTAGATAACTCTATTGAGAATACAACAGGAATATTTTCTGCCTTTGTTTTATCAACTAAGAATGCAACAGTTTTTGGACTTGCTTCTGTTTCAGTAGAACATCCTGAAAAAGCTGCATAATAGCTTAATCCATATTCATCAGCTAGATATCTAAATGGGAATCTATCACCAAATAAAATTGTTTTGTTTTTAGAAGATTCAACTGTTTCTCTAAATTGTTCGTCTAAGCTTTTTAATTCATTCAAATAAGATTCAGTATTTTTGTTATAAAAATCTGCATTTTTTGAATCTTTTTCAACTAAAACATTATTGATTGCTTTTACAATTTCCATAGCATTTATTGGCGATGTCCATACATGTTCATCTAATTCACCTTCTTCAGAATGATCATGGTTCATCATTGCTTCAACTTCACTATCTGTTGCAGCAGAGTCTATATAAAATGGAGAGTCTTGAACCTCTTTTAATTTTGCAATATCATCAACAAATGCAACATGAAGATGTTTGATAGAGTCGCCGTGTTCTTTTGCACTTTCACTGCTAATTCCATGATCATCGAAAGCTACATATTTTGGAGAAGAAGATGTTTCAAAAACATACCAAACCCCAACAATATGATTTTCTTCATCTAATATAGTTTCGAATCCATGGTATTTAAGTGATTCTTCTTTACCATTTAAAGTTATTGTTTTATCGTTAATTGTAATATTTTCAAAATTTGTTTTAAATGCTTCTAAATATTCAGCTTTAACTTCGTCAAAAGATTCATTAAACTCTTCTGCATGAGCTTTTATTGCATTATCTAAAAGACCTTTATTTATATGAGTTGTTATACTTGTAAAACTACCAGCAAAATCTGTTAAACTTCTATCTTTTATGTCTTCAAGATGTATTTCTCCATGAGAGTGTTCATGAGAATGTTCATGTTCCATACCTTCAACAATTTCTTCATTAACTGTCTTAACAACATCAACAAGTTTTATTACAGTAGGTTTTGTTTCACCAAATGAGCTAAGAATTGTTTCCACCCAATAGTCATTTTCACCTCCAACATATATAAATAAATCTGATTCTTGTATATCCTTTATATCTTTAGGAGTTGGTTCATATGAGTGACTTTCAGCACCAGGTTTTAAAAGCATTTTTAAATCAACTTTGTCACCTGCAATTTGTCTTGTGAAATCATATTGAGGAAATATAGTAGTTACAACCTTTAATTTTTTTTCGGCTGTTTCTGTTTGTGTTTGTGTTTTGGTTGCATTATTAGCTGAACAACTAGTTAACAGTAGTAGCGAACTAACAAAAGCAATTATTTTGTTTTTCATTTATTTTTCTCCTTTTCTTGTTCATATGATTAGGTTTTAGAAATATTTGGTTTAATTTGGATTTTCACAGTTATTACAAACACCATAAAAAACAATTTTTGATGCATCAATATTAAAACCATGATCTTCAAGCATATGGTGTCTGATATGATTTAATTCATTGCAGTTAAAATGAATTATTTTATTACAAACTTCACATTTTAAGTGATAACAACTACTATCTTCTTGATTTTGTTCGATATATTCAAACATGGCACCAGAGTGAGAGTCTATAGTTATTTTTGCTACAATTTTCTCATTTATTAATTTTTCTAGTTGTCTGTAAATTGTTGTTAAACCAACATTTAAACCTTTAGCGTTAACATAATCTTTTATTTCATTTACAGTTACATGTTCGTTTTTTCTTGATTTTAGATAGTCAATTAGTATTTCTTTTTGCTTTGTGTTGTAATTAGATCTATTAGCCATATATCCTCCTAATCAATATGAAAATCATTTTCATATTATAATACTTTATCTAATTTAAATCAAATGATTTAATATAAAAATACCCTTTAAATATTTTGTTAATAAAAGATGTTTTTTAATGATTAATAATCAAACTTTATGCTTTAAAATACTTTTGTAATACAAAAAATGTTAAAAAGAGCAAAAATAATAAAAACCACCTATTTAGGTGATTGTTAAATACTATGGTGCCAACACCCAGAATTGAACTGGGAACTAATCCTTACCATGGATTCGTTTTACCATTGAACTATGTCGGCGCCATTTAATAATAAGCAAAACACACAAAAAATTCAATTGGATTATAAAATTTTATTTAATGTTTCATATATAAAATTTATAGGCATACCCATTATTGAATAAAAATCACCATCAATTTTCTTGATAAAGCAACTCGCATATCCTTGTATACCATATGCACCTGCTTTATCTAGAGGTTCTTTCGTAGATATATAATAATCAATTTCTTTATTTGATAGTTTTTTAAATGTAACATAACTTATAGAAATATTTTTGTAAGGTCTTTTATTTTTAATTATTGTAGTTGCAGTTATAACTTCATGTGTTTGATTTGATAAAAGTTTAAGCATTCTTTTTGCATCGGAAATATTTTTTGGTTTTCCTAAAACTTCATTGTTAAACACAACTATGGTATCACAGCCAATAACAACTGAATTTTCATGGTTTTTAAAAACGGCATTTGCTTTTTTAAATGATAAATTACTTATTTCATCATATAGGTTATTTTCCTTGTTAATTGTTTCATCTATATCAGAAACAATTACATCAAAATCTTTTGTATAAATAGATAATATTTCTTTCCTTCTTGGAGAGTTGCTAGCTAAAATTAATTTTTTCATTTATAATTCCTCTTTTTAAATATTATATAACAAATAAATATGATAGAATAAATTTGTTATAAAGAAAGGGGTTTCTATGATTAAACCGACATTAGTAATTTTAGCTGCAGGTATGGGTAGCAGATATGGTGGACTAAAACAAATTGACACTGTAGGAAATAATGGAGAATCAATTATTGATTTCTCAATATACGATGCGATTGAAGCTGGATTTGAAAAAATAGTTTTGATAATTAGAAAAGAACATGAAGAAGCATTTAGAAAAAATTTAACTGATAAAATTGAAAAACATGTTGAAGTTGAGTTTGCATACCAAGATTTATATGATATTCCACATTTTGTAAGTGTACCAGAAGGAAGAGAAAAACCATGGGGAACAACACACGCTTTACTTGCATGTAGAAATGTTGTAAATCAACCATTCGCAATAATAAATGCTGATGACTTTTATGGTAAAGATGCATATAAAGTTATTTATAATTTTCTTAAAAATGATGTTAAGGATTATGAATATGGAATGGTAGGGTATGTTTGCGAAAACACACTTACAGATTTCGGAACTGTAACAAGAGGTGTATGTAAGGAAGAAAATAATTATTTAAAAGAAATTACTGAAGTTCAAAAAATCGCAAAAAAAGATGGAAAAGCAATTTTTGAAGATGCAGGTGAGTGGAAAGAGTTACCAGAAAATACACTTGTGTCTATGAATTTCTGGGGATTTACACCAATGATATTTAATCAATGTAAAGATGTTTTCTCTGAATTCATAAAAAAAGGGGTTGTAGAAAACCCACTTAAATCTGAACATGTTATACCTACAGCAATTGGAGAATTAGTAAAAGATGGTAAATGTAAGGTTAAAATGCTAAGTAGCAAAGATAAATGGTTTGGAGTAACTTATAAGGAAGATAAACCAGTTGTTGTTGAAAATATCCAAAAAATGAAAGATGATGGTATTTATCCATTTGATTTATGGAAGTAAATTGTTTAAAAATATTTTAACAACATCAAATCCACCAATAAAAGTACCTATTGTACTAAAAAGGTTGGCAAATATTACAACAAGCAGGATATGAGTTATCCTGTTTTTATATATTCCCTTTATTGAGCTTATGTCATCAGAAATATTTTGGAAATCTTTAACTTTTGGTTTTTTTATTATTGCTTCACACAAACCTGCAAACCATCCTGCCGCAAGAAAAGGACTAAGTGATGTTATAGGGGCCATTATAAATGCAGTTAACACAGAGATTGGGTTTCCTAAAGCAAAAATAACCCCAAGTGCACTTAAACCACCATTCCATAATATCCAACTTATTATTTGATTTTCTGCACCAACTTTATTTGTTGATAATGTAAATAAAATCATTGAAATTAAAGCTATTCCCAAAATACTACCGATAATTACACCAACATTTGATTTTTTTGGTAGTTTGTCTAATTCAAAAATATCTTGTTGTTTATTAAATTCTGAAATAACACCTTCAACATGTGCTGCCCCAAGCACTGCAACAATAATATTTCCTTCAGCATTTTTTATGTTATGTGCAATATATTGATCTCTTTCATCAATTAAAATTTTGGCTATTATTGGAAATTCTTTATAAACAGAAGTTAAAGCATTATCTAATATATCAGAGTTTTTTAAGTTTTCTATCTCATCTTCACTAATTTCACTTTTGTCAAATATTGTTGTAATTAATGATGAAATAATATTTATTTTCTGCAGAAAAGAATGTTTTCTATAAATTCTTGTGAATGTTGTTTGAATTTTCCTATCACATAATACTATTTTTGAATTTATTTTATTTGCACTTTCAATTGCTTGAATCATTTCTGCCCCAGCTTTTATATCTAATTTTGATGCAATCCTTTTTTGGTATGAAGATAATATTAAGTTTGCCATTAGATAGCCAGCTTTATTCTCTTTAATTACTTTAAAAATATCCATTTCTTCAAATTTTTTAGGATTAATTATACTTTGATATCTGTCGTTATCTAATTCAATACATACACAATCAGGTTTAATTGTTTCAATGGTTTCTTTTACCTCCTCGGCACTAACTTTTGAAACATGTGCAGTTGGGATAATATATATTTCTTTATTTTCAAGTGTTATTTTTCTAATATTTTTCACAGTTTACCTCAATATTTATATATTTTTATAATAACATATTTTAATATGTGTCAATATTTTATTGAAAATGTAGATATGGTATAATGACAAATAGTCAAAGGAGTGTTCATAATGTCAAATTATAACCTTAGTCTTACTTTTGAAAGCATATTAACAATTACACGAATGTTTTTGGATATTTTTATAATATGGTTGCTTTTGTATTATATGATTAGAATTATTAGAAATAATTCAAGAACTTCTCAAATATTTAAAGGGATTTTATTAGTTATATTAATTGATATAACTGCAAAATTTTTAGGATTAAATACAGTTGCGTATTTTGCGGATATTTTTGTTAACTGGGGTTTTTTAGCTATAATTATAGTTTTCCAACCTGAAATTAGATCATTACTTGAAAAGTTAGGGAAAACAAGTGTTTTTAGTAGAATTACAACTCTTTCAGGGAATGAAAAGGAGCACTTAGTTGACCAGATTGTTACAGCAACAATGTTACTTTCAAAAGATCAAACAGGTGCACTTATTAGTATTGAACAAAGTCATTCTTTAAATGATTTTGTAAAAACAGGAACTCCTATTAACTCTATTGTTACTGCTGAATTACTTACATCTATTTTTGTGACATCAACACCATTACATGATGGAGCAGTAATAATCCAAGGAGATAGAATTGCATGTGCAAGCGCATATTTTCCTCCTACAAATTTAGAAGTTCCTTCTAGATATGGAGCAAGACATAGAGCGGCAATAGGTATTAGTGAAATAACAGATGCACTCACAATAGTTGTTTCAGAGGAAACTGGAAGTGTATCTATTGCAGAAAATGGGAAATTGATATCTGTTAATAGAAAAGAATTAAGAAATTACTTATTAAGAGTAATTTGTGGAGCTGAAACTGAAGTGAAAACTACTATTATAAAAAATAAAGCTCCACTAAAAATTGAAGATGAATATACAATTGAGCCTGCTCAAGAAAAAGAAAATACAAAGAAGATTGAATCTGAAAAGAGATTTGATACGGCAGTATTAAGTAAACTTGCAATAAAAGATCATGCAAAAAAACTTGATGAAAAAGAAGAAGTAGTTGAAATTGTTGAAGAAGAAGTTTCCGAAGAGAAACCTAGAAAAATGAGATTTAATATTTTTAATAGAAAACAAAAAGTTAAGGAAGAAGTACAGAATATTTCTGAAAATGAACCTGTTGAAGAAGTTTTTGAAGAACCTGCTGAAAACTCTTACGAATTTGAAGAAAATGAAGTTAAAAAAGAAGAACCTCTTGATGAAAGAGCGAATATTGAATTTAAATTCCCAAAGAAAAAGGAAAGAATAATACCTTCATATCCAATGCATGAAAATAATGTTAGAGTTATGGGAATTGAAGAAGTTAAAAAAGAAGAAAATGTAGAAGAAGTTATTTCTAATCCAAATGATTCAAGAGATACAAGTTTTGATACAACTTCAATTGATATAAATAAATTAATGGGATTTGAAAATGAATTAGATGATACTTTTGCGATGGTTGATGGTTTTGAAGTCGCAAAGAAAAAAACAACTGCAGCTTTTAGTGCTATTGAAGAAATAACACCACCCCAAAATAGTGAAAGAGGAGGTGAACAGTAATGGTTGAAAATAGAAAAAATAATGATTCTAATAACAAAATCGAAATTGCAAATAGAATTGCGAATCAAAGTAAAAAGGTTGTAAAAACATATGCACACATTGAAGATAACTTTTTAAGGCTATTTAGATGGTTTTCTTCATGGATTGATAAAGCTTTATTTAATGCCAAATACGGGAAATTTATTTCTTTAATTTTAGCCATTTTGTTATATTTAACAGTTAACTTCAATTCTGAAAATACTTTGTTTGCCTCACAAATTCAAAGTTCTAGGGATAAAAATGGTGTAAGTGTTACAGCATTATATAATGAAGAAACTTTTGAAGTTTCGGGTTTACCTTCAACAGTTAATATTACAATTACTGGAGATGGCTCATCTGTAAATGCTTCTTATAATTCTGAGGGAGTAGTAATTGCTAATCTTGAAGGATTAACAGAAGGTGTTCACAATGTTAAACTTACTACTCAAGGTTTTTCAGAAAGTACAAATATAAAGATTGAACCATCAAATGTATTAGTTACTCTTAGGAAGAAAACAACTCGTCAGTTTGATTTGAGTTATGATTTTATTAATTTATCTAAGATGGATAGTATTTATAGTGTTGGAGTACCTGAATTCGAATATACAAAGGTAAATGTTAGAGCCTCTAAAGAAACGTTAGATTCAATTTCTTTTGTAAAAGCATTAATTGATGTATCCGGTCAAAGTACAGATTTTACAAATCAAGCTAGTTTAGTTGCCTATGATAAAAATGGTTTACCTGTTAATGCAGATATTGTTCCAAATACAATTACTGTTAAAGTTCCTGTAACATCTCCAAATAAAACAGTACCGATTGTTGTTCAGGCAATTGGTGATGTAATAGAAGGAAAAGCTATTGACTCGATAAAGATGGACCAACAAACAGTTACAATATATGGTTCTGAATCGGTATTATCAAAAATTGACCAAGTTGTTGTAACAGTAGATATGTCTACTATATTAAAGGATTCAACTTTATTAAGACCAATAACGTTGCCAACAGGTGTTAATTCATCAAGTATTAATCAAATTACAATGGAAGTTACTCTTGCGGATGCAATTGTTAAAACAATAGAAGGTGTCACAATTAATTATAAAAATAATGTAAATAATTATAGATTTGGTGCAGATAATAATGTTGTTACAGTTCCAGTTGATGTTATTGGAAGTGAAAAGAACATTGCTAATATTACAAAAGATGATATTAATGTTTATTTTGATATGTCAAATGCAGTTCCAGGTCCACAAGAATTCCAACTTATTGTTGAACAACCTGCAAATACATTTGTTAAATATTCTTTAAAGCAAACAACTTATAAAGGTGTTGTTGTTGGAGAGAATGTTGATCAAAGTCAAAGTCAAGAAACAGGAGGAAATGAATAATGGGAAGATATTTTGGAACTGATGGTATTAGAGGCAAAGCTAATGTAGAGCTAGATGCTAAAAAAGCGTTTGATGTCGGTAGATATTTAGGTTATTTTTACAGTAAAAATAAAAGGGGCAAAATTTTAATAGGGAAAGATACAAGACTTTCTAGTAGCATGTTTGAGAGTGCATTAGCTGCGGGTATTACTGCAAGTGGTGCAGATGTTTATCTTGTTGGATATTGTCCAACACCTGCAATTGCATATCTTGCAAAAACTAGGAGTTTTGATTGTGGTGCAATGATTTCCGCAAGTCATAATCCATATTATGATAATGGAATTAAAATTTTCAGTAATGAAGGTGTAAAATTATCAAGTGATATTGAAGATTTGATTGAAGACTATATTGATGGAAAATTAGAGATTGAATATAAAACTGACAATCAAATAGGTAGAATAATTGAATATCAACATGGATTAGAATTGTATATGGATTATCTGGAAGAAAAATTTCCATTGGATTTAAGTGGAATGAATATAGCTCTTGATTGCGCAAATGGTTCTGCAAGTACAACCGCAAGACAGTTATTAAGTAGATTTAATGCGAATTGTACGGTAATTAATAATGATCCAAACGGTACTAACATTAATACAGATTGTGGTTCAACTCATCCAGAAGCAATAATATCACTTATGAAAAGTGGTAATTATGATATTGGTTTTGCGTTTGATGGAGATGCTGATAGATTAATCGCAATAGATAAAAATGGAGAGTTATTGACAGGCGATCATGTACTTTATGCGTGTGGTAAATATTTAAAAGAAAAAGGAATGTTAAAAAATAATACAGTTGTTACAACCGTAATGGCAAATTTGGGATTATTTAAAGTGTTCGATAAAATGAATATTAATTTGGTTTCAACTAAAGTTGGTGACAAATATGTTTATGAAGAAATGGTAAAAAATGATTATATACTTGGAGGAGAACAATCAGGTCACATTATTTTTAGTGATTATCTAACAACTGGAGATGGCTTATTAACTGCATTAAATTTGTTGTTTGTAATGAAGAGTTTAAATGAAAATTCAAACGAAATTGCAAATGAATTAAAAATTTTTCCTCAGCTTTTAGTGAATGTTAAAGTTAAAGATAAAGAATCAGTTTTGAATGATGAAATAATAAATAAAAAAATAAAAAATGTTGAAGAAGCTTTAAATAACAACGGAAGAATACTTGTTAGACCAAGTGGTACAGAACCACTAATAAGAGTTATGGTTGAAGCTGAAACTGATGAAATATGTCAGGAAATGGTTTATAAAATTGTCGATTTAATTGAAGCTCATGGGTAATACCATGAGTTTTTATGATATATTATTTATGAGGATTGCTTATGAAAAAAGTTATAAATATTGTAGAGGATGAAAAAGATTTAAACGAACTTGTTAAAAGATATTTAGAGAAAGAAGGATATGAAGTTAGATCATATTTAACTTTTGATGATGCTGCAAAACACACAAGTGATGAAGATGTTCATTTGTGGATTTTGGATATTATGCTTGATGATAAAAGTGGCTTTGATTTAATTGAAGAAATAAGAATGCACAGTAGTGATATTCCTGTTATTTTTATGTCTGCTAGAGACAAAGAATTTGACAGGATTATCGGGCTTGAAAAAGGAAGTGATGATTATATAACAAAACCTTTTTCTCCAAAAGAATTGGTTCTTAGAGTTAATAATATAATTAAAAGGATATATAAAGAAGAAAGTACAAGAATCAAAGTAGATGGATATGAAATTGATGAAAATCAAAGAATTGTATATGATAAAAACAATGTACTAGAACTTACAACTAAAGAATTTGATTTACTTATGTTATTTGTTAAGAATAGGCAAACTGCTTTTTTGCGTGAACAAATTTTAGAAAAAGTATGGGATACAAATTATTTTGGTTCAGATAGAGTGGTTGATGACACATTGAGAAGGCTTAGAAAGAAAATGCCTAATTTAAGCATTCATACAATTTATGGTTTTGGTTATAGGTTGGGATAAATGAAAAGAATAAATTTATGGATTAGAGAACTTTCCCTTTCGCAACAACTTTTGTCATTGGTGTTTTTTGTTGTTGCAACATTTTCTGTGTTCTTCTTTATGTTTTTATCTAAAAATGTAAATCAGTTTGTAGAGAATGAATTGTTTAAACTTTTACACAATTCTCAAAATAATATCATATATTATTTGGATGATGCTGCTGTTGACAAGGAAAATACTGATAATAACATTGTTCATATTTTATTTTATAAAGATTTATCATACACAATAATAGGTAATAAAAGTGTGTCTGAAGATGTAATTTCTACAGTAAAAGATACAGTTAAAAATCATGATATTGATACAAGTGATTATATATATACAAAAGGCAATTCTTCCATTTTATATACAGTTACTAAAATGGATAACAATGTAAAAATTGTATCCCTTTTAAGTGATACATATAGAACTGAATTTAGGAATGCTCTTGTAAATAGTGTTATCAATATAAACATATTCGTTGTGTTTGGTTTGTTTGTTATATTGACATTATGGGTTGGTAGCATAATTCATCCATTAAATTTAATTAGGAATTATGTAGATAAAATACGAAAGGATGAGAAAACAACATTAAAAATTGACAGAAAGGATGAAATTGGAGATGTTGCCCATGCTATCTTGATGATGGAAGAAGAAATCAGCAAACAAAATAGAATTAAAGAGGAAATGATACAAAATATATCTCATGATTTAAAAACTCCAATTGCTACAATAAAATCATATGCAGAAAGTATTAAAGATGGTATTTATCCTTATGGAACACTTGAGGCAAGTTGTGATGTGATTATTGAACATTCATCAAGGCTTGAGAAAAAAGTTTATAGTTTAATCATGTTAAATAAAATGGGATATTTAAGTGATAGTGAACCTGGAAATAATTTAGATATGAAAAATCTTATTGAAAAAGTTGTCATATCAATGAAGGCTATAAATCCAGATATTGAAATAAAGACAAACCTTCAAAATGTAAAGTTTCATGGTGAAGAGGAACCCTGGAGAATTGTTGTTGAAAATCTTTTAGATAATGCACTGAGATATGCTAAAAGTTATGTGGAAATTAAATTGCTTGATGGTGAACTTTGTGTTAGTAATGATGGTATAAACATATCTAAAGATAGAATGAATAAACTATTTAAACCATATGAAAAAGGCAGTGATGGACAATTTGGACTAGGGCTTTCTATCGTGTTTAGGGTTGTTACAACATATGGATATAATGTGTGTGCAGAGAATTTAAACGAAGGAGTTTCTTTTAGGGTTTATAAAAATGTGTATAATAAAAACATTGTGGAAGAAACAGTTGTAGAAGAAGTTATAGATGTTGTAAGTAAAAAAGATTTACCAAATAAAAAATAAATCCATGATAAGTTTAAGGATTTATTTTTTTTTTATTAATCTGCAGTATTAAACCATATATTAAATTGCATGAAATTATTATCTATATTTTTAAACTCATAAGTATAGTTATGAGTTTCCAATATTTGTTTTACTAAATACAATCCCATTCCACTTCCACCATCTTTTTTGCTTCTGCTAAAATCTGGTCTATAAAATGGATTAAAAATTTGTTCTAGTTCATTTTTATTTAAAAAATATTCTGCTTGATTTTCAATAGTTAAGCAATTGCCTTTAATAATTATTTTTATTAAACCGTTTTGTTTTGTATATCTAAAAGCATTATCCAATATATTTTTTATTGCTTTTAGTATATAAATTTTATTTGCACTTACTTTTAAAGGTTGCATATTTACAGAAAAATCGTAATTTTTTATTTTGGCAAAAGTATTATAAAAATTTAAATTTTCTAATATTAACTCATTTAACATAAATTGTTCTTGATTGTTTTTAATGATACTACTATTTGTTGCATCAAGTATTGATTGAACTAGTATAGCTTGTTCATCTAAAATTTCTCTGCATTTTTTTAAATAAACTTCATGGTTTTTGAAATCTCCAATGTTGTACATCATTCCCTCTATCAAACCAATCATGCTTGCAATAGGGGTTTTTAATTCGTGCGATGTAATTCTTAGAAATTCAGATTTTTGATTATCATTATATATTGCGTTATTTTTTTCTTTTTCTAATTCTTTTATAGTAGTCAAAAGATTTTTATATAGATTATTTATATTTGTAGCTAAAAATGATATTTCATCATCTCCAGCTATTTTGCATTCTATTCCTTCTTCTAACTTTTGCATTTCTTTTGTTGTTTTTGAAATATATTTTATTCTTTTTGTTGATAAATGACTGTATACATATGCTGCAAAGCTTGTAAGACTTATTATAACGATTAACACAAACGGATAAAAAGTTATAAGAGTCCCGCTTAAATTGGATAATGAATTAAATGCATATTCACCTTGAATAACTATATTTTCACCACTTTTAGTAACTATTAAATAAGACCAAACTCCAACTTGATCAAAGTTTTGATTATTTAATTCTTCTAATTCATTTTTTATAGTTTCTGTATTTTCTACATTTGGATAAATTATATTTCCATCTGCATCAATTACAGTAAAAAATATGTTTTTCTGTTTTTCATCATCTATTTTCAATCTGCTAAAAATTTCATCTAATGATTTATTTTCTAGATTTGTTACTACTTTTATAAATTCCCTTTTTAACTCGATTTCTTTGAGTTGATTATAGTAAATTGGTATACCAAAATAAAGGAGTGTTAAAATGGACGTAATAGTTAAAATCATCATTCCACTTACTATTAAAAATTGTTTCCTTACAATTCCCATTTTTATATTTCCTCTATTTGATAGCCTCGTCCAACTATTGTTTTTAAAGGCAATGAAGGGAGTTTTTTTCTCAAATTTTTCATGTGATTATCTAAAACTCTACTATAGCTATCATCATAACCCCAAATAGCGGACATTAATTGTTCTCTTGGTACAATTTTGCCTGTTTTTTTAGCTAGATAAACTAATATATCATATTCTTTTTTTGTTAATATAACTTCATTTTTATTGTGTAATACAGTTCCTTCATTAACTTTTATAATTATGTCATTTAATATTATATTGTTTTCTTTTGTGGTATTTCTAAGTATGTTTTCTACTCGTTTAACTAATATTGTTGGCGAGAAAGGTTTAACAACATAATCACTAATCATATTGTTGAAACTAATTAATTGAGTATATTCATCGTTTATTGCAGTAAGCATCATAATTGGTACGTCAGAGTTTTTTCTTATTTCTTTTAATAATTCTATACCACTTATTGATGGAATCATGATATCTAAAATTATCAAATCAAATGTTTCAGAATTAAATTTTTCTAAAGCAATTTGTCCATCAAATACTGGCACAACATTGTATTTATTTTCTTTTAAAAACTCACAAATAACTTGATTAATTATTATATCATCTTCAACAACTAAAATATTTGCCATATTATCCTCACTTTGTATCATTATATAAAACTATAGAATACAAAAATAGTAACTTCAATAATAATAATTAAAAAAACAGATAAAAAACAGATTGAACATACATTAAAAATAGTTTAATTTGGTATTATTCATAAGGTGAAAGGAGAAAATTATGAAAGATAATAGAATTACAGTTCTTAAATGGTATGACATACTTATATTGACAATAATTTTGTTTGGACATGGTATATACAATTCCACAATACAATATATTGCTTTGAAAAATAATGTGTTGACTCTTGATGATACTTTGACATTTACATCAGCGATAAATTATCAAGCACTTGTGACACAATCAATATTGTTGTTTGTTGCGTTTATATATTTATTAATTAGAAATTTTGATTTTTCAATTTTTTATAAAAAAATTAGAATTACACCTTGGTTAATACCGCAAATTATTGGTGTTTTTGTAGTAGCTGCATTTGCAATGGATATTTATTATATTTTGACTTATAGCTTTGGTATAAGAGCAATACCAAGTATGTTTGAAATATTTTCTAAAATGGATATATCATTAATACTTTATTCATTATTAAATGGATTTTATGAAGAAATATTTTTTCTTGGGATTTGTTTAGCAGTAAAACCAGAACATACTAAATGGGCGTTTTTATATTCGTTAATTATTCGCTGCAGTTTCCATACTTATCAAGGATTAACAACAGCATTAGGATTAGGAATTATATTGGGTAGTATTTTCTACTTCTTATACAAAAAAATAAAACCTGAAAACTTATTGCCATTTTTCTTGGCACATTCTATTGCAGATATTATAGGGTTATCAGTGATTTTCTATTTTTTTATATAAGTATTTCATCTATGATATTTGGAGGGTATAATGAATAATTTATTAAAAAAATTTCAACATAAAATACTTATTGCGTTAACGGCATATTTGATATTTACAGGATTTTATTTGATATTTGAAGGTTTGTATAAGGATAATCCAAATACAGATAAATTCCCGTTATTTTTAACTTGTTTATCAGTACTTGTATTTTATATTGTGCCATTTTATTTTGGACTTAAATATTTGATAAAAAGATTTAATGTATCTATTGAAGCTGTTTATCTAAGTATAATATTGGGTATTACAGCTACTACATATTTAAGCAGTGAAGGAAATTCATTGTTATCGATGATATGGTTATCAATTGATCCTACAAGACAATTTTTAAATGATTGGGGAGCAGCTCTTACTGCACCATTTGCAGAGGAGTTTTCAAAAGGTTTCATTGTCTTGTTAGTGTTTTGGTTATGTAAAAAAATGTCTTTAAAAGCTGCATTTGTTTGTGGTTTAATTGCTGGACTTGGATTTCAAATGTTTGAAGATGTTTTATATATCCATAATGCTGTTTTTTTTGGAGATATATCAGGATTTGCAGAAGGACTTGAAAGAGTTGCGGCTGCATTTGGGACACACGCAATATTTACAGCAATGTTTGGTTGTGGACTTATGGTTTTAGTTAAAAAATCAACTGCTATTTCAAAATACCATGCTATATTTTGGATGATAACTTCATTAGCAATTCATTTTGTTTGGAATTCACCTATTGAATGGGACGGAAAGACATTTATGCTTGGATCATTTGGATTGTTTATGGCATGTTACATTTTTACAGTTGTTGATAAATTAAATGATAATGATCAAATTGATGAAAGTAAATTAGCAGATACGACTTTATAAAATCTTTATTTCATTGATGTTGAAGTGTTACAATTGACTTTTATATTTTAAAAAAGTATAGTTTAGCTTCGGAGGAAAATTTAATGAAAAAATTACTCAAATTATTATTTATTGGAATTATTGCATCATCTTTGATTGCTTGTACTAATAAAACTCAAACAGAAAGTACTGTGAGTGCTAGCCCTACACCAGAAACAACAAGTACACCAGAGGTAACTTCTGAAACTTCGTCTGCAAAATATGTTGCAGGAACTTACACTAAAAGTGCACAAGGCAAAAATGGAGAAATTACTTTAGAAGTGGTTTTATCTGAAAGTGAAATTGTTAGCATAAATGTCGTAAGTGAAAGTGAAACTCCAGAATTAGGTGGGGTTGCATTATCAACAATGCTTCCAGCAATTATTGAAGCACAATCAACAGATGTTGATAGTGTTACAGGCGCAACAATAACAAGTACTGCAATTATTGAAATTGTGAATAGTATTTTATCTGAAGCAAGTAAATAACAAGATTATTCTTGTTATTTTTTTCTTCACAAATGAAAAATATTTCATAAAAATGAAAAAATATTTGACTTTTTACACAGCGTGGTATATATTTTTTATTAAATTCAATGAACAAAAGAGTAGATTTTTATTTCCAACAGCGAAAGTGGACAGAGTGTGAGCCACTTGGTACAGTAAAGGTTGAACCGCATTTGGGAGAAGTTTTATCGAAATTAGTAGGTAAATCCGGTAGTTCCGTTATAACTTTGAGTGGCTATTTTTAATAGCAATAAGAGTGGTATCGCGCTAGTCGTCTCTTTTAAGAGGCGGCTTTTTTATTGAAGGGGGTGGTTGTATGATTGAAGATCGAAGATTTTATTTAATTAAAATTAAGGAAGGAGAAAAATATGAAAAAATTATTATTAATTTTAATTTTATTAGTAAGCGCTTGTTCGAAACAATCTACAACCTATTCAAACAAATTAGAAGAAATTATATCGAAAGGTACACTTGTAATAGCTACATCACCTGATTATGCACCATTAGAGTTTTTAGATAATAATCAAAATCCTGTGGGTTCTGAAATGGAGCTTGCAAAATATATTGCGGATAAATTAGGGGTTAAATTAAAAATTGAAACAATGGAATTTGCAGGTACTTTAACTGCAGTAGATACTGAGAAAGTTGATTTAGCTATTTCAGGTTTTGGTTGGAAAGAAGATAGAGCTTTAAATTATGAATTATCTATTGGTTATAACAATGAGGAGGGTTCAGAGTCAAGCTGTCATACAATTTTAATCAACAATGAGAATATTTCAAAATACAAGACATTAACTGATTTTAAAGGAACAACTATTGCGGCTCAAGCTTCATCTTTACAAGAACAATATGCAAGTGAACAAATTGAAGATGTTAGTATTGAAACAGTACAGACAATTGATCAAGCATTATTAGCATTGCAATCAAAAAAAGTTGATGGTGTTGCGCTTAGTTGTGAACTTGCGAGTGGATATGCGAATAGTATTGAAAATATAGTTACATCAAATGTTAAATTCGATATTAGTGCAGATGGAATGTATTCTGGAAATGTTGTTGCTGCAAAAAAAGGTGAAACAGAATTAATTGAAAAAATAAATGAAATACTTAATGAAGTTAATTCTAATGGTTTATATAAAAAGTGGAATGAAGATGCTAAAAATTTAGCTAAACAATTGGGAATTAATTTTTAGTTGGTGATAAAATGGGTGGACAAGGATTAATAGAAGTTTTTATAGAATATTATCCATTATTTATTAATGGATTATTAACAACATTATTTTATGCATTTATTGCAGTTTTATTGGGTAGTATTTTAGGAATATTTATTACAATGCTTAATTTTTCAAAGTTTAAATTTATTTCAAAGTTATATGTAACAATTTTAAGAGGTACGCCAATTTTAGCTCAACTTTATATTGCATATTATTTTATGCCTGTTTTAATTCCTTCATTAAATAATTTACCAAAAAGTTTCACTATAATTTTTGCATTAGTTTTAAATAGTAGTGCATATGTTAGTGAAATATTTAGGGGTGGAATTAATTCTGTGGATGTAGGACAAAGTGAAGCTGCACAATCACTTGGTATGACAAGAAAAAATACAATGATTAAAATTGTATTGCCACAAGCTATTAAAAACATTATTCCATCACTTGGAAATGAATATATAACTATGATTAAGGAAACTTCACTAGCATCCTCACTTGCGGTAAGTGAGCTTATGTACGTTAAAACAATTCTAGCTAATAAATTTTTATTTTGGCAACCATTAATTATTATTGCGTGTATTTATTTACTTGTGACAATTATTTTATCTTATTTTGTTGAAATATTAGAAAAGAGGTTGAAGTTGAGTGAATAAGATTATTGAAGTTAAAAATCTAAATAAAAATTTTAACAATTTAAATGTATTAAATAATATCACTGAGTATATAAAAAAAGGTGAAGTCGTAAGTATTATTGGACCTTCTGGTTCAGGGAAATCAACTTTTTTAAGATGCTTAAATTTATTAGAAACTCCAAGTTCTGGTGAAATATTGTTTGAAGGTATGCTGATTGATAAAAACACTAATATTGATGTTTACAGAAGAAATATAGGTATGGTGTTTCAGCATTTTAATGTATTCCCACATTTGACAGTTTTAGAAAATATAATAATTACACCTATAACTGAGTTGAAAATTGATAAAAATACCGCAATAATGGAAGCTGAAAAACTGCTTAAAATGGTAAATTTGTATGATAAATTAAATGAATATCCTAAAAAATTGTCAGGTGGTCAAAAACAACGTTTGGCTATAGTAAGAGCACTTGCGATGAAACCAAAGGTTATGCTTTTTGATGAACCTACTAGTGCATTAGATCCTGAAATGGTAAAAGAAGTTTTAGAAGTTATAAAAAAGTTGGCAGATGATGGAATGACATGTGTTATTGTTACTCATGAAATGAAATTTGCGAAAGAGGTTTCTGACAGAGTGTTTTTTATGGCAGATGGGATAGTCGCTGAAAAAGGAGACGTTAGAGAGATTTTTGATAATCCAAAAAATCAAAGAACAATAGATTTTTTAAGCAAAGTGTTGTAGTTTGAACATCAGTTGAAATTTATCAACTAATATTAAATAGTATATCTAGGTTAATAATAAACTTACTATACTATTTTTTTAGAATAATTTTTTTTATGATTAGATAGTGTTTCATTTCATATAAAATGATATAATGAAAATACAAAGATTTATTTAAATGATAAAACGGGTGTTAATATGACTAGTTCTTGTTTTTGGGCTAAAAAAGAGGATAAAAATGGGATGTTTTTTTGGTTATCACTTTTTCAACATTTAGAAGACACAAAAAATGTTGTTGGTATACTCTGGGATCAGTGGTTGTGTGATGGACAAAGAAAACTTATTAACACTTCAATAAGTTCTAATGAAAAAAATGATGGTAAAAATTTATGTATGTTTTTGGGGGCAGTTCATGACATTGGAAAAGCTACACCTGCTTTTCAGGCTAAAAAAAGTTTTTCAAATTCCAATGATTTGGATTGTCAACTTATTGGTAAATTGCTTTTAAATGGTTTTGAAGGAATCAATGATTTTTACACTTATGATATGAGTAATACTCCACATAATATTGCAGGTCAATATCTGTTAATGAGCTATGGTGTAAAAGAAGATATTGCAGTAATTGTAGGTGGACATCATGGAAAAACAGTTGATAAATTGTTGGATGTTAGAGATGAATTATCTGCACATACTTCTAATTATTTTCAAACAGAAGATAAAAATAGTTCTGTATACAAAAAATGGGATACTGAACAAAGAAAAATATTTGATTGGGCTTTAAAAGAATGTGGATATAACAATGTGAATGACTTACCCAAGATAAAGCAACCTGCTCAAGTTATTTTGCTTGGTTTACTTATAATGGCTGATTGGATAGTAAGTAATGATGATTATTTTCCATTAATCAATATAGATGAATCGAGTATTGTAAATAATAAAGATAGATACATAAAAGGCTATAAAAAATGGAAAAAGGGTGATTTGTGGATACCAAATAGCAATGATTTTATTGATGGGAATTTTATAAAATTATATAAGAACAGATTTGGGTTTAAAAATCCAAAACCTGTTCAGAAAAAAATGTATGAAGTAATTCAAAATATTAAAAATCCTGGAATAATTATATTAGAAGCACCAATGGGTGAAGGTAAAACAGAAGCCGCTTTAGTTGGAATGGAACAGTTATCAATTAAAACTGGAAGAAGTGGAATGTACTTTGGATTACCAACTCAAGCAACTTCTAATGGGATTTTCCCTAGAATTTTAAACTGGTTACCAAAAACAAAAGAAGACAAAGACGATAAAACACAAGTAAGACTTGTACATAGTAAAGCTTATTTAAATAAAGATTTTTCAAGTTTATCAAGAAATATGAATGTTGATGGAGATGTTGATTATAACTTAATTGTCAACGAATGGTTTTCTGGAAGAAAAACTGCAGTTTTGGATGATTTTGAGGTGGGGACAATAGATCAATTTCTAATGGTATCTTTAAAACAAAAACATTTACCACTTAGACATCTGGGATTTAGTAAAAAAGTTGTAATAATTGACGAGGTTCATGCATATGATGCTTATATGAGTAGTTATTTATTGCAGTCGATAAAATGGATGGGTGCCTATGGTGTTCCAGTTATTATCCTTTCTGCTACATTACCCGAAAATAGAAGGATAGAACTAATGAAAAATTACATGATGGGAATGGGGGTTAATTGGAAAAAAGAAGAAAAAATTGAAAGAGATAATTCAATGAAAACACTAACTTATCCTTTAATTACATTTAATGATGGAGATAAAATTTATCAAATTAGAGATATTGAAACGGATAATAATTCACAAAAAAATATTTTTGTTAATAAAATTGATGAAGAAAATCTTGAGAATACTGTAGATAATTTGTTTAAGAGAGGTGGAGTTATCGGAATTATTGTTAATACTGTAGCTAGGGCACAAAAAATTGGAAGGTTACTTTCTGAGAAATTTGGTAGTGAATTTGTTGAAGTATTACATTCGGCTTTTATTTCTAGTGAAAGAATTAGAAAAGAAGAAGAATTATTAAAGACAATTGGTAAAGATGGAAAAAGACCAGAAAGAAAAATCATTGTTGGAACTCAAGTAATTGAGCAATCATTAGATATAGATTTTGACGTTATAATTAGTGATTTAGCACCAATGGATTTACTTATTCAAAGGGTTGGGAGACTGCATAGGCATAATAGAAAGGATAGAAATAAGAACCACATTGCTCCTTGTTTATTTGTAATGGGAACAAGTAATGCATTAGATTTTGAAGGAGGATCTTTATCAATATATGGAGGATTTTTACTTGCAAGAACTCAGTACTATTTGCCTGATAAAATATTAATACCTGACGATATATCAAAACTTGTGCAAAATGTTTATAAATTTAATCATGAAAAAGGTAAAGAACTTTTTAATGTTGAAAACATAAAATACGCTGATGAAGAGTTGAATGAAAAGTATTACGGGTTTTTGGGAGAATTTTACTCCAAAATTGATGAAAAAGTAAAAAGTTCAAAAGAATACCAAATTGGAAATCCTGTATTGAAATCCGGTTATAAAAAAAACAGTTTAGAGGAATGGTTAATTAATCCGGATTTAAGTTCTGAAACAAAGGCATATGCTCAAGTAAGGGATTCTGAAGATAGTATAGAAGTAATTGCTTTAAAAAAGTTTGGAGATGGCTATGGAACTTTTAATGAATTTGGTGATATTTCAGAAAATATTCACGATAAGAAAACAATTGAGAAGATAATGGGAAATACAATCAAACTACCTCTTGTCTTAACAAGACAATATGATATAGATAGTACAATAGTAATGCTAGAGAAATATAATAGTAACAATGAA
Source organism: Erysipelotrichaceae bacterium (assembly GCA_022772735.1). Lineage (GTDB taxonomy): Bacteria > Bacillota_I > Bacilli_A > Erysipelotrichales > Erysipelotrichaceae > UBA9076. The sequence continues at coordinate 81,341 of JALEZD010000020.1, forward strand.
AAATTGAATGAATGGAGGGAAATTCTATGGCTCAAAGGTGAATTGGGAATAATTTTTGATGAAAATAATGAATTTATAATTGGAAAATACAAAATGAAATACAGTGAAAAGTATGGATTAAGTATAGAAAGGATATGATATTTTGGGACGATTTAATTTATTGGATGAACCTTGGATTTCAGTTATTATTGACGAAAGTGGTAAAACAAAGGAAGTTTCACTAAAAAAATTATTTCAGGAATCTCATTTATTTTTGGATTTAGCTGGAGACACTAAAATACAAGATTTTGCGATAATGAGAATTTTACTTGCAGTTTTGCATACAGTATTTTCTAGATTCAATGCAGATGGTGAAGAATACGGTTATTTTCAATTAGATGAAAGATTTAAACCACTAGAAGATATAAATGAAGAAGATTTAGATAATTATATTGAGGATCTATATGAAACATGGCAGAACTTGTGGGAAAATAAAAAGTTTCCAAAAATAATATGTGAGTATTTGGAAAAATGGAACGATAGGTTTTATTTATTTGATGGTATGTATCCGTTTATGCAGGTCAGAAAAGAACATGTTTCTAATGTGATTAATATTGAAAAAAGTAAAAAAAGCAAAAAAGATACAGGAATGACAATGTGCAGAACTATTAATAGGTTGATATCTGAAAGTAAACATAAAATTGCGATTTTTTCCCCAAAAATTGATATAGATAAGAATAAGTTAAAATATTCTGAATTTGTTAGATGGTTGATAACTTTTCAACAATACTCAGAATCTGGAGAAAAAAATGTTTTTAGTAAAGGTGATACATCGTGTGGATGGTTGATGGAAATAGGAGGTTATTACTTCAAATCTGATAACTTATTTAAAACTTTATTAATTAATTTTATGATTATACATCATATTGAACAATACAATAAAAGAATTCAAAAGCCTTGCTGGGAATATGATATAGAAGAAATCTTAAATTTTTACGTCAAAAAAAATACACTAAATTTTAGAATCGACAATTTGGCTAGTCTTTATACATCATGGAGTAGAGCCATATATAATGAAATAGATTTTGAATGTTTTGAAACAACTGATCAATTTCTGTGGTGTATCAAGCTAAACAATATAAAAAATCACGGTAAACAACTTGAAGTAATGACTGCATGGGAAAATAAAAAAAATATGCCTATAAAACTTGATTATAGTAAATCAATATGGAGATCATTTGGAGTTGTTACATCTTATGAAAATCTATCTGTATTTAATAATAGAAATATAATAGAACCAGCAATTGTACATTGGATAAATAAAATAAGTAGAGTCATGAAAGAAAAAAATGAAAAGCTCAATATAATATTATGTTCTGTTGGTGTAGATTATAGACTAGACGCATCAAAAAGTATAACAAATGAAATATTTGATTATTTAAATATAGATAATTATGTTTTTATAGACACTCAAAATAATGGATGGATAATAAGAATAAATGAAGTAATTGAAAAAACAAAAAAAATTATTAAAAAAGGGTATGAATCATACATTTTAGATATATGTGAAATACGGAATATTTATCAAAACTCAGATACTGATAAAAGAAGATATATAAATAAAAAAACTGAAGAGTTATATTTTAAAATAGATTTATCTTTTAGAAGATGGATATCAAGTATAAAGTATGATGATTTTAAAGAACAAAAAACAAGTGAATGGCTTGCAAAATTATATTCAATAGTCAAAGATGAAGCAGAGAATATTATAAAAAATGGAACAATGAGAGACTATATTGGAATCGAAAATGAAGGGAGTAATATAAATATTGTAACAATATTTAATAAATTTATGTATTTTTTAAATAATGAATTAATTTATAAGGAGGATAAAAGTGGAGGAGATTAAGGAAACAGTTTACTCGGTTACCAAAAGGATTTTAATTAAGCTGGATGCTTTATCTGATCAGCCAACAGGGAAAGCTTATCTGGCAAAAATTAGAAATTCTATTGGAAAATCTATTAATGAAGCAACAGATGTTTGGCAAATTTTATTTGAAAATCTGCCTGAAGAATTTTTAAGTGAAACAAAAAAACCAAAAATTGAAGAATTGGCAATTTTGACATCGATTCAAATGTATGCCTTACATAAACAAGGGAATGATTTAAAACTTTATAGTGATGAAGATGCAAAATTTAAAAATATTGGTTATTCGTTAAGAAAACTTAAATTGGATACTAGTAGTGTTTCTATTAATAAAAGATTTAATTCAATGATAACATCCACAACATTTGAAGAATTATCAAATCATCTCAGAAGTTTAATTAAAATATTAAAATCAAAGTTTCCGGATATGTTTGTGGATTATGCTTTATTAGCTGATGACTTGTTTAGTTATTTAAAAGGTTATGATCAAGATGTCAGATTAAGATGGTCAAGAGAATATTACAAAATGAATAGTAAAGGAGAAAATAATAATGAATAATAGAATATTTTTAGATTTACATATTATACAAACTCTTCCTCCAAGTAATATAAATAGAGATGATACAGGGAGTCCCAAAACCGCATTGTATGGTGGTGTAAGGCGAGCAAGAGTAAGCTCACAATCATGGAAAAGAGCTATAAGAGAATACTTTAATTTAAGCAAAAATAAGTATCAAGTTGGTGTTAGAACATATGATGTTGTAAAATTTATTGCAAATAAGATTATTAGTATAGACAATTCCATAAGTTATGATGATGCATTAGAGTTAGCTAATAATACATTAAATAAAACTGGTATTTCAACCAAAAAGTATAAATCAAAAGCATTGATTTTTTTAGGTGAAACTCAAGCAGAATCTTTAGCTAATGCAGCAATTAACAATATTGACGATAAAAAAGAACTACAAAATATATTTAACACCAATCCATCAGTAGATATTGCATTATTTGGTAGAATGGTTGCAGATGATCATTCATTAAATGGGGATGCTTCATGTCAAGTGGCACACGCAATATCTACACATGCGATTCAAAACGAATTTGATTTTTTTACAGCAATTGATGATTTGGCACCTGAAGATAATTCTGGTGCTGGCATGTTAGGTAATATAGAGTATAACTCTTCTACTCTATATAGATATGCGAATATAGCAGTACATGAATTAAATAATCAATTAAAAGATAATGAAGCGGTAATAAATGCTGTTAAATTATTTGTGGAGTCTTTTTCTAACTCACTACCTACAGGTAAAGTAAATACTTTTGCTAATCAAACTTTACCACAAGTACTAATAGTGACACTTAGAAACGATAGACCTATAAGCCTTGTAACTGCGTTTGAAAAGCCGATAAAATCAAACGATGGAAATGTAGAGAAATCAATTGTTGAGCTCGCAAAGGAATTTGAAAAAGTTGAAAAATTTGTCAACAAACCGCTTTATAGTACGTATTTAACATTAGAGGAAGTAAAAGAATTAAGAGAGATTGGAGAAGAAAAAAATTCTTTGAAAGACTTATTAGATGATCTTTCTGAAAAGTTAAACGAATGCCTAAAAGGAGAATAAAATGAAAACAATTTTATTAAAATTTGCTGGGCCAATGCAATCTTGGGGAACAAGTTCGCATTTTGAGACAAGGCACACAGATTTTTATCCTTCAAAGAGTGCTATTATTGGTGTTATTTCTGCAAGTTTAGGATACAAAAGAAATGATGATGAAAAAATAAGAGAATTAAATAAAATTAGTTTTGGGGTAAGAGTTGATCAGCAAGGATTTTTAATGAGAGATTATCATATTGCAAAAAAAAATAAAAAAAATGATAAGTTTGAAACGTTTGTCACTAACAGATATTATTTGGAGGATGCAGTTTTTGTTGTGGCTATTTCCGGCGAAAATGAATTAATAAATAAAATAGAAAATGCTTTACATTATCCTTATTTTCAGCCCTTTATGGGGAGAAGATCATTACCATTACCAGCAGATTTTATTGTTGCAGTTACAAATAAAACGATTATTGAAAGTTTAAATGATTGTGAATGGCAAGCTGCTGAATGGAATAAAAAGAAGAATTCTGATAAAAGATTTGTATGTCTAGATTTATACGTTGATCATAATTTAGCTGATGGCATTAGTAATATGAGGAAGGATAATGTTGTTTCATTTTCTCAAAAAGAAAGGAAATTCACAATGAGAAATGAGATACTAACTAGTATTAACGTTAAAAATCAATACTATATCAATAACACTGATCATGATGTTTTTGAAATTATATAGGAGAATAATATGTTTATTTCTAGGGTTAAAATAGATTTGTATAACAGGAAAAAAACTAAAGATTTAAGCTGTGTAGATGCATATCATAATTGGGTTGAAAGAAGTTTTCCAATTGAAATTTCTCAAAAGTCAAGAACAAGAAAATTATGGAGAATTGATACCATTAATAATGAAGATTACTTGATTATTGTAAGTGAAGAAAAGCCTGATATTAATTGGTTAGAAATGTATGGCGTGACGGGTAGTACAGAAATAAGAAAATACGATGGTTTTATTAGTATGCTAAAAAATGGAATGAGATTAAGATTTAGAATTGCACTAAACCCTGTAAAAACATTTTCTAATGGGAAAGGAAGACGAGGTAGAACAAAACCACTATATAAAATTGATGACCAAATAATTTATCTTTTAGAAAGAGCAGAAAAAAATGGTTTTTTAATAAATAAAGAAGAATTTTCTGTTGTTGAAAGAAGCTATGTTATATTGAAGAAATCAGAAAAAAAGTTTGTTAAACTTAATAAAGCAATTTATGAAGGTATTTTAACAGTGAACAATATTGACATCTTTAAAAACATTCTAAAAATTGGTATTGGAAAGCACAAGGCTTATGGTTTTGGTATGATGACAGTTATTCCTTTGGAACAGTAAATATGAAGGAAAAAGTTGGTGCTAAAAAAACAGAGCTTACTGAATTGCCAAAAATTAGTGATAGAATATCTTTTATTTATGTTGAACATGCAAAAATAAATAGAGTTGATAGTGCAATAACTATAAATGACAGTAGAGGAGTAATTAGAATTCCAGTTGCGATGGTTGGTGTTTTATTACTAGGTCCAGGAACATATATTAGCCATCGTTCTATGGAATTAATTGGTGATGCTGGAACAAGTGTCATTTGGGTTGGAGAAAGAGGTGTTAGAAATTACGCTCATGGAAGAGCACTGGCACATTCTACTAAATTTTTGGAAAAACAAGCATTACTAGTTTCAAATACCAGAACTAGAATTGAAGTTGCAAGAAAAATGTATCAAATGAGATTTCCCAATGAAGATGTGTCTAAATTAACTATGCAACAATTAAGAGGCAGAGAAGGGGCAAGAATTAGAACTGTATATCGTAATTTTGCGAAAAAATATAATGTGAAATGGACCAAAAGAGACTATGATATTAACGATTTTGAAAGCGGGACATCTATAAATAAAGCCCTCTCTGTAGCAAATGTGGCATTGTATGGTTTGGTACATAGTATAATTGTTTCAATTGGAATGTCTGCTGGTCTTGGTTTTGTGCATACTGGACATGATTTATCATTTGTATATGACATTGCTGATTTATATAAAGCTGAAACTACAATACCAATTGCGTTTGAATCAGTAAGTAATTTATCTGAATCAGATGATATTGAAAGAATAGTAAGAAGGCGTATTAGAGATTTATTTGAAAGTGAAAAAATGTCTGAAAAAATTGTTAAAGATTTACAAAGTCTAATGAATGTCGAAGAATTAATTGCGTTTGACGATATTAATTTGTGGGATGATAAAGAAAAACTTGTTAAACATGGAGTTAACTATTCGGAGATTAATTAGTATGCCACTAACTGTAATAACTTTGAAAAAAGTCCCTCAGTCTTTAAAAGGAGATCTTACTAAGTGGATGCAAGAGATTGCAACAGGTGTATATGTCGGTAATTTTAATTCTAAAATTAGAAGTGAACTTTGGAATAGGGTGAAAGATAGTGTCAAGAATGGGGAAGCAACAATGTGCTTTTCTCATAACAATGAAATTGGATATAATTTTGATACTATAAATTCACAAAGAGAAGTTATTGAATTTGATGGTATTCCACTGATTATGATACCATCAGAAAATAAAAAAGAAATTTTGCAAAACG
>JALEZD010000025.1 GCA_022772735.1 Erysipelotrichaceae bacterium
TTTAGAACGAGCGAAAAATGCAACACAAGTACCCACAAGTGAAGAAGCACTTAGACCATATTTAGAGTTAATAGACAACCCAGAATTAGTATTAAAAAAGATAGAAGAGATATGCGAAAAGAATATAGATAAAGTTTAGAAATAGTTAAAATAAATATATACAATGCTATATTATTGAGGGGAAAATATGGAATTAAAAAATAGAAAAGGGATGGACTATTGTTTTCCATTATGGATAATACAATTTGAAAATGGTGATTTATATTATATAGATCCATTTAAGAGTTTATTTTTAGTAATATTATTTCCAATAAGGATATTTTTTCCTGTAAAGTTGTATAAGATAACAGATAGAGAAGAAAAGAAACTAGCATATGGAAGATATAGGGATGATAGGGTTGAAAAAAATTTTGTAAGAATACATCTTTTTGGGCTCTCTATGGGTGGAATTCTAAACTCACTGTTCAATGATTTTAGGATAACACACCAAAATATAGAGAGGATTATGCAGTGTTTGTATATATGTATTACTATATCAATTTTTGTATATATGCATGTAAGAAGATATAGAATATTAAAAGTATTAAAACTAGAGAATTATGAATACAAATATGCAAAATTAAAAATTGATAGTTCAATAATATATAACTTTTTTCAAGTTATTATAGTGTTCTTTTTAATATATTTTGTTTTTGCGGCTGATTTAAATGGTTCTGTTAGTATTTTATTTACACTTGTATATATATATAATACCAGTGTGCACACTATTTTTATTTGGTATTGTATTAAGATACGAGTATTTAAACTTTAAGATAATAGATAAAAACTAATTAATTTTCAAAAAATTTTAGTGCAAGTGCGATAAAACAAGTACAAGCACAGAGAAACTATAATAGAAACATACAAACAGTAAGGCAGACAAGAGTAGAAAAAATACAAGGTACATCAAAAGCAAAACTAACATACAACAACTTAAAAAATCATGTGTTTAAAAAAGAGGGTGCGTATAAACCAGTAAAAGGTTCACTGTTAAACAAAGTTAAGGGTGTGTGTGATAAAGTAGTAAATAAATACGATACATTTTATTCTAGCCCATTAAATTCTGCGTACTCACCTAATAATAAAAACTACCGAAAAGAGATAGAATATTACAATCAACTACTGCTTAAATCAAAAAATATAAAACCTTATAAAAATGATATAGATATACCATTTTTAGTTGAATCAATAGAAAGTAATATTAGGGGAACATTAATTGAAGATTTTATTACATCAAATAAGGTAATTGATACAGTTAAATATGTAGGAGAGAAAATGATACACTCAATTGGAATTAATATACCAAAGCTAGGTGGTTCAATATACTATTCACCATTTAGTAAAGTAGTTGAACAAACTTCAAAAATTGCGCAAGGTTTTGTGTATTGGGCTTCAAAAGGGAATGATGTATTAAAGCTTGCGAAAGGTACATTAATTGGAGCGACAATTGGAACAGTATTTAATCTTATAGAAGGTAATTCATTTGGAGAGTCTGTCTCTGAGGCAGGGGTTAAATCAGGTGTTGTAGGTGCAGGTATAGGAATTATAAGTTTACTTGCAGGGGCACCAGTGACTCCTGGAATAACTGTATCATTACTTGCGAGTGTAGCTCTTGACTATTTATATGATATTAACACGTTTGGTATTAAAGATTTTACTGAAGATGTTGGTAAATTTATAGATAATTCTGGAAAATTAATAAAATAAATAGTAGGTAATTCAATTAAAAAAATACGAGAATCAATAGATAGAAGTGAAATTGATTTTAATAATACGAAATTTGTACCATAAATTATAGTTTGAGAGGGAAAATATGGAATTAAAAAATAGAAAAGGGATGGATTATTGTTTTCCATTAGGGATAATACAATTTGAAAATGGTGATTTATATTATATAGATCCATTTAAGAGTTTATTTTTAGTAATATTATTTCCAATAAGGATATTTTTTCCTGTAAAGTTGTATAAGATAACAGATAGAGAAGAAAAAAAATTAGCATATGGTAGATATAGGGATGATAAATTACAAAATATGTATATATGGCGTATTGCATCTGGTCTTGCAATTGCAGAAATAATAAATATTATTCTTGGACAAATTAATATTGTTCATACTAATATTGATTTAATAATGAAAATAACATATATTGCTATTACAACAATATCATTTCTCTACATATTTATACGTAGATATACGATTATTAAAATGCTTAATTTAGAAAATTATAAATATAAATATGTGAAAATAAAAATGAACGAACTAGCAATAATATATTTTCCATCAGTAATATTAAGTTGTTTAACAATTTATTTTGTTTTTTCGTATAAGTCTAATGGAATTTTACATCCTTCTTTATTATTAGTTTATATAATTTTCGCCCCTTTTTTTCATTGGTTTTATTTGGTGTTAGATTCAAATACGATGATTTAAAATTTGAGATAATAAATAAAGAAAATGAAACAAAAAAGCAAGTTGAAGGAACAAAGGTTAAAAATTATAAACAAACAATAATAAAGGCATTTAATAAAGCAATAGAAGAAAGAGGGATGAAAGAGAGTATAACCCAAACCCCTAAAAAGGCAAGGTGGATAAATAAAAGAAAATATTGGACAAATCTAATAACAGTTTCAATGGATAAATGGAAAACA
>JALEZD010000001.1 GCA_022772735.1 Erysipelotrichaceae bacterium
ATTAATATTTTTTAATACTTTTAAATCAGAAATAATTGGATGATTTGTTTTTAAACATGCAGTATATAAGTTTTTATGCTCAAGTAATAATTTAGCTATATCTTCATCACTTTGACTATATATTGGTGAAGTTAATACAGACATTAGAGATATATCATCATTTGTATTTAATGTTAATTTTAAAAAGTTCGTTAATATTAAACTCATCCAAGAATTATAAAAACCTGTTTTACTATCAATAAAATATGGGATATTGAATTTTTCAAAAGACTTTTTAATTACTTTTTTTGGTGAATGACCTTTTACTAATATGACAAAATCTTTATAGTTATATCCTTTTTCATTTACTAACTGATTAATTTTACTTGATATAAAATCAGCCTTTAACTCAGAATCATCACTTTCGTTTTCTATTAATGCATAAAATCCAATTGTATTTGGATTGTATAGTTTTTGTGCGTCAGTTCCAATACTTACATTATCAATATCTTTATAAGTATCATTAAAGCCATCTATATTCATTATTTTATTAAATAAATAGTTTGTAAAATTTACAATATTTTCTTTTGAACGATAATTATTTTTTAAAGAAATAACTTTGAAGTTTTTATCTAACATCATATTTCTCATAATTGATGGTTTGGCTTTTCTAAATCTATAAATAGATTGTTTAACATCTCCAACCCTAAATACATTATTTTCTTTTGCGATTAAATTGATTATTTCATTTTGTATTTCATTTGTATCTTGAAATTCATCAATTAGTATTTCATCAAATTCATTTTTTAAAATATTTGCGACCATTTGATTGTTTGATTTTAAAATGTCATATGCAAAATGTTCCATGTCATCAAAGTCAAAACCATTAATTTCTTCTTTTATCTTTTTTATTTCATCAGAAGTTAGCCTTGCAATATCAATTAACTTTTTTACTATTATTGAAACATTATTATGTGATAAAACATAATCGTTTTCTTCATAATATTGTAAATCAAAGTCTTTTATACGTTTTTTTAGTTCTTTTAAAACATTTTGGAAATTTTCAGGGAATTTAGAACTGACTGCAATTTTAATGTTTTTTAGTTTTTCTGAATTGATTTTAATATCATTTAAGTTTCTATCTTTAATGTTTTCATTTATTAAACCTAAATAATACTCAATTAATTTAAAAGTACTTTCAAAATTTTTATCTAGTTCATCTTTAATATTTTCATAAATGTTTAGTGTGTAATCAAACAATTCTTTAATTGAAAATAGATTTAGCTTTATTGAATCAAAAAATAAACAAAGAATTTTATCATCAATTTCATGTATTTTATTTATTGTTTTATAGCTGTTTAAAACATTTTTATACCATAATTCTTTATCAAATGTGCTATTTGCGCAATCAACAATTGATAATACAGCTTCCTTTAAACCATTTAAATTAAAAACTCCGTTAAAGAAAAAATTGATTACATCATCTAAGTTATTTTCTTTTTTGTATGCATATAAAGAATTATAAAATGCTTGTTCTTTAATATCATTTATTGTTGATTCGTCTAAATTGTTTTCAATCATTGCTGGATTTAAGTTTATTACATCGTAATATTTTTTTATTATTGAAAGACAAAAAGAGTGTATGGTTGATATTTGAGCAGTATTTAAATAAATGAGTTGTTTTTCTATTTGAGATTTATCACCAGTACAGTTTTTTAGTTTATTATTCAAAGCGATAGATAATCTTTTTTTCATTTCTGATGCAGCAGCATCTGTAAATGTCATCGCAACAATTCTATTTAAATCTATAGGATTTTCTTCTCTTGTGCAAAGAGTTAAAAGTCTCTCAACTAAAAGAGAGGTTTTTCCTGCGCCTGCCGAGGCACTAACCAATATATTAACTCCCGTAGTATGTATTGCCTGTAATTGTTCATTATTCCATTTCATTTTTATTGCTCTTTTCTAGACTATATAAAACTTCGTTTTCAAAATATGTTCCATTATGTCTACATATACTAATATATGGACAATATACACATGGTTTAGTGTCATTTGAAGGTCTTGTATCAATATCACCTTCACTTAATTTTTCATACAAATTATTAAATATTTCATTTATTATTAATTTTAATTGGTCGTATTCAATTTTGGTTCTCAATGTCTTATAGAAATAATTTATTTTATCTTTAGAAGTTAATGAAGTAAAATCTTCAGTGAAAATTATTCCATTTAATCTTTTATTATTTATAAAGTTTTCTAAAAGTGATTGTTTTTCTGATATATCGGACTTATCTAAAATTTTATTCGGGAAATTATAATATAAACCTGCTAGAGGTTTTTTGTTAAATAGTGTTTCACAAATAATTAAATAAGTTATTAATTGTAACGATAATCCTTTTTCAATATATTTTAATGATAAATCTGTTGAACCTGTTTTATAATCAATTACTCTGAGTAAATCATACGCAAAATCAATTCTATCAACTATTCCGTTTAATACAATTTTATTATCTATTAATTCAAAGTTATTAAATCTATATTCTGTCATTTCTGGGTTAAATGATGTATCTATTTCCATTTCTTTGAAATAAATCATATTTATTTCAATATTGTGTTTTATTTTGTTGAACAATAAATCAATAAAATCTTTTTCTTTTGGGAATTTTAATAGTAAAGAATCTTTTTGTTTGGCTATAAATTCATCAAAACTATTTTCAAAATATTTCTTACCATATTTATTTATAGCTTGTTGCATAATTGAGTGGATAATATTTCCTATAGTATCAGCACCTATTATATCTGGTTTTTGTTCTCTTATTTTAAGTCCACTCGCAATAAAATATTTATATGGACAGTTATAGTAGTTTTCAAATGAAGAAATAGAACCATATATTTTTCCATCTTTTTTAAAAATTTTATTAGCTAATTCTTTAGGTATAAAATGTGTGTTATTTTTATTTGGATTTATAGAAAGTAGATTCCATTTTTCTTTTTTTATTCCCATATTTTCTATTTCAAATGCAGCTTCTATAGTTTTTCCACTCAAATCACTTATAAAATATGAGTAAGTTATTTCTTTATTCGCAGCATCTTTTATCCATTCTAACTGTTTAAAATAAATAGAATGTCTTATAGAAAGTTTTGGGTAATTACTGTCTTCAACATAGTTTTCGTCAAAAATACCTGATAATGAAGAAAAACCAGGGTATAGTTTAGAAGTACATCCAATAACGTATGCATAATCTAAGTTGAAAATAGGTTTATTTATTGAAGTTATTGTTACTCCATTTTCAAGAGAATCTTTTGTTGAGTTTTCAATGTTTTTAATATAGTGAATTATTATATTTAAGTCATCAAGTGTAGAAATATTTGGATAGGTATCTTCTATTACATTTCTAAGATTCAATACACATTTTTTTTCTTCAATTTCAAATGAGGTTGTTAAAATTTCAAAACAATTTTTTAATAAATCTTTAAAATCTGTATTAATTAATTTTAAATAGTCTTGTTCAAAAATTTTGTAGTCTTCACTAATTTTTTCTATATTTTCAATGTTTTGATACATTGTGTCATTTAAATCAATATTATAAATATTTGTAATATACCTTTTAAAAAAGTTAATAGTAATTGTTTGGTTTTGTAATTTATATAAACTTATAAAGTCTATAAAAGAGTTAAAATCTTTTTTTAATGAAAAATTTAATAAAGTTAAAAATCTATCAATATCTATTGATTTATTTGAATAATTTAAATTTTTAATAGGGATGTTATATCTTGAAAAAACTTGTTTAATAATAGGTAATTGATTTTTTAAATCACAACATATTATTGCAGAGTTAAATGCATTTTGTTTTATACATATTTCTTGAGCTACAGCTTCAATTTCCTCTCTTTTATTTAAAGCGAATTTAAGTTTTTTATCGGGGTTTTGAAATTCATTTATTTTTATCAGCTTTGCACCAGAATTTATTAAATTTTGTTTTAGTTTATATTCAAAAAAATTATTTGTAAAAAAATCTAATATTTCAAAATTATCATTTTTTATTTCTAGGTTTTTTAAAATGTGTTCAGGGAACTGTAAAGAAACTAATGTTGAAATAATTTTTTTTAATTCTTTTTGTTGGGCTGTATTTACTTTTAACTTATTTATATCTAAATCATATAAAATAGCGTCTTTTACAAATAATAAAACTTCATTTATAAAAGAAGGGTATTGAATCATATTTTTATAAACAGATAATTCATCTTTGATTTCATTAAGTTTTTTACTTGCAAGTAAAGCTAAATTTTCATTGCTAATAATATTTGTTGGATAAAAAGCATTCAATGGTAAAATTTTAACATCAGTTAAAAAACTATTATCTTCTAGCAATAAATTAATATAATCATTTTTTAAGTAGTTTGGGCATATTATTGTTTTCATAGAAGTATTTTAACATAAAGAAAGGAAGAAGCATTATACTTCTTCCCATAAAATAATTTTATTTTCTTTTAGTGATTTTTTTACATCAATAATTCTTTGATTTGAAGAACCTCTAAATCTTAATTTCAAATCTTTTAAATCATCTACATATTTTCCATCGACTAACACATCAACATAGGATAAGATTTCTTTAGTGTAAGGTAGATTTTTAAACATTGTGTTTGTAATGTATTCAAAAGTATAGCCACTGTAGCACCATAATGTTTTATTAGGATACTGTTTTTTGAAATTTCTAAGTAATGTTATTAAACCTAGTTGGTTACGTGGTTCAAGTGGCTCGCCACCTAAAAGAGATAATCCTGAAATATAAGATGGCTCCAAAAGTTTTAAAACTTCTTTTTCATCTTCTTTGGTGAAAGGTTTACCGTAACCAAAATCCCATGCTTCCTCATTAAAACAGTTTTTACAATGGTGAGTGCAGCCTGATACAAATAAAGATACTCTAACACCAATACCATTTGCAACATCACATTTTTTTATAGATGCAAAGTTCATTATATGTGCGTTACTCTTGATTTTATTTCTTTAGTTTTACCTACATTCCAGAAATTTTCTCCAAGATATCCACAAGTTCTTCTTGTAACATTCATTAGTTTTTTATCTTTGTTGTGGCAATTTGGACATTCCCATTCATTGTTTTCGTTAATCATTATTTCACCATCATATCCACAAGTATGGCAGTAATCAGATTTAGTATTAAATTCTGCATATTGAATATGGTCGTAAATATATTTAACCAATTCTTCAAGTGCTGCAAGATTGTGTTTCATGTTTGGAATTTCAATATACGAAATTGCACCACCAGAAGAAATAGGTTGGAATTCTGCCTCAAAATCAAATTTTGAGAAAGCGTCAATATGTTCTCTAACATCAACATGGTATGAATTTGTGTAGTATCCTTTGTCTGTAACATTTTCTATTGTTCCAAAGCGTTCTTTATCAATTCTTGCGAATCTATAACATAAGCTTTCAGCAGGAGTACCATATAATCCAAAACCAATTCCTGATTCTTTTTTCCATTTTGCACAAGTGTCACTTAATTTGTTCATAACTTTTAAAGCAAATTCTTTTCCTTTTTCAGAAGTTTGAGATTCACCTGTCATAAGTAATGTCATTTCATAAACACCTATATATCCCAATGATATTGTTGAATATCCATCTTTTAATAGGTGGTCAATCTTTTCACCCGGTTTTAATCTAGCGATTGCACCATATAACCAGTGTACAGGAGATACATCAGCCATAGTTCCAAGTAGTGCGTGATGTCTGCACATTAATGCTTCATGTGCTAGTTCAAGACGTTCATCAAGCAGTTTCCAAAATTCACTTTCATCTTTATTTGCCATAATAGCAATTTGTGGAAGGTTTAATGATACAACTCCTTGATTAAATCGTCCTTCAAATTTATAGTTACCATCTTTATCTTTCCATGGAGATAAGAATGATCTACATCCCATTGGAGAGAACACATTACCTTCATAATTTTCTTTCATCTTTTTAGCAGATATATAATCAGGATACATTCTTGTGGCTGAACATTTAACCGCAAGTTTTGTAATATAATCATATTTTCCACCTTTTAATGCATTATTTTCATCTAAAACATAAACAAGTTTTGGGAATGCAGGTGTTACATAAACTCCTTTTTCATTTTTAATTCCTTGAATTCTTTGTTTTAGTACTTCTTCAAATATCATTGCGACTTCTTCAATATAAGGATCATTATCATCTAAATGCATAAATAATGTAACAAAAGGAGATTGTCCATTTGTAGTCATTAATGTGTTTATTTGATATTGAACTGTTTGAACCCCTGAAGCAAGTTCTGTTTTTAATCTATCTAAAACAAGAGAGTCAATCATTTCACTTGATAGTTTGTCTTGATATTTAGTTTTTAGTTCTTTTTCAAATTTTAATTTTGAAATTCTTAAATATTTTCCTAAGTGTCTAAGATTGATTGACTGTCCACCATATTGTGAGCTTGCGACACATGCGATAATTTGTGTCATTACAGTACATGCGACTTGGAATGATTTTGGAGATTCAATTAATTTTCCATTCATTACAGTCCCATTGTCTAACATATCTTGAATGTTTATTAAACAACAGTTAAATATTGATTGTAAGAAATAGTCTGCATCATGGAAGTGTAGAACTCCCTCTTCATGCGCTTTACTTATTTTTTCTGGTAAAAGTAGTCTTCTTGTCAAGTCTTTAGAAACTTCACCAGCAATCAAATCTCTTTGAGTTGACGCAATTATAGCGTTTTTATTTGAGTTTTCTTCCATAACATCTTTATTAGAATGACGGATTAAACCTAAAATTGATTCATCAGTTGTGTTTTGTTTACGAACAAGGGCTCTGTTGTATCTATATACGATATATTTTTTTGCCAGTTCAAACTTTTTGAAGTCCATCAACTTCATTTCTATTATGTCTTGAATATCTTCAACTAGCATTCTTTTTTTATTTAATGATTCGATATAGAGGATGATTTCTTCTATTTGTTGTTTTGAAACTTTTTCTTTACTGCCAACTTCATTATTAGCTTTTTCTATTGCTAAAGCGATTTTCTTTGCATCATATTCAACGCTTCTGCCATCCCTTTTAATTACTTTCATAAATTATGCCCTCCTTCAGTACTTATAATAATACGTTGGTTATTTAGGGAAATATGTTGCAAATGCAACAAAAATTTGTGATAATTTTTTTATGAATAATAAAGAGATAGTACAAGTGTTGTATCACGATTTAAAAAAATTTCATTTTGTAAGAAGAAAAACTTTTACAAAAGGTGAGATAATAGCTAATTTTATTAGAAATAGAGATTATATATATTTCATTTTAAATGGAAGTGCTGCACTTATAAGAAATACTAAATATGGTGATGAAGAACTTATTGAAATATATGAGAGATATGATTTTTTTGGTGATAATTTATATAACATTATTACAAATAATGAAATGAGTGTTGTTGCTAGAAACAAATGTGATGTTTTTTATTTTGATTTTAAAATGATAAAAAATGATATTGAGTTTTTTAATATTACAAATATGATATATGAGATTATTAATAATAAAATTAGATTGATGAATTCCCATATGCTTATTTTAAAAAAGAAAACTACAAGAAATAAATTGTTGTCATATTTTAATTTTTTATCTAGGGATTTAGGGAGTAAAAATATTTATATTGAGATAAGTTATAAAGAACTAGCCTCATATTTATGTGTTGATAGATCAGCAATGATGAGAGAAATTAATATTTTGGAATCTGATAATTTAATAAAAAGAAGTGGTAAAACTATAAAAATATTA
>JALEZD010000026.1 GCA_022772735.1 Erysipelotrichaceae bacterium
TATTTAAAAGATAATAATACATGTTACCCGCACACGCGGGGGTGATCCTATGTTTACGTTGTTTTCGTTGTTGTGAAATTTATGTTACCCGCACACGCGGGGGTGATCCTGAGAAAGATGATTTTATAGAACCGCTTGAAGAATGTTACCCGCACACGCGGGGGTGATCCTAAAACTGGCAAACATCAAATTTTTGGGATAAAATGTTACCCGCACACGCGGGGGTGATCCCTGAGTGATGAGTATCGGCGATTGTTGTTATTAATGTTACCCGCACACGCGGGGGTGATCCTAAACTAAAACAACCTGAAAAAAACCACTTAACAATGTTACCCGCACACGCGGGGGTGATCCTAAAACACCTATTACCGTGGAATTTTCATTATTATGTTACCCGCACACGCGGGGGTGATCCTATCAGCTCGTGCATCTTCTAATGTATCTCTTGATGTTACCCGCACACGCGGGGGTGATCCTATCCTATAACTGTTCTTCCAGACTTATTAGAAATGTTACCCGCACACGCGGGGGTGATCCTATACACTACATGTAGTACAATATAAATGTAAAGATGTTACCCGCACACGCGGGGGTGATCCCCTGTAACATCAATTTTACTGCCACTAATTTTTAATGTTACCCGCACACGCGGGGGTGATCCTAAATATAGTACTTCATATATGTTTGTAGAGGGATGTTACCCGCACACGCGGGGGTGATCCTGATGCAGATGGACTTTTAAGATTTGCAGCTAGATGTTACCCGCACACGCGGGGGTGATCCTGATAATTACAGAGCTAGAAACATTACTAAAAGATGTTACCCGCACACGCGGGGGTGATCCTCTTATCTTCTAAAAAATATACAAAATATATTGATGTTACCCGCACACGCGGGGGTGATCCTATGATCAAAAGAAAATTTGGAATGAAAACTTTATGTTACCCGCACACGCGGGGGTGATCCTAACAGTCTAAAAAACACTTGATACACATAGTTATGTTACCCGCACACGCGGGGGTGATCCTCAACACACATTGTTTTTGTAGAGTCAATTTGTATGTTACCCGCACACGCGGGGGTGATCCTCGAAACAAGTGGCTTTACTATTGATTATCGAAATGTTACCCGCACACGCGGGGGTGATCCTGGCTAAAGCATTAAATTCCTTAGCCTGTTCTTATGTTACCCGCACACGCGGGGGTGATCCTACTTAGCAACTAAAGTTATATTAGCGCCATTAATGTTACCCGCACACGCGGGGGTGATCCTAGGGGCTTAGTGCAAATTCCAAAGTTTTATTTATGTTACCCGCACACGCGGGGGTGATCCTGAGCCATTTGGTCTGCTGAGTTTTCATCACCTATGTTACCCGCACACGCGGGGGTGATCCTTGACAATTCAGACTTAGACAGTATGAGGTGACATGTTACCCGCACACGCGGGGGTGATCCTTAACTAAACAAGGTAATAACCATTTTATATTTATGTTACCCGCACACGCGGGGGTGATCCCATTACCTTTTCTTCGCTGTCCAGCTGGCAAAGATGTTACCCGCACACGCGGGGGTGATCCTGAAATAGATATAAACATAATAGCTATTAATGTATGTTACCCATACATGATGCTATTAAAAAATTAATAATAATTATGAATGCATTTAAAAATATTACATATGAGTTTATAATTTAATTGTATGAAATAATAAGTGTTAATTAGACATTTTATATTAAATAATTAAAAAATAATTGAAGAATTACATGTATTATAGTGATTTTAATAAGTAAAATTGTGATTACAACAAAATAAATTTGAAAGCTTTCCTGTAAAAAATAGAAATGAGCTAATAATTAATTAAAGTCTATTTTTTATATTAATTTACCAAAATATAATATGCATGGGAATTTGCACGATTTAATTTGATGTGTATACTAATGTAAATGAAAGATTGAAACTATAAAACATTAAAAAAGCCCTTAATAAAGGGCTTTTGCTTTAGATAATATCAAGTTATAAAAATAACTGGTGCGCGTGAAGGGACTCGAACCCCCATGCCGAAGGCGCTAGATCCTAAGTCTAGTGCGTCTGCCAATTTCGCCACACGCGCATCAAGCTTTATAATTATAACAATCACTATGATAAAAATCAATATGAATTTTAATAATTTAAAGCTAAAAAATTAAGCACAATTATATAATTTTACTTAAAAAATATGGTAATTGTTTTCTCCACCAAATCCAATCATGTGACACATCACTTCCCCATATATCAATCCAACAAGGAATATTTTTATACTCAAATAGTGATTTTAATTTCAATGTATCCTCAATCATTGGTTCTTCCCATGCTCCTTTACCAACACATGCAATTATTAGTCTATTTCTATAAATTTCCACATAAGGATGATCATAAGGCATACCCTCTATATATTGTATTGGTGAATTTGCATATACTAAATCATCCGAATATTCTTTAAAGAAATAACTTGCACGATATACACCACTAAGAGAAATAACACCATCAAAAATATCTGGTCTTCTTAAAAAGAAGTTCATTGCATGTGTTGCACCCATACTACATCCACTAGTTATTATTCCACCCATGTATTCATTATTGTTTGATTCAGCATTAATACTAAACAGTCTTGGCACAAATTCATCACAAATATAATGAAAATAATCCTCGTGTTTTTCTATTTTTTTTCTATTATCCCACGATTCATTAGACCATGTTTCAATATCAATACTATCTACACAAAATACCTGTATTTTGCCTTCATCAATAAAAGGCTTTATACTTTCAATCATGCCATAATTTTCAAAGTCATAAAAACGTCCATTTTGAGCAGGAAATATCAAAAGAGGTCTTCCTGAATTTCCAAAAACTTTAAATTCCATATTTCTATTTAAGTTATAGCTATATTCATTAAAGTAAAATGTGTGCATCTTATTTCTTCCTTTCTAATGAATAACTGATAAATTCATTCATTTCTTTTTCTTCCTTAAATCGAGCCATAATTAATTCATCACCAAGTGCATCAGAGATTATTTTTGGCATTGTTTCATACATACATATATTATCTTTGTATTTTTCACTAATTTCATAAAAATCATGTGCATATTCTATATTAAAACGTCTTCCAACATGCACACATACATATGGTCTTTTTGTATTGTAGTTACTATGACCATATTTTACGGTTTCCGCGTATATATGATACACATCTATGTCACATGCAAAATTCATCATATCTGTTGTGTATCCACCTGGAGGTCGCATATTAACTTCTAATCCAATTAACTCTCCTTTTTTTGCAAGACCATTTTTATCTTCATCTAATCTAAAAAATTCACAATGAAAAAACCTATTTCTTGGCTTAAAAGATTTTATTACTTCATGTCCAAGTTTTTTTAAATCATCTGGAATATCTTTTAATGTATAGTAAACGCAATCTTTTGCATCATTTACAATATCCATTACAGGCGTAGTAAATAAATGAGCAGTTTCAAAAATGATTTCGCTATTATTTCCTACTATACCATCATAAGATACTATTGTTCCAACAAGATATTCTTCCATTATATATTGAACAGTTCTAATTTCATTGAAAAATTTCATTAATTCATTTTCATTAGAAATTTTGTATGTGGCATTTGCTCCAACACCATTATCAGGTTTTAAAACGATAGGATATCCAACATTTTTGATAAATTTTTTTGCATCTTCCAAATCCGTTGCAAGAGCATATCTTGCAACTTTTACTCCTGCATCCTTATAAAATTTTTTCATGCCAGATTTAAATTTGAAACTATATAAATCTTCAGTATTATAACTTGAATTAATATTAAAATCCGTTCTTAATCTTGCATCTTGTGATAACCAATATTCATTGTTTGATTCTAAATAATCAATTTTTCCATATTTATATGCAAAATAAGCAACTGCTTTATAAACTTCATCGTAATTTTCTAGAGATGAAACTTGATAGTAGTCACATAAAGCCTCTTTTAAATCATTGCTTAAACTTTCGTAAGAATCCTCAGCAATTCCAAGTGTATTAACTCCTAATTTTTTAGCAGTCAAAGGGAATTGATAATAAACTTTTGGGAAAGTTGGAGATATGTAAATAAAATTAATCATATAGTGTTCTCCTTCAGTTAAAATACTATCATATGTTCACTTTATAATACAATTCATTTATAATACTAAAATGAGGTTATGTTATGTACAATTTAAATACAAATAAATTAGAGTCAGAAAGATGTTTGCTTTGTAAAAATGCAAGATGTACAAAAGCTTGTCCAATTAGCACAGATATTTCTAGAGTTATAGGTTTATATAAAGAAGATAAAAAAGAAGAAGCAAAAAAGATATTGTTTGAAAACAATCCTTTTTCTAGTGTTTGTTCGATTGTTTGTGATTGGTATAGGCAGTGTGCTGGTAGTTGTATTAGAGGGATAAAAGGTGAACCAATTCATTTTTATGAAATAGAACAAGAGTTATCAATCGAATATTTATTAAATGATGTATCTTTCAAGTTACCTAAATATAATGGGAAAAAAGTTGCGGTTATTGGGGGAGGACCAAGTGGTATAACTGTTGCATTAATACTTGCACAAAAAGGTTACAAGATAACAATGTTTGAAGCTGAAGAAAAAATTGGAGGTGTTTTAAGATATGGAATTCCACAATTTAGATTGGATAGAAAAATAATAGATAAGTATGAAGATTTATTGCTGCAATTAGGAGTTGAAATTAAAAACAATATATATGTAGGAAAAGATATCTTGTTAGATGAGATAGTTAAGTCATATGATGCAACATTTATTGGAAGTGGTGCAGGCAAAGCAAAAAAAATGGGAATTAATGGTGAAAATAATGAATTTGTTTACTCTGCGATAGATTTTTTAAAAAATCCATCTAATTACAAATTAGGTAATAAAACAATTATTATTGGTGGAGGAAATGTTGCGATGGATGCAGCAAGAGTTGCTAATAGACTTAACGTTGATACAACAGTGTATTATAGAAAAACTTTTGAAAATATGCCTGCAAACAAAATAGAAATAGATGATGCAAAAGAAGAAGGTGTTAAATTTGAGATGTTTAAAGCACCGGTAGAAATTACTTTAAAAGGAATAATATTTTGTGATTCACAAAATGTAGTTGAAGATGGAAAAATTGTTACAAAAATAGTTGAAAATAGCGAGCAATTAGTAGAATGTGACAGTGTTATTGTTGCAGTTAGCCAAACTACACTAAAAGATATTTCTACAGATTCAAATTTAAACTTTAGTAAATGGGATTTGATAGAAACAGATGATAGTGATATGACAAATATAGAAGGTGTATTTAGTTGTGGAGATGTTGTAAGTGGTGCACAAACTGTTGTTTTGGCAGTTAATAATGCAAAAAGAACAGCATTAAATATAGATAAGTACATTAAGGAGAAAATATATGAATAAACTTGAAAATGCACGTTTAACAATTGAAGAAATTGACAAACAATTTACTGAACTTTTTGAAAAAAGATTTGAAGCTGTCAAAGATGTGATTGAGTATAAAAAAGAAAACAATATTCCGATTTTTGATGAGAAAAGAGAGGCTTATCTTCTGGCGAAAAATTTAGGATACATAAAAAATGATAGTTTAAAAAAATATTATGAAGATTTTTTATTGAATATGTTTAGAATTTCAAAAGAATATCAAAAAGATTTGCTTTAAACTTAAATTTTTTAGGAATATAATTTATTTGTTGATAGGAGGGTGTTTATGGAATTACTGCAAAAACTTAGAAAAGATAATTTACAAGCAATGAAAGACAAAGATAGTCTAAAAAAGGGTGTTTTATCTTTGGTTATTTCAGCGATTGCATTAGCAGAAAAAGAAGAAAAAAGAGAACTTAGTATTGAAGAGGAATATACATTTGTTTTAAAAGAGTTAAAACAAACAAAAGATGCGTTAAATGAAACACCAGAAAATAGACATGATTTAATTGAAGAGAATAAAAAGAAAATTGAAATATTAGAGTCTTATTTGCCAAAGCAATTAACTGAAGAAGAAATAGAAGATATAATTAAAAACTATATAATTGAAGCATCAATTGAGCCAATTAAGAAAAATCAAGGTTTAATTATTAAACATGTGTTAAACAGTTATAAAGGAAGCGTTGATGGTAAGTTGGTAAATAGTGTTCTTTCAAGAATATTAGTATAGATTTTTAAACTTGGTTTTATATATTAAAATCAAGTTTTTTTATTGACTAAAAAAATTAATGTGATATCATTTTGATATCAAAAGGAGTTAAGAATATGGAAGAAAAAATTTTAGTAACAAAAAATAACGGATTTATGTTTTTGGCATTGATTACTTTTCTTATTGGTTTTTCAGTATGTATATTTATTTATGGTGCGAGTTATGAATTTGGTTACATCATATTTGTTTCAATAGTATTATTCATTTTGGGGATTTTTTTATCAGCAGGATTAAAGGTGATAAAACCTCAAGAAGCTCTTGTGTTGACTTTGTTTGGTAAATATATTGGTACACTTAAAAATGAAGGATTTTATTTTGTTAATCCATTTTGTGTTGCAGTGAATCCTGCTTCAAATACTAAATTAAACCAAAGTGGAGATGTTAGAGAAAGTGGAACTATGTTTGTTTCTCAAAACACTCAAAATGTAAATGCAATTCAATCTATTAGTAAAAAAATGTCATTAAAAATTATGACTTTAAATAATAATAGACAAAAAATAAATGATTATCTTGGTAATCCAATTGAAATTGGAATTGCTGTAACATGGAAGGTTGTAGATACAGCTAAAGCTGCATTTAATGTGGATAATTATAAGGAATATTTATCTCTTCAATGTGATGCTGCACTTAGAAATATTGTGAGATTATATCCATATGATGTAGCTCCAAATGTAGATACAACAGGAGATGGAATTGCAGATGAAGGAAGTCTTAGAGGTTCAAGTGAAGTAGTTGCAAAAAGAATAAAAGAAGAAATTCAATCAAAAGTTCATGAGGCAGGTATAGAAATAATAGAGTCTAGAATTACATATTTAGCTTATGCACCTGAAATTGCTGCAGTAATGCTTCAAAGACAACAAGCATCTGCAATTATTGATGCTAGAAAAATGATTGTTGATGGAGCAGTTGGAATGGTTGAAATGGCACTTGAAAGATTAGAAAGTAATAATACAGTTGAATTAGATGAAGAAAGAAAAGCTGCAATGATTTCAAATCTTTTGGTTGTTTTATGTGGTAATAGTGAAGCTCAACCAGTGATTAATTCAGGAAGTTTATATTAATGGCTGATGAAAAAAAACAAATTCCTCTTAGGTTATCTGATAAATTATATAAAGCAATAGTTGCGTGGGCTGAAGATGATTTTAGATCAGTAAATGGTCAAATTGAGTATTTATTGACAGAATGTGTAAAACAAAGAAAAAAGAATGGAAAATATGTGTCTGATGAGATAGATAAGCAGATTGAATTAGATATAAAATAATAATTGACTTTTGTAGTTTATAGGAATATTATTTAATAAACCATTGATTGGGAGATAAAACATTCTAGTTGCTTAAAGAGAGTTGAGTATTGGTGGAAACTTGACAGAGAAGACGGTTTGTAAATGGACCCATGAGGGCTTGATGAAAGTGTTTTGCGAGTATCTCAAGACGGAATGTTACCGTTAAAAAACAGAAAATGTGATTGCATTTTCTATGAGTTGGGTAATTTTATTACCAAAAAAGGTGGTACCGCAGGTTATACGCTTGTCCTTTAAGGATAGGCGTTTTTTTATTTTTTAAAGGAGAATTGAATATGAAAAAATTTTTATTGCTATTAGTAAGTCTTATTTTATTACTTGGATGTTCAAGTAAACAAGATTTAAAGAAGATTGGTATTGTTTCACTTGTTGAACACACATCACTTAATATTATTAAAGATTCAATAATGGATGAATTAAAAAATCTTGGTTATGTTAATGGTGAAAATTGCATAATAAAATTTAAAAATGCACAAGGTGATATGTCATCACTTCCAACAATCATGCAAAATATGAAAAATGACAGAGTAGATGTTTTAATTGCAATAACAACACCAGTTGCACAATCTGCAATAAGTTTAACTGACAATATACCAGTTGTTTTCTCAGCAGTAAGTGATCCTGTGGGTGCAGGTATTTTATCAGATATAAACGATACAAGTAAAAATATTACTGGTACAAGTGATCCAATAAAAGTTGATCAAATAATTGATTTTGCGTTAAAAACACATAATGACACCACAAAAATTGGGTATATCTATAATGCTGGCGAATCTAATTCTATAACAAGTTTAAATAAATTAGAAAATTATTCTAAAAATAAAAGTATTTTAATTGAAAAGATTTCTATTACATCTAGCGCAGAAATCCAAAGTGCAGTAAGTGCACTATCAGATAAGGTTGATATTATATTTGTTTCTAATGATAATACGATTGCTGAAGCTATGCCAATTCTTGTTAATGAAGCATTAAAATACAAAATACCTGTATATACTGGAGCTGATTCAATGGTGATGGATGGAGGATTTGCTAGTGTTGGTATTGATTATGTAGATGTTGGTGTAGAAACTGCAAGAATGGCGGATAAAATTTTAAACGGTGTGAATACTAAAGATATTAAAATAGAACTTTTTGATACAAAATTGAATACTTATATTAATAAAAAAACTGCTGAAAAATTAGGATTTAGTATTGATGATTTTAAAGACATAGAAAATTTAGTGATTGTAGGAGAGTAGAATATGGATGTTTATATTGTCTTAGGTGCAATTGAATTAGGATTAATTTTTTCAATACTATCATTTGGTTTATATATATCTTTTAAAGTATTAAATTTACCCGATTTAACAGTTGACGGTAGCTTTGTAAGTGGTTTGGCTATTTGTGGTGTGCTTACATTGAACAATCACCCTAGTTTGGGACTTTTATTATCATTTTTAATAGGTGCTATTGCGGGAGTTATTACTGGGATTATTCATACCAAGTTAAAGATTCATGCAATTCTTGCAAGTATACTTACTATGACAGCTTTATATTCAATTAATTTAAGAATAATGAATGACAAACCAAGTATGTTTATAGGTGATAATAATTTATTTAGTTATTTTTTGAATAAATTTATATTTTTTGGATATGATTTTGGATACATTTTGATTTTATCTATATTTGTTTTTATTGTTATGGTATTTATTTATATTTTTTTAAAAACAAACATTGGATTATCACTACGTGCAACAGGTGATAATGAAGATATGGTAAAAAGTAGTAGCGTAAATACAGATTTAATGAAAATATTAGGATTTGCACTGTGTAATGGAATTGTAGGATTTGCAGGTGGATTGTATGGCTTTTATACACAAAATATTTCCATATCTGTAGGACAAGGAATGTTAGTGTTAGGTTTAGCAAATATTATAATAGGTGAAACATTTTTAAAAGGTAAAAAAATATTTGTTGCGCTAATTTCTGTTTTATTAGGCTCTATAGTTTACAGGATAATAATTACTTATGTTTTTAGATTAGGTCTACCTGCAAGTGATATAAGACTTTTTAGTGCAATTATTGTTGTGATTGCTATAAGTTTTCCTAAAATCAAAAATGATTTTAAAAAAAGGAGATTAAAATAATGTTGGAACTAAAAGATATAAAAGTTGTTTTTAACAAAGATAGTATTAATGAGAAAATTGCATTAGATGGTTTATCATTAAAACTTAATGATGGAGATTTTGTAAGTGTAATTGGCAGCAACGGGGCAGGTAAAAGTACACTTTTAAATGTTATTGCAGGTAGTATTTATGCTGATGAAGGGTATATTTTCAATAACAATACAGATATTACATTTTTAAAAGAGTATAAACGTGCAAAATTTATTGGAAGATTATTTCAAGATCCTTTGAAAGGAAGTGCTCCAAGTATGAGTGTAGAGGAAAATTTAAGTTTGGCGTATTGTAGAGGCAAAGGTTTAAACTTTAAATTTGGAATAAATAAAAAGGATAAAAACTTATTTATTGAATCTTGTAAAACATTAGGTATTGGATTAGAAAATAGAATGACTAGTGAAGTGGGACTTTTAAGTGGAGGGCAAAGACAAGCACTTGCACTTCTTATGGCGACTATAAACATACCAGATATTTTACTTTTAGATGAACATACTGCTGCATTAGATCCCAAAACAAGTATTAAAATAATGGACTTAACTAATAAAATTGTTTTAAAAAATAAAATAACAACTTTAATGATTACTCATAATATTGAAAATGCCTTAAAATATGGAAACAAAACAATTGTTATGGATAATGGAAAAATAATTGCTATTTTAGAAGGTGAAGAAAGATCTAAAATGAATATAGGTGATATACTAAAACTGTATAACAATAGTGGTAGTGTAATTTCTGATAAAGCTATTTTGGGGTGAACTATGTCTTTTAAAACAAATGCTATGAGAATTTTGGAAAAAAATAAAATTGATTATATCGCTTATGAATATGATGTGAATGATAATTTGATTGATGGCGAGCATGTCGCTGAAAAATGTAATAAGGAATATAAAGAAGTATTTAAAACTCTTGTAGGTATTGGTAGTGATAAAAACTACTATGTTTTTTGCATACCAGTAAATAAAAATTTGGATTTTAAACAATGTGCTAAGGTATTAAATTTAAAAAATATCGAATTAATTGAAGTGAAAAACTGTTAAATATTACAGGTTATATAAGAGGTGGCTGTAGTCCCATAGGAATGAAAAAGCAATTTATAACTGTTTTTGACGAAAGCGTTAATGATGTTGATAAAATATGCGTTAGTGGTGGTAAAATAGGAATTCAAATTGAGGTTTTATCTACTTCATTATTAAAAATAACAAATGCAAAGGTGGCTAAAATAACTGTTTAAGCCACCTTTTGTCTAATTTTAAAAATGTCTTTAATTATTAGAATACTTACATATACAACAAATCCACCTAAAAGCATTCCTGAAGCATCAATAATCATATCTTTATATGTAGATACTCTATCTGGTACATAATATTGTATTAATTCATCGCAAGTGGGTATTGCAAGTAAAAACAAGGTAAAATTTAGAGTTTTTGATTTAAATAATGGACATGTTGTAATTGCGATGCTTACCAAAACACCTAAACCAAAGAATTCTACAAAATGAGCTACCTTTCTTAATAATGAGTGAAACATTTTTAATGACATTGTTATTTCAAATCTTTCAAATATTTTTAAAAATGTTTTTGCAACTTTATAACTTAACTCTCCGGATGCCTCACCACTCATAAGAGAGTTTGAAAAAATAAATGAAATATATACGATTACTAGTAACCATATTATAAAATTAAAAAACTTTTTCAATATGGGGTACCTCCTTGGTAGGCTTATATGATAACATAAATGTGTAGAAAATTTATGTGAGGTTAATGTGAATAAAAAATTTTTTATTGATTTATTTTTAATTATATTGGGTAATTTTATATTAGCACTTAGCGTTGTTGGTTTTATATTACCTTATAACATATTATCAGGTGGTGTTGCAGGTATAGCTGTGGCAATTGCACCAATAGTACATGTAGATAAAGGATTAATTGTGAATGGATTGGTTATTGTACTTTTTTTTATTGGCTGGATGGTATTAGGAAAAAAATTTGCTGCAACAACATTTCTTTCTTCATTGATATATCCATTATTTTTATCGCTATTGGAAGTTTTTATGCCTCCATTTACAATTGATGTTTTTCTTGCCTCACTTTATGGTGGTGCGATTGCTGGGATTGGTATTGGAATGGTACTTAAAACAGGCGCAAGTACAGGAGGAATGGACATACCTCCACTAATTATCAACAAAATAACAGGTGTTAAAATATCTACTTTGGTAATGATTATTGATGCACTTACTGTATTATTAGGGCTATTTACTTTTGGGATTGAAGCTGTTTTAATTGGGTTTATATCAGTTGCTTCATGTACATATACAATTGATAAGGTTCTTGTTTTTGGAGGAACAGTTAGTAAATCTGTTCAAATAATAAGTGAAAAGTATGAGGTACTTTTGAAATTGATTCATGAAAAAATTGATAGAGGAACAACAATAAGTAATATTATTGGAGGATATACAGGTAAGGATAGAAAAATGATTTTAGTTGTTGTTTCACAGAATCAGTATTCTGAGCTTATTGATGTAATTAATTCTGTTGATAAAGAAGCATTTATTATTACTACTGATGCCACTTCTGTTCATGGAAAAGGTTTTAGCATTATTAGTAAGGTTTGATATACTTAAGATATTATTAAATATGTAGTATGATATAATTTTACAAGGAAACGGAGATGACTTTATGATTGAACTTGTTGATGTATCAAAAAGATATAAAAACGGTGTTAATGCGCTAAATAAAATTAGCTTAAAAATAGATCAGGGTGAATTTGTATATATTATTGGACCAACAGGTTCAGGAAAGTCTACACTTATCAAGCTTTTAGATGGAGAGGAAGTTCCTACTTCTGGGACTGTTAATGTTGTTGGTATTAATATAGGTAAATTAAAACATAATAAGGTTCCATTATACAGAAGAAATATAGGTGTTGTTTTTCAAGATTTTAGATTGCTTAAAGCTAAAACAGTTTTTGAAAATATTTCTTATGCTTTAGAAGTTATTAGTATGAAAAAATCTATTATTAGACATAGAGTTAGACAAGTGATGAATTTAGTTGGTTTAGACGATAA
Source organism: Erysipelotrichaceae bacterium (assembly GCA_022772735.1). Lineage (GTDB taxonomy): Bacteria > Bacillota_I > Bacilli_A > Erysipelotrichales > Erysipelotrichaceae > UBA9076. Next base: position 12,780 of record JALEZD010000026.1, read on the forward strand.
AGGAAGTTCATTTCCAAAAGAGTTGTCTGGTGGTCAACAACAACGTGTAGCAATTGCAAGAGCTATTGCAAATAAACCTAAAATATTAATTACGGATGAGCCAACAGGTAATTTAGATCCTGCAATGTCAGATGAAATTATGGCTTTATTAGAAAAAATAAACAGAGAAGAACATACTACTATTGTTATGGTTACTCATGACAATAACTTAGTTGATAAACATAAAAAAAGAACAATAGTTCTCGAGAATGGTCATATTGTTGCTGATTTACAAAAAGGGGGGTATGTTCGCCATGATTAACAATTTTTTTAGACATTTAAAAGAAGGATTTTTTGGTGTTGGAAGGCATGGAGCTATGTCAGTTTCAAGCGCCTCTGCAGTAACAATAACATTAATTATCGTTAGTATTTTTTATATATTTTCAATGAATTTACAAAAATTCACTAAAGGAATTGAACAATCTGTTCAAATTGCAGTTATGATAAGTTTTTCTCATGAAGAACAAGCTGTAATGGACCAAATTGGAGTTGATATTTCAAATATTGAAGGAGTATCAAATGTTGCATTCCATTCAAAAGAGGAAGAACTTCAAAGTTATATTGATAGTTTGGAGGATGATTATTTAAAACAAATAATTGAACCTTATAAAGAAGACAATCCAATGCATAATGCTTTTTATGTGAGTGTTTCTAGTGGTGAATATTTACAAAGTGTTGCAAATAAAATAAAAGAAATTGAAGGTGTAGATAGTATAAATTATGGAGGGGATTCAGCTGTAGTTGTTGTTAATGCACTAAAAAGTATTCGTAATGGTGGTGGGGTTTTAGCAATTGCTTTAAGTTTGTTGGCAATCTTTTTAATTCAAAATACTATTAAACTTACTATTCAAGCAAGATCTGATGAAATCGCAATTATGAGAAATGTTGGGGCTAGAAATGGTTTTATAAGAACACCATTTTTAGTGGAAGGAGTTATTATAGGTATTTTAGGATCAATAATTCCAATAATGATTACTATTTATGGATATATATACATATACAATGTTACAGGTGGAATGTTGATTACAAATTTATTTAAGTTAATTCCTCCACACCCATTTGTTTTAAAAGTTTCATTACTATTACTTGCGACTGGGGTTTTTGTTGGGTTGATTGGAAGTTTCTTTTCTGTAAATAAATATTTGAGGTGGAAAAGATGAAAACTTTAAAAATATTTATTGTAGCAATACTTTGCTTAGTTTGTATAACACATACTAATGCTGAAGATGATTTTTCTAGTAATGGAGATTATTATTCTAAACTTTGTTCACAATCAAGTGCGAATTTAACTGCAGAAGAACAATCAAAATGTAATGCATATATTCAATATATGTCTAACCAATCATCAGAGCTTAGAACTCGACTAAAAGAAATAGATGAAAAACGTGAAGAAATTGCGAATAATCTACAAGTTTATGCTGCAAAAATAAAAGGATATGACAAACAAATTGCAGAGCTTCGTGTTCAAATTGATGAATTAAATGAAAAAATTTCTGTTATAGAAAACGAAATAAACCAAAAAGAATTTGAAATTAATCAACAACAATCTGAAATTGATGTTTTGAAACAGCGCTTTAAAGATAGAATGGTTCAAGCTCAAAAAACACTTAGATTAAATCCTTTTTTAGATATTTTAGTTGGTGCTAAAAGTTTTGAGGATTTAATTAGAAAAAATAATGCTATAAACGATATTATTAATTTTGACAAAGAAACATTAGAAACAATAGCCAAAATGATTGAAGAGCTAAATAAGCAAAAAGCACTTTTAGAAGTTCAAAAATCTGAATTAGATACTGCAAAACAGGAAGTTGTAAATAAACAAAATACATTGATTTATTATAGAAGAGAAGCAGAAATTGTAAGACAAGAATATTTGAAAAAAGAAGCTGATTTAGAGGCTGAAGGAAATAGAATTGCTGGTGACTTAGATGCAATTAAGGCAACAATAAGTCAAATATCAAGTGCACTTGGTTCAATTGCAATGTCAAATGGTTTTGTTAGACCAATTAGTGGTGGTAGAGTTTCAGCAGGTACTTGGTATTATCCAAGTAGTTTTGGTGGTGGAGTTCATTTAGGTATGGATTTTGCAGCACCATCAGGAACAACAATATTTGCTGCTGGAAATGGTGTTGTAATTAAATCTGTTGATGGATGTGGAGAAGGTGAATTAGGTAGTAGATGTGGTGGAAATATAGGTGGTTCATCAGGTGGTGGAAACCAAGTTTATTTACTAACTAAAATAGATGGTAGTTTATATGCACTTAAATATCTTCATATGGTTGCAGGTTCTCCAATTGCAGTAGGGACAATAGTTTCTGGTGGAGATAGAATCGGTGGAGTTGGAAAAAGTGGTAATGCATCGGGTTATCATGTGCATGTTGAAGTATTCTACTTAGGAACTGATAGTATTGCAAATTATGCACAAAATTGGAATGGTGATTTAGCATTTGGAGCTAGTTGGGGTTCTGCAGCATTAAATAGGTTATGTGAAAATGGTGTTGGTGCACCTTGTCGTGTTAAACCTGAGTCAGTATTTGGGGGATAGCAATTTATATAAAAATTTAAGGTATAGATTACGTTATTTAAATTGGTATATTTAAATATTTAATGTTATGAGTGATATAATTTAATCTTTCTATTATTTACTAACATTTACATTTAATAATAAGTTAATTTTTTATAGTAATTATGTATTGATACATTCCTTTAGTACTTTAATATTATTAATACCCTTTTGTTGATAAAAGGGTATTTTTATAATTTAATTAATATGTAGTTTGACAAAAGGAGAATTTAAAATGGATTTAAAAAAATTAAAAGAGGATTCAATGGAAATTAGAAAACTATATCATGCACTAGAAGAAAGATATCATCTAGAAAAATGGAGTATAGAAGAAGATGCATTAGCTTTTCTAACAGATGCTGGAATTGTTGGAAGATTAACAATGGATAATCAAAAACGATGGCCAAGCATCACTCAAGATGATTTGTCAATGAAAATTGGTGAGTGTGTATGGTGGTTAGCTGTACTTGCAGAAAGAATGAATTTAGATTTTGAAAATTGTGTTGAAAAATTTATTGAAGAAAAAATGAATGATTTAAAATAGTGCATTAATAATTAAAAAAAAGATACTATAATAAAACTTGTGTCATAATGGTGACAGTGACAAAATGTTTAAAAAATGTTGAAATTTGTTTTTTTAAGAGTCATATAGTTAGAAGGGAGGATAAATGAATAACGATATTAAATTATTTGAAGGAAATCAAATACGATCAATTTGGAATAATGAAAAAGAAGAATGGTATTTTAGTGTTATTGATATTATTGGTGTATTAACTGAGAGCAAAAATCCAAGAAGATATTGGAGTGATTTGAAAAGAAAAATGAAAGATGAAGAAGGTGCTATTCAGTTGTACGAAAATATCGTACAACTGAAATTAGAATCTTCAGATGGAAAAAAATACAATACAGATGTAGCCGATATGCAAGGGATATTTCGTATTATTCAATCTGTTCCATCACCTAAAGCAGAGCCATTTAAGATGTGGCTTGCAGAAGTAGGTAAAGAAAGAATAGATGAAATTATTGATCCTGAATTAACGATTGATAGAGCTTTAGAAACTTATCTAAAAAAGGGTTATACAAGAGAGTGGATTAATCAAAGA
>JALEZD010000002.1 GCA_022772735.1 Erysipelotrichaceae bacterium
AATTGACGTGTTTGTTTAATTTCCTATTCAGTTTTCAGAGATCGTTTCTACCACATCCTCGCTTGCGCTCCCCTGTGGTGCCTAACTATAATATCAACTATATACTCCTATGTCAACATCTTTTTTCCTTTTTTTCTAAAATTTTTTTTTAATTCTTTTTTACCTCACCCTTTTCCTTTACCATAATGTCATTTTTAACAAATTAATTTATGGTTTTTTTATCTACACACTACACATTTATCTTGTATAAAAAGCTATATTTTCTGTATTTATGTATAAACATTTTTTAATTAAATATAGCATTAAGAACAATCCTTCTATATTTACTTTTATACTTATATAATTTAAAATTTAATCAAAGATAAATTTATTATTTGTAATAATTTTTATATGATTGGAGTTGATGATAATGATGAATTATTACAATATATATTGTTTGAAAAGCTATGATTCATTTATTGATGTGGAAATAAATACTCAATATATTTCTATTAATAGGCATATTTATGTCATTTATGATTGGAATAAATAATAAAAAATTATGAAAAAATCACAATTTTATCTACTTTTAGTTGTTTTATCAAACATAAATATCACACTATTTTATATATGCATTAATTTAGGGACTCCACATCTTGATAGCAACAACAATTTATTATTTTTTAATTCCATATCCTCTAACAACCTAGGTATTCCGTTCGCTATTACTACGGCAATACTCTTATTTTCAATATATAAACTGGTATTTATTTTTAAAAATAAACTTTCTATTAATATCTTTAATAACAAAGAAGAATATAATAATCCACAAGATAAATAAACATTTCAAATAGAGATATAATTAAAACTTATATTTCTATTTTTTATTTGTACTTTTATAAGAATTTTTTTAATATCACTATAATTCATACAGCTTTACATAATATATCCTTCGTTTATGAAATATATAAATAATGCAGCTAAAGTAAATCCATCAGTTATTTCATTGTTTTTTATTTTATCTAAAATTTCTTCTTTGCTTAGCCATAGTATTTTATTAACCTCATTTTTATCAAAATCATCCTGTATTTCATCTTTTAAATAACCAAATAATATATGAGAATTTTGATTGCTTACCCCGTTATTAGGTTTGAATCTAAATATTTTTTCATTTACTTGTACATTATATCCTGTTTCTTCTTTACATTCTCTAATCGCAGCTTTTATTATATCTTCATTTTGTTCAACTGAACCTGCAGGTATTTCTAAACTAAGATTGTTGCCTGGATACCTATAAGCAGTTACAAACAATATCTTTTTTTCTTTATTGCGTATAACGGCACATACTGAGTCATTATTAAAAGAAATTGTATAATACTCATACTTCATATTTGTATGAGTATTTATAATGTCATCTTTAAAAACATTGTACCAATTATTAGAATGTATTATTTTCCTTTTTAGAAGTTCAAAAATCATATTAATCACCTCTTTTTTAATTTAAAACCTGCTGTCATATGTTTAACAAAATAATTACTAAATTAATTATATAAAAGTTAATATGTTTAAACAAACAAAAAGAGCATTTCATTCAACTGGGGAGAGATGCTCATGCTCTTTATTTGGCAGTTATCTTAACGATTAACTGTATACAAATTATAGCATTCAAAAATGCCTTTACTTTCCCAACAAAAAAGACCTTTAAGGAACAATTTTGATAAAAAATTTACTGATTTTTAATTAATTTTTCCAACTTCTAAACTCATTTTATTATTTATGTCAAAAACTTTTTCACTACATGTACATAAATTTAGACACCTATTTATTAACATATTAATTTTTATTTTATAGAGTGTTAATATGTTTATATTTAAGAGGAATTAAAAATGAATAATATTTATTTTGCTATAGATTTAAAATCATTTTATGCATCTGTTGAATGCATAGAAAGAAACTTAGACCCACTAAACACGAATTTAGTTGTTGCTGATATTTCACGAAAAGACAAAACTATATGTTTGGCAGTATCTCCATCATTAAAAAAATTGGGTATCCCGTCTAGACCAAGGTTATTTGAGGTAAAACAAAAAATTAAACACGAAAATTTTTTAAGAATTAAAACCCATAAAAAATTAATAGAAAAGTCATGCGATTTTAATGTTCTAAATACACACAAAAATATGGAAATAGACTTTATAATCGCAACACCAAGAATGTCAAAATATATTGAATACAGCACAAAAATTTTTAATATATATTTAAAATACTTTTCTGAAGAAGACATTCACATTTATTCAATTGATGAAGTTTTTATAAATGTAACTCCATATATAAATATATATAAACTTTCTTATAAAGAACTTGCCAGTTTAGTAATGAATGATATATTAAAAACCACAAAAATTATATCAACTTGTGGCATAGGAACTAATTTATACTTAGCTAAAGTCGCAATGGATATACTGGCAAAAAAAGTAACCCCTGATAATAATGGGTTTAGAATTTCTGAGTTAGACGAAATATCATTTAGAAAAAAACTTTGGAATCATAAACCTCTAACAGATTTTTGGAGAATAGGTAAGGGATATTATAATAAATTAATAGATAATGGAATATATACAATGGGTGATATAGCTAGATGCTCACTTGGAAAAGACAATGAATATCATAACGAAAAATTACTCTACAAACTTTTTGGGATTAATGCCGAATTATTAATTGATCATTCATGGGGATTTGAACCCTGCACAATAAAAGATATAAAAAACTACAAACCACACAATAATACAATTTCTTCTGGGCAAGTTTTACATGAATCTTACTCAAGCAATGAGGCCAAAATAATTGTGAAGGAAATGACTGAAAATTTAGTTTACGAACTTTTGGAAAAAAACTTAATTACAAATCAAATTTTTATTTCAATAGGCTATGATGTAAACAACGATAAAAACGATAGAATTGAAACCATAAAAGACTATTATGGGAGGATATTACCTAAACCATCACATAAATGTAAAAAATTAAACTTCTACACTAATTCATTAAAACTAATAGTTTATGAAATACTAAATTTATTTGAAAAAGTAGTTAACCATGATTTGATAATTAAAAATATAAATATAGGCTTCTCATATATTAAAAAAAGAGATGACCTAACTTTTAATACTCAATTAAGTCTTTTTACAGATAGTTTTAATATAATGGATGAACACAATTTAAAAAAAGAAGAAAAAATACAGCGTACAATTATTAATTTAAAAAATAAATATGGAAAAAATTCAATTTTGAAAGTTAGTAATTTATTAGAAAAATCAACAATGAAAGATAGAAATATACAAATAGGAGGTCATAAAGCATAATGGATTCTAAATATTTAGATATTATTTATAATGAAAAACCAATTTCAAAAAACAGAAAATCAATGCCTCTATACAAACGAGCAGCGCAATTTATGCCATTTTCTGCACTTCCTACTCATATTGATTCAATAAATGAAACACTTAGATTGACTGATGAAAAAGCAATTCTATCAGATGATCAAAAGTATTATTTAGATTTAAAATTAAATAATATAAGTATCAACTCTAACATTAAGGTAAACTATTTTATAAACGATTTACTAAAAGAAGGTGGTTTTTACAAATCTTATCAAGGTGTAGTAAAAAAAGTGGATAGAAATAATAAAACTATATTATTTTATAATGATTTCATAATTGATATAAATAATATCTATGATATTGAAATAATATAAAAAAGAACAGCTTTGATTGCTGTTCTTTTAATATGTAATTAAACTAATTCAACATAAGCCATAGGTGCACTATCACCACGACGGATACCTGTTTTTACAACACGAGTATATCCACCTTTGCGATCAGCATACTTAGGCGCAATTTCATCAAATAATTTTTGTACAACTGTTTGTTTTGAATTTTTATCTACAACAACATCTCTTACATAACTAGCTACTTGACGTCTAGCATGTAAATCACCACGTTTTGCAAGAGTGATTAATTCATCAACAACACTACGGATGTCCATAGCTTTCATTTCAGTTGTTTCAACTTTTCCATAAATTAATACAGAAGTGGCTAAATTTCTTAGCATCGCTTTACGATGATCAGCCTTACGACCGAATTTACGATTCCACATATTTAATCCTCCTTAATCAAATGTCTTGAAACTTAATCCAAGCTCATAAATCTTTTCTTTAACTTCTTTTAATGATTTTTTACCTAAATTTCTAACTCTCATCATTTCATCTTCAGTCTTTTGAGTTAATTCATCAACTGTTTGTATACCTGCTCTTTTTAAGCAGTTATAAGAACGAACAGAAAGATCTAAGTCTTCAATCATCATCATTTGACCCTTAGTTACTACTTCATTTTTACTATCTTTAATTGAAGATTCCATTTCAACAACAGCATCTTGTACAGTTGTAAAAATGTCTAAATGATCAATTAAAATTTTTGAAGCCAAAGCAAGTGACATTTGTGGAGTAATTGAACCATCTGTAAAAATCTCCATTGTTAATTTGTCGTATTTTGCATCTTGACCAACACGAGTTGCATCTACATTATAAGAAACTCTTTCAACTGGTGTATAAATTGAGTCTGTGTAAACTGTACCAATACCATGAGAACCACCTTGATTCAACAATTTATTATTATCAGCACTTACATATCCACGACCATTTTTAGCTTTCATTTCCATTTCTAATGAAGCTCCAGCCTCTAAAGTTGCTATAACTAAATCTTTATTTAAAACTTCAACTCCAGCAGGACAAATAATATCATTGCCTGTAACTACGGTTGGACCCTTCGCACTTACACGAAGAGTATATACCTCATCATCATCAATCTTCATAATAAGATTTTTGATGTTAAGGATGATCATGGTTACATCTTCACGAACGCCTGGAATTGTGGTGAACTCATGATATACGCCATCAATTTTTATAGCATATACTGCAGCACCAGGTAATGAAGATAATAAAACACGTCTAAGTGCATTACCTATAGTTGTACCAAAACCTCTTTCTAAAGGTTCTATAACAAATTTACCATAATTGTCTGATTCAATATATTCTTGGACTTCAAAATTGGCGCGTTCAAATTTTTGCATGTAACTAATCCCTCCTTTTTATTAATTATTATCCACGCGGACGCTTTGGTGGACGACATCCATTGTGTGGAATAGGGGTAACATCATTAATTACAGTGATTTCTAAACCTGCAGTTTGTAATGATCTTACAGCAGACTCACGTCCAGGTCCTGGACCTTTTACACTAACTTCTACAGTTTTCATTCCGTGATCTATTGCAGCTTTTCCAGCAGCTTCAGCTGCCATTTGAGCAGCAAATGGTGTAGATTTACGAGAACCTTTGTAACCAAGAGCTCCAGCACTTGACCACGCAATTACATTTCCTGCTTCATCTGTGATTGTAACAATTGTATTGTTAAATGTTGAATGAATATGAGCACAACCTTTGGCTATATTCTTTCTCACTCTTTTCTTACGAGTGTTTGACTTTGCATTTGCCATTTAATTATCCTCCTATCCTACTTCTTCTTGTTCGCTACTGTACGACGTGGACCTTTGCGAGTACGTGCATTAGTCTTAGTTCTTTGACCACGAACAGGTAAGCCTCTACGATGACGGATACCTCTGTAGCATCCGATTTCCATTAAACGTTTGATATTTAAGGTAGTTTCTCTTCTTAGGTCACCTTCAACCTTTATAGCATCAACCTTTTGACGAATCGCATTTTCTTGTTCGTCTGTTAAATCCTTAACACGAATGTTTTCATCTATATTACATTCAGCAAGAATTTTCTTTGAAGTTGTTAGTCCAATCCCATAGATATAAGTCAATGATACTACGACTCTTTTATCACGAGGAATGTCTACGCCAGCAATACGTGCCATATTCTTATTTATCCTCCTTAGTTTCCTTGTCTTTGTTTGTGCTTTGGATTTTCACAAATTACCATGACTCTACCGTTTCTTTTAATTACACGGCATTTGTCACAGATAGGTTTTACTGATGGTCTTACTTTCATGTGTTTTACCTCCCAACACTATCCTATTTATGTCTATAAGTTATTCGCCCACGTGTAAGATCATAAGGAGAAATCTCTACTGTAACTCTATCTCCCGGTAAAATGCGAATGTAATGCATACGGATTTTACCAGCCACGTGTGCAAGAATTACGTGATCATTTGCGAGTTTCACCTTGAATTTTGCATCAGGCAGTGTATCCTCGACGATCCCTTCAATTTCAATAACATCTTGTTTTGCCATTAATTACCTCCATTATATAAATTATCAGTTGGTATGTCAGTATAACTAACATACCAACATATTTAATTTATGAAACCGTTTCTATTGCCTGTTTAATTTGTGCCCAAACCTCTTCCGTAGGTTTTGAAGCATCAATTTCTTTAACTAAACCTTTTTTTCTATAATATTCAAGAACTGGTTCAGTATTTTTTTTATGTTCAGCTAGACGAACTTGTAGTTGCTCAATTGTATCATCTTTTCTTTGAACAAGTGATGAACCACAAACATCACAAACACCTTCAACTTTACTTGGGCTAGTAACAATGTGGTATATTGAGCCACAGTTTTTACAAACTCTTCTACCTGTAATTCTGCTTGCCAAATCATCAATATTAACTTTCAAATCAATAACAACATCAACTTTTTTATTAATAATATTTGTCATCTCTTCAAAAGCTTCTGCTTGAACTAATGTTCTAGGAAATCCATCCATAAGATAACCATTTTTACAGTCATCTTGTTGTATTCTTTCCTTAACCATTTCATTAATTAATTCATCTGGAACAAGCTTTCCACTTTCCATATAACCCTTAGCGATTAAACCAAGAGATGTTTCATTTTTAACATTTTCTCTAAGCATATCACCAGTTGATATATGTGCAACCATATACTCATCTTTGATAAACTTAGACATTGTGCCTTTTCCACTTCCTGCAGGCCCCATAATTAATATATTCATAATAACCCTCTTTATTTTAGGAAACCACGATATTGTTTTTGTGTTAGTTGACCTTGGATTTGATCAATTGTTTCCATTGCCACACCAACTACAATTATTATCCCTGTACCACCAATTGAAATTGATGATGGTAAATTAGTGAACATAGGTAGTAAATAAGGTAATGTAGCAATGAACAATAATCCAGCTGCACCTAAAACAGTTATTCTGTTTAATACCTTTTTAATATATTCTTTAGTTTCACTACCAGGTCTAATTCCAGGGATATATGCTCCTGATTTACCTAAATTTTCAGCAACTTTTTCTGGATCTACTTGTAGATTTGTATAAAAGAAAGTAAATAATACTGTAAGAATTGCATATATTGCTAATCCCACAGGTTTTTGTAAACTCAAGAAATTTGATAACTTAGTATATAAATCTGTGTTTACAAAACTCAATATTATTTGTGGAGCAGTCATAATTGACTGAGCAAAAATAACTGGCACAACTGAAGCAGAATTGATTTTAAATGGTAAATATGTAATATCATTTCTGCCATTTCCCATTGAACTAGAAGTATATTGGATTGGAATTTTTCTAGTAGCTGTTTGCATAACTACTACAAATACTATAATAACCAAATACATTATTACAAACAATGAGAATTCTATTAAACCATTAAACATTGCTGTATTATTTGAAGTATCAACTAATACAGAGAACACTTGCCTAAATGAAGCAGGTAAATTCGCAACAATACCAGCAAAGATTATAAATGAAATACCATTGCCAATACCAAATTGTGAAATTCTATCACCAATCCATAATAAGAACATAGTTCCTGCAGTCATTACTATTGCAGTGTACAAATACATTGCTAATGTGTTAGAAGTTAAAATATTATAGCTACCATTTAAGCTGTAAACCATTGTTCCAGATTGAACAAGTGATAATACAACACCTAAATATCTAGTTATTCTATCTAATTTAACTCTACCTGTCTGACCAGATTTTGATAATTCTGTTAAGTAAGGAATTACATCCATACTTAACAGTTGTATAACAATTGATGCAGTAATGTAAGGTGTTACCCCCATTGCGAAGATAGATAATCTTTCAAGTGCTCCACCACCAAGTAAATTAAGCATACTTAGTAATGAATTATCAAGAATACTAGCCGCAAGTTGATTAGCATCGACTCCCGGAACGGGAATTGCAGAACCTAAACGATATATAAACAACATTGCCAGCGTGAAGAAAATCTTATTACGAATTTCCTTATTCTTAAATATGCTGACACAAGTTTGCCACATCTTAGATTACCTCTACTTTTCCGCCTGCTTTTTCGATTGCAGCTTGAGCTGATTTAGAGAATTTATTAGCTTTAACTGTAAGTTTTTTGCTTAATTCTCCTTCACCTAAAATCTTAACACCATCTAAACTTTTCTTTAGTAGTCCTACAGCTTTTAAAGCTTCAAAATCTACAACAACATCATTTTCAAATACATTTAAGCTTTCAACATTGATAATTGCGTATTCTTTACGAGTGAAGTTTGTAAAACCACGCTTTGGAATTCTTTTAAATAAAGGAGTTTGTCCACCTTCAAATCCAATAGCTACTCCACCACCAGAACGAGCATTTTGTCCTTTATGACCTTTTCCAGCAGTTTTACCTGTACCAGATCCTTGACCACGACCTATGCGTTTTTTTACAAAACGTGCACCTTCATTATATTTAAGTTCATTTAAGTTCATAGGTTACCTCCTTATCTAATTTCTTTAATTTTCTTCTCACGAAGTTTTGCTACAGATTCAATAGTTTTTAATTCACTTAAAGCTTTAACAGTAGCATGTACCATATTTACTGGTGTTCTAGAACCGATACATTTTGATAAGATATCACTTACACCTGCAAGTTCTAAAACTGCACGAACTGCACCACCAGCAATTACTCCTGTACCTTCAGTAGCAGGTTTTAAGAATACTTCTCCAGCACCATAAACACCTGTAATTTCATGAGGAATTGTTTTTCCGTTATTTACTAAACTTACTTCAATTACATTTTTCTTTGCAGCTTCAATACCTTTTTTAATTGCATCAGGTACTTCGTTTGCTTTACCTAGACCATAACCTACACGACCTTTATGATCTCCAACAACAACTAAGGCAGAAAAGCGCATACGGCGTCCACCCTTAACGGTCTTGCTTACTCTATTAATTACAACAACACGTTCTTCAAATTCTTTTTGAACACGTTCTGTTCTTCTTGGTTTACGTTCCATTATATGAGCTCTCCCTTCCTAAAATTTCAATCCAGCTTCACGAGCTGCATCAGCTAATGCTTTAACTCTACCATGGTAAATATATCCACCACGATCAAATACTACATTTTCAATTTTTGCTTCTTTGCAAAGTTCTGCAACTTTACTTCCAACTGTTTTAGCAGCCTCAATGTTTCCACCGTTTTCAAGTTTTAATGCAACACTTGAGCAAGAAACTAATGTTTTTCCTGCAACATCGTCAATTACTTGAACGAAAATGTGTGCATTTGAACGGAATACGTTAAGTCTAGGACATTCTGGAGTACCACTAATCTTAGTTCTAACGCGTGCATGACGACGTTGTCTTTCAACGTTTTTATTAGGTTTATTAAACATCTATGTGTATCTCCTTTCCTATTTCTTAGCAGCCGTTTTACCTTCTTTACGGCGGATATTTTCACCTTTATAACGGATACCTTTTCCTTTATAAGGTTCTGGTTTACGTTTAGCTCTAACATTTGCAGCAAACTCACCAACTCTTTGTTTGTCAATTCCTGTAACTTTGATAGTAGTTGCAGATGGGCATTCTACTTTCAAACCTTCTTCAACAATCATTTCTACTGGATGAGAGTATCCAATATTCATAGTTAGTTTATTACCTGCAATCGCAGCTTTAAACCCGATACCAACAATTTCAAGTTCTCTAACAAATTCTTGGTGGCAACCTTCAATCATATTAGCGATTAAAGCTCTAGTTGTACCATGAAGTTGCTTGATATGTTTTTCTTCATTTGGACGAGCAACTGTTAGTTGACCATCTTTAACTTCGATAACCATAAGAGGATTGAACTGACGTGTTAAAGTCCCCTTAGGTCCTTTTACAGTCACCTCATTGCTTGAAGAAATAGTAATTTCTACTCCTTCAGGAATGGTAATCGCCTTATTTCCGATACGTGACATTCTATTTTTTCCTTTCTTAAATTACCACACGTAAGCGACTACTTCGCCACCAGCGTGTTTAGCTCTTGCTTCTTTATCAGTCATCATACCATTTGATGTGCTGATAATTGCTATTCCTAGACCATTTAATACTCTTGGTAAAGCATCATATTTTGCATATACTCGTAAGCCTGGTTTAGAAATTCTTTTGATACCACTAATAACTTTTTCATCATTAGGTCCATATTTTAATGTTACAGTAATCTTCTTTTCAGCGGCACTTTCACCTGTAACTGCGTAATTTATTATGTATCCTTCGCTCTTTAAGATTTTAGCAATCTCAAGTTTAGTTTTAGAAGCAGGGATTTCAACTGTTTCTTTACGAGCTTGAACACCATTACGAATTCTAGTAAGCATATCCGCGATTGGATCTGTCATATTCATCTCTAATTACCTCCTTACCAGCTTGCCTTTTTAACTCCAGGAATTTGACCTTTATAAGCCAATTCTCTGAAGCAAATTCTGCACAATTTATATTTGCTTAATACTGAATGTGGACGACCACAACGTTCACATCTAGTATATTCTCTAGTTTTGAACTTTTGAGGACGTTGTTGTTTAACTTTCATCGATGTTTTTGCCATTACTTAGTCCTCCTTATTTCGCAAACGGCATTCCAAGTTCACTTAACAATGCCTTTGCTTCTTCATTAGTTTTTGCACTAGTTACAATTACAATATCCATACCACGAACTTTATTAACTTTATCAAAATTAATTTCTGGGAAAATTAATTGTTCTTTAACACCTAGAGTATAGTTACCACGACCATCAAATGCTGTAGTACTAACACCTCTAAAGTCTCTTACACGAGGTAGTGAAATATTAAATAATTTATCTAAGAATTCATACATTCTTTCACCACGTAAAGTAACTTTACAGCCAATAGGCATACCTTCACGAAGTTTAAAGTTAGCAATTGATTTCTTAGCTTTTGTAATTACAGGTTTTTGACCAGCAATAGCTGTAAGTTCAGCAACAGCTTCATCTAATACTTTAGGATTAGAAATAGCTTCACCTACACCCCAGTTAATTACAACCTTTTCAAGTTTTGGAGTTTGCATAACTGAAGTATATTCAAACTTTTTCATCAAAGCAGGAACAACGCTAGTATTATATTTTTCTTGTAATCTATTCATTATTTTTTACCTCCTTTGATTTCATTTCCACTTTTCTTATTAACTCTTACTTTGTTGCCTTTAGAATCAAGTTTATACCCAACTCTTCCAGCAACTTTTGCTTTTGAATCGTAAATCATTACATTTGAAACATGAATTCCTTTTTCAAGTTCAATAATCCCTCCATCAGGATTTGCTTGAGTAGGTTTTAAACTTTTCTTAGCAATATTTACACCTTCAACAACAACTTTATTGTTTTTTACGTCAACTGATTTTACTTCACCGATAGTACCTTTGTAATGACCAGTGATTACTTTGACTTTATCGCCTGTTTTAATTTTCATATTTAATCACCCTCCTACAATACTTCTGGTGCCAATGACACAATTTTCATAAAATTCTTTTC
Organism: Erysipelotrichaceae bacterium; assembly: GCA_022772735.1. Taxonomy (GTDB): domain Bacteria; phylum Bacillota_I; class Bacilli_A; order Erysipelotrichales; family Erysipelotrichaceae; genus UBA9076. The sequence goes on from JALEZD010000002.1 coordinate 11,766, forward strand.
ACGAAGTTCACGAGCAACTGGTCCAAAGATACGAGTACCTTTTGGTGTTAAATCATCTTTAATGATTACAGCTGCATTATCATCAAACTTAATGAATGAACCATTTTCTCTTGAAATACCATATACGCTTCTTACGATAACGCATTTAACAACATCGCCTTTTTTTACAGTGCCGCCTGGTACAGCATCTTTAACAGAGCAAACTACTATATCACCGATATTGGCACTTCTACGTCTGCTTCCACCAAGACATCTGATTACCAATAATTCTCTAGCACCAGTGTTATCAGCGACTCTTAATCTAGTTTCATTTTGAATCATCTTTTTTCCCTCCTGTGCTTATAGAATTACAGCTTTTTCAACGATTTTAACTAAACGGAAACGTTTTGTAGCTGAAAGTGGTCTAGTTTCCATAATTTCAACAACATCTCCAATTTTAGCTTCATTTAGTTCATCGTGAGCCTTATATTTTTTTGAATATTTAACGCGCTTTGAATACAACGGGTGACTCTTACGAGTTGTGATTTCAACTGTTACTGTTTTATCCATTTTGTCAGACACAACAGTACCGCGCAATACTTTACGTTTACTTCTTTCCATCACTGTTTCCTCCTATCGTTGCAAACCGTTTGCACGTTCAGTGATTACGGTTTTAATTCTTGCGATTGTTTTCTTTATATCCTTAATACGTGAAGGATTTTCTAATTGGCCTGTAGCCTTTTGAAAGCGAAGATTGAATAGTTCTTCTTTTAAAGAAGTCATTTCTTTATTTAGCTCTTCACTACTTTTATCTCTGATTTCTTTAACGTTCATAACTAATTCTTAGCCTCCTCACCTTTTTTAACAAATCTTGTTTTAATAGGAAGTTTGTGAGATGCAAGTCTTAATGCTTCACGAGCAACTTTTTCACTTACACCAGCAACTTCAAATAAAACTCTACCTGGTTGTACTACCGCAACCCATCCTTCTGGAGAACCTTTACCAGATCCCATACGAACTTCTAACGGTTTTTTAGTAATAGCCAAATGAGGGAATATTTTAATCCACACTTGTCCATCACGGTTCATATAACGTGTACATGCAATACGAGCTGCTTCGATTTGACGGTTTGTTACATACGCACCTTCTTCAGCAACTAATCCAAATTCACCAAACGCTACTTCACGACCTGCTTTCGCTCTACCTTCATGGCTTAAACGGTGAGGTCTTCTAAATTTTGTTCTATTAGGCATCAACATAATTAATTACCTCCTTCACTTGCTTTGCTTTCAGCGGCAGGTGCTGGTTTTCTGTTTCCACCATTTTTTGCTCTACGATCATTTCTATTACGCTTATTACCTTGTGGTTGAGCTTTTGCAGCTTCTGGTTCACTAACCCATTGCCCTGGCAATACTTCTCCACGACAAATCCACACTTTAACACCTAACTTACCATAAGTAGTGTCTGCTTCTTCCCAAGCATAGTCAATATCAGCTCTTAATGAATGTAGAGGAACTACACCTTCTGAATAACCTTCACTTCTAGCAATATCAGCTCCACCAAGTCTTCCAGAAACTAAAGTTTTAATTCCTTTAGCACCAGATCTCATAGTTTGTTGAATTGCTTTCTTTTGAGTGATTCTGAATGATTGACGATTTTCTAATCCTTCAGCAATTCTTCTAGCAACTAGTCTTGCATCTAAATCTGGATTAGCAACTTCGATAATATCAATCTTTACAGATTTACCTTTAGTTAATTTGTTAAGACCTTTCTTAACAATTTCAATAACTTCTTGACCTTTGTCATTTTTACCAAGTGCAACACCTGGTCTAGCACATCTTACCATTAGATGAACATCATTTTTAGAAGTACGTTCGATTTCAATTCTAGAAATATACGCATCTTTTAATTCTTTTTCTAAGTACTTTCTAATTTTGATATCTTCATTTAGGAATTCACCATAGTTTTCATCTGCATACCATCTTGATTCCCAGTCGCGGATAACTCCGACACGCATGCCTATTGGACTTACTTTTTGACCCATTTCTCTAGCTCCTTCCTACTTTTCATCTACCACAACAGTAATGTGGCTTGTACGTTTTAAAATTTGTGCAGCATTACCTTTTGCACGAGGCATAAAACGTTTTAATGTTACCCCTTCATTTGCATAACAAGCTTTAACAAATAATTTTTCACTGTTTAAGCTGTGATTGTTTGTCGCATTTGCGGCAGCTGATTTAACCACCTTGCTCACTTCAACGGCAGCATGATTAGGAGTGAACTTCAAGATATCAAGTGCTTCTTTAACACTTTTTCCTCTTACTAAATCCAAAACTAATCTAACTTTACGAGGAGCAATACGAACTGTTTTAGCTGTAGCTTTAACTTCCATTTCTTTCTCCTCCTATCTCTTATCGTCGCCGTGGCCACTATATTTTCTTGTTGGAACAAATTCACCAAGTTTATGACCAACCATATCTTCAGTTACATAAACAGGAACATGTTCCTTACCGTTATGAACTGCAAATGTATGTTCAACAAAACTAGGGAAAATAGTTGAACGACGTGACCAAGTCTTAATTACTTCTTTTTTATTAGACTTGTTTAATTCTGTTACTTTTTTCATTAAATGTTCATCACAGAACGGACCTTTTTTCAAACTTCTAGTCATTTTTTATTTATCTCCTTTCACTATTTTCCTTTACGTCCACGAACAATTAAATCATTGCTCTTTTTCTTTGTTTTACGAGTTTTAACACCCATAGCTTTTTTACCCCAAGGTGTCATAGGTGCTTTACGTCCGATAGGAGTTCTACCTTCTCCCCCACCATGAGGGTGATCATTAGGGTTCATAACAGAACCTCTAACTGTAGGTCTAATACCCATCCATCTTGAACGACCAGCTTTACCGATATTTACTAAGTTATAATCACCATTTCCGACAACACCGATTGTTGCTCTACCGTTGCTTAATAATTTTCTAACTTCACCTGAAGAAAGTCTTACAGTTACATATTTTCCTTCAAACCCTAGGATTTGAGCAGAGCATCCAGCACTTCTTGCAAGTTGTCCACCTTTACCTGGAGTAAGTTCAATATTGTGAATGAAAGTACCTTCAGGGATATTTCTCATTTCAAGTGCATTACCGATTTTAATATCTGTTTCTACACCAGATACTACTACCATTCCAACTTTTAATCCTTCTGGAGCGATAATATATCTTTTTTCACCATCAGCATAATTTAATAAAGCAATGTTTGCTGAACGGTTTGGATCGTACTCGATTGTTGCAACAGTTGCTGAAACAACATCTTTGTTACGTTTGAAATCGATAATACGATATTTTTGTTTATGCCCACCACCATGATGGCGAGTTGTAATACGACCGTTATTGTTACGTCCACCTTTTTTATTTAAAGGAGCTAACAATGATTTTTCAGGAGTAGATGTAGTGATTTCTTCATTTACAAGAGTACTCATCCCTCTGCGGCCGTTAGTAGTTGGTTTATACTTCTTAATAGCCATTGTATTTTTCTTCCTTTCGCAAATTATCCGGAGATAGCGATTTCCTCCGATATATCATTAACTAGTTTTCGAATAAGTTAATATCTTGTCCAGCAGGTAATTTAACAACAGCTTTTTTATAAGCGCTTGTTTTACCTACATAACGACCAACTCTTTTTGTTTTTGGTCTAACATTTACAATATTCACTGATTCAACTTTAACATTGAATATTTCTTCTATTGCTTTTTTAATAGCAACTTTATTTGCTTTTCTATCAACTTGGAAAGTGAACTTGTTATCCACTTCAGTAAGTTTCATTGTCTTTTCAGTAATAATAGGACGAATGATAATATCTCTAGCGTTACTCATTACGCAAATACCTCCCCTGCTTTATTAGCGGCAGCTTCAGTTATAACTAAGCGATCAGCATTAGCAACATCGTAAACATTTAACGCTTCAACAGTTAATAACATTGCATTAGGAATATTTCTCATTGATAAGAATGCATTGTCGAAATCTTCAGTGTTATCAACAACGAATAAAGTTTTCTTATCGAATCCAAATTTATCCATAACAGCTTTAAATTCTTTAGTTTTAACAACATCGAACTTAATTGTTTCAAGTACTGTTAATGCTTCATTTGCTAATTTTGCACTTAGCACAGATCTTAGTGCCAATCTTCTAACTTTACGATTTAATTTAAATCCATATTTTCTAGGTGTAGGACCAAACGCAATTCCACCATGTCTCATTTGAGTAGCACGAGTTGAACCTTGTCTAGCACGACCTGTCCCTTTTTGTCTAAAAGGTTTTTTGCCCCCACCTGATACTTCTGCACGAGTTTTAGTATCATGTGTACCTTGACGACGACTAGCTTGTTGTAAAAGAATTGCATCAAACATAACTTGTGTATTTGGTTCAATACCAAATACTTCTTCAGATAATTCCATTTCTTTTACTTTTTTAGCTTCAAGGTTAAATACATCTATCTTTGTCATTATTCAGCCTCCTTTTGATCATAGCTCAATAATTCTTTAGCATTTACATTTTTAACTGATTTAACAGTAGTTTTAACAATTACCAATCCTCTCTTAGGACCAGGAACATTTCCTTTTACTAAGATATAGTTCGCATCAGTATCTACCTTAACAACTTCTAAATTTTGATTAGTTGTAGTGTAAACACCTTCTTGTCCTGCCATTGCAGTTCCTTTGTCAATTACACCGTTATTACGTCCGATTGTAGCTAACGAACCGATGTGACGGTGATGACCTGAACCGTGTGATTTAGGTCCAATAGTTGCGTTATTTCTAACGATAGTTCCGCTAAATCCTTTACCTTTACTTACGCCTGTAACGTCAACCTTGTCACCAGCGGAAAAGATATCGACTTTAACTTCTGCCCCAACTTCAAGTTCATTCATGCCTTTAATTTCACGAATAAATCTTTTTGGGTTTGTGTTTGCTTTTGCAGCATGTCCTTTAACTGCTTTGTTTGCACGGCTTTCTTTGATGTCTTCAAAACCTAATTGAACAGCCTCATAACCGTCATTTTCAACAGTTTTCTTTTGCATAACAACATTTGGTGTTGCCTCAATTACAGTAACTGGAATTAGTTTTCCATCAGCTGTAAACACTTGAGTCATACCAAGCTTACGCCCCAATATTCCTTTCATAATGTTTCACCTTTCTTATAATTTAATTTCGATTTCAACACCACTTGGTAAATCTAAACGAGTAAGTGCATCCATAGTATCAGCACTTGGCCCAATAATTTCGATTAATCTTTTGTGTGTTCTGATTTCGAATTGTTCACGTGAATCTTTGTACTTATGTACCGCACGTAATACTGTTACCACTTGTTTTTCAGTTGGAAGTGGAACTGGTCCAACAACTTTCTTAGCACCATGCTCTGTTGCAGTTTTAACGATTTTTTCGCTTGCTGCATCAATGCTACGGTGTTCGTAAGCCTTCAAACGAATTCTTACCGCATTTTTTGCCATGAAATTTTCCTCCTATATTTCACTCTGTCTTGCAGAACCGCTCGATGAGAATTCCCTGACTACACTTATGACAACGAATGTCAGTGTGTCAGCAACCTCCCATGTCCATACGGATGCCTAATAATATTACATTAAAATTATCAGTTATGCAAGTGTTTTATAGATTAAATAAAAAATATGTTTTTATCGCATGTTTAAAGGTTTTTTTCAACATAAAAAATTGTCTATTTTTAATTTAATTATACTTTTTTAAATTTTTACAAATTATAACTATTCTGATAATTTTAATTGAAATTTTATTTAAAAATACAATAAATTTGTCCCTAAAAGTACCCATAACGCCATATTAAAATGATAGAATTATTTCAGGAGGATTTTTTATGAAATTTTTAAATGAAGCAAGACTCTACAAAGACCAAATGATTTCCGATTTAAAAGAACTTGTAAAAATTGAATCTGTAAGAGATGATAACAGTGCAAAAGTTAATGCACCATTTGGTGAAAATATTGCAAAATGTTTAGACAAAGCCCTAGAAATCGGAAAAAGAGATGGATTTGAAATTGAAAATGTAGATGGATATGCAGGAATTATCCAATACGGAAACAAAGAAGAATCTGTAGGTATTTTAGGTCACTTAGATATTGTGCCTATAGGTGATGACTGGACTTTTAATCCACTTGAGTGCCAAATAAAAGATGGATACATAATGGGTAGAGGTACTTGTGATGATAAAGGACCAACTATCGCCGCATATTACGCCATGAAAATAATAAAAGATAAAGGTTATAAATTAAAACATAATATTCAAATGTTATTAGGAACTGATGAGGAAAACTTATCTGAAGGAATTTTATATTATAAAAAACATAGAAAAGCACCAATAATGGGAATTGTTCCTGATGCTTCATTCCCTTGTATATATGCAGAAAAAGGCATATTAGATATGAGATGTTTTGGAGAAATAAATTCTTGTATAAAATATATGAAAGCTGGTGTTGCATATAATGTTGTTATTGGTAAAGCAGATGTGATTGTTGATGCCCCTCTGGATAAAGAATATTTCGATAAATTTTTAATCGCAAATAATATTGGTGGAAAATGTTTTAAAGATGAAAATGGAACTCACTATCATATAGATGGAAAACCATTCCACGCTTCTAAACCTCACATGGGAATAAATGCAGCAATAAAAATGTTTCAATTTATTGGTAGCTGTTATAACGATGAGTTTTCAATTAAAATTGCCAATTTATTAAATGATCCTTTTGGAGCAAGTTTAAATGTTGATTATGACGGTGCATATATGGGACCATTAACTTTCAATCTTGGAAAAGTTGAAATAGATAACAATCATGTTGATTTAGCATTAGATTATAGATATCCAAATGAAGTTGTTGGACAAGTTCTATTTGAAAATACTGAGAAAAAAATAAAAGAGGTTTTAAACCTAAACAGTGAATTAGTAGATGATTCCAAATGGTTATTAAACAACCCTGATAGCGAGCTAATTAAAACATGTATGAAACATTATAGAGAATTCAGTGGCGATACATACACTCCTCCTCTTAGAATTGGTGGCGGAACTTATGCAAGAACTTTTGATAATTTTGCAGCATTTGGTCCCGTATTCCCAAACAGAAAATATGAAGATTGGGTTGGTAAAGAACACGAAGCTGATGAAGGTTTTGAAATTGAAACCATGTTGCTTGCATGTGCAATATATGCAAATGTGCTTTACGATTTAGCATGTGAAAAAGTTGATTGAGTTCAACTTTTTTTAAATGTTATACTTATATTAGGTGATAGGTATGATTTTTAATAAAAACAAAAAACCAGTAGTAATTGCAATTCATGGTTTTGGAAAAAGAAAATCCAAAGAGTTTTTTAATCTTGAAACTCAGCTAAAAAAATTAAAAATTGATTTTAAGACAATAGATTTATTCGATGAAAAAGTTGAAGATGACGCTCACTGGGAAAATTGGATAGCTAAAGCACAAGATTTAATTAAAACTTATTCATTTGATAGAGAAATTATTTTAATAGGTTTTTCTATGGGTGGTGTTATCGCAAATTATCTTTCAAATATAAACAATGTAAAAAAACTTGTAATGATAGCACCTGCATTTGAATATTTGAATATAACAACCATAATAAACCACATAATAAAACCTAAAAACAAGCTCCCACAAAAATTTACTACTCAATTTAGTGAAGTCATAAACAATTTAAAAGATTATATTTCAGATAATAAAGTGCCAACATTGATTATTCATTGTGAAGATGATGAAGTAATACCAATTTCATCAAGTATAAAATACATTGAAAAAATTAATCACGAGAACAAAATACTTGTAACACTAAGCAAAGGGCAACACAGGATATTAGATGATAAAATTGCAGGTCCAATTGCTATAAATTTAATTATTGATTTTATAGAAAATAAATTTTTACATTTAAAAAGTGCTGATTAATAAAATCAACACTTTTTATTATTACTTATTATCTTTTACAACTGTTTCACCAGCAAGTTTACCAAATACTACTGTATCAACTACTGCATTACCTCCAAGTCTATTACCACCATGAATTCCTCCAGTAACTTCTCCAGCAGCGTATAATCCTTCTATAACTTTACCATTTGTATCAAGAACTCTTGTAGATGTATCTATTGTAACTCCTCCCATTGTATGATGCATACATGCTTGTCTAGGAGTCGCAACCCATGGACCATTTTCAAGTTTAGTTGAATATAGAGATCTATTAAATTCATCATGTCCAGATTCTACAGATTCATTAAATTTATCAACAGTTTCTTTTAAAGTTCCATACTCAACATTCAAATTTTTTGCAAGTTCTTCCAAAGTTTCGCCAGTAACGATATATCCGTTATTAACCATATATTCAAATGTAAATCCATCTGCACTTCTCCATGATGGATCCTTTACATCTTTATATCCTGCACCATCAGCAGATTCAATAATATAAAATATTCCATCTTTTTGTGCTAAAACACCTAAACATATTTCATCACGACGACCATCTTCTCTAACAAATCTTTTTCCATCTTTATTCACAAAAATTATTTGGTCTGTTCCATTTGCGTTTCTAACTGGGAATTTATTTAATAAACCATCTTTTATATTACCCAAATAAAGAAGTTGTAACATATCCATATCAGTTAGTGAAGAATTAACTTCTAATGCCATAGTTATTCCATCACCTTGAGAAGAACTAAATCTATTTGTTGTCATTGTTTTACTTAAATCTTGCCACTTTCCTGATGTATTGTAACTTTGTACCATTTTTGCATTAGCTGCAAATCCACCAGTTGATAAAACAACACCCATATTAGCTTTTACTTCAAACTCTTTATTAGATTTATTATCCAAACATTTTACTCCAACAACTTTACCGCTATCATCTTTTATCAAGTTTTTAGCAGTCGCTTCTGGAATAACAGTTATCTTGTCACTTGAGTTAATATAATCTACATATGTAGATATAAATCCTGTACCCATTTTCATAGTACTTGTATGAGTTCTTTGCCATAAACTACCTGCACCTTGAGTTATTTTATCATTAAATTCCATGCCCAATTCTTTTAACCAATCAAGACCTGCAGTAGAATTTTCACACAACACTTTAACTAAATCTAAATTAGCAACTTTATCACCATTTATCCAAGTTTGTAGTGTATACCATGCTGTAGAGTCAAATAAGTCTGTTCTTTTATCTGCTTTATATTTGTCCCATTCTTCTTTAACTTTTGTGATTAATGCTTTATGCGCATCATTAATAGGTGTTTCTGCAAGAGCTTTTTCAATTGTTTCTTTAACAGAATCACTCATTTCAACTTTACTTTGTAAAGATTCATATGGTGAATTATAAATTGCTCCACAAACTAAAGTATCTCCACCTACTGAACCATTTTTTTCAATAATAACAACACTCGCACCATTTTGCGCAGCTGCAACGGCAGAGGCAAGTCCTGCACCTCCTCCTCCAACTACAACAACATCTGCATTAATTTCTGAAATATTTTCATATTCCACTTCTTTGTTAAAATCATCAGGATTAAATCCAGCCTGAGTCAAACAATCTTTTACTGCACTTTTTATTGCAGCACTAGTTATTGTTGCCCCTGTAACATTATCAACATTTAAAGATTGATACTTTACAATTTCTTCTGGAATTATCTGTGTTGGTGCTTTCCCACCTTTAATTAATTCTTCACCTTTAGAATTAATTAAGGCACTACCAATTCCTGGTGTTTCAGCATCTTTAACAACCTTGACATCAATTATACTTTTGTCATCTACCTCAACACTTACTTCAATTAAATCGTTCATCCCTTGGGAAGTTGCAGTGTATGTACCTGCTTTTGCACCTTGAGTATTTTGAGTAGGAGTTTTACTACACGCTGCTACACTCAAAGACATTACAAAAACAAGTAACATTTTTAAATTGTTCTTCATGATTTTTCCTCCCTGTGTTTGTTAATATTATATCATGTGAATGTTTTATTTTGTATAGCGTAATAAAATTCTTAATATTTTATCAATATAAAAAGTGAGTTCATAGACATCTACACTATAAATCTCACTTATATTAATAATAATTTTAGTTATTATCTTTTATTTGATAATCAAATATTTCTAACAATTCTTCAAAATTATATATTCTAGTTACATTACTATCACTAAATCTAAGAGGATCATTAAAATACCAAATAGGCATCATGTTAGCTCTATATGCCCCTAATATATCAGTCGCATATGTATCACCAACAAATGCAACCTCTTCACAACTTAGTCCAAGCTTTTGTGCACCTTCAATAAAAATTGTTTTATCAGGTTTATGGTTGCCCTTATCTCCAGAAACTAAAACAAATTCAAAATATTTATCTAAACCCAAATATTCTATTTTCTTCCTTTGTAAGTTTGAATCTCCATTTGTAATAATTCCCAATCTATATTTTTTCTTTAATTTTTTTAGTATATCAATACAATCATTTTGTAAAACTTGATACAAATGGAAAGTATCATACCATTTCTTAATCATCTCTTTTACATCATAATCTAGATTGTAATGACTTTTCAATTGTTCATACACATGTTTTTTATTGATTGTTCCATATTCATCCCAAGTCATGCATCTTTGAACAATTGCTTCTATCTCAACACCATCTTTATCTAAATGTGGAAATAACTCAATGACATCATCTTTATATTTTCTATATGCTGATTCAACTCTATTAGACAATGTACCATCAAAATCAAACAAAATACCTTTTATCATTCTCTACTTCTCCAATTCGTTTATTAAGTCTTTAAATCTAAGATACCCCATAGAAACAATTATAATAAATATAACTGCATAAAACATTAATATATAATCCCCAATAACAACAAACATTCTAAATAAAAACATGAACAACCCAAATGCAGCAATAATTATAATGAATATTATAAAAGTCCATAAATTACTAACTCTTGACATAAGTTCTGTTATATTTTGCCAATTATCTAAAAGGTTTTTGTAATCAAACATCATCCAATTAATTGCGAGTGAAGATGCAATTAGTACATAAACAAACAATCCACAAATAATACTTAACATATTCAATTTAAAATAAACAGTAAACACCAAATAAAATGATAAAGGTATTATTCCATTTACAAAAACAGCAACAAACAGCTTGTTTATCATATATTTACTCATATCAATTGGCAATGATTTTATATATTTAAAATTTTCTCTATCTAAAGAGATAATTATAGAAGATAAGTTTGAAGGATATATGTATTGACATACTGCAACTAATCCTGCAACACCTACTGTTATTATAAAATTATTAACTTGATTAATATTATTAAATTTTAAAAAGGCGGGAAAAATATAAAAAACAGGAGTTATACTACTTGTAACAACTGCTGAAGAAATAACTGAAGAATCTTTAAAAATTAAATCAAAATTATATTTTATAAAAAATGGTAGTTTACTCTTCTTATATTTTTTAATCTTTACACTGTTTTTTAATTTTTCATTATCTTCGAAATATGTTTTCCCTATTGAATAAACAGATTTTTTACATACTATAATACTTATAAGTAATAAAAATACTAAAATCGGAAATATATAAACTCTATTACTTATTAAGCCAGATATTATACCTAATTTACCATAAAACATTAAACTTACACTCTCATCATAAAATTTAAGCAAGGTAAAAATCCCTATATTAATTAATATCGCAAAGACATCAACAAATGTTATAAATGAATTCCCAATTTTAGATATTGCAATTGTTTTAATTAAAACATTAATAACAAAAATTGATAGTGCTGTCAAAAATAAACTAGTCATTGTAAATATAAGAATAGAATACAATACTATCTCTAGAATATTAAAACCATTTTTAAAATAAAAAAGTACTAACATTACAAAAGTTGAAAGCGTATGTGTAAATATGTTAATAAAAACAATTAGAACTTTTGATTTAAGCAAATTTATTATATCAATTGGTAATGGTTTATAAGCCTCTAAATCCTTACTTGCATAAAATATGCTATATGTAACTGAAAAACTTTGAATTACAGCAAAAGCCATAAAAAACAAATAAAAAACATCAAAAAATATTGGTATTTGTTTAAAATCAAAACGAAAAAATATCACACTATAAAATACAAGCATTATAAGTGGAGAATAAACAAAATTACTAAGAAAGATTTTTTTGTATAGCTTTTTTGGATTTTCAATATAATCTTTTTTCTTAGAATATATAGAAGTGATTTTAGAATTTGCATATAAAAGGTTTATTTTAAATATTTCAAAGAAGATTTTCTTATTCACTAATAGCACCTTCTTCACTTATCATTTTTAAATAAATGTCTTCTAATGTTTCACCAATATTTTTACTTTTTAATTCTTCAAGTGTTCCAACAAACAACACTTTACCTTCTTTAAGGATACAAATTCTATCACAAAGTGCTTCAGCGACCTCTAAAACATGTGTTGAAAATAATACAATATTACCTTTGCGTGTATGCTCTCTCATTAATTTTTTCAAATTAAATGAAGATTGAGGATCTAATCCAGTCATTGGTTCATCCAAAATCCAAATCTTGGGATTAGAAATAAGTGCACCAACAATAAAAACTTTTTGTCTCATTCCATGTGACAACTCTTCAATTGTACAATCAAATTTTTCGTCAATCGAAAAAACTTTTTTTAACTCTTCAATTCTACTTTCTTTATCTTCATCATTAATTTCAAATACTTTTGAAATAAAATCCCAATAACTTTTAACAGGTAGTTTTAAAAACAAATCAGGTGTATCGGATACATACCCAATACTCTTTTTTATTTCATTTCTGTTTTCAGATAGGCTTTTATTATCAATAAAAATTTTCCCACTATCCGAATTGATAACACTTACCAAGGTTTTGATTGTTGTCGATTTCCCAGCACCATTATGTCCAATAAGCCCAAAGATTTCACCATCATTTATTTGAACATTCAAATTATTTAGTGCTACTTTATCACCATATTTTTTACAAAGTCCCTCTATTTTTATCATAAAAAAACCTCCTGTATAAATTATAAAATAAAAAGTAGTCAATTGACTACTCTAATTCAGGTGCTAAATCATTATAATTTATATCAGTAGGAGTTTCTCTTCCGAAAAGTAAAATCAATACTGATGCAACTTGAGTTTGGTTATTCATTGAATCAACTCTACCAATCATACCACTAAATGGTCCAGATAAAATTTTAACAGTATCTCCAACTTTAAACTCAACATTAATTTTCTTATCACTTTGTCCCATTCTTCTTAAAATAGAATCAATTTCATCTGGTGATACTGGGAAAGGTTTTGCCCCTCCACCTGATGAACCTATAAATCCTGTTACTCCTGGTGTATTTCTAACAACATACCAAGCATCATCAGTCATAATCATTTCTACAAACAAATATCCAGGGAACAAATTTTTCATTTTTTCAACTTGTTTGCCATTTTTAATTTCAATTTCCGCTTCTTCAGCAACTAAAATTCTAAACAAGCAATCTTGAATACCCATTGTTTCTACACGTTTTTCAAGATTTTCTTTAACTCTATTTTCATGACCTGCATATGTATTTACAACATACCATCTTTTTTCAGTTTCTTCTTGTTGTACTTTTCTAACTTCACTCATATTATGCACCTACTCCCAAAAATCTCAAAATAAATGCAATAATCACATCAAAAGCTACAAATCCTAATGCAAAAGCTAAAGTAAACATGATTACTTCAGAAGAATCCTTGAATAAATCTTTTCTCTTTGGCCAGCGTATTCTTTTTGCCTCTTTTATTATCCCACTTAAACTAAACCACTTTAACATAAAATAGCCTCCTATTTAGTTGCTTTATGAACTGTGTGTTTTCCACACTTTTTACAAAACTTCATCAATTCTAATCTTTGATTACTGTTTTTATTACTTGAAGTTGTATAGTTTCTTGATAAGCATTCTGTACAAGTTAATATTACTTTGTTATCTTTTGCCATAATTAAAAAAACTCCTCCAACTTTGCTTTACTACAATATCACAACCATATATATTAGTCAATTAATCATTTATTTTTAATAGGCGCATAGAATTTAAAATACATAATACAGATACTCCAACATCCGCAAATATAGCCATCCACATATTTGTTTTCCCAATCATACCTAACAATATAACTAAAATCTTTACAAAAATTGCAAATACAATATTAATTTTTATAGTATTGATGATTTTTTTAGACTGTTTTATTGCAACACTAACTTTACTTGGCATATTATCCATTAAAACAACATCTGAAACTTCAATAGCTGCATCACTTCCAAACCCCATAGAAATACCAACATCTACAAGTGCAAGTACAGGAGCATCATTTATTCCATCTCCAACAAATGCAACATTTGTTTTATCTTTTACAATTTCTAATTTATCATTTGGTAAACACTCTCCATAATACTTATCAACTCTAAGTGCTTTTGCGAATTCTTCAACTATTGTCTTATTATCTCCACTAACAATAGATATATCTTTAATTCCAATTTTCTTAAGATTTGAAATTGCACCTTCACTGTCTACTTTTATTTTATCCTTTAAAACAATTGAACCAATAAAATTATTATTTTTTACTACATAAACAACACTTCCATCAGCTTTTGTATAATTTATATTGTTTTTTTCCAAAAGTTTTGCATTTCCAACTAAAATATTATCATTATTAATTTTACAACTTATTCCAAATCCTGTTTGTTCTTCTACATCACTAACAATATCTTTGTTAATTTCATTTTTATAAAACGAAACAACACTTTTTGCGATTGGATGATTAGAAAAACTTTCTGCATATGCTGCTATTTCTAGTGTTTCTTCATTACTATATTCAACAACCGAAAACACACCTTCACTTAATGTTCCTGTTTTATCAAATACTACATTATTTACCTTAGATAAAGAATCAATAATTGTACTACCTTTTACTAAAATTCCTTTTTTGCTTAAACCTCCAATACCAGAGTAAAAACCTAAAGGTATACTTATGACAAGAGCACAAGGACAAGAAATAATCAAAATAGTACAAACCCTTTTAATACTATCCAACATACCAACATTAAAAACCAATGGTAATAAAACTAAAGAAAGTGTTGCAATAATAACAACTATTGGTGTATAAACCTTCGCAAATTTGGTAATAAACTTTTCAACCTTAGCTTTTCTACTATAAGTATTTTCAACAAGTTCTAATATTTTTGTTACAGTTGAATTACTAAAATCCTTTGTAACCTTAATTTTTAAAATACCATTAACATTTACACAACCACTAACAACCTCGTCATTCACCTTTACTTCTTTGTATACAGATTCTCCAGTTAAACTTGAAGTATCTAACATACTTTCCCCATCTACAACTATTCCATCTAAAGCAATCTTCTCACCAGCATATACAGAAATAATTTCTCCAACTTTAATATCTTTAGGATCAACTATTTCTTCTTTTTCTCTTAAAACCCTAGCACTATCGACTTTTATATCCATAAGCCTTTTTATACTTTCTCTTGATGATGATACTGCTTTATCTTGAAATGCTTCACCAACTTTATAAAAAAGCATTACTGCAATAGCTTCTATATTCTCTCCAATTACTATTGCACCAAATGTCGAAATACTCATCAAAAAATTTTCATCGAATATTTCACCTTTTAATATATTTTTATATGCCTTCTTTAAAATATCTATGCTTAAAATTAAATATGATATTAAATATACTATATTAAAAAAATAAACATTAATTTTTTCCAATAAAATAGCTACAAATAAAAATACTAAACCTATCCCAATTTGTAAAACAGATGTATTTACTTCTTTATTATCAATTTTTAAATCATCGATAACATTAACATCAGGCTCAATTTCAGCAACAATATTTTTTATTTGAGATACTAAAATAGATTTATCTCCATCATATTTAAAATGACAAGTTTGATTAATTAAATCAATATTTGCGCTTTTAATACCATTAAGTTTATTTATTTTTTCTTCTATTTTTGCACTACAATGAGCACAATTTAACCCTTGAAGTTTCAATTTATAATTTGAAGTCATAAACCCTCCTATACATGAATAATTGTTCATATATAATTATAATATTATTTATTACTTTGTCAAATAACACAATCGTAAAAAATTAACTATGCATAATTAGATACATCTAACTCAATATATGATATAATTACCCACATGAAAACTCAATATAATTATCACACACATACAAAAAGATGCGGACATGCGATTGGTAGCGATGAAGAATATGTATTATGCGCAATTAAAGCTGGTTATAAAATCATAGGATTTTCCGATCATGCCCCCTTTAGATTACCTCAAGAAGGTATAAGAATGTATTTTGAAAAACTTGGAGACTATATCAATTCCATAAAACATCTAAAAAATAAATACAAGAAGCAAATTAGGATTATTTCTGGTTTAGAATGTGAATTTTATAAATCTCAATTAGAAGACATCATTAATTATAGAAAAACTTTTGATTTTCTTTTATTAGGTCATCACTTTCAAGAGCATTTAGGAAAAAGTAATTTTCACATCGACAATCCTGAGGATTTAATGAAATATGCATATGATATTGAAGAAGCTTGTAATTCAAATTTATTCGATGTGATTGTTCATCCTGATATATTTATGATATGTTATCCAAAATGGGATGAATATTGCACTAAGGCAAGTAATATAATTATAGATGCAGCCATAAAAAATGACATACCTTTAGAGTTAAACTGTGGTGGAATTAAAAGAGGAAAATTGATATATGAAGACGGAGAAAGATATCCGTACCCTCATTATAATTTCTTTAAAATAGCTAAAGAAAAAAATGCAAAAATTATTTTAGGTCTTGATATTCATAACCCCATGTTATTTATTGATGAAACTTATGAAAATGAAACATTAAGTATTGTCAAAGATTTAAATATTAATATACCAAATAATTATGATTTGTTAAAAGAAGCTAAAAAAAGAAAAAAGAAATTTTTAAAAAATTTATCAAAACAAAAAAATAAACCCAAAGAATAGATATACTACATCTAATTTCTTTGGGTTTTAATATAAAAAAGAGAAATCTAGAAAGATTTCTCTAAAGTGCTTGTATTAATATATTATTCAACAGTAACTCTAATTCCAGGACCCATTGTACTTGAAACCGTTAAGTTTTTAATGAATGCACCTTTAACAGCAGCTGGTCTTGATTTTACTATTGTGTCATATAATGCTTTGAAGTTTTCAGCAAGTTGTTCATCAGTAAATGAACATTTACCAATTAATACATTAATATTTCCTTCTCTATCAACACGATATTCTACTTTACCTTTTTTAATTTCGTTTACAGCATTAGCAACATTAACTGTTACTGTACCAGTCTTAGGGTTTGGCATTAAACCTTTAGGACCTAAAAGTTTACCTAATTTACCAAGTTCTCCCATCATATCTGGTGTAGCAACGATTACATCAAAGTCAAACCATCCACCCTTGATTTTATCAAGAATTTCTTTTCCACCAACATAATCAGCTTTTGCATCAATTGCTTCTTGTTCTTTTGGTCCTTGTGTAACAACTAAAACTTTTTGTGTTCTACCTGTACCATTTGGTAACACTAAAGCACCACGAATATTTTGATCAGCTTGACGAGGATCTACATTTAAATAGAAACTCACTTCAACTGATGCATCAAATTTTGTATAATTTGTCTTTTTAGCAAGACTTACTGCATCTTTGTAGTTGTAAGTAATTGTGCTATCAACTAATTTTGCAGCTTCTAAATATTTTTTTCCAGCCATTAATTAGTCCTCCAATCCTTCAACAACGATACCCATGTTTTTTGCTGTACCAGCAATGATTTTAACTGCAGCGTCAATATCATTAGCATTTAAATCAGGCATCTTGTATTCAGCGATTTCTCTAACTTTTTCAACTGAAATTTTACCTACTTTTGTAGTTTTTGCATTACCAGAGCCTTTTTGAATATTTGCAGCTTTTTTAAGTAATACAGATGCAGGTGTTGTTTTTAAAACGAAATCAAAAGATTTGTCTTCATACGCAGTAATTATTACTGGAACGATATCTCCTGCTCTATCTTTTGTAGCATCATTAAATGCTGTACAGAACTGTGGCATATTAATACCAGCAGACGCTAATGCTGGACCTGGTTTTGCTTGTCCAGCCATAAATTGTAGCTTAGCTACTTTCGCAACTCTTTTCACTTGACATACCTCCTATAAATGTTGTCAGTGCAGTGGTTAAATTGGATGTTGCTATCCTCCCACGCATTGATTTGCCTACAAAGGCAATGTATATAATATAACAATTAACAAATATAGTCAATTATCAATATGTTTTATTACAGAACTCTTTCACATCAACTAATACATTATTAATTCTTGAATATTCAGCCGCAAAAGCTAGTACATGTGAGTGAACAGATGCACTTATTGGATTAGAATTTTCAATATCATTATTTATTACTCTTAAAAATTCATCCATTATTCCAAAATCTCCTCCTCCATGTCCTTTATCTTCTCTTTTTAATTTAATTATTTCTTTTTCTTTTGTAGAAAAATTTGTTATCTCTATTATATTATCATTCATATTAGCTTTTAGTTCACCTTTACTACCCATTATTCGTAATGTTCTGTTACATTCTTCGCTAAATGCAGTCATTGTAAAAACCATGCAAACTCCATTTTCATATTTCATATTAATTGTCTGATGATCCACAACATTGTTATCGCTATAAAACACACATTTACCATATGGTCCATTTTCTAAAGCTTTATATCGTGCCTCATAGCTTGTATCTGCACTTATTGCATTTGTTGGCCACCCTACATTTTCACTTAAATAAACCTTATATACATCATACGGACAACTATCTCGATGTTCACAATTTTGTAAACATCTTTCTGGTGCACCTATAGGCGCATTTTCTTTTTTAAAATAAGTTAAGTCCCCAAAACTTTGAATTTTTTCTACTTTGGAATTTAATAGCCAAGAATATATATCTAAATCATGACAACATTTTTGAAGTATCATTGGTGAAGATGTATCACTATTACACCAATTACCTCTTACAAAAGAATGCGCTTGATGCCAATGACCAACATTTTCCATTGCTTCTACATTTATTATTTGTCCTAAAACCTTATTGTCTAAAATTTGCTTTATCTTCTTATAGAAAGGCGTATATCTTAAAACATGGCAAACAATAATCTTTACTCCTTTTTCCAGAGCTAATCTTTCAATTTCTAAACACTCATCTAAATTTGGTGATATCGGCTTTTCAAGTAAAATATCATACCCTAAATTTATAGCTTTAATTGTTTGTAAATAGTGATCTTTATCCATGGTCGCAATAATTATTGCATCCGCAATTTTACCTTGCTTTAATAGTTCATCAGCACTTTTAAAACACATTTCATCACTTATTCCATATGTTTTTTTAAAAGTTTCTACTCTTTTTGGGTTTAAATCTGCAACGGCAACAAATTTTACATCATTTCTTCCTATTGAATATGGTGGATATGCAAACTGTCCCCTTAAACCAGCACCACACACTGCAACTGTTTTCATTTTACTTCTCCTTTTTTGATAATAATATATCATTTTTACGTTAAAAAAAGTGAGTCCTAAATTAATATTTTATAAAATATTAATCTAAAACCTCACTTATATTTTATTTCTTTCTTTTTACAAGGAATACACCTAAGGAAGATAAAATGATTACAATAAAATTACTTAATATTGTTCCTTTTGTGCCAGTATATGGTGCATTGTATAATTTGTAATTAACAAATTTCCCAAAGTCTAAAGTTTTTCTATGTTCTTTCACTTCAACTTTTATTGTTTCATGTGAAATATTATAACCTTCTGCAGGTTTTAATTCCTTAATTGTGTAATTACCATATTCAACATTTAAGAAATACACCATTCCATCTGCATTACTTACAGACTCTTGCAAGAATTTCCCATTTGCATCAAACAACACAAATGACGCTCCTTTAATGTTGATATTGTTATTCATACCATCTACTTTTCTAAATACAATATCTGCAGTTATTTTTTCATTTTTAACAGTATGATTAATCACTTTACCATTAGAATCAATATTAACTTCTATCTTATCTGTATTTAATACATAACCTTTAATAGTATTTGTTTCTTTTAATATGTATTTTCCATAAATTACATCTTTAAATTCTAAAACACCATTTTTACCAGTTAATCCTTTATATTTAACAACTCCATTTTGTTCAAGAACAAATTCTACTCCTTCAAGTTTGATGTTATTATCTTTAGAATCAACTTTTGTAATTAATACATCTCCCTTTTTAAGTTTGTTTGTAACTGTATAAGTTTTTAATTCACCATTTTTATTAACATTTACATTTATTTCTTCCAAACTCAAATTGTAATTTTCTAATGTATAAATTTCTTTTATTACATATTCTCCAAATTTTACATTTTCAAATAATGCAATACCATCAGCATTAGTAGTTTTTTCTTCTAATTTTTTACCAGTCTTATCAAATAATCCAAACACAACATTTTCTAATACTTTTGTGTTATCATCGAAATCAACCTTTTTAATAGAAATATTTGATTTGATAATGTTATTTACAACTTCTAGTTTTAGTTTTAAATCTGTAACATTTTCATCTAAATTAACAGTTTTATCTTCCATCAAGACATATTGTTTATTAAACTCATTTGAAACTTCTTTTATTTTATATTCACCAAACTCAATATCAACAAATTTTGCAGTACCATCTGCAGCAGTTGTTGCGGTTGAAATTAATGCTGTACCTTTATAAAGTTCAAATGAAATGTTTTCTAATGGATTATTATCTTCATCAATTTTTTTGATTTCAATATTTCCATTTGCTAAAACAATCCCTGCATCTTTTATTGCATAAAGTGAAGTTGGATTTAAAGAGAAAACATCAGTTTCTCCATATTTTACATCACTTGTTGAAATATCATTTGAAATTACTCTATCAGCTTCATCTAATTTATTTTGACTAGCATTAACTGTGAATAATTCTTTATCATTTTTCTTTAAAACTCTTATTTTATATTTTCCTCTGTCATAAACAGGTAAAGTATAATTTCCATTTAAATCTGTTGTTGTTGAAACTTCTTTGTTATCATATCTACTAATAACAACATTTCCAGTTTCATCAATTAATTGAACAGTGTATCCAGAAAGTGATGGTTCATTTGTTGATCTAATTCCATCTCTTACTTTGTTTGCATCAACTTCTTTATCAAAGAAAACATTACCTTTTACATAATATTGAATATTTGTTGCGATTGCTCTATTAGCTTCAGAATAATCAATTCCATTTCTTGATATAGCTATTGTATTATTTGATTTCAAATAATTATCCATATTAATATCAAAAGGAATTATATTATGAGTAATAAAAGAAACTTCCTCTTTTGCTTTGATTGTTGAGCCAGCTTTTAATGCAATTTTGATATTTTTTACTTTTGTAAAGTCAGTTACTTGGTCTTTTGTTAACCATGTTGCATCTCTTACACTTTCTAAATCATTTCCTTGAGGTGTCAAAGAATAGAAAATATCAAACCTTTGCAATACAGCTTCATTAACCTTATTTCCATTTACATCTACTACATCTTCAATTGCTTCAACAAGTGGTGTTGAAAATTGACTTCCTCTATCCAAATATAGTCCATCATTATTTGCTACTATCGCATGATCACCAACATATGGTAAAACATCAATTAAATATGCAGAATTTAAACCAATTAATGTATTATTTAAAATTGTTAAATTATAATATACATCCTTACCTAAATCTTGTGGTGGTGCTGTTAAAGACCAACTACCATCTAATGAAATAGCCACTTGTTTTTTAGATAATACTTCTTCAGGTGGAAGAAATGTAACAGTTGTAGTTCTTTTCATGAAAACTTCACTAACATTACCATCACCATCTAAATCCAATGCATCTGTGTACTTGTAGTTTGCTGCCTTAATAAAATCGTTATCATCCCAAACAACATAATGCTCTAAAGTATTTACTCCAGCAGAAGTATACTTTGTAACATCTATGTTATAATACATAATTCCATATTTTGTTGCATACTCAATCGCCTTTGAATCATATGTATAAACTACTGCAGTTTTACCTGTTCCTCTAAAGTTTTCAATAACTTCAGGCTTAATAGTTGATGTATCATTTGTTGTATAAGTTGCATTTTTATGAGAGTTAAATTCTATACCAGGTGGTAGTAATGTTATTAACTTAATGTTTTTAACTTCTTGGTTTAAACCAGTCCATGTACCTACAAGTTCTGCACCAATTCTTATTTCTCTAATATTATTATTAGAATATGGAACAACATAGTTATAACTCGCATCCCAGAAACTTATTTGTGGTCTTGGGTAATCAATTTGAGTATAATTATTACCTTGGTCTCTTTCTCTTGTAGTTCCTAAATTTGAAATGTCTGTTGCAGTTGATTCTTTACCAGAAATTTCCATCCACATATTATATCTTTGTGCTGAATCATACACTCTATCTGCAAATTTTTTTAACTCATCTGCATTAGGATATGCCTCAACATTAAATCTTAGTTCATCATTATATAGTGTAAGTGGTGCATCAAATACAACTTCTATTTTTTCATAATTTCTTGATGTATCTTTTATATCAACTCTTTGATTTATTTTAATATTTGTTGCGATTACTTCTTTTGTACCATCTTTTTTAATTCCATACAATGTATTGTTAACAGCATTGAATTTTGATTCTAACGTATTTGACATTGTATTTATTGTTTTTCCACCTGTAGATTGAGCATTAGTAGAAATAGTTGGTTTAATAAAATCAAAATGTAGTCTTTCATCTAAACTAACAAATCTTACACTTGAAAGTTCGTAAGAAGAACCACCACTAAAATCAGTTGGATTTGATGTGTTTCCTGAATGAATTTTAATAATACTTGCATTGTAATGTAAAGATTTATTTCCACCAGCATTTACTGTTATATCATTTTCTGATTCTACATAAACATTGTTCCAATTGTTTGGTCCAAAACTATTGTTTGTAGCTCCCCATAAATCAAACGAAAACCAAGAGCCAGGAACATAAGTTGTTTCATATGATTCAAATATTCCTTTAACTTCTCTTTGGTCGTATTGCTTTTCATTTGCTTCACCTGGGAAAACATAAAAATCTGCTTTATTTGTAAAAACATGACTTGTAGGAACTTTATTTGTAGCAGTTTGGTTTAAAAGAATAGGATAATTTTTAAAAACTAAAACAATTTTTTTACCCCATCCAGTCCATGTACACCCATTACCACACCCCATAGAAAACTGCTCAGCTGGTCCTTGCCATGTTGCAGAATGACTAGCTGCATCATATACCCATCCATCATTAATACTTGTTTGAGACAATTCTGCACCAGCGGGTAAGTAATCAATAAGTTTTATATTTGAGCCAGTAAGAGTAAATACACCTTGGTTTGCGTTTGTTGATTCAGAATATATTTGAACTCCGTAAGTAACACTCCACCCTGTATCTGCAGGTGTATGTGTATCAGCTTGTACATCTTTATACTCTTGTCTTCTTACAACTCTTACTAATGCATTATCATCAATAGATGTTCTTGTTTGCATCCATCCTTGATGTTCTAAAAACTTTCTTGAATTATAACCTTGTACTTTTGCAGTGTAGGTTGTAGTTGCACTATCCAAAAGATTTCCACTACCATCAAACAATTCATACTTTGGTGTAACAGTAGTACCATCTGGTGTTATTTGATTTACAAAATTAAAAGGGAATGGTGAAAGTGCTATTGAACCACCTTTTAACGATTCAAATGTATATGTCATATACCAGTTATTCTCATCTTCTGATTCAACACTTGTTTTCGCACTATCAAGAATAACAAAAGTTGGTTTACTTATTACAACTTTATTATTCACTTTGACTTTCGGAACAGTTATTTTTGTAGAAGCATTTACAATGTTTACTCCATCTCCAGAAATATCAAAAGCTGCTCTAGGCATAATTTGTTCCCCAGACCAATATATTAATTTGTCACTTCCGTCTGCTTCTTTTCCTTCAGTCATTATAGTAACATTATATTTTATTGTTGAAGGTGCATTTCTGAGACTTACCCCTTCACTAACATTTATGGCATTCTCCATAACAGAAGCAGGTAAACTTTCAGTTGTTGCAGCATCCTCTTTCGAATTTTCTACAGCACTATCCATACTATCACTAGCAGCAGGTTCTTCATTAACAACTTCTGGATTTGAGTTTTCTTCTTTATTTGTTGTTTCATTTGTTGTTTCATTTGCTGTTTCGTTAGTTGTAGTTTCTGTTGTTTCTTCAACCGCAGGTGTATTACTTCCTTCTTCAGCATAAAGATTTATAACACCCATCAACATAAAAAATGTAACTAGTAATAGTAATATTTTCTTCATTTATTGCTCCCCCACAATTAAATGTGTATTCATTCAACATATTATCATATTTATTAATATTAAAATAGTAATTTGCACAAAAAAATCACCTCATTTTTTATGAGGTGATTTATATATAAATTATTCTCCGTCTTTAATACCGAACTTTTTATTGAATTTCTCAATACGTCCTTGAGCAGCAGCAAAACGTTGTCTTCCTGTAAAGAATGGATGACAGTTTGAACAAGTGTCAACCTTAATTTCTTTTTTTGTTGAACCACTTTCAAATTCATTTCCACAGCTTGTGCATACTACTTTTATTTTTTGGTATTCTGGATGTATTCCTTGTTTCATTTCCAATTCTCCCTTCCGCCTTAAACTTCATATCAGTCCAAAGTAAGTGCTTAATCATATTATCACATCACTTTTTCAAAATCAACCTTACATATAATCATAAAATTTATTTCTTTATAAATTTTTTAATACTAAATAAAGTAATTAGTGATGTAAATAAAACGGATAGGTTTATAGACATATTACTATTAAAACCTGTGTCAGGTACCTTATATGCTTTTACATTGTAAACACAACTTTGTTTTTCCTCACTCCAAACTTTTCCTTCATCTTCACAAGTGATTTTAACTTCTGGTTTTTTAGGATTATTTGAAATTGCTGGAATAACAGGTTTAACTAAGTGTTTGTTTGTAATTACTATTACCCCATTTTCAACTGGTGTATATGAAGTTGTATAACCGTTAACTTCATTTTCAACAACAGAATATTCAACTAAATTTCCTTTATAGTATTTATCCAAGTCAACAAATTCATATTCCCAATTATTGTCTTTTTTAATGCTAGCAACATTGCCAGTTCTTACACCATTTTTTAATAACTCAACGGTTACTTCAGTTGGTCTAATTTTATCTTTATCTTCAACATCATCCCATACCTTCTTAACGATTATGTTAATTTTTTCAGGTGTATATTCATTTGTAACAGTAAATCCATTTATTGTACTTACATATTTAGCAACTGGATTTTCAGTAATAGAATAATTGATAGCTACTCCATTTTCATAAACTGGTAATCCACTAATTACCTTTTTCCATCCCTCGTTAGCTTTTAATGTTACTGTTTGAAGTACTGCATTATTTTTAAGCAAATCAACAGTGATTTCATTTGGTCTAATTCCATCTTGATTTTCAGCATCATTCCAAACTTTTGTAATTTCTATTTCTTTTACTTCAGGAATATGTGTATTAACAACATTATAGCCATTATAGCTAGTTGTATATTTATCAACTGGTTCTTCTACTACCGAATATGAAATTACTTGACCTTGATTTTCATATTTATCAACTTCACTAAACTCATATTTCCATCCATTAGCATCAGTTACCTCTATAGTTTCAATTAGATTGTTTCCTTTCATCAATGAAACTGAGATTTTATTTGGTCTAACTCCATCTTGA
This sequence comes from Erysipelotrichaceae bacterium, assembly GCA_022772735.1. GTDB lineage: Bacteria > Bacillota_I > Bacilli_A > Erysipelotrichales > Erysipelotrichaceae > UBA9076. Next base: position 37,770 of record JALEZD010000002.1, read on the forward strand.
TTCCCATTATCATTCCAAGTTTTCTCACCAGAAATTTTTATTTTTTCTGGTGTATGTGTATTTGTAATTATAAAATTACTTACACTTGGAACATATCCATCAACTGGTTCTTCTTCAACAGTATATGCAATTTCAACTCCACTTTCATACACTGGTAAATTACTAAATGTGCCAATCCATTTGCCTTGAGCATCTTCACTAATAGTTACTCTTTGAGTTGTATCTACACCATTTTTTAGTAATTTAACAACTATTTGATTTGGTCTAATTCCGTCTTGATTTTGAGAATCCTCCCAAATTTTTTCAACAGTTATAGATTTTGTTTGAGGAGTATAAGAATTTGTAATTGTTAATCCTTGAATGTTCTTTGTATACTCAGCTCTGATATCAGTTTCATCTACTGTATATGCAACTTCAACTCCATTTTTATATTTTAATACATTATTAAATGTATAATTCCATTCATTTCCAGTTCCATTAATTGAAGTTCTATCAACAACATCTGCACCATTTTTTAATAAAACTTCAATGCTTTGTGGTCTAATTCCATCTTGGTTATTGCTGTCATTCCAAACTTTCTTTCCAGAAATACTTATATATTCAGGTGTCCTTCTATTTGTAATTTGAACAGTTCCTGTTGTATTACTAGCATCAAATTGTATGTTGCTAATCTCTGGAATTCTATAATTTAAAATAGGTTGTTCGGAAATAGTATAAGTTATTGGATTATTGTTCGAATCAAATTTCAACAATTTATCAAAGGTATAAGTCCATTGATCATTATTAACATCTCCTTGAACAGTAACAACTTTTTTATTACCTACACTTGGAGTTAAAGTCAAAACTATTGAGTTAGGTCTAAATCCTTCAACATTTTGTCCATCATCCCAAATTTTTGTTACAACAATTTTCATTTCTGCACTCCACCCTGCATATGCATGCATAATATGTGGAGAGACAATAGTTGTAATAGGTGTAGTGCTTGAAGTGAACTTCAGCGTAAAATCAAATTTATTTGCATCTTTATTTGCTATTATTTCATTGTCTGTTATAGGAGAGTTATCTTCACTACCATCAGCGTTATGATTATACCAATTAACAAATGTAAAATTATTTCTCGTTGGGTTATCATTTGAATCCCATGGTGTTAACTGTGGAATATTTGTCCATGGTGAACTTGAAGAATATATTGTGTATATTTGTTCTTTTTCTGTTGTTGTATCACTAAATTGACCTAGGTTAGCATGATAAATCATTTTTGCTCTTTGCCCTAAAACAACATGATTTTTAACAGAATCCAAAACATAATCCCATTGTCCAACAGATGTAACATCACTAAATGCTGCTATGGCTTGTGATGAATCTTTTGAAACATAATGTATTTTTTGTGCATCAGTTTCAGTTGCCACATATCCATTACTTCCTTTTGCAACAGTATATCCAATATATCTTTGTGCACCTTCATAATAAACTTCACCTATGTTTCCAATTGGTCGTTCACTAATTGAAACATTTATTTTATTAGTTAATGTTCCAGTCAATAAAATTGAAGATTGCCCATCTAGTACTCTTACATCATTTTCATCAAAACTAGCATTTGGTGTTATGGTAACATCCTTATTTGCATAAATGTTACCACCAACCATCTCATTTTTACCTGGATATAATCTTCCTTCTGCATTTCTGTTGTTTGTTAATTTTGCAGAATCTACTGTTAAAACACCATCATTGTAAATTGCTCCACCAATTTCGTAAGCAGTATTATCTATTAAACTAGAGTTTGCACCTATACTTACAGTTCCATCGTTATATATTGCTCCACCACGAACTGCAAAAAGCCCAGTCATATATGTATTTTCAATATTTACAGTATTCCCTGGTCCAACATAAATACCACCGCCTACTGTATCTTTCCATGCAAATCTAGTTCTTGTATTTTGAAAAGTTGAACCCTTAATTGTTAAATTTACAGATGATGCTTCACCTTTTTTTGTTGAAACAGATATTGCACCACCATTTTCATCTGCAGCCATATTTTTAAATGTAGAATCTTCAATTAATGCTGTTGCAGTTGAACCAGTTTCAAATGCAATTCCACCACCATATGTTGCAGTAGATGGTCCATTCCACCATGCACCAGAACCTTCAAATATCGATGATAAAATTTTTACATTTCCACTACCAACAATATCAATCATCCCACCAGCATATATAACTTTACTATTTCCTATAACTTTAAATTCTCCTGAATTTACAGTAAGTGTAGAATTTAAAGAACATATAGCCCCACCACTTATACCATATCCATCTCCAAGATTATTCGCATTAAATTTATCACTTGTAGATGTAACAGTTGAAGCGTATGTATATATTGCACCCCCTGTGTTAAAAGTTGCACCAATATTGTATATATTTGTATTTGAATTTAATGTACTTGAATTATTTAGATAGAACACTCCACCTTGGTTTACATACGTAGATGAAACTGCATGTGCATGATTGTTTGAAAATGTGTTCCCATTGGCAACTATTGTACAGTTATCAGAAAATAAAAATCCTCCACCTGAGTTTAAACCGGAAACGTTATTAGAAACTGTTGAATTTTCTATAGTAATTTCTGAACCATTCGCATATATTGCACCACCATGCCCATTCATATCAGGGCGAGGTTGAGGGTTATTTGGTCTAACACCTATATTTGAATCAAAAGTTGTTCCAGTAAATGTTGCTTTTGCTTTAGCAATATAAACTGCACCACCATCACTATAATCACTTGATTGGCTAACACCTTCAACCCAGCTTCTGCCATTTTTTAAACTACCACCAGTATAAGAAAGTGTTCCACCGTTTATCCTGATTAATCTACCATGTGTTGCACCATCCAAGTTTAAGTTAGTAAACTTAGGGTTCCCACCTGATATATTAAACATCTCAAAAACGTTATTACCTAAAGTAAGAGTATTACCTTGCCCATCAATAGTTCCACTATAACTACTTGGAATATTAATTGTTGAAGTAATTGTAAAATTACTTCCTATAACAACATCTTGATTATTATTTATCGCATTTTTCAAATCTGTTTCATTTGAAACTGTTGTTGCCGCACTAACATTTGTGTTTAACACAAACATTGAAATCATTATCGTTATTAAAAACTTAAATAAATTTTTCATAATATCCTCCCCAAAATATTATTACAGTTAAAGATTTTCTCTCCATATTATAGCACCTAGTGCTTTTAATTTGCCATCAATATCTTCATAACCTCTATCTATATGTAAAGTCCCATGAATTTCTGTTGTTCCACTAGCCATTAAACCTGCAATCACAAGACTTGCTCCGCATCTTAAGTCTGTTGCTTCAACTACATCTCCAAATAAATCATTTGAACCTTTTATAATTGATTTTCCATGACCAATTTCTATATTCGCACCCATTCTTTGAAGTTCAATACAATGTTTGAATCTTTCTGGATAAATTGTATCAATAATAGAGCTTTCTCCATCACATTTTGTAAGTAATGATGTTAGTGGTTGTTGTAAATCTGTTGCAAATCCTGGATATGGTGAAGCCTTGATATCAATTGGATTTAATTTTTTACTTTTTTCAATTACGATGCTATCAATTCCAACTTCCATCTTAACTCCCATTTCCTCAAGTTTAGATAAAAGTGCCTCTAAATGTTGAGGAATTATATTTTTTACAGTTATTTTTTTAGCAACAGCTGCTGCTAAAATAATATAAGTTCCTGCTTCTATTCTATCTGGAATTATTTCATGGAAACAACCCATAAGTTTGTCAACACCATCTATAGTAATAACATTAGTACCTGCCCCACGAACTTTAGCACCCATCTTATTTAATAATGTTGCAACATCAATTATTTCTGGTTCTTTTGCAGCATTTTCAATTATGGTTCTACCTTGTGCATACACTGCAGCCATCATAATGTTTATTGTTGCACCAACAGAAGAAATATCTAAGAATATTTTTGCACCAACAAGCTTTTTAGCCTTTATTAAATAACATCCTTGTTCATACTTAACATCTGCACCCAGTGCTTCAAATCCTTTTAAATGTAAATCAATTGGACGAGGACCTAAATAACACCCTCCTGGCATTTTAATTTTTACTTCACCGTATCTACCAAGAAGTGCCCCCATAAAATAATAAGAAGCTCTTAATTTTGTTACCGCTGGTGTATCTAAAGATACATTTTTTATATTTGTAGGATCAATAATTATATGATCTTTCGCTTTTTTAATAACTTCAACATTCAAATCGGCTAAAATAGCAGATAGTGAATCTACATCTGAGATTGATGGAACCCCAACTATAGTAACTGGACCATGTGCTAACACTGCAGCAGGTATTAGTGCAACAGTTGCATTTTTTGAACCGCTAATAGTAACTTCCCCGCTTAATTCTTGTCCACCTTTTATTTTAATAACATTTTCCATAAAACCCACTTTCAATTTCCTTTACATTATACCAAAGAATTTAAATGTTTTTTAAAAAACAACTCAATTTCTTCCATTGTCTCAAAAATAAAATCAGCATCTGATTGATCTTGAAAAAATCTAGAATCTTTAATCGCAATAACTTTTATTCCTGCATTTTTACCAGCAGCTATTCCTATCTTTGAATCTTCAATCACAAAACAATCCTCAGAACTAACACTTAATTCTTTACATGCAGTCAAATATATTTCAGGATTAGGTTTACTGTGGGTAAATTCTTCACCACTAACTAGATAATCAACATATTTATCAAAACCACACTCTTTCATTACATGAAGTATATTATCTTTAGGACTTGAAGAACATACTGCAATTTTTATTCCGTTATTCTTTAAAAAACACATTAACTCTAATGCATTTGATTTCATTATATTTTTAAAATCAAGAGGGTAATCTGAAAAATATTTCTCATTAAAACTTTTTACTTCTTCTGCAGAATATTTATTATCTAACATATCTGACAACATCTTATATGTTGTTTCAAGAGTTGTTCCTACAATTCTACATAAATTTTCAAAACTTCCCTTATAACCTTTTTCTTTCATCCATTTATATGTTCCATTCATATAATAAATTTCAGATTCTATTAATACTCCATCCATATCAAATAAAACAGCTTTCATATACCCTCCTTTTGAATAAAAAAGCCTCTATTCGAGGCTATTGTTTTGATTAAGCTTTATCTGCTGAACCAAATTGTTTCATCATTGCTACAACTTTTTCTTGAATTGCTTTTGCACCTGGAGCAAGAAGTTTACGAGGATCATATCCTTTACCTTCCAAATCTTTTCCAGCTTCAACATATTTTCTTGTTGCAGCAGCAAATTCTAATTGTAATTCAGTATTAACATTTATTTTTGAAACACCAAGTGCAATTGCTTTTGCAACTTGATCTGCAGGAATACCTGAACCACCATGTAATACAAGTGGAATTCCATTTGTTGCTTCTTGAATTTTTCCAAGAACTTCAAAGTTTAAACCTGCCCAGTTTTCAGGATATTTACCATGAATATTACCAATACCAGCAGCTAAGAAGTCAACTCCTAAACTTGCGATTTTTCCACATTCTTCAGGACATGCAAGTTCACCCATTGAAGCAACTCCATCTTCTTCTCCGCCAATTCCGCCAACTTCACATTCAACTGAAATTCCTTTTCCATGTGCATAAGCAATAATTTCTTTTGATTTTTCTACATTTTCTTCAAATGGGAAATGAGAACCATCAAACATTACTGAAGTAAATCCAGCTTCAATAGCTTTTTTTGCTCCATCATATGAACCATGATCTAAATGAATCGCAACTGGAACACTAACACCTAAGAAATCATGAATTTCTTTTACCATTCCAACAACATTCTTATAACCAGCCATGTATTTACCAGCACCTTCAGATACCCCTAAGATTACTGGTGATTTTGCTTCTTCAGCAGCAGCTAAGATTGATTTAATCCATTCCATGTTGTTGATGTTAAATTGACCTACTGCGTAGTGACCAGCGTGTGCTTTTTCAAGCATTTCTTTTGCAGAAACTAGAACCATAAATAATTCCTCCTATTAAACAGTATAATTCTATATCAATTCAAGATTAAATTAAAGTATAATGTTTAATTTTAAATATTATTCTTCAATAAAATCTTCTTCTTTTTCTTCTTCATCTAACTCTAATTCTTCTTCATCGTCATCACTATCGATAATTATTGCATCAGTATCAATAAATACTTCATCAAATTTACGACGATTTCTTAAATCCCATTTGTTATCTTCTAAAGATGCAAATCTATTATCTAACATAAGTTCTGAATAAAATTGAGCTTTTTTACTTGCAACCTTATTTTCTGGAAAACTCATTACTAAATTTACTTCATTCCATAATTTTAAAAATTCAACACTTTTCTTTCTTTTAGATAAATATTCATATGCAACATCTGTCATCGATTTTGCGCTCATTAAAATTCCTCCTACAAACTTAGAAAATATTAATTTGAAACACCACTTAACTCCCAAACAATTTCCACATGAGTTATTAAATCTTCACCATTAAACAGCATATACTCAATACACCACTTATCATCGCTTTTTTCACATTTTTTTAAAAAGCTATCAAATCGTAAATCCCCATATATGCTTTTAACAACAGATTCCCTATACTCATTTAATTTAAGTGAAGTTACACTTTGAAAATCACCACTTCTTTTAAGTATAACTTCATCATCGTTTAAAATAATTTCGTGCCTAACACCAATATCCTCAAGATCCTCCAAATAACTTAAATGGTTGTCGTCAAACAAATATGCAACACCGTCTTTAATAAGCATTTTTTCGTTATTAATAAAATCTTTAGAATATGCCTTAACTCTAATTTCCATACGTTTTCCCCTAGAATTATAACTAACTATTAAAACTTGTCAACAAATAATCCTCATTTCAAATAATTTCACAAAATTTTTCCAAATTATTAAATGACAAATAAACTCCTGTACCTAAAAATAATACAGCACCAATCCACGCACTAATTTCCGAATAAAATATTGCATTCCCACCAATAATCTTTGATGCAACAAGTACAGTTGTTACTCTTAAAATAAACTCAATAATACTTGAATAAAGTGGAAAAAGCGTATTGCCTAATCCCTGCAATGTAGATCTAAATATATGCAACAAATGCAACAACCATAATCCAAAACACATTACAGAAAGATAAGCATAAGAAACATCAATAATCTTTTTTGAATTATCTAAATTGCCATCAATAAATAAACTAATAATATTTTTGCCAAAAACTATCATCAATCCACCTATTATAAATGAAGATATAATTGCTAGTGCAACCGCAGCTTTAAATCCTTTAAATATTCTATCAATCTTTTTTGCGCCATGATTTTGTGCAGTATATGTCGCAACACTCAAACCAATGGAAGTTCCTCCAATTTCAAATAATGCGTAGAGTTTGTTGGTAATTGTAACTCCTGTCACAAAAACTATTCCAAATATATTTGTAACTCTTTGAACAATTATTCCTCCTATGCCAATAATTATGTTCATAAAAGACATAGGCAGCCCAAGTTTTAACAAATAAATTGCCTTATTAATGTTAAATTTATAGTCTTCTTTAGTGAAATTTAATATTTCGATTTTTTTTAAAACAATAAAGCAATATATTGCGCTAAAAAATTGTGCAATAACTGTTGCGATTGCTGCTCCCTTAACACCCATTTTTAGTTCAAATATAAAATATATATCCAAACAAATATTGATAATAGCCGCAAAAATCATCGCAATAAGCGGTGTTTTACTATTCCCTATTGCCCTAAGTATACTTGCCAAAAAGTTATACATCATAACTATTATTAAACCTAAAAATAAAAATCTAATATATTCTAGCGAAAGATAAATTATTTCTGTAGGGGTATTTAATAAAATCAACAATTTATAAGAAAATATTTCTGAAAATACAACAAATAAAACTCCAATAATTACAGAAAGTATAAAACCTATATAAATATTATTTTTTAACTCTTTATAATCCTTCTCTCCAAAACTTCTTGAAAATGCAACTCCAAAACCTTGTGCTAAACCTATAAGGGAAGCACTAAGCATCCATTGTAACCAGTCAACAGCCCCAATTGATGCAAGCGCAAAAGAGCCAACACCTCTTCCAACAATTATAGAATCCACTATAGTATATGCTTGTTGAAAAATATTCCCTATCAATAAAGGAATCGCAAATTTTAATATTAATCCAAGTGGATTCTTTTTTGTCATATCTTGAGTTAAATTTTGCATACTCAATAATATAGCATATAATTAAAAAACTTCATAATATAAAAGATAGTAATTACACATTACTTTGCAGTATGATGTTAAAATTAGAAGTGGAGGAATGATATGTTAAAAAATATAGATAAAAATGTAATTCTAAACTTAAAAGACCAGGTTTCTGTTTTAGAAAATCAAGTTGTAAGTAAAACACTTGTTCAAAATAACTCAGTTGGTATGACATTGTTTGCTTTTGATAAGGATACAATGATAAGCTCACATAAATCTACAGGTGATGCTTTTGTTCAAATCTTAGAAGGTGAAGCAACTTTAACAGTTGGTGATGTAAAACACGACTTAAAAGAAGGCGAAACATTAATTATGCCTGCAACAATACCACATGCAGTCTACGCAAAAGAAAAATTCAAAATGCTATTAACTGTTATATTTTAAAAAGCATTGTAGCTATCTACAATGCTCAGTTTGTTGACAAAGCGGTACTTTCAAATGAAAGTATCACTTTTTTAAATGTTAAATCAAATAAATTAGTAATATAATCGTAAAAAATAAATGAAATAGGTGTTTTTTGTGTAAAATACCAACTCCATTTTGCCATCCTTTTCAGATTATGGCATGCAAAAATAATCAGTGCCTGATTCTGATTCTTCTTTAACCCTCTAAGTCTAGTGTATCTTAATCCATGTGATTCCTTA